>NZ_KI535309.1:35545-156274 GCF_000482365.1 Porphyromonas uenonis DSM 23387 = JCM 13868 | reverse complement strand
GAACGGCAACAACATCTTTCGGAAAAGGAGAAAGCCGAAATCCGCAAGGAGGTCATTCTTCTTCAGGACACCATTAGAGATAAGGACAAGACTATCTCTGAACAACACCGAGAAATCAAGGTGTACGAGGAGGAGCGGAGTTTTATCAAACGCTTCTTCCACAGCTTCTACCTCTTACTCAATATCCGTCTGATGCTCCGCAAAATGGGCTTTGATGATGATACGGTGGTCAAGATGCACAAAGATCAAGAGATAGTTCGTGGTACGGCTACCGCATATTCGGGAATGTACAAACGAAACTTCACGGAGGAAAATGCCGAGCTACGCATTATAACCAACGAGAAGCGTCAGCCTATTCTTACCATCAATGGACTATCTGTTCCAGATTGGTGCGAACAGAAATGGAAACAGCTTGTCAATCGTAATCGCTTGCAACGACTGTAGAGATAAGACATCTTCTTCCCCTTTCATTGTAATGTTTGGGCTCCGACTAAACTTTTAAGAAGAAAATCACGCAAGAACGCTCACTTTCTCTCACGAATCACTACCTTTGCAAGTGATAATAGTGAGCGTTCTTTGGCTATCCAAAACGATGTACTTCAAAGCACTCCGCTCATTTCTAAATCGTTACCTATCCGCATCTCCCCAAAAGGTAACCTCTTACTTCTCAGCTAGATAGTTCGCAACCAAAAAATTACGCAGGAACTTTTTAGTTCCAACGCAGGAACTTTTCGGTTCCAGGGGAGGAACCGCCATCGGACTGCTGTGATTTCGTATCTTTGTCCCATAAGAAGGACTGCGGGCGTAGTCTTATTGCTACATTTACTGGTTAACGAAATAGGCGTATCCTCGATGAATACACAACAACGACAGCGAGCGTGGTGGCTCTACGGTGGGCTGATGCTCATCTTCGTGGCGCTCTTGTGGTGGGTCGCTGCGACTGACGGGGCGATGAGTGGCGCCTCGGAGTCTCTCGTCACGGCTCCCGTAGCTACTGCGACAGAGTCTTTGGGCGAAGCATCCGAAGGGGCTGTGGTAGCACCCGCATCGCCCGCTCTTTCGCCCGCTGGGGAGGCCACGCCGTGGCAATCGTTTGTGACGTCGGTACGCTCTCACGCCGCTTCAGACATAGGTATGCTACTGATCCAGCTGGTGGTCATCCTGCTCGTGGTACGTGTCGTGGGGTGGCTCTTCGCACGGTTGCACCAGCCGACGGTTATTGGGGAGATCCTTGCCGGTATATTGCTCGGACCGAGCTTGCTGGGAGCCGTTTGGCCAGAAGCGATGGAGACGCTCTTTCCTGTGCACAGCTTGGGCAATCTAGAGTTGCTCAGCCAGTTCGGACTGATCCTCTTCATGTTTACCATCGGTATGGAGCTGCGTATGAAAGACCTCAAGGGTCAGGCGCAGCAAGCGTTCGTCATCAGCCAGTCGGGGATTATCTTTCCATTTATCCTAGGCATCCTCCTCACCTATGGACTGTACAGTCGCCCAGAGCTACTGAGCGAGGGGAGTAGCTTCTTGTCACTTGCCCTCTTTGTGGGCATCTCGCTCAGCATCACGGCCTTCCCCGTCTTGGCTCGTATCATCCAGGAGCGCTCGCTCTCGCATAGTCACCTGGGGCGCCTGGCGCTCTCGACCGCAGCTATGGGAGACATCGTGGCGTGGCTCATGCTGGCGGCCATCATGGCGGTCAGCCAGGGGGGAAGCTTCACGAGCGCCCTCTACAATATGCTCTTCCTCGCCCTTTACTTGGCGGTTATCTTTGGCATCTTGCGACCACTCTTCGGACTCCTCGGTCGACGCGTGAGACATCGTGAGGTGCTCTCCAAGTCGCTCATGGGACTCATCTTCATCCTCCTCATGGCGAGCGCCTACTTCACCGAGATCATGAGTATGCACGCGCTCTTTGGCGCCTTCATGCTGGGACTGGTCATGCCGGAGAACCTAGACTTCCGAGTGATTGTCAAGGAGAAGGTCGAGGACCTCGCCCTTTTGCTCCTCTTGCCACTCTTCTTCGTGAGCTCAGGCTTGCGCACGGAGCTGGGATTGGTCAATACACCTGAGCTGTGGGCGCTCTTCGGCATCTTTACCCTTGTGGCAGTTATTGGCAAAATGGGTGGCACTTACCTCGCTGCGCGAAGCTGTGGCATACAGCGCCGCGAAAGCCTTTACCTAGGAGCTTACATGAACACCCGAGGGCTGATGGAGCTGGTCGTGCTACGCATCGGACTGGACCTAGGAGTCCTCTCGACGGTCCTCTTTACGATTCTCGTGATGATGACGCTCGTGACGACGATCATGACGGCTCCGACGCTGCAGCTGATCGACTGGCTCCTCAAGAAGAAGAAAACGCCGCAGAGTCTGGAACACGCAACGGGGCAGGTGCTCATCTCCTTCGGTCGTGCCGAGACGGGTGTCACGCTCCTGGAGTTCTTCCATAGGTTGTGCGGCGGTACCGCTCCACAGGTGGCTTGTACGCTGATGCACGTCACCACCGACACGGACATTAGCACCATCGATGCGGACCACTACTACGCCAGTAGCTTCGAAGCTCCGATGGAGATGGCCAAGCAGCTAGACCTGACGGTGGAGCGTAAGTATGAGATCGCCGAATCGGTCCCTGAGGCGGTCCTTTCGCACGCTAATCACATCCAGAGCAACCTGCTTCTCCTGGGAGCTAGCGTCAACCTTTCACAAGACAAGAAAGACCGCGACCTAGTCGCCTATAGCAATAAGTTGACCCGTAGGTGGGATCTGCTGACTGGTCGCCGTCGCAAAGCTAAGAAAGAGCAGAGTTCGCACTCCTTTGAGGAGCTGATCGCTACCTTAGCTCAGGAGGCGCCTTGCTCTGTGGGCATCTATGTGGACAATGGTCAGACGCCGATAGCGCATCCGCTCGTGCTGATGCAGCGACCTGAGGACCAAGAGCTACTACTCGTTGCCGAGCAGGTGACGCAAAGTGCGGATAGCCCGATCACGCTGATGCCGCTTTCGTCGCATCTCGCCAAGCCTATGACAGAGCTCTCGGCTCGTGTGTCGTGGAGCAGAGAGACTTTTGCTGAGCAGGTCGACCTGAGCGCTTACGACTTCGCATTCATCGCTTACGATGCGTGGGCTGCCCTCACGCCAGCACAGCAAGAGCTGCTAGAGCAGCTGCCCTCGTACTTCATTCTAGACATTGACGAGGCGACCATTGAGCTGCCGACGATACATCGTCCGACTACAGAGGCCGTCTCTTACCTTGGTAAAGCGTCTTAACTATGAAACGTGAGAAAGGCTATCCTCGCCAAGCTAAGCCAAAGCCGAGCACTCCGCTCTGGGCTCTGCAAGATCCGTGGCTCGCTCCCTACTACGAGACGATAGAAGCGTGGCAAAGCTACATCGCAACGCGTCGGCAGCTCTTCGTTGGCTCGCAAAGTCTCTCGAGCTGGGCGTGCGGACACCTTTACTTCGGGCTACATCGCACCGACACCGGCTGGACAGCGCGCGAATATGCGCCAGCGGCTCAGGCGGTCTACCTGCTCTGCGATGCTAACGAGTGGCGTAAAGATCCAAACTATCGATTTGTTGGCAATGAGGAGCGACCAGGCGAATGGCTCCTCGATCTCCCCGCCACAGCGCTACACCATCTAGACTACTACAAGCTACTCATCTGCACGGACGATGAGGAGCTAGAGCGCATCCCCGCCTACGCTCATTATGTCGTGCAGGACCCGCGAGACTACACCTTCTGCGCTCGTGTCTGGGCTCCCGAAGAGCCGTACCTTATCCAGGCGCCAGCACCTCAGCGTCCCGACACGTTGCTCATCTATGAGTGCCACATAGGGATGAGTGGCGAGGAGATGGGCGTGGCGAGCTACGAGCAGTTTCGCACGGAGAGACTGCCCTACATCGTCTCGGCAGGGTACAACACGCTCCAGATCATGGCGGTTCAGGAGCACCCGTACTACGGTTCGTACGGCTATCACGTCTCCAACTTCTTCGCTCCGTCCAGTCGCTTCGGCACGCCCGACGATCTCAAGCGCTTAGTCGACGAGGCGCACGCCTTAGGGCTGTACGTCATCATGGACTTGGTCCACTCGCACGCCGTGCGCAACGAGGCCGAGGGCTTAGCCCGCTACGATGGCACACGGACGCTCTTCTTCCACGAGGGGAGCCGTGGCGAGCACCCGCAGTGGGACTCGCTCTGCTTCGACTACGGCCGTGGCGAGGTGGTCCACTTCCTCCTATCCAATTGCCACTACTGGCTCACGGAGTACGGCTTCGACGGCTTCCGCTTCGACGGGGTCACCTCGATGCTTTACGAAGATCACGGCCTCGGGCGACCTTTCCTCACCTATGAGGACTACTACAATGGCAATGTAGACCGAGATGCGCTGACCTATCTGACGCTTGCTAACGAACTAATCCACGCTGTCAAGCCCTCGGCGACGACTATCGCCGAGGAAGTGAGCGGACTGCCAGGACTGTGCGAAAGCCAAGCCACCGAAGGCTACGGCTTTGACTACCGCCTTGCGATGAATGTGCCGGACTACTGGATCAAGCTGATCAAAGAGCAGCCCGATGAAGCGTGGAATCCCGAGAATATGTGGTACGAACTGCGCAATCACCGCCCCTCGGAGCGAACTATCTCCTACGCTGAGAGCCACGACCAGGCACTCGTCGGAGACAAGACCATCATCTTCCGACTCATCGACAGCGACATGTACTGGCATATGCAGCAGAGCGACTACAACGATCGGGTGATGCGTGGCATAGCGCTCTGCAATATGATCCGTCTGATGACCTTCGCCACGATGTGCGGTGGTTATCTCACCTTCATGGGTAATGAGTTTGGTCATCCCGAGTGGATCGACTTCCCACGTGAGGGCAATGGCTACTCCTACCAGTACGCTCGTCGTCAGTGGTCGCTACAGGCTAATGGCTTACTGCGCTACAAGCAGCTCGCACACTTTGACAAAGGGATGCTCTCGCTCTGTCGCTTGACGCCCCGCTTTGCAGAGCTCTCGGACTACTGCTACCATAGCCACACGGAGCAACAGGTTATCGCCTTCATGCGAGGTGACGAGTACCTCTTTGCCTTCAACTTTAGCCCCACCGAGAGCTACACCGACTACCTCATCGAGGGCGTGCCAGCGGGGCAATACGAGCTACTCCTCGACAGTGATGCGGTGGCCTGCGGAGGCTTCGGACGTATCAATGCCAGCGTCCTGCACCACACCCGCGCCACCGCCGAGGGAGGCACCGAGCTACGACTCTATCTGCCCTCCCGCTCAGCGCAAGTCTACCAGCGCAAGCCGTAATAGACCTTTTGTAAAAACAGCAAAGGCGCATAGTTCACGAAGAGCTATGCGCCTTTGTCTAGCTTATGTGTAAGTTTTACTTCTCAAACTCGATGTCGATGTCGAAGGACTCGTGCCAGGGCAGTCCCTGACGAGCCACCTCCTCGAGGAAGGGATCTGGATCAAACTGCTCAACGTTGAAGACGCCAGCGCCTCCCCATATGCCCTTGGCGAGCATCAGTGCGCCCGTCGTAGCGGGGACACCCGTCGTGTAGCTGACACCCTGCGTGCCCGTCTCACGGTAGGCTGCTTGGTGAGAGCAGTTGTTCCATATATAGTAGGTACGCTCCTTGCCGCCCTTGACACCACGGATGCGACAGCCGATAGAGGTCTCGCCCGTATAGTTCTCGCCCAGCTCTTTAGGATTAGGCAGGACAGCCTTGAGGAATTGGATTGGCACGATCTCCTGACCGTTGTAGTTGATCGGCTCGATGCTTGCCATACCAATGTTTTGGATCACCTCTAGGTACTTGAGATACTCCTCCCCGAAGGTCATCCAGAAGCGCGCCCGACGTATCGTGGGGAAGTGCTTGACGAGTGACTCCAGCTCCTCGTGGTAGAGCAGATAGGACTCGCGTACGCCGATACCTGGGTAGTGTAGCGGGCGATGTATCTCCTGAGGCTCCGTCTCGATCCACTCGCCCTCGTGGTAGTACTTACCCTTTTGGGTGATCTCACGGATATTGATCTCTGGGTTGAAGTTGGTTGCAAACGCCTTGTGGTGGTCACCACCGTTGCAGTCCACGATGTCGAGGTAGTGCATCTCGTCAAAGTGATGCTTAGCCGCATAAGCGGTGAAGATACTGGTCACGCCTGGGTCAAAGCCACACCCTAGGACAGCCGTCAGGCCAGCTTCCTTAAAGCGGTCGTGATACGCCCACTGCCAGCTGTACTGATACTTAGCCTCATCGAGGGGCTCGTAGTTTGCCGTGTCAAGGTAGTTAACGCCCGCCTTGAGACATGCCTCCATGATGGTCAAGTCTTGGTAAGGGAGCGCCACGTTGATACAGATGTCTGGGCGGAAGCTCTCGAAGAGTCGTACCAGTTGCTCCACATCGTCAGCATCCACCTGAGCGGTCTGGATCTTGACGTTCTTTATTTGTGCTGCGATGGCGTCACACTTAGACTTAGTGCGGCTCGCCAGCATAATATCGGTAAAGGTCTCAGCATTCTGAGCCACCTTGTGAGCTACTACGGTGCCTACGCCACCAGCTCCGATGATGATCACTCTTGTCATAGAGGTTGTATAGTTAAAAGCGTTAGAGATTCATGAGGTTTGCGGTAGCTACGCCGGCATCCTTTGCGGCTGCTCGAGCGTCGTCGCTACTTTGCTCTGCCAAAGATACGAAAAAGAAGTTAGAGATTAGAGGTTAGAGATCGGAGCTGTCGGAGCTATCTGGGCCATCGGAGCTATCTGAGTGATCGGATCTCTAGCTTCTAACCTCTAACTTCTAACCTCTCAAGTCCAGCTTCCCCTTTGTCGTGGAGAGAGTTTTTATTATCTTTGTGGTATAATCAGTAGATAGGAATCATATATGAAGTTTACCGTCAATAGCAACGAGCTCTCCACGCTCTTGCAAAATGTGGGACGCCTTGTCCCTGCGAGCAATGTCTCTATGCCAGCGCTGGCTAACTACCTCTTTGAGGTGACTCCCGAGCGGATCTCCGTGACGGGTGGGGATACGATGATGCGCTCGACTGGTGTGATCGCTCCGCTAGAGTGTGATGGCGATATGCACTTCCTGATAGCTCCTACGCCACTACTAGACTATATCAAGTCGCTGCCCGTACAGCCGCTGACGCTGGAGATGCAGACGACTGAGGAAGGGGCGAGATTTATCCACTTGATCCACTCGACGGGATACCTGGATATACCCATCGGAGACGCTGAGCTCTATGTCTCTCGTGAGTCTCCCGAGGATAGTGAGGGGGCTGCGATGATGAGTATGAATAGCTCTAGCCTCCTCTCTGGTATATCGGCCGTGCTACCTGCGGCTTACCCTGACACGTCGCGCGAACAGCTACATGGTGTGCACTTCGTCATGCTCACGGATCGCCTCGAGCTCTGCGCGACGGACAATGTACAGCTCGTACGCTACATAGACTACGATGCGCGGATCGTCGAGAAGGAGGGCGAGGTGGCACAAGCTTCGCTCAAGGACCCAAGCTTCACACTCCCGATCAAGGTCTCTAGCTTCCTTCAGTCTATCCTACCAAACTTTGCCAATGAGGAGGCGCTCGTCATCTTCAATAATAAGCAAGTTGAGGTACGCTTCGGCACTTACAATGTGGTTTCGCAGGTGAGTGTGCTGGATTTCCCCAACTACAATGGGCTCCTCCCCGACGCCATGACCTACATGATCGAGATAGACGGTCAAGTCCTCCAGCGCGCTACGACGCGTGTCAACTATCTGAGCAATATCGTGGGGCTGGGCGCTGACTCGAGCTTGCTCTGTATCACTTTCGAGGAGCATGCGATGGTGATGAAGGGGGGCTTCTACGCACAGGGCGCCAACACGCCTGGAGTCGATGTCGAGGAGCGTATACCGGTGGACTATCCTGAGCAGATGGAAGGGATGCAGATCACCTTTAAGACGAACACCTTCATCAAGTTCCTCAAGGCGTTCAATGCTGAGAGCCTACAGCTACACATTACCAATGCTACGCAGCCGATCATGATCACACCGACTAAGGTGGCTGACCAGACGGATCTGCGAGGTATCACGGCTCCTGTACGTATCTAAGAACATCGAATCAGATAAACTATGAAGTTACAGCTGGAACGTCCGCTAATCTTCTTTGACATAGAGGCTACGGGACTGGATATTACGAATGACCGCATCATTGAGTTGACCATTCTGAAGCTGATGCCCGATGGCGAGCGGATTGTACGGACGCGACGCTTCAACCCTGAGATGCCTATCCCCGCCGAAAGCACGGCGATACATGGTATCACGGACGAAGATGTGCGTGACTGCCCTCCCTTTAGAGCTTGTGCCAAGAGCTTAGCGGAGCTGATCGACGGGTGCGACCTAGCGGGCTACAACTCGCAGCGCTTTGACCTGCCGATGCTCGGGGAGGAGTTTCTCCGTGCCGGCGTAGAGGTGGATCTGCTCTCTAGGCAGCATATTGACGTGCAGACGATCTTTCACAAGATGGAACCACGTACCCTCGAGGGGGCTGTACGCTTCTATTGTCATCGTGAGCATATCGGAGCGCACGGTGCAGAGGCGGACACGATCGCTACGCTCGATGTGTTGATGGCGCAGCTGGATAAGTATGGCGATGAGCTTCCACAAAGTGTCAAGGAGCTGTCCGACCTGACTACTTACCATCGCAATGTAGACCTTTCGGGACGCATCGTCTTAGACGACAACGACGTGCCAGTCTTTAACTTTGGCAAGCATAAGGGGCGCTCCGTCGAGGAGGTCTTTCGCCAAGAGCCAGGCTACCTGAGCTGGCTCATGCAGGCGGACTTCTCGCGAGACACGAAGCGTCAGTTCCTCCTGATCAAGGAGCAGATGAAGCCTTAGAGCGAGCCCTCACGCTACACGAGAGATAGCCATGCGCTTACAGAATAAGCATATAGTCGTAGGGATCACGGGCGGGATAGCTGCCTACAAGAGCGCCTCGCTCGTACGCCTGCTGGTCAAGGAGGGTGCCGAGGTGCAGGTGGTTATGACGCCCGCGGCTAAGGAGTTTATCACGCCGCTGACGCTCGCCACGCTCTCACAGCATGCGGTGGTCTCAGACTTCTTCGATCGCCGTGACGGCTCGTGGCATAGTCACGTGACGCTGGGCACGTGGGCTGATCTGATGATCATAGCGCCGGCTACGGCTAGCACGATCGGCAAGATGGCTCACGGTATTGCAGACAATATCCTCGTGACCACTTACCTAGCGATGCGTGCGCCAGTGCTGATCGCGCCAGCGATGGATCTAGACATGTGGTCTCACCCGACGACCGCCCGCAATCTGGAGATACTGGCGCAGGACGGTGTGGCGCAAGCGTTGCCCGCTGAGGGCTTTCTCGCGAGTGGTCTGACGGGTCGTGGACGTATGCAGGAGCCAGAGAAGATCTTAGAGCAGGCAGTCGCGATGCTCTCGGACACAAAGGCGAAGTTACCCTTAGCGGGGGAGTGCGTCACGATCACGGCGGGGCCTACTTACGAGCCGATCGACGATGTACGCTTCATTGGCAACCATTCGTCGGGACTGATGGGCATCTCACTGGCGGAAGCTTTTGCGCAGCAGGGCGCTGAGGTGCATTTGGTCTTGGGACCAACGCATCTACGGCCGACCAACTCGCACATTGTCGTACACTCTGTGATGACTGCCGAGGAGATGCTGGCGGCGGCTGAGGAAACCTTCGGGCGTAGCTCGGTAGCGGTCTTTGCAGCAGCGGTGGCTGACTACCGACCCGAGGAACGTGTCCAGGGGAAGATCAAGAAGGAGCGTCGTGGCGGTGAGCAGATGCAGCTCACGCTGACGCAAAACCCCGACATCGCAGCGACCCTTGGGGCGAAGCGTCGTGCGGGACAGTACTTAGTTGGCTTCGCTCTAGAGACTTCCGTGGACACTTCGGCAGCCGAAGGCAAGCTGTGTAGCAAGCATCTCGACGCAATCGTGCTTAACTCAACGAGCGATGCGGGAGCGGGCTTTGGAGTCTCGACGAATAAGGTGCTAATCCTGGACAAAGCGGGCGCTCGTTGCGACTTGCCTCTGGAGAGTAAGGCGGTTGTGGCGAAGCAGATCGTGGACTTCGTCTTAAAGCATCGCACGCAGCTCGTTTAGTCTTATGAACTTCCACCAGATGAAGCGTCTACTCCTCGCCCTTGTGGCAATACTTCTGTGGCTTCCTCAGCAAAGTCTGGCGCAAGAGCTGAATGCTCGCGTCACGGTCAATGCAGATCGCCTCGGCTCCTCCGCCGATCAGGCGATCGTGTCCGACTTAACCCAGCAATTGACCGATATGATCAACCAAACGCGCTGGACGAACGCCACCTTTTCACCCGTAGAGCGGATCGAATGCGCCTGGGGGCTGAACCTTTTGACCGCTTCGGACGACGGACTCTACACGGCCGAGCTGAGCATTTCCGCACAGCGTCCCGTCTACGGTGCATCCTATACGACTCCTCTGGTGGTACATCTGGACCGTGAGCTCAACTTTCAGTACGCTCCCTACCAGCAGCTGGTCTATTCGCCGACACAGATTGACAATAACCTCGTGGCGACGGTCGCTTTCTACGCTTATCTCATCTTAGCCTTGGACTTTGACTCCTTTGCGCCACTAGGAGGCGACTACGCCGCACGGCAGATGCAGCAACTAGTGGCGACAGCTCAGCAGATGATGGACTGGTCGGGCTGGAAAGCTTACGCCAGCGACAACAACCGCTACGCTATCAGCCAAGCTTACAACGATCCAGCGCACCAATCGTGGCGAAACTACTGGTATCAGTACCACCGCCAGGGACTAGACCTCCTTACGAGCAACTTGCGGCGTGGATATACCAACATACTCGACCAACTCTCTCTCCTCGAGGAGACATGGCAGGCGAATAGTCTGTCGCCGCTCCTACAGATCTTCGCGCAGACCAAGCTAGACGAGCTACCTCTTCTGGTAGAAGGCGCTTCGCAGGAGAGCCGTACGGCAGCTTACAAGACACTCTCCAAGATCTTCCCGACAGAAGGGAGCAAGCTCTCAGCCTTAAAGAAGTAATCCGCCACATGCTGCACAGCTTATACATACGGGACTACATTCTCATCGAGGAGCTCAGTTGCACCTTCCCCACGGGACTCATAGCGGTCACCGGCGAAACGGGAGCGGGCAAGAGTATCTTCGTCTCAGCCCTGCAACTGCTGGCGGGAGGTCGTGCCGACATGTCGACCATTCGTCAGGGTTGTGCGAAAGCCGTCATCGAAGGCGAGTTCACTCAGCTCAGCCCTCAGGTCATCGAATGGATGCAAGCGCAGGAGCTGGAGGTCGAGGAGAGCTGTCTCGTACGACGTGAGATACGACAGACGGGACGTAGTCGCATTTTTGTCAACGATACCCCCGTAACCCTCGCTCAGCTGGAGGAGCTAGGCGCACTCCTGCTGGACGTTCACTCGCAGCATCGCAATCTTTTGCTCCGTGAGGGCGCTTATCAGATCGCGCTCATCGACTCGCAGCTAGGCGCCGAGGTCGATCTCGTCGAGGCTTACCATCGATCCTACCAGCGCTACCACGACAACGCCATACGACTTAAGAAGCTTCGCACAGAGGCGCAGCAAGCCGAGGCGGAGTACGAGATCAACAGCCGAGCCTACGAAGAGATCTCGGCGCTCAAGCTCGAGCAGTACTCGCTCACCGACCTCACCGACGAGGCCGAGCGACTCACCCACACGCAGGAGATACAGGAAGGTCTGCAGAGTATCCTTGCGCTCCTCAATAGGCCTCACAGTATCGTCGATCAGCTCACCACGGCGCAGGAGCAGATGGAGCAGACCGCCACTTACCTCCCCGAGCTCAGCAACTATACCGAGCGCATGCGGAGCCTCGTCATCGAGCTAGACGACATCGAGAGCGACCTAAGCCGTCTGCAGGGCGAGGTCGCTTACAATCCCTCACGCCTAGAGGAAATAAACACCATCCTAGGCGGGGTCAATGCTTTACTCAAAAAGCATAACCTCTTATCCCCCGAAGAACTCATCGAGTACAGCCAAGAGTTGGGCGCTAAGCTTGCTCACACCGCTCAGTACGAGCAAGAGTTAGCCGCACTCCGCACCGAAGTCCTCCAGCAGCGCACCGAAGTGCTCACCCTAGGCAAGCAACTTCACGAGGCACGCGCCAAAGCTGCTAAGGCCATCGCACGAAGCGTCACCGAGACGCTCTGCCAACTGGAGATGCCGCACGCACGCTTTGACATAGCCCTGCAGCTCCTCGACAAGCCGACCGAGCGAGGTATGGATCAGGTTGACTTCCTCCTCTCAGCCAACAGCGACCAGCCACTCCGCCCCGTCACCGACATCGCTTCGGGCGGTGAGATAGCCCGACTGATGCTAGCGCTCAAAGCGTTGCGCAGTCAAGCCACCACAAGCTCCGCCGAGCTAGCCAGCTCGCCCGCCATCGTCTTTGACGAGATCGACACCGGCACCTCCGGCATCGCCGCCTCCCGCATAGGCGACATGCTCCACACGATGGGCGAGCGCCAGCAGATCTTCGTCATCACCCACCTTCCGCAGATCGCCTCGGCAGCCACCCAGCATATACTCATTTATAAAGAGGAGACCCGCGGCGAGACCCACTCGCACCTCCGCCTCCTCACCCCCGAAGAGCGCATCAGCGAGATAGCGCGCCTCCAGAGTGGCGACCAGATAACCCCCGAGGCCATCGCTGCCGCACACACATTACTCACAGCTCATGATTAAGCAAAAACTCATCTACGGCATCCACGCTCTCACCGAGAGCCTCGCCTCCCATAGCGACATAGACAAGATCTATATGAAAAAAGGAGCTGCCACAGGCGAACTCCTAGAGATCAAACGCACCGCACGTGCCCAGGGCATCCCCGTCATGGAGGTCCCCGCCGAGCGTCTCAACCGCTTCACACGAGGTGCCCACCAAGGGGTCGTAGCGCTCATCTCGCCGATCACTTACACCCGTCTAGAGTCGCTCATACCGATGCTTTATGACGAGGGGCAGATGCCTTTCATCGTACTGCTCGACGGAGTCACCGACGTGCGCAACTTCGGCGCCATCGCTCGTACCTGCGAGTGTGCTGGCGTCCACGCTATCGTCATCCCCGAGCGCGACAGCGTCTCCGTCACGGCCGATGCGGTCAACGCTTCCGCTGGAGCGCTCATGCGCATCCCCGTCTGCCGTGAGCGTGACCTCGTGACCGCTTGTCGCTTCCTACGCGATAGCGGGCTGCAGCTCATCGGAGCCGATGTGGATGCCACGACAAACTATACCTCCCTCCCGATGACGCCACCCCTCGGCATCGTCATGGGTTCGGAGCAAAAAGGCATCTCCACGGGCGTCCTCAAGCAGCTCACCGACCGCGTCTCCATACCGCAGCTGGGACAGATCTCCTCGCTCAACGTATCGGTCGCCACCGGCATCATGCTCTACGAAGTTGTCCGTCAGCAAGGCGCAAACCTATAAAAAGTTCACAATACAATCAGAAGTATACTATGAAAAAAGTAATCTCCACTCCCAATGCTCCTGCAGCTATTGGTCCTTACAGCCAGGCAATAGCCTTCGGCGACATGCTCATCACCTCTGGTCAGCTCGGGCTCGATCCCCAGTCTGGCGCTTTCGTTTCGGAGGATGTCTCAGCACAGACGGAGCAAGTCTTTCGCAATCTGAAGGCTATCCTCGACGAGGCTGGCTTTACCTTCGATCAGGTCGTCAAGACCACATGCTTCCTCGCCGACATGGGCGACTTTGCAGCGATGAATGCAGTCTACGAGAAGCACTTCTCGGGCGCCTTCCCCGCACGCTCAGCCGTAGCTGTCAAGACCCTTCCCAAGGGCGGACTCGTTGAGATCGAAGTGATCGCACACAAGTAGAAACTGTTGCAACAGTCTCAAGTAGTAGACCCCAAGTAAATAATAGCAAAACAGCACCTTGACCGCAGTCAGGGTGCTGTTTTGATTTAGTATGTAGCGAGAGAGGGTCACGATCCCTCGACCTCCGGATTATGAATCCGACGCTCTAACCAGCTGAGCTACCTCGCCATCCACAGAGGGGTTACCCCCTTAGATGGTGCAAAGGTACATAATATTCCCGAACAAACCAACGCCCCAACGAAACTCCACCATCTCGTCGCTCAGACTCCTTCGAGTTTTTCCGACATTTCCGAGGCAATTCGAGTTCCTCGGGGGGGGAAAGGGCTCCTTGGACGAGTAACGAAAAGTAGGGACGCACGGTGAGTATCTAGTGGGAGGGCGTCCGTTGTGTCAAAGCGAGACGTGTAGCGAAATGTAGGGACGCACGGTCGTGCGTCCGTCCCCGTTAAAACCAATGGTTGCTGTAACCTTTGACACAACGGACGCTCGACCGAGCGTCCCTACAACCGTTACACGTCTCGTCGTTCGACAACGGACGACCTCCCGCTAGACACGTCCCGTGCGTCCCTACCAATTGTCACGCATATCGTGCTGTGTCCGTAGTACATACGAGTTCCAAAAATAGTTCCCCCCTTGGAACTTTTTAGTTCCAAGGGGGGAACTTTTTAGTTCCAGCGGAGGAACTTTTCGGTTCCCACGTGGGGATCACTTCGTTCCTCCGTGGGGATTTTGAAATCCCTCCCTTGGGATTTTTTCGTCCCACACGGGGTGGAAGATTTTGGTTCCATCAGTATGGGACGACCTTTCCGAGCTATTTGCCATGTTGGCTGTTGGCTAGACTCTCTAGTTGCACTAGCGCTGTTAGTGTCACTAGAGTCACTAGCCACACTAGCACTCCGATCCCTAATCTCTCTCTCCTCTTGCCCAATCCGAAATAAATGTATAACTTCGCAGAAAATACAACTCACACGGCAGAGCCATCACAGCTCCCCATCACGCTACAACTAAGCACTAACTACTAATCACTAGCTACTTATCCCCCCATGAGCAAACAACTACGCATCTGGCTTTTCGTCCTCCTCGGCACGCTACTCACCTCCACCACCCTCCTCGCCCAAGGTGTCATAACCATGACCACCTCCAGAAAAGTCGGAGAGACCATCGAGCTCATGATCATGGCAAATGGCTCTGTGTCAATCTCTGGCGTTCGAGAGAATGCCCGAACAGATGGATCTTATACTAGGTACACCCTCACCAGCCAGACGGTCACCATCCGAGGCAATGTTACAGAGCTTTCGTGCAGCAACTTCTTAAACCCCAGTCAATTGACCAGCTTGGACATCTCGGGCTGTACCGCCTTGACAACGCTTTACTGCTCTTACAGTCAACTAACCAGCTTGGACGTGTCAAAGAACACCGCCTTGACAACGCTTTATTGCTCCAACAATCAACTGACCAGCTTGGATGTCTCGAATTGCACGACCTTGACATCTCTTGACTGCAAGGACAATCAATTGGCCAGCTTGAACGCATCGGGCTGTACTGCTTTGGCTGAGTCAAATTTCAAGTGTCAAAACAACCCACTGACTAGTATCAATCTTTCGGGATGCCAATCGTTGAAAAGTTTCTCGTGGACTGGTGGCAAACTAACCAGCTTGGACGTCTCGGGCTGCACCGCCTTGACAACACTTTGGTGCTACAGCAATCAACTGACCAGCTTGGAAGCCTCTGGCTGTACGGCTTTGACAACGCTTGGGTGCTCCAACAACCCACTGACTAGTATCAATCTTTCGGGATGCCAGTCGCTGAAGAGTTTCTCGTTTCCCAATCGCGAACTGACTCGCTTGGAGGTCTCAGGCTGTACGGCAATGACATCACTTGATTGCTCTGGCAACAAGTTAACCAGCTTAAATCTCTCGAAGAACGTAGCCCTGACAACGCTGAACTGCTCCAACAATCAACTGTCTAACTTAGATCTGTCAGATAACAGAGCCTTGAAGACGCTTAACTGCGTCAACAATCAACTGACCAGCTTAGACCTCTCGAACCACAGTACTCTAGAAAGCCTCTCTTGCGAAAAGAATCAGCTGATCCGACTCAATCTCTCTGGTTGTAGTGGCCTGAAAGAGCTTTCTTGTCATACCAATCAACTGATTCGACTAGATATATCTGGGTGTCGTGGCTTAACAAAGCTACATTGCTATGGCAATCAACTGACCAGCCTCAACGCCTCAGGCTGTAGCTCTCTGACGGAGTTAGACTGCAAGAGCAATCCGCTGAGGCGCTTGGACGTGTCGGGCTGTACTGCGTTGAAACAGCTTTACTGCCAGGAGAACCAACTGACGAACTTAAATGCTCAGGGCTGTACAGCTTTGACAAAGCTTTACTGCCAGGAGAACCAACTGACGAACTTAAATGCTCAGGGCTGTACTGCCTTGACGGAGCTATGGTGTCAGAGCAATCAGCTGACGAGCCTCAACGTCTCGGGGATGAGCAACTTGACCACGCTCTCCTGCTGGAAGAATCAACTGAGCAGCCTAGATGTAACGAGCTGTACTGCCCTCACAGAGCTTGCGTGCTACGACAATAGACTGGCCAGTCTAGATGTATCCAAGAACAATGGCTTGACAACGCTTGATTGCCAGCAGAACCAGTTGGCGAGCTTGAACCTGTCGGGCTGTCGTGCCTTGACAACGCTCAAGTGCAACAAGAATCAATTGACCAGTCTGAACCTTTCGGATTGTGTCGCGCTACAAGAGTTTTATTGCCCGAGCAATAAGTTGATCAGCTTGGACTTCTACACTTGTCGCGCGCTGACGAAGCTAGACTGTAGCGACAATGCGCTGAGCGGTATAGACCTACTCCAGTGCCGTGAGCTAAGCTGGCTACGCTGCAGCATTAATCAGATCAAGACGAGTGCTATGACCGCCTTGATAACTAGCTTGCCGGATCGCCAAGGTAAGACGGCTGGCATGCTACAGGTCGTGGACAAGGAGTCGACAAAAGAGGGCAACCTATGCTTCGCCGATCATGTAACGAAGGCTAAGGCTAAGAATTGGCAGGCGCAGTCTTTCCAAAGCGATAACTGGTCTGACTATGCGGGCTCAGAGGTGCCGACATTTGCTGTGACCAGCTCAGCAACTACGGGCGGCATGGTCGCTATCATAGGTGCTCCAGACCTGACGAAGGTGCCATACGGCACGGAGCTGACGGTCATCACGGAGTTTGCCGATGGCTACAAGCTCACAGCCCTGACGGCTAATGGTAAGGACATATTGGCTACGAAGAAGTTCCTCGTCACGGAAGCCACAGAGGTGAAGGCGACCTTTATGCCGCTCACCTGCAGCGTGTCGCTCATCTTCAATCAGGAGGAGGGTACGATCACTGTGCCTGGCGTTAGCAACCTTGATGAGGTGGTTCCAGACACGGAGCTGACGATCGAGGTGACTCCAGTGGCAGGCTACGAACTGACCTCGCTCACAGCCAACGGTAGGGACATCCTTGCTACCAAGAAGGTGGTGGTCACGGAGAATATGACGATCAAGGCGACCTTTGCTAAGAAGCACTTGAAGGTCTCTACGGAGAAGGTCGGCGAGGGTCTCTTTGAGGTGACGGGTGCTGACGACCTCAACTCGGTACTCTATGGTACGGAACTGACGGTCTCTGTGACACCTGCCACGGGATATGAGTTGACCTCGCTCATGGCTAACGAGACCGATATCTCCGCCACCAAGAAGGTGATCGTCAAGGAGAATCTCACGATCAAGGCGACCTTCACAAAGAAGGCCTTTGCGGTCACGCTCTCTAAGGAGGGCGAGGGTACTCTAGCGACCACTGGTGCGGAGGATCTGAAGGCTGTGCCCTACGGTACGGAGGTGACGATCGTCGCTACACCAGCTACGGGCTATGAACTTAAGTCTATAGAGGCCAACGGCACGGACATCACTGCTACTAAGAAGGTAGTGGTCAGAGAGGCTGTCGCAGTTAAGGCGACCTTCGTCAAGAAGACGTTTGCCGTCGAACTGACTAAGACGGGCGAGGGTACGATCACCGCGGATGTGGAGGATCTTAACGCTGTGCCTTATGGTACAAAGCTCACGATCACAGCAACGCCTGCCGAGGGCTACGAATTGGTCGCTTTGGTGGCTAATAATGTGGACATCTCCGACACGAAGAGCATCGAGGTTACCGAACCTATGACTATCAAGGCAACCTTTGCGAAGAAGAACTTTGCTGTCACCTTCGACAAGGTGGGTGAGGGTACAGTCACCGCGACAGGTGCAGATGATCTCAATGCTGTGGCTTATGGCACGGAGTTGACCATTGTTGCTACACCTGCTGCGGGTTACGAACTTCAATCTCTCGTCGCTGATGGTGTAGACATCACAGCTACGAAGAAGATCGTTGTCAAGGACAACCTGACCGTCAAGGCAACCTTTGCTAAGAAGAGCTACGCTGTCACCTTCGCTAAGGAGGGTGAGGGTACAATCACCGCAACGGGTGCCACCAGTTTGAATGCTGTAGCTTACGGCACAGAGTTGACCATTGTCGCTACTCCCGCTGCGGGTTACGAACTAACGGCTCTCACTGCCAATGGCACGGACATCCTCGCTTCTAAGAAGGTGATTGTTAAGGAGGCTGTCGAGGTTAAGGCAACCTTCTCTAAGAAGAGCTTTGCAGTCTCTCTAACTAAGGAGGGCGAGGGTACGATCTCCGCGACGGGAGCCAGCAACCTCAACTCAGTCGCTTACGGCACGGAGCTGACGATCGTTGCGACTCCAGCCGAGGGTTACGAACTAACGGCTCTCACAGCCAACGGCACAGATATTCTTGCTACGAAGAAGATCGTTGTCACGGACAGCCTAACTGTCACGGCAACCTTCACGAAGAAGAGCTTCGCCGTCACTCTAACTAAGGAGGGTGAGGGTAGGATCACCGCTACGGGTGCTAGCAACTTCAACGCAGTCGCTTACGGCACGGAGTTGACCATCAATGCTACACCTGCTATGGGTTACGAACTCGTATCCATTACGGCTGGTGGTACGGATATCACAGCTTCCAAGAAGGTAGTCGTGACCGACAACCTAACCGTCAAGGCAACCTTTGCTAAGAAGAGCTTTGCTGTCTCTCTAACTAAGGAGGGCGAGGGTACGATTACCGCGACAGGTGCCAGCAGTTTGAATGCTGTGGCTTACGGCACAGAGCTGACGATTGTCGCTACGCCTGCCAGGGGCTACGAACTCGTATCCATTACGGCTAATGGTGCTGACATCACAGCTACAAAGAAGATTGTTGTCAAGGATAACCTAACCATCAAGGCGACCTTTGCGAAGAAGAGCTTTGCTGTCACCTTCGACAAGGTGGGTGAGGGTACGATCACCGCTACGGGTGCCAGCAACCTCAACTCAGTCGCTTACGGCACGGAGCTGACGATTGTTGCTACGCCAGCTATGGGTTACGAACTAACTGCGCTTACTGCCAACGGAACGGATATCCTCGCTACGAAGAAGGTCGTTGTCGAGGGCAACCTGACCGTCAAGGCGACCTTTACTAAGAAGAACTTCGCCGTCTCTCTAACTAAGGAGGGTGAGGGTACGATCTCCGCAACGGGTGCAGATGATCTCAATGCTGTGGCTTACGGCACAGAGTTGACCATCAACGCGACACCTGCTATGGGTTACGAACTTCAATCTCTCGTTGCTGGTGGTGTAGACATCACAGCTACAAAGAAGATCGTTGTCAAGGACAACCTGACCGTCAAGGCGACCTTTGCGAAGAAGAACTTCGCTGTCTCTCTAACTAAGGAGGGCGAGGGTACGATTACCGCTACGGGTGCTAGCAACCTCAACTCAGTCGCCTACGGCACAGAGTTGACGATTGTCGCTACACCTGCCAAGGGTTACGAGCTTGTATCCATTACGGCTGGTGGTCCGGATATCACAGCTTCCAAGAAGGTAGTCGTTACGGACAATATGACTGTCAAGGCAACCTTTGCTAAGAAGAGCTTTGCCGTCTCTCTAACTAAGGAGGGTGAGGGTACGATCACCGCAACGGGTGCTAGCAACCTCAACTCTGTCGCTTACGGCACGGAGTTGACGATCAATGCTACGCCTGCCGAGGGTTACGAGCTAACGGCTCTTACGGCCAATGGCACGGACATCCTCGCTACGAAGAAGATCGTTGTCAAGGACAACCTAACTGTCAAGGCAACTTTCACGAAGAAGAGCTTCGCCGTCTCTCTAACTAAGGAGGGTGAGGGTACGATCACTGCGACAGGTGCCACCAGTTTGAATGCTGTGGCTTACGGCACAGAGTTGACGATCAATGCTACACCTGCCAAGGGTTACGAACTCGTATCCATTACGGCTGGTGGTATGGATATCACAGCTTCCAAGAAGGTAGTCGTGACTGGCAACCTAACCGTCAAGGCAACCTTTGCGAAGAAGAACTTCTCAGTCTCTCTGACTAAGGAGGGCGAGGGTACGATCACCGCTACGGGTGCCAGCAACCTCAACGCAGTCGCTTACGGCACAGAGTTGACCATCAATGCGACACCTGCTATGGGTTACGAACTTGTATCCATTACGGCTGGTGGTACGGATATCACAGCTTCCAAGAAGGTAGTCGTGACTGGCAACCTGACCGTCAAGGCGACCTTCGCTAAGAAGAACTTCGCCGTCTCTCTAACTAAGGAGGGCGATGGTACGATTACCGCAACGGGTGCTAGCAACCTTAACTCAGTCGCTTACGGCACGGAGTTGACCATCAATGCGACACCTGCTATGGGTTACGAACTCGTATCCATTACGGCTGGTGGTACGGATATCACAGCTTCCAAGAAGGTAGTCGTGACTGGCAACCTAACCGTCAAGGCAACCTTTGCGAAGAAGAACTTCGCCGTCTCTCTAACTAAGGAGGGTGAGGGTATGATCACTGCTACGGGTGCTAGCAACCTCAACTCTGTCGCTTACGGCACGGAGTTGACCATCAACGCTACCCCAGCCAAGGGCTATGAACTCGTATCCATTACGGCTAATGGTACTGATATCACAGCTACGAAGAAGATCGTTGTCAAGGACAACCTAACCGTCAAGGCAACCTTCGCTAAGAAGAGCTTTGCAGTCTCTCTAACTAAGGAGGGTGAGGGTACGATCAGCGCTACGGGTGCTAGCACCCTCAACTCAGTCGCTTACGGCACAGAGTTGACGATCAATGCTACTCCAGCTATGGGCTACGAACTTGTATCCATAACGGCTGGTGGTACGGATATCACAGCTTCCAAGAAGGTAGTCGTGACTGGCAACCTGACCGTCAAGGCGACCTTCACGAAGAAGAGCTTCGCCGTCACTCTAACTAAGGAGGGTGAGGGTTCGATTACCGCAACGGGTGCTAGCAACCTTAACTCAGTCGCTTACGGCATCGAGTTGACCATCAATGCTACACCTGCCAGGGGTTACGAACTCGTATCTATTACGGCTAATGGTACTGATATCACAGCGACGAAGAAGATCGTTGTCAAGGACAACCTAACTGTCAAGGCAACTTTCACGAAGAAGAGCTTCGCCGTCACTCTAACTAAGGAGGGTGAGGGTACGATCACCGCAACGGGTGCCAGCAACCTCAACTCAGTCGCTTACGGCACGGAGTTGACGATCAACGCTACACCTGCCGAAGGCTACGAGCTTACTGCGCTTACTGCCAACGGCACGGATATCCTCGCTTCCAAAAAGATCGTTGTCAAGGATAACCTAACCGTCAAGGCGACCTTCACGAAGAAGACGTTTGCGGTGACGCTGACGAGCAACGAGCATGGAGATATCACGATCGTTGAGCCAGTTAATCTAGAGGCTGTGCCTTATGGTACGACTCTGACGGTGAAGGCTACGGGCAAGAATGCGCAGTGCGTACTGACGGAGCTGACGGCCAATGGGAAGGATATCCTCGCTACAAAGAGCTTTGTGGTCACAGATGTGACGGAGGTCAAGGCGACGTTTGTGGATCACACGGGTGTGGAGACGACGGTCACGCAGCAGACCCAGCTTTACCCGAACCCAGCGACTGACTATGTCATCGTGGAGGGTGTAGCGCCTGCCAGCGAGGTGACGCTCCACAGCATGACTGGCGAACGGCTCTATGCGGGTCGTGCGGATAGTCGTGGCGTGCTGCAGATTGACTTGACACCCTATGCGGACGGGGTTTACCTAGTCTGCGTAGCGGGCGAGACTTACCGAGTGGTGGTAAGGCGATAGAATCAAAAAAGGGGCGAACGAGGGTTCGCCCCTTTTTTGATTAGAGATTAGAGGTTAGAATTTAGAGGTTAGAGGTTAGAAGGGACGAGTAACGGCTGTAGGGACGCACGATCTGTGCGTCCGTTCCCGTCAAAACCACGATGCTGTAACATTTGACACAACAGTCACAGTAACCTTTGACACAACGGACGCACAGATCGTGCGTCCCTACACGGGGCTACACGTATCGTTTTTGACACAACGGACGCCCTCCGACTGGACACTTTCGTGCGTCCCTACATTTCGCTACTCGTCTCGTGCGTCTCTACAACCGTTACTCGTCGGCTGGGTTGACACATTTTTGGAGATGAGCCATTTTTCAGTATCTTTGCAATGTACATGTTGACGAAATGACGCACGACGAGCAACTACAGGTGGACGCACTCTACCGAAACGCTATGCGACTCCTTGAGCAGCGTGACTCGCTACGACAAGAGGTGGAGACGCAACGTCTAGAGATAGCAGATCTCAAGGGACGGCTCGGTGAACTGTGTGACGAACTGGAGGAGCTGAAGAGTCGCAACCGGCAACTCCTGATGGCGCGCGCCCTAATCGTCAGTGGTGCAGATATGGGTATCGCTAAGGAGCGAATGACCCAGATGATCAAACGAATGGACCAAAGCATAGCTCTCCTAGAGCTACAGCATAGTATAGATACAACTCAGCCTCACTAATGGCACGGATGGAGCTAGAGGGTAGCAAAACCCTAGAGGATCGTCGGAACGAGATGCAGAGTATCACGCTACTTGTCGACGGTATCGCTATCCCCATTGATGTGCCACGTAGCGAGGAGCCTTACTATCGTCGTGCACAGCATACGATATCGGCTCTCGTCAAGAAGTATCGTGCAGCTTACCCACAGCCAGCAGAGAGCGATGAACAGCTTCACTGGCTTATGGCGGCTGTGGATATTGCCGTACAGTGTGAGGTGCTCAAGGAGAGCCAGGACACGACTGAGCTCCTGAAGCGTCTCTCTGAGGTTAACAGTCTACTGGAGCGAAAGCTGTAGACGAGGTGTGTGCGGGGCGTCGTGCCCCCACCTTTTTCCTCAGAAGAGCTGGAATATATAGCTAAGACCGGTCGTTTGACCACTGGGACACCTCTCAGTAGGGCGACTCTGTATCTCTACCGATCATGTCAGAGATATTGTGACAGATTAGATATACACACTTTAGGCAGAACGATTTATGGAGATTAGCATATACCTACTGATTCTATTCATATTATTAGCCCTAGTCGTAGGCGGAGGGGTCGTATGGCTCGCTGTGATGCGACTCCACAAGCAACGAGCGGAGCGCGTCGTCAAGGAAGCTGAGGAGCGCGCAGAGAAGGTCATCCTCGAGGCTCATAAGACAAAAAAGAAAGAACTACGTGAGGCTGACGGCATCCTTGAGAAAGCTAAGCAGGATGCTGAGATACTGAAGCAACAAAAGGTGATTGAGGCTAAGGAGTACGCCCTACAGCTCAAGAGTGAGCTGGAGGAGCGCTTGGCCGATCGCACGGCACAAGTACAGAGCCGAGAGGCTACCCTGCAGCAACTCGAGCAGACGCTTACAGCACGTACCAAGCAACTGGAGGATGTCTCGACAGAGCTAGAGCGTGAGCGCAAGCAGATGACCCAGCAGGAGCAGCTAGTTGCTCAGAAGCAAGAGGAACTAACCCAAGCGATCCGCACACAGCAAGCTAAGCTGGAGGAGATAGGTGGCCTGTCGGCTGCACAAGCCAAGGAGCAACTCATCGAGTCCCTGCGCCTAGAGGCTCGTGATCAGGCGGCCGCTTACACGGCTGAGGTGATCGAGGAGGCTAAGATGAATGCTTCGCAAGAGGCACGACGACTGATCGTGGCAACGATACAGCGTGTCGCTACTGAGACGGCTGTGGAGAACTCTGTCTCAGTCTTTCACATAGACAATGACGAGGTCAAGGGACGCATCATCGGCCGTGAGGGTCGTAACATTCGCGCTCTAGAGGCGGCCACGGGCGTGGAGATCATCGTAGACGATACGCCAGAGGCTATCGTGCTCTCAGCCTTTGACCCTGTGCGCCGTGAGATAGCTCGCCTAGCGCTACATCAGTTGGTACAGGACGGACGTATCCACCCGGCTCGCATTGAGGAGGTGGTAGATCGTGTCAGCAAGCAGATCGAGGAGGAGATCATCGAGACGGGCAAGCGGACGATCATAGACCTCGGAATCCACGGTATGCACCCAGAGCTAGTGCGTCTGGTGGGCAAGATGAAGTATCGCTCCTCGTATGGGCAGAACCTCCTGCAGCATGCACGTGAGACGGCCAATCTCTGTGCCACGATGGCATCTGAGCTGGGGCTCAATGCTAAGAAGGCGCGTCGTGCGGGCCTCCTGCACGATATCGGCAAGGTGTCTGACGAGGAGCCCGAGCTACCACACGCTATACTGGGTATGAAGCTCTGCGAGAAGTACAAGGAGAAGCCCGACATCTGCAACGCTGTCGGTGCTCACCATGAGGAGATAGAGATGGAGACGATCATAGCGCCTATCGTCCAGATATGTGACTCCATAAGTGGTGCTAGACCAGGAGCTCGTCATGAGATCGTCGAGGCGTACATCAAGCGTCTCAAGGACCTCGAGCAGCTGGCGCTCTCTTACCCAGGTGTGGTCAAGACCTATGCGATCCAGGCGGGCCGTGAGCTACGTGTCATCGTCGGTGCTGACGAGATAGACGATCAGGCTACCGAGACGCTCTCGGCAGATATCGCTCACAAGATACAGACTGAGATGACTTACCCAGGACAGGTCAAGATCACGGTCATCCGTGAGACACGTGCTGTGAGCTATGCTAAGTAGTCGGCTAGCAGATCCATCTCTAAGCACAAGCTCTCGGCAGGGGCTCCTCCGGAGGGCGCAAGCTACGATGTAAAGCTTAATATTTCGAGAGACAGATGCGTCGCAAGGTAATCTCCACGGTCGATAGGTACATCTTTACCCAGTTTCTGGCGACCTACTTCTTCTCCATTGTCCTGATCCTGGCAGTGGCGATAGCCTTTGACGTGACCGAAAAGCTGGACAAGCTCCTACAGCCTGACGTCCCGCTACGAGCTATCATATGGGACTACTACGCTAACTTCGTCCCTTACTATGCAAATCTCTTTAGTCCGCTCTTTGTCTTCATAGCGGTCATCTACGTCACCTCTCGCTTAGCAGAGAATAGTGAGATCATCGCTATCCTGAGCTGCGGCGTGAGCTTTCGTAGGCTCCTCAAGCCGTACATGCTGGGCGCTGCCGTGATTGCTATTTTGACTTTCTTCTTGAGTAGCTTCGTCATACCGCCAGGCAATCGCATCAGGATCGACTTTCAGAATCAGTATATCAAGGACAAGCGTATCACCTACGCCAATACGATCCAGATGCAGGTGGCGCCTGAGACCTTTATGTTTATGTCCTATTATAATGATGAGAGCAAGGTCGGGTACACCTTCTCGATGGATCGCTTTGAGGGCAAAGATCTCAAGAGTCGCGTGATGGCGAACAGTATCATCTACGACACGCTCTACAACTGGCAGCTACAGGACTACACGATCACTTACTTCGGCGAGCGACAAGACACGCTCCTTAGAGGGAATCAGCTCGACACGATCATACCGATCACGCCGCGGGACTTTCTCGTCACTGAGGGAGATGTCGAGATGCTCACCACGCCACAGCTATACCACTCCATCCAGAAGCAACGCATGAGAGGCGCAGCTACACAGCTCTACGCTATCGAGCTACACAAGCGCATAGCGATGATCCCCGCCTCGTTTATCCTAACGCTCATGGGCGTCTCGCTCTCGGCTCGCAAGCGCAAGGGGGGCATGGGTCTGGCCCTCGCTGTAGGGCTTTCGCTCAGCTTCCTCTATATCCTCTTTATGACGGTCACTGCCTCCTATGCAGTGACAGGAGCTATGGCTCCAGTGGTCGCAGCGTGGCTGCCGAACTTGGTTTACCTCGGCATCTCCTTCGTGCTCTACCGTCTAGCGCCTCGCTAGATAGAGCCTAGCGACGCCAGAAGGCAGGAGCGAAGAGGCTCAGCACGGTGAAGAGCTCTAGACGACCCGCCAGCATAAGAAAACTCAGCACAAGGAGGTCAAAAGAAGAGGCACTCGAGAAGTTGAAAACGTAGTTGCCAAAGGCGGGTCCCACGTTGCCGATAGCCGTCACAGAGGCGGTGCTGGCAGAGATGAAGTCATTGCCCGTGAGGGTGAGACAGAAGGTGCCTAGGAAGATGAGCGCGATGTAACCGAAAAAGAAGCCCATCACCTTGTAGACCACTTCATCGGGGACGCTCTTACCATTGATGCGCAGCGGAGCTACGAGGCTAGGAGAGATGCGGTGAGCGATCTCCTTGGGGAGTGTCTTGGACATGATGACGAAGCGGATTACCTTGAGACCTCCCGCCGTGGATCCTGCGCAGCCACAGACCAGCATGACGAAGATTCCGCACAGCATGAAGAAGGGACCCCAGCTAGCGTAGTCCGCATAGACATATCCTGTGGTAGAGATGAGCGAGATGATTTGAAAGAAAGCGTCACGTAGCGCTTTTCCTAGGTGAGGCTGTATGCCGTTGAGGACAAGGTGCAGGGTCACGAGAGAGGCTGTGACGAAGATGATGCCGAGGAACCAGCGGGTCTGCTCGTCGCGGAAGAGTTGCTTGATCTGCCCCTTGAAGGCAAAATAGATGAGCGTCATGTTTAGACTACCGATCACCATAAAGATCATCAGGATCGTCTCAAAGTAGGGACTATTGATCACCTCAAAAGGCTGATCATAGATTGAAAATCCACCTGTCGAGAGACAGGTAAAAGCCATACAGGTAGCATCGAAGAGAGGTATCGGCGTGAGGCGTAGCAGTACGATCAGCACCAGCGTCAGTAAGGTATAGACTGCCGAGAGACGTATGGCGACCTCCTTGATACGAGGCATAAAGCGGTCATGATCCACGCCCGTTACCTCGGCTTGGTAGAGGAGGCCGATGTCTTTGCCCAGCACAGGGCTCAGGGCGAGGGAGAAGACGACGATGCCGATACCGCCCTGCCACTGTATGATGGAGCGCCAGAAGAGGATCCCCTTGGGGAGATGCGCCACGGAGGTAAAGGCCGAGGCGCCCGTAGTGGTAAAGCCCGAGACCGACTCAAAGAGTGCATTGCTAAAGCGGGGCAGGTAACCCCCCACGAGAAAAGGAATCATACCTATCAGTGCCACCACCAGCCACGTCATCGCCACGGCGAGCATAGCCTCACGACGACCGAGTTTGTCGCTATGTTTCAGCCGTCCACATAGGAGTAGCGCTATGCCTACCACCAGTGATATACCTAGCGTGACTAGGAGTGGTGCTATGGTGTAGTCCCGCATTATGAGCGATACGACGATGCTGAGGAAAAGGAAGATGCACTCGATCAGACAGATCCCCCCCACGATGCTCCCCACGAAGGGTAGATTGATACGTCTCATGAGCTTGATTGAGTCAATATAGAAGTAGTGAAATTAGAAAGCGGCGGGGCTTTAGTCAAAGAGCTTAGCGAGTCGCTCCATAGACGTATTGGTACAGAAGACCACGACGCTGTCGTAGGGCTGGATCTCCATATTACCGTCGATCAGCATCGGCACTCCGTTGCGCACCAGACCGCCGAGGGTGATGCCCTGCGGTATGTCTAGCTCCTTGACGGGGCACTCGGTGATCGTCGAGCCACTCTTAGCCTGTAGCTCCGCCACGTCCGTGTGAGCGATGGTGAGCGACTTGACAGTCTTCGTGTCGGAGCCGAGGAGTGCGTGGAAGATGTTGCCCGCGGCGATCACCTTCTTATTGATGATCGTGCCGATGTCCAGCTTCTCCGCCAGGGGGATGTAGTCAATGTTCTCCTCTTTCGCAATGGTCTTGGCCACTTGAAAACGCTTGGCAGCGAGGCAGGCGAGGATGTTCGTCTCCGAGTTCTCCGTCAGAGCGACGAAGATGCTCTCCTCGTCCAGTCCGATCTCGGAGATGAGATTGAGGTCACGGCCATCGCCGTCGTAGAGCTTGACATTGGAGGGGATCTCGTCCTCGATCTCCTTGATACGCTCTAGATCTCGCTCGATAAGGTGAAAGTCAATATTGCTCGGAGCCTTCGAAACGGTGCGTAGCGCAATGAGGCTTCCGCCGAGGATGACCACACGCTTGACAGGGCGCAGATTCTTGTCGCAGTACTGACGGACGAGGTCAATGTCTTTGTTGAGACAGGTGAAGAAAACAACGTCACCGTGCTCTATGATCGTCTGACCATCAGGTATGAGCGTCTCCTCGCCACGCTTGATAGAGACCACGTGAAAGGCTTTATCGCCCAGCTCCTTAGTCCAGCTCAGTGGACGCCCCACGAGGATGCTCCCCTGGCGCACCTTGACGCCCACGAGGACGAAAGCCCCGTTGAGCAGCTCCACATAGACTCTCGCCCAGGGGTGCTTGAAGCTGTTAGCAATCTCCTCAGCGGCCAGCTCCTCAGGGTAGATGAGCTGGTCCACGCCTAGGCTCCCGAAGAAGCGGCGGTAGTGATCCGCCAGATAGCGGTGGTTGTTGATACGAGCGATGGTGCGCTTGGCTCCAAGCTGCGCAGCGAGCATGCAGGCCAGTAGATTCTCCGCCTCACCCGGCATCACGCTGACGAAGAGGTCGCAGTCGTGCACCTCCGTCAGCTGCAGATCCTCCAGCTTTGTCGGATCACCCACGATCGTGTAAGCGTCAAACTTGCGCTGCACACGACGTAGCAACTCCTTGTCAGAGTCAATGAGAGTCGTGGACTGCTGCTCCTCTCCCGACAACCTATAGGCTAGGTGGGTGCCCACTTCGCCAGCTCCAGCAATAACTATTCGCATAGCTCAGCTTTGATTCTATTATATATTGTGTCGGCATCGACGCCACAGTAGCGTCGTTGCTCGGCGACAGTGCCTTGCTCGATAAAAGCGTCGGGCAGGCCAAAGTGTATCATCCGTCCTCGGAAGCCCTGACGCTGAGCCAGGGCTGCAATCCGCTCGCCCACGCCTCCGATGAGTGTGCCCTCCTCAAGCGTGGCAATGCGGTCGTAACGCTCTAGAGCCGTCGTGATCAGCTCTTCGTCTAGAGGCTTCGCAAAGATCAAGTCGTAGTGCGCCACCTCGACACCCTCAGCGAGTAGGCGCTCCCGCACCTCCTCGGCGGTCACACCAATGGTGCCGATGGAGAGCAATGCGATGCGTCCGCCCTCATGTAGTGCGCGCCCCTTGCCTATCGGGAGGATCTCCGCTGGACAGCGCCAGTCCACCAGCGACCCCTCACCACGTGGGTAGCGGATCGCCATCGGACCCTCCTGCCCCTCGTAAGCCGTGCGCATCAAGTGGCGCAGGTAGTGCTCATTCATCGGAGCCGCAACCGTCATATTGGGGACAGTGCAGAGGTAAGCTAGGTCAAAGGCTCCCTGATGCGTCGCTCCATCCTGACCGACCAAGCCAGCACGGTCGATGCAGAGGACTACGTGGTAGCCTGGCAGAGCGACATCGTGGATGATCTGGTCATAAGCGCGCTGTAAGAAGGAGGAGTAAATAACACAAAACGGGATCATCCCCTCACGCGCCATCCCTGCGCTAAAGGTAACTGCGTGCGCCTCCGCAATCCCCACATCGTAGCTTCGCTCGGGGAAGGCTCGCATCATCACATTCAGCGAACTACCTGACGGCATGGCGGGTGTGATCCCCACGATGCGCTTGTCCTCAGCCGCTAGCTCGGTGACGGTCTCTCCGAAGACCTCCTGGAACTTCGGTGGATGCGCTCCTCGCTCGCTCTTGACGCGCTCTCCCGTCTTTACATCAAAACAACCAGGCGCATGCCATACGGTCGCATTCTCCTCGGCAGGCTTGTAGCCCTTCCCCTTGATCGTCCTGAGGTGTAGTATCTTCGGTCCTCGCATCGGGAGGATGCGTCGGAGCGTCTCCACGAGATGCTCTATGTCATGCCCATCAACTGGACCAAAGTAGCGAATCCCCAAGCCGTCGAAGAAGGAAGAGTGGTTTTGCGTCAGGAGCGACTTGACACTGTTGTTGATCCGCTGAATGTTTTTCTTGCGACGATCACTCATCAGATTCATCTGTCGCAGACCACGGTAGAGGTCGTAGCGGATCGTATTGTATGCGTGACTGGTGTTGAGGTCGACGAGGTATTTGTTTAGTCCACCCACATTAGCGTCGATGGACATGTTGTTGTCATTGACCACGATGAGCAGATCGTTGGGATAGGAGCTCACATTGTTTAACCCCTCGAAGGCGAGCCCGCCCGTCATCGATCCATCGCCAATGACCGCCACGACGTGACGCTCCTCTTGCTTGAGCTTGGCCGCAATCGCCATGCCGAGCGCAGCCGAGATTGAGTTTGAGGCGTGCCCTGCGGGAAAAGTATCGTACTCGCTCTCGCTAGGGAGCGGAAAGCCCGAGAGCCCGCCCCACTGTCGTAGAGACTCAAAGCGATCTCGTCTTCCTGTCAAGATCTTATGCCCATAAGCTTGATGCCCCACATCCCAGACGATGCGATCGTAAGGGGTGCGACAGACGTAGTGGAGCGCTACCGTGAGTTCCACCGCACCCAGACTAGATCCCAGGTGACCTGGTACGTGCGAGAGCACCTCCAGCTCATAGCGACGGAGCTCCTGACACAGCTGAGGAAGCTGCGCGAGAGAGAGCTGACGTAACTGCTGGGGCGTATCAATATGCGATAGTATAGGGTAGTCGCTAGCGTTCATGATGTCGTGTATCTACATGAAGGGTGGCTCCTCCGCATCGGTCGTTGCTGACTTATATAGATGCCTACTCTTCTTATCTTATGCAAAGATACTAATATGCGACAACACCTCATAGCCCAGGGCAGGGGTGACGCATGATAACCAGTCGTCTAGAAGCTGCATATGACGATAACTAGGGATGTGCAGTTCGGCCGCCGCTACAGAGGGCTCGAGCATCATTACAGAGGGGCTGCGGGACCTCACCGATTACACCTCCCTCCCGAAGCATTGAATTCCTACCTAGGAATTTGCCAAATAGGTACCTAGGAATTGCCCCAATTCCTACCTAGGAAATAAAAAATTCTTCGGACTTATTTTTTGATTCCTCCGAAGTTTCATTTGATTCCTCCGAAGAGTTTTTCCGTTCCTCGGTGGAGCATGTTCATTTCCTACGGAGCTGTTGGAAAACGCCTTCGTGGATATTGGTGTTTATAGGCACAGCGTGTCACGTCTGGTCGCACATGCTCTCAGCACCTCCAGAGAGTGATTGGCCTAACTGCGAGCACCTCTATCGCACAGGGTGTACCACAGAGAGATGCTGTATCCCCTCTCTACGGTACACCCCGTTTATCCCCTCGTGGAGCTAAGACAAAAGGAGTTGAGATCCAAGGATCTTAAGCCTCCTATATAGACATCGGCACATAGAGCTTATAGCACGCATCACCGACGAGGAGGATGTAGGATCCACGCTCTAGGGATGCCGTAGCAATTGTAGCCATACCATCGGAACCAGAGGTGGTGGAGATAATCTCCTCCCCCGAGATGGAGAGTAGGCGAATGAGCGTGTGTGGTGTCGTGCCAGTTATCTGGACCTGCCCCTCCACGAGCTCAATAGTCACAAGCTCCCGAGCGCCGATATGCTCATTGCTCAAAATGACTTCTCCACGACCATCATTTATCCCACCCTTAAAGTCAAGAGCCTGCCAATACTTAGGACGGATAATCTCAAGAAAGTCATTAGCAAATTGATTCTTCTCGCGTGTGGACTCAGAGTCTATAACAGTAATATGTCCTGCATCTATGATACAACCCTCTTGTGGTCGTACAGGGAGATCCGTGAGGAGTTGCTTCATCGCCTCTAGAGCTATATTGTTTTGGTAGATGCGCACCTCTTGTAGATCCTTTAGTCCTTGGAGAGAGAGGGCTTGGAGTGCATTTGCTGAGAGGTCTAGCACCTGTAGCTTTGTGTTGTGAGATAGGTCGATGCTTGTTAGATTCGTTCGAGCACAAAGTAGCGTCTCTAAGGCTCTGTTCTCCTCTAGGTTAATCGTCGTAACAGGATTCCCAGAGAGTGTGAGCTCTCGAAGTGTGAACAGCGTAGAGAGATCAACGTTTGCCAGTCGATTGTCAGCTAGGTTCAACTCCTTAAGATCTAGATGGACACCGCATATGATAGAGCTGAGTTGATTTCCAGACAGGTCTAGAGATTTCAGTTTCCCATTGTGAGATAGATCTATCTTCGTAAGCTGATTAGAAGCGAGAGACAGGGTCTTAAGATTGGGTTGACGAGACAGGTCTATAGCAGTCATCTTGATGGCTGGAGCTGAGAGGGAGGCTAGATCTCCTCTGATTGTAATCTCCTGGCTGGCAACGAAAGTCTTCCCCTGAGTGTCTACCGTCAGCCCCTCAATGCGAGGCTCCACACCGTTACTACTAGTCGCTTGTATAGTAATCGGGTCGCCTATGGGTAGAGCTGTATGGAGCGTCATGTAAGGCTCCTCCTGCGGAACGAGGTCTATAGGATTACCATTATTATAATCTAGCGGACGCCAACCTTTTGCCTGGAGATCTGCAATTTGCTCCTTTGAGAGATGCTCGTTTCGCTCTTGAGGACTTTGAGTATCTAGGAGGGTGATTTCAGCCTTAGTTTGTGAAGAGTGTGTCGGCAAGGCTGTCAGCAGATCTGCAAGAGCAGTCCCCTGCAAATTGTTGTGGTAGCAATTTACTTTGCTAAGCTTGGTCGCCGAGGGAGACACTGTAAGCTGTGTCAGCTCATTGTCCTCGGCCAAAACATCGGTGAGCTTCATGTGCTGGGATAGATCTAGTGTGCGAAGCTTATTACCAGAACATTTTAAAACCCACAAAGCCGTGTTTGACGACAGGTCAAGTGTGGCGAGTTTATTGCGAGAGCAGTCTAGGTTGGTCACCTTCGAAGTAGGAGCCGGCTGTAGAGACTCTAGCTGATTGCCGGCACACCACAGGAGTAGTAGCTCTGGGGTATACGAGAGGTCTAGTGTGGTAATCTGATTATCACTACAGTCCAGTACCGAGAGTCCCGAGAGGTTCGTTAGGTCTAGCGAAGAGATCTTGTTCCCATTACACCATAATGAAGAGAGCGCTGTCGATTTACTTAGATCCAGCGTCTGTATCTTATTATTGGCACAGGAGAAGTCGTTGAGCTGACTGAGCGTGCTGATGTCAATAGCGGAGAGCTGATTCTTGGCGCATGACACCTTGCGCAGGTTCTTTGCTTTAGAGAGATCTAGAAAGGTCAGCTCGTTCTCATAACAGTAAAGTCTTTGTAGTCGGTCATTACCTCCTAGCGTGAGTGTCTGGAGACTATTTTCATAGCAGTTGAGCCATAGGAGATCTGGGTGCGTTGAGACATCTAGAGTCGTAATCTTGTTCTTGAAGCACCAGAGCTTCTTAAGACTCTTAGCGTGCGTTAGGTCAAGTCCGACCAGCTGGTCCTCAGAGCAGTCTAGAGTCGTGATCTCGCCTCGTATCGTAATCTCACGAGATGTAGGGGTGTAGTAGTTCTTAGCGCTCGTCTGGACAGCCTCCTCTTTGACGCCTTCGATGGTCCATGGGCCATTTGCCTCGATAGTAAGATGTATCAATTCATTCGTTGCATCCTCGCCGAGCATCAGCGTGATGTACTCCTGAGCCATAGATAGACTCGGGATAAGAAGCGCCACAAGTAGTGACAAGCAGGTGGTAACTATAGGTCGTTTCATAAATGTAAAGGTTTGGTTTATACAAGAGTATGGCTACATCTTCTGTCGTAGTCAATAATTCCCTATGGCGAAGGTACTGTTTTTTTGCAAACTTCATCGTCTCTCACAACTTTGTCAAAGCTCGTACATTCCACCCGCTAATGCAATTTCTCAAGAATGATGTTTTTGATGACTTCATTGGGTGTCTTATAGTTTAGGTTTTTACGAGGTCTATTGTTTAGTAGGTTCTGAAAGCGTCTAAGGTCTGCGTCAGTTAAGTCTTCGAAAGTAGAGGACTTAGGAATAAACTGGCGTAGCAGTTTGTTTAGGTACTCAATATGAGGCTTATCCCAGGATTGATAGGGATGTGCAGTTCGTCTGCCGCTACAGAGGGCTCGAGCATCATTACAGAGGGGCTGCGGGACCTCACCGATTACACCTTCCTCCCGAAGCATTGAATTCCTACCTAGGAATTTGCCAAATAGGTACCTAGGAATTGCCCCAATTCCTACCTAGGAAATAAAAAATTCTTCGGACTTATTTTTTGATTCCTCCGAAGTTTCATTTGATTCCTCCGAAGTATTTTTTATTTCCTAGGTACTTATTGGGCAAATTTCTAGGTAGGGATTTTGGAAATTCCTAGGTAGGAAATCAGACGAGCTCATTTTTACAATGTGTCACCCCTGGTCGCAAGCTTTAGATTTGCTAGTCGGGCCCCTAGATGGAAGGGGTAGCACGCTGTGAAAAGGAGAATCGGAGAGGGTGAGGAGGTCGGGTGCGTGATGATGTCTACCGCCCATACGGACCGTCCCCCACCCAAGTGCATAGCACTCAGATGGGGGACGGCTTCTGTCTTGTTTAAGTGTGTAGCGACCGTGTGCGATGGCTACATGCTAGAGGGTGTGGAGGTAGCGAAGCCCTAGAGGCGACACCTCCGTGTGTGTCTTAACCCTCGATAGCGCCTGATGGGCAAGCAGCAGCGCATGCGCCACAATCGATGCAAGTATCAGCGTCGATAGAGTAGATATCGCCCTCAGAGATTGCGCCTACGGGGCACTCATCGATGCAAGTGCCACAAGCTACACAGCTGTCAGTGATTACGTGTGCCATAATTCTATTGGTTTTAAGTTGAGTATTAAGATTATCTATGATATTACCACAGCTTGGAGAGACTAAATGGGGTGTCTCTCATGCTTTGGTAGTGCAAAGATACAACAAACTTCTGAGAATACCTACTTCTAGGTATTGGAATGGTGTTTTTTTCTTCGTAAGGAGCAGAAGTAGGTAGCGAAGTAGCTCGCTGATACCTGCTTATTGGGATAAACTCTGGGGCTATCCCTAGGATTTCACCTCGCTGCCGATCATCGTTGCCGAGGTGACCCGCTCCACACGTACGGTGACCAGCTTGCCGATCTGATTATTGCCCTTGGGGAAGACGATCACTTTGTTTTGCTGGGTGCGCCCGAAGAAGTCATCGTGCGAGCGCTTGCTGTAACCCTCGATGAGCACCTCAAAGCTCTTGCCCACGTCACGCTCGTTGCTCTCGAGGCTCAGCTCGTTTTGCAGAGCGATCATACGATTGAGTCGCTCCACCTTGACCTCCTCAGGCACATCGTCGACGAGATGATGCGAAGCGTAGGTGCCGGGACGCTCGGAGTACTTAAACATGAAGGCGCTGTCCAGCCGTGCCAGCCTCATCACCTCCAGCGTCTCCTGAAAGTCCTCCTCCGTTTCACCCGAGAAGCCGCAGAAGACGTCGGTACTCAGCCCGCAGTCAGGCATATAGTCACGGATGCGCTCCACACGCTCTAGGTACCACTCACGCGTATAGCGACGACGCATGCGCTCTAGGATACGATTGCTGCCACTCTGCAGGGGGAAGTGGATATGATTACAGATATTATGGTAACGGCTCATCACCTCGAGCGTCTCGTCCTTCATATCTTTGGGGTGAGGCGAGGTAAAGCGAATGCGCATCGTCGGCACCGCTTCAGCGACGCTTCGTAGCAGATCGGCGAAAGTGTAGCTAGCGCCCGTCTCAGTATGCCAGCAGTAGGAGTTGACATTTTGCCCTAAGAGGGTCACCTCACGGTAGCCCTCCTGCGCCATGCGCTGCACCTCACGAGTGATGCTCTCTGGGTCACGGCTACGCTCACGACCTCGTGTGTAGGGGACGATGCAGTAGGTGCAGAAGTTGTCGCATCCACGCATGATCGATACGAAGCCACTGATGTGCAGCCCTGGAAGTCGCACGGGGATCACATCACTGTAGGTCTCACTCTTGGAGAGCTCAATGCTAATAGCTGGCTCGCCTGCCTCGGCTGCCGCTATCAGGTTAGGGAGGTCCGTATAAGCGTCAGGACCTGCCACCAGATCCACCCCATGATCCTGTATGAGGGTCTCCTGCACACGCTCCGCCATGCAACCGAGCACACCGACGATCTGCGGATGCCCCGAGCGTCTGCGCTGACCGTTGAGATTGTCCAGACGACGTATGATACGTAGCTCCGCATTGTCCCGCACCGAGCAGGTATTGATGAGGACAGCGTCCGCCTCGTCGATCTGATCGGTGAGCTGGTAGCCCGCCAGTTGCATCTGTGCAGCTATGATCTCGCTGTCAGCCACATTCATCTGACAGCCATAGGTCTCGATGTAGACCCGCTTGCTTTCTTGCTCTACTCTCTCGGTCATAGTAAGCGCAAAGGTACGAAAAGACTAGTTGTTGAGGCGCTCCCTCTGGATCCGCTTGTAAAGGACGACGTATAGAGCGACCGCTACACCCTCAGAGCCGATTGTCATAGCGACGATGATCGGTTGCTGCTCTAAATCGTAGAGCCATCCCATGAGGAAGGAGCCAAGGAGTAGCGACAGACCGTAGATCGTGTTAAAGATACCGAACCCTATGCCACGCTTGCTGAATGGTGTGATGTCGGCAATGGCAGATCTCATAACCGTCTCGTGCGCTCCCAGCACGACCCCCATCAGTGCCATGCCAGCCCAGAGCATCCCCATAGAGTGAGACAGGGTTAGCAGTGGCACAAAGGCTGTCAAGATAGGGACAATGAGCAGAATTAGCACACCCCCCGTCTTGTGCCCCAGCTTGCGCTTCAGACGATCGTAACCCTTCCCGATGAAGATCGCGACGAGGGCATCCACCGCCATGGCGACAGCATAGAGGATCGGCACCATCTCATCAGAGACGATCTGCTGCGTCTTAAGATGATAGCCTATCAAGCTGAAGTTGATCAGTCCGAAAGCAACGAAAAAGGTAAATGCCGAGTAGATCCAGAAGATCGGTTGTAGGCGCGGAGGCTTTTCGGAGGCATTCACCTGCGGGGTGAGCGCCTCTCGTACGAACTTGCGATGCACTAAGGCGAGGAACACCATCAAGATGATAAAGGGGATGACCAGCATCTGATAGCCTAGCTGAAAGACCTCTAGGCCACTGCGCCCCATGAAGTAAAAGAGTGCGGTAAAGATCAAGGGACCTAGGAATGCGCCCAACTGATCGAGCGCCTCCTGAATTCCGAAAGCGTACCCGAGGCCGATCTGATTCTCTGCGACGGCTGAGAGAATCGTGTCTTTAGCTGGGCTGCGCAAAGCTTTGCCTATTCGCTCGAGTAGGATAAAGGTGTAGAGCCACCCCCACGAAGTGGTCAAGCCCATCAACGGGATCACTAGATGCACCCCATAGCCCACAAAGAGGAAGAGCCAGTAGCGCTTGCTCTTGTCCAGCCAGGCACCTGAGAGCAAGCGTAGCGCATAGCCGAGGAATTCGCCCAACCCGAAGACTAGCCCCACCTGCGTTGCCGAGAGCCCCACCAAGCTGAGGTACTGCCCGTTGACACTGCGAGCGGACTCATGCACGAGATCTCCCAGCATGCTGATCACACCAAAGAGGAGCACGATCGTCAGCGCAGGAGAGCTATTCCGTAAGCCTATCTTTCTTTGTTGCCTTGCCACTGCTTATGCTACTAGAGTTCAGTCTAGTAGTTGACCTGCTAGGCTGTCTGATTACATCGTGAGGTTAAAGTTACGACTATAATCCCATACCAGCTATACACTTCACAAGGCTCACGAGTTATGACGTGTAACAACCTTGACGAGTATACTCGTCTCGCTTTAACGAGAGCTTACACTCTCTGCTAGTCTTGCGACTTGCCTTTCGACTTCGCTATCGGCTTGTGATCGCAGGCAGAGCAACCAGCGCAGCCTGAGGCTCCTCGCGGTCGGCGTATCAGTCGCCACACGCTACGAATGATGTAGAGTAGCGCGACAAGCAGTATGAGTAATACGACGATGGTCTGTAGATCCATAGACTTTTCTAGCTCTATAACTGCTATCGGAGTGTAATGAAACCGTTTGAGGCTGGCACCTATTGAGGTCTCAGTCGGCTAGAACTGGACTTTACGGATATCCATAAATCCATTCTCCAGATACACCTTGACCACCATAGAGCGCGGCAACTCACGTAGTGAGATCGCATGCTCGAGGGTCTGCGCATTGGCCGCTGAGGCATAGCGGTAGACTTGCTGCCCTGAGAGATCGTACACCTCGATGAGCGCAATAGGCTGATTGGCCTGGACTAGACAGCTCTCCTCGACCGCGTGGATAGAGATCTCTGGCGTGACAACTGCATGAGCAGGCTCCTCTACAGCCGTGGGTACGCCATAGCGCTTGAGCTGCAAGCTGAAGCGAGGATCGGCGACGCCCAGCTCGTGCACGAAGCGGTACTGAGGCTGACGCAAGAGGTCTTGCTCACGACCACTCTTGCGGTCGGTCAGTGTCATATACTCGTAGAGGCTCCTGTCCATATCACTGAAGTCTAGAACCATCTCAGATGCGTAACTAGCGCGTACACCGACATCTAGTCGTCCGGTCTCTCTCTTGGGATAGAGAACCATCTCACCCTCACCGCAGTCTGCGTCGACAACGTACACAAGAGGAGACTCACTATACTCATTATTGCCTAGTGCTGGGACATTGTCGCCCTCGGCATCCCACATGACATAGGCTGAGGCTAGTGGCGCATCGCCACCATGTCCCATCTGTAAGTGTATAGGCAGCGTGGTACTCTTGTGAGGCATCTCTGCACTCTGTACGGAGACTAGATCTCCACGACCAAGACTCCACGAAGCGAGTAGTACGGACTTGTCTCCTGAAGTGGGGAAGCGTAGCTGTGATGAGCTACCAGACTTGCTGCGTAGTAGGACGGCCTGCAGTGGGGCTATCGCCTTACCGCGGGTCGAGGCGATAGAAGCCTCGAGGCTATAGACCCGCCACTGATTATCCTCAAATACGTAGTAGTAAGGATAGATGACATCCTTATTGAACTCCCAAAGCTTGTCAAAGTCTATGGGCGTCATAAAGGGATTACCTACCATAAAGTAAGATCCAGCAGCGACGCCACTGATTGGCAACGCATATCCCTGCATCGTCACGCCACCATCAGTGATCGTGGCAATCTGGCTGGATGTAGGCTTCGCTGCATTGTAGCGCTCATATACGAAGCGGTAGGGATAGACTCCCTTGCCTCGATTGGCCCGCTCTGTATAAGCTAGTGGAGCAAGCGTCTCCTCGTTGTAGTAACGGAAGGTGCTACGACCTGTCGCCGCATCGTAGCTGTGCAGCGGATAAGCGGCAGCACGACTAGCGTCTGCGAAGAAGGGGACGCGTATGATACCATTGATCTGATTCAGATACTTATGATCGTCATAGCCCTTACGTCCAGACTCCCAGCCAGCAACCTTGAGTGCGAATCCATGGTAATATGCAGTGGGAGCAAAGGTCTGCGTCATAGTATCGAAGGGACGTGTAAAAGCTACATCCGTAGCACTATTAGGACTCTGTGATGCGACAAAGTAACGCTGATAGGTCTTCGGGTAGCCTGCTAGAGAGAAGTCTCCAGAGACCATATTGTTTAGCGGGGTGGCTACCATGTACCAGCGATCACGAGCCAGGAGCTTGCTATCGGCAGTCGTATGACCGGTTTGTTGATGCGCTACGGTCGTGCCACCATTATTCATCTTACCAAAGTTGTAGTCAACGAAAGCTCGCTCATAGGTGAGTAGCTGAGGACTACCTAGCTGTGCTCCATAGTGGAAGTAGATATCACTACATACAGGATCACCAAAGACATCTCTAATAGTGCCCTGAGCTGATAGGTCGGGGTAACCCTTGTCTACCTGTGCTGGGATATGAACGTCAGTACAGGCGGTGGGAACAGCCTGGATGGGTGTGCCATCAGCTTGAGACCAGTTGTTAGGATTGTTCCAGTTCTGATCCTTAGCATCTTGTCTCCACCAGAGCTCGCGAGGAGAGACAGAGATATCTGTAGTAAGCTCTATTACAGTTGCTTTGCCATCACACACGACCGTTGATACCGAGACTGTATACGTACCAGTATGCCCTAGCTCAGCCTGATCTATGACGAGCTTACGACCAGTCCTCTGCTCACCATTAGGCAAGGTCCAGGTGTAAACTTTATCGCCTAAGTTGATGACCTCTAGCTCTATCCGATCGCCTACGCAGAACTTACGCTGTTGCTCCTTAGAGCGTATGGCTGATGGCGATGCTAGAGAGTATATGGCGATAACCTCCTCTGAGGTATTGTCACACTGCTGATCGGTAATCTTAACGCGGTAACTCGATGGAACAGGGTTCTCGGTAGTACCCTTGAGCTCTTGGGTGATTCCCGCAGTCTTATCCACGTTGTTAAACGTATACTTCAGCTCTCCGGTCTCAGTATCGTAGATCTTGATGGTCGCATTTCCTACGCAGTTTACTGGGACGATATGCAACAAGCCTGAAGTGCGAGACGGACAGCTATAACCGATATAGGAGTCTCGATCATACGTCAGAGGAGGATTTTCTAGCGACAGCTGCGTCGTTGGTAGACAGGGCAATGTAAAACATTGCTCGTATTGACTCCAAGAACTAGGTTCAAAGTAGTACATTTCGAGTTCCACACTTCCATCCGTAGCGGGGAAGTCTATATAGATCGACTTCGGATCAGCTATATCTTTGTAGGAAGAGGTAAGTATCTTAAATCTATTCCAATAGAGATCGTCATTTGAAATGTTGGATCTAATATCACTATATGAAACGCCCTTTGGGAGTTTTGTGATCCTAAAGTAAGGCTGATCGGGAACTCCATTGAGGGTAAGTATGCCCTCCGATCCACCTGCAAATGGATAGATACGTACACGACCACAATCTACTTTGACAGTGCGTGGCTTTAAGCGACTTATATCTCCGACATAGTGTATTTTATTCGGAGTTATAGTCTGGTTAAGATTATAACTCTTGCCACAAGGATCCGTAAGCACAAAACGATACTCTCCCTCAGGCACATCGTAGTAGAGGCTGCTATTTATCCTCGCTTTGGGTGAGAATGGATAAGCATAATCACCCTTCATGTTTTCAGGAATTTTGTACGTCTCCCCAACGGCCAGGGCACCCTCTACGGGTTTAAACCCTGCTGGCGCAGACACAAATCGAATCGTATATCCTGCGAATGAAATGCGATCCTTAGACCTATATATGTAGAGTCGATATTTTTCCTCCCCTGTACACTTATCGTTTGTTCTAGACACATCAAGATAATAGCTGTATGTCTCAGCTTTTACCTCTTCTGTCTTGGTCTGTCCATTGCCAGCGATCGTAGTCAGTGTATAGTTCTCGCTATACTTTAGCGGTTTAGGAAAATCGGTATAGGAAGAAGCATCTTCGGTCAGCGTGATCTCTTGCTTATCATTAGGATTTGTCTTAGAGACTACACGAACGGTGATGGGAAGACATAAGAGTACATCATGATCCCTACGAGGTTTTACTTGAAGCACATAAGTAGGACTACAAGGGTCTGAATTGTTTCTCTCATAATCAACGTCAAGCGAATTCCAGTCATAATTAGTTGCAGAATATCCTCTAGGTAGTTCCTCTGAAGAGCCCTTAACACGAATGAATGCTAGAGGATGATATAAACTAGATTGTTGTCCCATCATCTTATAGGTCACTCCATCGGGAAGCTTATAGTAAATAGCTTCTTCGTCAGAGGCATAATTGGTTGAGCCAAAAGGAGCTGTCTTTTGGAACTCATGATACACTCTCGGCTTACTAGCATTCCAATCAGACCAAGTCTGCCAAGCATATTCATAGTAACGTGCCAAGGTGTCTTTATGATCAAAATAAGGCCTTAAGTCAGGCTCATTCGTGTTATTCTTCGTACTCTCATAGTTAAGTCTCAACCATCCGCACTGACGCATACGCATATCGGACGTCACCATGAACCATTTCCTGAATGGCATATTTTCATCGTTTATATTGGCGTTGGGCAGGTCTCTACGAACGTTCGTCATCTCAAGCGTCTGAACAGGAGCGACTCCACAAGCGTCAGAGACCTTGAGACGATACTGGCCTGCGGGCACCTCGTAGAGGAAGAGCTCCTTACCCTTCTCCAAGGAGAACTCCTTCTTCCCTTTATAAGCTGTCGGTGCCGCTTCGATCGTGAGCGTATAGGGCCCATTGCCATCCAGCACCGTGACGGAGAGGATGCCTGTAGGAACGGGCGCACTACTACTATTGGGGCGATAGTTGTTGAGAGACTTACGCACTTCACGAACCTTGACGGTTGGATTCTTGTAGGTGGAGGTGATAGTAGCCTTTTTAGGCGGCAAGTCTATCTTAAGGCCTGTCTCCTGGACCTCGATCCGTACGAGAGCCGTATAGGTGCCTGGGTAGAGGTTCGCGACAACATTGTTTGCAACATAGCCTTGAGGTGTCGTAACCGAGGTCTCCTTAGAATTGAGGAGATCGTAGTAAGCTTTGTAAGTATAGTTGGTCGGAGCCCCAGGGACTTTGCTTACCTTTATCTCGACCTTACCATTTTGTACGCAGGTAGACGGAGTCGAGACCACCGTAACGGAAAAGTCGGAGGCACTCTGCGCAAAGATGGAGAGCGTACCCAAGAGGAGCATCAGCCAGACTAGACTAAAGCGTCTAGCTACAGCACTGAGCGTAATATTATGTGGTGAAGGGGTATTCATAATCATAGTACAAGCGAACATAGGTGTTAGAGATATGGGCGACTTAGAACTGCTTGCCCACTATATTGACCTGAATCTGGTAGAAGCGATTGCGGTAGACGCACCAATCGGGTCGATCAGTCAATCCAGCCAGCACCGTCTCGTAGTCGGTAGAAGCGGGGGCGCCGTTTTGAATGGGGTAGATCTTGCTCAGCTTATCGTCGGAGCCTGCCACCTGATAGGTGATCTTGATGGCGGGCCTCTGCGCCTCTGCGAGTTGTGAAGAGGCTAGATACTCGGGTAGATAGAGCGTGATCTTGTAGTCGCCCACATAGATACCTCCGATAGAGGGGCCTGTCATAGTAGGTGGAACGATATATGCTGGATTGGGGCCTTTACTGAAGCTAAACTGATAAGGAGGCAGTGTACCCACCGTCGCTATGTCAGTCAGCCGATTGCTCGGGAAGAGCGTGTAGCTCTTCGGCATATTGAGGATCTCGATAAGGAGCTTCGAACTGTCTTTGTAGCCGTACGGGAGTACCCAAGAGTAGTTGTACTGAGGGTTGCTGGCAGTGGAGCCTGGCTTAGTACGGATAGCTACGATCCCCTTAAGTGTTAGCTCCACTTTGGCTAGGGAGCGCATCAGCTCGGCAGGAGCTCTATTTGTGGCGGTAAGATTGGGACGCTGCTCTTTATTGAATTTAGTCAGGTCAATAATATAGGGAGAGCTCTGAGTACCATCTCCTTGCAGAGACTCCGAGATGAGCACCCCTTTATAGAGTGCCGTCATCATAATCGAAGCCCCGACACCAGTCAACTCCTCTTCGGAGACAATGTTGGGAGCTTTTACCGTCTTCATCCCTTCGAGTTGACTACGCAGTATCACCTCCTGATTGTCGAGGAATGCCAGGTCAGAGCCCTTCTGCCCTGAAGCAGACTCATTGGCGATGAAGTAGAAGTCATACTTCTGTAGCTTGCTAAGCTTGAAGATAATGCGCTTATTTTCTCGTTGCTGGTTGGTTGCTAGGAGATTGATAACCGAGGCATTCTCACCCTCAGGGAAGACGATCATACGCAGCTCTTGGAGCTTGTTATCTAGCTCCTCCGTCGAGTTTCCAGCTCTGAGACTATTGGAGTGCAGGGCATGAAGTAAGTCAAACTGAATCGATACATAACCTGTCTCATCCTCCTCAAGACTATTGTAGTCCCGCACACAGCTGGTGCAAGTGAAGAGCGCCCCCAAGATGAGGAGGAGCGTATATATATGGGTATGTCGTAGTCTATTCATAGTGATGTGACAGCGTTGATTAGGGGGAAATGCTTAAAGTTCTATCTCGTAGGAGTGTACCATCCAGCCATCGACAAAGATATCGACAGCGTAGTGCGTGTTGTCGGGAAGCGTCTTGAGACGTATCTCTACGTCGTACTCAAACTGGCACTCGGGGCGGTAGTCAGGCTTCTTAGCGAGCAGCTTCTTGAGATCGTAGGTAAAGATCTTAGCACCCGTGTCGGAGCGCACGAGGCTCAGCTGAGGAAGGGTCTTCGGATCATCCAGTCGCAGTGTGCTCAGACGCGTGCTGCGCGTCGTACCCTCGTTGGGTAGTGGCGCCTGGTAGATGACATGCTTCGTAGGATTGGTCAGCTGACCCATGAAGTCGTAAGCAGCGTTGTTATCCTCGATCTCTATATGGAGCGGATAGATCACGTTGCGAGGCAACTCGGTAAGGCTTATGTCAAAGTCGTTGCTGTAGCGCGTGAGGTTTGGCGCGACGGGCACTCTAGTGCTTACACCCCCTCGAGGCATAGGGCAAACGATGGTGTCTGTAGCGAAGTAGAGTGGCTCGGGCAGTAGACCCTCGTGTTTGTCTTGCTCGTTGAGCCGGAGTGCCAGTCGGCAGTCGGGGTGCTTATTGCCCGAGGCTGGCTCTAGCTCACTCATAGTATAGTGCTGGGGGGTAGCTCCTACCCAGATAGTGTATCGATAGGTCTCGCCGCACTCGTTTGGTACGGGGATCTCTATGCTAGAGGCTGCCGTCAGATCGACAGACTCTAGATGCTTATAGGCGATGATCTCTCCTGATGTAGGGTCACTGATGACTAAGTGTAGCTCTGCAGCCTTGCCTATGTAAGCCGAGTCAGACATACAGGGCGTCTGCATATAGGGTGTGAAGACCAGTATCGTAGGGCACTCGCCTCGATCGTATACGAACTTGTCACAACTGACGAGTGATAAGACGAGGAGAGGCAGCAGAATTATATAGTGTATAGTGTGTCGCTTCATAAAGTGTACGCAGTAATTGAGGACATTCGTGCAAAGTTAAGTATAATGTAGCGAACTCTTCCTTGATCTGCTTGACATAATCGGTATTTCTTTTGACATAATCGGTATTTCCTCACGGAAATAGAGGTTAGAGATTAGAGATTAGAAACGTGTAACCCTTTGTAGGGACGCACGGAAGTGTCTAGCGGGAGGGCGTCCGTTGTGTCAAAGGTTACAGCGTCGTGGTTTTAACGGGGACGGACGCACAGATCATGCGTCCCTACAAAGGGCTACACGTCAAGGGCGTCCTCTGTAGAGCGCACCGCTAGCCTCTCGACTTCTTCGGAGTAGCGACCGTGCTATGGTGGCAAGCGGAGCAACCAGCACAGCCTTGGGCTCCTTGGGAGTGGCGGATCAGTCGCCACACGCTATAAATGATGTAGATGAGTGCGACGAGTAGTATGAGTAGTACGATAACTGTCTGCAGATCCATGGCGACACCTATATTATATAATGAGTAGTCCTATGAGTCGTGCTAGATAAGCCACGATCCAGGCTAGGACGCAGGTGTAGACGACTACAAAGAGTCCCCACCAGCCACTGTTGAGTTCCTTAGAAACGGCCACAACCGTAGCGACGCAAGGCATATAGATGAGTACGAAGATGAGGAAGCAGATGGCTATCAGTGGTGTGTAGAGTGGCTCGCCCGTGACGGGGTCTTTCTCTTGGCGCAGCTGTTGGGAGAGCGCCGAGCTACCCACGGCAAAGTCTTCGCTATCCTCGTCCACGGTCTCACTGCCCGTGTAGATGACGCTGAGGGAGCTGACGACCACCTCTTTGGCCGGTAGTCCTGCCACAAGCGCCACGCTGAGCTTCCAGTCGAAGCCGAGCGGAGCTAGGACGGGCTGCACCGTCTGTCCTATGCGTCCCAGGTAAGAGTCTTCTTGCTGCTCTATATGCGCTTGTCGCTCTATCTCAGCGACCTGCTCGTTGCGCTCGCTCTCAGAGAGTGTGCTCTGCTGCTGCACCTGAGCTATCTGCTCCTCAGCACGAGCCATCACCTCCTCACGAGGATAGTAGCCCAGCGCCCAGATGATGATCGAAGCAACGAGGATGACCGATCCCATCTTATGCAGATATTCGCGCGCCTTGTCCCACATATGTATGCCCACGGCACGCGCCATCGGGATGCGGTAGGGTGGTAGCTCCATGACAAAGGGAAGATCCTCCGACTTGAAGAGCACCCGGCGGAAAAGCTTCGCCAGTAGGAAAGCCAGCAGCACACCAAGAGCGTAAAGTCCGAAGAGTACCAGCCCAGCACTCTGTGGAAAGAAGGTACCCGCAATGAGGATGTAGACTGGCAGTCTGGCGCTACAGCTCATCAGCGAAGTCACTAGCACCGTGATGATACGACTCTGTCGGCTCTCGATCGTGCGAGAAGCCATCACAGCGGGGACGTTGCACCCGAAGCCCATGATGAGCGGTATGAAGGACTTGCCGTGCAGTCCCATGCGGTGCATTAGTTTATCCATCAGGAAGGTGGCTCGCGCCATATAGCCCGTGTCCTCCATGATAGATATGAAGAGGTAGAGGATGAGGATGTTGGGCAGGAAGACGAGGACACCGCCTACACCGCCTATGACACCCGTCACCAATAGGTCGCGTAGAGGACCAGGCGACATCAGTCCATAGATCCATTTCCCAAAAACGTCCACGCCCTGTTCGATCCAGTCCATCGGGAAGGCTCCCAGCGCGAAGGTAGCCTCAAACATGATAAAGAGGAAGGCGAGAAAGATCGGATAGCCCCAGATGGGGTGTATGAGGAGGTTGTCTATACGATCCGTCATGGTGCGTATGCGCCGTTTGTTCGGACGGTAGGTCTCTCTGAGCGCACCAGCGATGAAGCCGTAACGCTGATTGATGATATAGTTCTCCAGATCCTCCTCGTTGGAGTGATTCTTGCGCAGTCTGTTCTCCTCGTAAGCTGTAGCGGTGAGAAGGTAGTCGCCCTTCGGTTGCTGCTTGATAAAGCGTTGCGTGTGCGGGTCTCCCTCGAGGAGCTTGACCGCTAAGTAGCGAGGGGATAGGTGGTCGGGGAAGGTCGCATGCTCGGTGAGCTTCGCCTGAAGGGTTGCTATGCTCTGCTCGAGATCTGTCCCGTAGTTGATCTGTAGGAAGCGACGATCGGCGTAGAGATTTTCGTCAACGAGCTGACGCACCTTATCAAAGAGCTCTGAGATACCGACACCCTTGCGGCAGATGGTTGGTACCATCGGCGTACCTAGGAGGTGGGATAGCTGCTGTACGTCGAGTTGATTCTTCTTCTGCTCGAACTCATCCCACATGTTGAGCGCCGTAACCATCGGGATGCCCATCTCACGCACCTGCACGGCGAGGTATAGCTGTCGCTCTAAGTTGGTCGCATCGAGTACGTCGATGACCACATCGGGACGCGTCTCCTCATTGGTCAGATAGTCGCGGATGTAAAGCTCCTCAGGCGAATAGGGAGATAGCGAATAGGTCCCTGGAAGGTCGATCAGTTCGTAGCGAATGCCTTGATAATCGAAGTGTGCCTCCTTAGCCTCGACGGTGACCCCGCTGTAGTTGCCGACGCGCTCATGCGCTCCGCTGGCATGGTTGAAGAGGGTCGTCTTGCCACTATTCGGATTGCCAATGAGCGCTACCCGTAGTGAGCGGGAGATGGCGACACGGTCGGAGGCTGCGGTCTCTGCCAGTGGCTCTCCGGAGCCTTCATGTACGAACGCATGAGTCAGTGGTGGCAGCTCCTCCGCGGAGGAGGACTGGTCGATGAGCTCGACCGTGATGAGTCCCGCTTCCTTGCGCCGCAGCGAGACGTTGTAGTCCATCAGTCGATAGTAGATAGGATCCTTGAGTGGAGCTGCTTGTATCACCTCCACCACCTGTCCCTGCACAAAGCCCATCTCTAGGATACGCTTGCGAAAGGCACCATGACCGCCTACCGATAAGATGCGAGCTCGGTCGCCATTATGTAACTCCGACAATTTCATGCGCCACAAAGGTAGCGAAAGCTGACTGAGTGACCTGCATTAGCGGATACCTAATACTAGGTATTGCCCCCCTCCTCTTCTGGGTAGTAAAGGACGAAAATCCCAGCGCCAAACGTAAGAAACAGCAAAGCTAACGTACCGTAATCGAAGGCTCGTCTGATGTCCCCAGCGAGGAAATGGGGATTAGAGATTAGAAGTTAGAGATCTTGTTGTTGAGGGTTTGCTGGGAAAGTTTGGGGTCTGCTCGCTTTTCGTTACTTTTGTAGCGATGCAAGCAGACAGCCCCGATGGATAGGCATAAGATAAATACGATAGCCGTGTATGGAAGCCACGCTACGATGCGTCTCACGGACGATGTGGCGGCGCTCCTGACTGCGCTGGCGGAGCACGGCGTAGACCTATATATAGAGACCCCGCTCTGGGAGGCGCTCTCGCAGGCGGGCATCCCCGATGGGTATCCGCAGATGCGACTGGGAGGGGAGACGCCCTATGGCGACATAGCGCTGAGCCTCGGAGGCGACGGTACGTTGCTGCGGGCGGTACACAAGTTGCGAGACGTGGAGCTGCCTATATGGGCGATCAACTGTGGGCACCTCGGTTTCATGACTGAGATGGAGCCACAGGAGGCTCGGCATCATCTGGACGATCTGCTGGCTGGACAATATAATATAGAGACTCGCACGCTGATTGACGTGAGCGTGGCGGGTGAGCATGTGGGCACTGCGCTCAACGATCTGGCGGTGCAGAAGCGCGAAACGGGTTCTATCATCAAGATACGAGTCGACCTAGACGGAGATCTGCTTGCCGAGTACGCTGCCGATGGCTTGGTCATGAGCACGCCCTCAGGGTCGACCGCTTATGCGCTTAGCCTAGGGGGCCCCATTGTGACGCCTCAGTGTCAGACTCTGCTACTGGTACCGATAGCGCCTCACACGCTCAATATGGCTCCACTCATCTTCCCCGATACCAGTGTGCTGACGATGAGAGTCTCCTCGCTACACCCCACCTTCTCCGTTGTGATAGATGGCAATCTGCGGGTCTACGACTGTGGCGTCGAGATCGCCGCCCGCAAGAGTGACAAGCGAGCCCACCTGCTACGCCTCTCGCACAAGCCGTATGCACAGGTAATCCGCGAGAAGCTCCTCTGGGGACGTGACTTGAGGTAAAAAGATTGCCTGAGCCGGACGATCTCTTAACTGTTTGCGAATCAGCACTCTGCGGCGTGTTTTTGGCAAGGTCGGGCTCCTTTTGGAAGATTTTCTTGCGAGAATCTTTTGTCGGAAGAAAAATTTGTAGTACCTTTGCATCACAATTGCCCGAGAGCTGAACGTTTGAGGGGTGATTGACAAGTAGTAGCTGGCCCTTTCGTCTAACGGTTAGGACGTCAGATTCTCATTCTGAAAATAGGGGTTCGATTCCCCTAGGGGCTACAAATAGATATGAAGCGCTCCGCTTGGAGCGCCTTGTATGTTGAGTATACCTAGTAATTAAGTATCACAAGAATGGCAAATCATAAATCAACGCTGAAGAGAATCCGTCAGAGTTCCACTCGTCGCCTTCGCAATCGCTATGCGAGCAAGACGTCGCGTACGATGGTCAAGCAGTTTCGTGCGATGACTGATCGTCAGGAAGCTGAGCAGGCTTTGCCGAAGGTGTATTCTACACTAGATCGTCTAGCTCGTAAGAATATCATCCATCGCAATAAGGCTGCCAACCTGAAGTCTAAGATGGCTCTTCATCTCAAATCTCTCTAGTCTACAACGACGTATCGCAACACTGTATCAGTTCGCTGAGGATATAATACGATATTAAGGATACTGGCGCACGATTTGGCCCTTTCGTCTATCGGTTAGGACGCCAGGTTTTCATCCTGGAAAGAGGGGTTCGACTCCCCTAGGGGCTACACAGAGAGCCTTGCCAGCCACCTCCCTTTCCTCTAAGCCGTCTCACCACGCTAGGCTGATACCACAAGCGAGCATATACCACAAAGAAGAGGAGTGTTCTTGGACCAGATCGAGAGCACTCCTCTATTCATTTGCGCTAGAGCAGATTGGTGTGGGTTGCTTTATGTACACTTGTCCACATCTCTGCATTGTAGCAGACGCATCATCGGAAATCATTATAAGACCCATTACGAAGAATACATGACTAAAGCAGAAGTTGTAAAGAGTATCGCCGATGCGACAGGCGTAGACCGACAGGAGGTCCTGCAGGTCGTAGAGGCTTTTATGGATACAGTCAAGAACGCCATGAGCCAGGGCGACAATGTCTATCTAAGAGGCTTCGGCAGCTTCGTTGTCAAGGAGCGCGCAGAGAAGACTGCTCGCAACATATCCAAGCAGACGACGATCATCGTGCCCGCTCGCAAGGTCCCCACGTTCAAGCCTTCGAAGGCCTTCACCAGCATGATCAAGTAGTATACCAGGGAGTGAGCAGAGGTAGCTACGCCCTAGGACGACAACACAAAGACTCCTGCAAGACACCTAGCTACAGACCTCATCACCTTGGATCAGTATAGACCAATTCAAAAGAAACAATTATGCCAAACGGTAAGAAGCACAAGCGTCGCAAGATGTCGACGCACAAGCGTAAGAAGAGACTACGTAAGAATCGTCATAAGAGCAAGAAGTAGACGAGCGGTCCTGGACGACCGTGTGTGACCCACCTAGACTAGCAAGTCATCCTACGGAGTCGCACAGTCTACACACTAGAGAGCCATCGTATATGTGTGGCGATCTAATCTTAACGCACGAAACGTATCAAGTAAGCCGTCATGACCGACCTCTCATAGACGAGAGGCCGGTTGTGGCTGGCTTCGTTGCATAGCAACTCATCCTATCACCCTGCAGTAGTCCCTCACACGCTGACCAGACTAGAGCCTGTCGCAACAATTCGCAGGCACCCTGCATCAGCCCGAGGTCACGAGTACTACGGCAGCACCTGTAGACCGCCCCTCTCTGTGCATCCAGAGACTCGCTAGAGACGAGAGAGATACACATAGAGACCAGCTACTCCAGTAGAGGTGTAGCAACTAGGTACTTCGATAGCTCACCAGCTCGGGTCAGTGCAGTGGCACGGCGTAGCTGTGAGACGGAGGAGAGAAGAGGCTCGGTCATACTAGACCTCTACACGTTTCCAATCTATTAATGCACAGATTATTTGAGACACCGTGAATAGTGAACTAATCATCGATGTAAAGCCCAAAGAGGTGTCTATGGCAGTGCTCGAAGACGGCGAGCTCGTAGAGCTACGGACGGAGAATAGAAATATCCGCTACGCTGTCGGAGACATTCTGCTCGGAGAGGTAGACAATGTCGTAAGAGGCAACAATGCCGCCTTCGTCAATATAGGCCCCATGAAAAACGGCTTCCTACACTACAATGATCTAGGCAAAGTATTTGGAGCGACCACCCACTTATTAGAAGAGATAGCGGAAAAGAAGAAGGTACCCCCCATCGACAAAGTCAAAGAAGGGGAGCCCCTTCCTAAGGATGGTAACATCATCAACTCGGGACTCAAGAAGGGAGACAAGATCCTCGTCAAGGTAACACGCGAAGCCTTCGGAACCAAAGGACCTAGCCTCTCCGCAGAGCTTTCCATAGCGGGCCGATTTCTAGTCTTAGTACCTTTTAGCGATCAGGTAGCCATCTCTAGCGAGATACGCTCTATGGAGGAGCGTACGAGGCTCAAGACCATCGTGCAGAGCGTCATCAAGAGTGGCTATGGAGCCATCATCCGGACGCAAGCTGCGGGCAAGAAGACCCAAGAGCTCGTCGAGGAGATGGTCGATCTGATAGATCGATTTGAGACAAGCATCAAGAAGCTCGTCCGTGCCAAGGCGCCTACGCAGATTTACGAGGAGCGAAACCGTGCTATCAACCTCATCCGAGACTCCTACAACAAGAGCTTTACCAAGATCGTCGTCAACGATCCTGACTACTACAAGGAGCTCAGAGGCTACGTAGCTGATATCGACCCAGGCAGAGAGCAGATCGTCACGCTCTATGAGGACGATGCTAAGCGACCCCTCTTTGACGCTTGCGGTGTGACAAAGCAAAAGAAGACCCTCTTCGGGCGTAAAGTCACCCTGCGCAATGGTGCCAATATCATCATCGAGCAGACCGAAGCTATGCACGTCATCGACGTCAATAGTAGCAAGAAGGCTCGCAGGACTTCCGGACAGGAGGAGACCGCCTTTGATGTCAATATGGCTGTCGCAGACCTCATTGCCCGTCAGATCCGCCTGAGAGATCTCGGAGGTATCATCGTAATCGACTTCATCGATATGAATGAAGCTGCTCACAACAAGGAGCTATACGAGCATATGGTGAAGCTTATGGCAGACGATCGAGCCACACACAAGATACTACCGCTGAGCAAGTTCGGTCTCATGCAGATCACACGACAGCGTGTACGTCAGGCGACCATCATACGCACCGAGGAGACCTGTCCTACTTGTCAAGGCACGGGCAAGATCAAGACCTCCATCACCTTTACCGATGACCTGGAGGAGATGATAGCCCAGCTGACCACGGGCGACAAGCCCATCCGCAACTTCGCCATGCACCTACACCCCTATGTAGTGGCCTATATCAAGAAGGCTCCACTCCTGGGGTCCTCTCTCTTTACTAAGTGGAAGAAGAAATACTCCAAAAACATCAAGCTGATCGAAGATCAAGATGTAGCACTCCTAGACTGCAGGATCTACGACAAGGATCGTAACCTGATCACTCTAGAGAAGTGACCAGCGAGCCGCACACCCATCCCGTGTGCTAGCTCCCATATAAATACGCGAAGAGTCCCTACGAGAGCACCCCTGCTCCCCGTAGGGACTCTTTTGCTATGTTTCCTCTTCATCTGTCAGGACTGACGCATTGTGAAAATGAGCTCGTTTCATTTCCTACCTAGGAAATGGGCAAAATTCTAGGTACTTATTTGGGGAATTCCTACCTAGGAATGGGCAAATTCTTCGGACTTATTTTTTGATTCCTCCGAAGTTTCATTTGATTCCTCCGAAGTATTTTTTATTTCCTAGGTAGGAATTGGGGGAATTCCTAGGTAGCTATTTGGCAAATTCCTAGGTAGGAATTCCATCCTTTGAGACTGTTGTAAAAGTCAACAGTCTCACAATCTTGCTTGCAAGATTGTCCTGACTTTGCAGAAAGGATGAAGCGCAAGGCGCTGAGGGTGAGGTCTGAAGGAAGCATACCTCCGTATGTGACCGAAGCCGAATCCCGAAAGCAACACAGCGATTCGCCTTTATGCAACAGTCTCTCTTCGGGAGGACGGTGTAATCAGAGAGGTCTCGCAGCCCCTCTGTAATGATGCTCGAACCCTCTGTAGCGGCGGCCGAACTGCACATCCCTCGTTGTCGCCATGCGCCACTCCTAGCCGGCTGGCTATCATGCGTCAGCCTTCCCTGCCACTTGCCATATCAAGATTATTTTGTACATTTACAGAGCCTAAAATGCGGAGGTGCGACCTTATCGTAAGCTTCGCTCGAGGCATTGACTATATAATGTGCTAGTAATGAGCTGTAAACCGTCTTATATCCACGTTGTCCAGATCGCCCACTTGGCGAGCCTAGCGCCTTGGTCTGCTCCTAGCCTATACACGCTCCCTATGACAAAAAAAATAAAACAACATAATGACGAACGAATGGCAATACACTCCCTTCACCCAAGAGGAGGAGGTGGGTGGCTCTCAACTGGCGCACGCCTTGAGAATACCCGCTGTGGCGGGACGCCTACTCTATCGTCGCGGTATCCGTACGGAAGCAGAGGCTCAGCGATTCTTTCATCCATCGCTGGAGGATCTGCACGACCCCTTTCTGATGCAAGATATGGATCTGGCGGTCAAGCGTCTCAACAAGGCGCTCGGGCGCAAGGAGCATATCATGATATACGGCGACTACGATGTAGATGGCACGACGGCTGTATCACTAATTTATAAGTACCTCCGCTCGGCGGGCTGTAGCGAGCACCTCCTGAGCTACTATATCCCAGGACGGGACGATGAGGGGTACGGCGTATCTTATCGGGGCGTGGACCATGCCCACGAGATAGGTGCGACGCTAATCATTGTGGTGGACTGTGGCATCAAGGCTATCAACGAGATAGCCTATGCTAAGACGCTGGGGATAGACTTCATCATCTGCGATCACCACCACCCAGACGACCAGCTACCCGATGCAGCGGCCGTCCTGGATCCTAAGCGACCAGACTGTCACTATCCCTTTGAGGAGCTCTGCGGGTGTGGCGTGGCGTTTAAGTTTATGCAGGCCTTTGGCATGGACAATGGCTTCCCCTCCGCTTCGCTCTTTAAGCTCCTAGACTTGGTCGCTGTGAGTATCGCTGCCGACCTCGTCTCTGTGATGGATGAGAATAGGATCCTGGCGCACTACGGCTTGCGTCAGCTCAATCGCAATCCATCGATGGGACTCAAGGGGATCATCAAGACTTGTGGGCTCGAGGGGCGTAAGATCACGATGGCCGACATTATCTATAAAATCGGCCCGAGGATCAACGCCTCGGGGCGTATGATGAATGGCCGCGAAGCGGTCGATCTCCTTCTGAGCAATGATGCGAAGACGACGGCCCGCATGAGCGAGCTGATCGATGAGTACAACGTCCGTCGCCGTGAGCTGGACCGCTCGACGACCGATGAGGCGATGCAGCTCCTACAGGTCAATCCTGAGCTGGCGCATCAGCCCATCGTAGTCCTCTACCAGCCTGACTGGCACAAGGGGGTCATAGGAATCGTCGCCTCTCGTGTGGCGGAGTATACCAATAGACCGACGATCGTGCTGACTGGCACGAGCGATCGTATCGTCGGTTCGGCGCGCAGTGTGGGTGGCATAGACATCTACAGCATCATCGAGGAGGCGAGAGATCTGCTCCTGAACTTCGGTGGCCACACCTATGCCGCTGGACTAACCCTCTTGCCCGACAAGTTGCCCGACTTTAGAGCCTACATACAGAGCGTCAATGCGGTAGCTGATAGTGATCGCGCACAGTCCACACCGATAGAGGTCGATGCCGAGATAGAGCTTCGCGAGGTGTCGCAAAGACTATACACGACGATACAGCGCTTTGCACCGTATGGCCCAGACAACTACCAGCCACTCTTTGTCACGCAGCAACTCTATGATGGCGGTGGTAGTAAGACCGTGGGGCGCAACGGCGAGCACTTTAAGGTAGATGCGATACCGACACTAGGATCTAGGAAGCACTGCCCAGGGATAGCCTTCAACCAAGCCCCCGCCTTCCGCTTTATCAAGAAGTCTTCGGCAGGAAGGGCAAGTGCCCCCTTTGCCCTTGTCTACCAGATAGATGAAAACCACTTTAACGGAGTTGTTTCCCTACAGTTACTAGTCAAGGATGTCAAGCCACAACGACCTGGAGAGGACCTCTTTGCCTCCCAGCGATGAGACGCCTGGCACCCCTTCTGGACGTGGCGAAGCTGTCGACTGGGACTTGCTCCTCGAGGAGCAGGATGACCTGTGGCGCGACGCAGCGACCGACCCGCGAGCTGAGACCGAGCGTGAGGGGCTAAGCGAAAAGCCTTCCCAGCCGACGGACGATCGACCAGAAAAGGCTGGCACCGCCTCTGCGGACGATGAAGCTACCCCGCTAGGAGTGCTTCATCGCTACTGGGGTTACCCGACCTTCCGACTCAAGCAGGCGGAGATCATCGAGAGTGTCTTGGCGGGACGAGACACGCTTGGGCTGCTCCCTACGGGCGGTGGCAAGAGCATCACCTTTCAGGTGCCGACGATGCTACACGACGGGCTGACACTCGTCGTCACGCCACTCATTGCACTCATGAAGGATCAGGTGGACGGCCTCAACAAGCGGGGCATGTATGCCGTGGCTATTCACTCGGGTATGGAGTACAAGGAAATACAGCGCGCCTTGGACAATTGCTTGTACGGTGGATGCAAGTTCCTCTACCTATCGCCCGAGCGTCTAGCGTCGCCACTCTTCCTCGCCTGTCTGCCCGAGCTACCGATACGGCTGATCGTGGTGGACGAGTGTCACTGTATCTCGCAGTGGGGCTACGACTTCCGCCCCAGTTATCTAAAGATCGCAGAGATACGTCGCTACTACCCCGCCGTGCCACTCCTAGCACTCACAGCGACCGCTACGCCAGAGGTTGTCGCCGACGTGATGGCGCGCCTGAATTTTCGTAAGCCGCATGTCATCAGTAGCTCTTTCGCGCGGGACAACCTGCAGTATATCGTACGTCCTACGACGGACAAGGCGACGGAGCTCCTCCATATCCTCGCCTCGACGAGCGGCAGCGCGATCGTCTACTGTCGCAATCGCAAGAAAACGCAAGAGCTGGCTGAGATGCTGCAGGAGACTGGCATCTCGGCACACTACTACCATGCGGGGCTGACCCACGCCGAGCGAGAGATCAAGCAAAACGCTTGGATGGCTGGCGAGGTGCGTGTGATGGTCTGCACCAATGCTTTCGGCATGGGTATCGACAAACCCGATGTGCGTCTCGTCGTGCACTGGAGTATGCCCGTGGCTCTGGAGGAATACTTCCAAGAGGCGGGACGTGCGGGGCGTGACGGACAGCGTGCCTTTGCCGTGGTGCTATACGAGCGTCGGGATCGTGGGATGCTCCTGCAGCGGGTGCAAAACGAATTTCCCGACAAAGCTTACATTCGTGATCTATACGACACCCTTTACAGCTACCTTGGCATTGGTCTCGGCGAGGGCATGGAGCGTAGCTACGAGATAGACCTCGAGGCGTTTGTGCGGACGGAGCATCTGCACCCGATACGGAGCTTGAGTGCCCTGCATATCCTCGAGTTGGCCGGCGCCTGGGAGCTACTCCTCGACGAGGCACGCTCACGACTCATCGTGGAGGTCTCTAGAGAGGAGCTATACTACATCCGAGGCTTGTCCGCCCAAGATGACAAGGTGCTACGGGCTGTCTTGAGAAACTACTCGGGACTCTTTTCCGATTACGTCTTCATCGACGAGCGTACCCTCTCCATACAGACCCGCCTGACGGGAGAGGCGGTTTACGAGAGCTTGGTCCGGATGAGCCAGCGAGGCATCATTCACTATATTCCGCGAAAGCGCTTGCCCCGCATCCTCTTCTACACACGGCGGGAGCGCAAGCATCACTTCCTCATTCCCCCCGAGGTGTACGAGCTGCGCAAGGAAGCGATGACCAAGCGACTCGCCGCTACGATCGCATACCTCGACAGTCAGCAGGGCTGCCGACAGGCGATGCTCCTACACTACTTTGGCGAGGAGCTGGCTGAGCCGTGCGGACGCTGTGACCTTTGCCTAGCTCGTAAAGCGCGCTCCCAGCGTAGCGAAGAGACTCTGGAGATGCGACTCAAAGCTCTTTTAGAGCAAATGGAGGAGCCGTCGCCTACTTTGCGGGAGTTGGCCAAGAGGCTAGGGGTCAAGACGAAAGCTTTGCTTCCGATCCTGCAGAAGCTCCTCGAGGAGGACGACCGCTACCGTACTGACGGGGTACACCTATATAAGAATAAGTAATCGAAAGAGTCACCACGATATGATCCTACACCCACACGCTAAGATCAACCTCGGGCTGCGTATCCTACGCCGTCGCCCCGACGGCTACCACGACATCGAGAGCTGTATGCTCCCCATCGGCTGGGCGGATCAGCTCACGGTAGAGATAGCTGCAGGAGCTACGGAGGACTCGTACGAGATCGCTGGGCTAGCGGGTGAACTGCCCATCGAGCGCAATCTCATCTACAAAGCGGTGCAGCTACTCCGAGCGCACCACCACGAGATACCTCCGCTACGGCTCAAGCTCGAGAAGCTAATCCCGTCAGAGGCTGGTCTCGGTGGTGGCTCTGCCGATGCGGCCTACACGCTCCTAGCGGTCAACGAACTGTGCCACTTAGGACTCTCTACCACAGAGCTAGAGACGTTGGCGGGAGAGCTCGGCAGCGACTGCCCCTTCTTCATCCAGTCCCGCCCCGTGCTCGTCACAGGCCGTGGCGAAGTGCTCACACCGCTCACGATGCCGTCCGCACTGCACGGCAAATGGCTCCTCGTCGTCAAGCCCCCCATCGGCATGAGCACCGCCGAAGCGTACCGACAGGTGACACGTCACCCCGAGGCGGAGGGCAAGCTCGCTGCACTCCTCGAGCAACCGATAGGGGAGTGGCGAGAACTCATCGTCAACGACTTCGAGACCGTCGTCTTCGCACACTACCCCGAGTTAGCCGCACTGCGAGACACGCTCTACCACCACGGTGCTCTCTACGCCGCCATGTCCGGCTCCGGCACCGCCCTCTACGCCCTCTTCGCCGACAACCCCCTCTCGTCCACCCCCTCTTCTGTCTCCACCTCGTCTTCTGCCACCCCCTCCCCGCTCGCTCCCCACCTCGCCGACCTCCCCGTCTGGCTCGAGCGCCTCTCCTGACCCTAGTCTCCGCAAATCTCACGTTGCGTCAAAACGAGACGTGTAACGGTTGTAGGGACGCACGGGAGTATCTAGCGGGAGGGCGTCCGTCCCCGTTAAAGCCCTGACACCATAACCTTTGACACAACGGACGCCCTCCGGCTAAACACTCACCGAGCGTCCCTACACCGGTTACACGTCGGCTGGTTCGACAACGGACGCCCTCCGACCCGACACTATCCGAGCGTCCCTACAACCGTTACACGTCTCGTGCGTCCCCTCATTGGACTATTCGCCCGATTCCTCCGATGGCTCCGACACCTCCGATAGCTCCGATTTCCCCCCTCTAATCTCTAACCTCTAATCTCTAATTTCTAATCCCCCTCCCCCCTCTTGCTCAACTCGCAATAAAGGTATAACTTCGCAGAAAACACAGTTCGTACGGCCGAGCCTTCACAGCTTCCCCCACTTCTAATCTCTAACCTCTGATCTCTAGCTACACTATGAGCAAACATCTACGCATCTGGCTCTTCGTCCTCCTCGGCACGCTCCTCACCTCCAGCTCCCTCCTCGCCGAAGGTGTCATCACGATGACCACGACCAAAAGAGTCGGTGAGGACATCTATTTGGGCATCAAAGCCAATGGAAACGTCACCATTGAGGGGGCTCAAGAGACTGGAAAAACGGACAATCTCGATCGCAAGTCCTACACTCTCACCAGCCAAATGCTCACTATTCGTGGCGATGTGAAAACGCTTTTCTGTGGCAGTTGGGATCAACTAACCAGCCTAGACGTTTCAAAGAACATCACCTTGACAGAGCTGGACTGCTCTTGCAATGACCTGACCAGCTTGGATCTGTCGCAGAACACCGCCTTGAGATATCTTGATTGTGGCCTCAATCAACTGACCAGCTTGGACGTATCAAAGGATACTGCCTTGACAGAGCTTGGGTGCTCCGGCAATCGACTGACCAGCTTGGATGTGTCGCAGAACACCGCCTTGACATATCTTAATTGCTCCGCCAATCGACTGACCAGCTTGGACGTGTCAAAGAACACCGCCTTGACAAAGCTTGAGTGCGACGAGAATCAACTGATCAGCTTGGACGTGTCAAAGAATACCGCCTTGACAAAGCTTATTTGCCTCGACAATCAACTGAAGAGCTTGGACGTGTCAAAGAACATCGCCTTGACAGATCTTGATTGCGGTCTCAACAAACTGACCAGCTTGGATCTGTCGGGCTGTCCCTCCTTGACAAAGCTTGACTGCCAGATCAATCAACTGACCAGCTTGGAACTGTCGGACTGTACCTCCTTGACAAAGCTTTACTGCCAGAACAATCAACTCACCAGCTTGGACATGTCAAAGAACACAGCCTTGGAAACGCTTTACTGCAACTCCAATAAGCTGACTAACTTGAATGTATCTGGGTGTGCTAGGTTGAATGCTCTTTATTGCTACAGTAATTGTATCAATGGCAAGGCTATGACCAAGTTGGTGAATAGTCTTCCCAATCGAAGGAAAAAGAGTCGTGGTACTCTTGTGGTGATAGATCGCTCCTCTGAGAGAAGGGATAAAAACAGGTGTAGCGCTGCTGACGTAACTACAGCAAAGCGAAAAAACTGGGAAGTTCTAAAAAACAAAAGGATTATGGCTGGGTGAGCCTCGTCTAGTCCGACCCACAATGGGTCGATCCTCTAGCGTGTTCACCTAACCATCGGTCGTTCGGGGCTGTTGCCCCTCCGACCGACGGCTACGAAGCGTCCGACCGCAAGCGGTCGTCTGCTCTCCGTAAAGATGCAGAGGACGGGTAGCCCCGTGTAGGGACGCACGGATGTCTCTAGTCGGATGGCATCCGTTGTGTCAAAGCGAGACGTGTAACAGTATGTACAGACGCACGGGACGTGTAACCCTTGTAGGGACTCACGGTCGTGCGTCCGTCCCCGTTAAAGCGATACGATGTCCAGTTTTTACGATGACGGGTTATACGTCTCGCTTTTACCCAACGGACGCTCGACCGAGCGTCCCTACAACCGTTACTCGTCCCCTCTAATCTCTAACCTCTAAACCCTCCGATGGCTCTTATAAAAAAGGACCTCGTGAGAGGTCCGACGCATCGTAGCCGTCGGTCGGAGGGGCTACAGCCCCGAACGACCGATGGGGGCAAGACGGTAGCAGTTTATCGACCCCTTGTGGGTCGGACTAATGCCTATCTGAGCTCATCATCATTTAGTCTGAAGATGATCTCTAGTTCTTTTGCGACATCAAACTTGCTGTGATGTTCTTGTTGCATTTCAATGTACCTGCATATAGCTGCAACATCTCGCTTGCTAACCGTACTAACAAAGTACCCATCTTGCCAAGCAAAAGAGCCATTCATACCCATCGCAGTATTGAGAAACTTGTTTGTGGACTTCTTTATCTCTCTTACGAAGTTGGAGATGACAAAGTCCCCTGAGTAAGCCATCAACAGTATGTGGATATGATCGCTCATGCCATTTACCTTGATTATGGAATGGCTCTTAGACTTCGAGCAATGTTGCAGATAGGCGTATAGTCTCTGCTGAACATCAAGGGAAAGCAAAGGCTTTCTCCCCTTAGTTGAGAATACAATGTGATAATACAGAGCTGTGTAGTTGCCTACATGCATGACTTATTGATTTACTTGGCGGGATGGGCGAAGAGCGCTTTGTAGAGCGTGGAGAGGATTTTGTCGGCTTGGTAGACGGTGGTGACGTTATGCCACTTGACGCTGCGGTGTCCCTCACGGGTCTCGCGCACTTCGCACGCTTTGCCGTAGCTGGCCACGCTCTTGAGGAGTATGTCGAAGGCTTTGCTCTGATAGTATGCTGAGCCGCTGGGCGGGAGGAAAAGGATCATCTGCTCACGACGTAGCGAGACCTTGACGATGCCTAGGTGGCTGGCCAAACGTCGCAGACGTGGCACCATGAGAAGCCCCTGCGTCTGCGGTGGCAGGGCGCCAAAGCGGTCTCGCAAGCGATCGGCAAACTCTTTTAGTTCGCGGTCGCTCGCCAGCTCGTCCAGTTCACGGTAGAGCAAGATGCGCTCGCTGTCTTGCGGGATGTATTCGTGGGGTAGGGAGAGGTCGAGGTCGGTATCGATCGTGGTGTCGGTGAGGGCATTGCCCAGCTCCGCCTGCTGCTCCGTCTGAGCGGCAAAGAGCGCAGCAAAGTCCTCCTGCTTGACCTCGCGGACTGCCTCCTCAAAGACTTTGCGGTAAGTCTCGAAGCCCAGATCCGCGATGAAGCCGCTTTGCTCGGTACCTAATATATTGCCAGCACCTCGTATGTCCAGATCTTGCAAGGCGATGCGCATACCACTGCCTAGGTCGGAGAGACTCTCGATCGCCTTGACACGCCGTGCGGCAGCCTCCGTGAGGGTGCCCAGTGGCGGGGTGATCAGGTAGCAGTATGCCCGCTGGCTACCACGCCCCACACGGCCACGGAGCTGGTGCAGGTCGCTGAGTCCGTAGCGGTGAGCAGAGTTGATGATGATTGTATTGACATTGGGCATGTCGATGCCGTTCTCGATGATCGTCGTGGCTAGGAGCAGGTCGTACTTGCGCTCCGCAAAGTCTAGCAGTATCCGCTCCGTCTCGCTCGGGGTCAAGCGCCCGTGAGCAATCGCTATGCGAATGCCTGGGACGCACTCCTGGATCTGTCCCGCCACGCCGTGGATCGACTCGATGCGGTTGTGGACGAAGAAGACTTGCCCGTGCCTTGCCAACTCGTAACCGATAGCGTCGGCGATGGTCTCTTGCGACCAGCGAATGAGGCGTGTCGTGACGGGCTGACGATTGCGCGGAGGCGTATTGATATTGGAGAGGTCACGAGCACCCATCAGGGAGAACTGTAGGGTGCGGGGTATCGGTGTTGCCGAGAGCGTGAGCGTATCCACGTTGACCTGTAGCTTGCGGAGCTGCTCCTTAGCCTTGACGCCAAACTTCTGCTCCTCGTCTATGATGAGCAGTCCGAGCGACTTGAAGGTGACCCCTTTGCCCAGCAGTCGGTGCGTGCCGATCAATATGTCGACCCGTCCCTCGGCTAGGTCCGCTAGGATCGCTTTCGTCTGCTTATCGCTCTTAGCTCTCGAGAGGTATTCGATGCGGCAGGGCAAACCCTCAAGTCTCTGGCTAAAGGTTTGGTAGTGCTGGTAAGCGAGGATCGTCGTCGGCACTAGGACCGCCACCTGCTTGCTGTCGGCGACCGCCTTGAAGGCAGCTCGTATCGCTACCTCCGTCTTGCCAAAGCCCACGTCACCGCAGACCAATCGATCCATCGGGCGGTTACTCTCCATGTCCGCCTTGATCTGCTCGATCGCTTTCAGTTGGTCGGGCGTCTCCTCATAAGCAAAGGAAGCCTCCATCTCGTGCTGCAGGTAACTATCGGGCGAAAAGGCAAAGCCTGGTTGCTCCTTGCGCGCTGCATAGAGCGCAATGAGGTCACGAGCGATCGACTTGATCTTGGTCTTCGCACGCTCCTTGAGCTTTGTCCAGGCTCCAGTACCTAGTTTGCTGAGCTGTGGCGAACCCTCCTCTTGTGCCTGATACTTTGAGAGCTTGTGCAGGCTGTGGATGCTGACGAGGAGCACATCTTTGTTTTGGTAAACCAGCTTGACCACCTCACGTGGCTTGCCGTCTACCTCCGTGGTGAGGAGCCCGTCAAACTGCCCCACGCCGTGGTCGCTGTGGACGATGTAGTCGCCAGGCGAGATGGCGTGTAGCTCCTTGAGCGAGATCGCCGCATCGGCATTGCGTATGCGGTCGCTCTTGAGCTGGTAGTGGTGGTAGCGGTCGAAGACCTGATGATCGGTCAGGAGCAAGACGTCCAAGTCCTTATCCTCAAATCCCTCGTGAACGACCAGTGGCACCCACTCGGGGAGGAGCTCCTCGGCTTCACGCTCGATGAGTATCTCCTTGAGGCGCTGCGCCTGTGCGGACGACTCGGAGAGGAAGAAGCTCTTGAAGAAGCCCCGCTTGCGCACCTGCAGCTCCTCGACCAATAGGTCAAAGTGGCGATGGATCAGTAGCTGTGGCTTCGTCGCAAAGGTGATCCGCTGGTCGACGATTGACAGCCCTTTCGTCGGAGTGCCTAGGATCTTCGTGCGCTGCGCCACTTCAGCCGAGAGTTTGTCTGGAGGAAGTAGCAGCTCGCGCATCTCCTCCTGTGTGGTAAAAGCCCCTTCGTACTCTACCGCTAGCTCCGCATCGTAAAGCCCTTTGCACTGCTCAGCTAGCGACTCGTAGCGACTGATCCAGAGTTGGTAGTCAGGGGATAGGAGCGACAGGAGCGAAGTCTCTCCGCCTGCGGCATCGCCTTTGACCTGTAGTGCGGGGGCTATCTCAGCTCGCTCGCACTGATCCACAGAGAGCTGGCTCTCGATGTCAAAGCGACGTATGCTATCGATCTCATCGTCAAAGAAGTCAATGCGGTACGGGTAGGTGCTCCCGTAAGAGAAGATGTCCACAAGACTACCACGGTAGACCACTTGACCAGGACTGTAGACGTAGTCCACCTCTTCGAAGCCCTCCTCGAGTAGTCGCTCTCGTAGCTTATCTCGAGAGATCACATCGCCCACGCTGAGCGTGAAGCAGCTCTGCGCCACCTCCTGCTGGGAGGGTATTGCCTCGGCAAGAGCTTCGGGGTAAGAGACGATCAGCGGTGTATCGCCCGCAGCAAGGCAGGCGAGCAATTCGGCACGCAAGACCTCCTGCGCTGGTTCTCGCTGACCATACTTAATATGTCTATTGAAGGCTGAGGGGTAGTAGTAAGCTTTGACACCCAGAGCCTCTAAGTCGCCCAGCATATAGCCCGCACTGTCGTCATCCTCGGCAATCACTAGATAAGGATGCTCACGCGCCAAGGTGGCGAGGATAAAGGCGGGCGCCGAAGCGGTCACCCCCTCGAGCTCTACACAATGATCCTGCTGTAGGGCTTGGCGAAGCTCTACGATGCGCGGATGATCGTGCCAGAGATCGAGGAGGGACATAGGGGAGAGACTACTTCTGGCGTAGCTGGCGAGCCAGGATCGTATTGCGCATCAGCGTGATGATGGTCATAGGACCTACACCGCCTGGCACAGGCGTGATGTAGGAGCAGTGCGGAGCCACCTCGTCAAAGTCAACGTCGCCTACGATGCGAGAGCCACTCTTCTTCGTTGCGTCGGGGACACGTGTGATGCCCACGTCGATGACGATGGCACCCTCCTTGACCATCTCCTTCTTGACAAAGAGCGGGATGCCGATCGCAGCGACAACGATGTCAGCCTGACGGCAAATGGAGGCGATATCTTTCGTACGGCTGTGGCAGATCGTCACGGTCGCATTGCCCTGCGCACCCTTCTGAAGGAAAAGCTGAGCGATCGGTTTGCCAACGATGTTGCTTCGTCCGAGGACTACCACATGCTTGCCCTCTGTGCTGAGGTTGTAGTGCTTGAGTAGCTCGATAACCCCCTTCGGCGTGGCAGGTACGAGGCACGGCTCGCCGAGACTTAGGAGTCCCACGTTGATCGGGTGGAATCCATCCACATCCTTGCGGTAGTCCACAGCGTGAATGACCGCCTGCTCGTCAATATGCTTCGGTAGCGGGAGCTGGACGATGAAGCCATCGACCTCGGGATCTTTGTTGAGCTGCTCGATCTCGGCGATGAGTTCTTCCTGCGTGATGGACTCATCGAAGCGCTTCGTCAAGGAGATGAAGCCGACCTCCTCGCAAGCCTTAATCTTGCTCGCTATGTAGGTCTCACTGGCACCGTCATGCCCCACGATGATAGCGCCTAGACAGGGTGGACGCTGCCCCGCAGCGACCATCTGCTGTACCTCTTTGGCAATCTCCTTCTTGATTTCAGTCGCCGTGGTCTTGCCATCTAGGCGAATGAATGATTCTTGTGTCATAGAGTAGTATTTGTATAGATGAATTTGTTGTTCTGCTTGTGCTAGCGAGGTGAGCAAAGCTCTCTTCGTGGCATCACCTTCGCAAAGTTGCTGTACAAAGATACCGAAATCTGAGAGATTAACTCGGTCGTAGCCTACCCGCAAATAGTTTCCTAGGTATGAAACTAGAGTTTCCTAGGTAAGAAACTGGAGTTTCCTAGGTATGAAACTAGAGTTTCCTACGGAAGAAACTTTAGTTTCACTCTATTGGCACCAATGTCTCAGGCGTATCGGAGGAAATGAAGAGGAGCGACTGGCTAGCGACGCTGGGGATAGATGTAGGGTCGGCCGGAGGCGGGGGCGGGCTGCACGAGGACGGTGGTGTGGTAGGCCGCCTGCAGGTGCGCCTCGGTGAGAACCGTCTGGGGGGTGCCGTGAGCGAGCAAGCCGTCGGGACCGAAGAGGATGAGCTCCTCGCAGTACTCGGAGGCTACGTTGATATCGTGGAGGATCATCAGGATCGTCAATCCCTCTGCGTGGAGCGTCTCGAGGAGCTGCATGATCTCGGTCGTGTAGCCGATGTCTAGGTGCGAGATCGGCTCGTCGAGGAGGAGGAGCTGAGGCTCCTGCGTGAGTGCCTGTGCTATGGCGACCATCTGCTGTTCGCCACCGCTCAGTTCGTCGAGTCGCTTGTCGGCTAGTCGTGCGATGCCGGTGCGCTCGAGGTAATGGTCGCAGCGTGCATGATCCTCTTCGCTGTATCCGATCTGAAAGCGCTTGAAGTAAGGCAGTCGTCCCATGAGGACGTAGTCGTAGACCCTGAGTGGCTGAGGAATGATCTGTTGATTGACCATCGAGACGAGGCGAGCACGCTCACGGAGGGTGTAGTTGCTGAGGAGTTTGTCTAGTAGGCTAACCTTTCCAGAGAGTGGGGGCAGGACGCCCGTGAGGGTTTTGAAGCAGGTGCTTTTGCCAGCCCCATTAGGCCCGATGATAGCAGTCAGGGAGCCACGAGCGATGGCGAGGTCGAGAGGGCCGATGACCGCCTTGCGACCATAGCCACAGATGAGCTGCTCGGCACGTAGGATCGTCTGACTGGTCATATTTGGTGCGAGCGTCTAGTGCGGTGAATGAGGTAGAGGAAGGCGACGCCACCGATCAAGCCGGTGATGACACCTATCGGGAGCTCAATGGGCGAAAGGATGGTGCGGGCCAACATATCGCAGAGGATGAGGAAGATGCCGCCATTGATGAAGCTCCCGACGAGGAGGACGCGGTAGTCATTGCCGAGGAGGATACGTGTCGCCTGCGGAATGACTAGCCCGACGAAGCCGATGACGCCAGCTACGGAGACGCAGGCACTGGTCAGCAGCGAGCTGAGGACGAAGAGCCACAGCACGACTCGTCGTGTGTTGATGCCGAGCTGCTGCGCTTTGAGTTCGCCCAGACGGAGCGCATTGAGCGACTGTACGAAGAGGTAGCTCACCCCTAGGAGGAGCAAGGTGAAGAGGAGCATGCCCCAGACGATAAACGGCTTGCTTTCCTGTAGCGAACCCATCGTCCAGAAGATGATGCGGGAGAGTTGCTCGGCACGAGCCACGGAGAGAAGAAGCATGACGCCTGACGAAGCCATGAAGCTGACCATCACACCGACGAGGAGCATGCGCTGTACGCTTAGTCCGTGGCGCTGGTAGCTATTGGCATAGACCAGTAAGATGGTGACCAAAGCTCCGATGAAGCCGAAGGCGGGGAGCGTCAGGAAGGCGGTGGACAAGCCTAAGACGATGGCGAGCGTGACCCCTAGCGAAGCACCGCCCGAGATGCCGAGGGTGTAGGGCTCGACGAGCGGGTTGCGAAAAAGCCCCTGCAGGATAGCTCCGCAGAGGCTTAGCCCGCCACCGATGGAGATGGCGTTGATGATACGTGGCAGACGAAGCTGCGTCAGGATCGTGTACTCGACAGAGGTGGTGTCTGAGAGGATCTCCGAGAGCTGCCAGAGGGAGATGGGATGCGCCCCGACATGTAGCGATAGGATGGCGACGACTAGGAGCAGCAGCACCATCAGAGGGAGCGTCCAGTAGGACTTAGCGAGGGTCGGTCGGTGGGGCATGGGGAAGAAACTTTTACTCACTAAGGTAGTCGGTCATCAGCTGCAGTGCCTCGACAAAGTGCTGTGGCGTGGGCTGGCTGACGATTTCTCCTGGGAGCGGGCAGTAGTTGCTTTGCTGCACAGCTGTGACCGAGCGCAGCGTGTGCCACGACTCTTCTGATCCGCTCTCGCTGCCATGATTGGTGATGAGGAAGAGCACCTCGGGGTCTTGCTCTACGACATACTCTAGGCTGAGCTGACCATTGCCCGCCACGGTGACGATGTTCGTACAACCGCTGAAGGTGATTAGGTCATTCATATAGGTCGAGGTGGAGGCACCAAAGAGCGGGTCAAAAGCTATCTGCATGAAGGCACGAGGATGCCAGGGGCGTGTCGCATTGAGCTGCTTGAGCCAGTCGACTCGCTGGTTAATCTTTGCGAGCTGAGACTCGGCACGGTCGCTCGCGCCGACGAGTGTGGCAATCTGGCGATACTGCGCCTGTATGGTGTCGTAGCTGGCGGGATTGGTAAACTGAACGACCTCGATGCCAGCGTTCTCCAGTGCGGAGATGGTCTGCGGAGCGGTGAAGTCGGAGGCGAAGACAAGGGTCGGACGCTGTGCTATGAGGAGCTCGAGATTGGTCTGTATGGCGGAGCCAACGACGGTGACGCTATCGGCAACGGCTCGGCTACAGTAAGAGGTGCAGCCGACGAGGAGCGAGTCGCATCCGAGGTCGTAGAGCTGGTCAGTCACGGAGGGGACGAGCGAGACGATGCGTGGCGCTTGCGTCTCGTCTTCTTGCTGGCTCGCCTTGTGGCAACCGACCAAGAGAGGGAACAGAAGTAGGAGCGGAAGGAAGCGCAGGAGCGGTCTGCGCAGCGAATGGGTTAGAGCGGTCATAGTACGTTAGGAGTGAAGGGTAAAGGGGTCACTGTCGCGCCATACGGGGAACTTCTGCCGAAAGGCTGCCAGAGGCTCCGGCTCTAGCGTGGCGCTCAAGAGTTGGTCTGCGTAAGGTTTCGCTTCGATGAGCGGGCTGCCGAGATAGTCGTAGGCTAAGCTTTCGCCTGAGTAGTCGGTGCCAAAGGGATCGGAGCCGATGCGGTTGACGCCGATGACGTAGGCGACATTCTCGACGGCGCGAGCTTGTAGGAGTGTGCGCCAAGCGGTGATGCGGGGACGAGGCCAATTGGCGACGACGAGCAGGAGGTCGTAGTCGAGCGAGCCGTCCGTATGGGTACGATTGCGACACCATACGGGGAAGCGTAGGTCGTAGCAGGTGATCAGTCGTATGCGCCAGCCACGATAGGTGACGATGTCGTAGTCCTTGCCTGGCGTGAGGAGGCGGTCTTCGCCAGCTATGGAGAAGAGGTGCCGCTTGTCCTGCGCATAGAGCGATCCGTCGGGGAGCGCCATGTAGGCACGGTTGTAGTAGTGCGTCGGCTGCGCCTCGTCGTCCCAGACGAAGGCGGAGGAGGCGATCGCTATCTGATGCTCCTGCGCCAAGGCTCGCAGGCGCTCCAGCTCAGCACCCCGCCAGGGACGGGCCGACTGAGCCACCTTGAGGTTAAAGCCCGTGAGCATCACCTCGGGGAAGACAACTAAGTGCGCTCCCTCCTCGGCAGCCGTGCGTATGTCCTCCGCCATGAGGCGAAGGTTTGCCTCGGGATCTGTCCAGACGATCGGGCGCTGTGCGAGAACCACCCGCAGTGTCTCCTGCTCCATCAGCTTATAGAGTCTGCTCGCTAAAGAGCTCAGGCTTCTTCGCCTGGTCGGCGTGGTACTTACTCCTTATATATAGTATGTCCTTGTCGAGGTCTCCCGTCGGGACAAACTGCTCGAAGATGCCGATGCGCTTACGCTTGTAGTCTATGACCGCCAGCTGTATGGGTACGCCCGCCTCCTCGGCGATGTGATAGAAACCTGTCTTCCATCTGTCCCGAGCTTTGCGCGAACCCTCAGGCGTGATCGCCACGGCGAAGTCGTCCTTAGCACGAAAGCGCGCTACAACCTGTTCGACCGTATTGCCCTTGTGGCGACGATCTATAGGGATGCCTCCCATCGCCTTGAAGAGCCATCCGAGAGGCGGGACGAAGAGCTCGCGCTTCATCAAGAAGTGCGCTCTCTGTCCTACCGCCCAGTAGTATAGCTTGCCCCATATGAAGTCCATATTGCTCGTATGGGGCGCTACACAGATGACGCTCTGCGGTGGATAGGCGGCGGGCTCAATGAGCTGCCAGCCACACCAGCGCAGTATGAGACGTGCTAGCTTCATCAGCAGACTAAGCCTCTGGAGTTAGTAGCTCGTCACCGAGCTTGTTGACCTCGCCCTCGATCTCATTGGCGAAGTGCAGGTACTCCTCATGGAGCTTGTTGTAGTAGCTGCGAACGAGCTTAGACTCGCCACGGCCGTCTGTATGTGAGATGCGAGCGATGAAGTCATTCTCGCTGTCGATCACCTTGCTGATCAGCTCCTCGATGGCGGGCTTGCGCTCCTCAGAGGCTACTGCATGGAGGATAGATAGGTCAAAGAGCATCTCTTCGACATCTGTATGTATGGTTTTCTTTAGGTTTCTACGACTTGCCATAGTTTGATTGATTAGTTGGTTATTAGCTTACGAAAAAGATGATGAGCATCTGTGCCGTCAAGACACGGAGGAACATCGTCAGTGGGTAGACCGTCGCATAGCCCACGGCGGGCGCATCCTCCTCGGTGAGTCCGTTGGCATAGGCCAGTGCAGGGGGATCGGTCATACTACCAGCCATCAGCCCTGAGAGCGTGAGGTAGTTGACCTTAAAGAGCTTCTTGCCGAGGAAGCCCACGATGAGCATCGGTATGATCGTGATGATAAAGCCGTAGCCGACCCAGTGATAGCCTCCATTGATGATCGTATCGACGAAGCCATCGCCAGCGCCGATGCCGACGCAGGTGAGGAAAAGCGCGATGCCGATCTCACGGATCATCAGGTTGGCACTATGTGTCGTATAGGTCACAAGGCCAAACTTAGGACCGAAGTTGCTCAGCAGGATCGCCACGATAAGCGGACCGCCCGCCAAGCCCAGCTTGATAGGCTGAGGGATGCCAGGGAAGGCAAAGGGGATAGAGCCAAAGAGTACACCGATAGCGATACCGATGAAGATCCCGATCAGGTTCGGTTCGTTAAGATGCTTCTGGGAGTCGCCGACCAGCTCACGCACCTTGTTGACAGAGGCATCAGAGCCTACGACCCGTATCTGGTCGCCCATCTGCAGGCGCATATTAGGATGTGCTACGAGGTCCACTCCAGCACGTGTCACACGGGTTACATTGACACCGTAGATCTGACGTAGCTGTAGCTCTCCGAGACGCTTACCGTTGAGCGTTTTCTTCGTGATTGTGTACTTGTTGCTGATGAGGTTTGACCCCGTGGGGATCCACTTCTTACGGTCTATCTCGATGCGCTGCCCGAAGATCGCCTCCGAGTGATCTAGCTCGTGAGGCTGTCCGATGACGAAGACACGGTCATGCTCCTCGAGGATAGTGCTCCCCGTAGCGACCGTGATCTCCTGAGTCTCATGATTATAGTGCCGTGACACGACGATGTCGCCATGCTCGAAGTAGCTCGAGAGTAGCTCCATGATGGACTTGCCAAAGACTGCGGGATTTGCCACGACAAAGGAAGCCGCACGCGCCGTATGCTCTAGGGCATCATCTTGAGAGACGAAGTCTTGCTCCTCCTTGCGGATATTGATCCGTAAGACACTGCGTACCACCATCATCGAGAGTATGATACCGATCACCCCGAGCGGATAGGCCACCGCATAGCCCATTGCAATGGAGGGGTCAGACGTACCCATGATATCTGAGTAAGTTTGCTCCGCAGCACCTAGGCCAGGCGTATTCGTCACAGCACCCGAGAGGATACCCACCATTGTTGACATAGGTAGTCCTGAGATATACTTGATAGCGATCGTGACGCCCACGCCGAGCATGACCACGAGGACCGCCAGAAGATTGAGCTTCAGACCGCCCTTCTTCAGTGAGGGGAAGAAGCCTGGTCCCACCTGCAGACCGACCGCATAGATAAAGAGTATGAGGCCAAACTCCTTGACAAAGTGCAAAACCCCAGGCTCGATCTGCATCCCTAGAGCACCGAAGAAGATACCCACGAAGAGTACCAGCGTCACACCCAGGGAGACCTTGCCGATCTTGATGCGTCCTAGGAGCATCCCCACAGCGATGACTAGAGCTATCAGGAAGACAGAGTGCGCTATCCCCGAGCCGACAAATAAGTTTTCAAACCAATTCATTGTACAATAAGCTTTTTACTTGATGTGATGTAGAGTATGTAATAATAAGATGTGTGCGTTACAAGAAGCCTCTAGGTAGGGGAGCGTGGGGTTACTTACCTTTGAGTAATTGGTGATAAGAGGTCGGGTCTCCGAGGAGCGACACAGCACGCTGCGCCACCTTGTCTCGTGACATATAGTACTCCAGTCGTCCCTCGTCGTAGTAGTAGCGTGAGATGATCTCCATATTGAGGTAGTCCCGGATGAAGCTCTCGTACGTCTTCATCAGCCGAGGCGTGTCGGCCTTGAGGCTTTTCTGAAATGCGGCAAACTCGTCCGACACCTCGTCGTAGCGCTGCTCCCCCTTGAGCGCCTCCTCCACCTTCTTGACCAGTTCGTCAGCAATAGACTTAAAGGTAAAGCCACTCTCTATCACCTTCTTCTGATAAGCTGCATAAGCCTCATCCCCTAGATCGAAGCTCCTGAGCGTACTCCGCTCGGGAGCTTTGTGCGTTAGTAGGTAGTCGGTGACAAAGTCATAGGTAAGTGTGTCAAAGAGCAGAGTGCCTAGCAACGAAGGAATCGAGTCTGACGGACAAACGATGTCGGGCATGATGCCTCCCGCGGCGTAGACGGTGCGTCCCCCCGTAGTGCTGTAGGGTACGCCCAGCGAATCGGTCGCATTGACCTGCTCAGAGCCACCACGATGGTTGTAGGAGAGCTTCTGTATAGAGCGTCCACTAGGTATATAGTAGCGAGCCGTAGTCAGCTTGAGTAGTCCGCCATCGGGCAGCTCGAGGGTGCCTTGCACCAGTCCCTTGCCAAAGCTCTTGCGCCCCACGATCACTGCACGATCATAGTCCTGCAAGGCTCCCGCCACGATCTCAGAGGCAGAGGCTGAGCCCTCGTTGATCAGCACGACGAGCGGTATCTTCGTGTCGAGAGGATCTTTGGTCGTCTTGTAACTATTGCTCTGCTGCGGGTAGCGCCCCTTGAGTGAAACGACCAGCTGTCCCTTGGGGATAAATAGATTGACCAACTGTATCGCTTGCTCCATCAGCCCGCCACCATTGTCACGAAGGTCTAGGATCAGCCCGCTCAGCTTACCCCCAGCATCCTTCTGTAAGCGGTCGTAAGCTTTGAGAAACTCTTGGCAGGTGGAGGTGGAGAAGGTATTGAGCGAGATAAAGCCCACACGACCATCGAGTAGCTCCGCATAGGAGACAGGACTCAGGTCGATGCGCTCACGGTTGAAAACCACCGTCAGCGAGTCCTTGGCATAGCCCGGACGGCGCACCACCAGTGTGATAGGCGTGCCCGGCTCACCACGGAGCTCATTGCGCACGTCGACCACCTTCGTGTGAGAGAAGTCCTTGCCATTGATTCGCCATATGACGTCGGCCGGGCGTAGCCCCGCCTTGTCGGCCGCTTTGCCCTGCATGAGCGAGCCAATGATGACGACCGAGTCTTGATGCTGTCGTAGGATCGCTCCAATGCCACCGTAGAGGCCCGTCGTACTCTCCTCAAAGGCTTTCGTCTCCTCCTCGTTGAAGTAAACCGTGTAAGGGTCCAGCTGCTGTAGCATGTAGGTGAGTGCACCGTCGTAGAGCGTGGTCAGGTCGACCGTATCAACGAAGAAGTTGCGTACATTGCTCAGTACGCTCCCCATCACCGCCATAGTGGTGGTAAAATCATTGGTAGGGCGTGACGTAGAGGTCTCTTGAGCCACCAGACTCATCGGAGCCAATGTCAGGGAGCCGACGAGAAGTAGCGCGAGTAGGGAGTGAGCGAGTTGTTTCATACGATATTTACGACGTTGGCACAAAGATACGGAATAACTCGATACCTATCTCGTTGAAGCCTATCCCGCAACCCCCTAGTGACACTTGTGCTTTTCATGCTTTGTGGCACGAGTTCACGAGTTGCCGAAAATTCCTCAGGAGGAATTGTCTAAATAGGCATGAGCCCTGCCCCCGAAGGTGCGCTAGACGAAGCTATTTTGTAAGCATTATCTGTCCGGTGTTGTAACTGAAAAGCCAGACAGCGTAACATATCAGCACGAAAAAACCAACGCATGCAGAGGCAATGATCCAGTTCCGTGCTTGTCGACTAGCGTAGGCTGCTCTCTCGTAGTCGCCAGCTAGATAGCGTGAGGAGACCCGTGATGAGTAGATGATTGCGATGATACCTCCTAAATTACAGCAGAAGAGGGTGACAAGGATACTCCATACGAGGTAGCTGGGCGGTATGGGCGGGAGCTCCGAGGCTGTATCGTGCTGAGGAGCACTAGCATACTGTGACGCATTGTGGCCTTGTGGCGCTTCGTAGGTGGGTGCGCTGTAGCTAGGAATTGGCGGTGTCGTGGGGGTAAAGAGCGCATCCAGCTCGCGCACCTCACGGGCGGGAGCCCAGTCGCTCATACCCTCCGTCCAGACCATCGTCTCAGGCGTAAGCGCTAGCCTCGCAAGCTTCTCGATCGTGTAGGGACCAGCCTGCTTGTCATTGTAGATGATATAGTATTGCCTCATCGTTGCTGTGTGGTTTGATTACTTTTCCTCCAAAGGTACAGAATATTTGCAGATTTCGCTACTGGGGTGCTATCGGAAACGAAGCAGGCTCCCCGAGGTGTATGCCTCAGAGAGCCTGCTCGCTGTTGTCATCACCACTCCTAGCAGCTAGGAGGGTAAGTCTTTGCTATAATTAGAAGCGATAGCCTAGACCTACGTAGAAGTTCATGTTGTTGACCTTCGTCTTCTCCACTGCGGAGGTGTTGAGTAGACCATACTCGAAGCCTAGGTTGAGACCGAACTGCTGATACTCAAAGCCAGCCTGCATGCCGACACCTAGATCGAAAGGCTTAAGTGTAGCAGGGATAGTTACACCAGCGATCTTAGACTCCTTATATGGGTTGTTGTCACGCTTGTTGAGCTCTTCAACAGCCTTCTTTGAAAGCTCAGCAACGGTACCCTCGCCAGTTGCCTTGTAAACGTTCTTACCAAGGAAGCCGTAAGAGAACCAAGGACCAGCCTGGATAGAGACAGCCATACCAGGAGCTACAGCTGCGCGGTATCCTACATGTACAGGGATCTCGACGTTGTGGAGCCAAAGAGTATTGTTTACCTTAGCGCCCAGCACCTCTGTAGCCTCACCCTTATGACCACGGCTGAGGAAGTACAGACCAGGATTGACGTAGAAACCGTCTGTGATGCCGAACTCGACACCGACACCAGCGCGGTAGCCGATCATCATCTTGCCGTCCTGAGACTGATCTCCGACCTTAGTAGTCTGGTTAGCGAAGTTAGCACCTGCCTCTACCTTGATAGCGGGGCGCATCTGAGCTGTAGCTAGCGTAGTAGCTGCGAGCATCGTAACGATTGCGAGAATTACTTTCTTCATTGTTAGTTGATTGATTATAGGTTAGTTAATTAGTTAATTTGGTTTCGGATTTTTCGGAAGGCTCTCCCCTAATACTTCGCCAGATACGCTTATCTAGCCGTGTGGAAGCGCCTTTACGATGGCAAATATACAGAAAAACAATTACAGCGCAAGTATTCTTGACTCCACAAGTCTAATAAGTCGCTTGCTGTAGGAGCGCATGGGCCGTGAAAGAGTCCGCGCTCCCGGAGGTTTCGGAGCAAACAGAAAGACGACCACAGGGATTGCTCCACGTGGTCGTCAGACGTTGGCGCCTTACTTCGCTATGCTAGGCGAAGCGAGGGCGTGTATACTATAGATTGGGATTGACCGTGTGCCAGTCAGCGACAGCGGGGATGATGCCCATCTGTATGATCTGATCGCGCATAGCCTGTAGGTGCTCGTAGCTCTTGTCGAGAGCTGCCTCTTCGTCGGGTAGCCCCTTGACTTCCTTATAAGCTACACCGTCACGTGTGATAGTGGTCTCACGAGCCATCATCACATTCTTGTAACGGCTGTCACGAACGAAGCAACCAGCTGGCCAGCGGAAGGGCTCGCCACCCATAGCCGCGCGTATCATCTCAATGGATACGTAGGCTGGGCTCTGAAAGCTAGAGCGACCACGCAGAGCGATGATGTTGGCACCGCCCTTGATGACGCGCTGCTGGAGTGCAGCCCAGTCGTCGTGCGTCAGCCGGTCTGTGCCGATGAGGTCTGTGAGCGGGGTGCCGTCGACACGAGCGGTGCTGGCGAAGACAGCCATCTGCTCACCGTGACCACCATAGGTACGGGTATTGGTTACTTGGCTCTGCTGGAGACCAAAGTGCTTGGCTAGCTCGCTCTGCAGACGTGTGCTATCGAGCGCTGCCAGGGTGGTCACCTGCGAAGGCTTTAGCCCTGAGTGAATGAGCGTGACGAGACCGGTGATGTCAGCGGGGTTGAAGATGATGACCACGTGGTGCACGTCGGGGCAGTACTTCTTGATGTTGCGTCCTAGCTCAGCAGCGATCTCAGAGTTCCCCTTGAGTAGGTCTTCGCGGGTCATACCCTCCTTGCGAGGCGCACCGCCCGATGAGACGATATACTTAGCCCCTCGGAGAGCCTCAGCGATGTCTGAGGTGAAGGTGAGGTTTAGCCCCTCGAAGCCACAGTGGCGCATCTCCTCCCAGACGCCTTCGAGTCCCTTGGCAAAGGGGTCGTAGAGGCAGATGTTTGGAGTTAGGTGCATCATGGCAGCAGTCTGCGCCATATTTGATCCGATCATACCGGCAGCGCCGATGAGGACCAGTTTGTCTTGCGTTACAAAGTTCATAGTGCTTATTTAGTCTGTATTGAAATTGTCAGCTTATTGCGTTGCGCCCCTATTAATAAAGAAGAGAGACTGGGAGGAAAGCTTTGCGACCCTACAGGTCTGACTGCTCACACCCCCAATCTCTCCACTAAGCGATCGCTTCTACGGGTTTGCGCTTATCGGCTTACGCCTCGTAGCGACGTGCGATCTCCTTCCAGTTGATGATAGACCATAGGTCCTTGACGTGATCGGCACGACGGTTCTGATAAGTGAGGTAGTAAGCGTGCTCCCATACGTCGAAGCACATCAGCGGCTTGAGGCCCTTGCGTAGAGGGTTGCCAGCGTTAGGCTCCTTCTCGATAGAGAGCTTGCCCTTGTCGTCACTAGCTAGCCAAGCCCAGCCTGAACCAAAGAGTGAGGTGCAGGCATCGTTGAAGGCTGTCTGGAACGCCTCAAAGCTACCGAAGTCGCGCTTGATAGCGTCAGCGAGCTTGCCCTCGGGGTGCCCACCAGCGTTTGGTGCGAACTGGAGGAAGTACATGTTGTGATTCATCACCTGGCCAGCCTGATTGTAGAGCTTGCCCTCCGCCTTGCGAACGATCTCCTCGAGAGAGGCGTCCTTGAGGTCAGAGTCGGGCAGGAGCTTATTAAGCGTGTCGACATAGCCCTTGAGGTGCTTGCCGTGGTGATACTGAATCGTCTCAGCGCTGATTACTGGCTCAAGCGCATCGTTTGCATAGGGGAGCTTTATTAGTTCGTGTGTCATATTGCTTTATCTGTTTACTTTAAGTGTGACATGTGCAGTTCCAGGCTCATAGCATTCTGAGCCTAGACTGCGTCACAAAGGTATACAAAATGAATTACAAAAACAAGTCCCCAGAGTGCGGGATCAGAGGGCAGCCTCCTTGAGGCGCTCGGTATTCTCAGCAACGATGAGCGCATCGATGATCGGCTGCAGGTCGCCACCGAGGACGCCTGGCAGGTTGTGCACGGTCAGACCGATGCGGTGATCGGTGACACGACCCTGAGGGAAGTTGTAGGTGCGGATCTTTGCCGAGCGGTCGCCCGTCGAGACCATCGTCTTACGACGTGAGGCGATCTCGTCAATATACTTCTGGTGCTCCTTGTCGTAGATGAAAGTGCGAAGGCGTGAGAGGGCACGCTCCTTGTTCTTCGGCTGGTCGCGCGTCTCGGTACACTCGATCGTTATGTCCTCCACGACGCCCGTATTGGGGTTGCGCCACGGATAGTGCAGACGTACGCCCGACTCCACCTTGTTGACGTTCTGCCCACCAGCACCACTGGAGCGGAAGGTGTCCCACTTGATCTCTCCCTCGTTGATATTTACCTCAAACTTGTCCGCCTCAGGCAGTACCGCCACGGTCGCTGCCGAGGTGTGGATACGTCCTTGCGTCTCCGTCTGCGGAACACGCTGCACACGGTGCACGCCACTCTCATACTTGAGCGTACCGTAGACGCCCGTGCCTGTGATGTTGAGGACGATCTCTTTGTAACCTCCCGTACCGCCCTCGGTGTAGCTACTGACGGTGACGTTCCACCCCTTGGTCTCGCAGTAGCGCGAGTACATACGGAAGAGATCTCCCGCAAAGAGCGCAGCCTCGTCACCGCCCGTCCCAGCGCGTAGCTCTAGGATAGCGTTCTTGTCGTCCTCAGGGTCATTCGGTAGGAGGAGTAGCTTGATCTCCTCCTCCATCTTAGGGATCTCCTCCTTAGCCTCAGCGAGTAGTTCGCGAGCCATGGCCTTTAGCTCCTCATCGCTGTCGCTGTCCTGGAGGGTGCTCTCGGCCTCCTCCTGCTGGGTCAGAAGTTGCTTGTACTGCCCCCCAGCCTTGAGGATCTCTCCGAGGTGAGTGTACTCCTTGCTCAGGGTGGCAAAGCGCCTGCCGTCGGCGATGACGCTAGGGTCTGTGATCAAAGTCTCTAGCTCCTCGTGGCGCGCCACCAGAGCTTCTATGCGGTTGAGTAAATCGTTCATATAGGTCTGCTAAGTGATGTAAGGGGTGGGTCAAAAGCTATCGCTCTACCGTGCCAAAGGGCGTAATGAGCGTCAGGCGGTTCTGGTCGGCCGACTCGACACGGCCGATGACCTGCGCATCAATGTTGAAGTGTCGTGCCACGGCGATGGCCTCTTCGGCCTGCTCTGCGGGCAAGTAAGCCTCTAGGCGGTGCCCCATGTTGAAGACTTGGTACAGCTCCGCAGCATCGGCGCCACTCTCCTCGGCAATCATCTGGAAAAGCGGCGGGACGGGGAGCAGATGATCCTTGATAATGTGCTTGTTCGTGACGAAGTTCATCACCTTCGTCTGAGCACCTCCGGTACAGTGGATCAGTCCATGTATGGCGGGGCGCATCTCCTTGAGCAGCTTCGCCACAAGCGGAGCGTAAGTGCGTGTCGGTGAGAGGATCAGTTCGCCGACCGTCAGCCCGGTCCCTGGCACCTCAGCGAGTAGCTCACGGCTCCCGCTGTAAACCAAGTCGTCAGGCACCGCAGGGTCGTAGCTCTCGGGGAACTTCTCGGCCAATGCGTGCGAGAGTATATCGTGTCGTGCGGAGGTTAGTCCGTTGCTCCCCATGCCGCCATTGTAACGCGCCTCGTAAGTCGCCTGACCATAGGAGGCGAAGCCGACGATCACGTCTCCGTCAGCGATATGTGCGTTGTCGATGATGTCGCTCCGACGCATACGACAGGTCACCGTGCTGTCCACGATGATCGTACGAACCAGATCGCCCACGTCAGCCGTCTCACCTCCCGTAAGGTAGATCTCTACGCCGAGATCGCGCATCTGCGCTAGGATCTCCTCGGTACCATTGATGACTGCACCGATCACTTCGCCTGGTATGAGCTGCTTGTTGCGCCCGATGGTTGAGGAGAGGAGCATCCCCGAGGTCGCTCCCACGCAGAGGAGGTCGTCGAGGTTCATCACGATCGCATCCTGCGCAATGCCTCGCCACACGGATAGATCGCCCGTCTCTCGCCAGTAGATATAGGCTAGCGAAGACTTTGTGCCAGCCCCATCAGCGTGCATGATATTGCAATAGTCAGGATCACCACCCAGTATGTCAGGGAGGATCTTGCAGAAGGCTTGCGGGTAGAGCCCTTTGTCTATGTGAGCTATCGCCTTGTGTACATCTTCTTTTGCGGCAGAAACGCCACGGCGCATATATCGGTTCATAGAGACCTTAGAGGTTAGAGGTTAGACTTTAGAAATTAGAAGTTAGAGATTAGCGAAGCCTGAGCACGTCGCCCTCCTCGGGGACGTAGTCGTAGTCTAGATGGTTCATACGGTAGAGTCGAGCGAGGCGGATGCCGTAGCGCTGGGAGATGTCGTGCATCGACTCGCCTACCTGCACCACATGGTCGGGGTAGTCAGGCGTGGCACGCTTGTTCTTGCGCTCTAGGTAGATCACGTCGCCAGCCTGTAGCGGGAAGTCTACTGGCATATCGTTGTAGTCGGCCAAGCGCTTGAGGCTTATGCCCATCTCACGAGCGATCGACTCGAGCGAGTCCCCTTCGTTTGCCAATATATATAGGAGTCCATAGCTAAAGTATCCCTCGTGCGTCAGCTTCATCTCCGGATCCTTTTCAGAAGGCGTATAAGTCGGAGCGGGACGGCCCGACATCCAGCGCGGGTAGCGCCCACGATCCAGCTCGTATAGCTCGTACTGCTCGATCACCTTGATGAGCATGTTGGCGTAGCCCTTGTTCGTCGCATAGCCACACTGCTGCAGTCCCCTAGCCCACGCCTCATAGTCCGTGATCTGGTAAGTGTATAGCACCTTGTAGCGAGGCTGCTTGAGGAAGTTCGAGTGATCCTCGTAGGAGTCACCCGCAGAGCGGTACTTGCGAAAGCACTCTCCCTTGAGATCATCGTCGGCATAGATACGCTGCCCCTGCCAGGCGCGGTGACACTTGATGCCGAAGTGGTTATTACCATCGCGCGCCAGACGACTAGAGCCAGCGCCCGTCTCGATCAGCCCCTGCGCCATCGTGATGCTCGCAGGGATCTTGTGACGCTTCATCTGGCGAATGCACTCATCGGCATAGGTACGTATATAGGTCTGGTAGTTAGGATTCATCGGCGCCTGCCCCCACGCAGTGGTGCAGAGCAAGAGCAGACAAGCTATCGAGAGCAGAGACCGTGACAGATCGGTGAAGAGCTTCATAGGGCTTTAGGCGTTAATCTATTAGGTGTGTAGCTAGGGACCAAGCACTTCTCCACAAAGTGAGAGGAGCTACCTGAACTACAAAGGTACTAAATAGATCTGTAGTCACTAGCTTCGGCATCGACGCAACGCTTAATCGGCTAGTCGTCACGTATGTAAGAATTTTCGTACCTTTGCGCCATTGTACAGAGTATCTATACATACAGTTTTACCTATTAAATCACCACAACTTACTAAATGAGTAACAATCCAACGGATCGTATCCAGCCACTCGCAGACTTCGACTGGTCTGGCTACGCACAGGACACTGACATCTCTCCGGAGATGCGCAAAGAGCGCGAGGCGATTTATGACAAGACCCTCACGACCATCAAAGAGAACGAGGTCGTCATGGGCAAAGTTATGTCTATCAGCAAGCGCGAGGTACTAGTCAACATCGGCTACAAGAGTGCAGGTATCATCTCTGCCAACGAGTTTAACTACAACAAGGACCTCAAGGTCGGAGACGAGGTAGAGGTACTTGTCGAGAGCAAGGAGGATCGCCATGGTCAGCTACAGCTCTCACACCGCAAGGCGCGTGCTGCTCGTGCTTGGGAGAAGATCGCTGCTGCTCAGGAAAACGACGAGGTCATCCTCGGCTACATCAAGAGCCGTGTCAATGGCGGTATGATCGTCGATGTCTTCGGCATCGAGGCCTTCCTGCCAGGATCACAGATCGACGTACGTCCTATCAAGGACTATGACGCTTTTGTCGACAAGACGATGGAGTTCAAGATCGTCAAGGTCAACCCCGAGTACCGCAACGTAGTCGTATCGCACAAGGTCCTCATCGAGGCAGAGCTCGAGCAGCAAAAGAAGGAGATCATCTCCAAGCTCGAGAAGGGTCAAGTCCTCGAGGGTGTCGTCAAGGGTATCACCTCTTATGGTGCCTTCGTCGACCTCGGTGGCGTAGACGGTCTAATACATATTACCGACCTCTCTTGGGGTCGTATCGGAGATCCCTCCGAGGTGGTCTCTATTGATGAGAAGATCAACGTGGTCATCCTCGACTTTGATGAGGAGAAGACACGTATCGCTCTCGGTCTCAAGCAGCTCATGCCTCACCCATGGGATGCACTCGATCCTAACCTTAAGGAGGGTGACATCGTCCATGGTCGTGTTGTAGTCATCACAGACTACGGTGCATTCGTAGAGGTGATCCCAGGTGTCGAGGGTCTGATCCACGTCAGCGAGATGTCCTGGACGCAGCACCTACGCAGTGCTCAGGAGTTCCTCACAGTAGGTCAGGAGGTAGACGCTGTCGTCCTCATGCTCGACCGCGAGGATCGCAAGATGAGCCTCGGTCTCAAGCAGCTCAAGCCCGATCCATGGGAAACCATCGAGCAGCGCTTCCCCGTTGGGTCCAACCACGAGGCTCGCGTACGCAACTTCACCAACTACGGTGTCTTCGTTGAGCTAGACGAGGGTATCGACGGTCTGATCCACATCAGCGACCTCTCCTGGACTCGCAAGGTCAAGCACCCCAACGAGTTCGTCAAGGTTGGTCAGATGATCGAGGTACAGGTCCTCGAGATCGACAAGGAGAACCGTCGTCTCAGCCTCGGTCACAAGCAGGTGACAGAGAATCCTTGGGACGAGTTCGCTAAGGAGTTCACCATCGGCTCTATCCACGAGGGTACAGTCGTTCGTATGAATGAGAAGGGTGCCACCATCGCGCTACCTTACGGTGTCGAGGCATTTGCCACACCTAAGCACCTCATCAAGGAGGACGGCACGAGCGTTGCTGTAGACGAGAAGCTCCCCTTCAAGATCCTAGACTTCAACCCCGAGATGCAGCGCATCATCGTCTCTCACAGCCGTATCCACGAGGATGCTGAGCGTGCAGAGCGTCGTCAGGCTGCTAGCGAGGAGCGCAACCAGCAGGTACGTGATGCTGCAGCTGTCGCAGCTACACAGCAGAGCGTAGAGCGTGCTACTCTCGGAGACCTGGACGAGCTAGCAGCTCTCAAGGAGCGTCTAGAGAGCGCTGAGTAACAAATAGTGGAAGTCACGGAGCGGTGCCCAGCACCCCCTGAGACTAACCATAGCAAATAGTAAGAGAGGTGATGTCCCATCGGGAGGTCACCTCTCTCTTATTTGTCGTTGATCGCACTATCGCTGTGTCTGCTAAGCGCTTACCTCTAATAAAAGCATTCGCTCGAGGCTTCGCTACAAATTTCCTACCTAGGAATTTGCCAAATAAGTACCTAGGAATTTGCCCAATTCCTACCTAGGAAATAAAAAATACTTCGGAGGAATCAAATGAAACTTCGGAGGAATCAAATGAAACTTCGGAGGAATCAAAAAATAAGTCCGAAGAATTTGCCCATTTCCTAGGTAGCAATTGTGGAAATTCCTAGGTAGGAAATGAGAGGAGCTCATTTTTTCTATACTGCTTCAGCCCTTGCGTCAGTCCTGCGGCACGAAGAGGGGTGGGGCATCACCTATTTTTGTACCTTTGTGCTACACACAACAGTAAAAAAAGAAGGCGGCCTCCGCTATGAGAGACCGCCAGCTTGTTATTTTCACTATGACTGATCAGGAGATTATAGTACACGACAAGACCTTTGTACCATACATCAAGGGCGAGCAGCTACGTGCTGCCACACGGCGACTAGCGGAGCAGATACGCCACGACACGGAGGAACGTGACCCACTCTTTGTCTGCATTATGAACGGCTCCTTTATGTTTGCCGCAGAGCTGCTGCAGGCGATCAATACGTCTGCAGAGGTGGCCTTCGCACGCTACTCCAGCTACTCAGGCATGGGGAGCACCTACCAGCTCAAGGAGGTGATGCCCGTGACAGCGCCTCTAGCGGGTCGTCTGGTCATCATTATAGAGGATCTGATCGACACGGGCTTTACGATGATGAAGCTCAAGGAGAAGTTTCTCGCTGACGGCGCTGCCGAGGTGCGCATAGCTACTATGCTACTCAAGCCCGAGGCGCTCCAGTGTCCTATCCATGCCGACTATGTGGGTATGGAGATCCACAACAGTTTCATCGTCGGCCACGGCCTCGACTACAACGACCGAGGACGTATGCTCGATGACATCTATATACTTAAAGAGTAATCATACAGGAATAATCATACGGTCCACAGAGACCATCTAAACCACTACTAAAAGCAATGATCCACGTAATAATCTTCGGCGCTCCTGGCGCTGGCAAGGGTACACAGAGCCACTTCATAGAGCAACGTTATCACCTAGAGCATATCTCTACGGGCGATCTACTTCGCCAAGAGATCGCTCGCCAGTCTCCGCTAGGCAAGCGTGTGCAGAGCATCATATCCCAGGGGCATCTCGTAGATGACGAGACCATCATCGACCTTATAGCCAACGAGCTACACCATCTGCCCGAGGGTGTCGATGGCGTTATCTTCGACGGCTTCCCTCGTACGGTAGCTCAGGCCGAGGCGCTGGATGCTCTCCTAGAGAAGGACAAGACGAGCGTGGACTGCCTGATCGAGCTCAAGGTGCCCGAAGAGGAGCTTCGCACACGACTCCTCAATCGCGCCAAGATAGAGGGTCGCGCTGATGATACGCCCGAGGTGATCGCTGACCGTATACGTGTCTACAACGAGCGTACGCTCCCGATCGTAGACTACTACCACCGCAAGGGGCTACACTACGAGGTGCCAGGCGCTGGCTCCATAGAGCAGATCACGGAGGCTATCTTTGTGGCTATAGACAAGAGCATACAGGACAATAAGTAAACAATGGCAGGTGAGAGCAACTTTGTAGATTATGTCAAGATCTATCTCCGCTCGGGCAAGGGCGGTAGAGGATCGGCACACTTTCGTCGTGAGAAGTACATCCCCAAGGGTGGTCCCGACGGAGGTGACGGTGGCCGTGGCGGTAGCATTTATATAGAGGCTAACCAAAACTACTGGACGCTCCTACACCTGCGCTACAACCGTCATATCATCGCTGAGAATGGCGGAGCGGGCGGTGCTAAGCTGCAGACGGGTGCCGATGCGCCTGACATTGTCATTGAGGTGCCTTGCGGGACGAGCGTGCATGACGCCACGACGGGCGAGTTTATCCTAGATGTGTCGCAGCATGGCGAGCGACACCTCCTCCTCCCTGGCGGTCGTGGGGGCAAGGGCAATAACTTCTTCAAAACCTCGACAAACCAAGCGCCTCGCTATGCACAGCCTGGCGAACCTAGTCAGGAGCGTCTCGTGGTGCTACAGCTCAAGACGCTGGCCGATGTGGGACTGGTAGGCCTGCCTAATGCGGGCAAGTCGACACTTCTTGCCGCACTCTCAGCGGCGAAGCCTAAGATTGCGGACTATCCCTTCACGACGCTACAGCCAAACCTCGGGATGGTCTCCTATCGTGACAACCGCTCCTTCGTAATGGCGGACATTCCTGGTATCATCGAGGGAGCTGCCGAGGGCAAGGGCCTAGGGCTTCGCTTCCTCAGACACATCGAGCGCAACTCGATCTTGCTTTTTATGGTGCCTATCGACAGCCCCGACATCATTGCCGAGTATCGGATGCTATGCCGTGAGCTGGAGGAGTACAACCCTGGGCTGATCGACAAGCGACACATCCTGGCGATCACCAAGATAGATATGGCGGACAGCGAGCTGATCGACCTGGTCTCGGAGACGCTCCCCGAAGAGGTGCCGACGATCTTTATCTCTGCCGTGGCACAGCGAGGACTGACCGAGCTGAAGGACCTGATATGGCGAGAGATCAATGCGCCCTCGCTACACGATCCTAACGAGATCCTACGCCAACCGCTCAACGACCGAACCACACAAGAGGACGATGATCCAGACAACCCGCTACCTAAGCTAAAGGTGGAGGAGGATCACGACCTCATCGATGACATCATCTGGGAGGAGTAACTGCCTACGAGGATGATGGTCACGACACTTTTATCTTATAACTACTAACCTAGCATATACCCTATGAACTATCATCAATACAGTACCCCCGAGCTAGTCACGACACAGCTCGCACAGTTTATCGCTGAGGCGGTTGAGGCGACCGAAGGCGACTTTCATCTAGCACTCTCACTAGAGGAGCATGCGGAGATCTTGGCCAAGGCGCTCACATCGGAGCCTTGGCGCAGTCGCATAGCGTGGGATCGGGTACACTTCTACCTCCTTCACGAGCAGCTGGGCGGAGCCGACCTAGCGCACCGCTCACGACTACAGCGCTTGCTCTTTGATCCGCTACAGATCCCTGCAGATCATATCCACGCTCTGGAGGAGCCCGCACAAGAACCCGCACAGGCTGCGACGGCTCTGCAGCAACATCTAGCGGCGCGTGTACGACACCTGGACGGCCGCCCGCAGTTTGACCTAGCTCTCCTGGAGATGGGCGTGGACGGTCATCTTGCTGGGGTTTATCCCGATCAGGTGGAGCTGTACATCTCGGACGATGTCTTCGCACCCAACGAGATGACTACCGAGCAGGGTGAGCAGCGTCAGCTGGTTACCGTCACGCTGGAGGCCCTCGAGGAGTCTAAGCGTCTGGTCTTCCTCGCGCTCGGACAGGATGTGCGCCATGCTGTGGGACACATTATCAATCTACTGCCCGAGGCGAAGGCTTATCCCGCCAACTTCCTCGCGGCGAAGATTCCCTGGGTACATCTCTTCGCCGATGATCAGGCGATGCGTGAGAAGTCGTACGCTATCTATTAGTCCTCCTGTATGAAAGAGTTTATCAAGACTTCTCAATCTAGTGAGCGCACGATCCTCGTGGGTCTCATCACGCCCGACGTGTCGGAGACACAGGCGGAGGAGTATCTTGATGAGCTGGCCTTTCTCTCAGAGACTGCTGGGGCAGAGCCTGTGGCACGCTTCTTACAGCGTCTCGACACGCCGAACCCCGCCACCTTTGTGGGCAAAGGCAAGCTCGACGAGATCACCGAGTATGTCTCTGCTCACGAGGTGGGGCTGGCAATCTTTGACGATGAGCTGGCGCCCAATCAGCTGCGCAACATAGAGCGTCAGCTCGGCATCCGCATTCTGGACCGCACTTCGCTCATACTCGACATCTTCGCCACAAGAGCGCAGACGGCTCACGCCAAGACGCAAGTGGAGATGGCGCAGTACCAATATATGCTCCCGCGTCTGACCCGACTGTGGACGCACCTCGAGCGGCAGCGTGGTGGTAACATCGGGCTACGTGGTCCAGGTGAGACGCAGCTAGAGACCGACCGACGGATCATCCTACGCAAGATCTCGCAGCTCAAGGAGCAGCTCAAGAAGATCGACAAGCAGAAGAGCGTACAGCGCCAGAACCGTGGCAAGATGGTGCGTGTCGCTCTCGTCGGCTACACGAATGTGGGCAAGTCTACGCTGATGAATGTCCTGGCGAAGAGCGACATCTTTGCCGAGAACAAGCTCTTTGCGACGCTCGATACGACCGTTCGTAAGGTCGTTTTGGGCAATCTTGCCTTCCTTCTAGCCGACACCGTGGGCTTCATACGCAAGCTCCCGACACAGCTGGTGGAGTCGTTCAAGAGTACCCTCGATGAGGTGCGCGAGTCGGACCTGATCCTGCACGTTGTGGACATCTCGCACCCCGAGTTTGAGGATCAGATAGCAGTGGTCACGGAGACGCTCCGAGAGATTGATGCGCTGGGCGACAAACCGCAGATCCTGGTCTTCAACAAGATCGACGCTTACCAGCATATCCCCAAGGATCCCGACGATCTGACGCCGGCGACCAAGCTTAACCGCACACGGGAGGAGCTCGAGAAGAGCTGGATGGCGCGCATGGGCAACGACTGTACCTTCATCTCGGCACGCACGGGCGAAGGTATGGACGAGCTGCGACGACTCCTCTACGATCGTGTCAAAGAGATCCACATACAGCGCTACCCCTACAACGACTTCCTCTACCAAGACTATAGCGATCTGACGGACGATGGCGCAGAGTAACCAGCTCACACGATGGCAGCGACTAAGGCTTCGGCTGATGCGCTCTACATTGCGGGGCTTGGCACGCTTGCCACGCTCTTTCGTTGACAAGGTGCTGGTTCCCTCGTTGGACTGGCTCCTCTATCATCTCTTTAAGTACCGCCGTCAGGTGGTGGAGGAGAACATTCGCCTCACGCTCACGGACCTCTCTCCCGCTGAGCAAAAGACTGTCGGCAAGCGTTTCTACCGTCACCTCGCAGAGCTGATGCTTCACGAGGCTCGCTACGCTTACGGCTCTGACGAACGGGTGCGCCAGCTCTTTCGTCTTGAGCAGACGGAGCTACTAGACCAACTCTACGAGGCCGGGCACCGACAAGTTTTCGCCCTCTTGGGACACATTGGTCCTTGGGAACTGATGGGCTCTTCATCACTACACCTAGACCGTAGTCGCTATCAGCTCCATGTCATCTACAAGCGACTGCACGATCCCGTCGCAGACCAGCTCACCCATGAGATGCGGGAGCAGCACTACGCTCACTGTATCGAGATGAGTCAGCTAGCTCGGGACATCTTACGGCATCGAGATCAGGAGCACGATACCCGTATGCATATCTACTGTCTATTAGCTGACCAATCACCTAGCTACGAGCAGATGCGCTACGCTTCGGTGCTCTTCGGGCGCACCACCTCCTTTGTCACAGGGTGGAGCCATCTAGCTACCAAGCTACAGATACCGCTCCTCTTCTGTGAGATTCGCCATGACGACCAAGCTAAGCAGTGGGTCGGCACCTTCCGTCTGCTCTGTGAGCATCCGACGAGCGAGCTACAATACCAGCTCATCGACGACTACGTGGCACAGCTCGAGGAGAACATTCGTCTAGCCCCACATCGCTGGCTCTGGAGCCATAAGCGCTGGCGCTTTGATCCACACGACTTCCCGCAGATGGTCTACTCACCACGCTGCAATCACTCATCTATATAGCACTCTTATGTCTTCACACACCGACGTCGCTAGAGGTATCTCGCGCTACTTCTACCTAGTTATCTTAGTCATAGCACTCGTTGTCGCAGGCATCGTAGCCCTCACGGGAGCCTATCCTCGGCATACGCCTGGCTCGCTCCTCGCCGTAGATGTACTCCGCTTCACTCCCTTGCTACTCACCGTGAGCCTGCTCATGGTCTTTGGCGCTTTGCTCCTCCCATGGCTCTTGGAGAAAGGGGCGTCCCGTACGACTGGAGCAAAGCTAGACTACCGACATCACTTCGCCCCCCTCCTCTGCTTCGGCTTAGGCTATGCGAACCTATTGCTTGGCGTGGTGACTAGTTACCTAGGGTTGGTAACGCCCTTCCTCCTCGGTATACTCATCGACAACCGCTGGCGACGACAAGGCCCTCTCCTACAGACGCTTCGTGCCAGACCGCTCTACCCGCTACTCCTCTGTGTCGCTCTCTACGTCCTCTACACACTCATCGTCGCCGTGGGCTGGTCTACCGACAGAGGGTTGGCTTTTAGCTATTGGGACAAAGAGATTTGGCTCCTCATCATCCCCCTCTGCTTCTTCATCTATAGTGGGGCTTCGCAGCGACTGATGCAGAGCTTTTGGCTCAGTGCACTACGCATCGGGTGGATCTACATCGTGACCTTCCTAGTCTTTTTCTACGCACTACTAATCAGCTGTGGCAGTAGCCCGTTCATTACACTGACGCTAAATAAGTATTATCTAGGTGAAGCTGGCTTTGTCGTTAGTAGCTCTCACATGCTGATGCCCTTTACCTTCACGCACTACACGTATCTCGGCGTCTTTCTTTTGACTCCCATTGTGATGACCATACGTAGTAGCAGTCGCTCTCTACGCCTCCAGGCTGAGTGCCTACTCCTTGGGGTCATCCTCTACGCCTGTGCGCTGCAGGCGCGCTATCTGCTCCTGATGACGCTTCTCCTGGTAGTGTATGCCGTCGTCTGCCATCTCCTTGACTGGATCAAAGTCACACGACGTCAGCCTCACCTCGTCGTCACCTACCTGATGCTCGCTGGAGCTAGCCTCTTTACCATTGTCTATACCACCTCACCTAATCTTGTAGAAGGCTATCTAGGAGGGGGCATCCGCAACGACCTCTTACAGATGAGCTATCAAGCCCTCCGTGAGGTTCCCGTCTGGATCGGTGGAGGACTAGACTATGTCTATCGACTCTTACTCCCCCTGTCGATTAATACCGAGCAGGAGAGCTTTATCATACACTTCCACAATCAATATATGCAGTCGCTCGTCCAGAGTGGCATCATCGGACTTTTACTCTGGATCTCTATCCTCGGCTCTATGCTCTGGACAGCTCGTCGCCAGCGCAATAAGGCTCTCGTCGTCCTAACCTCCCTATGGATCATACTCTGCAATGTAGACCTTGTGAGCTATATGGCCAACTACCTCATCGGTATGATGTTCGTCCTCTGCCTAGCACTCAGCACGCAGGGCGAGGACAAGTTCCAGCCGGCGGACTAACCAGCCTTCCATATATAAGAATAGCCACCCTCTCTACAGCGAGTGGGTGGCTATTTTTGCGAAATGGACTAACCGAAGGCCTCTCTAGAAGTGGAAGGAGAGGTCTGCACCGAAGGTGCGTGGCTGAGCCTGCTGGAGGAACGAATTGCCAAACGACTGGAAGTAGAAGGTCGCATAGCGCGTATCCGTCAGGTTACGACCCCACAGGGTTACCGTCACGTAGGGGAAACGTACTCCGAGGCGAGCTCCGAGCGTCATGTAGGGTGCCTGCTGGTGCTTATTCTCCGACTCCCAGTAGATCGGTCCATTGCCACGTAGCTCCACGGAGGCGAGTACGCCCTTGAGCCAAGAGGTCTGGATAGGTTCGTTCAGCTGAAGCATCGTAGCGTAGGTATGCGCAGGAACGTAAGGGATAAAGTTCCCCTTGTAGTTCACCTCTATCGGTGCGCCACCCTGAGGATTGGCACGGCTCGTGAGGTAGTCCTGGAAGGTTGCGTGCGTATAGCCATACTGCGCCGAGATCGTTAGTGAGCGCCATAGACGCGCCTTGACACTCGCCTCAGCACCGAGCGAGAGTGCCTTGCCCGCATTGACCGTCGTACGACCCGTACCGGTCGTTACGAAGCGAGCCACCTGTAGGTCTCGTATCCACGAACCGAAGAGCGTAGCCGATACGAAGAGACGATCTTGTAGCGTCAGGAGTCGTCCGCCCAACTCTAGATTGTAAGCATGCTCAGGCTTGAAGGCTGCTAGATTCGCATCGCCATTCTGCACCTGTGGTTGCTGCTTGCCCTGCGACATGACCAGCGCCATCATCTCGCGCTGAGTCTGCTGCATGAGCACCTCAGTCATCATCTGCTCATTGTAACCACCCGTCTTGTAGCTCTTGGAGGCTGCGACAAAGAGGTAACTACCAGCCGTGGGGCGATAACTCAGCGATAGCTTCGGCAGGATCTGGAAGAAGTCCTGATAACCGCCCTCACCCTTCAGACGACTCGTCGCGTCAAAGTGTCTCTTTGCATCGGGCTTTACCTTCGGCGCCACGTCTAGCCCTAGGCTAAAGTCGCTATCGAAGTCCATCGCCTGACGCTCCGCATCAAGGCGTACGCCCAGGTTAAGGTCGAAGCCCGTCCAGCCAAATGGCTCGTGCAGGTTGCTCTCGTGATAAAGAGCGACACCGTAGCTACGCTTGTCAAAGAGATTGTGGTTGACCCGCTCCTTAGAGGCATCGACCGTCAGGAGTACAGGCACCTTGTCATTTTTGTTCGCTTTGTTCAGTCCTGGCTGTATCATCGCCATCAAGCCGTCGGGGCGTATCGCTACGGGCACCTCCATATGATTCATCTGGTAGATACCATTGACACCCACAGTCCAGTTGTAGGTCGTCTGCTCACGGTTTCGCAAGATGAGATCTGCCGTGACCGCATCTTGATGCTGCTTTTGGTTGATCGTAAAGATATCCCGAGCCGTGTAGTCCTGATCCATCAGCATATTATCTCTGAGCGCTTGATAGCTCGTGGTGAAGTCTAGACGTATCTCGTCCCAGCTCTTGTCATAAGCCAGACGCGCCTCACCGATGGTACGGTCGTAGGAACCAGGTGCGTTGTAGTTGATCGGCATCGTCTCGCCACTCTTAGGATGGATCATCGCATAGGGGAAAGCTCCCTGCCGTACCCCATCCCAGACGCCAGCCAGGCGAAGTCTTTGCGTCGCATCGGGGCGCCACTCGAAGTGCAGGTTAGCACCGTACGCCTCCTCCGCATCAGCAGAACGATTGTCGAAAGCATTCGTATAGAACCCACTATTCCTATTATAGTACCCACCGAGGGCCAGGCCCACTTTGGAGTTAAAGGCGTGAGCTAGTCGCGCCGCTCCCTCGATGATCCCGTGATTGCCGGCTCTAGCCGTTACATCCAGTGCAGGGTCGTCAATAGGCGAGCGAGAGGTCAGCAGGATCGTCCCCGCCATAGCGTTGCGACCATAGATATTGCTGTGCGCACCGCTCATCACCTCAATAGACTCGATGCCGAGGAGGTAGCGATTGATCGACTGGTTGAGCACAGGAACCCCATCGATAAAGAAAGCGGTGGACTGTCCGCCACTACGCGTCCCGATGCCACGCATATAGATCGGCGAGGTGAGACGTGAGCCGTAGTCTGGCATGTAGAGATTAGGCACCACGCCCGTCAAGTCTGAGAGATGCTTGATGTCATACTCTCGTAGCATGGTCGGAGTCACCAGGCTCATAGCGCCAGGCGTGCTCATCATCAGCCCCGCCTGACGTAGTAGCGGACGGCTCGTGATCACCCGCACCTCGTCCAGCTCGTAGCTCATTACCGAGTCCGTGACCACGGGTGTCTCGTCAATAGCCCCGTGGAGTGGCAAGAAGAGCAGACTCGCCAAGGGGGCAAAAAGTAGTTTTCTTAGCTTCATCATGTATTGAAAATGGATTACTGGGCGCAAAAGTAAGCAAACGAGATAGAAAAAGAGGTCTATTAGTACGTGCCTGTGCCAAATGTCTGAAACCGTTTGATATTTTCAGTTAAGTTGGTTTGGGAACGTATCTTTCAGAGCGCTCGTCAAGACTTGCTAGTGCTCCTAATGCCTCGAGTGCTCCTAAGGACTAACCTCTCATTTTGATCCTCTCCCCATTTCCTACCTAGGAATTGCCCAAATTCCTCCGTAGATATTTTTGATTTGCTACCTAGGAAATAAAAAATTCTTCGGACTTATGATTTGATTCCTCCGAAGTTTCATTTGATTCCTCCGAAGAATTTTTTATTTCCTAGGTAGGAATTGGGCAAATTCCTAGGTACTTATTGGGCAAATTCCTAGGTAGGAATTTAATTCTTCGGGAGGAAGGCGTAATCAGAGAGGTCCCATAGCCACTCTGTATCGCTAGTCGCACCGTGTATTCCTGGTTATCGTCATGTGCAGCTCCTAGACGACTGGTTATAATGCATCAGCCCTGGTGGAGTGGGCGCTTCATTCGGGCTCATTTTGTATCTTTGCGAGAGCTAGGGTTATATCACTAGTCGTTTTTCCCATCATGAGCTACACCAAACATCCTAATAAATATATCGGAGCGCACGTGAGCGCTGCCGGTGGCGTGGAGGAAGCGCCGCTGCGTGCTGGCGAACTGGGCGCACGTGCCTTCGCGTTCTTCCTCAAGAATCAGCGCCAGTGGCAGGCTAAGCCTTACACCAAGGAGCAGATCGATGCTTTCATCGCAAATTGCGACCAGGTGGGCATCCGACGGGAGCATATCCTACCCCATGCGAGCTACCTATATAACATAGGTAATGCGGACGCTGCCAAGCGCCTGCGCAGTCGCCAAGCAATGATCGACGAGATGCACCGCTGCGAGCAGCTGGGGCTGAGTCTGCTCAACTTCCACCCTGGGAGCCACCTCAAGGAGATCTCCGAGGAGCAGTGCATGGAGTACATCGCAGCTGAGATGAATGCTGTCTTGGCTGAGTCGGAGGGCGTCAAGCTGGTGCTGGAGAATGTGGCGGGTCAAGGAACCAACGTGGGCTATACCTTCGAGCAGCTCGCTTACATCATCTCGCACGTTGACGATGCTAGCCGTGTGGGCGTCTGCATCGACACGGCGCACACGTTGGCGGCTGGCTATGAGATACGTACGGCTGATGGCTACACGGCTATGTGGCAAGCTTTCGACGACATCATCGGTTACGACAAGCTCTGTGCTATCCATCTGAATGACAGCAAGAAGGACTTGGGCACGCGTGTGGATCGACACGAGTCTATCGGCAAGGGCTTTATGGGTACGGAGCTATTCAAAATGCTGATGGACGACCCACACCTAGACAATATCCCGATCGTCCTAGAGACGCCTGTGCCTGAGCTCTGGGCTGAGGAGATCGCTTACCTCTATGCGCTCTAACATCATATGCTAACGAAGATATACGCTGACACACCTGACTACGCTGTAGTGCGTGAGGTGGTCCAATGCCTGGAGAGTGGCGGAGTCATCATCTATCCTACGGGTGTAGGCTATGCGCTCGGTTGCTCGGCACTGAAGAAGCGTGCCGTGGAGCAGGTGTGCCAGATCAAAGGGGTGGACAGCAAGCGCCACACATTGGCGATTATGTGCCAAGACCTTGGCGAGGTAGCACAATATGCTAAGCTGGGGGATGAAACTTTTGCCCTGATGAAGTCGGGCAAGTACGAGCCAGCAACCTATATACTGCCTCCGACGACGACACTGCCGATGCCCTTCCGCCAGCGCAAAGAGGTGGGCGTGCAGCTCTGCAAGCATCCCGTGACACGGATCATCCTGGAGGAGCTGGAGGCTCCGCTCCTGACCGGCTCACTGCCTGATCTGCCTGAGGGGTATGACACGAACTACCTGACAGATCCAGAGCTCATCGAGGAGTATTACGGGCATCAGGTAGATTTGATCATCGACGGTGGTGTGGCTCCAGGCGGTCATGGCGCAATCATTGACTGTACGGGTGCGGAGCCGCAGCTTCTTCGTGAGGGAACTTTCTAACGACACAGTCGCCATCGCATATGCTTCATTCGCACCAGCACTTCTCCACGCTCTTAGTTACCTTCCTGCTCCTAATCCTAGGCGCTGCGGGGTGTGCCAAGCAATCTTCGCCTGAGGGTGGACCCTACGATATGACCCCGCCTCGGGTCGTGCGCTGCACGCCTGAGATGGGGAGTACAAATGTCTCGACGCATCGTGTGCGCATCACCTTCGATGAGTACATACAGCTGGAGCGAGGCGAGGACAAGATAATCTATTCGCCGCCACAGCGCATCCCGCCGAAGGCTTTGGTCAATCAGAAGCAGCTGGTTGTCACTTACCAAGATAGTCTCATCGCAAACACGACCTACACGATCAACTTCAATCGTGCTATCAAGGACTATAACGAGGGCAACTACATAGAGCAGTATGTCTACGCCTTCAGTACCGGTGACTACCTAGACACGATGCAGGTCTCGGGGCAGGCGCTCGATGCCTATACGCTACAGCCAGTGCCTCGTATCCTAGCGGGTGTCTATAATACGCCACTTCCTACGGACTCACTAGACCGGCCGATGACCCGTATGACCTATACGGACGACAAGGGACACTTTACTCTGCAGAATGTACGGGACGGCGATTACTATGCCATCGCACTGGTCGATATGGATCGTAGCTATAGTTACAACGCTCCGAACGAGAGCTTTGCTATCACGCTCGACAGCTTCCGTACCGAGGTGGTACCTCGCTCGGCTCTGATGCCCGCCAAGGAAACAAAGGAGACAAAGGTAGACTCGCTTGGCAATGTGGCGGACTCACTTGGGGTGCGTGCAGACAGCTTGATTGCTAAGGAACAAACTCCTACGACTGCTACAGATACGACTGCCACGGCCACAGACAGCATCTCGCCTTACGTTTACCTGCCCAACGACCTTGTCCTCCTGCTGACCCGTCCGAAGACGCACATTGTCCGCCTCGAGCGACTGGTGCGACGTGACTCGATGTCCCTGATGGCGACCTTTACGGAGCCTATAGACACGCTACCTCAGATCAAGATCCTCTCGCCAGACTACCTGACGACACCTACGAGCTACTATCCTGACCTCTCGACCGATCGCAAGAGTCTCACCTACTGGCTTTCTCCTCACGACTCACTGGCGAGAGACTCTGTCGTGGTGGCATTCGCCTATCCTACGACTGACTCAATAGGCAGTCCGATCAATAAGCTTGATACGATGACGCTGCATGCCCCCAGAGTGCAAGCGGCAAAGGCTAAAGCTAAGCCAAAGAAGCAACCGAAGGTAGAAGCCCCCGAGACAGCTGCCGATGGCCTCAGCCATGCTAGTGACACCACCGCTCTGGCAGAGACACAGCGTGAGCTCAGGGCTGTCACGATCCTTTCGCAAGAAGATATCCATAAGGAGACGACGCGTGACTCCCTATGGATTAGCTATGATGTGCCGATTCTAGCCATTGACACGGCGCAGGTGCAGCTCGCTAAGTTGGTCGACTCGGTGCCGCATCCGATCCCTTGCCAGTTACGACCTGACAGCATACGACGCTGCCGATGGTTGGTGGACTTTGCCAAAGAGCCAGGCACCACGTATCGTCTCACGGTAGATACGGCTGCCATCACGGGACTCTATGGGGGGACCAGTGCTCCTGCGCAAAAAGATCTCAAGATAGCCTCCGCCACTGAGCTGGGCTCCCTAGCGATCACGCTCACGGGACACCCTACGGAGCATCCGCTCTACGTCTACCTACTCAGTAGTAAGGAGGAGATTCTAGCGACTGCTCAGCCTGACAGCGCAGGCTTGGTATCCTTTACGGAGCTGGCTCCTGGAGCTTACTTTCTCAAGCTTTATGTAGACCTGAATGAGAATGGCTCTTGGGATGGGGGCATCTACCCAGCGACGCCTCCTGAGCCTGTGCGCTATCTACCTCAGTCGGTAAATGTGCAGGCGCGCTTTGCCACAGAGCAGAAGTGGGCATACGATGGTACGCCTCTAGCAGAGCAGCGTCCGAAGGACCTGGAGGGTGATAAGCCAGCGGAGGGTGATGGCAACCGTGCTAATGAGACTAATCAGAAGCGAGACCTCAACGTCGAGTACGCTCAGCGTATGCGGGAGCGCTACGGCAAGCGGTGGAACCCGACGGATCGCGAGCGTAAGATCATGGGGCTGCCCTCACGTGCCGAGGAGCGAGAGGCGCGAGCGCGTGGCGAAGAGGTGGAGATAGGTGCTCCGCCCAAGGATAAAGAGCAAGACGATAAATCTCAGACGCAGCCACTCGGCGCTGGCAGTGGTGCTCCCACGCGGCAGTCTGCGGGACAGCTACAAGGCCGCTCTCAAGCGAGCGTTCGCTAAGCTTCCTTCTCTAGACAACGAGCGGGGCTCACTCCATCATGGCGTAGACCAACGTATGCTGAAGGGTGGGTAGCGCTGCGAGGAGTTGGTCGGGTGTAAGCGGACTGACGAGCCGCTTGCTAGGACGTGGCGCGAAGAGGAGCTGGCGACGCTGGCGTAGGAGACAGTAGCGACCGCTATTCGTCGGAATCTGTTCGTCGAGTAGGTCAAAGACGATGCGCTCTGGATCTATATAGAGCGCTGCGGAAGCGAGCTGATCCACCTCCAGCAGGCTTAGCTTGATAGCCCAGCCGAGCAACTCAGCAATGCGCAGGGGACGTAGCATACCGAAGGGGGCTTTTAGGTCAAAAGGTTTGTCGGCAGGCACCTTCGCAGGGGGGATGGCGAGGATACTTTGCCTCTTTCCCTCAGCATCTCTATAATAATAGTAGGTTGTCTCTCCGATCGTACCGATGCCGCCGTCCTCGAGTGCTAAGCTCGCTAGGAGCGTGCGCCACTGATGGTAGCTATGCGCGACGGTGGGGTAGTGCTCGGCCAGTGCAGCCTGCCAACTTCGGTATTGTTGCCAAGCTTCGCCAGAGGGTCGGTCGGTGGGCTTCCCTTCTAGAGTAGGAGTAAGGCGCTTGCCATAGAGCGTGGCGTAGCCCATCTTGCGATAGAAGTGATAGAGCCACTCTTCGGCTGGTATGAGGAAGGCAAAAAGACACCCGTCTCGCCACATCTGCTGATGACTCTCTCGCATGAGATGCTGCACGAGCCTTTTGCCTCGCTGGTCGCTTGCGGTGGCTGCGCCCGAGATGTAGCCAGCATGCCACAACTGGTCACGGTAGCGCATTAGGTAGGGGAGGTACTGCACATGACTGAGTGCACGGCCCTGGTCTAGCGTCGTGAGCAGATGGGTGCGACGAGGGTCAAAGGTGGTACGACTGTAGAGCGCGATGAAGTCATCGCTATCCCCAAAGGTAGTGCGCCAGATCTCTTCGTAGAGTCGCTGCGTCTCAAACTTCGGTCTCATGCTTAGGACTCCAGTTCGCCAGCCCAGTCGGGACGACGCCACACGCAGGTGTGCTTGACGAGGCGTATCTCAGGGCGATAAGACTCTTTCGCCTGACGCAAGCCAGGCAGGCCAAGGTCTTCCTCCCTATTGACATAGGTGTACTGCTCGGGGATGCTACGGGCGAACTCACGGTTGATAATCGTATAGGCGCCATCGATGTCGGTGCGCGCCTTCTCAATATGCACGTCAAAGGTGTCCTCCGTGATGGGCGACCCAAGTGTAAAGGCAACGATCTCGCCTCCGATCTCGATCATCCCGCCACGCATCTCCAGCGCCTCATAGTTGTCTAGGAATCGCTGGATGACCTTGCGCTCTGTATGCAAGCTGGGGTCAGGATCTCCCGTCGCCTCAGCATGCGCTAGCCACTCATCGGCAAAGTGCGCTACACGCTCTAGGTCGTCCGTGGTGATGGGCAGGTAGCGGTAGTCGGGGTAGGAAGCTTCGAAGCGGTTGATGTGATTGCGCTTCGACTGAAGCTTCTTGCCATTGAGCCGTGCGAGCTTTTCCCTGAGATAGACGTAGTCGATGTAGTCGTCGTCCTGAATATGGACGAACTCATCGGGAAAGAGCTTCTCCAAGCGCTCCTTGCAGCCTGGCGTAACGCCCATGAAGACGAGTGGATAAGCCTCCTGCTCGGAGATCTCCATGAGCTCCTTGATGGTCGTCGTCCAGGAGTTGTCATCACGACAGAAGGGGCAGAGGTAGACGGGGTGGTCTCGGCGTGGTGAGCGAAAGCGGATCACCAGTGTCTGTGTGCCACCGATCGCCCACGAGGTCTCGTACTGTACCGCCCAGCCATAAAGATTGGCAAAGGAGATGTCGCAGATCGGCTCTGCACCATAATATATATAAGGAAAGACTGTGGAGCGGTCGGCTACATCAATCTGTCTAAAAGGGGTCATAATCTATCTCCTAGTGGCTCAGAAACTCCTGAGCACGTCGTCTGATCGTCTCGTACATCGACTGAAGACCGTTGCTTCGTGTCGGTGAGAGGTGTGACTGGAGTCCCAGTCGGTCAATGAAGTAAAGCGGTGTCTCTACGATAGCCTGTGCAGGCTGGTCATTGTAGCAGTAGAGGAGCATGGCGGCAATGCCCTTGGTGATGAGCGCATCGCTGTCAGCCTTGAGGTGTAGCGTGCCGTCTTCCTGTGGTGATATGATGATCCACACGCGGCTCTGACAGCCGTCGATGAGGTTTTCGGTCGTATGCTCCGAGTCCTCGACAGGCTCCAGCTGGTCGCCCAGATCGATGATCATTTGGTATCGATCCATCCAGTCGTCTACCAGTTCAAACTGTGAGATAAGTTCCTCTTGCCGTTCGTCTATAGTCATAAGTTTAGGAAGCTAATCAGTGTTGAGCATCTAGATCCTTGAGCACTGCCATGACGGTATGTCCGACAGCACCTAGCGTCTCCGCCGAGATGTTGCTCATGTTGTCTTGAAGTGTGTGCCAATAGGGGGCAAAGCCCTCCTCGCTCTGAGGATTATAGTTGACAATGTCAATGCTGGGGATGCCAAGATTGCGAATGACTGGCACATGGTCGTCGGTCAAGCCCCCGCCGTCAGCTTGGTGAAAGTAGGATCCGTCGCCTATCTCGGCCGCTTTGCTCCACACCTTCGTAAGAAGCTGCGGGGCATAGCTCTTGGAGAAGTACTCCCAGTAGAAGGTCGCATCGCGCCCTCCGACCATGTCTAGCAGGATGCCACCCATCGCTTGGTAGCCAGCCACATGCGGGTTCTTGCTCCAGTGAGTAGAGCCTAGGCACCAGCTCTCTTCGTTGGAGTAAGTGCCGTAGTCCTCTCCATCGAAGAGCACGATGTCCACTCCAATCGTCTGAGGCGCTGCGACACTGCCCAGTAGCCGAGCCACTTCGAGCAGGACGCCTACACCGCTACCTCCATCGTCAGCACCGAGGATCGGCTGCGTATGGTTAGCAGGGTTAGGATCTTTGTCGGCCCAGGGGCGTGTATCCCAATGCGCCATCAGGAGGATTCGCTGAGAGGCTTCGGGATTGTACGAAGCAATCAGATTGGTCAGCGGGAGCTTTGTCCCGTCATGCGCCGTCGCCTCGAAGCTTTGCTCCACGACCGTAGCGCCATACTGTGTCAGTCGCTCTTTCATCCAGGCGAGACAAGCGGTATGCCCCTCAGAACCTGGGATGCGTGGTCCGAAGGCGACCTGCTTGGCGACAAAGTTGTAAGCGCTATCCGCCTCAAAGGGGGTAGCCACGCGGGGTGTCTCCTCTTCTCCCTGAGCCGTCTGCTGGCTCTGCTGCTCCTTATTGCAGGAGAGCAGTGAGAGTCCGAGGAGCAGCGGTAAGATGTATTGTGTGATACGTATCATATGAATTAAAAGCTAAGCGGGTCAATGCTCGATCCCAGTACGAGAGAGGATGCCCTCGTGGTAATAGTGCTTGACCTCTGCAAAGTTAGTGACAAGCTGGCAATATGGCAGTAACTCCTCACAGTAGTGTCGTCCCGTGAGTACCAATTCGCACTCATCGGGGCGCTTTTTTATAGCATCGATGAGCGCCTCGATCCTGAGCAAGCCCAAGCCGACAGCCATCGAGACCTCATCCCAAATGACTAAGTCGTACTGTCCCGAGCACATCTGCTCGACGGCTCGTGCCAGCCCCTGCTCGGCAGCCTGCACGTCCTGAGCACTAGCCGCATGGTCTATCAGGCAACCCGTGCCACCGTACATCGATCCGTACAGCTCGACGGCACACTCCTCACGCTTCGTATGTTGCTCCAGAAAGAGCACATCGCCGTAGCGCATCGTCTTGATAAACTGCCCGATGTAGACCCGCCCGCCGTGCCCCAGCGTGCGTATCGCCAGCCCCATGGCCGCGGTGCTTTTACCCTTGCCCGTACCGTAATAGTAGTGGACAAAGCCTCGCTCCCACATGCTCATTAGCGGCTGACAGGCTCATAGTGAAAGCCTCCGCCGTCCTGCTGCTTAGCAGACGAAGAGCTCCCGCTGTCTCTCAGCTGGCTAGCCGCTTGACTGCTACTCTTCTTATGGAGCGACTTGAGCTGTACCTTAGGCCCTTGCGACATAACTCCAGGACCACTGTAGTACTGTCGTGCCTCGGGGAGGAACTCCTGAATGGCACGGATACGGTTCTGATCGCTTGGGTGGGTGCTGAGGAACTCAGGCGACTTCTGCCCTTGCTGTGCCATCTTTTGCCAGAGCGTCACTGCGGCTGCAGGATCGTAGCCCGCCATTGCCATGAAGACCATGCCGATCTTGTCCGCCTCGTACTCCTGCTTGCGACCATAGGGTAGGGAGACCAAGAGCTGCGAGCCAATAGGATAAACCTGCTGGAGGATGCCCCCCAGAGCCGCACTCTTCGAGCCGACCATCCCCGTCAAGACCTGTCCGCCAAGCTGCGTAAGCATTTCACGGCTAATGCGCTCGTTGGCATGCTTAGCCACAGCGTGAGAGACCTCGTGCGCTATGACCGCAGCCAGCTCGTCGTCGGTAGGATGCGTCGCCTGGAGCAAACCACTGTAGACGACGATCTTGCCACCAGGCATACAGAAAGCGTTGACCTGACGATCACGGACGAAGTTAAACTCCCACTGTGTCGCCTGCGCTATCTGGTCGTAGCCATTGTTGCGCAGATAGTTGTCTGTAGCCTGCGCTATGCGTCGTGCCACACGGAGCGTCTGCTGCCCTTGGGGCGAGTTGTTGTCCACCGTCGCTTTGCGGATAAACTGATTATATTGCTGTGCGCTGGCCGCCGATATCTCAGCGTCCGACACAAGGTTGAGTTGCTGTCGTCCCGTGATCGGCACGACGCCACACCCGGCTAGTAGTAGCATCAGGGTGAGTGCTGTAAGCCATTTTGCTATCTGTGTCATCTTCGTAGTATGTTGATTGAGTCTATGAGATCGTAGTCTCTACTACTGCAAAGATACTCTTTTCGCGGTAGCTGTGCTATCATTTCCTTTCGTTTTCTTCTCTGCTAAGTTAGGAGTGGCTGACCATTAATGAACTATTGCATTTCTAGTTTCAAAGGTTTATCTTTGCGCTTAAACGAAACGTGCTGTAAAGGGCCGTGGTGTAAGAGGTCCATTCTTAAGCATTCGGATAAAAGAATTTGTGACACGTTCGTATAGGCTGACTATCACTTAAACACCAATAAACTATGAAACTAATCAAGCAGTATGTGGATCGTCTCTTGCAGTACATCGACAGTGGACGATTCTTCCGGAGTCCTATCAAGGTGTTTTACATCTTAATCGGGGTCTCTACCTTCCTCCCTGTGGTCCTTCCTATCGCACTCCTGTTCATCCCCCAGGTTAATGACTTCATCAGCTCTCTGGGGGGATGGCCTACTGTCGTGAGTTACCTTGGGGTGCTGGTCCTCATCGTCTACTTCTTGGCGCTGGGCTTCTTCGGCTTTTACTATTGGCGCAATAGGCAGCGCGATCTCTATGCCACAGTTAGGCCTGGAGACAAGATCAAAGCCATCCCCGTATGTGCTCACATCGTCAGATGCCTAGGGGAGTGGAATGGCATATACCTCTTTGTCTCGATCATGGGAGCCTATCTGATCCTCTATGTCCTTGCTCTCATTTCCGGTGGAGGAGACTTTCTGGGTTTCTTGATTATCCTCTTCGGAGGTCTACTCGCGATCCCTCCATTGTGCTTGGTCCTCTTCCTCATTAGCTATCCGATCATACTGTCTGCTCACGCTATCTCAGAGCGACTGCTGATCAGAGCCATCGTGGCTAACAATGTATCAGACCTTGGCGACATACATCGTGCAGCAGTGATGCCAGAGACTGAGGAGTCACTGGCTAGTGGTGCCAACAAACAAGAAATGCCGACTGTGTCTTCTGTTGTCACAGAATCAGCTGCAGAGAGTACCCCTACCACTAACGAGGAGTAGATATGACTAGGCTAAACTTAGTAAATGTGAGGAGGTGTCCTACTTGTGGGCACCTCGTCCCTAAGAGCTATAAGACCTGCCCTTACTGTAGCAATGCTGAGGTTAAGCTACCGACGGCTTCAAGCTCACAGTCTCAGCCCACTCCATCCGAGGCACCTCGTCAGAAGAAGCCTATGTCTCCACAGGCTAAGAAGAGACTACGAAAAGGCCTTATCATCGGTGGCTCTGTGGTTGCGGCTCTAGTTATAGGTATCTTCGTGTGGAACACTGTGTCTGAGGCGAGACTCCTCAAGAAGAGTATCTTGGAGCCACTGACGCAGCAGCAACTAGAGGCAAAGCGGGAGAGCTGTCCACAGCTCCTTCAGTACAATCGCCTCTTCAATGAGATACGCGATAAGGTGGTAGGCACGCCAGAGGAGGATACCTATCGCTCCATCACCTACGAGCAGATGATCGACTACCTAGACTACACCAGTAGCGAAGAGGTGAAGCAAAAGCTCCAAGGTGAAGCCCGAACAGCATACGCGGACTATAGTAAGGATTACGAGGCAAAGTTTGAGACGCTCTCGCAGGAGTGGACTGAGTTTTACAAAAAGCATGACCCGAGTGCTTACATCCAGCTCACCTTCCATACGACGTATCAAAGAGATGACGACTCTTACTATACCATGTATCATCCAGCTTTTTGGGTGGATATAGCCTATCCCAATGGTGCTATAGAGGATTGTGAGGTCTACTTCGGACTATGGAATGAGGAGAATGAACAGTGGAACTATGGATCCACAGGCACTTGGCAGCTAGAGAGACTGAAGAATTGCACACGGTCTAATTCTTCTTATTGGACTTACATCTCTAGTTATGAGCCTGACATCTATGATCGATACACGATCAAGTATGAGGTGAAAAGCGTGACGCTACGAGACGGTTCGCTCATAACATCGACCGATGTACAAAACATCCCCTCCGAAATGTTGCGATACTTAGAGGATTCTACGCAGGAGAATAAGGATGCAGTCATCAAAGCTCTTGTTGACTCCGAGTACGAGACCGAAGAGGAGTATGTCGCCTCATATATCGACAAGTCCTATGAGAAGAAAGACGAGCTGTGCTACAAGCTCCTCAAGACCGTCAATGAGGATGACTAGTAAACCTTGATCTCATGAGGCTGTCCCAGTGACAGTATCTCAATGGAGACTGTTGCAAAAGTTTCCAATGGGTAGTAGACGATATCTCGCCTGCTCCTTGAGACGAAAACCGTAGCCCCCTCACTAGCACAGCGTAGTGAGGGGGCTACTTGCGTATCTGGAGGAGTGCTCTATGTGTAGACTATACGTTATCAATCCTCATCTACCCACCTTGCTGCATCTTCTGCTGCTTTCATTGCATCTTCCGCTACTGCCACCTCTTTCGCTTCTTGAACTTTGTAGCGCTCTATGGCTCTCAGCCTAGACTGCTTGCACCGCTCCTTGAGTCCCTTAGGGAAGGTGTCATTCCCCTTTAGATCCACATAGCCGTAATGCTCTACACTGCCATCATCAGGGCAGATGCCCAGCCATTCACCCATATAGCTAATCCCGCTATACTCTATTAAGACTACAGGGATCACGCCATTAGTGAGGTCTATTTTTCCCGGTTCGAAATAGATACTAGCCTTATCGTACTCTGCAGGAACGATTATCTTGCCGTTGGCATCTTTCACGCCCCAGAGTACTATCTCACCCATCATCCCGCCGTACATCTTATCTGTGTAGAGCGTGTGTGTGAAGGTCTGAGCTTGGCCAGCGGAGGCGCGCTTTGTGATCTGCTCCATCTCGCTGTCACTCAACTCTTTAACCTTGTTGCCCTTAGTGTCATAAACGTTGTATCCTGACTCCCCCTTGGGGATGTAGAGCTTACCATCAATGAACTTCTCGATATAAATTGGTGCGGCATAAGGCATCATTCCGAAGCTACTATAGGGGGCATAGGAACCTTTGCCATAACTCCCTTGGAAAACTTTACGTCCCTCCTTGTCCAGGACGAAAAAGTGATCATTACCCTCGTTCTTGACAACTACTAGCCCTTCAGAAAAATCGCCTGGCACCGCTATCTCTCGACGATGTCGGATCACCTCACGCCCCGTGGTATCGATGAAGCCATAGCTTGAGTCATAAGAAAACCGCACAGAGGCTAGCCCTTCATGAAAGGGATTGGCCCAATCATACTGACACGGTATCACCTCCCGACCCGTCTTGTCGATGTAGCCCCACTTGCCATTCTTACAGACAGCCGCATACCCCTCGCTAAAGAGGCTGAGCTGGTCATACTTCTGGATGGCTTCAATGAACTCAGGGGTTAGCTGGACTAAGTTCTCGTCTACGCTCTCCACTTCTGTTGTAGCGCTCCTTGTTGGATCCAAATCGACTGAGGGCGCCTTCTTAGCGCACCCCTTGGGCAGCATAAAGAGGAGGATGCAACACACCCCCACGACAACAACGGCTGCTGCGATGATGATCGTCCACATCTTCTGCCTCGGTTTGTTCTCGTTTTGACCCATAGGGTTACCACACTGTGGGCAGGTTGCCGAGCCTTCTGGTACTGAGGCTCCGCACTTGGTACAGTTCTTTAAAGCCATGACGCTATAATGTTTTTGAGTTTGACATGCTACACAACGGGCCGGAGACTCAGCACTAGGTCTACCAGCTAGATCGTTCATCGCAAGGAATCACCCCTTTAGCGCAAAGATACAAGTTTATAGATTAGAGGGAGGAGGGGAGAAGAGATCGGAGAGAATCGAACGAATAGCCCGCATCATAAAAACTAAACGCTGTAACCTTTGAGAGAACGAAGCGGACGCCCTCCGGCTCGATACTCACCGTGCGTTCCTACCGCAGTTACACGTCTGGTGTGGGCATTTCGCTACTCGATCATAAAGAGCTGAGCCGATATACGTACCCACTCGTTGATCTTCTTCACCTGGACGACCCGAGCGTAAAACTCTTTGCCAGCGTCCATCAAGCGAGAGATGACTAGGTTGAGCTCTTGTGGCACGTAGCCTATGCGGTGCTCCTCGTAGTAGATGGCGATGGCGTGCTCGTCGTGTCCGTTTTGTGGCTGGCGTACCATGCGTAGCACCGTGTCTGGCAGTAGCGTCGGGTAGAGCTCCTGTACTACAGGGCAGAAGGTGGTGCCAGCGACTACGATGTCTAGCAAGAAGATCTCTCGCTTGGGCAGTCCTAGTGCGTTGATGCCCTCTGTGCCAATGAGCGCTAGTAGCTCTGGGCTAACAGGTATGATCTCATGTTTCATAGGTCGTGTGACTTGTACTCCTCCATTAGCGATATGATAGTCTGCATCTCCTGCTCGCTATCCTCTAGCTCCTTGATGACCGCTTGCAGCTCAGCTTGCTTTTCTTGTATCGCCACGGGATTGGCCAGCAACTCTTTCTGATCAAAGGGAAAGCTGTCCGATCGCTTGATGACCTTAGCTTCGATAAGTCTCAGCTTCTTTTGTAGCTTCTCGATCTCTACTGAGAGCGACTCCGAGTCCAGTGGTATGTCTGCTGGCTGATCCTTGTTTACTAGTGCCAGTATGGCTTGTAGCTGCTGGAGGTCGCAAGCTTTGTAAGCTTTGACCGCAGCGAGAAAGAACTTCTTGTCCTCCTCCGTGTAGTGCGGGTTGAGATCTGGGTGGAGACGCTTGACGAGAGTTTTGTAGATCTCCTTGAGCTCTTTGCTCTCCTCACGGGTGAGACGAGGGGCATCCCAATAAGCTTGTGCCGCCTTGAGCTGGTCCAGCTTTCGCTCCAAGAGCCTACGATACTCGAGCCGCTGCTGCGCCATCTGCTTGTCTACCTCGACGAGGTCGGGCGCTTGGTCACGATTGATGTAAGCCTGTAGGAGCGAACGCCGCAAGCGTAGTGCCGCTAGGGAGAGGCCTAGACGCAACTGAGTGTACAGCAGCTTGCCGAAGTAGTGCATATAGAGCGCTGATAGGTGGGGCGCCTCGTGATCCGTCATGTCCTGATACTGGGATACGAGTGTCGTGTAGGCTGCGACGAGCATATCGTACTGCTCTCGCAGCATCTGATACTCCGGGGAGCATGCTAGCTGGTCCGTGTCTGTCATCGCATTCAATCTGTTAGCGCTACTAAGGTAACGCTTTTAGCGCAAAGAGCCTAGTCTCTCGACTTGCTGCCAGAAAGGTGTCGCTGCCACGCGCTCTGCCAGCGCCTCGGGGGTGATAGCGAGTGCCTCGGCTAGATGGGTGTAGGTCTCCGCTAAAGCCTCCCGATGGGTAAGCCCCTGGGGCAGTTCATCGGTCTCGACAAGCAGCGCACGCGCCTCATAGGCTAGTTGCAAAGCAGCTGGGTCGTAGTGACGGCCGAAGGAGAGCGCGAAGCCCTGGCTCAGCATCATCTGAGCCACCTCACTCTTAGCCCGAAAGCCATGTAACACCATCGGAGGGAGCTGGTCAAACTCTTGCGCCAGCTCTCTACGTATCTCAATCGTTTCGCTCCAAGCACGTACCGTGTGTAGGAGGATGGGTCGATGGAGCTGACAGGCTAAGCGCAGTTGCGCCTCTAGCCAAGCTCGTTGCTCTGCGAGAGAAGCGTTGCTCCGCACCTTGTCGATGCCACACTCGCCGACAGCGACGATCTGAGGGGTAGACGCTAGGAGGCTTCGCATCTGATCGATGAGATCTGTCAGACGCTCCGCTAGAGGCAGAGACCAAGGGTGAAGGCCTATCGAATAGAGCTGTCCCTCCCCAATCGTTACGCCACTGCTCCACTCCTCGTAGGTGAGCGAGCGAATGGCTAGCCCGTTCACCTTGTGGCTATGTGTGTGACAGTCTAAAAGCCCTCGGGAGCTGAGGTGTTGCTCGTGGATCATCGTCGTGGTGGCACGGGGTCGTAACCCACATGTCGATTGAAGGGGTTACATCGTAAGAGTCTCCAAATGGTTAGCCAGGTCCCCTTTAGTGCGCCATGCACTCGTAGCGCCTCCAGTGCGTACTGCGAGCAGGTGGGTGTGAAGCGACAGCTGGGCGGTAGCAAGGGCGAGATGCAAGCGCGATAAAACTTGACGGGGTAGCTCAGCAAGCGGACTGCCAGTGAGAGCTGTTGCGAGTCAGCTTGATTAGTCTCATCAGCTTGGACAGAAGGGGCTTTCGCAGTCTGCTCTGGACGATCGAGCGAGGCTTTCGCCTCTGGGGCTGTAGGGCTTGATTTGTCTATCTCCTTGACGATACGAGCTATAGCTTGCTCTACCGCTTGTGCTAGCTCAGGGTAGGTTGGCATTGTCTTAGCAACAGACTGAAGCGCTAGTCGCACCGTGCAGTGATGCTGGAGGGCAGCTTGCCAGAGCGGATTCTTGTGGATACGATAAGCCGAGCGGGTCATGCGCTTGACACGGTTGCGATCGACGGCATGCTTGAAGCGCCGCTTGGCGACCGAAGTCATGACAGCCACCTGCGCCTGCTCACTAGGGGAGTGTGTGGCGATAGGCTCAGCGAGCCATACGATGCGAATGGGATAAGAGACAAATGAGTGCCCTCGGTCATGTAGTCGCTCTATCTCCTCACGCAGATAGAGTCGCTCACCTTTGGGTAGACGTCGGTTCTGGAGGGAGCGAGGGGTGCCTTCCTCCGTAGTCATCCTTCCTGCTCGGTAAGGAAGTTGCTCAGCAGCTCAGGCATCGGCGGATCCTGACGACTGCCCGTAGACTTGATATCCACTCTGAGCCCTAGCTCCTCGGCCCTCTGCGCAGTCTTGGGCCCGACGGTAGCGATGATCATATCCTCTTGCTTGAAGTCGGGGACATTCTCAAAGAGTGAGGTGATCCCGACAGGGCTAAAGAAGATGATCATATCGTAGGGCAGTGGCTTCTCAAGCTCTAACTCCCGAGGTATGGTGCGATACATAACCGACTTGGTATAGTCTATGCCAGCCTCCGTAAGCAGGTCGGAGAGCTTGTCGCTGTGCTCCTCAGCGACGGGTAGGAGATACTTCTCACTCTTGTGCTTGGTAATGACCTTGACCAGATCCTCGGTACGTCCAGTCGGTGAGAAGAAGACTTTGCGCTTACGGTAGTTGACAAACTTCTGCAGGTATGGAGCGGACATCTCGGAGCTGCAGTAATACTTCATCGTATCTGGGATGGAGATGCGCATCTCCTTCATCAGTGTGAAGAAGTGCAGGATAGCAGTACGAGAGGTAAAGATGATGGCTGTGTAATCCAACGGATTGATGCGCTGCTGACGAAACTCTTTCGCTGCAACCGTCTCGACACGAATGAACTGCTTGTAATCAAGTTCCACTTGATACTTCTCAGCAACTTCGGTGTATGGATTGGCCATCAGTGGGGCGGGCTGAGAAATAAGTATTTTTTTAATCCGTGACATACTCACAGGCAGGGTGCTAATGGTATACGATAGATTCTTTTATAGGATCAGCATTCCAAAGCCTATGAGATAGGCTAGAGGAGCCACTTCCTGACTGCAAAGGTACAAAGAAATAAGCAAAGGAGTTACTCCAGCCTCCCCTAGCCATCGCGCTGTGGGCAGGATAATCGCAAGGCGCCATAGTAGAATTACAGCGACTGTGAGCCAAAGTGCGACACCCTGCCAGACGCCCGACAATAGTAACAAACAGCTGATGTAGAGGGGTAGTGGCCATAGCCACTCTAAGATGCTGTAGTGACGTATCCAGTGTAGGTAAAAAGCTGAGTCAAGATAGATCCCCGCCAGCAAGCGGTTGACGCCTAGATAGAGTCCGCTCAGGATCAGACTACCGAGGGCTAGACCGCCTACCTGCGAGAGCGTCGTCCAGAGATCGCCTGAGGGCACGCCTCCATAGTAGCGCAAGAGTAGATAACCTGTCACGCCGACCAGCAGATGCCGTTGCAACACGCCTAAGAGTGCGTAGGTGCCGACAGAGACTCGGTGTACTAAGCTGCGAAAGAAGATATGTCCTCTATTATATAGTAGCGCATCTACCGAGCGAGACATAAGAGAGCCGACCCACATCTGCATGAGTGCTGGAAGCAAGAGGAGCAAGAGGAGCAGCAGTAAGATGATATCCTCTGCTCCCCGATCTACCCCAAAAGGGGTCAATGCCCATACCCCGACCGAGCTCTCCATACACGTAAGACTTACAGAGCGGCTAAACAAGCGAGGAGTTGTGCTACCTGCTCCTCCAGTTCCTGCACACCATCATTCTGGATCTGATAGAGCGGTAGCTCTGGATGCTCCTGCTGAAGAGCGGCAAAAGAGTAGCTTGCCTGGCGATTGATCCGTGCTTGCACCTGCTCGAGCGAAGCTCCGTCACGCTCCTGAACACGAGCTACACGTACCGCCTCAGGAGCTGTCACGACGACCACCGCGTCGCAAAGACGATAGAAGCCTGACTGCCATAAGATGGCACTCTCTAGGACGACCCACCCCTCGGGGGCTTGCTGCTCCTTAGCCCAAGTCTCTAGCCGGTCAGACACATAAGGGTGAATGATCTGCTCTAGATCGTGCAATAGGGACCGTCCTTCATCAGACGGTGCGAAAACTTTGCGAGCGATCACATCGTAGCGAGGCTTTCCCTCAGGATCATAGACCTCCGCACCTAGTAGCGCCGTCACCTGCTGACGTACCTGCTCACTATCGGTGTAAGCCCCCCGAGCCACCGCATCGCTGTCCATAAGGGGTAGCCCAGACTGGACAAGCATTTGCCCGACGAAACTCTTACCCGCACCGATCCCGCCTGTCAGCCCTAAGATGCGAGGGTTTGTTGATGTGGTGAGACGCTTTTCACTCATAGTGCGGAGTCCTGCAGGGCTCACTGCTCGGCAGCCTCTAGGATATACTGTACCGCCTTGGGCGAGGGGGTAGCACGCGCCACCCAGTCGGGTAGACCCTCGACTCTTACGGGGAGCATCTCAGGGTGCTTCTCACCATTCTGTACAGCTTCTGAGATCTGACTCAGATCCACCACCACCGAGATCTTGTCTCCGATAGGCTTGTTGTAGTCCGTGATCGGCATCGTCAAGGTCAGAGAGACACGAGCTGGAAGGAGCTTGGCGACAAAGCCTGCCGGCGTGTTCAGAGCTTTGACTGGCAGCTCGATGCGTTTCTCCGTGAGCTCGACGACAGAGATCTGTAGCTGCACACTATCGGGAGAGCTATGGACATTGGGGATCGCTTCGAGAGGCACTCGCAGCACCTTGTCTTGCGACAAGTCCTTGTAGAGATGCTCTTTAGTACGCACTTCGTTAATTCCCTCCAGCGCTTCACGACTACCATACAGCTCGACCGTAGTCGGAGTCATTGAGAGCGGGAGTACCATATAGCCATCCTTGGCTGAGGCCGACACCTGATTGATGACTGGCACCTCTTTTCTCTGGAGAGGAAAGGCTCGCAGCGAGATCTGATTGGGGTAGATCTCACGAATCTGCACGGCGCTCCCGAGGCTCTCACGAACCTTCTGTGTCAAGACCGCATTGCTAACGAGGATGCGCCCTCCCTGGGGTATCCGCTGAGGCATCGATAGCTTGATCGGTGTCACCCCTTTCATCCAGCGAAAGAGCAGCTGCGAACCTTTTGCCGAGACGCTAACGTCCAGCATGGTCGGCTGCTCGCCCTCTAGACCGATCGCCTTCGGCATCTCCTCGTATACGATGGGGATGTGGACGATCGAGGTCGTCCCACGAGAGAGCGTCTGCATAAACCATAGTGCGGTCGCTAGGAGCACCCACACAGCGATCGCCAGCAGTCGTTTCAAGCCAGGGATACGCTGCTTACGCACCACAGGTTCTCCACCTGGGCGAAGCTTAGGGGTCAGATTGAGTCGCACCGCTCTCGACTTAGCAGTTCGGGGAGTCTACTAGCGTGCGTTAGGATCCGTGCCGTTCGGATATACGGAGCTCTTGGCGATCTCTATGCAGACATCCCTTGCTATCTCCACCTCGAAGGTCTGCTCGTGCACCTTACGGACCACGCCATGCACACCGCCAGCGGTTATGACAGAGTCACCCACAGCGATGGCATCACGCTCCTGCTGCAGTTTCTTCTGTCGCTTGCTCTGAGGGCGAATGAAGAAGAGCCAGAAGATCAAGATGATGACAACAAAGAAGATAAGCGAAGTCCATGCAGGCGCTCCCTGTGGTGCTGCCTGAGCAGGCTGTGCTGCCTGTAGAAGGAATATATTCATAGGTATCTATAGTTGATGAATTCAATTACTTCTGCAAACTTACAAAAAACCGACCGCATAGCACAGCCTTGCCCCTCCTCTCCTACCTCTTAGACTTTAAGTCTTAGCTAGCGTATCTCTTGAGGTGTGGTAAGAAAGTGGCTAGCGGCCCGAGCGGATCGGAGCGCTGCCCCAGCAGAGCTGGCGCTGAGGATCGTAGATGGTGGCAAACTGTCCCGCGGCAATGCCCTGTATCGGCACGCTGCTGACCAGCTGATAGCCACCTGAGGGGAGATGCTCGAGGCGTCCTGCGGTGAAGTCGGGCGTGTGCCTTATCTTGAAGGTGACCTCTAGCGGACTGTCTGACGGAGTCTTCGTCCAGAGCCACGGATCGGTCGTGAGCCAATGCATCTCTTCGGTCTCAATGATCGTGCCGTACTGCGTCTTGGGGTCGTAGCCTCGTGAGGCGTAGAGGATATTGTGCTCCACATCCTTTGCCACGACATACCACGGGCCGCCCGAGAGCCCGAGCCCTTTGCGCTGGCCGATGGTGTGAAACCAGTAACCACGATGCTCGCCGATCTTCTCGCCCGTCTCATGGTCGATGATATCGCCTGTTTGGGTGCCTAAGTAGCGCTCGATGAAGTCGTTGTAGTCGATTTGCCCTAAGAAGCAGATGCCCTGGCTGTCTTTGCGCTGCGCATTGACCAGATGCGCCTCGAGGGCGATGCGACGTACCTCCTCTTTTGGCAAATGCCCGATGGGAAAGAGGAGACGCTCCATCTGCCGAAAGCCGATCTGCGCCAAGAAGTCGGTCTGATCCTTCACAGGGTCAGGAGAAGTGCCAAGGAAGGTCAAGCCATCCTCCGTCTGTCGTATCGTGGCGTAGTGGCCCGTGGCTATGTAGTCGTACGAGGCACCGCACCTTTCCTCAAAAGCTCCGAACTTGATCAACTTATTGCACATCACATCGGGATTGGGCGTGAGCCCCCGCCTGACCGCATCCATCGTATAGGCGACCACACGATCCCAATAGACTTGGTGCAGGTCGACAATCTCTAGGTGCAGGTCGTAGCGACGAGCCAGGAGCGTCACCAGCTCAATGTCCTCCTCGGCAGGACAGTCGAGGAAACTGCCATCCTCGTCCTGCATGCCGATGCGTATGTAGTAAAGGTCTGGACGAAAGCCCGCCTCGACGAGTAGGTGCATCGCCACACTGCTATCCACTCCGCCCGAGGCGAGCAGTGCGATGCGACTATCCCGTGGTAGTGCTGTGTAGAGAGTGGTCTCCATACACCTCCTGTGTCAAGCCCTCAGAGCGGACTACATGCGCTCGGGCAACTCAATGCCGAGAAGCCCCATGGCACTATGTATCGTCTCGGCAACGGTCTGGCTGAGCTGCAGGCGCATACTACGCAGCGCCTCGTCCTCCTCACGCAGTACGGAGCACTCGTGGTAGAACTGGTTATACCCCTTGACCAAGTCATAGGTATAGTTGGCAATGCGGGCTGGCGAATAGCTCTCGGCAGCCTCCTGCACGACGCTAGGATAGTCGAGTAGCTGCTGGACGAGTGCCGTCTCATAGGACGAAAGAGTTAGCTCTCCGCCCTCGGGGAGCTGATGCTTGTAGCCCATCTCGTCAGCCTTCTGCAGGAGCGAGCAAATACGCGCATAGGTGTACTGGATGAAGGGGCCCGTGTTGCCGTTGAAGTCGATAGACTCCTCGGGGTTGAACATCATATTCTTCCTCGGATCCACCTTGAGGATGAAGTACTTGAGCGCGCCCAGCCCGACCATCTCGGCGGTGCGTAGCTCCTCGGCTGTCGGCTCGGTGGCTAGCTCTGCACCCTTAGCTTGCTGAGCTGTCCGTGCCACCTCTAGAGCGGTGTCGCGCATAGCGTCCATCAGATCGTCCGCATCGACGACCGTCCCCTCGCGACTCTTCATCTTGCCGTGAGGTAGCTCCACCATACCGTAGCTAAAGTGTGTCAAGCTCTTGCCCCACTTATAGCCTAGGCGGTCTAAGAGTAGCGATAGCACCTGGAAGTGGTACTCCTGCTCGTTGCCCACGACGTAGATCATCTGGTCTATCGGGAAGTCCTGATAGCGAAGCTTGGCCGTGCCAATGTCTTGGGTGATGTAGACCGAGGTGCCGTCACTGCGGAGGAGGATCTTCTTGTCTAGACCCTCCGCCTCAAAATCGGCCCAGACGGAGCCATCCTCGTGCTGCTCGAAGAGTCCCTCTTTCAGACCACGCAAAACCTCTTCACGCCCCACGAGGTAGGTGTCGCTCTCGTAGTAGATCTTGTCAAAGGAGACCCCCATACGGCGGTAAGTCTCGTCAAAGCCTTTGTAGACCCACTCATTCATCTTTCGCCATAGTGCACGAACCTCTGGGTCGCCCTGCTCCCACTGACGGAGCATCTGTCGTGCGTCAGCCATCAGCTGAGACTTAGCCTCGACCTCTTCGTCGCTCCAGTCGGGATGCTCAGCACGTATCTGCGCCAGCTCGGCACGATACTCCTTGTCAAAGCGCACGTAGTAGTCGCCGATGAGGTGGTCGCCCTTTTTGCCCGAAGATTCAGGCGTTTCGCCATTGCCCCAGCGTAGCCACGCCAGCATCGACTTGCAGATATGCACGCCACGGTCGTTGACGATATTCGTCTTGACCACACGATGCCCGCTCGCCTCTAGTATCTGAGCGAGGCTGTAGCCGAGTAGGTTGTTGCGTACGTGTCCCAGGTGCAGGGGCTTATTGGTATTTGGTGAGGAGTACTCGATCATCACGAGAGGCGACTGCTCTGTCGGTGTGATGTGCCCGTAGTGCGGGGTCTCGGCAATCTCTCGCAGTGCTGCGAGCCACGCTGAGTCGGTCAGCGTGAGGTTGAGAAAGCCCTTGACCACGCCATAGGAAGCTATGAGATCTGTCTGCTCCTGTAGCTTGGCACCGATCGTCTCGGCGGTCTCTTGAGGAGACTTGCGCGAAGCCTTGAGGTAGGGGAAGACGACGAGCGTCACATGCCCCTCAAACTCAGGTCGTGTGGCGGTCAGCGTGATCTCGTCAGCGGTCGTGGTGAGATCGTATAGTGTATGTAGTGTCGAGGCGATCGCCTCGCTAAGCTGTTTGTAAAGGCTCATAGTATATAGTATAACGTGTTAGAGGACTTTCATGCGCCAGGTGACTCCCACATTGATCAGCGTGCGCTGGTTATGTAGCACAGCTTGCGGATTCGTGTTCGTACCAAAGGCGTAGTCAGCATGTGCATGCAGGCGCACCTCGGGGATCGGTGAGTACTCGACTCCGCCCCCGAGACAAGTGATCTGCGTGCCATCGGTGACGCCGTAGTCTGCGTGAAAGCCACTCGTATTATGATCGTAGCTCCCCTTCAGGTAAAGCTTCGTTTGCTCAGTCGGGTGGTAGGCTAGCTGTCCATAGATAGAGTAGTCGGAGAAGAGCTTTTTGCCATCTCCGTCTAGTGGCGCACGGTGCATCAGGTCTAGGTCCACGAAGGTGCGAGGGGTCAGCTGGAAGCGATTGCCCAGCGAAATGTAGTTCATAAAGCGCCTAGGGGCATACTCCATAAAGTTGACACTCCACATCGGCACAAACCAGTCGTGGTGCGCAGTCCAGACCAAGTTGTAGGCATACATATCGGCAGGCTCGCCACTTCTCTCTTCGTAGGCTTTGCGATAAGGGCTCTGGATCACCTGCATATGGAGGTTGTCCTGTCCATTGGGCAAGGTGTAGCTCACCGTAGCACCCCACTGATAGGCTGGCATATGGTAGCAAAACTCGCCCACCTGGAAGACATCTATCGGCGCTGGCTCAAACTCCCACCCACCGACGAAGACGATCCACTTGCCGAGTCGTACACTCAGCTGCTCGATCGGGTTGTACTGCAGGTAGAGGAAGTCGATCGACTCAAAGAAGGAGCGATCTAGATTGATCGAGCTAAGTCGCTGTCGATAGAGGTAGCTAAACTTTGGCGAGAGCGTGCCACTGAGTACGATGTTAGCAATGTTTCCCTTAAAGCCTGAGCCCGCCTCATCGGTGTGGCTCCCTAGATAGATACGCTGGTAGTCACCGCGCGCCTCCAGCGAGAGAGAGACCTTCTTGTCATGAGGAGCCTCTAGCTCAGCATCGGGCACAGGCTCCTGAGCCATCAGTGAGCCGAGAGCAAGTGTCAGTAGGAGTATGAGAGCCGAGAGATACTTCGTAAGATGTGACATGGTCTAGAGAGTCAATAAGTTGATACTTAAAAGGTGCTTTCGTCAGGCGTGTCCGTCTCGACCGGCAGCTCCTCACGCTGGCCCTTCTTGCGCCACAGCCCGTACACCTCGCTGACCGGGTCTGAGGTGATAAAGGGATCCATACGCTCAGCACGCAGATGGTCTAGCAGCTTGCCAAACTCATCTCTCGTCAAGATACACTCCAGCTGCTTGTGCTCCTCGCCTGAGTAACCACCCGTCACGGGGTGGATCGTCACCCCACGATTCAGCGTGTGGATCACATAGTTACGGATATGCTCCCAATCCTTAGAGATGACATAGACACGTGTCCGCGAGCTCATGCGGGTCATAAAGTAGTCGAGGATCAAGCCATTGAGCCAGGTACCCACGAGACCCATGATCACAAGCCCCGTAGGACTGGTCAGGAAGGCGGAGCAGCAGATCAAGCCCCCAGCGATCGTAACCGACACACCTAGTGGCACATGGAGGAACTTGTTGAAGATCTTTGCCAAGATATCTAGCCCGCCCGTTGAGGCGTTGATGCTAAAGAGGATCGCCTGCGCTGCACTCATCACCAAGATGAAGCAGACCAAGTCAAACCCCGGGTTAGTCACCATCACACCATGAACCTCCTGGGCAAACATCGACCCACTGACCGGATCGAGCCACCCCATCAAGTCCACAAACGGGCCTAGGATCAGTGCCGTGTAGCAAGTCTTAGCACCAAACTCGTTGCCGATCAGGATAAAAGAGAGGAGTAGCAAGATCGCATTGATGAGAAACATATAGGACCCCAGCGACATCACTGGGAGCAACCGCTCCAGCACGATGCCCAGTCCCGTCACCGATCCAACGATCAGACCACTAGGAGCCAGGAAGTAGTGTACCGCCATAGCGCCGATAAACATGGCAACGGTCATCAAGACCAATTCGTACCAAAACTTACGACTAGAGAGTAGCTCGGTAGCCTGAGCAGGCAGAGCTGCGAGGCGGGCACGAAGTTCATCCTTACTGGGGAGCTTGTATTTCATTAGATGTGTATTACGAAGTATGAGACCCATCGAGAGGGCACCACACGGGGTGGCGATGCTCTTCGACAGTTATCTGCGTGCAAAGATACAAAATAGCACATACCCGCCAGCTAACTCTGCCCTTCACCTAGATTTTGCAGACCTAGCGAGTAGCTACTTATATTTGCCGATGATGGGCTGCAAACGTCGCACTACGCTCCATACGAACGTAGTGACGCAGATCACGAGGAGCCCCCCTCCTACTACCCAGACTAGTAGCCTAGTGAGCAGACTGGGACGACGACTTGCTGTCTGGCGATCCGTCACCTCTTCTTGCTGAAAGTCCTCTTGCCGTAGCGCTGCACCCTGTTGTACTATGCTATCTTGCTTCTTGACGACCGTTCGCCTAGCGCGTATATAGCGCACATGGGGTGTCTGCAAGCTATACCCTGCAGGTAGCGAGTCTCCTACTAGAGGCTCTAAGCCTGACAGTAATTCTAACCCCTTCTGACTGGGCGGAATGCTGTCTAAGAGGAGCAGCTCCCACTCTTCTAGGGTGGTGTCACGGAGATGTTGCTCAGCCTGGCTCACCGCCAGCTCGCTACGCTGCTGCGACGCATCCGCGAAGTGGTGTCGCCGTGTGCCACAGCTTAGTAGTATGCTGGCGGTGAGGATCAGTGCGCTCACGCGTCTCTTGAGACTGTTGCAAAAGTCAACAGTCTCACAATCTTGCAAGCAAGATTGTCCTGACTTTGCAGAAAGGATGAAGCGCAAGGCGCTGAGGGTGAGGTCTGAAGGGAGCATACCTCCGTATGTGACCGAAGCCGAATCCCGAAAGCAACACAGCGATTCGCCTTTATGCAACAGTCTCCTCTTATAGGTCTGCATGGTACTTGTACTTATAGTCTAGCCCGAGGAGGGCTCCGACGAAGGTCATCACCTCACCGTACGCTACGAGCACGGAGCTGTCTATGACCCCGAGCGGAGGTGCTGTAAAGCCCGCTGCCAGGAGTCCTATGCCAGAGATGCTCAGGAGCACCGCTAGGCAGAGTTGCTTCCCTCCCTGGGGTTTTATCGTTTGTGCCATAGCGATAGATACTCTTTGAATGCATCAAAACAGGGGCACGCCTTCATCCACTCGTGAGGCTCTATGATGCCGTTGTGGTTTAAGTCGGGGCTCAAGTCTCTATGCCCCACGATCCGTGCCTTAGGGTAGGTAGCTACAAGCGTCTTGAGTAGCTGGCGCATAGCGTCTCGCTGCTCGGGCGTACGGGTATCCCACAGAGTCCCGTCGGGCCTCAGTCCCCCCTCGTAGCATACGCCTAGGCTACAGCGATTGTATCCGATAGCGTGTGCTCCGGGCATGGTGAGAGGACGCAGAGACTCGATGACGCCGGCACGTGTGATGTAAAAGTGGTAACCAGCCATGGCAAAGCCTCTGGCTCGATGGTCTTGATCTAGCTGCCATGCGCTATAGGTCATATTACTACGCGTGGCGCTACAGTGGATTACGATATATTTGATGTCGTCTGGCTTCATGATTATAGAGATTAGACTTTAGAAATTAGAGGTTAGAGGTTAGAGATTAGACTTTAGAGGTTAGAGGGGATCAGATTACTCCGATCCCCTCCGGTTACTTGGATAGACTCAGATTACATACCTGTCTGACCACTGTTTGGATTGGTGCTTCCACCCGTTTCGTTGCCTGTGGAGGGCGTCTGAGACCCTGACTCGCCCGGCGTACCATTACCTGGTGTCGCATTGGGCTTCTCACCCGACTCTGACGATAGGCTGGTGGGGTTATACTTGAGGTAGCTAGCGCTTGTCATCTTCTGGCGTATCTGTGCCCCTGGGACAAATATGACCCTGTTGCCATGGATCATCTCCCGCTTAAACTCCTCAGGCTTCTCGCAAGACTTGCTACGCAAAGTCGCTCTAAAGCGTCCTAGATCGCCTAGCTCCACGATACGTCCATTAGCCAGCTCTATGGAGAGCAGCATAGAGACCGTATTCATGACGCTGAGCACGTCCCCAACAGATATAGCGGAGATCTGTGAGACCATCTGAGCGATGTCTTCTTGTGAGGTAACACCATCGTACTTAGCTTGTGCGTAGTAGCGAGTAATCTTACTGTCTGGAGTTGCGCCTTTTCGATTGATTTGCTGGATTGCATACTTGATTGCCATAGTAAATTGATTTTGTTGAGTTAGTAAATTTAGTTCGTCTCCCACACTGTGATGCTGCCGTTGCTACGTCTGAGGATCTCCTATATATAATAGGTGTCATGGAGCATGCCAGCGATTGCTCTCAGGGACCATCTACAGTTAGGAGCTTGCAGAGCCTATTTTTCTCTACCTGCTGACCCGCTTACGAGGAGCGCGTGGCCGTATCTCTGAGGAGACGATGCAAAGGTACGACACGCCCCCAGGGGGCCCTGCCATCAAGAGACGCCAGCAGATCCCTCGGAGCATAAGAGGACCGAGTGCTCCTGCAACCGCTGTGCAACGAGTGACCCGTGTGTCCGTCCCATCAAAAGGAGACGAGTAACCCGCTGTAGAGACGCACGGAAGTGTCGAGTCGGAGGGCGTCCGTCCCCGTTAAATCGGGACGTGTAACGGCTGTAGGAACGCACGGCCATGCGTCCGTTGTGTCAAGGCGAGACATATAACCTAGTAATCATACAAACTGGACATTGTAATCTTTAACGGAGACGGACGCACGACCGTGCGTCCCTACAACCGTTACTCGTCTCGCTTTGACACAACGGATGCCCTCCCGCTAGAGACTCCTGTGCATTCCTATGGTTCCCATCGCAATGCGCTCTATCTATGCGAGATATCGCTCGTGCTCCCATGCTACCCGCAAGCCTCTTAAAGGAAGAAATCAGCGGATTGCGAAAAAAGTTGATCCAAGCGCTTGCAGTATTCAGAAAAAGTTGTACCTTTGCATCACAGTTCAGGAAGGAAGTCCTTGTGACTCTCCCGAATGAAGCTTGACTTCGTAGCTCAGTTGGTAGAGCAACTGACTCTTAATCAGTGGGTCGAGGGTTCGAGCCCCTCCGAGGTCACCGCTTGAATATTTAATGAGAGCCTCTCGCATCTAGCGGGGGGCTTTTTCTTTGTCCCCTCTCTGCCTCCCTACGCAGGGGGATACGCTTCGAGCAGCACTACGCAGTGGCTACGCGACCTCTCTGATTACCCCTCCCTCCCGAAGAGAGACTGTTGCATAAAGGCGAATCGCTGTGTTGCTTTCGGGATTCGGCTTCGGTCACATACGGAGGTATGCTCCCTTCAGACCTCACCCTCAGCGCCTTGCGCTTCAT
>NZ_KI535309.1:19867-35525 GCF_000482365.1 Porphyromonas uenonis DSM 23387 = JCM 13868 | reverse complement strand
AATAAAAAATTCTTCGGAGGAATCAAATGAAACTTCGGAGGAATCAAAAAATAAGTCCGAAGAATTTTCCATTTCCTAGGTAGCAAATCAAAAATATCTACGGAGGAATTTGGGCAATTCCTAGGTAGGAATCGAAAATTAGCGATTAGAGGTTAGAAATTAGAGGTTAGAATCATCATGAGACTGTTGCAAAAGTCAACAGTCTCCATGCGTCAGCCCTGATACGGGACTTTTGACGAGGTAGCTGTGTGTTAGAAAATGAGTACCTTAGCAGTCGCTTATGTGTACTTGGTCGAATTCACCGTATGCCTTCCTCCGAAAATTCCTCTCCTACGATTGACGTCCTGAAGCGTCTAGTCGCTCAGCACAAGTCTGCACGCCATCAGCATCACGAGCCGATGGCTGACGAGCTGACCAGTTGCCCGATGACTCCTATATATAATAAGGTAGCTCATGAACCAGCTGCCGACCGACACCTATATATTAATAGGGTGTCGAGCTCATCAGACCAACCCTCTCCTATCAAAGCTGCCACAGCGCCTAGCCAGAGTAAGGTGGCGGTCACGACGGATCAGCCTGCCCCTATCAAAGCTGCCACAGCGCCTAGCCAGAGTAAGGTGGCGGTCACGACGGATCAGCCTGCCCCTAGCAAAGCTACTAACAGCCAACGGCCAACAGCTAACAGCCAACAGCCAAAAGCTAGCAGCCCACAGCCCACAGCTAACAGCCAACAGCCTGAGGAAAACATTTGGTGGTTGAAAGCTTGGAACTGGTTACGCAAGTTGCTCGACTTTCGCGAAGACAAGGCGGGTGACGTGGCGACCATTGAGTCGCTCAAGGGGGATGTGGAGTTTCGCGGTACCAAGCTATGGATCCTCATCTGCGCTATCCTCGTCGCCTCAATAGGACTCAATGTCAATTCGACGGCGGTCATCATCGGTGCGATGCTTATCTCTCCGCTGATGGGACCAATCATCGGCTTCGGACTAGGCTTCGGCATTGCCGACCTAGATCTCGTACGCAAGTCGCTGCGTAACCTCGCGCTGACGACGCTCTTCAGTATCCTGACCGCTACCATCTATTTCCTCTTAACCCCGCTCGATCAGCCAGGGAGCGAGCTCTTGGGACGTACGGAGCCGTCACTGTATGATGTGCTGATCGCATTCTTTGGTGGTGCTGCGGGACTGATCGCTGGCAGTAGCAAGAGCAAGGGACAGGTGCTCCCAGGCGTCGCCATCGCTACGGCACTCATGCCTCCGCTCTGTACGGCGGGCTTTGGGCTGGCTACAGGCAACTGGGCTTTCTTCTTTGGTGCCATCTACCTTTACCTCATTAACTCGGTCTTTATCGCCTTTGCCACCTTTGTGATGGTGCGCATCATGCGCTTCCCGATGAAGTCGGTAGCCTCGGGGGATACGCGCAAGCGGAGCTATCGCTGGATCACCGTCATAGCGGTCTGCACACTCATACCAAGCATCTACCTGAGCATTCGTCTGGTGCGTGACTCCTATCAGGAGCAGCGTGCCAAGCAGTTTATCGCAGACCACTTTGCGCCGCCTACTCATCAGGTGATCCGTCAGTCTTTCGTGCGAGCTGATGGGGACAAGAGACCCTACATAGACGTAGTCCTGATCGGCACGCCGCTCTCGACTCAGACGATCGACAGCATCGCTGCCTTACTGCCTAGCTATGGGCTCTCTAACTTCGACCTACAGGTGCACCAAGGGATCGACAACGATACTCCTACGGACTACGAGCAGCTGGGCGGCGTCCTGCTGCGCGACCTCTACGAGCGGTCTGAGCGCACCGCCTCTGAGCAGCGTGCCGAGATTGACTCGCTGCGTCGTACGCTCCTGCGCTACGACTACTACAAGTCGCTCACGCACGATGTGAGCGATGAGGCGAGAGCCGTCTTTACCGACATTAGTCAGGTACGACTCATGCCCTCGATGGAGTTTATCCAAGGGCAAGACTCCGTCCTTCATATCCTCGTGACGACACCATCGCATCGCATCTCCCCGGCCGAGCGTAGCAAGCTCGAGCAGTGGTTGCAGAAGCGTACCAAAGCAGATGATCTCGAGCTGATCCTAACCAACTAAGCAGAATAGAATACTAACTTTAATAGATAAGCGTCTTATGAATAAACTACAGACCTTGCTCCTGACCCTCTGTGCACTCCTCGTGTGCAGTGCCACAGCACGTGCCGACAAGGGCATGTGGGTACTCAGTGAGCTCAACGAGCAAAACGAAGCTCGCATGCGTGAGCTGGGCTTCAACCTATCCCTAGACCAGCTCTACAATCTAGACCAGCCTTCCATAGCTCGTGGCGTGGTCATCTTCGGGGCTGGCTGCACGGGTATCACAGTCTCTAACCAGGGACTACTCTTTACCAACCACCACTGCGGTTACGATGCCATCCAGAGCCAGAGTACCGTAGAGCATGACTACCTACGTGACGGCTTCGCCTCACAGTCTATGCGTGAGGAGCTACCGATCCCCGGTCTCTCTGTCAAGTACCTCCGTGCGCAGATCGACGTGACGGCTCGCATCGAGCAGGCTGTCGCTGGTATCACCGACGAGGCTCAGCGTCAGGAGACGATCGACAAGGTCTCTGAGGAGATCGTCAAGGAGTACACGAAGTCTCCCTTTGACGCTGTCGAGGTAACCCCCTTCTACGCTGGCAATAAGTACTATGTCGTCATCTATGACGAGTTCAAGGATGTTCGTCTCGTCATGACCCCTCCGAGTAGCGTCGGTAAGTTTGGCGGTGATACGGACAACTGGATGTGGCCTCGCCACACGGGCGACTTTAGCGTCTTCCGCGTCTATGCTGATGCTAACAATAAGCCTGCTGAGTACTCAGCTAGCAACAAACCTTACCGTCCTGTCTACTACACAAAGGTCTCTCTAAAGGGTTACCAGGAGCAGGACTACGCAATGACCATTGGCTTCCCAGGCTCTACTGATCGTTACCTCACCTCTTACGGTGTCATCGATCGTATCGAGAATGAGAACGCTCCTCGCATCGAGGCGCGTGGTGTCAAGCAGGAGATCTGGAAGCGCGCTATGGACGCTGACCAAGCGACCCGCATCAAGTACGCTAGCAAGTATGCTCAGAGCTCTAACTACTGGAAGAACTCGATCGGTATGAATCGTGGCCTCGAGAAGCTACACGTCGTAGACCGCAAGCGTGCCGAGGAGGAGGCTTTCACTAAGTGGGTCGCTCAGACAGGTAAGCCCTACGGCAATATCCTACCCGACCTGAAGCGTGCTTACGAGGAGATTGCTCCTTACAATCGTCAACTCAACTATATCATTGAGACGATGCTGAGCGGTAGCGAGATCGTATGGCTCGGCTATCAGGCTATGGGTGCCGCTAAGTCTGGTGACAAGAAGGAGCTGGAGGGCCTCTACAAGGACTACCTCCCCAACCTAGACCGTGAGGTGCTCCCCGCTATGCTTGCCCTACTACGCACGAAGCTACCTGCGGACAACCTCCCCTTCATCTATCAGATCATCGATGAGCGCTTCGGCGGTGACTACAAGGCTTATGCTGAGGAGCTTTTTGCCAATAGTGTCATACCTTACGAGGATAAGATGATGGCCGTACTGGCTATGGATCAGAACAAGGTCAAGGAGACCCTAGCTAATGACCCTGTACAGGAGCTCGTACAGAGCATACTGATGTACTACTCCGATCTGCTGGATAAGTACCTAGAGTACAACCATACGATCGAGAAGGGCAAGCGTGAGCTCTTTGCCGCTATGAGCGAGTTCCAGCCTAACGCACTGCGTCCATCAGACGCTAACTTCACGATGCGTATGAGCTACGGTCGTATCCTTGGTTACGAGCCTGGTGATGGTGCGTGGTACTACTACTTCACGACGGAGCGTGGTGTCTTCCAGAAGCAGAACCCCAACAGCAGCGAGTTCGCCGTACAGCCTGAGATCCTCAAGCTACTGAGCAATCCTGCCAACTTCGCACCCTACGGTGTGGGCGATCACCTCTTCACCTGCTTCCTCTCGGACAACGATATCACGGGTGGTAACTCAGGTAGCCCTGTCTTCGACAAGAACGGTAACCTCATCGGTCTTGCTTTCGATGGCAACTGGGAGGCTATGAGTGGTGACATCGAGTTTGAGCCTGACCTACAGCGCACCATCTCGGTAGATATCCGCTACGTCCTCTTCATGATCGACAAGTGGGCTAAGTGCCCCCGCCTGATCCAAGAGCTAACCTTCGCGTAAGCGAGGTCGAAAGGATCGGAGCTATCGGAGCCATCAGAGCTATCGGAGCGATCAGAGCCATAGGACGTCTCTAAGCTCTACGACTAGTATCAGTTTTGATAGTTCCGATCGCTCCGATCGCTCCGATCACTCCGATCACTCCTCTCTAACCTCTAACCTCTAATCCCTCCTATGCGCATAGACATTATCACCGTACTGCCTGAGATGATCGAGCCCTTTGTCTCGACCTCTATCGTGGGGCGGGCACAGCGTGAGGGCTTTGCCGAGGTACATATACATCAACTCCGCGACTACGCAACCAATCGCTGGGGACGCATCGACGACTACCCCTACGGTGGCGCCGCAGGGATGCTCATGTCCATCGAACCAATCGACCGCATCATCACCGAGCTACGTAGCCAGCGTCCTTATGACGAAGTTATCTTCACGGCGCCCGATGCGCCTGTACTCACGCAGGCAGTCGCCAATGAGCTGAGTCTCATGGAGAACATCATCATCCTCTGCGGACACTACAAGGGGATTGACCATCGTATCCGTGAGCATCTCATCACACGGGAGATATCCATCGGCGACTACGTCCTGACGGGTGGCGAGCTGGCAGCGGCCATCATTGCCGATGCGACCATACGGCTCATACCAGGCGTCCTAGGCGATGCGGATAGTGCGCTGAGCGACTCTTTTCAGGATGGCCTGCTCACGCCGCCTATGTACACCCGTCCCGCTGAGTACAAAGGATGGCGCGTGCCGGAGATCCTCCTGAGCGGCCACGAAGCGCGCATAGCGCAGTGGGAGCACGAGCAGGCAGTCGCCCGTACGCAAGCGCTCCGCCCCGACCTGCTGGAAGGGGAGAGATAGAGGTTAGAGGTTAGAGGTTAGAGATTAGAGGTTAGAGATTAGAAGTTAGAGAGCGCGAAAGGAATCCGATAGCTCCGATAGCTCCGATGGCTCTGATCGTTCCGATAGCTCTGATCCCTCCGATGGCTCCGATCCCTCTAATCTCTAACCTCTAACCTCTAACCTCTAATCTCAACCCCTAATCTTCGTATCTTTGCACTGTATGTCAGTAGAGCAGATACCGCTAGCGGAACGGATGCGTCCTAAGACGCTCGAAGAGTATGTCGGACAGTCTCACCTCGTCGGTGCGAATGCCCCGCTGCGTGTCATGCTCGAGCGGGGACACATACCCTCGATGATCCTTTGGGGACCGCCTGGCGTCGGCAAGACAACCCTCGCACGGCTTCTCTCGCAGATGATGCAGTGCCGCTGCTACAGCCTCTCGGCCGTCGGCTCTGGCGTAGCCGATGTGCGCAAGACACTGCAGGAGGCCAAGGAAGCGCAGACAGGACTCTTCTCACAGCAGCAGAGACGTCCCATACTATTCATTGACGAGATACACCGATTCTCCAAGTCCCAGCAGGACTCCCTGCTGGCGGCCGTCGAGCAGGGCGTCGTGACACTCATCGGCGCCACCACTGAGAACCCCTCCTTTCAAGTCATCCGCCCGCTACTCTCACGCTGTCAAGTCTTCGTCCTCAAACCGCTAGAGCATAGCGACCTCTCCCAACTCATAGACCGTGTCTTCGCCACCGACCCGCTTTTCTCTCGCTACCACGTCTCCCTAGAGGGTGCCGACCGTGAGATGCTCATTCATCTAGCCGGTGGCGATGCTCGCAAACTGCTCAACCTCCTCGAGATGTCTCTCTCGATGGCTCTCGAGCACCACCCCGACGACACGACCGTACAGTTGACCGGCGAAGCAATCGCTAGTGTGGCGCGTCAACAACCTGCAGCTTTCGACCGAGAGGGCGAGCTGCACTACGACATAGCTTCTGCATTCATCAAGAGCATACGTGGCAGCGATCCCGATGCTGCGCTTTACTGGATGGCTCGCCTCATCGAGGGAGGCGAGGAGCCCCGCTTCATAGCGCGCCGTGTGGTCATCTCAGCTGCCGAGGATATAGGCTTGGCCAACCCGCAGGCGCTGGTCGTGGCGCAGGCCGCTGCTGATGCCGTCGACTTCATCGGATGGCCCGAGGGACGCATACCGCTCGCCGAGGCGGTCGTCTACCTCGCTGGTTCGCCAAAGAGCAACTCAGCTTACCTCGCCATCGATGCGGCTCTCGCTAAAGTGCGTGAGACGGGAAATCTACCTGTCCCGCTACACTTGCGCAATGCTCCCACGAAGCTGATGGCCGACCTCGGATACGGCATCGACTACCGCTACCCGCACGACTTCCCCAAGCACTATACCGAGCAACAGTACCTGCCCGACGAACTCAGCGACGCACAGTTTTACGACCCGCAAGACGTGGGGCAAGCCGAGCGCACGCTCAGCAGCTACCTCAAGTTTATCGAGGAGACGAGAGAGTAGAGGTTAGAGATTAGAGATCAGAGATTAGAGGTTAGAGGTTAGAGATTAGAAGAGACGAGTAACCCTTTGTAGGGACGCACGGTCGTGCGTCCGTTGTATCAAATCGAGACGAGTAACGGTTGTAGGGACGCACGATCTGTGCGTCCGTCCCCGTTAAACGAGACGAGTAACGGTTGTAGGGACGCACGGTCGTGCGTCCGTTGTGTCCAATCGAGACGAGTAACGGTTGTAGGGACGCACGGAAGTATCGAGCCGGAGGGCGTCCGTCCCCGTCAAAGCCCTGACACTGTAACTCTTGATACAACGGACGCACGACCGTGCGTCCCTACAGCCGTTACTCGTCCCCTCTCCCCTCTAATCTCTAACCTCTAACCTCTAATCTCTAATCTCTAATCTCTAATCTCTCCCCTCTAACCTCTAATTTCTAACCTCTAATCTCTAATCTCTAACCTCTAATCTCCCCCCCCCTCTCCCAGAAAGAATACCGAATATGTCAAATCTTTTATCGACATTGAAAAGTGCAGTTTCAAGAAAAAGACTTATCTTTGCAGCGAAGAGATACCAAAAGAAACATTTACTCCTATGCGCGCACGCATTCATAACATACTACTGCTCGCTAGCATGCTACTCTCCGTAGTAGCGATCACTAGCTGTAACAACTCTCCGAAGGGAAGCGACCAGGAGCGCACCCTAATTATCAAGCTTTCCTCTTCGGGCTCTTTCCGCACCGTCGAGGATCATGCAGCAAACGACTCCTATACGGTAGGCGACTTCCAGCCCATCACCCTCTTCTTCTACGATGATCAGGGCAACCCCACCGAGCCGTACCGTGTCGAGCTCAAGAGCACGACAGATATACAGAAAGCGATGAGTGCCGACGGCTACGAGATGAAGGTTCGTGAAGCTGTCCGCAAAGTCTCTGCCGTCGCTGGACGTAGCGGTGTCTTAAAGCCCGAAAACCTCGAGTCGCTCTCTATCTACGAGCTGCAAAGGCTCGGTGGTGCCGAAGCTCAGAAGCAGGGCTTCCTATATAAGGTACCCTACGTAGCTCCCAAGACACCAGTTCAGCAAGATCAAGCCAATTCCGAGCGACTCGTCGTCACGCTAAAGCCGGTCCCCAACGTAGCACGACTAGAGATCTCGGGCAATATAGAGGTGCCCTTCGAGTCGAGCCAGGTAGCCGTTGAGCATATCATCAAAAACTTCATGAAGAGCTACACGCAGACTCAGACTGAGTACTCTTGGCTACCAACCCCGCAAGATGTCACGCTGCGCACCATCACGGATGTCACCATACGAGGCATATATGTCAATAACTATAAGGAGAAGCCCAACGTCGACAACGCTCATCGCACACGCCTGACTGATGACAACTATAATCTGACCGACAAAGTATGGACTGGACACAATGCCGCAATGCACACCCTCTTTCCTGCTACAAACCCCTATGCTAGTCAGATGACCACCGGCAAGGTAGACGCTTATCAGATCTACCCCGGCGAGGACACTGATCCCGAGGCACTAGACCACATCATCGTAGAGGTCGAGTACACCCTGGGCGTTCGGGTAGGACACTTTAATTATAAGGTATACAACGCTGACAAGGGACACGATGTCTACGCCTGCACCGGTGTAGACAATCTGGGCGAGAAGACGGTAAGACGCTTCATCACCATACGTAAGTTCCTCGTAGGCGAGGGAGCTAACGAGAAGTCGCTCGTCTCCTTTGACCCGGGTAAGATATACCGCATCAACCTGAAGGACCTCAGTCCGCTCTTCTCGACAAACGCCAAGCCTGGTATCACGAAGCCAGAGGACATCAAAGAGATAACGCCACGTCCCGAGGGCACCGACGAGCGTCCCGAGGAGACCTCCAACACGATCCCCGTATCCGTCGTCGACTGGATACACATCAACATCAACACCGAGCTAGACTAAACGAAGAACGAAATGAAGAACGAGACGAATAACGAAATGTAGGGACGCACGGTCGTGCGTCCGTCGGCGAACCAGCCGAAACGATGCTGTAACTTTCGTTCTACAACGGACGCCCTCCGACTCGACACTCTCGAGCGTCCCTACAGCGGTTTACTCGTCCCTCCCCCAACCAGACAATAACCAAACAGAATAATCACTTTAATCAACTAATCAAACTTTATGAAGTACATGAAGATGGCTGCCATCGCCATGATGGCACTCGCTCTGTTCTCCTGCAACAAGAAGGACGAGCCAAAGAACGTTGAGGCTGCAGCCCTCACAATTCGTCTTAATGACTCTCAGCTACGCGCTATTGAGGGCGAAGTCGTTGGTGGTACAGAGACGACCGTTACAAAGGATGTGACGATCAAGCTCCTCCCTAGCGGTCGTGAGATCAATCTTACCGATACTCAGATCACTGAGGCTAAGACCCCTGCTGGTACTCGCATCACTGTCGGTGAGACGGTTGAGAAGGTCTCTATCGTCAAGGCTAACGCTGAAATCACAGACGCTACCGAGATCACTGCTTGGCAGGACAAGGCAGCTAAGTTCACCACAGATATACCTCTGACTGCTCCTGAGACGGCGGTAACGGAGTCTACTGATGGTGACAACATAGTCTACACCGTAGAGCTCTCACCTGTACCTGCTTTCGCACGTGTAGAGGTTGCTGGTAAGATCGTTGGTCAAGAGAATGAGACTTCTCACAAGAACGCTTTTGAGGACATCTCTGTAGAGGCTGTTTACATCAACAACTACCTCCTCACACGCAACGCTGATAACCGTTACTTCACCGAGGGTGAGAAGGGTGCTTTCAAGGCTACTCCAGCACTCAAGGATGGGATGTATAACGAGATTGCAGATGGCCAGAAGGCTGACTTCGAGGCCAAGAAGCTAGTTGCTGGTTACCAGCTCTTCCCCATCAAGAAGAATGAGGCAGAGGGTACAGAGTTCTACGATCACATTATCCTCAAGCTCAACATCAAGTACTCTGCTGCTGCTCAGGCTGCTGGTGTTCCTGCAACAGCTACACGCTTCGTCACTATGACTAAGTTTATGGTGTCAGCAACAGGTGATCTGAAGAGCTTCGAGGCTGGTAAGATCTACAAGCTTGACCTAGCTGAGCTCAGCAAGGACTTCAAGACAAACGAGGATGGTACGCCCGATCCTAACAACCCTGATAAGGAAAATCCCGAGCAGAAGGGTAACAAGATCCTTGTTGTCAAGGTTAAGCCTTACAAGTGGACGGCTGTTAACATCAAGCCTGACGTAGCCGGCAAGGGTTACAAGTAATCACGCCTGACGTACTAACACGTACGTCTACAATATAGTTTCGCGGCGTGGCTCTCGCTCCACGGCGAGCGGAGCCACGCTAGCGACACTAACCTTTCCCCAACACAGTCACAGACTATCCCACACACTAGCGACTAACCACACTAGATTCACTAGAAGCACTAGAGATTACAAGAGACGAGACCCACTAGAGCGCACAAGAGACGAGACCCACTAGAGCGCACAAGAGACGAGACCCACTAGAGACCTCTAACCTCTAATATCTAACCTCTAATCTCTAACTTCTAATTACTTAACTCCGCTACCTCCAATGGCAAAGAAAGTACTACTATTACCCCTCACAGTGCTACTCATGGCGCTACTCTCCTCATGCGTATATGAGGACTTGAGTAAGTGTCCCGAGCCACGACTACGCTTCGTCTACAACGCAGACGGTAGCGACAACGTCTTGCCCAACTATATCCAGGATGGGTACTTATATCTATACGATGAGTCTGGTGCGGTACGCTATACGCAGCGACTCACACGTCGAGACTTAGCTGAGGGGATTAAGCTACCCGTCTTGACACTCGACCCCTATCGTGTTGTCGTCTGGGGCAACGTCACGGACCGCTCACAGATAGCTAACCCGGACCAGCTCGCCAAGGCTGACATCACAGCACAGCCCGACGACAAAGGCATCTACCGAGGCACCGACTCACTATACCGTGCCGAGGTTAAGCTAGACCTATGCGAAGATCCGCAGGGCGAGTACACCGTACCCTTCTCATCAGCTCATATCGGGCTCGATGTCGTCGTCAAGGGTTATGACACATTCCACCCCGGTGCGGGTGAGCCACGCATAGAGATCCTATCGGGCGGTACGCACTACACCTTCGTCGAGCATCCCGCCGGCATACCATTGCCCGATGCTTACAAGACCTTCGTCCCTGGCCTGGGACACTCCGAGCGTGACGACATGTATCGCGCACGCTTCGACCTCTTCCGCTTCACCGATGCCCAGGCACCCGTGCTGCGACTCATCGACAGCAAGTCTGGCAAGGAGATGGCAAAGATCAACATCACCGACTACCTCAAGAGCCACAACATATCCTTCGACAAGCTCCACGAGGCCAACCTCCCGTTACTGATTACCTTCACGGCTCCGTTGAAGATCACCATCAAACCATTTGTATGGGGCAGCATCAACATCAAGCCTGACAAATATAAGTAGAGAAATTAGAGAAACGAGTAACGATATGTAGGGACGCACGGTCGTGCGTCCGTCCCCGGAACAGCAAAATGATGCTGTAACTTTCGTTCTACAACGGACGCTCGACCGAGCGTCCCTACAAAGGGTTACACAGCCAAAAGCCAACAGCTAATCGCCAACAGCCAAGAAAAAAAACCACAATACTATATGAAACGTCTGACTACATACACCATTCAGCTCATCAGCGGCTTGCTGCTCGCTCTGCTCACCGCAGGGTGCGTCGCCGACCGCAACGTGAGCGACTGCATCACCGAGGGTGAGGACGTCGAGCTCGAGTTCGCCCTCCAGGTACCTGCTCTCGAGACTTCCCTGCGCCAACTCGACGCTAATCAGGAGAAGCAGATCAAGAGCATTCAAGTCCTCGTCTTCAACACCGACGGCATCAACGATGAGGCTCAAGAGACCTTCGCCTATGAGGCTCCCGTCAGGAACTTCGAGACAAGTACCGCCGACGGCTATACACGCATCCGCTGTAAACTCACCTCTACTGCTAAGCCGATGCGCGTCGTCTGCATCGCCAATGCAAATATCAATACGCAGGGCTTCGCAAATAAGACCAAGGGGGTCATCCTCAATGAAGACGTGATGAAGGAGCTCTTCACCGAGAAATGGGCTACCGATGGCTCGAAGTTCATCCCTATGTGGGGTGAGAGTGACAAGCAGGCAGTCAGCCGAGACACCAAGTTCAACGATTGCACAGCCAGCAACGATAAGGGTGTCATCCACCTCGTTCGTGCCCTAGCACGTATCGACGTAGGTTGCAGCTTTGACGAGACCGAGCCCGCCGACGATAAGGCCAAGGGTAACACAGACTTCAAGATTAAGTCGGTACGTGTTTACCGCTACGCACAGTCCATGTACGTGACCGGTACGCAGGCACTCACCTTCCGTATGGACGGCGCCACACGTGACCCGTTGCCTCACACGCCAGAGGGTATGAAACCTGCGGATGACAATAATCCGCTTATCTTCACTGCTGAGACTGAAGAAGATGCCAAGGGTTATGTCCGCAACATCTACATCCCCGAGATCAGCAACCACGATAATGGTCAGAACAAGGGCAAGGACGCACGCACCTGCCTCGTCATCGGTGGTTCCTACAAGGGTGGCAAGGAGACCTACTACCGTGTCGACTTCATCACACGTCGGGACGGTGCGCCAAAGGATGAGATCAAAGAGCAGCTAGACGTACTGCGTAACCACCGCTATCGCTTCAACATCACCAAGGTGGCCGGTCCTGGTACAGACAAGCCCGAGGAGGCACTCAAGACCGAGCCGGTCAACCTCACCTGTGACGTCGTCGTTTGGGACGAGGGTAAAGTTGACAAGATCGTCTACGACGGACAGTACTACCTCTCCGTCTCCAAGGATAAGTTCCACTTCGGCAAGGATGCCACCAGTGAGAACTACACCATCCGCACCAACTGGCCCAAGGGCTACAAGATCGTCGATAAGGACGGCAAAGAGTGGCCAAAGACCGGTACGCAAGGCTCCTGGGCATACTTCACCGAGCCCGCTGGTCAGACCTTTGCTGTCGAAAAGGACATGACCAGTACGGTCAACGTCCTCGAAAATACTACGAACGCTGTCCGCACTATCGCTCCCACAGAGCTCTTCGTCAAGGCCGGTCGTATCAAGTGGCCTCTCAAGATCACTCAGTCCGACAAGATCGAGCTCGACATCAAGCTCTACGAAAGCAATGCTTCGGGAGAATACTCACCTGTCAATCCTATCAATAGACTTGAAGTCAAGCAAAAAGACGTTAAGTATGTCGCTGTCAAGTACACCAAAGATGCTCAGCTCGAGCGTCGTATGATGACCGATAAAGAGCTCTATACCTGGGTACAAGTGTGGGATCGTCCCGCAGATGGACTAGCACTTTATAGGGTCGAGCTACATGATGGTGTACTCGCAGAGGATCAGTTCGCTCTATCCGAGGTTTCTCGATTCCATGCGAATAAGGGTGGTGCTGAGGCTGATGCCGATCTCACCGTCTACAATATAATAGATGATGCGCTACCTTTTGGTGACCGTGCTCTTACTTGGAACTTGATGACGACGCCGAAGAATTTCGCTCTCATCAACGACAAGCTTGGCTTCTTCTTTATCAAGTCAAGTGCTCCATACAGACTGAAGATTGTTTCAATCGATTTGCCATCAGGCTCCGCACAGACGGACAATACCAAGGTAGTACACGGTTGGCATAAGGGTATGGTAGTCAAGGAGGGTCAAGGACTGCTCACAGGTGATAAGATTGAGTTCAAACCCTACGACTACGTGCAGGGAGATGACGGAGTCACTGCAGGATCACTCTCGGGAGCATCTATCACGTTTGTTATTGAGCATACCGATGATAGTCGATACTTCCCTAATAAAACGTTCACCATCCACTTTTATGCAGGTATCGTACAGCCTACGGCAAACTGCTATATTATCAAGAAAGGACAGGAACTACCAATCATATTCCCCGTATCCGAACGCATCAACGAGGCTGCTGACTGGTACAACGCTTATGAAGATTCGTTTGATGAAGCTGTATATACAAGATTGAAAAGCTATCCTGCTCGCAAAAATGATTATACAAACACTGGCAGGGCGTTACTTAACAGACTTGAGGCAAACGATGAAGTTTGGAGTGTAGCGGTACTTTGGTCTACAATTGATCCAACGGGTAGCACGAGTGGACTGAAGGTATCTAAAGTGGTCTATCAAAAAACCGGACAGCACAACTACATGTCAGTGCAGACAGAGGGTAATGTCCAGCCGGGTAGCGCTGTAGTGGCTTGTATGAAGGATGGAAAAGTCCTCTGGAGCTGGCATATATGGGTTGTGGACACCTATCCTTGGGAGTCTGCGCAGACCAGCGCACCACTGCCTGTCATGAACCGCAACCTAGGAGCCGCTAAGAAACCTGCTGCTGGATCCGTAATGGGGTCGAATTGGCCCGATCCTCGAGAGATGGGTATGTACTATCAGTACGGACGTAAGGATCCATTCTTCGTATATGAGAGTTTGACAGGCTCCTTCAATCAAACCAATGTGCCTAAGATCTACCATTCCGACCCTAAGTGGGAGCAAGGTGATGCGGAGAGGTCGTGTGGTTTGGGTACTGATATTAGACTCTTCCGAATGAGAGACTTAATTCAGCAACCGACTAAGATGGCATATCGTGATGCTCAGAATGAGTACATCCTCGAGTTTGGTACACGTGATCCAAACGTTGCTGCAAAAGTACCCTCCTCTGCAGCCTCTCTAGCAATTTGGCAGGGACGTGAAGCTGCTCTTGAGGCTAAAAACTCTGTTCGAATGGTGGCCGACTTGAAGACCATTAAGACACCCTTTGATCCTTCTCCTTATGGTTGGAAAATCCCCTCTGCTGGACGGGAGGCTGACTATATAAGGAAGGCTGCTTGGATGAACTACAGGCACTATGGTATCTTCTATCGGGGAAATTATAAAGGACTTGAGTATGTAGCTGCTGGCGATGATTGCTTCTTCCATCTAGCTACACGAGTGTCTAGCTTTGATGTGCTTGGTACTTTTTCCTATAAAGAAGATGGCAAGGTGTTTGGATATGGACCAACGACAAGAGGTAATGCCTCAAAAGGGGAGTTCTGTCCATCCAATGCGATGCCAGTTCGTCCGATCATAAACGAGCGTGAGACTGACTATCGTCGCTACACGGAGGAAGGCTTCTACATGGATAAAAGGTAACTTCCGCACTGACCGTCACGGCACCGCCCGCTAACTGCGGGCACGCCGTGACCCACAAACGACCCGAGGGGGCGCCGCCTGCACATTCGCAGGCAGCGCCCCCTCGCTCGTTGTTCCCCGAGACGTCGGAGCGATCGGACTGTCGGACGGGCTTCAGAGCTGACGCATTATAAAAGAGACTGTTGGCTTTTGCAAAAGTCTTATGAAGATGAGTCCATTTCATTTCCTACCTAGGAATTGCCCAAATTCCTCCGTAGATATTTTTGATTTGCTACCTAGGAAATAAAAAATTCTTCGGACTTATGATTTGATTCCTCCGAAGTTTCATTTGATTCCTCCGAAGAATTTTTTATTTCCTAGGTAGGAATTGGGGCAATTCCTAGGTAGCTATTTGGCAAATTCCTAGGTAGGAATTCGATTAGAGGTTAGAGGTTAGAGGTTAGAAATTAGAGTTCGGAGAGGTTGGGGTAATCGGAGCGATCAGAGTGATCAGAGCTATCGGAGTGATCGGAGCTATCAGAGGGATCAGAGGGATCGGAGCTATCGGAGTGATCGGAGCCATCAGAGTGATCGGAGTGATCGGAGCGATCGGAGCTGTCGGAGGGATCGGAGCGATCGGAGCTATCGGAGTGATCGGAGCTATCGGAGTGATCGGAGTGATCGGAGTGATCGGAGGAATCGGAGCTATCAGAGCTATCGGAGCGATCGGAGGGAACGACCGCTTGCGGTCGGACGCATCGTAGCCCCCAGTCGGAGGGGCAACGCCCCGAACGACTGCGGGGTCAGGAGTCACACGAAGCAAG
>NZ_KI535309.1:0-18860 GCF_000482365.1 Porphyromonas uenonis DSM 23387 = JCM 13868 | reverse complement strand
GGTCCCATCCAACGGAGTGAATCGGAGGGATGATTAGAGGTTAGAAGTTAGAGATTAGAGGTTAGGGATCGAAGGGGCTTTTTTTGCATGAAGCGATGCCTCATTGGCGTAAAATCGTTACCTTTGCATCAAGCTTTTCTGTAGAAGATCGCCACGCATGGCGCGACGCTCGCACTACAGACTTCCTGATTACTACCTCATGGCTACATCCAAAGATAAACCAACGAAGAAACGCTCGACAGCGTCTCGCAAGCGTACGAACGCCTCTGGTCGAAAGGACGCAACACCCTCTCGCTCGGTGGGGAGTCGTATGCGCTCCTGGGCGCAGGACTTACAAAACAATGTCGCCGACAAGCGCTATGGCGAGCTGATCTCTTTTATCTTGGGTCTGATCCTCCTAGCCTTCGTCATATACATCTTGGTGGCTTGTGTCTCCTACCTTTTGGTGGGAGCGCGTGACCAAAGCATCGTCACGGCACTGACGCCCTGGGAGGCGCTGACGCAGAAGCTCCCGGAGGGTATAGACAGTTCTGTGGCAGAGATACAGAATGTGACCCGTGTGCATGGCGCTTATCTAGCGCACTGGCTCATGGATGGCTTCCTGGGCTTCGGTAGTTGGTTCCTGCTCAGCTTCTGCTTCGTCGGAGCCCTACGACTGATGCGCATCTCTAAGCGGGGCAGCATCATCAAGATAACGGTCTATGCGATCCTCCTCAGTCTATGGACAGCTCTCGCTGGGGCTGCGATACAGGATCTCCTCGGCATGCCTACCTTCTTCCGCTGGGGTGGTGCTTACGGCACGCTGTGGCTCGGCAACTTGTTGCCAGCCATTGGTTGGCTAGGTGTGGCACTGATCCTGCTTGTCTCGATTATCGTCCTCATCGTGGTGATACGCTATGAGTACCTTCAGTGGATGCGTCGCGCCATCGGTCTAGGCTGGGTCAAGCGTCCTAATCGTCGTCGCACGACCGACAGCTCTCTAGAGGGTGCCGATGAGGAGGAAGCCTCAGGTGAAGAGCCAACAGATACTGATGAAGCGGACCTCTCAGACAATCTAGATGGCGCATCAGACTCTACGGAAGATGAAGATGAGGAGGTTCCCCTGTCAGCTCCGAGCGTCTTGGCAGCACAGTCAGCGCCACGCGCTACATCGCAAGCCGCTCCAGCTGCACCGCAAGCACGTCGTGAGCCTGTCTCTACGCCAGCCGAAGAGAGTCTCGAGGGCGGTGTCACGGTAACCGTGGCGCAGGGCGATGCCGACTCGCAGGTTGCCGCCGTCATGCCTCAGGGCGACACCCGTCGTGGTGGCTATCAGATGCCTTCGCCAGACCTGCTGGCCGATGTAGACCAAACATCGCAGACCGTGGACCATACCGAGATCAAGGAGATCGAGCAGCTCATCGTCGAGAAGCTCAGCGACCTAGGTATCGCACTAGAGCCTGTCGAGGTGACCATCGGGCCGACCGTGACGCTCTATGAGTTCAAGCTAGACCCCAAGGTCAAGGTCAACCGCATTCGTAGCCTGGAGGACGATATAGCTATGAAGGTGGAGAGCATCGGCGGTATCCGTATCATTGCCCCGATGCCTGGACGTGGTACCATCGGCATTGAGGTGCCAAACCGCAATCCACGCACCGTCGGTATGAAGGCGCTGATCACCTCGCAGAAGTTTATCACGACAGATCTGAAGCTACCGATAGCCATCGGTCGAACGATCACCAACGATGTCTACCTCTTTGACCTCTCCAAGATGCCGCACCTCTTGATCGCCGGTGCTACGGGACAAGGTAAGAGTGTGGGCCTCAATGCGCTCATCACTTCACTCCTATATAATAAGCGTCCCGAGGAGCTTAAGCTAATCCTTATTGACCCGAAGATGCTAGAGTTTAGCATCTACGAGAGCATCGGACGGCACTTTCTGACAAAGCTCGAGGATGAGGAGAAGTATATCATCACCGACACAACCAAGGCGCTCCCCGTCCTAGAGTCGCTCTGCGTAGATATGGACGCTCGCTACGAACTATTGGCACGGGCCAAGGTGCGCAACATATCGGAGTACAACAAGCTCTTCCGTCAGGGGCACCTACGTGAGGAGGATGGCTACGTCTTCCTACCTTACTTGGTACTCATCGTCGATGAGTTTGCCGACCTGATCATGACGACGGGACGAGCCATTGAGAAGCCTATCGCACGTCTAGCGCAGAAAGCGCGTGCTGCTGGTATCCATATCGTCCTCGCGACACAGCGTCCGAGTACCGATGTGATCACAGGTCTGATCAAGGCAAACTTCCCGGCGCGTATTGCCTTCAAAGTCTCCTCGCAAGTGGACTCACGCACTATCCTTGACACCACAAGCGCCAAGGATCTCATCGGACGTGGCGATATGCTCATCAACGATGGCAAGGAGATGCGACGTATCCAGTGCGCCTTCATTGACACGCCCGAGACGGAGCGCATCGTGGAGCACATCTCACGTCAGCCCTATCCTACAGTGCCCTATCTGCTGCCTGAGCCTCCTGCCACGGAGGGCGCGGCTGGTGGAGCAGCATTTGGAGGCGGAGCTACGGAGCGCGACCCACTCTTTGAGGAGGTGGCACGCCATGTGGTACAGATGCAGCAAGGATCGACGAGCAATATCCAGCGACGCTTTAACATCGGCTACAACCGTGCTGGACGTGTCATGGATCAGCTCTATGAGTGTGGCATCGTGTCGGCACAGGATGGCAGCAAGCCTCGTCAAGTACTCATATCCGACGAGGAGACTCTCAATCGACTTCTAGACACCCTCTAACCGGTAATCCCAAACAGTATGAGACCAACTCTCACCCTATCATATCCCCGCTACAGCGCAGCGCTTGCGATGCGACTTTGTGGTTCTCTCTTAGCCCTGCTTCTCTGTAGCGCCCTTGCCATAGTGCCTCTGCAGGGACAGCGCAAAGCGGTCTTTGACCTCAACAAAGCACTCCAGCAGTTTGAGCAGCAGGTCAGCAAAGGGGTCGCAATCACCTTCACACTGAGCTCTCCAGGAGCTCAGCCAGAGGAGGGCTACACATGGCTCCAGGGACGTCGCTTCATGCTCAGCATGCCTGGCATGGAGGCAGCTTTCGATGGTACCACCCTACGGATCATCAATCAGAAGGAGCGCACCTACACCTTGATGACACCCTCCGAGCAAGACCTCACGGCGATGAATCCGCTGGCATATATCCAGAAAGCCTCGCAGCGCTACCGCATCACCGAGCGCAAGAGTCCTCGAGGCACGGTCATCTACCGATTTGTCGCCAAGAGCGGGTCTGGTCCTCTCGCAGGAGTCAAGTACTACGAGGTCACTTTCGACCAGCAGAGCCAGGCTCCCAAGAAGGTGGATCTCTACTTTGACCTAGGTGAGCAGGTCTCTTACACCATTCGTAAGATGCAGTCGAAGGTGCATGTTACGTCACAATCCTTTACCTTTGCACCGCAAGAATACAAATCGCTTGAGGTCGTAGACCTACGCTAAGCCTCTGGCGCTCCACATTATAAACTATGTACATACAGGTACTCAAATCCAAGATCCACCGCGTCCGGGTCACCCAGGCTAACCTCAACTACGTGGGTAGCATCACCATCGACCGCACCCTCATGGATGCCGTCGGCATCCTACCCGGCGAGCGTGTGCAGGTGGTCGACTGTAACAACGGCAATCGCCTCGACACCTACGTCATCGCTGGCGCGCCCGACAGCGGAGTCATCTGTCTCAATGGTCCGGCAGCCCGTCTCGTACAGCCTGACGACATCGTCATCGTCATGTCTTACGCCCTTATGGACTACGACGAGGCGCGCACCTTCCAGCCTAAGATTATCTTCCCCGATAGCGACACCAATCGACTATAAACCACTCACCATCTCACCAACATGTTTGAAAACCTCAGCGAACGCCTAGAGCGCTCATTCAAAATACTCAAAGGCCAAGGCCGCATCACCGAAATCAACGTCGCCGAAACGCTCAAAGACGTACGTCGTGCCCTACTTGATGCCGATGTCAACTACAACGTAGCTCGCGACTTCACCGATCAGGTCAAGGAGAAGGCTCTCGGCCAGAACGTTCTCACAGCGGTCAATCCGGGCCAGATGATGGTCAAGATCGTCCACGACGAGCTCGCCACGCTCATGGGTAGCGAGGCAGCACCCATCAACCTCAAGGGGAGCCCCGCCATCATCCTTATGTCAGGACTCCAGGGCTCTGGTAAGACCACCTTCTCAGGCAAGCTCGCCAACATGCTCAAGAAGCAGGAGCAGCGCAAGCCTCTCCTCGTAGCGTGTGACGTCTACCGTCCCGCTGCTATCCAGCAGCTACACGTGCTCGGAGAGCAGATCGGTGTACCCGTCTACAGCGAGCCCGAGAGCAAGGATCCCGTACAGATCGCTCGCAATGCGATCGCCCACGCTCAGCAGGAGGGACTAGACACGGTCATCATCGATACGGCCGGTCGTCTAGCGGTCGATGAGGAGATGATGAATGAGATCAGCAGTATCAAGGAGGCTATCCGCCCCGATGAGACCCTCTTCGTCGTTGACTCCATGACGGGTCAGGATGCGGTCAATACGGCAGCAGCCTTTGACAAGCGACTGGACTTCGACGGAGTGATCCTCACCAAGCTGGACGGTGACTCACGTGGTGGTGCTGCACTCTCTATACGCAGTGTCGTCAACAAGCCGATCAAGTTCGTCGGTACAGGCGAGAAGATGGAGGCGCTGCAAGTCTTCCACCCCTCCCGTATGGCAGACCGTATCCTCGGCATGGGTGATATCGTCTCCCTCGTCGAGCGTGCACAGCAGCAGTACGATGAGGAGGAGGCCAAACGCCTAGAGGCTAAGATCGCCAAGAACCAGTTTGACTTCGACGACTTTCTTGCTCAGATCGCTCAGATCAAGAAGATGGGTAACCTGAAGGACCTTGTCTCCATGATCCCTGGTGTCGGCAAGATGGTCAAGGATCTCGACATCAGCAACGACGCCTTCAAGGGCATCGAGGCGATCATCTACTCCATGACCCCCGAGGAGCGCGCTAAGCCTAGCCTCCTCGATGGCTCACGACGCAAGCGTATCGCCGACGGTAGTGGCACCTCCGTAGCCGAGGTCAATAGGCTCATCCAGCAGTTTGACCAGGTCAGCAAAGTGATGCGCAAGATGCAGGGCGGAGGTCTAGGTCGTGCACAGGCTAGGAAGCAAAAGAAAAACAGTAAGCGTCGCTAGTCTCATACTTCGCAAAACAGGCGACACGCACTAGAGGATTCTTGAGATATAGTTTAAGCCTCTCAAAAAGAGCAGCACTCTCCCCGTCAGTATGATGCGGAGGGTGTTGCTCCTTTTTTCCACGCCAAGATGCAATTAGGAGTGTAGCTCGCCCAGGAACGGTATGAGACTGTTGCATAAAGGCGAATCGCAGTGTTGCTTTCGGGATTCGGCTTCGGTCACATACGGAGGTATGCTCCCTTCAGACCTCACCCTCAGCGCCTTGCGCTTCATCCTTTCTGCAAAGTCTGGACAATCTTACAAGCAAGATTGTGAGACTGTTGACTTTTGCAACAGTCTCGGTAGGGGAGGGACTTTATCTCCAGTTTTTTATTTGTATCTTTGTGACGGCCTTCATGGCCGCTTCACTGACAATTCATTTTTCTAACTATAAAACCAGGAATAAGCTATGAGAAAATTCTCTCTACTCCTCCTTACACTCCTCTCAGGTCTCGTCATGATGGCACAGACGCCCAAGACAGACGGTGAGAGCAACGAGTTTACCATTATCAAGCAGCTCCCCATCACCTCTATCAAGGATCAGGCAAACAGTGGTACCTGCTGGTCTTACTCGACGACAGGCTTCCTCGAGTCTGAGATACTCCGCAAGGGTGGCCCCGAGGTAGATCTCTCCGATATGTTTGTCGTCAACCATACTTACCGTGACAAGGCTGAGAAGTACGTCCGTCTACATGGCAAGGGCAATCTGGCTCAGGGCGGTTCCTTCTACGATGTGCTCTACGTCTTCGACAACTACGGAGCAGTCCCCGAGGAGCTTATGACTGGGCTCAACTACGGCACAAAAAAGAACGCACACAGTGAGCTAGAGGCTGTCCTCAAGGGCATGCTCGACGCTGTCGTAGCGAATCACAACGGCCGTCTCTCCACTGCCTGGAAGAGTGCTTACGACAAGGTTGTAGACACCTATCTAGGCGAGCTGCCCAAGGAGTTTACCTACCAGGGCAAGCGCTACACGCCCAAGAGCTTTGCTGAGAGCCTCGGCATCAAGGCTAGTGACTATGTCTCACTGACGAGCTACACGCACCACCCCTTCTACACCGCCTTCCCGATCGAGATCGAGGACAACTGGCGCTGGACTAGCTCGTGGAATCTGCCCATCGACGAGCTCATGCAGGTCATCGACAACGCAATCGACAAGGGTTACCCGATCGCTTGGGGCGCTGACGTCAGCGAGGTAGGCTTCACACGTGACGGTATCGGCGTACTAGCAGACGTAGAGGCTATCGAGACGAAGGGCTCTGACCAGGCACGCTGGGTAGGTCTCAGCTACAACGACAAGGCGGCTGAGATCCGTCGTATGATCCATAGTGCTGACTGCCCCGAGATCGAGCCTACACAGGAGTTCCGTCAGGAGGGCTTTGACAACTTCACCCTCACCGATGACCACGGTATGGTCATGATCGGTAAGGCTCAGAACCAGAACGGTCGCCCCTTCTACATGATCAAGAACTCATGGGGTGAGAGCGGTAAGTACAAGGGTATCTGGTACGTATCTAGAAACTACGTAGCAGGCCGCACGATGAATATCGTCGTAAACCGTGATGCTATCCCCGCAGCTATCGCTAAGAAGCTCGGTCTGAAGTAATCACTCCCCGCTAGACAACTAGAGAGTCCCCACACCAGTCTTGAGAGGCTGCCGTGGGGACTCTTTTTAGTATTGACCTCTGCGACCAGGCTCTAGCCTGTTTCGCTGCAACAATATTCTTCGCCAGCTTTCGTTGTATTAGAGCCAGCCTTAGGGCGCCAACGGCATAAATTCGTCGGGCTGAAATTTGGCTGTTTCGAAATTTATTCCGACCTTTGGCAGGAAAGTAGTTATTGTTTTCTGTCGTAAGTGACAGTTGCTGGCAGGAACTATCTACTGTGTATTAGCTTTTTAAATCACTCAATATCGACAGACGCACATCATTTATCAATCAAGACTTTATGATAAGTAAGAGAAAGAGCTTTGTTGCCTTCGTGGGGCTTATCTTTGTGGCATGCACTCAGCTAGCAGCCCAAACGCCCCACAAGACTTCATCACCACCCCTTAGGAGGGTAGTACCGACGAGAGTTGTGACCTCTCGCGACTCCCTCAGTGGCAGAAACCTCCTAGCCGATGGCTATGGCATTATGACGGCAAGAGATGCCGAGACGCGTATATCCAATGCTGAGATGGAGCGCGCACTCGAGAGAGAGGCTCTCGAATACCCTGCAATAGATTTATATGGCGAAGACTCGTGGACTGACTGGGTAAACCCCTTTGCGGGAAAAAGTAGCCCACGTATCCCCGCTACATATGATATTGACTGCTCGGGATTCGTTATGCCTCTAGAGGGTACTATGCGTGTCACCTCCAACTATGGTTACCGTGCCCGCTATCGTCGCGAGCACAAGGGCATCGACCTGGCACTCCGCACAGGCGATGACGTACGAGCTGCCTTCGATGGTAAGGTACGCATCCGTGGCTACGAGCGTGGTGGCTACGGTAACTACATCGTCATACGTCACCCCAACGGCCTAGAGACTGTCTATGGACACATGAGTCGCTGCATAGCGCAGGAGGGACAGATCGTCAGAGCTGGTGAGGTCATCGGCAAGGGCGGTAGCACGGGCCGTAGCACTGGTCCGCACCTACACTTCGAGACCCGCTTCCTAGGCATCGACATCAACCCCGCACGCATCATTGACTTCGGCGTAGGCGCTCCACAGAGTGACTACTACACGTTTGTCGCTCCTAGGGGCTACAAGACCTATGCTTACGAGAATGGCAACGCTACGCCAGACGCTAAGTACAAGGCAAAAGCGAAGAGAAATCGCGCCTCTGCTTCGCATGCGCCACGGATATACCGCGTCAAGAAGGGGGACACCCTCTCAAGCATTGCTAAGAAGACCGGCATCTCCGTACGCCGACTCTGCAAGGCAAACAATATGTCCTCACGCGCTGTACTACGCCCAGGGCAGGCGCTAAAGTATTAGCTCGCATATGATTCCTTCAGAGCGGGAGCAACAAACCAATTCCCCTTTGAGCGGAAAATAGATAACTAGAATAAAGAGAGCAAGGTGTGTCTTCGGGTACACTTTGCTTTCGTTACGTTTGACCCATAGTGATGCAACTACGATCCACTACGCTCTACACTTTGCTCTTACTGCTACTCCCCCTGCTGGGATGGACGCAAGAGAGCTCACTCAATGTATCCAAGACACTCGAGCTACTCCAGCAGGCAGAGCAGCGAGGGGAGGCTCGCTACGGGGTCTCCGTATGGCGCATTGATCAAGCGGAGCCGCTCCTCAGCTACCACGCCACGGAGCGCTTTACGCCCGCCTCGGTGACCAAGATATTTTCCTCCGCCACGGCGCTCATAGCTCTAGGAGCTGACTATCAGTTTCCCACCGAGATCGGTTACCGAGGCTCCATCACAAGCAGTGGCGTGCTAGAGGGCGACCTCATCATCGTAGGGCATGGTGATCCCTCGCTCGAGTCGAAGCATTATCCACGTCGCAAGGGAATCTTTTACGATCAAGTCTACCTAGCACTGCAAAAGGCTGGCATCCGCCAGATACGAGGGCGCATCGTCGTCGATGCCTCGGCTTACTGCGCTGAGGGTTATCTAGATGCGTGGCCTCGTGAGGACTGGGGCCGGCGCTATGCTCCAGCGGTCTATGGGGTCAACCTCTGCGACAACATCATGCAGGTAGGCCTCTCCGCTCAGGATGTGGCAAAAGGGGCTACCGCACCTACCTACCTTCACCCCTCGACGCCGGGACATGCGTGGCAGATGGACGTACAGCTGGTCAAGCGTGGCAATCAGCTCGCTGTATCTGCAGATAGGGAGTCCCGCACCACCCGTCGCCTCTCGGGTCGCTTAGCACGAGGTAGCTCTAAGCGTCAAGTCATCGCCTGCGACCTGAGCAACCCCGCCATGGCGCTTGCTCTGCAACTGGCTGAGCACCTCAAGAAGCGTGGCATAGAGCTCTCCGACTGCCAGTGCGTCGCTTACTATGACCGGACTGCTCCTGTACTCACCACACTCCTAGACATCTACCTGAGCCCTCATCTGAGCGAGCTGATACGTACCTGCAACTTTCACAGTGTCAACCTCTACGCAGAGGCTCTCCTGCGTAGTATAGGCAATCACTTTGGGATGATGCAGCAGGGCGGATGCATCTCAACGAGTCAAGCACTGAGACAGGAGATGAACTACTGGCGAGAAACCTGTGCCCTCCCCGCTGATCAGCTGGAGCTCTACGACGGCTCTGGACTAGCGCCCCGCAGCAAGCTATCGCCCTATGCCCTGACGGCCGCACTGCGACAGGTCTACCAGTTGCCACTGCCCACCTCAGACCCTTTCATCCTCTCCTTACCACAAGTAGGACGCCAAGGCACGGTGCGCCACCTGATGCCTGCATCGAAGATCACCGCTTACTTCAAGAGTGGCTCCATACGAGGCGTGCAAAACTATGCCGGCTACGTCAGCTACAACGGCCACACCTACTGTGTCTCTCTCCTGGCCAACAATATGCGTAATCGCTACACCACGCGTGGTACCATGCGGCAGGTGCTAGAGACGCTCTTTCCCGCAGCTTCAGCACCAAGCACAGCTAAGCCTTAGCGCTTCGGTGCGCTCACCCCTCTAATCACTAATTTCGTTACCTTTGCATAGTCTCCGCTAATAGATATGCCCTATGCGACGTCCTAACTTATTAATTCATATTGGTCTGATGATACTGGCTTCGGTCATCATCGTCCTCCTAGCGCTCCTCTGGATGAACCTCTTCACGCGCCACGGCTCGTCGGTCGAGATACCTGACATCTATGGTCTGCCAGAGAGCGAGGCGGAGGAGCTCCTGGACAAAGCCCATCTGCGCTACGAGATCATCGACTCGGTCTACACGACAGAAGTGCCCAAGGGGGCCGTCTACGACTTAACCCCCAAGGCGGGTAGCCGTGTCAAAGCGGGACGTATCATCTTCATCACGCTCAACGCTTCCTACCCTCGCAACGGTATCATCCCATCGCTCATTGACGTCTCCGAGCGACAGGCACGAGCTCGTCTCGTCAGCCTGGGCTTCGAAAACATCACCCCCAGCTACGTCGCGGGATCCTTTGACGATCTGGTCATGGGCATACAGCTTCCCTCTGGCCAAGCGTTAGCACCAGGTACGCGCGTACCGCTCTCCACACCACTCATACTACTAGTCTCTGTTGCGACCAGTGACAGCATACCGCATGGCGCTCTACAGCCTTACGACTCGATCATGGGATCGGGAGAATACCCTCTCCCCAGCGACTCGACCTCACATACTTCAGAGCCCAACGAGGATGAGTCCTGGATGTAATCCTGACAAAGAGCCACTCCCCCTCGAGGAGCAGGAGCTCGAGGCGGACCTCATAGCTGCCGACGAGGAGGATCAGTGGGTCGCCGGAGCGCACGGCGAGGAGCTCTACGAGCATTACCGCGTACGGGTGGACCCAGGGCAGACTCCCCTGCGCATTGACCGCTTCCTGGTGGATCGTATGCCACATACTTCGCGTCACCGCATACAGCTAGCGGCTAAGGCGGGACTCATATGGGTGGACGGCGAGCCGGTCAAGAACAACTACAAGGTCAAGCCCCTGGAGACCATCACCATGATGCTGGCTCACCCGAAGCAGGACTGGTCGATCACTCCTGAGGATATACCGCTCGACATAGTCTATGAGGATGATCAGCTACTGGTGGTCAATAAGCCCGCAGGCATGGTCGTACACCCTGGCCATGGCAACTACAGTGGTACACTCGTCCACGCGCTCGCCTACTACTTACGTAACGACCCGCTCTACGATCCCAACGACGCCTCTGTGGGACTGGTACACCGCATTGACAAAGACACCAGTGGACTCCTCCTCGTGGCAAAGCGCACGGAGGCTAAGATACGACTGGCGAGACAATTCTTTCTCAAGACCACGGGACGTCGCTACCAAGCCCTTGTCTGGGGCAAGCTGGACCAGCCGCAAGGCACGATCGAGGGCAATATAGCTCGTGACCCTCGCGACCGTACCCGTATGACGGTCTACCCGCCGACGAGTGAGATAGGCAAACCTGCCGTGACGCACTACACAGAGCTAGAGAGACTAGGCTTCGTGACGCTCATAGCGTGTGAACTGGAGACGGGACGCACGCATCAGATACGTGCTCACATGAAGTCTATCGACCACCCGCTCTTTGGCGATGAGCGCTATGGTGGTGACCAGATCCTCTGGGGACAGCGCACCAGCTCCTATCAGCAGTTTGTCAATAACTGTCTCAAGATCTGCCCTCGCCAGGCATTGCACGCTGAGACCCTCGCCTTCGACCACCCCACGACGGGGGAGCGGATGCACTTCTCAGCACCTCTCCCAGACGATATGAGCCAGCTCATAGAGAAGTGGAGACGCTATGTGGCACCCCTCGAACTCTCTAAATAAGAACCATTGCAATATCCCATCATACCTTATGGACAAACCCAACATTGCGATCATCTGTGGCGGATACTCTGGCGAGGCAGAGGTCTCGCAGCGCAGCGCCCAGACGATCCTCAAGCAGATTGATCAGAGCCTCTTCACGCCTTACCTAGTCACCATCACCGCCGATGCGTGGCGCGTGACCGACGCCACAGGTCGTGAGGGAACGATAGATCGCGCACTAGTCGCACGCTTTGGCGCAGAGGAGGTCACCTTTGCAGTAGCTTACATTACGATCCACGGCACCCCTGGAGAGAATGGTCTCCTGCAGGGTTACCTCGATATGCTCGGCATCCCCTACACGACGGGAGGGGTGCTCTGCGAAGCTTTGACCTTCAATAAGGAGGCGTGCAACGCTTACCTAGCGCATCACGGCGTGCGCATCGCTCGCTCGCAGCGTCTCCGCAATCAGACGAAGGAGCTTTCGCCCGAAGAGCAGCAGCAGATCGAGTCTACGCTACGTCTGCCGCTCTTTGTCAAGCCTAATACGGGAGGTTCCAGCATCGCTACGACACGCATTGAGCAGTGGAGTCAGCTCGCCACAGCGGTGGCGGATGCTTACACGGCTGCTCCCGATGTGCTCGTTGAGGAGTGTATCGTTGGCACCGAGGTGACCTGCGGTTGCGTGATCCTCCCCGACGAAGCTTTTGCACTGCCTGTCACGGAGGTGGTGGCGCACGATACTTTCTTCGACTATGACGCTAAGTACTATGGCAAGAGCGACGAGATAACGCCCGCACGCATCTCGCCTGAGCTGACGCAGCGGGTACAGGAGACGTCGCTGACGATCGCCCACCTACTAGACTGCTACGGCTTCGTACGCATAGACTTCATCATCGAGGCGGACGGTATCCCCACATTGCTGGAGGTCAATACGACCCCAGGCATGACGGAGGCGAGCTTCATACCTCAGCAGGTTCGCGCAGCTGGACTACAGCTGAGCGATCTCATCACACGTATCATCAAGAGCAAACTATCATGACCACACATACTGCCCCACAGCCCTACGAGTACGACTCCATACGTCCCTACCTCGATGAGGAAGTACCTGCTGTCGTCGCACAGCTGGCCGACCAACCTGAGCTACGTCACGTCCTATCGGCGCTGCTCTCAGAGGAGGAGACGAAGACGCTACTCCAGCAACTGAAAGGTATCCATAGCGTTGACGACTTTAAGCAGCAGATATCTTATCCTCTTGTACTGCGATTGGCTAAGGAGACCACTTTCTCCGTATCGCTCAGCGGTGCTAGTCGACTAGGCGGTGACTTGCCGACGACCTTCATCACAAACCATCGGGATATCATCCTGGACTCGGCCTTCCTGAACTTAGTCATGCGGGAGCGCAACTACTTGATGCCTCGCATTGCGATCGGTGACAACCTCTTCGGCAGACCGTGGATCGAGGCAGTGGTCAAGCTCAACGACTCTTTTGTCGTGCGTCGCTCGCTACCGATCCGACAGATGCTTCTGGCGGCTCAGGCGCTCTCCGCTTTTATCGACCGGAGCATACAGCAGGACCACAAGTCGGTCTGGATCGCCCAGCGTGAAGGTCGCGCTAAGGATAATAGCGACAAAACACAGCCGAGCGTCCTCAAGATGATCGCCTCCTCGCAAAGCAGCGACCCGCTGACCCAGCTGATGCGTGTCAACATCGCCCCCACAACTATTAGCTATGAGTACGATCCTTGCGATATCCTCAAGGCTTGCGAGCTACTCTGGCGCAAGCATCACCCCGAGGAGCAGTATGTCAAGGGTCCCGAGGAGGACTTGATCAATATGAAGACGGGACTACTAGGCTACAAGGGCCGAGTGCACTTTGCCGTCGGCAAGCGGCTCAACGAGTTGATCACGCCTGAGCTAGAGGCTGAGCTACGTGCCTTGCCGAAGCAAGAACTCTACCCACGGCTGGCTGAGATCATAGACACGGAGCTGCATAGCAACTACCGCTTCTATCCGATCAACTACATCGCCTACGACCTCCTCCACCCGCACAAAGCTCATCCGAAGGAGCTCTACAGCGAGGCTGACAAGGGGAAAGCGCTCCGCTACATTGAGGAGCAGATAGCCAAAGCACCGACCGACGCTTACAGCTCCGATGAACTGCGCACGCAGCTCCTCCAGATGTACGCCCAGCCGCTCTGCAACGCCTAGATGGGTAGCCCGCTAGAACGTACGGATAGCTTCTATTGGAAGACTTGGGTTAGGAGGCTATGACGCGTGACAGGTATAAACCTATCCCAAGGGCTAGCAGTCCGATCAGCACGCTACCAGCGATGTAGAGGAGGGCTAAGCCGTAAGCGCCCTCGCGAAACATGGTGTAGCTCTCGGCCGTAAAGGTCGAGAAGGTGGTGAACCCGCCACAAAAGCCTGTGATAAAGAGCAGTCGCAGAGGTGTCGTCTCGCTACACAAGCCGATGAGTAGCCCGATGAGGAAGCACCCCACGAGGTTGACCACGAGCGTCGCCAATGGTATAGAGCCCGTATAGTGACGTGCTAGCAGGAGAGCCGTAAAGTAGCGCAGGGCACTCCCGAGAGCACCACCGAGCGCAACGAGAAGAAGCTGTCTGAGCATGGTTTCTTATCTAAGTTGAGTCTGCCGCTTGGTCCTCTAAGTCTGGAGATCGGTTCCTTTTGCCACTGGCATAAGGGGACTCTCTAGAGGTAAGCAACTAAAAAAGGTAGTACCCTCTCTAGACGGGAGAGTACTACCTATTTTGTTTACGGGATGAGACATCCGCTCTGGCTAGTCGCTCAGCTTAGCGCCTATAAACTGACGGTTGAGGCGTGCGATGTGGCTGATGGAGACGCTCTTGGGGCACTCCATCTCGCAGGCACGTGTGTTCGTACAGTTGCCGAAGCCTAGCTCGTCCATCTTAGCGATCATCGCCTTAGCACGCTTGTGCGCCTCAGCACGGCCCTGTGGTAGCAGAGCTAGCTGGCTCACCTTAGCCGATACGAAGAGCATGGCAGAACCATTCTTGCAGGCAGCAGCGCAAGCGCCACAACCGATACAAGAGGCAGCGTCCATTGCTTCGTCAGCCTTGTGCTTGGGGATGGGGATCGAGTTAGCATCAGGCACACCTCCCGTATTGACCGATACATAGCCACCAGCCTGTATGATCTTGTCATAAGCCGAGCGGTCGACCATCAGGTCACGAATGATCGGGAAGCCTGCAGATCTCCAAGGCTCGACAGTGATCGTGTCACCATCCTTGAAGGTGCGCATGTGCAGCTGACAAGTGGTGATGGCACTGATAGGACCATGGGGGTGTCCATTGACATACATAGAGCACATACCGCAGATACCCTCACGACAGTCGTGGTCGTAGATAACGGGCTCCTTGTCCTCGGCAATGAGCTGCTCGTTGAGTATATCGATCATCTCAAGAAAAGAAGCGCTCTGAGGCACATCCTTGAGTGCATAGGTCTCAAAGTGTCCCTTCTCGCGGGGACCTCTCTGACGCCATACCTTGACTTTGATATTTATATTGTGATCCATTGCTATGATTATCTACAGGGTTGCTTAGTTCTTATAGTTACGCTGGAGACGCTCGGTGAATTCGTATACCAGTGGCTCCTTGTGCATGATGGGGTCTTGACCCTCGCCTTGGTACTCCCAGCAGGAGACGTAAGCAAAGTTCTCATCGTCACGCTTTGCCTCACCCTCCTCGGTCTGATGCTCTATGCGGAAGTGTCCACCACAGCTCTCCTCACGGTCGAGGGCATCGTGTGCCATGAGCTCGCCGATCTCTAGGAAGTCTGCTAGACGCAGTGCCTTCTCTAGCTCGATGTTGAGGTCGTCGACCTTACCTGGTAGGTGGAGGTCACTCCAGAAGACCTTGCGTAGCGCCTTGATCTTCTCGATACCTGTCTGTAGGCCCTCCTTAGAGCGTGCCATACCGACATACTCCCACATGATATGTCCTAGCTCCTTGTGGATGCTATCGACCGAGCGCTTACCGTGCATAGAGGCGATACGCTGGATGCGCTCCTTGAGCGCCTTCTCAGCCTCGTCAAACTCTTTGTGGTCGACGCTAAAGTGCGGTACCTGAATCTGATCCGAGAGATAGTTCTGTATCGTGTAGGGCAGGATGAAGTAACCATCAGCAAGACCCTGCATGAGGGCAGAAGCACCGAGACGGTTAGCACCGTGGTCGGAGAAGTTTGACTCACCGATCGCAAAGAGCCCAGGGATCGTCGTCTGTAGCTCATAGTCTACCCATAGTCCACCCATCGTGTAGTGTATAGCGGGGTAGATCATCATTGGGGTCTCGTAGGGATTGTCGGCAGTGATCTGCTCGTACATCTGGAAGAGGTTACCGTACTTGTCCGCAACGACATCACGTCCCATACGCTCGATGGCGTACTTAAAGTCTAGGAAGACGGCAAGACCCGTATTGTTTACCCCAAAGCCCGCATCGCAGCGCTCTTTGGCTGCACGGCTAGCGACGTCACGAGGTACTAGATTGCCGAAGGCTGGGTAGCGACGCTCGAGGTAGAAGTCACGATCCTCCTCAGGGATGTCGTTTGCCTTCTTGGTGCCAGCCTGTAGCGCCTTAGCATCCTCCAGCTTCTTGGGTACCCAGATACGACCGTCGTTACGGAGAGACTCTGACATAAGCGTTAGCTTAGACTGGAAGTCGCCATGCTCAGGGATACAGGTCGGGTGGATCTGCGCCATACAAGGATTGCCAAAGTAAGCACCCTTCTTGTAGCACTGCCAAGCGGCTGATCCGTTGGAAGCGATAGCGTTTGTCGTGAGGTAGAAGGCGTTGCCGTAACCGCCCGTAGCGATCACTACGGCGTGAGCTGCAAAGCGCTCGATGGCACCCGTGACTAGGTTGCGCGCTATGATACCTCTCGCACGACCGTCGATGATGACTAGGTCGAGCATCTCGTGACGTGTGTAGAGCTTGACGCTACCCTTGTGAACCTGACGGCTCAGCGCTGAGTAAGCACCGAGGAGTAGCTGCTGTCCCGTCTGACCACGAGCGTAGAATGTACGGGATACCTGTGCACCACCGAAGGAGCGGTTGTCTAGTAGGCCACCGTACTCACGTGCGAAGGGTACGCCCTGAGCGACACACTGGTCGATGATTGCGTTAGATACCTCTGCGAGGCGGTATACGTTTGCCTCACGAGCGCGGTAGTCGCCACCCTTGATGGTGTCGTAGTAGAGACGGTAGATGGAGTCGCCGTCGTTCTGATAGTTCTTTGCAGCATTGACACCACCCTGCGCTGCGATAGAGTGTGCACGTCGAGGAGAGTCCTGGATGCAGAAGTTCAGTACGTTGAAGCCTAGCTCTCCTAGAGAAGCTGCAGCCGAGGCGCCCGCTAGTCCTGTACCAACGACGATGACATCGAGGAGACGCTTGTTGGCGGGGTTGACCAGCTTCTGATGATTCTTATAGTTAGTCCACTTCTCAGCTAAAGCACCAGCTGGGATTTTGGCATTTATTTCGCTCATATCTCTGATAGTTAAGATAGTTCGTAGATTAGATGATAGGAAGAGAAGCTACAGTAGCCTCAGCGTAGGGGACAGCCTCATTAAGGCTCTCCGGACCTGAGTAGATGAAGCCAAAGTAAACGACTACAACGGCAAAGATGAGTACCAGCAGTGTGGCGACGATGTAGCTGATGACATGTAGGCGGTTGAACCACTTCTTATTGTTCCACCCGAGCGTCTGGAAGGCGCTCCAGAATCCGTGCGTGAGGTGAAACCAGATAGCTACGAGCCATACGAGGTATAGGATGGAGACCCATACATTGCTAAAGGTCTGCACGACGAGCTGGTAGCCCTCGGCACTCTCACCTCCCGTCCACTCTTGTAGCTGCATCTTGCTCCAGAAGTGCGTCAAGTGGAAGACCAGTAGCCCCAATACGATGATACCTAGGACAAACATATTCTTGCTCGCCCAGTCTATCTTGGCGCGTGTGAAGATGGCGTAGCGATCATTGCCACGTGCCTTACGGTTGAGCAGTGTCAGCCATATGGCGTAGATGATGTGTACGATGAAGCCCAGCGCTAGGACAGGTACCATGATCTGTACCAATATGTTGGTACCCATGACGTGACAAGCTTGATTGTACAGCTCCGTAGGGAACTCGCTATTTGCATTGATCGCATCGTAGACGGCTAGTAGGTTGATACTGCCATGTAGCAATAGGAAGATAATCAGGAAGAGTCCTGAGAGACTCATGATGAACTTTCTCCCGATTGATGATTTAAAGATCCACATATTTGTTCGTTTGGTTACTTGAGTGATGTTATCAGTTACTGTTGGTCTGTCTTGGCATAGCAAAGAGCTGTATAAGGTAGCGGGCTTCTCAGAGCGCTCTACCTATCTATTGCGATGCAAGACATCTCCTTTGCTCCACAAAGATACAAAATACCTACTATTAACTACTATAATGTCGTCTTAATTTCAGGAAAGGAGGGTTTGAGTATCACTACAGAGAGGCTACGGATCCTCCCTGATTTGGTCTTCTTTCCGAGAAATTGAATTTCTGCCTAGGAATTTGCCAAATAGCTACGTAGGAATTGGCCCAATTCCTACGTAGGAAAGAAAAAATTCTTCGGAGGAATCAAATGAAACTTCGGAGGAATCAAATCATAAGTCCGAAGAATTTGACTATTTCCTAGGTAGGAAATCAGAAATATCTACGGAGGGATTTGGGCAATTCCTAGGTAGGAATTGGAATGAACTCATTTATAATATAATGCAGCCTGGTCGGGGGGATCAGGGCTGACGCATTATAATTCCATTTCGAAGATTTCCTCTGGAGTCATTCGTGAGAGCTTTTTCCTCAGGCGTAGCGTTGATGTGGCTTTGAGCTTGTCTTTAAGCCGTTGAATGATAGTCAGGTTTATCTTGTTTATAATGTTCATGTTCTGAGCTGCGTTGCGGGCTCTCTTGGTAGAGTAGTCCTCTCTAAAAAGCATATCCAGCATATAGTGTAGCTTGTTTTCCACAGCCCAATGTTCACGTATCAACTTGAAGACCTCCGCTCCGTCTGTCAGGCTAGAGATATAGAAGGTGGTTTCGCTGCTGGACTTATCTGTCTTCTTGTCCGTCCGTACTCTTGTCATCATATGGATACT
>NZ_KI535308.1:286822-287893 GCF_000482365.1 Porphyromonas uenonis DSM 23387 = JCM 13868 | reverse complement strand
AGAAGGTCTAGTATCTCGTAAGAGAGGTCAACGGGGGGAACTGAAACATCTCAGTACCCTCAGGAAAAGAAAACAAAAGTGATTCCCTTAGTAGTGGCGAGCGAACGGGGAGTAGCCCAAACCGCAGATGTTTCGGCATCTACGGGGTTGTAGGAGTAGCAGTAATGTACTATACACGTGTAGAAGAACGGCATGGAAAGGTCGACCAAAGAGGGTGATAGTCCCGTATTTGAAATGCGTTTGTAGACAGAGCTACCACCTGAGTAGCGCGGGACACGAGAAATCCTGTGTGAATCTGCGGGGCCCATCCCGTAAGGCTAAATACTTCCAAGAGACCGATAGTGAACAAGTACCGTGAGGGAAAGGTGAAAAGAACCTCGATAAGAGGAGTGCAATAGACCCTGAAACCATCTGCTTACAAGCGGTAGGAGCCCCTTCGTGGGGTGACTGCGTGCCTTTTGCATAATGAACCTACGAGTTACCGTTGCCGGCAAGGTTAAGTACAGGTAAGTACGGAACCGGAGCGAAAGCGAGTCTGAATAGGGCGACGAGTCGGTAGAGGTAGACGCGAAACCAAGTGATCTACCCTTGGTCAGGTTGAAGGATAGGTAACACTATCTGGAGGACCCAACCGGTAAGCGTTGAAAAGCTTTCGGATGAACTGAGGGTAGGGGTGAAAGGCTAATCAAACTTGGAGATAGCTCGTACTCCCCGAAATGCATTTAGGTGCAGCCTTTGGTGTTTCTTGTATGAGGTAGAGCGACTGATTGGATGCGAGGCTTTCACCGGCTATCAAGTCCAGACAAACTCCGAATGCGTACAAGTTAGAGCCAAGGAGTGAGGGCATGGGTGCTAAGGTCCATGTCCTAAAGGAGAACAATCCGGACCATCGGCTAAGGTCCCGAAATCACCACTAAGTTGGACAAACGAAGTCAAGATGCGAAGACAGCTAGGATGTTGGCTTGGAAGCAGCCATTCATTTAAAGAGTGCGTAACAGCTCACTAGTCGAGGATTTTGGCGTGGATAATAATCGGGCATAAGTGGTGTACCGAAGCTGTGGGATGTGAATA
>NZ_KI535308.1:121822-284322 GCF_000482365.1 Porphyromonas uenonis DSM 23387 = JCM 13868 | reverse complement strand
CAGGAGGCTACTCGTCTCGCTTTGACGGGAACGGGTGCTGTAACCTTTGACACAACGGGCGCTCTTCTGCTAGACACGAGCCGTGCGTCCCTACAGGTGGCTACTCGTCTCGCTTTAACGGGAACGGACGCACGGATCGTGCGTCCCTACAGCGGTTACACGTCGGAGCTTCGCTACAGGTCTCGCTTTGACGGGAACGGGTGCTGTGTAACCTTTGATACAACGGACGCACTCCCGCTAGACACGAGCCGTGCGTCCCTACAGGTGGCTACTCGTCTCGCTTTAACGGGAACGGACGCACGGATCGTGCGTCCCTACATTTCGCTATTCGTCTCATCATCCTATTCGTCTCATCATCCTATTCGTCTCATCGGGTTACTCGTGAGATTTTCGGAGTTGAATTTACGGGTCTCAGTGTTGGCTTGCGCATCTAAAAAAAAAGTACCTTTGCGACAAGCAGCGCAGTAACATACAGACAAACAGACAAAAAGAGCTATGATGTTAGGAAGAACGAGCGGACTTCTCGCGATATTGGTTGTAGTTAGCTTGATGCTCACCCATAGCCTCAGCGGAGAGACGCTTCAAGAGAGCCTTAGCGGAAAGATGCTTCAAGAGAGCCTCAGCGGAGAGACGCTTCAAGAGAGCCTTAGCGGAAAGATGCTTCAAGAGAGCCTCAGCGGACAAACCGTCAAAGAGCAAGCTCAGCAATCACTGCGATCTCAAAACGCACAGCTCCAATCTCAGGATGCACAGCTCCAATCTCAGGATGCACAGCTCCAGTCTCCGAGCGCACAGTCCCAGACGCAGCGCACGCAGCAGGGAGAGATTTACCGCGGGCAGCTCAGAGATAGGATGACCCAGGAGCCTATCTCTATGGCGACTGTCATATTGCTTTCGGCAGATTCGACGGTGGTCTCCACGACGCTTTCGAGCGATGGGGGAACCTTCGAGCTTTCGGGAGCGGGGGCGCATTGGCTTCAGGTTAACCATCTCGCGTATCAGACCCTTCGCGTGAGCCTTGACGCTCCGCTGCCTGACGTGCTCTATATGGATCAAGCGACTGGTGAACTGGGCGAAGTGGTGGTCAAGGCGGAGCGTCCGCTTATGAAGCTCGTCGATGGAACCACTCCGAGCTACGATATTGATCAGCTCTTTGCGCATAGCTCCGTCACGACCGCTTATGAGATGCTGGGTCAGCTCCCTGGGATGTCGATGCAGGGCGATGTCCCGACGCTCGTGGGGACCAATGGGTATACCTTGGTCTTCAATGGTCAGCCCTCGAATGTTCCTCAGGATATGCTGCTGGAGCGCCTCAAGAGCATTCCCCGAGAGATGGTCGCTAGTGTGGAGATCTCCTATACTCCCATTGCCCGTTATCGGGCTAAGGGTGCTTCGATCAATGTGGTCTTCAAGGGGCAAGCTGCGGGCAGCTCTCTGGGTGGCACCTCTGGTCAGCTCTTTACCGAGTATAGCAATAAGTACTACAGCAACTACGCTGCGGGTGGTAGTGTCAACTACTCCGCTCCCAATGGCTTCTCCGTCACTGCCAATTATAGGGCTAGTCTAGGTAAAATCCGAAGCGACTTAATCTACGACATAGCCCCCTTTGGTCGCTATACCAAGGGGCTTGAGATAGAAAACAGCGGCTACACGAACTATAACAAGCACACCCTCTTTGCCGAGCTGGGGTATAAGTTCGGGCGGCATGCGCTATCCGTTGACTACTACGGGAGCTTGACCCCTCCCGAGGGTACGAACCGATACCAAGTCAACCAAAAGGAGCGTGAACCTCTAGAGTCGCTCAATAAAGGCAATGATAATACGCATCACGTCGCCATAAACTATAGGTTGGGTGGCAACTTGCTGGCGGGTCTCTTCTACACGCACTATCGGGATCACAGAGAGGTGCTCTATGGTATGGAGCAGTCTCCTCGCTCACCTTATGCTACGAGCTATACGAGCGATCAGCTCTCGCAGGTGTGGGGCGGGCATATCGACAATAGTCATAGCTGGGATGGTGGCTGGGGTCTGTCGTACGGCTCCAAGGTCTCCTACTCCAAGACGATCAATGGACAAACCTACCTTTGGCGAAATGGTCGGGAGGTGCCAAACGACGCAGTGTCAGGAACCAGTAAAGAGCTACTGGCGGACCTCTATATAGGCGGTAAAAAGCAGTTTAAGAATGGGCTAAGCCTCGGGCTAACTTTAATCGGAGACTACGCCAACTATATAGGTGCGGATGAGACCTTTCAGATTATACCGCAGGCGAGTCTCAGCTATGCACGCAATCCCAATCATGTCCTACAGGTGAATATTCAGTCCAGCAAGAGGGATCCGAGCTATTGGGAGCGTGAACCCTTCTCACGGGCGGATGATCGCTATCAGCTCTGGGAGGGTAATCCACAGATTAGGCCTTACGTGACGTACAGTGGACAGGTGAACTACATCTTCAAGCAGCGGTATGTCTTCTTCTTGAGCGGTTACTATCAGCCTCATCGCTTCGAGCAGCAGATGTACCTAGACCCCTATAGGAGTCGTATAGTCTACAAAACGTGGAACTGGCACTATGCCAGTAATGCTAGTATCGGAGCTGTCGTGCCACTGCCTCAGACCAAGTGGTGGAACGCGCGCCTGACCCTCAATGGTCAGCTTAACTCGGTCAAGCTAGAGATCCCCTACGAGCCGACCTATCAGTGCACCAAGCCTATGTACTATGTCGCCCTCTCTAATGAGTTTAGGCTCAGCCAAAAGCACAATATCACCATCGGGCTAGACGGAAGCTATCTGCATGGAGCCATACAGGGCTACTATAGTCTAGGCGATATATACAACATCGCTTGTCGTGCTAAGTGGACCAGCCAGGATAAGAAGTGGAGCCTCACCCTGCGAGGGGACGACCTCCTCAATGCGGGTGTGCCTCGGGTGCGAGTCAACTACGGCATCCATCAGGTGGACTTCCGACCCTCACGCTACAATACCCGCTTCTCAGTTCATCTGAGCTACACCTTCGGTAGCTTTGACAAGGTGCAGACGAAGGAACCCACACAGCTCTCGACCGACCGCTTCGGCATCTGATACCCTGCTCTAGCGAAATGGACACTAGGGATCCATAAGATCCCTGCATAAAAGCAAGAGGAGACGGCCACACTGGTTGGTCGTCTCCTCTCTTTACGTGGGTTAGTGTAGTCGCTTAGCGATTCTGGAGTACGATGCGATGCAACTCTCCTGAGATCTGGAGTAGGTAGATCCCTGCTGGCAGATGGCTCAAGTCCATCTCAGCCACGCCCTGCGAGTCTGACCTAGCGACTGCCGAAGCCTCGCCCCCTACATTGTATAGCGTCAGTGGCAAATGTGGCGCAACACCTGCGATGTGTAGCTCCTGAGCCGTGGGATTGGGATAAATCTGCAACTGTGTACTAGCTACGTCAGTGATGGCAGTGCTCTTCTTGAAAAAGACTTGGACCTCGGTAGCTTGCTTGACGACAAATTGCTTGCTCGTCGTGATGTCCTCGCTTCCCGCCATGATCTTGTCCAGCTCAAAGCCCGTCTGCGGGGTAGCGATGATCGTTAGCTTGAGACCTTCGGGCACCTTGGAGAGTTCCACATCTTCCTGCACCTTTGCTGTACCCCCATCGCCAGTGACGAGTGTTACTGCGTAGGCATCAACACCCTTGTAGTCATCTTGCTGGTCATCTATCACCTTCCATCTGCGCGTGATCGCAGTAGCTACATCCTCCTTTGTGGCGATGTTGTCTTCGTCATCCTTACTGTTTGTCACTAGGGTTAGCCAACCGCCATCTTTAGGTGCTGGTAGCCTATTCATCAACTGTGTCATAGCCTTCCCTCTTATCTGATTGCCAGCACAGTTGACATCATTTAGGTGGCTCAGGTTGGATAGGTCTAAAGCCGTCAACTTATTGGCAGAGCAATCTAAAAAAGCTAGTTGCTTCGTCTGAGACAGATCTAGGGAGGTGATATTATTCTCAACACAGGTAAGGTTTTTTATAGCCGTCGCATTAGAGAGATCTAGCGAGGCGATGCGATTTTTTGAACAGTCAAGGTGCTCCAGCTTTGTCATTTGAGATAAATCTAGGGTACTAAGAGCATTCTCCTGGCAGAGGAGCGTCTTAATCTGTTGAGCTGATGCGAGACCCTTGAGCTCCGTGATATTATTGTGTAAGCAGTGGAGCTCCTTTAGAGCCACACTACGAGACAAGTCTAGAGAGGTGAGCCTGTTGCGAGCGCAGTTGAGCGTTTCTAGCGAAGGCATGTGTGTGATGTCTAGCTGAGTCAGCATGGCATCTGATACGAAGAGTAGAGTGAGCTCACCTTGTATCGTCAGCGTCTGCTTAGTTAGCGTGTATTTAACAGGAGTACTAGAGCCTGACCTAGAGGGCTGCTCCTTGATGCCGTCAATAGACACCTTGTTGATGTCCTTGGCAAGGAACCCGATTTCAATCATTTCGCCCTCCTTATGAGAGGTTGTCAGCGTAATGTAAGTATCCGTCTGCTGAGCAGACAGAGTCAGTGATGACCAGAGCATCACGAGAAAGAAAGACACCCCGAGGGCGTGGAGAAAGATCTGTTGATTACTTTGCTTCATATTATAAGTTTGAGATTATAGATTTACGAGTCCACACACCGGTGAGCGTGCACGCGAGCCCGCTCACAAAGGTTACGGTTGTAGACGACCAGCGCCTGCCTCAGAGTGATAGCAGAGAGCTGAGGGTCAAACCACCCACACAAACACATGACTAGTCATTCCCGAGTGCAAAAGTACAAAAAGCTTCGAATTCTATATGCCTTGGCAGATCCCAACGTAGGGCTGACGTATGATAAAAATGAGTTCGTTTCATTTCCTACCTAGGAATTGCCCAAATTCCTCCGTAGATATTTTTGATTTGCTACCTAGGAAATGGGCAATTCTTCGGACTTATTTTTTGATTCCTCCGAAGTTTCATTTGATTCCTCCGAAGAATTTTTTATTTCCTAGGTAGGAATTGGGCAAATTCCTAGGTAGCTATTGGGCAAATTCTTAGGTAGGAATTCCATTCTTCGGGAGGAAGGCGTGATCAGAGAGGTTCCGTAGCCACTTTGTAGTGATAATCGAACGGTCTATCCCTAGCTATCGTCATGCGCCGCTCCTAGACGGCTGGTTATACTGCGTCAGCCCTGGCGTGAAGTCAGCGTTGTGAGTCGCTATCCACGAATTGTTGTATTTTTGTCCAGACACTTACTACAATCTAATCTCTGAACGTATGAAGATAGCAGTCGCAGGCATGGGCTATGTGGGACTCTCGGTGGCGGTGCTCCTGGCGCAGCACCACGAGGTGGTGGGCGTGGACGTCCTGCCCGAGCGGGTGGACCTGATCAATCAGCGTCAGTCACCGATACAGGATGACTACCTCGAGGAGTACTTGGCGACACGACAGCTTCGGCTGCGTGCTACGCTAGATGCCGAGGAGGCTTATCGAGGGGCGGACTTTGTCGTGGTGGCCACGCCGACTAACTATGACTCAGTGCAGAACTTCTTCAACACCTCTGCTGTCGAGGTGGTGGTCACTACCGTACGAGCCTGCAACCCTGCAGCGACGATTGTGATTAAGTCAACGGTGCCCGTGGGCTACACGGCTCACCTGCGCGAGTTGATGGGGTACGAGGATATACTCTTTGCGCCAGAGTTCCTTCGTGAGAGCAAGGCGCTCTACGACAACCTTTACCCTTCGCGCATTATCGTGGGTTATGACAAGCAAAGTAGCCATCAGCGAGAGCGTGCTGAGCGCTTTGCCGAGCTGATACGTGAGGGGGCCATTCGCCAAGATATGCCTGTGCTGCTGATGGGTACGACGGAGGCTGAGGCGGTCAAGCTTTTTGCCAATACTTACTTAGCGCTGCGGGTCTCCTACTTCAACGAGCTAGACACCTATGCCGAGCTCAAGGAGTTGGATAGCAAGAGCATCATTGAGGGCGTCTGCCTAGATCCTCGCATTGGCGATCATTACAACAATCCCTCCTTTGGCTATGGAGGCTACTGCCTGCCTAAGGATACGAAGCAGCTCCTTGCTAATTACGATGCTGTGCCACAAAATATCATCGGCGCGATCGTGGCGAGCAATCGTACGCGCAAGGACTTCATCGCTGATCAGGTCCTCAAGATGGCGGGCTACTATAGTTATATGGAGGAGAATCAGTACGACCCGACGCAAGAGCGTGAGTGCGTCATCGGCATCTACCGCCTGACGATGAAGAGCCACAGCGACAACTTCCGCCACTCCTCGATCCAGGGGGTGATGAAGCGCATCAAGGCAAAGGGGGCTAAGGTGATCATCTACGAGCCTACGCTGGCTCAGCATACGACCTTCTTCGGGAGCCTTGTGGAGAATGACTTAGCGACCTTTAAGGCTCGCTCTCAGGCGATTATTACGAACCGCTACCACGCTGATCTTGACGATGTCGCCGAGCGGGTCTACACACGAGACATCTTCCGCCGTGATTAGAGCGGGGGGTACACTGTTTCTTAACAGATCCTCAACATACAAGTAGTACATTTGCCTCAATACCATTGTATCGCAACTTATGGGCAAAACAACGAAACGCAAAGTGAACAAATTCCCCTACATAGATCGAGATGTAAGCTGGATGTCCTTCAATCGGCGCATCCTCCTAGAGAGTGCTCGAGAGGATGTCCCGCTGATGGAGCGACTAAACTTCCTAGGCATCTACTCAAACAATCTGGACGAGTTCTTTCGTGTGCGTGTGGCTTCGCTACGTCGTATCGCAGAGGACGAGGACTTATCAGCACCGCAACGTAAGGAGGCGGAGCGGACGCTGCGTAAGATCTACAAGCTCAATAAGGAGTACGCTGAGACCTTTGAGGAGAACTTTCAGCAGGCTCTGGATGATCTCGAAGAGGCTGGTATACGAGTGGTCAATGAGCTGGAACTGACGCCCCGACAGAAGGAGCAGGTCTTTGACTTCTACATTAGGAAACTGGGAGCGAGTACCAATCCGCTCTCGCTGCGCAAGATGGACTTTTCGGCAGATCAGATAGAGGAGTCTATCTACCTAGCTGTGCAGATGAAAGAGCTAGAGCCGGGGTGTGACAAACCACTGCGTCAGAGCGTCGGCATCATCAAGGCTCCCGTAGAGAAGTTCGGCCGATTCATCCGCATCGCTGACGACGAGGAGGGGAGGGTCTGCATCATGTTTCTCGATGATGTGATTCGCTTCAACCTTAAGTATATCTTTGCGGGCACGCGGTGCAATGACTTTGAGGCTTACACCTTCAAGTTTACCAAGGATGCGGAGATGGACATCCGTGAGGAGGATGTCGATGTAGGGGTGGTGCAGCGTGTCTCCAAGGGGCTGCGTCGTCGTCGCAAGGGCGAGATGCTCCGTGTGGTCTACGATGCCGATATGCCTGGCTCACTGCGCAATAAGATCTTTCGTAAGGCGGGACTAGACAGCAACGATGCCAAAGTGGCTGGCGGGCGCTACCACAACTTGCGTGACCTGATGGACTTCCCCAAGTGCGGTCGCCAAGACTTGTGCAATCCGCCACAGACGCCGATCCTAGGCGATGGCATCGACTTCACGGAGAGTATGATCGATCAGGTGCTGCATCAAGACCGGCACTTGCACTTCCCCTATCACAGCTTTAACCGCTTCCTGCGCCTCCTCCGTGAGGCAGCTATTAGCGATGAGGTGCGGGAGATCAAGTGTACGCTCTACCGTGTCGCTAAGGACTCGAACGTGATCAACGCCCTGATTGCTGCGGCTAAGAACGGTAAGAAGGTGACGGTCGTCGTGGAGCTACTGGCGCGCTTTGACGAGGAGAGCAACATAGCCTGGGCTAAGGAGATGATCGAGGCGGGTATCAATGTGCTCTTTGGTCCTGAGACGCTGAAGATACACAGCAAGCTGGTCCATATCACGACCCGACATGGAGATATAGCCTGCATCGGTACGGGCAATATGCACGAGGGCACAGCGCGTGTCTACACTGACGTGATGCTTATGACGGCCAATAAGAATGTAGCGAAAGAGGTGGCGGATGTCTTTAAGTACATCGAGAAGCCTTACTTGGATACTCGCTTTAAGGAGTTACTGGTTTCGCCAAATGATATGCGCCGTCGCTTTATCGCTCTGATCAATCGGGAGATCAAAAATAAGCTTGCTGGCAAGCCTGCGTACATTATGATAAAGGTGAATCACATCGTCGACCCCGCCCTCATCAAGCGTCTCTACGCCGCCTCTCAGGCGGGTGTGGACATTGATCTCTTGGTGCGTGGCAACTGTTCGCTAGTGCCGGGTGTCAAGGGAGTGAGCGAAAACATTCGCGTCTACGGCATCATAGATCGTTATCTGGAGCACTCGCGCATCTTTATCTTTTGCAATAATGACGATCCGCTCTACTTCATCGGCTCGGCCGACTGGATGCAGCGCAACCTAGATCGTCGTATCGAGGTGGTCGCTCCTGTCTACGATAAGGAGATACAGCGAGACCTGCATCACATCGTGGCATGCGGACTGCAAGATGTATCGCAGGGACACTACGTCAATAGTCACGACGGGCGTCCTCGGCGTGAGGATGCTCCGACGCCATGGTACCGCTCGCAGACTGATCTCTACGCTTACTACCTACAACAAGACATAGACACTGATACGAAGATATGAGAAAGCTTAACCTCGCCGCCATTGACATCGGCTCAAATGCCGTGCGGCTCCTCATCAAGTGCGTCAATAGTGACCTCTCCGAGCAACCGCTCAGCAAGGTGCAGCTCTTGCGTGTGCCACTCCGACTGGGCGAAGATGCTTTTATCTCTGGGCAGATATCTAAGAGGAAGCAGCGTGATATACTCTCTCTCATGAAGGTCTACAAGCATCTGATGAAGATCTACGACGTGGCTCACTACCGCGCTTGTGCTACCTCAGCGATGCGCGAGGCGAGCAATGCTCAGGAGATCGTGGACAAGGTGCTCCGTAAGACAGGCATAGAGATAGAGGTGATCTCTGGCGAGGAGGAAGCAGCTCTCGTGGCGCAAAGTAAGGTACATCGTGTCATCACGACAGATCGCAACTACCTCTTTGTGGATGTGGGCGGAGGTAGTACAGAGTTGAACCTCTATGTGGGTGGAGAGCCTGTCGCGACTCGCTCCTTTGACATCGGCACGGTGCGTATGCTGAGCGGGGTGGTGCGGGATGCAACCTTCGAGGCTTTTGACCAGTACCTCGCGGATCTGTACAGTCAGTATGGAGCTGCAACCATCGTTGGTACGGGTGGCAACATCAATCGGCTTGCTCGGCTCAATGGCACGACTGACCTTGCCAAGCCTGATACCCGCTTTATCTCTGCTGAAGCGCTACAGGAGATCTACGAGACGCTTGCGGCGCTGACAGATGAGCAGCGGATGACCCGCTTTAATCTGAAGCCCGACCGCTCCGATGTGATCGTCCCGGCGGGCGAGCTTTTCACCAGAGTTGTTGCTGCCCTGCACGCCGATCAGGTGATCGTGCCAACGATTGGCGTGGCGGACGGCATCATCGATCAGCTTTACCTGCAGGTCACAGACTAAACTTGTATATTTGCTCTAGGCAAGGCTACGAAGCTAATCTTTTAATTCACACTTTAATCTACCAAGAAGCATGATACAACCCTTCACATACTACAATCCCACGAAGCTTGTCTTCGGCGAGGGACGCATTGTCGAGCTTCCTCGGCTCATTGATCCACACTACCGCGTTCTCCTTGTGATGGGCGGTGGCAGTATACGCAGCAATGGCGTCTACGATGCCGTGTGCCAAGCACTGGAGGGACGCTCGGTGACGGAGTTCTGGGGCATCGAGTCCAATCCTACGGTCGAGACGATCCGTAAGGCTGTCGAGCTGGGTCGTCAGGAGCAGTGCGACTTTGTCCTAGCCGTGGGTGGCGGCTCAGTCATCGACGCGAGCAAGCTGATCATCGCTGCGATGTGTAGTGACCAGGACCCCTGGGATATAGTCCGTGCTGGCAAGCATAGGGGCGAGCATCTACCTCTTGGGGTCGTACTCACGATCCCTGCTACGGGGTCGGAGATGAATAGTGGAGGTGTCATCTCTTGTCGTGAGACGCAGGAGAAGTATTCATTCTCGAGTAAGCATCCATGCTTTGCTATTCTAGACCCTCATGTGCCGACCTCGCTACCGCCTTACCAGGTGGCGTGCGGACTGGCTGATACCTTCGTCCATGTTATGGAGCAATACATGACGACGATGCGGAGTCCGCTCCTGATGGATCGTATGGCTGAGGGAGTGCTACAGACGCTCATTGAGATAGCCCCAGGGCTGACGCACAATCATCAGGATGTCGACCTGATGGGCGAGTTCATGCTCTGCGCTACCGTGGGGCTCAATGGCTACCTCTCGTGGGGCGTAGACCAAGACTGGAGCACGCACTACATAGGTCACGAGGTGACCGCCCTGACGGGACTAACGCACGGCCATACGCTCGCCATCATCCTGCCCGCTACGCTGCAGGTGATGCGCCATCTAGGCAAGCAGGACAAGCTCTTACAATATGCGGCTCGCATATGGGGCTTGACCCCTCAGGCGTGCCAAGGCGAGGATCATGCTATCACGGCGGCTATCGAGGCGACGAAGCAGTTCTTTGCTAAGCTCGGTCTTTCGGTCACGCTACGCGATGCGGAGGTTCCTCATGAGGTGATCGACGAAGTGGTACGTCGCTTCACGGAGCGTGGTACCGTGCTCGGAGAGCATCAGAATATGACGCCCGAGATCGTACGACAGATCCTGGAGTTGGCTTACGAGTAAGTCGCTTCCGTAAGAATGTGTATCTTTGTATCCGATAAAGCTTGAGGCGCTCCTCGCTCTAAGTTCATATGGGCGGGGCTGCACCTCCAAGAGTTAAGTGTAGACATCATTTCAAACAACAGATAAGCAAGATACACTATGCAAAAGAATCAGGACTGGAAGTCCTATTATCAATCTCACCTGACCACCCCCCTAGCAGCCCTCAAGAAGGAGCTCACAGAGGGGTGTAACATTGTCGTAGGTCATGCGGCTGCCGCCCCAGACACAACTCTCAAGAGTATGATGGAGCATGTCGCAGAGCTACCCACAGGTAATATCTTTCACGTCCTGTATTATGGCGCTGGCTACCAGTTTACACCTGAGATAGCGCAGCACTTCAATCTCAAGATCAACTTCCTGGAGGCTAACGCTCGTAAGGCGTGCCGTGCGGGGTTAGTGGACTTCTTCCCCTGCCACTTTCACGAGGTGCCAGGGCTTTTTACCGATGGTTTCTACCCTGTGGATGTAGCTATCGTGCAGTTGACTAGACCCAATGAAGAGGGCTACTGCTCCTTCAGTCTCTCGTGCGACTACACCAAACCCGCTACGGAGGCTGCTCGTGTTGTGATCGCAGAGGTCAATGATCAGCTCCCCTTCATCGGTGGCGACAACCTGATCCATGTGACGAAGCTGGATCATATCATCGAGGTGAGCACGGCTGTGCCCGAGGTTCCACCCGCTGTGCCTGGTGAGATCGAGCGCAAGATCGGTGAGATCTGTGCTTCGATGATCAAGGATGGCGACACGCTACAGCTAGGCATTGGTGCTATCCCAGATGCAGTCCTGAGCAACCTTAAGGATCGCAAGGATCTAGGTATCCACTCTGAGATGATTACCGATGGTGTCATGAAGCTGATGCGTGAGGGTGTCATCACGGGCAAGCGTAAGACGCGCAACCCCAACAAGGTGGTTACGGCCTTTGCGATGGGTACGAAGGAGCTGTACGACTTCTTCGACCACAATGAGGAGGTCGAGATGTATCCTGTGAGCTATACGAATGATCCCTTTGTCGTGGCAAGCATCGACAACATGGTTTCGATCAATTCTTGCCTAGAGATCGACCTGCTCGGTCAGGTCAATGCCGAGAGCATCGGCTACAATATGCTGAGTGGCTCTGGCGGTCAGGTAGACTTCATGCGTGGAGCCAGACGCTCCAAGGGTGGCCGCAGTATCCTCGCCTTCGCCTCTACAGCCAAGGGTGGTGAGATCAGCCGTATCGTGCCTACTCTAGCAGAGGGCGCAGCGGTGACCACTGGTCGCAACGATGTGGACTATGTCATCACGGAGTATGGCATAGCGCGCCTCCGTGGCAAGACGGCTCGTGAGCGCGCTGAGGCGCTGATCGGCATCGCACATCCTAAGTTTAGGGAGATGCTACAAGAGGCTGTCATCAAGCGCTGGGGCAAGTAGTCCTAGCTTACCGACCATCATATGCGAGTCTTCTCAAGTAGCGACACCAGTACCGTTGCTCAGAGGAGACTCGCTTAGCTTTTTGATAAAACTAAAGAGCCGTATCGTATGAATGTTCGCATAGAGCCTAGCTGGCATCGGGTGCTAGAGGAGGAGTTCGGAAAGTTTTACTTTGAGACCTTGACCACCTTTGTGCGCTCGGAGTACCAGACGAAGAGGATCTACCCGCCTGGGAGACAGATCTTTCGAGCCTTTGACCTTTGTCCCTTCGAAGATGTACGGGTCGTCATCCTCGGGCAGGATCCTTACCACGGCGTGGGGCAAGCCGAGGGGCTAGCCTTCTCCGTGCCAGAGGGTGTCGAGGTGCCACCCAGTCTGCGCAACATATTGACCGAGATCGCCTCTGACCTAGGGCATCCCTCGCAGATCGTCGGGGGGCATCTAACCCCCTGGTGTAGTCAGGGAGTCCTCTTGCTAAACGCTACGCTCACGGTTGTGGCACACGAAGCTGGCTCGCATCAGGGGCACGGGTGGGAGACCTTCACCGATGAGGTCATCTCGCTCTTGAGTAGCCAGAGAGAGCACCTCGTCTTCATGCTGTGGGGCAACTATGCGCGCTGCAAGCGAGCGCTGATCGACCGTCAGAAGCACCTCATCCTCGAGGCGCCTCATCCTAGTCCGCTGTCGGCTCATCGGGGCTTCTTCGGCTGTCGGCACTTTTCCAAGGCCAATGCTTACCTACAGCGATACGGCTACGAGCCGATTCGCTGGTGATAAGACCGTAGACAAAAGGAGACTGTTGCATAAAGGCGAATCGCTGTGTTGCTTTCGGGATTCGGCTTCGGTCACATACGGAGGTATGCTCCCTTCAGACCTCACCCTCAGCGCCTTGCGCTTCATCCTTTCTGCAAAGTCTAGACAATCTTGCAAGCAAGATTGTGAGACTGTTGACTTTTGCAACAGTCTCATAAGATAGAGAGAGGGTCGCTATTCGTATGAGTAGCGACCCTCTCTAATGAAAAGGCAAACAAATAAGGTATAAGCTATAGCCTAGCTGACACGCATACGTGTGTAGCTAGGCTATTGTGCTGTATATCTGTTTTAGCAGACGCCCTGACCAACCATTGCCTTAGCGACCTTCATGAAGCCGGCAATGTTAGCACCCTTGACGTAGTTGATGTAGCCGTCTGGCTCCTTACCGTACTCTACGCACTGAGTGTGGATGTCCTTCATGATCTGGTGTAGACGCTCGTCTACCTCAGCCTCAGACCAGTAGATGTGAGCTGCGTTCTGTGACATCTCTAGGCAAGAGCAAGAGACACCACCGCAGTTGACAGCCTTACCAGGAGCGAAGATGATGCGCTTCTCAACGAAGTACTCAGCAGCCTCTGCTGTACAACCCATGTTAGAAACCTCAGCAACGATCGTTACACCGTTCTCGACGAGTTTCTTAGCATCGTCACCGTTGAGCTCGTTCTGGATAGCGCAGGGGAGAGCGATATCTACCTTGTGCTCCCAGGGCTTCTTGCCTGCGAAGAACTTAGCGCCAAACTTCTTAGCGTATGGCTCTACGACGTCGTTACCGCTGTTGCGGAGCTCGCACATGTAGTCAAACTTCTCCTGAGTGCTGACACCGTTCTCATCGTAGATGTAACCATCAGAACCAGAGATGCAGACAACCTTAGCACCTAGCTCAGTAGCCTTCATGGTAGCACCCCAAGCGACGTTACCGAAGCCTGATACAGCGACCGTCTTGCCCTTGAAGTCAATGTTGTGCTGCTTGCAGATATCATTGACCATGTAGATAGCGCCGTAGCCCGTTGACTCTGGACGGAGGCGTGATCCACCGAACTCATGACCCTTGCCTGTGAAGGTACCTGTGCACTCACGAGTGAGCTTCTTGTACATACCGTACATAAAGCCTACCTCACGACCACCGACACCTACGTCGCCTGCAGGGATATCCATGTCCGGGCCAATATACTTGTAGAGCTCAGTGACATAAGCCTGGCAGAAGCGCATGATCTCGCGCTCGCTCTTACCCTTTGGAGAGAAGTCAGAGCCACCCTTACCACCACCCATAGGAAGTGTAGAGAGGGCGTTCTTGAAGGTCTGCTCGAAGCCGAGGAACTTGAGGGTAGAGAGGTTCACCGTGTGGTGGAAGCGTGTACCACCCTTGTACGGGCCAATGGCGTTGTTGAACTGTACGCGGTAACCGAGGTTGATCTGGACCTCACCCTTGTCGTCCACCCAGGGGATACGGAAGGTGAAGATACGGTCGGGCTCGACGAGGCGCTCGACGATCTTGTTCTTCTCAAACTCTGGATGCTGGTTGTAAATGTCCTCGATAGAAAGGAGGACCTCACGGACAGCCTGGATGAACTCCGGCTCGCCGGGATGCTTTGCCTCTAGCTGGGCAATGATCTCACTTGTCTTCATTTGATTTAATGATTAGGATTATCGGATATGTACCACAAAGTTACGCCTAATTTCCCAATGAAGCAAGCCCTCAGCACACCAAAGTTCAAAAAGCTGAGTCAAGTCCCTCCATTCCTACTTGGGGCGCAGGAAAAAAGCCGTCTGGAGCTGACGCGCTGTGCCGACAACTTTGGGGTCATACGAGCTATTTGCCAAATAACTCATCAAGAAATCTCAAATCTCTACCGAGAAAAGCCGAAATAGATCGGAAGTTCGAAATAAAACTTCGGAAGAATGAAATGAAACTTCGGAAGAATGAAATGAAAGTCCGGAGGAATTTGCCGATTGCTCCCTGGAGAATTTCAATTTCCTCGTGAGAAAGCAGTATCTGGGCGCATCTCTCTACTTATAGTATTCAGAATTTAACCAATCGAAGGGAGGAGGTATGACAGGCTTCGAACGATAGATGCTGAACGTTCACATCGTTTTGATATACAACAGATTACCGACTATTTGGTATTGCTGTTTTAAGGATTACGCTCTACCTTTGCACGGTGTAAGGGTGTCCATAGGGCGATGCTTTTTCACCTCCTCGCTGAATGCTCTTGCGCATAGGATCTATTTTAAGTAAAACGGCTCCAAGTATATAACAACAGATCAATATGAGACAATCAAACAATCAATCCCTAGGCGCATTGGGACGCCTAGGACGCTCCATGGGGAGCAAGCGACCGCTCGCTTATCTAGGGCTGGTCTGCTCTGCTGTGGCGCACGTGGTGGCACTGGTGCCATTCATCTTTATTTGGCTTATCCTGCGGGAGTTGCTCGGTGGCTCTGTGGACTCAGGTGCCATCACGCGATGGGCTTGGTGGGCAGTCGGGGCGGGACTGCTCCATATACTCCTCTATGCGGTGGCGTTGGTGCTGACGCATGTGGCAGCCTTTAGGGTAGAGCGGACTTTGCGAGGGGATGCTATGAGGCGTATGCTGGAGATGCCCTTGGGCTTCTTCGATCAGCAGAACCTAGGCAAGCTCAAGAACGTCATCGACGACAATGTTGGTCTGACCCACACTTTCTGCGCTCACCTCTTGCCAGACCTCGTTGGGACGCTGGTCTGTTTTGCGACGCTCTGCGTGATGATGTTTGTCCTGGAGTGGCGCATGGCTCTGCTCTGTCTCATACCAGTCTTGATACAGCTCCTAGCGATGGGCTCGATGATGACCAACAAAGCGTACCGTGAGAGTATGGGTGCCTATATGAATCACCAGCAAAGGATGAGTAGCGAGGCGGTTGAGTATGTGCGTGGTATGCCTGTGGTAAAAGCTTTCCAGCAGTCGATCTACTCCTTCAATGCTTTTCACCAGACGCTACTGGACTATGCCAAGTGGGCGAAGGTGTATGCTCGTAGTTGTCGGCGTATGTTTAGCATCTACACGGTAGCTTCCTTTGGCTATGCCTTTATCTTGGTACCCTTTGCCTATTATCTCTTGAGCCGAGGCGAAGATATGGTCGGTGTGGTGAGTAGCTTGGTCTTCTTTATCCTCGTGACGCCCTTCATCGGGGAGTGTACGATGCGACTCATGTATGTGGTCAGTGGTAAGCGTGAGGCTGTGCAGGCTTTGGATAGGCTGGATGCCCTCTGCGATGCCTCTTTGGGGGCAAAGGACAGTACGCCTCTCAAGCTTTCTAGTCATACGATCCAGCTGGAGGGGGTATCCTTTAGATATACTCCAGAGGCTCCTCTGGCGGTGAGTGATGTGACGCTCACAATCCCTGAAGGTGCCTGCGTGGCTCTCGTAGGAGCTAGCGGTAGTGGCAAGACAACGCTGGCTCGTCTCGTGGCTCGCTTTTGGGATGTGGAGACAGGGCGGATTACTATCGGGGGAGAAGATATAAGTCAGGTTGCTGTCGAGGAGGTGCTACGGCATATCTCCTTCGTCTTCCAGAGTGAAAGGCTCTTTAAGAAGTCCATCCGTGACAATGTAGCCTACGGATCTGCTAAGGCTACGGACGAAGAGATCTATGCGGCCCTCGACAAAGCGCACTGCCTAGAGCTGGTGCGTAGTCTGCCACAAGGGTTGGACACGGTCATCGGCTCTAAGGGTGTCTACCTCAGTGGGGGAGAGCAGCAGCGGATCGCTCTGGCGAGAGCCTTCCTCAAGGATGCGCCTATACTGCTCCTTGACGAGGCTACCTCCTTTGCCGATCCTGAGAGTGAGCATGCGATCCAGGAGAGCCTGCATCGTCTGATGGCGCACAAGACCGTCCTGATGATAGCGCATCGTCTCTCCTCGGTGGTCAATGCGGATCTTATTGTGGTGATGCAGCAGGGACGCATCGTAGAGCAAGGCACCCACACGGAGCTACTGGCTCGTACTAATGGACTCTACGCCTCTATGTGGCAAGAGTATCAAGAATCTATCAAATGGACTATATAAGCTATGAAGCATCTAAATCTAATCAACTGGATGGAGCGCAAGATGGCGCTCTCGCCTAGAGGAGCGCACAACTTCCTCTCGGCTTGTCTCTGGACTGGTGTGCAAAACCTCTCCTTCATGCTCCCCGTGATGCTCGTTTACCTCCTAATGATGGAGCTATTTGGCGAGAGCAGAGACCTCACCCTCTGGGCACTGGTAGGGATTGCACTCTTATCTATAATAGGTATGTATGTCATCACTCGCAGACAGTACAACAGCACTTTCCTAGCTGTCTACAGCGAGAGTGCTACGATGCGCATACGACTAGCGGAGAAGATGAGACGACTCCCGCTCTCCTTCTTTGACCGTCACGATGCAAGCGATCTGACAAGTCGTGTGATGTCTGATGTCTCATTTCTTGAAAACGCATATTCGCATACTCTGCCACAGATGGTAGCTTCCTTTATCGTCCTCATCTTGGCGGGATGTGGATTAGCCTTCTTAGATTGGCGGTTAGCCTTGGCACTCTTTTGGGCAGCACCCGTGTCGCTTCTGATCCTATGGGGATGTCTGGCTTCGCAAAAGCGCTCCTTCGTCAAGCTCTCCAAGTCGCAGCTCTCTGTGAGCGAAAAGGTCGAGGAGGGGCTACAGCTGCATCAGACGATCAAGGCATACGGTGGCGAAACGCTCTATATGACAGAGCTGGATGCCGTCTTGGCTAGTTATGAGCGCACCAGCCTTAACTCCGAGATAGCTAGCTTCGTCGTGGTCAATGGACTACGCTCTTTGCTACAGCTGGCGATACCGACGCTGGTCATCGTGGGGAGCCACCTTTACCTAGCGGGAGAGGTGTCGCTCGGCATCCTCCTCTTCTTCCTGCTCATCTCTGTGTCGGTCTATACACCGCTGACTATGCTGATGGGGAATGCGCTCGTAACGCTCTTTGCCTCTGTGCGGATAGATCGTATGAATGAAATCTACAATATGCCGACACAGGAGGGACGGACAGACTTTGCGCCTAAGAGCTTCGACCTAACGTTTGAGGATGTATCCTTTTCCTACAATGAGGGTGCGCAGGTGCTGAATCATGTCTCCTTTACCGCCAAGCAGGGCGAGGTAACGGCTCTCGTCGGTCCGAGCGGTGGTGGCAAGAGCACCTGTGCACGACTAGCCTCCCGCTTCTGGAACTGTCAGAGTGGGGTCGTATCGCTCGGGGGCGAAGACTTAACAGCAGTCGATCCAGAGACACTCCTTAAGTACTACGCCATCGTCTTCCAAGATGTGGTACTCTTTAATAATACGGTGCTGGAAAACATTCGCATCGGACGCAAAGAGGCGACAGATGTCGAGGTCCTCGAGGCGGCTCGGCTGGCGCAGTGTGACGACTTTGTAGCGCGGTTGCCCGAGGGGTACCAGACGCAGATAGGGGAGAATGGCAGTCGCCTCTCTGGTGGTGAGCGGCAGCGCATATCGATAGCTCGAGCTATCCTCAAGAATGCTCCGATCATCATCCTCGATGAGGCGACAGCAAGTCAAGACGCGGAGAGTGAGACGCATATACAGCGGGCTCTCTCACAGCTTACGACTGATAAGACGGTGCTAATCATTGCTCACCGTATGCGCACGATACGCAATGCGGACCGCATCGTAGTACTCTCTGGGGGCGCGGTCGCTGCCTCTGGCACGCCTGACGAACTGTACGATGTGCCGGGCTACTACCGCACCGCTTGTGACCTGCAACGGGTAGAGAGCTAGGCGAAGGCAACTTAGCGGTAGCTCGTACTGCCCCCTTTGGCGAAAGCGGTGGGGCGGACTTAGAATCTCTTTGTATTGTGCTGGCTTAGTAGTACATACGAGTTCCAAAATCAGTTCCCCTCTTGGAACTTTTTAGTTCCAAGGGAGGAACTTTTCAGTTCCAGCGGAGGAACTTTTTAGTTCCAGCGGAGGAACTGGGTAGCAAAGAGACAAGAAAAGAGGAGACGACCAGCTTGTGTGCCGTCTCCTCTTGCGTTGATTGGGGATGTTGTGTCTAGAAGTGTGGGTAGACTCGATCGACGAGTGTCTGGCAGACCCGCTCGATGAAGTCTCTCTCGCCTAGCTCGGAAGACATGATGTAGAGCGGTACACCCTGCTCCTCACGGTGATACGGGGGTTGCAGGTAGTCTCGCTTGACCACTTGAAAACCGTTGCGCTCGTAGTAGTTGATGCGTCGTCCTGCGATCTCGGAGAGTGTCTCAGGCTCCACTTCGAAGTAAAGGGGGGCACGCCCGATGTACTCCTTGACCGTTTGCAACGTCTGCTCGCCTAGGCGATGGTTGCGTAGCTGTGGTAGGATGGCAAAGTGCTCTCCGTAGTAGAAGTCGTCAAAGTGCCACAGCGTGACGAAGCCCACGACCCCTAGCTCGGGATGCTCTAAGAGGAAGAAGTGGTAAGCATCCTGCTCCCCGATGAGCTGCTCCAAGTCACTCCAAGGACGACGCTCACTGAGGGGAAAGGCCTCCTCGTAGAGCTGTCTGAGCGTAGGCAGATGGCTCTGGTGCGTCTCATTGCAGAGATCACACCGCGTCATGCGAACGAGCGAGACGAGTGGGGTAGCGGATGCGTCTTGTCTCATATTACTTGCCATAGTTTGGGTCGATGGCTACGATGCCGGGGAGAGCTTTTCCCTCGATAGCCTCTAGGAGCGCACCGCCACCGGTAGATACGTAAGACACTTCGTCGCCTAGCCCGAGTTTGTTGATGCAGGCGACACTATCCCCGCCACCGACGAGCGAGTAGGCGCCCTGTCGTGTAGCCTCGGCGACTGCCTGAGCTATAGCTTCGGAGCCACGAGCGAAGTTGTCAAACTCAAAGACTCCCGCAGGTCCGTTCCACAGGATCGTCTTGCTGGTCAAGATAACCTCACGGTAGTCGGCACAAGCCTGAGCGCCTATGTCCATACCCATGCGGTCGGCAGGAATCTGATTGGTCGGGTAGGTCTCGGCAGGCGCATCGTTGGCAAAGTCGCACGTGGCGACCGTATCTACGGGTAGGAGGAGTCGTACGCCCTTAGCCTTAGCGCGCTCCATGATGTCTCGTGCCACGTCGATCTTGTCCTCCTCACAGAGGGAGCGACCGATCTCGCCACCCTGCGCCTTGACAAAAGTGTAGGCCATACCGCCTCCGATGATGAGGTTGTCTACTTTGTCCATCAGGTTGAGGATGATGTCGATCTTGGAGGAGACCTTAGAACCTCCTAAGATAGCGGTAAAGGGGTGCTTAGCACCATGCAGTACACGCTGTACAGCCTCGACCTCTTGTAGCATGAGCATGCCAAACATCTTCTTGTCTGCTGCAAAGTACTGAGCGATGAGAGCCGTCGTGGCGTGTGCTCGGTGTGCTGCACCAAAAGCATCGTTGACATAGACGTCTGCTAATGTAGACATCTCCTTAGCGTAAGCTTTCTGACGCTCCTTGAGATCAGCCTTAGCAGCTTTGAGCGCTGCCTCATCGGTGTACTGGTCGGGATTGTTTAGTTTACCTTGCTCCTCCTCCTCGAAGCGTACGTTTTCTAGGACTAGTATCTCGCCTGGCTGGAGTGCTTGCGCCATCTCTTTTGCCTGTGCACCACGGCTCACGGGGCAGTGGATGACGGGTACGTGGGTGAGTTCCTTGAGGTGGGGCACGATGAGCGCGGTAGAGAGCTTGGGATCACGGCCTTTGGGGCGACCGAGGTGCGTGGCGATGATGACGCTACCGCCGTCGGATAGGATCTTGCGTAGCGTAGGCAGGGCGGCACGCATGCGGGTATCGTCGGTGATCTGCCCCTTGTCGTCAAAAGGTACGTTGAAGTCTACGCGTACGAGAGCACGGAGACCCGAGAAGTCGAACTGATGAATGTTTGTCATGAATAGAGCTGTGTATTTTGTCTGTGTGAATAAACTTAGAAAGTATTGATGCGCTGATGGAGCCAGGTCTGTATCAACTCCAGCAGATGGCTCGGTACGCCTAGCTGCCTCAGGTCGTACATGCACTCGCCGTAGGCGGAGATGAACCGCTTCTGTTGCTGTTCGTCAGCCGATGCGAGGAGCTTGCCCAGAGCTTGTAGGGTGCCCTGCAGATCTCCGCCGACGAGCGTAAAGAGAGCGGGCAGTAGAGGTACAAACTCTTTATATTGAAGCTCCAGAGAGTCTTTATCGAGCTGATCGTACGAGGTGACGGGGCGACTGGCGTAAGCCTTTGCCTCCTCCCAGCGCTGTGTCATCATGAGGCACCAAGCGATGAGTGGATAGAGCGTGTCGGGGTGCTCGTCCTCAAATTCGCACTGCAGGAGCAGCGGGAGTGCCTTGTCGTAGATGCGGAGCTTCACATAGAGCACGCCGAGTAGTCGCAAGATAGCGAGCGAAGGCCGCTCAGGCTCTGCTTGCTGGCGCACCTGCTCTAGTAATGAGATAGCGAGCATAGGCTGCTCCATGCGGTAGAGGATCTGCGCGATAAAGAGCGGGCTCGTGTCTCCCGAGAGTAGCTGCGGAGGGATCTGCTGCATGACGAAGTAAGCCTGCATGTACTTCTGCTCCTCGTAGTAGGTCTGCGCAAGGCGGTACATAAGCTGCGCACGAGCCTCAGGCTCTGAGGTGCGTCCCAGCTGAAACTGTATGGCTGCCTGCTCGCCCGCGTACCCCTTCGTCTGAACGCAGTAAGCGCGCAGTAGGTCGAGATGCTTGTCGCAGAGCTTCTCCGATTGTTCCTGCGCAAAGGGATTGGGCTGGCCAAAGTGCATCATAAAGGGTGTCTTAGCAGCCACCTTTGCCTCAATAAAGGTGAAGATGCGTGCCAGCTGGCAGATGTAGCCTTGTAGCGCTTTCGTATAGTCGTCCGCCTCCAGCGTCCGTCGCTCCTGTGGACGGATGTAAGGGGTGCGGTTGATCACGTTTTCCATAGCTAGGACGCCCTGAGAGATGCCTTGTAGCACCTGTCCAGGCAGTTGGCTAATCCTAAAGATGGAGCCGTAGAAGTCTATGTCTACCTGCTGGAAGATGGACTCACGCAAGAGCGTCATAATCTGATCCTCGCCGAGCTGGTACTCATTGCTAAACTGCGCCATCACGGCTGCTAGCGAACTGTGCTGCAGGTCAAAGGGAACTAACCAATGCGCCTCATCTTCAAAGAAAGGTCCCTGCAGGAGCGAGTTCGTTGCAAAAGCATTGACATCGAAGCCTCGAGCCACGAGACGCTTCAGCGCTTCGTAGCCCTCCTGCACATCGCCCACGAGAGGGAGGAGCTCCTCCTCATCCCCAAAGACACTCTCGAAGGTGGCTGGCTCCTCACTGTCGCCCGTCGAGGAGATGATCTCCTGAAAGCGCTGCTGAAACTCTGGGCTGTTGAAGCGCCCGAAGAGCTTCTGCACATACTCCACAACTTGTGGCGTGTACTTCATGCGGAGGCGATGGCTCCAGATCATGTCGTATTCCTCGAGGGTGATCGCCTCGCCGATCTGCTGAGGCTTGTAGGGGAGCTGCTCCTCATAGAGTGCCAGACGGCTACTGTATAGTTCGCCGACGAGGAGCACCCCGACGACGGCACGAATGCGCACCATCGTCTGTTCGCCCCGTGTCTCCATCAGCTTAGCGAGTAGCCAGCAGAGCTTGCCCCAGTGCCACGACCTGAGCAAGGCTAGGGTGACAGCTGTGAGTGCTGCCTGCTGTATGTAGTCGTCTAGCTGGTCCAGCGCGGTGCCCACCTCGTCGCTCCACTCCTGTGTGTAGAGGAGGCCCATCGTGAGGCGCTTGACCAGTTCGTCGTAGCGTGGCCGGTCAACCGTTGCGAGGTTCGACTGGAGCGTCAGTTGCTCGACAACCATTGCGAGTCCTCCATTGTCTAGCAGTAGCGCGTAGTAGTTTGATTGCTTCTCGTATTGAGGCGACTGAGCCACCCACTCCGTATCTCGTAGCGCATCGGTCACCTCGTAGAGCGTCCGGAGCAGGTAGCTGTAGTTCGTCACCAGCTCAGGGTCTTGTATCGGAGACTCTAGGTATTGTAGCATCGTCTCTAGGATACGCTTTGCCGAGTGGTAGCGGTCGCGTTGCTCCACAGGGATACGCACGTGAGACTGCATCTGCTCGCCTAGTAGCTTGACCGCTTGGGCGATCTGATGCTCAGAGATGAGCTGGTAGATGTCGTCTGTAACCATATATAATGTATACCTGCTCTTAGATGCTTAGCTGCTCACGTATCGCCTGGATACGGTCACGGAGTAGTTGCTCGGGATTGTCGCAGGCAGGTTCAGTGCCACGCTTGTAGGTGACCCCAATGTAGTACTTAATCTTAGGCTCCGTACCTGAGGGACGTATCGAGAGGACCGTCCCGTCCGCCGTGTGGTACTGTAGCACATTGCTGGTCGCAGGCATCTTGATCGGGAAGATTTCGCCACTCTTGAGGCACTTACCCTCGAGAGATTGATAGTCTAGTATCTTTACCACGGGACTGCCCGCCAGCTCCTTCATCGGGTTGGAGCGGTAGTCAACCATCATCTGGCTAATCTCCTGAGCGCCCTTGATGCCCTTGCGCACTACGCTAATGCCCTTTTCGAGGAAGTAACCATGCTCGTAGTAGATCTTCTCTAGGAGCATATCAATGGTCAAACCCTTGTCCAGTGCCCAAGCGGTCAGCTCTGCAAAAATGGCGCAAGCCGACACCGAACTCTTGTCTCGTACGAAAGTCTCCCAGAGGTAGCCGTAGCTCTCCTCGCCACCACCTATGTAGCGGCGCTTGCCCTCCTGCTCACGGATCTCGTTGGCGATCCACTTAAAGCCCGTGTAGCAGTCCATATAGTCCACTCCGTAGTCCTTCGCAATGGCGGGGATCAGCTCCGTGGTCACAATCGTCTTGACCACAAAGTCATCGGGACGCAGGTCGCCCATCTCTTTGCGGCGGGCTATCGTGTAGTAGGTCAGGAGCGCGCAGATCTGATTACCATTGATCAGGTGTAGCTCGCCCTGCTCGTTGCGTACAGCGACACCGATGCGGTCACCGTCGGGGTCACTCGCTAGGACGAGATCAGCGCCTGTAGCCTCGGCACGCTCCATTGCCAGCTTCATTGCTGCTGGCTCCTCGGGATTTGGCGAGACGACCGTTGGGAAGTTGCCATCGATCACATCTTGCTCCGGCACATGGATGATATTCTTAAAGCCAAAAGCTTCTAGTGCACGAGGTACGATACGTACGCCAGTACCGTGAATAGGTGTATACACGATCGCCATATCACGATGACGCTGCACCGACTCAGGCGAGAGCGATAGGGTACAGACATCATGGATGAAGCGGTCGTCCATCTCGGCTCCGATCATCTCGACGAGCGCTGGATTGCCCTGCCACTTCACTTGGTCAATGTCTGTGATGCTCTTCACCTCATTGACGATTGCCTTGTCGTGCGGGGCGATGATCTGAGCACCGTCGCTCCAGAAGACCTTGTAACCGTTGTACTCCTTGGGATTGTGCGAGGCAGTCACCATGACGCCACTCTTGCAGCCCAGCTGACGGATCGCATAGGAGACCATCGGGGTAGGGCGCAGCGCATCGTAGAGGTAGACCTTGATGCTGTTTGCCGTAAGCACGTCGGCCGTCGTCTGAGCGAAGAAGGGGCTGTTGTTGCGCCCATCGTAGCCGATAGCTACGGAGATCTCTTCGCCAGCGAAGCACTGCAGGAGGTAGTTCGCCAAGCCCTGCGTAGCCATGCCGACGGTGTATTTATTCATACGGTTGGTACCAGCGCCCATGATGCCTCGTAGGCCGCCCGTACCAAACTCTAGTACTTGGTAGAAAGCCTCCACGAGAGGCGTCTTGTCCTCAGCCGCGAGAAGAGCCTCTACTTGCTGACGTGTCTCACTGTCGAAGGCGGGTGCGAGCCACTGCTTGGCACGCTCTTGTGCCTGCTGTATAAGTTCGGGTGATAAAGTTGCCATAGTTTGTTGTGTTGTTAGATCTTTTGAAAGTACTGTTGGCAGGTTGGGTAGACCAAATCGTAGCGCCACCCGTGCTGCCGTTGTGGATTTGTAGCGAGTGGTCGGAAGGCGCACCATATACCGAAAATGGCTTGCACTAGCTTACCTCTCGCAGTAGGAGCAAAGTTAGCAAAATAAGCGATATGTCCTCTCTGATTACCCCTTCCTCCCGAAGAATAGAATTCCTACCTAGGAATTTGCCAAATAAGTACCTAGTAATTTGCCCAATTCCTATCTAGGAAATCAAAAATACTTCGGAGGAATCAAATGAAACTTCGGAAGAATCAAAAAATAAGTCCGAAGAATTTGCCCATTTCCTAGGTAGCTATTTCCCAAATTCCTAGGTAGGAAATGAAACGAGCTCATTTTTATCATGCGTCACCCCTGCGGGTAGGAGAGCCCCCGTACCAAGCAGTAGCCCCACCCGGCACGAGTACCGAGTGGGGCTACAAAGCGTGTGGAGCTGAGGCTCCGTGTATAGTCTATTGCTAGAGGATCAGTCGGAAGGTACGTACCTCGCCTGCCTTGTGAGCTGCGACGATGTAGATGCCAGACTGAAGCTGCTCAGCGATGAGCTGCTCAGGCTCAGTGATCTGGTAGCGACCTACCTGAGCACCGCTAGCTGTGTACAGCTCGATTGTCGCACCCTGTAGACCCATCACGAGGATACCCTCGGGAGTGGCTACGACACGTGCGGTCTCACCGTCGATACCGTCGATAGCCGTAGCCTGTGGGGTGACGATGATGAGCTGCTCAGAGCAGAGTCTCGTCTCGCCCTGACGCGCTGTGACGGTCACACGGTAAGCGGTCTGCTCGCTGAGGTCAACGAACGGTAGCGTGATGCGACCATCTTGTAGCGTGGGCGGAGCCTGGAGCGGGGAGAGTTCGCCTAGAGGCGAGCCGTCAGCAGCGATGCTGATGATATCTACAGCGGTAGTATTACCCTCCTTGTCCACCTTAGCCAGCTCAACCATATAGCTCTCAGCCTTGGCAATCGTAGCAAAGGAGATGGCGAAGCTCTGAGCCTGCAGTGAGCCTGCGACGAGCTTAGCATCTAGCTTACCATCGATAGCCTGAGTCGTGAAGGTGGTCTTACCCTGAGCGACCGTCTGCAGAGCGGGCATGATGGTCGCCTCGACGGTGACCTCATAGCGTGTACCCATCTGTAGCCCCTCGAGGGTGGTGTAGACGTAGCCGTCACGAAGCTCTAGCGAGCGGAGCTGCTGCGTAGGATCGAGGCGCATCGTCTGCGTCGCACTAGCGTCAGCACCTATAGGACGATAGCTTACGGTGTAGCTCACCTGCGTGGGGAGTGCCTGCCAGCGTACCTGCGCTGTCGTTTCGGTTGTTGCCATCACCTCAAGCGCTATCTGCTCCTTGGCGGGCTTTGCAGAGGCATCCTGCTTGATGTGCAGATTGTCCATAGCAAAGTAGCTAGGCGCATTGGTGTCGCTCGACTGGATGGAGAACTTGAGCGTCTTGACCTCACCGAGAGAGGAGAGATCGACCCACTTCCAGTCATTGACCACTTCGCGCTTCTTATTGCGATAGTCGATGAGTGGTACCTCGACCTTCTTACCATTGTCAGCCGTGATGGTCACGATAAAGAAGCTACCCTCCTTAAAGGCGGGACTTCCGAAGTTTTTATCGCCTTGGGTGGCAAAGCTCTTGACCCACGCTGTGTTGGTCAGATAGACACCCTCGAGCTGCACCTTGCGGTCGCTACCAGGCATGACCGTGACGACGGGATTGTAAGTACCCCATTTAGGATTGTCGCCTGGACAGTAAGCCACGACATACTGCTTGGACTTACCCTCCTGCTCCTGACCACCACCGACGACGTTGTTGTACTGTTGCGTCGCAAAGTCGCCCGTGTAGGTCGTATCGGCACTAGCTGCTAGGGCAAAGCCACTCCAGCTCTTCCACTCAGCATTGTAGCTGTTGGAGAAAGCAAACGAACCGCTGCCGAATGGCGCCTTCTGATTGTAAGGCTCCTCGCTAGAGAGTGGCTGCTCCTCAAAGGTTGCCACCATCGCCTCGCCGTGTAGTCCATTGACGTAGACGTAGACGCTCTCGGTGACTTGGCTACCAGCAGCATCGGTCACAGTGACACTGTAGCGTGTCGTCTGCGTAGGAGCTACGGAGACAGTCTGTAGCGAGTCGCCTTGTGACCACTTATAGCTATAAGGCGCTACGCCTCGGATCACCTCAGCCGTCAGCTGAGCCTGCTGCCCGAGATTGATGCTCACGGGAGCAATAGCGAGCTGCATGGCAAGGGCATCGCCGTTGTAATCGTCGATCCATAGCTTGCCACGGCTCTCGAGGGTCACCTCACGGATGTCGCCTCTCTGAGCGAGGTCTACGTATGCCCACTCCTGCTCAGTAGCGGGGAGCGTGATACGCGTACCGCCATCGATGCGCATATAGACAGAGCGGTCTGCCATGAGCGAGAAGCCTCGCTGTGGTATCTTGCCCTTGGAGTTGGTCACGGTGATGGTCACCTTGTCGCCCGCCATCTCAGCAATCTGATTGCGTGAGCGGGTGAAGTCCTCGACGACCTTGACTCCTGCGAAGCTATTGGTCCCTGAGTAGACGACATCGCCCTCTATGGTGCGGTTGTCCTTCTCAAAGGTAGCCACTCGTGTAGGCATATAAGTAGTAGTAAAGGTAAAGAGGAGCTCAGGCTCAGCGTCCTTATTATTGAGTGTGCCGTGGAGGAGTCCGTAGACCTCATAAGTGGTCTCAGGCTCTAGACCCATGATGGTAAACTCAGTCGTACGCTTGCCAAGAGCGGTGAAGTGTCTGCCCTTCTCTCGTATCGTAGCGGCATCTGGAGCTGTCGTAGCCTCCTCGCCCTTTACGATCGTCATCAGGTAGACGTCGGTCATCTGGTCCGGCTCGACAGAGATCGTAGCGGACTGATGTAGCGCACGAACCACCTGCTTGTTGGTTAGCTTAGGAGCCTCGTCGGTTACATTAGGATCATGCTCGTAAGCACCAACGGTCGGATGCTCTTTGTCACGAGCTGTGCCAATGAGGTCCATCGTAACAGCAGCGTGCGGAGCACCCTGTGGCAGTACGGTCATATCCTTCGGGTAGAGCACCTTGTCAGAGACGAAGGCTACCTCTACGACCTTGGATGCTGTGCTCTTTGTCGCCTCCTGATAGTTGGTCGCGTCGTACTTCTTACCCTTAGCGGTGATCAGTACGCCCTTGCTGTCAGAGGTGTAGAGCGCATTGCGGTCGCAGGTGAGCTGCTCGTTGGGGAGAGCTTGATTGCTAAAGAGGATGCCTCCACCGTCTCGGTTCTGTAGGATATTGTCTGAGAGCTGAGACGAAGAGATATCGCCGTTGAGCATAAGGAGTGCTGTGCACTTGCCGTCACGAGCTATAGCGGTGTTGAAGACAAAGTTCAGTCCTGTCACCTTGCTAGCTGTAAAAGCTCGGCTAGTAGCAGAGCCACGTGTGATGCGTATCACATTGTTGGCGACGAGTAGCCCCTCGCCCTGCACCTCACGGACATTGATACCGACGAGGTTGCTGAGTTTATAAGCTTTGGGCTGTGTTATGTCAAAGTCATTGCCGATGATCTTAGCATCCGTGTGGAAGGTAGCGTCGATACCGCTGTAATCCCTCTGAGGAGCGATCTGCTGTACCATCTCGTTGCCCTCGATAAGCACTTCGGAGGCACGCGTGACGTAGATAGCCTTACCACTATGATCTACGAAGCGGTTGTTGCGCACCGTATAGCCCTTACCCACGGGGTTGGCAACGGTCGTCGTACCACCGATCTGTAGCGCAATGTGTCCACCCTCAAAGAGCGAGTTCTCAACCAAGACATCACAGCTCTGTGCGTGTGGGTTGCTAGCTCCCTCTACCTTAACAAGGCTAGGGGACATGTTGTAGTTAGAGTTGCTCGTGTTCTTGGTGTAGACATGGCAATTGTCCATCGTGAAGTGCGATGAGTTCTCCTGAACGTAGACCATCGTTGGAAAACCCAGGTCTGTCGAGTGGATCGTCATATTGCGCAGCGTCACGTAGGGGGTATTGCGTACGGTCATCACACCATAATACTCACGATAAGCATTTGGTCCCGTAGGCTTATTGTAGCCATTGGCAGAGATAACGACCTCGTCACGAGAGTTGCCGAGACCAACGATGGTGATGCTGTTCTTGGCAGAGGCTCCGGGGACACGCTCTAGGAGAACTGTCTCAGGATACTCACCTGGCTCGACCTCTACGGTGACGGCGCCAGAGACACCTTGCTTGGTTAGATCCTTAGCGGCAGCAGCTAGACTCTTGTAGGAGGCAGCACTGCTAGAGCCAACACGGAGCGTGCCTTGGAGTCCACCCTGGCGCGTCTTCGTGTCAAAGGGCTTCTCCTGCTTCACCTCGTGCTTGGTACCTCCGACGGTCACACTCTTGGCGGTCACCGAGATTGGTGTGCCTGCCTTGAGGTCGCCAGCGAGCTGAGCCTTGACCCAGTAGTACTGCGTGCGTGCTAGCGTCAGTGTATCGGCGGGGTCAAGCTTAAAGATGACCTCCGTCTGCGTAGCTTGTGGCTTGGAAGTAGCGATCAGATGAGCTTCGTCAAACTCATTGATGGCTCCCGTAGCGTAGAGTGCAAGCTCCTCGATGCCTTCGCTAGAGATCTCTAGCTGTAGCTTCTCAAGGGTCGTTTTGCCTCTTTCACCAGCGGTGGTTAGGTCTATACGTACTGCGGGAAGTGAGCTACCCGAGAGTACGCCCTGCTTGTCTGCGGGGAGAGCCGTGGCAGTGACCTTCTCGACGAAGAGGTCGCGAGGCTTGACACTCTCTACACGAGCAGCCCACCCGTAAGCGTATTCGTTCGAACTCTTGTAGTAGACCGTCAGCGAGCCGTCCTGCTCTTGCGAGGTGAAGGTTCTGACACCAGTCTGCTTGAGTATATTGTTATCTCCTGTGGAGAGCAACTTGCTCTTGACCGTGTGGTCACGTCCAGAGTAGATGCCGAAGGTGGCACTTCTTAGAGCTATTGAGTCGATCGTGAGGGTTACCACCTCGCCCTCATGGGCTGGGAGGAAGGTCACGTACGATCCAGTGTTCTTGAGCACCTTGCCATCGGGGCCGCCCTCGTCGTAGTACGATAGGGGCGTGGTGACGGTCACCTCTTTGTTGTCGCCCGATGATGGGTGGTTGAAGATGTTGACCAGCTTGTACGATCCCTTAGGATCAGCGTTGCGAACGTCAATAAGCTTACCAGCAACAGTTAGCTTGGCGATAGCCACGTCTATGCTGTCAGCTGCTGGAGCATCCTTGCGAATGTCTATTGCGAGGATGTAGTTATTGGCAAACTCCTTCAGCGTGCCGTTTTGCTTTAGAGCATCGGTTGGGAGGTCGACGCTTTGCATCGTTGGCTCCACCTGAGCAGCTGCGATGAGCTTGTTCGTATCGAGTGTCCCCTCAGCCGTAGCGGCGTAGAGAGCTACGCGCTCGATCTGAGGAGCGCCACCCTTGAGGTCTACCGTGAGACCGTCCATGAGGATCGGCTTGCGGTCACCGATCGTATGTATGTTAAGAGCTAAGACGGGGTTCTGCTCAGATCCGACAGCAATGAAGGGTAGCTCGAGTTGCTTTGCAGCGGCTGAGTCAACCTTCATATCCTGTGGTAGGTACTGCTTGATCTGACCACGCCAGCCTATATAGCCCTCTCCACCTCTTGCATCAAAGACGAAGGTCAGATACTTTTGGGTAGAGCGCAGGTAGTCGGCAGGCTTCGTCTTGAAGGCTTCTCGATCGGGCTTTAGCTCAAAGAGCAGGGGAGCTGTGGCATCCTTGCCGTCATAAATCTTGAGCGTAGGCTTGCTACCCCAAGAGGAGTAGTAGAAGCCCCACTCATTGATGTCTAGCTGGATGACGTTGTCTGGCGCGGTAGCCTCAAAGGTGACGCTACGCTCGCCTGCATCGGTGTCATAGCTAGAAGTGCGGTAGTGATTGGGCTGAGGCATGAAGTTCCAAGGCTCGTACACCTTGATATGATGCTTACCGAGGGTGAGCACCATCTTATTCATTACCTCTAGAGCTTCCGTGCGGGTGCGCTCCTTCTCGGGTAGCGTCTTCTCGCCTGCTGAGAGGTGAAGCTTGTCAATGGAGAGGTTGACCTTATTACCCTTGTGAGCAGTCTCCTGGAGGTCTACAGCTAGGTAGAAGTGGTTAGCCCCCTCACGCAGTGCTTGAGGCGTGGGGAGCGTGGCGGTGAGTGCCTCGGCAAAGTCCCAGCGAGCGATCTCCTTAGCCTTCGTAAAGTCATCTACGATCGGGCTGTAGTAGAGAGCCACCTGCGCTACGTCTGTCGTCTTGCTAGTAGAGCTTAGGTCTAGACGCTGCAGTGTGACAGGGTCTTTGGTTCCCTGAGCAACGAGCGTGAAGGCAACCATGCCGATCTGCTTGACGCTTGCATTGATAGGCATTGCAAAAGTGTCGACTTCGATGGTTCTACCCGAGAGCGAGTCAACCGCCATCGGCGCTGGATCGATCTGAGAGACCAGAGCCTCAAAGCCATCCTTGGGAGTCCCCGTATTCGTCACGAGACGGATCGTCAGACTACCGTCAGGAGCTGTCGAAGTTGCCTTGTAAGCTTTCTCCTTGTTGAGCTTGATGATGAGGTTGTCTGCATTGACCTCTGAACCATTGTACACCTCAACGAGATCGGCACGACTGATCGAAGAGTAGCTAAAGAGATCTAGCTTCGTAAAGTCTACCTGGATCACCTTGCCAGCAGTCTCAGGCTTGAAGACAGCGTATCCGTCAAACTTCTCGCTGATCGGCTCATACTTACCGCCATCATCGTATAGCGTCAGAGACTTGTCGCCTACGGTGTAGGTTTTCGGAGTCTTAGCGAGTGCGTAAGCATCCTCTACGGTGAGCGTCTTAGGCTCTTGGAGCGTTACCTCGTGATCGCCCAGAGTTGTCGTGAGCTTCGTCGTCGCGACATCGATACGGCTACCAGCCGCCACGTCGCTCTTGAGGTCAACGACCAGAACTAGATCATAGTTAGGCTCAGAGAGCGTGTACTCCTTAGAGAGTGTGATGGTCCCCTCGGCAGAGACTTCGGTCGTCTTGCCGAGTAGCTTGCTTGCGTCTAGTTGTTTGGGCTTACGGCGGTTCACCTCGTAGAGGTATATCGCCGTGATATCGCTCGGCTTTGTGTTGCTGAGCTTGTAGTGCAGAGCCGTCAGCTTGGGAGCCTTGGCTAGTCCCTCGGTTGTAATCTTGAGGTTAGAGACGATGAGCGACTGCTCACCGATGTAGGGATCGTGGCTAGCGCTCTTGTCCTCTAGGATAGAGGCAACCTTGATCGCAGGCTGATCGACCGTGCGTACGATGATCTTAAAGCCGGCACCTGGATTAGCCTTCGTCTTGCTACCGATTGTTATCTGACCGGACTTGCCACTGGAGCGAAGCTTAAGGGGTAGCGTTGGTCTATCCACCTTAGTAAACTTCCTGATAATGGCTCTCTCGTTAGGAGTTCTATAAGGACTGTAGTCTACATAGCCCTCGAGGATGTAGAGTTCGTCTTGATTGGCTAAGGCAAGCTCCTGTATCTCTATTTCAATACATTTGCCAGCTTGCTCTGGCGTGAAGACGATCTTACCTCCTTTGTTTGCCTGGGCATTGCCATCGGCTCCTCCACTATCGTAGAGGATCAGCGGGGTGTCTCCCACTTTATGCTCGTTATTGTCCCAAGTCGACGTGGGCATCAAGAGCGTGTTGTCCTCTTGTCCCCACACGATCGGTGGCAGGAGTAACCAGCAGAGTAGTAGGAGCGTTGTCGTTACTGTTCTTTGCATAGTAATTGAGTGAATATATAGTTTGTTATTGTCTGCATATACGATAAGTCGCAAAGGCTCCGCCCTCTAGGCGTAAGAGTGCGACGTAGCAATCGTTCATAGCGGGCAGAGCGACCGTCGCACGACCTACAGAGATCGGATGCGTCAGGACGAGTTGCCCGTCTATATTATATAGGTATAGTGTACCCGTCACTTCGCTCTCGATCTGTAGCATGTTGTCGCTACTGGAAAAACGCACGGCTGGCGTCGCTGTAGGGGGGGAAGTGATGCTGGTGCCTTTGGCGAGGGGCTTGATGCCCGCAAACTCGGTCGAGACTTCGCCCGTCTCATCGGTCTGCTGGTGGACGCCCGTCTGCACCTTGAGGAAGTCGATACGATCTAGCTGTACCAGTTCTCCCTTAGCACTGACCGCACTGTCTATATCAATGTAGCTACCCGGGGAACCGTTAGGGTGATTGTCCGCATAGCCATAAGCGTAAGGCTGAGACTGCCAAAGCCCTCCCTCATGCTCTTGCTTCATACAGTCCGGTAGGCGGACCCCCGAGAAGGTTACTTTGTTACCCTCCCAGAGCGGGTAGTAGCTATTGGTCGTGTGGTACTTATTGCGTGGTATGAGTCCCGACTCACCCTCCGAGTCGCTCCAGGCGATCGGGTCTTTGTACGGGTCTTTTGGCTTGTAGTAGGTGATCGTGTAGTCTAGGTTGCTCCGATAGTCCTCGCTGCCACGGATGCGGTACCACGGGTCGTCCGCCAGTCCGTTACCATTGGCATCTTGGCTCACATAGATGATGCCAGGCTCGGCATTACCGATGAAAGCATTGCCCAGTATCGCAAAGTCCGCTTGGTTGGGCTGATTGACTAATGCGGGCTGTATACGAACGATGATGTAGCCGCCCCATCCGCCGAGAGAGAGGAAGCTCCCATCCTGGACGAGGATGCGCTGTGCCTGCTGGAGTAGCTCTTGATAAGTTGATACGCCCTTGCTCGCCATCACTTCGCTCCCCATAAATTGTCCAGGAGCTGGGTGGTAGGCAATCACCTCCGTGATGCGGCTCTCCTGCGCAGAGAGCGTCGCCACACCGAGGAGGAGACCGGTGAGGATGTGAAGTATAACGGGGTAGATATGTCTCATATCGTAGAGTCTAGAGGATTCAAGATACTGTCTCAGTACCGCATGGTAGACTCTACGACTCAACGACTTTACGGCTCAACGAGCCATGAACTAGGAGTACCTGTCCTAGTATCTAGTGCTAGAGAGCATACGAGCGCCCTCCTTGCCAGAAGCGTATCGTGCTGCAAAGTCCACGTTGCAGACTGATAGAAAAAAGGATCGTGGCAGGTCTTCTGGCTTAGCTCGCTAAGGTGTATCCTTCCCACCCCTGAGTGACGTTTGCGGGGCAGTGGCTTCATCAAGTCGATGACACATTAGCCTTTGGTGAGCTTTACAGCAACGGGTTTGCTCAGGAATTGCACCTGATTCCCTCTTCGAGTGGAGTGGCGCGCCTCTCCACTAACCAAGATCGCTGGCAAAGGTACTAAAAGCAATCAACAATACAGTTACGCAAAAGAAGCCCCGCAAGTCAACTCGTGACGTGGGGCTCCTCTAACCTCTAATGTCTAACCTCTAATGTCTAACCTCTAATCTCTATCCCTTATCCTTTGTCTCGAGAATGTTTGAGGTGAACTCGAGCCAGCTCTCGCTCTTTTTGTAGAGCTTGCTACTTCCCTTCGGTACAATGAGTTTGCGGGGCGTGCCAGCTACGCTAAACAGGGTCATCAACCCCACCTCCACCTGCGCGGGGTCAGCCACACGGATCTCCACCTTGCGAAGCTGATCGCAGAAGGCAAACGCCATATCTCCGATCTTGCGCACGCTCTCGGGTATCACTAGGACCTCAAGTTTTTGGGCATCGTAACCAGCATTCTCAGCGATCTCTTGCACCGTGTCGGGGATTCTATAGACATCATCATACAGCCCCGCAGGATACTGGATTAGCTGCGTCTGCTCCTTATTATATAGTACCCCGTCGATAGAGGAGTAGCTTGGATTGTTCGGATCCACCTCAATCTCGAGGAGCATGATGCAGTCGTGGAAGGGGGAGACCCCGAGACGAGTCGTCTGTGCAGGCAGAGACATAAAGCTGAGACTCGAGCAGCGGGCGAAAGCATACGACCCCACCTCCTCTAGATGATCTCCGAGCATGACCTCCATTAGGAAGTAGTTGCTTGCGAAGGCTAGCCCCGCAATCTTACGCACCTCCTCAGGTATCGTAAACTCCTGCTCCTCTTTAGACGCAGGGTAGTGTATCAAGACACTCAGATCCTTACTGTATAGGATGTTATCCCGCACAACGTAGTGCTCACTCTCTGGGGCTACGGAGATCTGCTCCATAGCTAGACAGTCCGCAAAGACCCCATCGCCTAGACGCTCTACCGAGGCGGGGATCAGCACCTTCGTGAGGTCACTACAATTGCTAAAAGCCATCTCCTCAATCACCCGAATGCCCTCCGAGAGCGTGAGACTGCTGAGCTGGATGCAACCATTGAAAGCGTTGTCCCCGATCTCCTGCACATTGCCCGGGATGACCAGTTCGTGGAGCGCCATAGTACCCGCAAAAGCACTGCGCTCGATCCGCTCCACCGTGTCAGGGAGGACGAGCTCCCTGAGAGCGACACACTCGCTAAAGGCAAAAGCCCCCACACACTTCAGTCCCGAGGCAAGCTCTAGTGCGAGCATACTGTCACAAGACTCAAAAGCCCCCTCGCCAATCTCCGTGACGCTCCCAGGGATCGTCACAGACTCCAGGCTCTGACAGCAGGCGAAGGCGCTCTCTCCGATATGGGTCACCCCCTCGGGTATCTCAACGCTTGTGAGCGCCGTGCAGTCATAGAAGGCGTAGTCACCGATACGGGTCACGCCCTCCTTCAGGATGACCGTATCGATCTGCTCTCTGAACTCATGCCATGGGTTCTCCGCAATAGGGTAGTCGGGTAGAGCTCCCGTACCTGATAGCGTGAGAGAGCTATCCTTGGGGTCATATCGCCACAAGAGTTGCCCCGTCTCACCGCTCTTTGGCATCTTAATCTTACTCATTGATTTACTCCTTATTTAGTTAGTTTGGTGAGCCACTCGGCGATCAGCTCCAGTACCTCGGGAGCGATCGTCTCACTGATCTGATAGTACTCGCTCACGGCTCCTGTCGTCGCATGCTGGAAGAGGTGGTTCAGCCCCTCCAGCTGGCGCACTTGCCGTGGTGTCCCCGTCGGGAGACTCTGCTCGATGACGGGCAGATGCTTGTCCGCTAGCACCTGTTGGTCTAGCGAACCGTTGAGCGCCAGCACTGGGCAGTGCGTCTGCGCTATATCCCCCTTCGGATCATACTGTGTGAAGTAGATAAGCCAAGGGTTCAGCCCGTCGGCAACCTTCTTGAGATCCAAAACCAACCCAATAGGGAGCTGGTAATGTCCCTCCGAAAGAACCTTGGTGACCAAAGCTTCGCCACGCAAGTCGCTCTGAGTCGCTTGGTCAAAGGTCGCCACAGCAGCTCGCAGATACTCTGCGCGAAGCTCTTTTGGTACCTCCGCCCGAGTTAGGCCCAGGTCCATCTGGTCTTGTAAAACCTCCTTGCCAGGCAGCGTGCTACCCGCTAAGCTGATGATGAAGTCAGGGACGCCGCGAGCTGCCAGCATGAAGGCGATAGTACCTCCCTCGCTATGTCCCAGCACGCCCACCTTGTCGAAAGCCTTCCGACCACGTAGGTAGTGAACTGCAGCCTGAGCATCGTCCGCTAGCGTTGCGGTGGTCGCCTCGGCAACAGTGGCCGAGTCTATATCGTCGTGATAGCCACGGTCGTCGTAGCGTAGCGTCGCTACGCCCTGCCGAGCCAAGTAGTCCGCCAGCACAGCAAAGGGCTTATGCTCCGCAAGGGTCTCATCACGATCCTGTATACCCGATCCAGAGACAAAGAGAACGATCTGCTCCACACGGCTCTCCACCTGATGTCCGACAGGGTAGGTGAGCGTGCCGTGGAGCGGTGCCGTGCCATTGTAAAAGGTCACCTCCTCTGTCTCGTAGGGGTAGGGGGGCTGTGGTGTCTGCGGACGATCAGCCTTGGCGGGCTGGCTGGCTCGTACGAGTGTGAGCGGTAGTGACATACCGCCCTGCGCAAAGGTCCCTACGATGGTATCGCTACTCACGAGCTTGCCCTCGTAGCGAACGTATAGGTTCGGGATGGTGATGACGATGCCATCGGCAAGCTCGATTGTTGCTTCGATACCAGTCGCCATCTGCGACGGACTATCCATTGTGCAGCAAATACGCTCTTGCTGATCCTTGCCGATGTTGAAGCGGAGGGGTAGCTCCGATCCAGAGATTTGCAGGGTGCCCTCCCAGATGCCGAGGGGAGGTGCCTGCTTTGTCCCTTGTTGCGCCGATAGGAGCAGTGCGCCACAGAGGTAGCAGCAGAGGAGAGCGAGTAGTTTGCGGGCTGAGGTCATAGGTTCTGTTATATATATTATTGTGTTTCGCTTAGAGTCCGTGCACTTTGTTGGGGTTGGCTTTGATAAACTCCTTCCAGCTCTTGGCACTCTCATTGGACGTAGCCACCGCATTAGAGGTTTGCAGGAAGTGACAGTAGGCGACCGCCAAGCCATCGGTCGCATCGAGCTTCTCGGGCATCAGTTCAGCGGGAATGCGTAGCACCCGCTGGAGCATCGTCGCCACCTGCTCTTTGGAAGCTTGCCCCGTACCCGTGATCGCCTGCTTGACACGCATCGGCACATACTCCGCAATGGGTATATCTCGGCTGAGGGCCGCCGCCATAGCGACCCCCTGTGCCCGCCCCAGCTTGAGCATCGACTGCACATTCTTACCATAGAACGGTGCCTCCAGAGCCATCTCGTCAGGTAGGAACTCATCGATCAGCCCCGCCACACGCTTGTAGATGCGCCCCAGACGGGTGTAGTGGTCCTCGTAACGGCTCAGCTCGATCACCCCCATGGTGAGCATCTCGGCATGCTGCCCCCGCACGGAGAGCAGCCCGTAGCCCATCACAATGGTGCCGGGGTCAATGCCTATCAGTATGCGCTCGCCACGTGACTTGCTCATAGTGCGATCTGTCTCATCGGTGTGACATGATATAGGACGCGCTCGCCGAAGGTCTTGCCCAGCAGCTCCAGTCGTTCGCCTAGTACCTCAGAGAGATAGTGCTCTAGATCTCGTTCCTGCTCTAGAGAAATGAGTAGAGCTAGGACCATATCGTCCACCGGTTGCGCCATCTCCACGACAGGCGCTTGCGCCATCACCTCGAGGAGATCCACCTGCGCCACGCCCTCATCGTCACGGAGCAGTGGCACCAGCCTAGTGCGTAGGAACTCGTCAAGGAGCGCATACTCCTGAGCTTTGAGAAAGAAAGAGACATTCACTCGGTACATAAGAAGCAGTAGTTAACTAAAGAGTATCGTGCGACTAATCAGCCACACGCCACAAAGATACCAAAAAAGCCCCTCCGCTCCGCGTCGCCTTGCCGGCCAGGGCTGATCCATGGTAAAAACAAGCTCGTTTCATTTCCTACCTAGGAATTGGCCCAATTCCTCCGTAGATATTTCTGATTTGCTACCTAGGAAATGGGCAAATTCTTCGGACTTATTTTTTGATTCCTCCGAAGTTTCATTTGATTCCTCCGAAGAATTTTTTATTCCCTAGGTAGGAATTGGGGCAATTCCTAGGTAGCTATTTGGCAAATTTCTAGGTAGGAATTCAATTCTTCGGGAGGAAGGTGTAATCAGAGGGAATCCGTAGCGACTCTGTAGGGATACTTGGACCGTGTATTCCCAAGTATCTTCATGCGTCAGCCCTGCTTTGCCGGCTGCTCTCTCCTTGCGCTTTTTATGACTGACATCGTGCTAATCGACTTGCGAAATTTAGGTCGTCCTCAACTTAACAACATGAGGCTGCCACTCCACAAGGAGTAACAGCCTCACTAGCTCAACCAAGTAATAGAGCCCCCCTCTTAAGTTACTTAGTTGGCCTTAATTCACTACGATACGCTGTGTGTCAAAGAGATTCTCTAGAGATACCACCTCTATGGTCTCTGCGCAGGCACTCTTGTTCGAGAGGAAGGTGCATCTGAGTGTCCGATTAGCCGGCAGTGTAGAGATGATCGTCGTATAGCATGAGCGACCCTCTGGATTTGGATCATTTTTGGCAAGGCCGAAGGAGAACTTGCCCATACTGCCATTCTCCGTTGTTACATCTGGATAGAAGTGCTCCGTAAAGAAGCGCAGGCGCATCGGGAGCTGCTGCGCTCTAAAGTCTTCTGGTAGGGTTATGACGAAAGAGAGCGCACCCTGCTGCTTATTAACAGTAGCTGTAACCGTATTGCTAACCGCAGACTGCCCATTCACCTGAAAGAGCTCGTAGCTGTAAGGCTCTCTCACCTCAACCCGTACGATGCGCATGAGGTCGGGGTCTCTCGTTACACCTACGATAATGTCGGAGATACGTCTCTCTCCAGGCTGAACGGGTTGAAGCGTCGCCGTGATGACTCCTGCTGGCGTGATAGTGACCTGACTGTCATCTGTTATGGCGGGGTAGTTGGTCTCATTGCGCACGGCAACGATCTGGAGCTTATCATTTTGAGCTGTGGCACTGCCCTCAGGGTAATAGTTTGCCTTAAAGGTGAGTGTCCCCTCTCCATGTATCAAGATATAGCTGCTCGCCTCGACCTCTAGTCGTCCCTTACCGTCGGAGTACGAGGGGTAGGCTTGCAGCTCCTCAGAGAGTGCGAGGTTATTGACCGCTGGCCCTGCGAGTGCCTCGTCTAGTGAGGGTGCCCCAGTGGCTAAGGCATCATTGATGGTCACCTTGTACCAGTAGTTGCGCAGCAGGTCGTAACGCTCTAGACGATTAGCACTCTTGACGAAGTCGAGCTTGTAGTAAGAGTAGTCTGCAGCTCCATCATACTTAGCGCGGAGGACGATACAAGAGATAGGCTTTGCCGCCTTATTCCTTCGCTCGAAGCCGTAGACAGGAGTACCATCCGTATACCAGCCTAGACCTGCATCCCCATTGGCTAAGAAGCTCTCTCTCGGCACGGTCGGCACTCGATCCACTATGCTAAATGCTTCGTCAAGGTCTGGCAACGCTGCTCGCTTAAAGGGCGCCACGGTACCGCAGTCGTAACTATTACATAGTGTGTAGGAGACGTCGGCGAGCTTAGTGGTGTGGCTCTCTAGCGTAAACTTGGCCATGGAGCGTAGGAGCTGGATCTCTCCAAGGTTGCTATTCTCCTGCACCTCATTATACTTATAGCGAGCCCACATCGGGATGCTCTTAGCTTGGCTTACCTCGGTCATAGTCACGAGGTCTGAGAGGAGCACATCGCTCTCCTTACGTCCTAGGTACTGTCGGCCAGAGTCGCTACCCCCGTAGTTGCGGTTGGCAACAAAGTGAATGACGCAGGGGGAGCTCTGGGGCTTCAGCCTGGCGGTGAAGGTGTACTTGCCATCGTTTTGCTTGGTCAGATCCTTAGCAAGGGCGTAGTCTGCCATCAGCCCCTCCGTATTGAAGACTAGTAGCTCTAGCGTCTTAATCTCATTCTCATTGATGCCCTCTTGGTGCACAGCGCGCATGGGGGCATAGTGCGGTACATCTACTGAGAGGGATACAGTGACCCGCTCTCCATCCTGATCTACAGGAGCTGTACGCTGCTCCTGCTGGCACGCAGATAGCGCCATAAAGGCTACCAGCAGGAGGGAGTATAGAAATATCTTCGTTCTAGTCATAACTTTCTATCGGTCTAATCTGTATGGTATATGTGACTGAATCGTTGGATCCTTGACATCGCGTACGCAACGGGTGTAAGCTCGAGTAGCGGAGCCTCCGTCTTCAGGGTCTTCCGGGGAGTCCATCTTTCTAGCTCCATTTTCGTTTCGAGCGTCCCAGTAGTAGCTTCCCGTCATAATGGATTTGACAGCACTATTGGAGTTATGCTGTAGCTGATCTATCAGTTTGATCTCAGCCTCTGTCGGTAGTCGCCAGTCATCGAGGGTCACCTCCACGCCATTGACTATACGCGTCTCTGTATAGGTTGCACAGTTGCACAGGGCGGTCTCCTTATAGGCTCCTATCTTGCTAGTCTCACTCCATTTACCACTGCTATAATACCAACCATACTCTAGGTAGGGATAAGGATTGGTAGCTCCAAGCTGAGAGGCTAGCTCAAAGCTGGGAGAAACCATCCGAGCGGTCTCAGCATCACGCTTCGTGGTAAGCTTAGAGATCTTCTCTCCATCGTTTAGCTCCCAACGCTCAACAATAGTTCCCCAAAAACCTGTATTTTGTACGAACCAGGATCCTGGCCAAAAGTCTGTCGTCTCTCTCGGCGGGAAGCCTAGGATCATACCTTCGGGTGGGTTCTGCACGGTGATACGGTAGATGGCTTTGTTGTTCAGCCCACTATGAGCTAAAGTTCCGTCAGGTCTTCGTGAAGACTTCGTACCCTGCGTATTGGTGATAAAGAGGGAGGGGTACTGATACACCGTGACCTCTTTGTCTAGCTCTGTGATGCCATTGCTGACCTTAAAGCGGATCTTCTTGGGGATATTGTTGATCGGCAGCTTAGACTGAATCTCGATCTGATTGCCCACCACGGTAACCGTCGGGTACTGATTACTGGAGTTGGGGATAGCTTCTGTTATTGCCTCTCCCGTAGCTCCATTGACATAGCTGAAGCTAACCTCCACGATCTGGATCGTAACTGGCTTTTTAGAGGACTCATAAGATATGGTATGAGTCTCCACATTGTAGATATGAGCCTCTCTCTCTGACACCTCTAGATAGTTAGCTGCGGGTAGATCATACTGATCATCGCAGAGAGTCCAGGGGAGGATAGAGAGCGTGCCAGTGATTGATACAGGCTCTTCGGGAGTTGTGGAGCCGAGCTTATGGATGCCGAGCTTCAGGTCGTAGAGTTTGTTGGCCGTAAGATGTGGCTCCGCAGGCGTGAGAGCTACGCGATAGTAGTAATCTGCTACGGTCGTTGCGCCCGCCTTCTTGAGGGGCACAGTGAGAAGGTAGTAAGGTGCCTCATCGTTGCTACTCCACTTATTATAATAGGAGTAGAAGAGCTGTGGCTCCTTGTTCGAAGTAGCTCGGTAGGCGTAGGCGATGGAGTTAGCTCCAGCAGCCACCTCTTCAGCTGTGAGGTAGCCTTGGCTGACGGCTCCGACGAACTTGACCTGTATCTCGCCACCTAGCTCATATCCTGTGACCTGCACGGTAGGCGTGATGCGTAGCTTGCTGGCTACACGACGTAGCTTAACGGTGCCGAGTTGCTTGCCCTCAGGGGTCTTTAGGTTAATCTGCTTAGAGGTCTTGCCCTGCATGACAAACTTAGCGTTAGGCTTGTCCGCTACCGACTCGGTGACTACAATCTTCGCTAGCTCGCTCTCTTGTTGTGGTGCCGTGAAGGCCATATTGGTCACGACGTAAACATTGTACGTAGAGTTACCATCGAAGCCCTTCTGCTGAGCTTCTGGTATTGGAATGCTATAGTTACCGTCAGCAGCAGGTGCTGGAGAGACTGACCAGTAGAGCGTCCCTCCCTTGTAAAAGAGGACCTGAAGACGCTCGATCTTGTTCTCATTGAGCGCATCGTCCCCTGCCTCCGTAGCACGTAGTGAGCGGATCTCCTGCACGGCTAGTCGTAGTGATAGCTGCGCTGAGGAGGCGTCATCAGGACATGCCACGGGTCTCTCCGCTATACATCCTGATACCATCAGCAGTATCAAGGCATACCCGACCAAACGGGTGGATATATCTATAAGTCTATTCATAATCTATGATGCTTCTAATGGTTTGCTAAGCATGACGCTGACAGATCTTGATACCCTCCTCAGGCATCCCTGCCCCTACTAGGTCTAGATACTCCGAGGTGAAGAGTAGCTGCGTGCAGCGTAGGTTAACGCCTGCGGGCTTCGTAGCGATCACCCGAATGGTGTACTCGGTAGTGCCATCGGCTAATCCCTCTCGTACGGCGCCCCCTGTGATGTCAAAGCGGAAGTCAAGCGCATTGGTCAGTGTGGCTCGCCACTTAGAGGGATCGCTGCTGGAGCTTATCTTGACCTTGAACTCGGCAGCCTCTGTATCGGTCACGTAGTAAGTCGCTGTAGGATCGGGAGAGAGACTCACGATCTTAGGCACCTCGAGCTTCTTCTCACTCGTCTCTACATCCCAGGGCAAGACTTCCGTCTTCAGCAGTAATGCGTTGTGCACTCCGATCTTAGTGATCGTACCTGTCAGCTGGTAGTGATGATTGCGATGCAGTGCGTAGTGATGATCCGCGTTACTCGTCTCATCATTGACATAGGCCGTATAGGTCGTAGGAACTCCATTATAAAGAGCCTCAACGGTCAGGATGGGCGCATGACCTGTCGTATCGCTATCGAGACTCTCGTAGGTGTAAAGTGCCTTGTCAGGGATATAAGTGGTCGTTGCGTTGTTGACTAGCGTAACCTTCTCGGCTTTGCTGTAGATCCAGGTCTCGCCTAGGTGATAAGAGGCGGGTGTCAAAAGCATACTGGTCTTAGGCAAGCGACTGATCGACACGCTACGGATGATCACCTGATCGTCGGCCTTCGTCTTTTGGAGTAAGTCGAGGGTGATCTTGGCTCTCGTCTTGGTCAAGTTGATCTCTGCCTTTACGTTTTGATCCTTAAAGAGGGTAGCCGTGCCCTGACCTATCATCAGGATTGGCTTCGGCTTCGTCGCACTGCTGGGATCCTCGTCAGGGATAGCTATGCGGAGTAAGTCTTGCTTGAAGACGACCTTATTAAGGGCAATGCTCATGACTGGGCTCTCGTTGGCAATGACGTAGATCTCCTTGGCTCCTTCGTGAGCCTCTACACGTAGCCAGTCACTGAGGTCGGTCGGATTGCTAAAGATCTTCTGCACATCCAGTGCTCCTCCAGCCTGATTGAAGACTAGGATGCGGATCGTCTGCACGGGTAGATCCTCTACGAGAAGCTCCCCACTGCGCAGGGTCATCGACGGGATAGAGAGCTGTACGGTAGCAGGCTCTAAAGTCTCTCTCAGCTCACTGCGCCGACACCCTGACAGCGCTGTCAGGAGGAGTGCCGATAGTGCGAGTAGCAATGTAAGTGTATGTCTATAGGGTTTCATAGGATTTCAAACTTTGCATGTGAATGAGACTTTAGTAGATGACGAACTGGTGTACGACATTCCATGGCGTCACAACAATCTGCACGGATATCTTGCCAGATCGCATGTCAATGAGGATATTGAGCATCTTGCCTATCTCTGGTAGTAGGAGCGCGTCTTGGGAGTCTCTCGTAAAGCTCTCCAAGCACTTGTCTCCGACGTAAAAGTCTAGCTGGAAAGGTTTGTCATCGATAGGCGGATAGACCCTAAAAGGTGCTATGTGATAGTCGCCTGTGGAGCTATCTAGAGAGCCCGTTAGACGGTAGGTCGTGGGATCACCATTGTAGGTGTCAACTATAGCGTAGTTGTCTAGGGACTTGCCAAAAAGGATCTGGGCTGCAGCGTAGTTCGTCGGGTCAAAAGCTTGTCGCTTATATCCTTGGCGACCGAGCCACTGCTCATAGCCTAGGACTGTTACATTGACCTGACAAGTGCGTCTGTAAATGTCTATAGTAGCAGGCTCGCCTAGCTTGAGCTTGCCGTACTGTTGCTGACGATCTAATCGGCCGGAGAAGAGGTCTGTGGGACAGTGTCCGAAGCCGTCTGTACGTAGCAGAGGCATCTGTACATCCTCGATACGCTGTACCGACTCTAGTCTTGTTACTTCTTCTGGAGTCACATTGCCCCATGCCACAAAAGTGAGGGCCTTAGGGCCATAGTGCTCGATGTGTATGGGCTTGCGCGACTTGACCTCTTCGGCTGTCAAGAGGATCTTGTCTATGCGCTTGCCTGTCTCGTCAAATGTGAATAGGATCACATTCTCTACATCCCCATCAGAAGTTATATCCTTGTTGGAGATATCTACAGCTCGTACGGTCAGCTCGAATGGTTGAGGACAATCCTCGAGATTCTCTGCGATACAGCCAGACAAGAGAACTACCATCGACGCGATCCAAGCCGTGGTCGCTGTCTTATTGATCCATCTCTGTACGATATTCATATTAGTGTCTCAATGGGGTGCTTAAATAAAGAGAGATAAGAGGGAGAGTCTGCCGTCAAGCATCAGGGATCTGTATGTTGACTATGAAGTATGTGTGATCTTGCGCTTGACGCAGACTCTCCGACTGGGAGGAGATGGCTCTAGAGCCACCACAACTAGACGGTGGCTCTAAAGCTATCTGTGAGGGCGTGGTCTACCAGACTACGTTTTGCTTGACGATGACCCAAGGTAGGACGGTGCACTTGACGTCTAGGTTGGCTGTCTCTACGGTTGGATCCTCAGGTGAGTTCGTGCCAGGGCCAGTGATTGTGAGTGCAATCTCGTACTTGTTGTTGCGCTCGATAGCGTTCTTAGCCGTATGGCCGCCCTCGTAGGTATAGCCATCCTTTGCCCAGTTGACAAGGACTGGGTAGTAGGTTGAGTGATCTGTCGTAGATACGATCCAGCCAGCCTCTACAGCTTGCTGAGCTTGATCAGCTGTTAGGTCTGAGCCGTTAGCCTGTGTGAGCGTAGCCTTGAGGCAGAGGATGGTGGGGTGCTCTGCAGAGTTGTTCTCTAGGATATAGAAGCCCTTGCGTTCCTGTTCACCTGTCTCTGTGAGATCCATCTTGAGCTCGGCCATCTCCTTGTAGTTAGCCTCTGCTGGAGTGTACTTGCCGGCAGTCTTACCAAAGAGCTCGACACCATAGAAGTAATTAGCATCAGTGTTGACGAGAGACTCGCCAAAGACGTTAGACTGAGCCTTAGCAACAAGACCGATCAGCTGACCCTTGTCAAACTTGACATTGTAGAGTGTCTTGTAAGAGTCTGCGAAGGCCACCGTAACGCTCGTCAGAGACATACCCGCGTGGATGTGCTTGAGCTCGATAGGCTTATCTATAGAAAGACGATTACCGTCACCAGCTGCGTAGCCGTAGTAGTTATTGCCCTTCTGGAGGTTAACGGAGACAGGCTCTGCTGTGAGCATGAAGGTCCCCTTGGTGGGGTCTTGGTCATCTGCAGAGAGTGTGTGCGTGAGTGCCTTGACCTTAGTTAGAGAGAGTCCCTTGAGATTCTCGTTAGCATAGTTAGCTACGACTACAAGCGTCTTAGCACCAGATGTCGTCTGGATCTTAGTGACCTCGAGAGAGCCGGCTTGGTCAGCCTCCTTGTAGGCGACCTGAGCATCTCCCTGATAGACCATGACGGCCAGCTTCTGGACCTTCTTGTCCTCATTGCCTGCGCCATCCTCATAAGCTCTGAGGTCGGCCGACTTAACTGCGACGCTGATGGTAGCGTCTGTCTCGGACTGTTGTGGTTCGTCCTGATTCTTGTTGCACGCCGTGAAGGCGAGTGTGAGAGCCACGAGGCTCAGTAGGAAAAGCTTACTTTTCATAATAGTTGATCTGATTAGTGGTGAATATAAAGTGTTTGTTCTCTGCTTAGAAGTTGTCCTGCATATAGTGTAGGTACTCATCCAGGTTGTACTGAGCATCGGGTAGTCCGAGCTGGGCAGCCTTGGTTAGATAGGTACGAGCATTGTCATACTGCTCGTTGTAGGCATAGGCGATGCCTAGGAGGGTGTAGAGCTTTGTATTCTTCTTGTAGCGCTCTAGTAACTTGACGGCCTGCGCATAGCGACCCGCCTCAAAGTCCATGATCGCCGCATTGGTCGCTGGCTCGACAGCATTGGGGAAGGCATCTGCTGCGATCGCCCAGGTCTCGTACCGCTCGGCACTGCCAGCAGGATAGCTGTTGGCTACCAGATTGACCTCCGCTAGGCTCAGGTGCGTCGGGTGCGTCTTGATCACCTCCCTGGCCTCCTCCAGGTCAAAGCCCTTGACCACAAAGGAGAAGGTTATGACCGTGCGACGTAGTGGCGGGTAGTAAGTCTGTAGCAAGTGCGCGTAGGTCTTGCCATTGTCTATAGCGCGTAGAGCAGCTGTGCGCTCGCTAGCAGCCCGCTCCTGAATGATCTGAATGATCTGCTCTTTGTAGTCTACGCTGCTCTCCTCGATGGCGGCTCTTAGTCCGTCCCAGTCAGCACCCATAGCGCGTGAGGTGTAGTGATCCTTGAAGCGTGGATAGGTGCGTACTAGGTAAGCAGCGATGCTCTTGACACGACCCTCAGAGAGTCTCTGGTTGAGATCAGCATTACCCTCTGGCGAGGCATATCCAGTCAATGAGAGGGCATCGACAGTCAGCGAGATATTGGTCGTCAGCTCCTGAACCTTATCGTTGATACGCTTGATCTCAGAGCGGTTATTGCCTAGGTTTAGATTAAGATTCGTCTTATTGACAGGGAAGGTGATCATCGCCGTGAGGCTCTCCTCACGTCTCTTGGTCTCTTCTCCCTCAGGGACGAGCATCGCATAGCGATACTGAGGCTGGTACAGCGGAGCTAGTGCATTGGGTGTCAGTAGGGTGGTGTAGTCTCCCAGCTCGCACTCAGCGCAGCCGTAGCCCTTGGCACGAAATATCAGTGAAGCATCTTTCATCCATAAGGCAAAGGGCACCTCTGCTGTGTAGTGGTAGTGCTGCTCACCGCTTTTGTTACGGATTATGTCCACCTGCTTGCCCATGCGACGTAGCATGATAGCGCGGGTACGACCTGATATGGAGATGGCTGGCAGGTCGAGCTGCTCAGAGCCATCGTTAGCTTGGAGCGTCGGAACGATCTGTAGTACCGTATTGCTCTTCAGATGCTTCATATTGGTGAGGTCTAGGTCAAAGTCCACGACAGCCTTTGCCCCCTGTCTGGTTGCAACCGTCTGAGAAGTGGCTCTGAGCCCATCTAGTAGATTGACAGCCTCCTGAGCGATAATCTCTGAGGGGAGCCATAGCATCACTAGAGCTACTAGTGTGAGCGTAGTGAGATGTAATATAGAGTGTTTCATGTCTGCTACTACTTTTGGAGGGTTGTACGATTAGAAGATGTAAATCAGTGAGAGCGTTGCCTTGGTCGGGCCTAGGTAGTTCTGCTTCTCCTGGGCGACCTCTTTACCACAATGCTCGCATTGGTACTTCGTATAGTCGAAGAGTATGTAACCAGCGCTTAGGGAGGCCTCTAGATTCCAGTGCTTACCGAGCACCCACTCATATCCGTAGGTGATACCAGCACCGTAGGCCCACCCCTGCAGGCGGTAATCTTTGAGTTGCTTGAAACGACCTATGGGTACATTGAGCCTATTGACATTGTAAAAGCTCACAAGCCCGTGTAGACCAAAGAAGTGTCCGTCGAACGCCTCGCAGAGGAAGTAACGAGCCTCGGGTAGGACGGAGAAGTGCAGCCACTTCATCCCTGTCTCCTTATTGATCGGATTGATGAAGTTGTACCCACCCGATAGGTCTATGGTCCAGCGTGGTGCGACCCGAACTTCGATGCCTAGATTAGGTGTAGCAGTGCCCCAATAGAGGAGATTGCTCTTGATCCCAACATCCTGCGCCGTACACCATGTTATGGCGGCAAGCAGGGAGAGAAGGAGTGAGATAAGTCTATTTTTCATACGGTTTGAAATAACGATTTCATGACTAATCTGGAAGGGAGGCATCTCCTGTACCTAATGTTCATCTCGTGATCGAGGTAGTTGATCTGTCTCCTAGGTTTCTGCTGCAAAATTAGAGCTCGAAGGTGTTAAATATCTTATCAATTGCGGACGAAAACTTATCATATTCAGACAAGATTACATGGTGCGACTTATCATTTCCGGACATGGAGACCACTTTAATGCGTTGATGTATAGCGTGTTGCTGGTGATAAGTGCATGAGCGCTGACTAGATCTTGTACAGATTCTGATGTCTCAACGAAACATTGAATAATCGCTCATCTCGTACTCAAAGTACCTCTATGAACGTGTGATATTTAAGAGGAGGAGTACCGTAGTTAGGAACTAAAGCTACTATCGGAGGGTACAGAGAGTACGAGTAGCCCGCTGTAGGGGGAGGAGCTTGTTCTGGAAGCCTTACCTGCCAAGCGTATCCTCTACGGAAGCAAGCAATGAAACTTCGGAAGAATCAAATCACAAGTCCGAAGAGTTTCGCCTTTCCTCACTAGGAATCGAAAAGTTCCTCCGCTGGAACTGAAAAGTTCCTCCGTTGGAACTAAGAAGTTCCTCCGTTGGAACTAAAAAGTTCCAAGAGGGGAACTTTTTTTGGAACTCGTATGTGGTTCGAATACAGCAGGATGCAACTGCTACACGTCTCGCTTTGACGGGAATGGACGTCCTCCCGCTATACACCGAGCCGTGCCTCCCTGCTGATCGGGGGCGGCACGGCTCGTGGCTCTTTGGCGTAAAGGTCAAAAACGGGTCTCTGAGACGAACCCTTTTTAGTCGTGGACTGTCATGATGCTTTTCTGATCTCTATACTTGGAGGGAGATATCTCGCAGATGCTCTTGAATGAGCGAGAGAAGTTGGGGTAAGTATCGAAGCCACTCTGGCAGGCGATGTCTGTGAGGCTCATCTCAGTGTCTTGATCCATCAGCTCACACGCCTTGCGTATCTTGAGCCGTAGTATATAAGCTGAGGGGGCGTAGCCTGTGAGAGCTTTCAACTTGCGGTATAGCTGGCGGCTACTCATGTAGAGGCTGGCGGCGATTTCCTCCACGTTCGTATCCTTGTTTTTGCTGATCTGCTGATTAACTATCGTAGATACTTTGGTCAGGAAGGTGATATCTGCCTCTTCTAGTTTGCTGGTCTCTGACTTGTCCTCTTCTTGCCTCTTGATGACTGTCTGAGCGAACTTCTGGCGTAGGGTCCTCCTACTGTCGAGTAGCTTCTCTACCTGCATGCGCAGCTCGGTAGTGTTAAAGGGCTTAGTGAGATAGGCGTCAGCTCCTGCCTCTATGCCCCTGATGCGCTCCTCCTCGGAGACTTTTGCTGTGACGACGATGATCGGTATATGGTTTACGATCTCGTTACTACGTATCTGTCGGCATAGGTCTAGCCCATTGAGCCCAGGCATCATGAGGTCAGTGATGATGATGTCGGGCACTAGCTCTACGGCTCTCTTGAAGCCCTCCGCTCCGTCTGTCGCATAGAATACACTATAGTGATCCTCAAACTGGGAGCCAATATAGTGGGCTATGTCGTGGTTGTCCTCTATGATGAGCAGACGACAGGGCTCGTCCTGCTCACACTCGCTATCCTGCAGATCGGCCTCTAGATGTGGTAGCAGAGGCGTATTGGTTACCTTTGGGATGACTTGCTGAGAAACGGTTTGATCATCAATGATCGGGACAATGATGTGAAAGGTGGTCCCTTCGCCTAGCTTGCTCTCGAGGGTAATCTGCCCTTTGGAAGCTTTGACAATCTGATGGACTAAAGCCAGTCCTATGCCCGTGCCAATGTACTTGGAGTCACCCTCAGCTTGATAAAATGGCTCGAAGGCATGCTCCACGGTCTCGCTATCCATACCATGACCTGTGTCGGTTACATCGATGTGTAAGGAGTCGTCAACACGCCATAAGGTGATGCTTATTTTGCCTTGCGGGGGCGTGAACTTGAAGGCGTTGGAGAGTAGATTGTTGAAAACCTTATTGACATAGTCTGGTACGAAGGTCATCTCTACCTGATCTTGGGGCAGGTAGGTGAGCTCTATGTATCGACTATGGGCGTAGTCACGATAGGAGTCGACGATCATAGCAATGTGTGCCGTGACATTGCCTCGACAACTGCGAGAATCGCCTACAGAAGACTTGATCTTAGAGATATCTAGTAGCTGATTGATGAGCGTAAGGAGTCCCTGCCCTTGTCGCTCGATGTTCTTCGCACGCTCTCTGATCTGCTCAGACTCCTCTTGCTGTAGCTCTTGACTCACTCCTAGGATGATGGTCAGAGGGGTGCGAAACTCGTGGGTGATATTGGTAAAGAAGTTTTCCCGCATAGAGGACATCCTCTTGAGCTTCTTATGGCTACGACGCAGTATTCGCTGAATATAAAGGAAGAAGCCTAGCGACCCAAGGAGCAGTAGCGCTATGACGGTAAAGGTGATGTTCTCTACACGTCGCTCTGCTCGCTCGTGCTCTAGCTTGATCTTCGCTTCATTCATCTTCTTGTTTTGTATGTTTCGCTCGATGTTGAGGCTGGTATTTTGCATCCTATTGAATTTGTCCATGTCTAGGATGCTTTGCTTCATTTCAGTAGCCTGCTCATAGGCCTCTAGCGCTGCGTGCCAGTCTCCTAGGCGCTTGTAGTACTGGTAGTAGAGGGTGTAGATGTCTGCTAGATGCTCCGTGTCTTCTATCTTCTCGGCACTGCTCCGTGCCTGATCAAGGTATTGTAGCATCTTAGCGTCATCCCGTGTGGCATTGTGGACGCTAGCTAGCGCTACGAGCAGGTTGAGCTTGTGCCACTCATCTTTAGAGTCGCGCATCAGTTGATAGCCAGCCTCATACTCCTGAGCAGCCTTGTCATACTGATGGGCTTGCTCATAGAGGGAGCCAAAGTAAGAGTGACACAGCGCTATGCCTAGGGAACTCCCAGCCTTTTGGTTGGCATCCATGGAGTACCTATAATATGTCCAAGCCGAGTCGATCTCACCACGATGCTCGAAGATAGACCCGAGGTTGGCATAGTTGATAGCTACTCCCACCATACTGCCTAGTTGCTGCTCTACGAGTAGTGCTTTGCGTAGAGCGCTGTCGGCACGCTCATAGTTGCCGAGCGTGAGGTAGATGTTGCCTAGTCCGTTGAGAGACTTAGCCTGATTCTTGATAGCGACAAAAGAGGTGTCGGTGGTGACTTTGCACAGGCTCCACGCCTGGTAGTGATACTCCTGAGCAATGTCTAGGATGCCCATCCGTCGGTAGTCTGTACCTACATTATTTAGTGCCCGTACCCACTCCAGTGTGTCTAGGATCGTCTCCGCCTGCTTCAATCCCTCGCTATGTGTGGTTAGTGCCTTGTCAAAGTTACTCTCATTGCGAAACTTATCTCCTAGCACTCTCAGTGCAACGATGCTCCCGAGGATGTCGCCTTCACGCTCCAATCGTGTCTGCAGTCTGGCCAGAGAGTCGATGTTTTGGGTAGCGCGCACTAGGCTATCAGCAGCCTGACGCTCTGCTACGGTAAATGTAACAGTGTCTCTTTGCTGGCAAGATGAGACAAGCAGACAAGCCACAATGAGGAGAGAGGATAGTATGACTAGGGGCTTCCTGCTCATCTCTATGGTATTTAGTAGGGGGGCGTATAGTCTCATCATGACTACGTTTAGGTTGTGTGACTAGGACGTGACTTATCTGCATACAAAGGTAAACAAAAAGGTGTATACAGAAACACTCCTACGGAGCAATGACCTATAAGTGTAGATGAGGCATAAGAGATAAACCTCGAGATCGTAGCGTAGCTAAGCCGTCTCAAGGAAGATCGGGAGGCAAAAGAACAACAAACCGCGAGCTTCTTTTGCCTATGAAGTGATGGTCTACAGGCGGCGGGTGAGGGCGGGTAGGACGCTGCGCATCCAGTCGGTATAGTCGCCTGCGACGATGTGGTCGTGCGCTTGATTGACCAGGTCGAGGTAGAAGGCGATATTGTGGATGCTGGCCAGTGTGAGCCCCGTAATCTCCTGCGCCTTAAAGAGATGGTAGAGGTAAGCGCGGGTGTAGCGGTGGTCGGTCGTGGCGGTGCCCTCGGGGTCTATCGGCTCGTGACAGGTGCGCCACTTGGCATTGCGTATGTTGATGGTACCTTGCCAGGTGAAGAGCTGACCATTGCGGGCATTGCGTGTGGGCATGATACAGTCAAACATGTCGACGCCTCGTGCGATGCCCTCTAGTATGTTGGCGGGTGTGCCGACACCCATCAGGTAGCGAGGCTTATCCTTGGGGAGGATGCTATTAGTCAGCTCGATCATCTCGTACATCTTGTCGGTAGGCTCGCCGACGGCTAGTCCGCCGATGGCATTGCCTGGGGCGCCTAGCGAAGCGATATGCTCGGCAGCTCGACGTCTGAGGTCGGGGTAGACGCATCCCTGCACGATCGGGAAGAGTGCCTGCTCATAGCCATAGAGTGGCGGGGTCTGCTCGAGGTGCTTGAGGCAGCGGTCGAGCCACTGCTCGGTGGTGTCTAGTGACTGCTTGGCATAGGTGTAGCTGGCATCGCCTGGACAGCACTCGTCGAAGGCCATCATAATGTCCGCTCCGATGGCGCGCTCTATCTCCATAACCCGCTCGGGGGTGAAGAGGTGTTTGGAGCCATCGATGTGCGAGGCGAAGGTGACTCCCTCGGGGGTGATGCGTCGCATGGCAGCTAACGAGAAGACTTGGTAGCCTCCACTATCGGTCAGGATAGGCTTGCTCCAGGTGCCGAAGCGGTGGAGCCCACCGACCTCTTTGAGTATCTCAATGCCGGGACGCAGGTAGAGGTGGTAAGTATTGCCGAGGATGATCCGCGCATCGGTCTCCTGCTCCATCTGCTCCATCGTGACCGCCTTGATGGCTCCAGCGGTACCCACAGGCATGAAGACGGGGGTCTGTATATCTCCGTGGGCGGTCTTGATGACACCAGTGCGTGCGTCGCTATGGGGGCAGGTGTGGTCTATGGTAAACTGCATAGTGCCAGTGTGGGGGAAGGATTAAATCTTCAAGTCAAAGCCGACAGTCAGCATCTGGTAGATCTGTAGGCGAGATCTATTCTCTGGGGTGAGCGGTACCGCATCGTCGTAGCGAAGCAGGACGTTGACACGGGTGGAGAAGTAGCGACTGAAGGCGAAGATGAGTGAATTCTCAAATTCCGTCTCGATGCGCTTGTAGCTGGTATTGTAGTAGAGTCGCGACTCCCAAGCAAAGGTGTCGGTGAAGTCCCAAATCATATTGGCGCGCAGCATGGAGCCGATGGCGCTGTAGATGTTTTTACCCTCCTTAAAGCCATGTCGGGTCATATCTATATCCTTGCGTGCGGACCACTTGAAGTCATAGGCGAGGGGAGCGATGTTGAGATCGAGTCGGAAGCGACGACCGTAGTGGGTCTTGGACTTGTTGTCTACGACCCACTTCATACCGAGACCAGCAGTGAGCGTGAGTGGTGAGGCAAAGGCCGAGTAAAGCACCTTCTTGTCTTCTGAGCGCTGCTCAAAAGCCTGTGTGCGTGCCTCTACATCGAGTGAGTAGTACCACCCCTTGAAGGCTTTGATGCCTAGGTTGCTACGCAGGCGGAGGAGGTCGTCGGAGATGTTGTACCCCTGGAGTGAGTCACGTATCTCGGCGTTGAGACCGATACGCCACTCTAGTTCGTTGAGCCAGTTGACCTTGTCCCGCTCGTAGCTGAGGCGGAGGAGCTGCTTGCTGTGGAGTGCCAGGGCGCTATTACCTCCCTTGTGCCAGTTTGGAGAGATGTAGGTCTGGCTAAACTGTATGCTGCTTTCTAACCCAGGGAACCAATACTTCCTGGCTAGCGTGACGCCGTGGAGCTGGTCTGACGCATCAACGCCTGCAAAGGGCGTATTGACGGTTGCTGCGACGATGGGCTTTGACCCCCCGACGGTGGTTATGTCGATACGGTGCGCCAGTAGGTCTCCCTCCTGACGAGAGATCAGTGCTGGGCTGGCGAGCTTGAGCTGGTTGACGCTTTGCAAGCTACGCTCGTAGTATTGCTGTAGTGCGGGGAGCTGTAGTTCCTCTCCGTGCAGTGCTGTAGCGAGTGGGTCGCTTTTGCTGACCAAGGTGGTAGGTAAGTCTAGGGATAGTTCGTTGCTTTTGTCACTGGTGATGACGCTCACGGCTGACGAGAGGGGAGCTTGCACCAGGAGCGTCGTGGGGAGTACCTCTTTGGGTAGTGGCGCTACGGGATTGGTGCGGTTGAGGAGGTACTGCACCTTGAGCGTGGTGAGCTCGACGGAGGGTGCCGTGACGCTGTCTGCCATGCTGTGTCTCTCTGCTGAGTGGGGTGTCTGTGCTACCAGTGGAGGCAATCCGAGGAGGGTGATGAGTAGTAATAAGGTAAAGCGATAGTGATACATGGATACTATTCAGGGGACTATAATGGGTTATAAGACTTCACGATCAAGTTGAGGAGCTGGCTCGTCAGGACGCTAGAGAGGATCTACATCGCAGTAGATCTGTACTCGTCGCGCTTGGATAGCGCTCTTCTGTACCGTGGAGATAATATGACAAATCTGCGTACGCACCTCCCGCCAGGAACTGGAGGGACGTATTCTCATGCAAATATAGCGAATATGGCGCATACGCACCCAAGACACGTAGGGTGCAATGGGTGCCGAGGCTTGCCATAGTGACTGAAACGGCTCTGCCTGCATCAGACGTGATAGGGTCGCTACGGTATAGCAGACGTCACCCTCGGAGGCTCCTCGTACATAGATGTAGATGAGGCGTACGTAGGGGGGGAAGTGGAGATACTTCCGCTCAGCTAGCTCGCCTACGCCATAAGGCTCTGCCGTGGCTCCGTCCTGCAGACTGTCCAGTAGTGGGGTGTCGGTCTGGTAACTCTGTATGTAAAGCTGTGCCGTGGGGTAGTTACTTCCGAATCGGCTGAGCGCAGCATAGGCTCGCTCGTTAGCTCTAAAGTCATCGCCTACGATCAGTTGGTCTAGGTTTGCCAAACCAATAAGCCCCACATTGCGGATGGCATCTAGATAGATAAGGCTCGAGGTGCCGACCAGGATGGCTGGCTCATCGCTACGTATCAGTTGACGCATCCGTTGCTGCGACTCCTTATTATAATATTGCGAAGCGCTGAGCTCCAGGATGGGAATCTCAGACGGAATGAAGAGCGTGAGCTCCTCGGCGATACGCTCCACGCCGTAGCCCTGTATGCTGAAGGCGCCAAGGTTGCTATCTGTCGGAGCTTCGCTCTTGCCTAGAGTTGGCGTATCACTCTGATGGCAATGAGGACAGGCACGAGGAGCGGGCGCGGAGAAGTTGCAGTAGCTACAGCTGACGCTCTGCGTGGACTTATGGTAGACCAGTCCGACATCACAATTGGGACACTGGAGGGTCTTCTGGCAATGTCTACAGACGAGATGCGGGGCATAGCCACGACGATTGAGGAGGAGGATGCTTTTGTGTCCCGCCTGGCACTGGTCGAGGAGAGCTTTGCGTAGCTCTATGGAGAGCATCTGTCCCCACGGAAGCTTGCCCTGCTTACGCTGTAGGGATAGGTCGATGAGCTCGAAGGGGCGTGGCGCCTTCGGAGTGGTCGGAGTGGTTGGAGTGGTCGGTTCGCTTAGCTGATTGAGCGAGCAGTAGTATCCTCGCTCTACGTTGTACAGAGCTTCAGCAGAAGGCGCAACGGTAGTCAGTAGGAGCGGTGTCTGGCTGTTCTTGCAGGCGACAACTGTCAGGTCACGAGCATGATAGCGAGGCGCTGGCTCGGACTGCTTGTAGCGACTGCTCTCTTCGTCGGTCACGATGACTAGATCACAGTGCGAGAGCGGAAGAAGGCTGCCCATACGAGAGGTGAGGACGATGAGACCACGCTCTCGGTGCGTCAGCCCGAGGAGTCTAGCACGGAGTGCCATCCGCTCAGCGTCTGTCGTGGAGGAGCTGTACAGGACTAGGTCAAATGGAGTCGTCCGTCGTGCCGCTCTGCCCCCTCTAGCTAGTTGCTGCAGGGCACTGTAGAGGAGGCTTTGGTCAAAGAGAAAGAGCTGGGGCACGTAGATAGCTACCTGTGCCGAAGGGCTTCGCTGTAGCATCTGCTCAACCATTGAGACGACTAGCTCTATTTGCTCTTCATTGCTGGTAGCTTGGTAGAGTACGGGGCGGGAGATTTCGCCAATGAGACACTTGAAGAGTTGGCTCTGTCGGCTATCTTCGTTTGCCGAGGCTGTGCGCTGTACCGTGGGGCGTATGAGCGGATCGGAGAGTGTCGCAGTCTCTCGCAGGACGTCCCGCTTGATGAGTGCGCGGAGGGTCGCCTGCCTATTGGTGTCCCGACCAACGAGTGTCTCTCGGAGTAGGGGTGTGTCGAGCGGTAACTCATGCTGATAGAGGAGGTCGATCATTTGCTCTACCATAGCTCTCTGTGCTTTGGCTCGCGAGAGGCTCTCAACAAGCTCGGAGAGGGACTCCTCGGAGCATAGCTCCTCAGCAAACTGCACGGCTGGCGAGCCGACCTGTACGGATCGACTGTAGCGTGGTATGGACTCGCTGCCGATGAGTACGCCAGCATGAAGGAGTCGGTCTATCTCGGGATAGATACGATCGCCGAGTATCTTCGCCAGCTTGCTTACTTTCGCCTGATGCCCTCGCATGGAGAGGAGCTCACGACGTATCTCTTCCGATAGCTCGGTCGCTTTGTAGTCGGTCGCTTGATCGCCTTCGGGCGTTTCGTCAGGCTCTCGCCACGCCACCTGCGTCTCGCTAGAGGGTAGGTAGCTACTCGGTATAGCAGCCGTGAGCCAAGCGCCCAGCGAACAGATATAATAGGTAGCGCCCCAGCGCCAGAGGTCGATCTCACTTTGAGTCACTATCGCCTCTCGGTCGGGTAGGGCTATAATAGACTTCAGCTGACCGAGAGGTCTGTCCGACTCCTCGATCAGCTGAGATATGATAGCGTAGTAGTAGCGCTTACTGCCAAACTGTACTAGAGCACGCATACCCACCCTCGCCTGTTCACACAGGGCCTCGGGTACACGATAGGTGTACTCCTCCTCGAGGGCTAGAGGTAAGATGATGCGCGCCAGCATAGGCAGGACTACTGGCTATGCTGAGTTACTGCTGGCTCAGAGCTGCGTGCATATTGGCAGCAGCCTTGCGCCCGTCACCCATAGCGAGGATGACTGTCGCGCCACCACGGACGATGTCGCCACCAGCGTAGACCTCTTTGATAGAGCTTTGATTCTGTTCGTTGACGATGACGGTCCCCTTAGGTGAAACTTCCAGACCTTGGAAAGAGCGTGGAATGAGCGGGTTCGGCGAAACGCCGATGCTCACGACGACGACATCTACGTCTACCTCATCGATAGCTCCAGGGATGGGGACAGGCTTGCGACGTCCATCAGGTGTAGGATCGCCAAGCTCCATGCGCTGTAGCTTCATACGGCACACCTTGCCCTTTTCGTTGCCTTCGTACTCGATGGGATTGTGTAGCGTGAGGAACTCAACGCCCTCTGCCTTAGCATGCAGGATCTCCTCATGACGTGCGGGCATCTCCTCTTCGCTACGACGGTAGACGATCATGGCGCGTTTAGCACCCAGGCGGAGTGCCGTGCGGACTGAGTCCATAGCGGTGTTACCACCTCCGATGACAGCGACCACGTCTCCCTTATAGATCGGCGTCTCAGCACCCTCGGTGCCAGCACCCATTAGGTTGACACGGGTGAGGTACTCGTTGGAGCTCATGACACCAGCGAGGTTTTCGCCAGGGATATTCATGAAGTTGGGCAAGCCAGCTCCACTACCTACGAAGATGCCTGCGAAGCCCATCTCCTCTAATTGCTCGTGAGAGAGCGTACGACCTACGACGACGTTTGTCTCAAAGTGTACGCCCATCTGCTCCAAGATCTTGAGCTCAGCATTGACCACTCGTAGAGGAAGACGGAACTCGGGGATACCATACTTCAGTACGCCACCGACCTCGTGTAGAGCCTCGAAGACAGTCACATCGTACCCCCAGCGAGCCATATCTCCAGCGAAGGAGAGTCCTGCAGGACCACTACCGATGACGGCAATCTTCTTCCCATTCTTTGGTGTCATCTCGGGTAGCTCGTATAGTCCATTCTCTCGCTCATAGTCTGCGACAAAGCGCTCTAGATAACCGATAGCAACGGCGTCACGCTTCATTTTCTCCGTGTAGATACAGTGCTTCTCACACTGCTTCTCCTGAGGGCATACACGACCGCATACAGCGGGTAGCGAGCTACTCTCACGGATGATGTGCACTGCAGCGGCAAAGTCACCACGCTCTACATTCTTGATAAAAGAGGGAATGTTGATAGATACGGGGCAACCCTCCATACAAGAGGGATTGGCACAGTCCAGACAGCGAATAGCCTCCCGGCGAGCCTCCTCTTCGGTGAGACCGCAGTTGACCTCTTTCGTTAGACTGTGAGCACGCTCATGTGGATCCACCTCGGTCATCTTGACGCGAGGTATAGCCATGCGCTCCTTACCTGTATGTGCCTTGCGAAGCTCCTCGCGCCAAGGTTCGTTGCGACGAGCGGTGACCAGATCCTTTTGTTCTGTCATTGTAATATTGTGGTTAGCTCAGTGTGATACTTACTTTCTATAGGTATTGAGACGCATCAGTAGCTCGTCAAAGTCTACCTGGTGAGCGTCAAACTCAGGTCCATCAACACAGACAAATCGTGTCTTGCCTCCGACGGTGATACGACAAGCACCGCACATGCCAGTGCCGTCGACCATGATGGTATTGAGTGAGGCGGTGGTGGGAATGTTGTACTTCTTCGTAAGAAGAGCGACAAACTTCATCATGATAGCGGGCCCGATCGTTACGCAGAGGTCTACCTTCTCACGCTTGATGACTGACTCGACACCATCAGTCACGAGACCCTTAGTGCCATAGGAGCCATCGTCGGTCATGATGATGACCTCGTCAGCAAACTCTCTGAACTCCTTCTCCAGTATGATGAGCTCCTTAGTACGAGCTGCAGCTACGACGATGACCTTATTGCCAGCAGCTTTGAGTGCACGGGCGATAGGGTAGAGCGGCGCCATACCGACACCACCACCAGCACAGACTACGGTGCCAAAGTTCTCAATGTGGGTGGCTTGCCCTAGTGGTCCCACGATGTCGTGGATCATGTCCCCAGCGTTCAGAGCGACAAGCCGCTGAGAGGACTCGCCGACAGCCTGGACGATCAGTGTGATCGTGCCGGCATCTACATCTGCATCGGCAATAGTGTAGGGTACGCGCTCACTGTGGTCGGTGACACGTACGATGACAAAGTGTCCAGCACGGCGTGACTTGGCAATCAGAGGTGCCTCGACAACCAGCTTGGCTACTTTTTCGGAGAGAAAAGTCTTACTGACTATACGATTCATAGCGTTGTGTGAAATGATATAAGCTAATCAAGAATGGTCTCGATAGGGTACCTATAGATAGGTATTGCCAAAGGTACGACTTTTTTACCACCTAGCCACCAATTCGACTGGAATTTGTCAGCGCGTACATTCCACCCGCTAATGCAATTTCTCAAGAATGATGTTTTTGATGACTTCATTGGGTGTCTTATAGTTTAGGTTTTTACGAGGTCTGTTGTTTAGCAGGTTCTGGAAACGTCTAATGTCTTCGTCAGTTAAGTCTTCGAAAGTAGAGGACTTAGGAATAAACTGGCGTAGCAGTTTGTTTAGGTACTCAATATGAGGCTTATCCCAGGATTGATAGGGGTGGGCAAAGTAGACGTGCGTTTTGAGAGACCTCTCTATGGTCTTAAACTTGGTAAACTCACTCCCATTGTCGGTTGTGATCGAGTGTAACAGTCCCATCTTCTTGTAGTACCTCAGGGCTTTATTCACCTCTCTGGCTAGGGCTTTGGCATCCTTGCCATGCTCCAGAAGTCGTATGATAGTAAAGCCTGTAACACGCTCTACAAGCGTTAGGATTGCTCCTTTCTGCTCTTTGCCTATAATGGTATCCATCTCAAAATCTCCTACTCGCTCCTTCTGGTCAATGCACTTAGGACGAGTCTCTATGGACTTTCGCTTAGGCCAGTCTGTTTTTATTGGTACGGCCAGGCGTCGCTTGCGATAAGCTAGCCCATGCCTTGTGTGTTTGTAAAGATCGCCTCCAGCTTTCTTGTTTTGATGCAGGAACTTGTAAATGGAGGTCTTACCGACCATCGGCTTGCCCTCCAGCTTTCGCCTTCCAGCAATTTGCTCTGGAGACCATTTATGCTCTACAATGCACTGGACAATATCAGCTTTCATAGCGTTCGTCAATTTAGCTCTTGCTTTGTTCTTCCAGTCTTGTCGCTCTTTGGCAAACATATGAGCCTGAGTAGGGCTATAGTTGCCAGCGGGTGTCAAGTTCCTCTTAATCTCTCTACAGATGGTGCTAGGGTGTACTCCTATGACCTCTGCGATCTTTTTTTGAGGCGTGTTAGTCTTCAGAAGAGCAGCAATTTCGTATCTTTGCGCTTGGGTTAGATGCATACTTGTATATAGCTAAGTTTTTGTTTCCACAGCAAATATACTGCATTAACCTTAAAGGGACGGTGAGCGCATCGTCCCTTTTTTCGTCTCGGCAGCTCGCTACCTGCTCCTCCCGCCCTCCTTGGAGAGGAGGGGGCGTCCGGAGCAGGGCGAGCTCCACTCCAAATTGCATTTTGGAGTGGAAAATACGGCGATGCATGACAAAAATGAGCTCGATTCATTTCCTACCTGAGACTGTTGTCTAGACTTTGCAGAAAGGATGAAGCGCAAGGCGCTGAGGGTGAGGTCTGAAGGGAGCATACCTCCGTATGTGACCGAAGCCGAATCCCGAAAGCAACACAGCGATTCGCCTTTATGCAACAGTCTCCACCTAGGAATTTGCCAAATTCCTCCGTAGATATTTCTGATTTGCTACCTAGGAAATGGGCAAATTCTTCGGACTTATGATTTGATTCTTCCGAAGTTTCATTTGATTCCTCCGAAGAATTTTTTCTTTCCTACGTAGGAATTGGGCCAATTCCTAGGTAGCTATTGGGGAAATTCCTAGGTAGGAAATTATAAGTTGGCGTTATCGATGCTTCGTAGCTCGACAATCTGTACGCTGAAGGGGGCTAGCTCGATGACGAGCGGAGCCCACGGTTGGAAGGCGTAGAGTTGCTCGTGAGGCTTTTCTAGTGGCGTGTGGCGTGTCACACGAAGAAGACGCTGCCGCTCAGAAGCCTTCTCTAGAGAGGGTAGGAAGAGCGGGTAGCGCTGCGGGTCGGCCGTAAAGTTGCCTAGGACAGCGATTCCGATAGTATCGCCTGCTTGTTGCTCTGCGGGATCTAGTAGTCTTAGGTAGCCGTAGGTGCGCTCAGCATTGAAGCCCCCCCACTGACGAGCTTGCTCCTGTGTCGAGTGAAAGGCACCCCTGAGGATGACTGGGTGCTGCGCCCACTGCATCAGCCACAGGTAGCTCTGATAGGTCGGGTCGGCAGGGTCACGATGACCTAGAGCGGGGATGCTCCAGTAGTCAAAGATCGTGGTACGCCCGTCAGGGCCGCTATACCCCTCGGCATCGATGCCTCTCTCTCCATACTCCTGACCGGCGTAGAGGAGTAGGGGGCTAGCGGTAGCGAGTGCGAGCAGCGTCATAGCGGTGAGACCTCGCTGAGCCGTGTCGGCAAAGTAAGGTGAGGCAAGGCGTACCTCATCGTGGTTCTCTAGGAAGTAGAGCAGCGTGTCGGGAGCGTACTCCTTATTATATATGAGTCGCTCTTCGATAGCAGAGACCGAGCGCTCCTGGGTAACCACTTGGTAGAGCGTATCGTAGAGTCCGCTCTTGTCGTAGAGTAGGTCGAAGGACCCCTCCTCTAAGTACTTGTGGTAATTGTCTATCTGGTAGATCTCTGCGATAAAGATGACGGGATACTTCTCCTGCACCTGCGGTATGACCCAGTGCCAAAACGCTACGGGTACCATCTCGACCATATCACAGCGAAAGCCGTCCACCCCCTCGGCAGCCCAGTAGCAGAGGATGTCTCGCATCTGGAGCCACGTGGCGGGTATAGGGTCAAAGTGTGAGACTCGAGACCCATCGGAGCGGTAGTCCACGCCGTAGTTGAGCTTGATCGTCTCGTACCAGTCATTGGCAGAGGGGGTAGCAGACCAGCAGTCATTGCCCGTCACACGGGCAGGCTCCTCGTGATAGCTAGAGGAGCGGTTGGGTAGCTGGAGCGAGGAGCCAGGTAGGTAGTAGAAGTTATTATCTGGGTCAAACGCTTTGCTCCTGTCATCCTGAGCGCCTAGCGGTGTAGCCCCTTCAGGCGTGTGAGTACCGTCATATTGACGTGATACATGGTTTGGCACAAAGTCTATGATCACCTTCAACCCATGACGATGGCAACGGTCTACGAAAGAGCGAAAAGTCTCTCTTCGCTTCATCGGGTCCCGCACGATGGTGGGGTGTACGTCGTAATAATCGGTGATAGCGTAGGGCGATCCCGCCTGCCCCTTGACAATGTCGGGGTGCTGATCAGGACAGTCCGTCCAGCTATGCAAAGGTGTCTGGGTGGCGTGGCGTATGATCCCTATCGGCCACAGGTGAGAGACGCCTAGCGAAGTGAGGTAATCAAGAGCCGCGTCGTCAAAGTCCTCAAGCGTGCCGGTGCCGTTTTGCGCTAGTGTACCATGAGGCGTCAGCTGAGCGTGAGGCTTCTGATTGCCCCATAGACGAACCAGCGTGGAGTAGATGACGGTGCGCATAGCCTACGCTTTGCCCTTCTGAGAGAGTAGATCGATGATCTCTCTAAACGGCTCCTCCTCTTCGTACGCCTTGCTGATGAGCTGATAGCCGATGTCTGAGATGATGTCTACGGGAGACACATCGTAGGCGCCAAAGTGTGAGAGTAGGGGCGACTGGATTACGACATCGCATAGCTCTAGGTCAATAGTCACGTTGGCACGCATCATAATACGTATGAGACGGTCAGAGAGACGGAGTATGTTTTTCGTAGGCGTATTGTCCACCTCTGGGCTGAGGTTGATCCCTAGGAGGAAGTCGCACGACTCACGGATAGGCCGTGCGGGGAGATTCATAAAGACCCCTCCATCGACATACTGCTCGCCATCGATGACGACTGGCTCGAAGAGGATCGGTATCGAGCAGGAGGCCACCACGGCAGAGGCTAGATCGCCCTCGGTGAAGTCATGCGCCTCAGCTTTGTTGAGATTGGTAGCGATGATGTGCATGGGTATCGGTAGCTCCTCGATGCGCTGGTGGCGTAGCGTGCTCCGGAGAAACTCTTGATACTTATGGGTCTTCAGCAGAGAGAGCCGAGGCGTGGTCAGCGAGGTCATATTCATGAAGCCAAACTGAGACGACAGCTCATAGATCTCCTCGCTACTGTAGCCATCCGCATAGAGTGCGCCCATGAGCGATCCGACACTCGTCCCAGCGATGATGTCAGGGCGTACGTTATGCTCTTCTAGAAAGCGAAAGACCCCGATGTAAGCTAGCCCGCGTGCAGCTCCGCCACAGAGAGCTAGTCCGAAAGTGGGGCGACTGCCGTGGGTCCATGTGCGTATACGCTCTACTAGCTTATCGAGCGAAGTGGATATGAGGGCAGAGCTGCGCTCGATGAGACGCTCTCCTTGAGCTTTTAGATCGGAAGTGTTGAGTGCCATGACAGATTCATCTAGATAGTTAAAGCTTTCTGCCTAGAGGTAGGTCTGAGAGCAGTGTCGTCAGTGGTGGCTCGGTAAAGGCGTGTCGCGAGGCAACTACCAGCTCCCACTCCTCGGCAAACTGCTGCTGCGTGAGCATATGACTGCGATGTCCCGAGCGATCCATACGGTCGAGGAGATATCCCACGGTCAGCATGTCGGGGTCTACCGCAAGGTTGTAGTGCTGCTCCTTGTCGCGAGAGCTATAGACCGCCTCAATGATTAGATCCTCCTCTAGGAGCTGAGCGATGATTTCGCCAGTCTGGTTGATTGGCAGGTGACAAGCCTCCGAGAGAGAGGGTATGTTGTGCGGCTTAGGCTCCGTATGGTCCAGAAAGCGCTGTACGATATGCGCCATCACGATCACCGTCATGAAGTCTTTGTAGCGGTGAGAGATGTTGGTCGCATCCTTGGCATAGGTGAAGTTGACCACGTTTTGTATTGAGAAGCAGAGCTTAGCACTAAAGAGTGTGATCGTCCACACCACTTGTAGCCACAAGAGCAAGAGCGGTATAGCTGCAAATCCACCATAGATGGCATTGTACTTAGAGATCCACAAGATACCGCTCACATAGAGCGCTTGCAACACTTGAAAGGCGCTACCCGCTATGACTCCTGAGATGAGGGCTGGGACAAACTTGACATGCGTATTCGGCAATGCGATGAAGATCCCCACAAACATAAAGATGAGGATGACGTATGGAAACAACTTCAGCATAAACTCCCACAGGGGTGTGAAGAAGATGTAGTCGTTGAACCAAGTATTCTTTATCGTCGCCATCATGACCGTCAGTCCCGAGGAGAGCGTCATCAGGATAGGCAGTAGCACCACCATCGTGATGTAATCGGTCAGCTTGCGTCCTAGTGCGCGCCCACGAGGTACGCCCCAGATAACGTTGAAGGTCTGCTCTACGGTGTCCAAGAGCTGGAAGATGGTGTAGAGTAAAAGCACCAAACCCACTCCGAGGAAGAGCCCTCCCTGCACCTGCCCGAGGTAGTTCTCCACAAAGCCCATGATCGTCTCCACCTCGCTCTGGTGTCCTGGCATATAGGTCATCAGGAAGTCGTAGATAGTCCCCTGTAGCCCAAAGCCCTTGGCAAGAGCTACGATGATAGCTAGCATAGGCACGATCGAGAGGAGCGTGCGGTAGGTGAGCGCAGAGGCGTGGCTGCTCAGTCTCTGATCGATAAAGCCCTTGATGGCCATGTAGAGAGCCTTGAGCGTATTGATATAGAGACGTCTGAATCCACCCACCTCATCTGGCTGTATGTGCCACATGTCGCTCGTGAGGAAGCGGACCACCTTGTAGGCTCTCACATTGAGTTTGCGTAACCATATCGATGGCTTACGAGAGGCGTGCTCTACGGACGACTGCTTAGAGTCTTCGTGCTTATGTATGGAGTTTGACTTGTCTGGCATATATTTATAGTGTTAGGTGGATAGGAGAGAGTTGCAAAGCGTGTCGCATCAACTTGAGACTGTTGCATAAAGGCGAATCGCTGTGTTGCTTTCGGGATTCGGCTTTGGTCACATACGGAGGTATGCTCCCTTCAGACCTCACCCTCAGCGCCTTGCGCTTCATCCTTTCTGCAAAGTCTAAACAATCTTGCAAGCAAGATTGTGAGACTGTTGACTTTTGCAACAGTCTCAACTTGCGAGTATGAGACGAGTCACGGAGAGGACAGCAGGTCTATAAGCCGGGTTCTGTGCCACTCACGAGGAGTGGCGCTTGTCATTTATCTACGACACCCGTTGCCGAGTGTCTCTAGCAATCTACCCTCCGACTAGGACGAGTAGCCCTCATAGCGTCGGTATACTTGATCTTGCAACCCATAGTGTGTACAGCCAGTGGGTCACCCACACCGCTGGTGAGCTCTTACCTCACCTTCTCACCCTTACCTAGCGTGGCAGAGCCAGCTAGGCGGTTCTTCTCTTCTACACGTCACCTACCCTTGCGGATAGCTCTCTGTTAGGGAGTATGGTACTCTGCGTTGCCCGGACTTTCCTCTCTCGCTCGAGTGGCCGGAGCCGAGGCCCCCTCCACCCTTACGACAGCGACAAGCCGACCTACTGTCATATCCATGATACGTCACCGGGAGGCGCTCACCCTAGAGCGGTAGCCTCCACGTGTGCAAAGATACAAAATGAAGCGATTAGCGTGACGCTCTCCTCCTAGATCCCGTAAATCTGGGATTGGACTACCAAAACTTTATGCTATTCATCAGATGTATCGCATGCACCTCGCTACAATTTGAGAAAAGCGACCGTATAGTCATCTAGCTCCAGCAACCCCGCATCGAGCCAAGCGTGCATCTGCTGAGCAAAGGTCTCCGCACTAGAGGCGCTATCGATCAGCCGCTTCAAGACATCCTCGTAGAAGTCAAACTTCATCGCTCGAGCCAGTTGTACCCTATGGCTACCAGAGCTATGCTCGGCTATCAGTACTTCCAGTTCGTCCGCATACTCCGTCCATCGAGAGACTTGATACATCATGAGGACAAAGCAAGAGAGCGCATCACTCGCAGCAAATAGCACACTACTCTCCGTGAGTGCTAGGCTTCCCTCGCTAAAGCCTGCTGGCGTCAACGGATCCTTGCAACTTATCAAGTGGGGCGGATTGTCGAAGTCTGCAACGCTCGTAAAGGAATGCCATAGCTCACCAGTAGCTCTATTGTAGTGAAAGAGGACACTATCCCCGTAGGCTATCCATCGGCACTCTCTATTATCACCGATCCAAGCTGCTACCAGCGTAGCACAAGATCCCTCACTGTAAAACTTATTCAGGAGCATCGCATCCCCCTCCTTTGCCATAGCCTCACAGTCGTTGTAAAATGGCTGCCAAATCTGCTCCACCCAACTATCTAAAGCCTCATAGCCCATGAGCGGAGTCTGCTTATCCAGCTGGCTCACGAGATAGTGAGACCATCTATCCGCATAGAGCCCACACCCGCCAGCACCATCAGACAGTGCTAGGCAGGAGGCGTCTATATAGGCAGAATCCTCATTAGGAGTCTCCTCGCCAGGTTTAGCTATTGAGGCCAGACGATAGTTAAGCTTAGTCATCTTAGGGGGCTGAGCAAGGGATGCTTTTCGTCGTGCTCGTCTACGTAGCCTTGTGCGCCTCTTACGCCTTATCTGTCTCTCTCTATTCATATAGACTGCTGTACTAAGGCACTTGACAGCGTGCCTATCTTCATCATTTTCACCAGTTGCTCCATGCCAGCGTTTACACCCATCGCACGGTAGCGTATGTCTTGATCTCTATCGTGAAAGAGCATACGAATCTGCTCATTGTAGTTTAGAGGTAGCAAGCTAGACATCTCAAAGAGTGACTCTCCATACCCATTACCACGCATCTCTCCAATGGTCGCAGGGAATAGGATCGCCTCCATCTCTCCAGAGACGATATGGATGTTGAAGAGGAGCACATTTCCATCATTCGTAAACTTCGACTTCAGCTGATTGGCTAGCTGCTGCATCTCGTCACGAGAGGCTCCATTGTACTCGCCGTCCGTTATGTTGATGACAATAGGAGGATAGCAGTCCTGCGTCTGATGGCGAGAAAGCCAATCGTCTAGTAGCCCCTCAGCATGCTTAAACGCCTTGTCCATACGCGTCCAGTGACCATCATGACGAGCCTCCATCCACTGCTTCTTCTCGACCTCGATCTCCTTCACACCAGCTCTAGTCCGCACCTGCTCCTTGACCTTGATCTTCTTGTACTCATTAAATCGGATCTCCTCAGGCGTCACGAAGCCTCGACCAGCCAAGGCTCCATTCCAACCACTGTACGCCTCCTCGCCATAGCCCACGACGGCTATGTCAAAGTAGTGACGCGTCTCGTTAGCACGTACGCAGCGCTCTACCAACTCATCAATCTGATTATTGACAATGCGAGCCACAGCCTCCGAGAGGGTCATACGCTCCCCGTTGAGGGTAGTAATGCTACGCATGGAGACGCTATGATCCACTAGGAATATAAAGGCAGAGGGGTGCTCGCGTGTGATGCGAGCTGTGTAGGCATTTTTGCTTTGAAGCTGTGTAGGCTGTGAGGGGATTGGGATGCCAAAGTTAGAGATATTGGTGATGTACTGTAGCGGGATGAAGTTCTTCACCAACACCTCTGCCTGATAGTATGGCTGCTCATCAGCATCTAGGTCGAAGTGCTTTCGTGCCTTGACAGACGTGAAGTGAATCTGTTTGAAGTTACTCAGATCTCCTCCACACTGCACCCCATTACTCGTAGCATTGCGATCAGCATATAGGCTATTCGTGTCATAGATTACCTCAGGGTCTATCTCCAGCACTACTGGGTTAGAGATACGTCCGTCATTCATTGACACATACATCATCGGGTGCTCCTTAGTAAAGCTCACACGCACATAGTGCTCTAGCCCGCTACGCTCATCTAGTGACCAGGATAGGGAACCTGGGCCACCACCTCCAGGCTTCGGGATCTGTATCCCTCGCTCCTTGCAGTCTTGCCATGAGTAGAGTCCCCTATGCTGTATGATCTGCTCTAGATTATCTCGATCGGTAAAGTGGTATAGCTTCGTAATGCCGTGGCTATCCAGCACCGCCTTAAACTCTTGCCAGTTTGCTCTCTTATTCATAGTCTCTTATATTCTTCTAGGTTATAGCTCCTCTCCAAAAAGTGTCGTCTGTATGATACCCCGCTCTTCATCGCTAGGCACTACCTGCTTCATAGAAATCTTAGAGATAGGCTCCTCCAGGCCGATAGCATCCTCGTAGGGGTAGAGCCCCTCAGCATAAGCCTTCACAAGGTAAGCATGCGAGAGTGGCTTCTTCGGGTCGTCCACATCGGTACTACTATTATAGTCTAGTAAGATGATCGTCTTGCCAGCACGGTCAGCAGCCCGCAGGCGCTCTATGATCCATAGTACCTTGTGCTCTAACACCCAGCGATAGGTCGGTAGGTAGATCTCACGCCGAGCTGTCATGTAGTCGAGTAGCTCCGAGCTGTTCAGCCCACGCTGATGCCCCCGTGGCGGTCCGAAGCGACGCACGCTCCGCTTCAGCCCCTTCATAGAGCTCTTCTGGATCACCTCACGGTCTATACCGACCGACTCAAAGACCTTGAGTCCCTGCCAAATTCCCTCTACGGAAGCACCCGTGGCAGGCGATGAGAAGGGTATCGGGATCCCCCCATGTGGATAAAACGGACTCAGCTTCACCAACGGCTCCTCCGCCTTGCTCGTTATGTCCACGATAATCGCTCCTGGGTACTCTTGCAGCAGCTTCTCTTGCTTCCTGCGCCTATTCGCTACAATAATCATGTCGCTGTAATTTGTTGGTCACCACCCGCGCCAAAAGATTTGATCCCCAAATCTATCTTTCAGCTCCTCTTTAGTGGACAGGTTAAGATTATCGCATCCATGCAAAGCTCCTCTGCTAATGGAGGTGACGGAGTCTGGGATCGTCAACGAGGAAAGACTAGAGCAATACTTAAATGCGGAGCTTCCAATGGCGGTGACGGAGTCAGGAATCGTCAACGAGGTGAGACTAGAGCATTCTGAGAACGCATAGTCTCCGATGGAGGTGACAGAGTTGGGAATCGTTAACGAGGTAAGGCTGGAGCAACCATTGAATGCCCAATCTCCAAGGGAAGTAACAGAGTCTGGAATCGTCAACGAGGTAAGACTTTTGCAATTATAGAATGTACAACCTTCAATGGAGGTAACAGAGTTGGGAATCGTCAACGAGATAAGACTAGAGCATCCTGAGAACGCATAGTTTTCGATGGAAGTGACAGAGTTGGGAATCGTTAATGAGGTAAGACCCTTACAATCACCAAATGCTCTGTATCCAATGGAGGTGACAGAGTTGGGAATTGTCAACGAAGTAAGACTAGAGCAATACTCAAATGCGGAGCCTCCAATGGAGGTGACAGAGTTGAGGATTGTCAACGAGGTAAGACTCTTGCATTCATAGAATGCATAATCTTCAATGGTTGTGACAGAGTTGGAAATCGTTAACGAGGTAAGACTAGAGCAGCCCCAGAATGCGCTATTTCCAATGAATGTGACAGAGTCAGGAATCGTCAACGAGGTGAGACTAGAGCAACCCTTAAATGCATTGTTTCCAATGACGGTGACGGAGTCAGGAATCGTCAACGAGGTGAGACTAGAGCAACCCTTAAATGCATTGTTTCCAATGACGGTGACGGAGTCAGGAATCGTCAACGAGGTGAGACTAGAGCAACCCTTAAATGCATTGTTTCCAATGACGGTGACGGAGTCAGGAATCGTCAGCGAGGTGAGATTAGAGCAACCATCAAATGCATCGTCTCCAATGGAGGTGACAAAGTTGGGAATCGTCAACGAGGTAAGACTAGAGCAATTCTTAAAAGCACTATCTCCAATGGAGGTGACTGAGTCAGGAATCGTCAACGAGGTAAGACTATAACACCAAGAGAATGCTCCGTAACCAATGGAAGTGACAGAGTTAGGAATCGTCAATGAGGTAAGACTAGAGCAACCTGCGAATGCACGATCTCCGATGGAGGTGACAAAGTTGGGAATCGTCAATGAGGTAAGACTAGAGCAACTGGAGAAAGCACTATCTCCAATGGAGATGACTGAGTCAGGAATCGTCAACGAGGTAAGACTAGAGCAAAGCACAAATGTACTGTCTTCAATGGAGGTGACAGAGTCGGGAATCGTCAACGAGGTAAGACTAGAACAATTCTCAAATGCCCTGTAACCAATGGAGGTGACAGAGTTGGGAATTGTCAACGAGGTAAGGCTTTTGCACCAAGAGAATGCGCTATCACCAATGGAGGTGACAGAGTTGGGAATCGTTAACGTGGTAAGGCTAGAGCAACCTGAGAATGAACGGTTTCCAATGGATGAGACAGAGGCGGGTATCGTCAACGAGGTAAGACTAGAGCAACTGGAGAATGCACTATCACCAATGGATGAGACAGAGGCGGGAATCGTCAGCGAGGTAAGACGCTTGCACCAAAAGAATGCTTCGTTTCCAATGGTGGTGACTGAGTCAGGAATCGTCAACGAGGTAAGACTCAAGCATTGATAGAATGCACTATCTCCAATGGAGATGACAGAATTGGGGATGCTATAAGAAGTTTGGGTAGAGCAATAAGCTATGAGTTGCTTCTTGTTAGCTGTAAAGAGTACATTATCCTCTACGTAAAAGTGTGGAGATCGATTATCTAACTGAAGAGTTAGCGCTCTAAATGGATTAGATCCAACTGTTGTAACGGACTTGGGAATTGTCAACGAGGTAAGACTCTTGCACCAATAGAATGCTTCGTTGCCAATGGAGGTGACAGAGTCGGGAATCATCAACGAGGTAAGACTATCGCAATCCGCAAATGCTCTATCGCAGATGGTTGTAACAGTGTCAGGTATCGTATAGGAGAATAGATCGCTAGGGGCTTCTAGTAGGCGCTTGCGATCTGAGTTAAACCCAACGCCATACTCGTCGATGTAAGCTTCGATGAGGTCTTCGTCTGTGACTTTGGTGGAGAGTGCCACGACGACGGGCTTCTCGGGGCGGGTCATGGAGAAGAGCTGGAAGGAGGTGCTGGCGAGGCTTTGCTCTGCGTGCGCTAAGACGAAGAGTCCCACAAGTTTGCAGAGATCTTTGTCCCCGACGAGTCGCCAGATGGCTTGCATCGCCTTGCTCTGGGCTAAGTCACGGTAGTCGCTGACACTGAAGAGAAGACGGTCGGGAGCACCGTACTGGTCGAGCAACTGCGAGTCTAAGGCGATGGCTCGTAGTGAGAGCGCGATGGAGGCTAGCGCAAAGTCATCGATCGTAGCGTCAAACAGCTCAGGCGTGCGAAGCGGATGACGAAACTCCTCCGTGCCTAGCGTTGGCGAACTTTCGCCCTGCATGCTGGGCACAAACATTCCATCGTAATCAATCAGCGTGAGCGTACCCGTGTCGGAGACCATAATGTTGTCCGGCTTCACATCGCCATGGGCGAAGGGCTGACTGCGCAGGTAAGCTGCTAGTCGGCAGAAGCGGTAGCAGAGCATCTCCATAGCGTACGAGTCCCGATAATGCTCACGGATGTACAGCTCCATCGTACTCCCCTCGACCCAATCCATCAGCAGAACAGGGAACTCCGACTCGCTACTCACGTTGCTATCTACAAAGAGCTCACGCTCATAGTAGCGTATCGAGGTGAAGTAGGTCGTGCCAGCCACCTCCAGTTCCTCCTCGATCTTGCGATAAGCTTCTGCACGTCCCTCCTGCTCCTCGGTAAAGCATTTGAGCGCATAGAGTTGCCCCGTGCGAGGATCGCGCATCTTAAAGACCACGGCAAAGGCTCCGCTACTGCGGTACGGCTCACCATGCTCGTCCTGCACCACCTCTAGATGCTTCAACTGGTCTAGATTTTCACTCGCATGCGTGATCGCACTGACATACTCCGACAATAATGGGTACTGCATCTCTTTAGATTATCTCTCTATATGACACCTTCAATCGTTGCGCAAAGCGAAGAGGAAGGGGGTACATCCCGCTGAAACGCAATAGCTGTCGTCCCTCTCCGCCCTCTCCTCACAAAGGTAACACATTTAGCCTATAAGAGGGGTTGTGTTCGATACATGCCTTTCCGTCTTGCGTTTTATACCCTCAATAATCGCTCCTGGGTACTCCTGCAGTAGCTTCTCTTGCTTCCTGCGCCTATTCGCTACGATAATCATATTGTTGTAATTCGTTGGTCACCACAGCCCAAAGATTCGTATCCCAAATCTATCCTTTAGTTCCTCTCTAGTGGGCTGGTTAAGATTATCGCATCCATACAAAGCTCCTTTTCCTATGGAGGTAACAGAGTCAGGAATCGTCAACGTGGTAAGACGAGAGCAATGTATGAATGCGCTCTTTCCAATAGAGGTGACAGAGTCGGGTATCGTCAACGAGGTAAGATTAGAACAGCCCTCAAATGCACTGTCTCCAATGGAGGTGACAGAGTTGGGGATACTATAAGAAGCTTGGGTAGAGCAATAGGCTATGAGTTGACTCTTATCAGCTGTAAAGAGGACATTGTCCTCCACATAAAAGTGTGGAGATCGATTATCTAACTGAAGAGTTAGCCTTCTAAATGGATTAGATCCAACTGTTGTAATAGAGTTAGGAATCGTCAATGAGGTTAGATTAGAGCAGTTCTTAAACGCACTATCACCAATGGATGTGACTGAGTTGGGGATCGTCAACGATATAAGACTAGAGCAATCCTCAAATGCACCTTTTCCAATGGAAGTGACTGAGTTAGGGATCGTCAACGAGGTAAGACTAGAGCAGTTTTCAAATGCATAGTCGCCAATGGAGGTGACAGTGTCGGGAATCGTCAACGAGGTAAGACTAGAGCAACCATCAAATGCACTATTGCCAATGGATGAGACTGAGTCGGGTATCGTCAACGAGGTAAGGCTGGAGCAACCTGAGAATGAACTGTTTCCAATGAATGAGATAGAGGCGGGTATCGTCAACGAGGTTAGACTCGAGCAACCCAAGAATGCACAATCGCCAATGGCGGAGACAGAGTTGGGAATCGTTAACGAGGTAAGACTCGAGCATCCCCTAAATGTGCTATCTCCAATGGAGGTGACAGAGTTAGAAATCGTCAACGAAGTAAGACTATAACAACCCCAAAACGCACAGCCTCCAATGGAGGTGACAGAGTTAGGAATCGTCAACGAGATAAGATTAGAACACCAATAAAATGCACTATCACCAATGGAAGTGACAGAGTTGGGAATTGTCAACGAGGTTAGACTCGAGCAACCCAAGAATGCACAATCGCTAATGGCGGTGACAGAGTTGGGAATCGTTAACGAGGTAAGACCCGAGAATGCACAATCACCAATGGCGGTGACAGAGTTGGGAATCGTTAACGAGGTAAGACTCGAGCATCCCCTAAATGTGCTATCTCCAATGGAGGTGACAGAGTTAGGAATCGTCAACGAAGTAAGACTAGAACAATGCCAAAACACACAGTCTCCAATGGAGGTGACTGAATCTGGGATCGTCAACGAAGTTAGACTCGAACAACCCAAGAATGCACAATCGCCAATTGAGGTGACAGAATTGGGAATACTATAAAAAGCTTGGGTAGAGCAATAGGCTATGAGTTGACTCTTATCAGCTGTAAAAAGAACATTATCCTCCACGTAAAAGTGTGTGGATCGATTACACAACTTAAACTTTGAAACACTAAAGGGATTGGCTCCAATGGTAGTGACGGAGCTTGGAATCGTCAACGAGGTAAGACTCTTGCAATCCCAAAATGCACTATCTCCAATGGATGAGACAGAGTTGGGAATTGTCAACGAGGTAAGGCTATAGCAACCTGAGAATGCACTGTCTCCAATGGAGGTGACTGAGTTAGAAATCGTCAACGAGGTAAGACTTTTGCAATGAAAGAACGCTCTATCACAGAGGACTATAACTGTATTTGGTATCGTATAGGAGACTAGATCGTCAGGGGCTCTTAGTAAGCGCTTGCGATCAGGACTGAATTTGACGCCATACTCATCGATGTAGACTTCGGCGAGGTCTTCGTCTGTGACTTCGGTAGAGAGTGGCACAACGACGGGCTTCTCGGGGCGGGTCGTGGAGAAGAGCTGGAAGGAGGTGGAAGCGAGGCTTTGCTCTGCGTGCGCTAAGACGAAGAGCCCTACAAGTTTGCAGAGATCCTTGTCCCCGACGAGCTTCCAGATAGCTTGCATCACCTTGCTCTGAGCTAAGTCGCGGTAGTCGCTGGCACTGAAGAGGAGACGGTCGGGAGCACCGTACTGGTCGAGCAACTGCGAGTCCAAAGCGATGGCTCGTAGCGAGAGCGCAATGGAGGCTAGCGCAAAGTCATCGATCGTAGCGTCAAATAGCTCAGGGGTGCGAAGCGGATGACGAAACTCCTCCGTGCCTAGCGTTGGCGAACTTTCACCCTGCATGCTGGGTACAAACATACCATCATAGTCAATCAGCGTGAGCGTACCCGTGTCGGAGACCATAATGTTGTCCGGCTTCACATCGCCATGGGCAAAGGGCTGACTGCGCAGGTAGGCTGCTAGTCGGCAGAAGCGGTAGCAGAGCATCTCCATAGCGTACGAGTCCCGATAATGCTCACGAATGTACAGCTCCATCGTACTCCCCTCGACCCAATCCATCAGTAGTACAGGGAACTCCGACTCGCTACTCACACTGCTATCTACAAAGAGCTCACGCTCGTAGTAGCGCATCGAGGTGAAGTAGGTCGTGCCAGCCACCTCCAGCTTCTCCTCGATCTTGCGATAAGCCTTGTGTTTTGGCTCACCATGCTCGTCCTGCACCACCTCTAGATGCTTCAACTGGTCTAGATTTTCACTCGCATGCGTGATTGCACTGACATACTCCGACAATAATGGGTACTGCATCTCTTTACATTATCTCTCTATATGACACCTTCAGTCGTTGCACAAAGCAAAGAGGAAGGGGCTACATCCTGCTGAAGCGCAATAGCTGTCGTCCCTCCACGCCCTCGCCTCACAAAGGTAACACTATTCAATAATATAGCTGTCGGATACTCTTCTGCTTCGCGAATCGCACGAGTAAGCGTCAGTCGGAGGAGCAAAGCCGCTGAGCTATACGGAGTCTAGTCCGACCCACAAGGGGTCGATCTTCTACTACATTTGCCTATCCATCGGTCGTTCGGGGCTTTGCCCCTCCGACCGACGGCTACGAAGCGTCGGACCTCTACGAGGTCCTTTTTTGAGACTGTCGCAAAGTCAACAGTCTCATCTCATCTGATTCCCAATTTGCGGAAGGCGCACAACTGACAACTCTGATTACTCTTATGAGACTGTTGCAAAAGTCAACAGTCTCACAATCTTGCTTGCAAGATTGTCCTGACTTTGCAGAAAGGATGAAGCGCAAGGCTCTGAGGGTGAGGTCTGAAGGGAGCATACCTCCGTATGTGACCGAAGCCGAAGCCCGAGAGCAACACAGCGATTCGCCTTTATGCAACAGTCTCCTGATGGCTCCGATGCGATTTGGATCCCTCGGGAGGAAATACGCGATAGCTTACGAGGAAACGAAAATTCGTCACGGAGGGGCGAAATAAAAGTTCGGAAGAAAGAAATCAAAGTTCGGAAGATTTTTTCCGTTTCTCGCTGGAAAATCCAAGATCTCCACGGAGGAATTGTTCGGTTTCCTTGACACTTGCTCTATTTAGTATGGTCGAGTGCGCATACTTTCCATTCCAAAACCGCAACTTCAAGCGACAGGGCTGACGCATTATATATAGTTATTGCTGTCTAGTGAAAGCTTTTTGAGGGGGCATCGAGTAGATCGTTCTGCGGAAATGAGCTAACTATCAGTACCACTTGGGTGAAACTAAAGTTTCATACGGTATGAAACTAAAGTTCCATACGGTATGAAACGAAAGTTTCCTAGGTATGAAACTAGAGTTTCCTAGGTATGAAACTAAAGTTTCCCAGGTATGAAACTAGAGTTTCCTAGGTATGAAACTAGAGTTTCCTACGAAGAAAACTGTAGATTGGTCGAAGTTGAGTAGTCGGACAGCAATAATATATAATGAACTCATCCAAGTCTCGCTTGTCGCTAATGTGTAGCTCCTAACGGAGCAATTATCATGCGTCAGCCCTGCTTCAAGCGAAGCGTGAGTGGGCTATGTGACTTATTTTTATTACCTTTGAGGAGTTTATGGCAGAGACGGTGGCGGATGGGTCGCGTCTCGGACTTCTCCCAGGAGGAGAGCTAAGCGATTGATAAGCGTCTAACTTACTTTTTACACAATATGAATCAGAAGCAATTAGAACAGATGAAAAGTGGTCGTGGCTTCATCGGAGCTCTCGACCAGAGTGGTGGCTCTACGCCTAAGGCATTGAAGGCTTATGGTATCACTGAGGATGCCTGGAAGACTGAGGATGAGATGTTTGACCTGATCCACCAAATGCGTACTCGTATGATCAAGAGCCCAGCTTTTGCTACGGGCAAGCTCGTGGGTGTGATCCTCTTCGAGCGCACGATGCGTGGTCAGATCGATGGCATGAACACGGCTGACTATCTCTGGGAGAAGCTGCATATCGTCCCCTTCCTTAAGGTCGACAAGGGACTGCAGGAGCTACAGGATGGTGTACAGCTGATGAAGCCATTCCCAGGACTCAATGATCTGCTCAAGGATGCTACGAAGTACCATATCTTCGGCACCAAGATGCGTAGTGTCATCAAGGAGGCTAATGAGAAGGGTATCAAGGCTATCGTCGATCAGCAGTTTGAGTGGGGCAAGCAGATTCTAGCTCATGATCTCGTGCCTATCCTAGAGCCTGAGGTGGACATCCACTGCCCAGATAAGGCTAAGGCTGAGGAGATCCTCAAGCGTGAGCTACTAGCACACCTAGACAAGCTGGATCGTCCTGTCATGCTCAAGATCACGCTCCCCACGGAGGACAATCTCTACAAGGAGGTCATCGAGCATCCTAATATGCTTCGTGTAGTGGCTCTGTCAGGCGGTTATAGCCGTGAGCACGCTAACGAGCTACTCGCTCGCAATAAGGGCGTTATCGCTTCCTTCTCTCGTGCACTGGCTGAGGGCCTGACGGCACAGCAGAGCGATGAGGAGTTCAACGCTACGATCGAGAAGTCGGTCGATGACGTCTATCAGGCTTCGATCAAGTAAACCTACTATAGATACACAAAAAGAGGAGCTATCGCCCGTATGGGTGGTAACTCCTCTTTTTAATGGGATTGGCGTAAACCGTGCCGAGAGTTGGAGATGTCTAGTCTCGCTTCACTACGGCTTGACTTTGCTCAGAATGCTCTTTAGAACTTTCTTTCACGGCGAGGACGATCCTCAGCCTCACGAATGAGGAGACGACGCCCCTCAAACTCCTGCTCGCTAAGAGCTTCGATAGCACGACGAGCATCCTCGTCAGCCATATCGGCAAAGCCGAATCCGCGTGAACGCCCAGTGGCGCGATCCATGACGACACGAGCGTTGGAGACCTCTCCGTACTCGCCGAGTAGTTGCTCCAAGTCGTTCTCACGAACTCGGTAGCTTAAGTTGCCTAAATATAGGGTCATAAAGGGAAAAAGGGAAAAAGGGAAAATAATTAGTGAAGCATTGGGGAGAGAGACATCACACGAATGTGATACAGATCTCAAACTGTCTGAATTGCTACCATACTGCCATCTACTGTCACGGCGATATTTGTCGTCATTATATAGCGGGCGAGAGAGGGCGACTATCTAAATTCTTAATGTGTGCCATAGCCGTCGATGCTTTCCTCCGTTTGCTGGGTGCAAATGTAAGTATAATTATTGACGTGGCAACCTATTCGACACTGCTCGAAGGCTACAGTCTCTAATTTGTATTACCTTTGTAACGCTTCACCTGAGGCTGTAGTACTTGTGCGACAGCCATCGTTTACCATATAGAGGAGATAGATATGCCGATACCTTTTGACCCTTATGCTGACTACAGTCCGTACCTGCGCCATCCAGTCTTTGCGCTGGTGGGGCGTGTGGCTGATACGCTTGATCTGGAGACCTATGTGGTCGGTGGATGGGTGCGTGACCTTTTCCTACAGCGCCCGAGCAATGATATAGACATCGTCTGCGTGGGCAGTGGCATTACCTTGGCTAAAGCGGTGGCTCGGGAGATAGGGCCAAAGTGCCAGGTGCATGTCTTTGCGAACTTTGGTACGGCGCAGCTGCGCTACAAGGGCGTGGAGGTGGAGTTCGTCGGAGCGCGTCGTGAGAGCTACCAGCGAGATAGTCGCAAGCCGATCGTCGAGGATGGAACGCTCGAAGATGATCAGGAGCGACGCGACTTCACGATCAATGCGATGGCTATCTCGCTCAACGAACGTACTTATGGCGAGCTGGTAGACCCCTTCTACGGGCTGGAGGATCTGCAGGACTATATGATCCGCACGCCGGTCGATCCGCAGGTTACCTTCGATGATGATCCGCTGCGGATGATGCGTGCGGTGCGCTTTGCCTCGCAGCTGGGCTTCTTCATCGATGATGCCGTCTTTGACGCTATTGTGAAGCTCCGAGAGCGCATTAAGATAGTTTCAGCGGAGCGTATCATCGTGGAGCTCAACAAGATCATGCTCTCGCCGCGTCCCAGTGTGGGGCTATCCCTGATGGAGCAGACGGGGCTACTGGAGCTGATCCTGCCCGAGGTGCAGCTACTGCGTGGCACCGAGACGGTCGTCGGTGTGGGGCACAAGGACAATCTCGCGCATACCTATCAAGTGGTTGACCAGTTGGCGGCAAAGAGTGACAACCTCTACCTTCGCTGGGCAGCTCTGCTACATGACATTGCGAAGCCTAAGACGAAGCGCTGGGATGCACAGCAGGGGTGGACCTTTCACAATCATAACTATATAGGGGCTAAGATGGTGCCGCGAATGTTTCGTCGGCTTAAGCTCCCGCTGGACAGCCACATGCAGTATGTTGCCAAGCTGGTAGACCTACACATGCGTCCCTCTTCGCTCGTTGATGAGGGGGTGACCGACTCGGCGATACGTCGTCTGCTCTTTGATGCGGGCGATGATATAGAGGACTTGATGACGCTGGTGGAGAGCGACGTGACGAGCAAGAATCCGAAGCGCGTACAGCAGGTCCTGGACAACTACCAGATGATACGACGCAAGCTCCAAGAGGTGGAGGAGAAGGATCGCATTCGCAACTTTGCTCCGCCGATCGATGGCGCCGAGATCATGCGTCTCTTTGGGATTCCGCCTTCGCAGATCGTGGGGACGCTCAAGGAGCGGATCAAGAATGCGATCCTAGACGGTGAGATACCCAATGAATATGAGCCTGCTCGTGAGCTGCTCCTCAAGGAAGCTGCCGAGCGTGGGCTCAAGCCACAAGAGGGTGAGCCCGCACAACCTACTAATGACTGAAAGACAGACAGAACTATGACAGATCAGACGAAGATAGCCGAAGAGCTAGCTGAGCCACATCACTTTGGTTCACACAATATCTATATGCCCACGGCTCCTGTGGGTCACTTCCTCCCTTATTACCCGTGGCACACGCTCTACGAGCAGCTGCCCTTCGAGGGGGCTTATCCGCAGCTCCTTTACACAAACAGCCAGGCAGATGCCCTCTTTGACGCTCTCTCGCTACGCCTTGCCGAGTTGGTGGCAGACGAAGACTTTCACATGGAGGTGTCGCTGCAGTACCCTATGGGCATACCTGTAGAGGAGGTGCGTGAGGGCTACCTGACACTCATCGTGACAGACCCCAGCCTGGCGCAAAGGCTCGAGGGCTTGCCCGTGGAGGTGCCCAGAGAGCTGTGGCTCGACATGCTCGCTATGAGCTTGATACAGTACATCCTGCAGACGGAGATAGCTCCCGAGGAGCAGGTAGAGGTCGCCCTAGTGGAGATGCCCCACGAGGGTGCCGAGGAGGATAGCGAAGAGGTGCGTCCTCTCTGGGTCAAGCAGTGGGAGCAGACGCAAGAGATGATCCACAAGAGCGACGGTGCTCACCGCTATCGCTACGGCTTTAGCCTCACCTTAGCGGGCCGCACCCCCAGCGACGTCGAGTAGCGTGCTTTTTTTATCTACCTTTGTACTCAGATAGATAACCGAGGGAGGCTACTTCACGGCGCAAGGGTCTCCGATAAGATATAGATGCAATGAACAAGACTCCACTAGAGGATGCTGCAAGCAATGGCGCAGAGAGCACGGGACTAAACTTTATAGAGCAGGTTGTCGTAGCGGACATCCAGAGCGGTAAGTACGATGGACGTGTGCAGACACGCTTCCCACCAGAGCCTAACGGCTACCTACACATAGGTCACGCTAAGGCTATCTGCATTGACTTCGGCATCGCTCAGAAGTATGGTGGTGTGTGCAATCTACGCTTTGACGATACCAACCCGATCAAAGAGGATGTGGAGTACGTGGACGCTATCCGTGAGGACATCCACTGGCTCGGCTTTGAGTGGGGTAAGGAGTGCTACGCTTCGGACTACTTTCCACAGCTCTACGCCTTTGCCGAGCGTCTCATCATGACGGGCCATGCTTACGTCGATGAGCAGAGCGCCGAGGAGATTGCCCAGCAGAAGGGTACGCCCACGACCCCTGGCATCAATAGCCCTTACCGTGATCGTTCCGCTGAGGAGAGCTTGGATCTCTTCCACCGTATGAATGCGGGCGAATTCCCCGAGGGCGCTATGACGCTCCGTGCTAAGATCGATATGGCTTCGGACGATATGCACTTCCGCGACCCGATTATCTACCGTATCATCAAGCGCCCGCATCACCGCACTGGTACAGAGTGGCAGGTCTATCCTATGTACGACTTTGCGCATGGACAGAGCGACTACTTCGAGGGGGTGACCCACTCGATCTGTACCTTGGAGTTCGTGCCGCATCGTCCGCTCTACAACTATCTTGTGGAGCTCCTGATGCCCGAGGGCACCACTTACAGACCGTATCAGTTTGAGTTTAACCGCCTCAACCTCACCTACACGATGATGAGCAAGCGCAAGCTCCTCAGTCTCGTGCAGCAGGGGCTAGTCACTGGTTGGAACGACCCACGTATGCCGACCCTCTGCGGTCTGCGTCGTAGGGGCTACACGCCACAGTCCATCCGTGACTTCGTCAGCATGATTGGCTATACCCGCTATGAGGGCACCATTGATCTCTCGCTCCTAGAGCATGCTGTGCGCAACGATCTCAACAAGCACGCAGCACGTGTCTCGGCTGTCCTAGATCCTGTCAAGCTCATCCTGACCAATCTCCCAGAGGGTCACGACGAAGCGCTAGAGATGGTCAATAACCCTGAGGATCTATCGGAGGGCACGCATATTCAGCACCTTACGCGTGAGCTCTGGATCGATCGGAGCGACTTTATGGAGGAGGCTCCGAAGAAGTATTATCGCCTTACACCTGGTGGCTTGGACGTGCGCCTACGTGGTGGCTACATCATTAAGTGTACTGGCTGCGAAAAGGATGCCGAGGGCAATGTGACCGCTGTCCTTGCCGAAGTTTACCTGGACAGCAAAACAGGCATGGAAGGTAGCAATCGTAAGGTCAAGGCTACGATACACTGGGTCTCTACGGCCTATGCGCTAGATGCTGAGGTACGTCTCTATGACCGCCTCTTCCTAGAGGAAGACCCCTCAGGTATTCCTGCTGAGGAGCTCAAGGACCATCTCAATCCCGACTCACTCATCGTGCAGCATGCTTATGTCGAGGAGTGTTTACGAGACGCTCAGGTAGGGGATCACTTGCAGTTCCAGAGAGTTGGTTACTTTACGGTCGATCCCGACAGCCGTCCAGGCGCACTGGTTTTCAACCGTACCGTATCGCTCAAAGATCGTCGCTAGAGAAGCTACCTCCTTAGAAAAGTATGCTGGAACAACTGACGCTTTGGTTCTTTGAGCATCTGAACTACTGGACGGTCTTCCTCTTGATGACCATCGAGAGTTCGTTTATCCCCTTTCCTAGTGAAGTGGTTGTGCCACCCGCAGCCTTTCTAGCCGCCACGGATGGGCAGATGAGCGTCGTCGGCGTACTCTTCTTTGCCACCTGTGGAGCGATTGTAGGGGCACTCATCAACTATTACTTAGCCATGTGGCTCGGGCGTCCTATCGTCTACCGCTTTGCTGGCAGTAGAGTAGGGCGTATGCTCCTGCTGAGTCCCGAGAAGCTCGACCGTGCCAACGAATACTTCGTTCGCAAGGGGGCTGTCTCCACTTTCGTAGGTCGTCTGGTGCCTGCTATTCGTCAGCTCATCTCCATTCCCGCAGGCTTAGCCCGCATGCCACTAGGCGTTTTTGTGGGCTACACGGCTCTAGGTGCTGGCGTCTGGAATGCGGTGCTCACCCTCATTGGCGTCCTCCTCTCGCGTGTCCCAGGCATCGAGACGAAGGAGCAAGTGGTCGCTAAGGCGAGCGAATACAGCCACATCATCGGTTACTCCATATTGGCGATTGTGCTATTGCTGCTGACGATCTATATCGTCAAGCAGGTCCAGCGTAAGCGTCGCCGCAATCTGATCACAGACTAAAAGCTCTTAATCGTCTCCTTTTAGGTACCTTTGCACAGCAAAATAAGCTCAACTATATAAAGACATGAAGAATATATTGATCATTGGCTCGACCGGTCAGATAGGCTCCGAGCTGACAATGAAACTACGTCGTGAGTACCAAAATGGTTCAGTCGTAGCCGGTTACATCGCTGCAATGCCTCCTAAGGGCGAGCTCCTCGAGAGTGGTCCCGCAGAGCTTGCCGACATTACCGACTCAGCTCAGCTAGCAGCTATCGTCGACAAGTACAAGATCGATACTATCTATAACCTAGCAGCCCTCCTGAGCGCTACCGCAGAGGCTAAGCCTCAGCTGGCGTGGCATATCGGACTGGGTGGACTCTTTAACGTCCTAGAGATAGCTCGTGAGAAGGGTTGTGCCGTCTTCACCCCCAGCTCTATCGGAGCTTTTGGCGATGAGACCCCCAAGGATAAAACTCCTCAGGATACGATCCAGCGCCCCAAGACTATGTACGGTGTGACCAAGGTGGCTGGTGAGCTCCTCAGCGACTACTACCACAAGCGCTTTGGCGTAGACACCCGCTCGGTGCGCTTCCCAGGGCTTATCTCCAATGTGACGCTACCCGGCGGTGGCACCACGGACTATGCTGTAGAGATCTACTACGCAGCCGTCAAGGAGGGCAAGTTCGTCTGCCCCATCAAGGAGGGTACCTACATGGATATGATGTATATGCCAGACGCACTGCACGCTATGGTCCAGCTCATGGAGGCTGATCCTACGAGACTGGTACATCGCAACTCCTTCAACATTGCCTCGATGAGCTTCGAGCCAGGCCAGATCGCTGCCGCCGTCAAGCGTATCATCCCCGACTTCGAGATGAGCTACGACGTCGATCCGCTGCGCCAAGCTATCGCTGAGTCGTGGCCTAACTCGCTCGACGACAGCTGTGCTCGTCGTGAGTGGGACTGGCAGCCACACTACGACCTCGACACCATGAGTCAGGATATGATTCAGGTGCTACGCGCTCGCTACGGCAAGTAAGCATCCGCACAGATCCCCAGAGACTGACACCGTCTCATCCATATGCGCCACTCTTGAGTTCGTTCAGGGGTGGCGCTTTTCATTTGTGCCTCTAGAAGAAAGCTCCGCTAGTGCGAACGCATGGCCACCTTCTGTGGGGCGGCAACTGCTTTTGTAAAAGTTCCATAATGGTTCCAGCCTTGGAACTTTTTAGTTCCAGCGGTGGAACTTTTCAGTTCCAAGGGAGGAACTTTTTAGTTCCAAGGGAGGAACTGTTCGATCCCTAGGGAGGGACGAAGAAATCCCTAGGGAGGGATTTGAGTTTTCCAACGGTGGAAAGTTAGTTTTCCAACGGTGGAAAGTTTGACCGGGTAGAGGAGATAAAGAAAGAAGGTCGAGGAGCGACGGATGCTTCTCGACCTTCTCTGGTCGTGGCGTATGCTACGGGAGCATCCGCCGATCTATTTGAGACTGTTGCATAAAGGCGAACCGCTGTGTTGCTTTCGGGATTCGGCTTCGGTCACATACGGAGGTATGCTCCCTTCAGACCTCACCCTCAGCGCCTTGCGCTTCATCCTTTCTGCAAAGTCTAGACAATCTTGCAAGCAAGATTGTGAGACTGTTGACTTTTGCAACAGTCTCTATTTGTGAGCTGCCACCTCTTAGTAGGCTAGACCCTCACGGGCTAGCTGCTCCTCCTGCTTGTAAAAGCGGAAGGTCTTCACCTGTAGCTCTACGGCAGCATCGTCATCGCAGACGATGATGCTGTCGGAGTGGAGCTGCAGCGCAGAGATAGGACACATCTGGGTGATATGCCCCTCGACTGCCTTGCAGAGAGCGCGTGCCTTGTTCGAACCGTTGATAAGAATCATCACCTCACGAGCGTCTGTCACGGTACCGACACCTACAGTGAGGGCGCGTGTGGGAACCTTCGAGAGGTCGTTGTCAAAGAAACGGCTGTTGTCACGGATGGTCTCGGGCATCAGACGCACCTCACGAGTGCGAGAGGCTAGCGAGGAGCCTGGCTCGTTGAAGGCGATATGTCCGTCAGAGCCGATACCTCCGATGAAGAGGTCGATACCTCCGAGTGACTGAATCATCTCTTCGTAAGCTTGGCACTCGGCAGCGGTGTCCTCAGCCAAACCATTGAGGAGGTGGGTATTCTTAGGGTCGATGTCGATGTGGTCGAAGAAGTTGCTCTTCATAAAGTAGTGATAGCTCTCGGGATGTGAGGGCTCTAGACCGACATACTCGTCCATATTGACTGTAATTACGTTCTTGAAGCTGACACGACCAGCCTGACAGGCTTTGGCCAGCTCTTGATACATACCAATAGGGGTAGAGCCTGTGGGCAGACCGATCACAAAGGGGCGGTCAGCTGTGGGTGCAAACTCATTGATGCGTTTGATCACATGCTCTGCTGCCCATGTAGACATGGCAGCATAATCTTGCTCGATAACAAGTCTCATAGATTATTTGTTGGTTGTTGGTATTTAGGTATTAACGGTAAAGTTCTAATAGTCTCTTGGCAATAGCAGCTCCTAGGTCACGTCCCTGAGCGAGCTGCTCGTCGGTGGCGGCTCCCTTGATCTCTACGGGGTCGGTCACCTGCTCGAAGGCTAGCTTCTCTAGGATCTCAGGCATGATCTTGACAGCTTTGCCTGCCCAAGTGCATCCGCCGAAGTAGCCGATGAGATGATGCTTGACCTCGCGGAGGGCTACCTTGTTGAGGATCTCACGCATCGGGGGAAAGAGGTCGTTGCTATAGGTCGGAGCGCCGACGATAAGGGCGCGATACTTGAAGATGTCACGGAGCATATGGGAGGGATCGGCCGTGCTAACGTTGTGGACGACGATCTCCTTGATGCCGCTCTGCGCTAGTCCCTGAGCGACCGCCTCGGCCATCTGCTCGGTGTGGCCATACATACTGCCGTAGAGGATGACCGCACCGCAGCTTGTGTCGTACTTGCTGAGCTGATCGTAGATGGCGAGTGCCTGGGGGAAGCCGTGCTCCGTCCATACGGGACCATGGGTCGGACAGATGTACTGTGGCGACAGACCTAGTGAGCTGTACTTCTCCAGAGCTTTCTGGACAAACATACCGAACTTACCCACGATGCAGGCGTAGTAGCGGTACATCTCCTCGTAGTAAAGGTCGAGATTCATATCTCGGTCTATTATAGCTCCATTGAGCGTGCCAAAGGTGCCGAAGGCGTCGGCCGTGAAGAGGACGTTGTTTGAGCTCTCGTAGGTAAACATGACCTCGGGCCAGTGTACCATCGGTGCCATGACGAACTGGAAGGAGAAGTCGCCCACCTCTAGAGGCTCTTTCTCCGAAACGACTACGCGCTGCTCCTGAGGGATTGGCGCAAAGTAAGAGTCGAGCATGCCGAAGGTTTTGGCATTGCCCACCACCTTCATCTCAGGATAGAGGGTGCGTAGGAGACCGATAGAGCCACTGTGGTCAGGCTCCATATGGTCTACGATGAGGTAGTCGATGGGACGATCGCCGATGATCGCTTTGATCTCGCCAAGATGCTTCTCAGCGGTGCCTATCTCGACACCATCGATGAGGACGACCTGCTCACCCACGAGCAGATAAGAGTTGTAGCTGACGCCATGGGGTAGTGACCAGGAGCCCTCGAAGAGGGGCTTCGTGCGGTCATTGACTCCGATATAGTATATTGAATCGGTAATTTGATTACGATACTCCATAATAGAATGGTTGCTTTATAGTAGTGAATAGATTTAGTGCTTGTTGGGATGAGCGGCTTGCTCCTTGCGCTTTGTTTCCTCTGCGAGTAGACGCTCCACCTCTGCCTGAGGCACTGGGTGGCGCAGGGCGTAGATGATCATGCCGACTCCGATGATGATGAAGGGGATGCTGAGTAGCTGCCCCTGGTTGAGCCCGATGGCCTCGACCAACTTGTGCTCCCACGGCTCCTGGACGAATTTGACGGTCTCGATGAGGAGACGTGCTATGAAGGTGAGCGTGAGGAGCGTCCCGACGATGAGCCCATGATACTTGTAGCCCGCATTGCGACGCCAGTAGAGCCACATGCAGATGGCGAAGACGAGCAAGTAGGCGAGCGCCTCGTAGATGGCTGTCGGGTGGCAAGGCATACCACCAGCCAAGGTCTGCCACTCGGCAGAGCGTACGAAGCGAAAGCCCCAGGCGACATCGGTAGGGTAGCCGAAGATCTCGCTGTTCATCAGGTTGCCGAGACGTATCATGGCTGCCACGAGTCCTACGGGTACGCAGAGGCGATCCATGCCCCAGAGGATTGGTTTGTGCGACACCTTGCGTGCGTAGATCCACATGACGATGATGAGACCGATCACACCGCCGTGGCTCGCTAGTCCGCCCTCCCACGTTTTCAGGATTTCAACGGGATTGGCGAGGTAGTATAGGGGATCGTAAAAGAGGCAGTGCCCTAGTCGAGCGCCTACGATCGTACCGATGGCTACGTACCAAAAGAGCTTGTCAAACCATGGCTCGGGCAAGCCTTCTTTCCGCCAGATGCGATGCACGATCCACGGACCGAAGACGAAGAGCCCTACGGCAAAGAGTATGGCGTACCAGCGCAACTCAAAGGTGCCGATGGTAAAGATGGCGGGGCTGACGTCCCACGTGATGGCTAGTAGGGGTAGTGTGCTGGACATGTCATTAGAGGTTAGAGATTAGACCTTAGAGGTTAGAGGTTAGACCTTAGAAGTTAGACTAGTTGGGCGATCCAGTCGGAGCGGTCGCCAGCGAGTAGGTCTATAACTGGCACCTCGGGGAGTGTGTAGGCTCCTGGGGTGAGGCGCTGCGTAGCACGAGCCGAGGCGACCATCATCTGGGCGGTCAGGGCGGGGTTGTTGATCTGCATCTCGAAGGTGATACGCTGGTTGTGCGTTACACCCGAGACCCCTTTGCGCATCATATGCACGCCATGGCCTACGTCCTCTAGAGCTGCGACAGAAGGGACGAAAGTGACGATCGTTTCGTCATGAGCGAAGTAATCATCAGCGAGGATGGCTTGGCGTACCTGCTCTTCGTTGGCTCCTGACTCTAGCTCTACATAGACCTGTCTGCGGTGCTGTCCATAACCTATGGGCAGGGTCATAGAGAGCGCATCTCGGACACCAGCTATGGCACGTGCCGCTACGGAGTGTCCCATGCTCATGCCTGGCCCAAAGTCTGTGTAGGTGATTCCCTCGGGAGCCATCGCCTGCATCAAGGTACGAACGATCGAGTCGCTTCCGGGATCCCAGCCAGCGCTGATGATGGAGACTGCTTGGTGCTCCTGAGCTACCGCCATCAAGTCGTGGCGTAGCGTAGCTATCTGGGTATGGATGTCAAAGCTGTCTACGGTGCAAAGACCCTGAGCGAGGTAACGCTTGGCGTAGTCGGGCACGGAGCGTGTCGGCACGGCCAGGATGGCGACATCTGCCTTGGGGAGGGCTTCATCCTCTCCGTAAACGGCAATGCCATGAGCGGTCAATACTTGGCTTTGAGGATCATTCTTGGAGCGACGGACTACACCGACCAGCTCCATGTCGGGAGCGGTGCGTACGGTGGTTACGACCTGCTTGCCTACGTGTCCGTAGCCTACGACGAGTACTTTTATCTTTTGGTTCATCTGAAATCTGCTATAGAATTGGTTGTTGCTTACAAGCGGTAACGGCTCGCGCCATCCAAGCTGCCTGTCTCAAAGCCAGAGCGAAAGGCTTGCATGCGCTGTGCTGAGGTACCGTGTGTGAATGAGTCTGGGACGGCGTAGCCCTGCGCCTCTTTTTGCAAAGTATCATCACCGATAGCGTTGGCGGCTGTGAGCGCATCCTCGAGGTCTCCGGACTCAATGAGTATGATACCGAGTCGCTGTGCGTGGTATGCCCATACGCCAGCAAGGTAGTCGGCTTGCAGTTCTAGCTGTACACTAGCGCGGTTGTACGCTTCCTGCGAGACACGCCCTTGCTGCTGGTGTAGCTTGTCAGAGATACCGAGGAGGTTCTGCACGTGATGCCCTACCTCGTGAGCGGTGACGTAAGCCATAGCTAAGTCTCCTGGCGCTTTGAAGCGAGAGGCGAGTAGATTGAAGAAGTCTAAGTCAATGTAGACTGTCTGGTCGGCCGGACAGTAGAAGGGCCCTACCTCGCTGGTGGCTCCTCCGCAACGGCTCTGCACCTGATCGGTGAAGGTCACCAGTGTCGGTGCCGCATAGGAGCGTTGTAATTCGGAATTGAAGAGGTCTGTCCACACGTCGTTGCAACTGTTGAAGACGCGCAGCGTGAAGACCTTGAACTCTTCGTTTTCGTTGACACGTGAGGGGTCTACCTGCTCCTTCTGTGAGCTGGGCAAGACATTGTTTGCCACCTGCATCAGTCCCGAGAGGTCTACACCAAAGAAGAGGCTGGCGAGGACGATGACGATACCACCGATGCCACCTCCGAGGGCTAGCCCTTTGCCTGAGATGCGTCCGCGTCTGTCTTGGTAGTTTGCCGAACTGTCGTTGGGTCTAAGCCATTTCATAGTATGTTGTCGTTAGGTAGGTGGTACATAAGGTGCGTGAAGTGCTTGCGAAAGAGCCCCTCCAGCTGATGCTTGACTAGTGGAAAGTAGACCTCCCCTCGTCCTATCTCTTGCTCCATCGAGGTGACCCCCTTGTCGGTAAAGCCACACGGATTGATGAGCTGGAAGTAGCTTAGGTCGGTATTGACATTGAGTGCGAAGCCGTGCATCGTTACATAGCGAGAGGTATGCACGCCGATAGCGCAGATCTTACGAGCTTGCGGTGTGTGCGCATCGATCCAGACGCCCGTAGCGCCCTCGAGACGCTCCGCACGAATGCCGTAGAGGTAGAGAAGATCGATGATGCACTGCTCCATCGTGTGGATGTACTCCTTGATCCCTACGCCGTAATGCTCTAGGTCAAAGATTGGGTATCCCGTGATCTGCCCAGGACCATGGTAAGTAATGTCGCCACCACGCTCTATCTGGACAAGCTGAATGCCTTTAGAGTTGAGCAAAGCCTCCGAGACGAGCAGATTTGTCTGCTGCCCATGCTTGCCAATGGTCAGCACAGGCTCATGCTCGCAAAAGAGTAGCACGTCCTCAGGCACCGTCTGATGTGCTACCTTGGCATCGATACGCTCGTGCCAAAGCTTCTGTTGCATCTCCAAAGCCTCTTGGTAATCAATCCTACCACAATCCCGATAGGTAAAAGGCTCGGCACCACTCTTCACTAGCTTGTCTGGCGTGGGCTGCGGGATATAACCAGACTCCTCCGTGTAGCGTAGGGTCAATCCGTCGTAGCCCACGTACACTCCCCCGGGCAGTCGCTCTTGTAGCTCCGCAGTAGGTGGCGCATGGTGCGAAAGGTGAATGATGTAGCTGCGCTGTGGCTGAACCTGGGCGGTCAGCTCAATAGCCTCCTCGATCGTTTGATGTGTCGGGTGAGGCTTGGTGTAGCGCAGTCCATTGACAAAGAGTAGCTCCACGCCTCGGAGCTTCTCTAGCTCCTCTGGGGCGATGCTCTTGAGGTCGGTTAGGAAGCCAAAGCTCCCTATGCGATAGCCTAGTATCGGCTGCTTGCCGTGCATCACCCGTATCGGCTCTATCGTTAGGTCGTACAGTGTAAACGGCTCTAGCGACGAGATGGGGTGCAGCGTCAAGTGTGGCGTGCCGGGATAGCGATGCGGTCCGAAGTAGTAGTGTAGTCGAGCCTTGATCGCCTCCAGCACGTTAGGCTCTGCGTAGATGGGTAGCTCCGTACGCCACGAGATAGTACGCAGATCGTCTAGCCCTCCGATATGGTCGTAGTGCTGGTGCGTTAGGATGATCGCATCTAGATGATCAATGCCTGCTAGGAGCGCTTGCTGTCTGAAGTCTGCGCTACAGTCTATCAAGATTCGTCGCCCCGAAGGTGAGACCACTAGAGCCGATGTGCGGGTGCGCTGGTCGCGTGGGTCTAGGCTTAGACAGGTACGACAGTAGCAACCCACCTCAGGTACGCCTGTGCTGGTACCTGAGCCTAGTAGCTCGACGATCTGTGGCGAGGGATGACTGTGGCGAGAGGGCATAGGCGTCAGTCTATATAGCGCACCTCGGGGTGTAGTGAGATGCCGAACTTACGGCTCACCTCCTGCTGCACGTGCTCTGCCAGTGCGACCACCTCTTGACCGGTTGCCCCGCCGTAGTTGACGAGGACGAGCGGTTGCTTTTCGTAGACCCCTACGGCACCTGTGCGGTAGCCTTTGAGTCCCGTTTGGTCTATGAGCCAGGCCGCTGAGAGCTTGACTTCCCCTTCGTGGTGAGTAGGGTAGTGAGGCACGGGCGTGTCATATTGCTTCGCCAGCTCCTCGTACTGCGCTAGCGGCACGATGGGGTTCATGAAGAAGCTTCCACCATTCGGTATCTCCTCAGGGTCGGGTAGCTTAGCACGGCGAATGCTGATCACCTCTTGGCGAATCTCCTCGGGCGTAGGCATCGTGTCGCGGCCTTCGAAAGCTTTTGCCAGGGAGGCGTAGCTCAGATTGCAGGTCGGCTCGGTGCTTAGTATGAAGTGCACATGCGTGACGATGTAGGAGTGGTACTGCGGATCTTTGAAGATGCTATACCTATATCTGTAGTCGCACAGAGCGCTCGGTATGCGGAGCTTCATTCCTGTCGCTAGGTCGACCACATCGACCGCTACGATGTACTGAGAGACCTCGCTCCCGTAGGCACCTATATTTTGGATAGCAGCAGCGCCCACGGTGCCTGGGATGAGCGATAGATTTTCTATACCATAGAGACCACGGCTGAGCATCAGCTCCACAAAGTGATCCCACACGATGCCACTACCCGCCCGTACATGCTGCTGCCCTGGGTGAGTCAGCGCACTCTCGGTCTCATCGTAGTAGTGGAGGTCGTCGATCTGCGAGTAGAGGATGACGCCACGATACTTATCGTGCGTAAAGAGTAGGTTGCTCCCAGCACCTATCGGTAGGTAGGGCTGCGAGACAAAGTACTCATCACGTGCCAGCGTCTGAAGATCCTCAGCACTGCTGTAGTTGATCCACCAGTCGGCGGTAGCCTCTGTGGCAAATGTGTGGTACTCCCGAAGCGGTTGATGCTGTATGATCTCCATAGCTATAGTGTCCGAAGAAGGAGTCTTAGAGTCTATCTATGTAAACTCTAAGACTCCTATTTTATTATGGCTTCGAAGTAAGGAAGCTACTAGCGGATCTTCTCCAGAATCCAAGCATCCTGAAACTCAGGAGCGAAGCGTCCCTTGACCTGCTCTCTAGAAGCCTCAGCCTCACGGCGGTTGTCAAAGCTGGAGATGATGACACGGAGCATACCAGCCTCGTTCTGACCTAGCACGGGGGTGTAGCCCTGAGCCTGTAGGCGCTCCTTGAGGGAGTATGCGTTGGTGTGGTTTTGGAATGAGCCGACGACCACGTTGTAGGTCTTGAGCATGTTTGCGTCCTCACCTTTGACCGCCTCTAGGCGCTCACGACGTAGCTGGATGTCAGCGGCTGGCTCACGAGCGACGACAACACTAGCGGGGGGAGTCTGCACAGGCTCTTGTTGCTGTGTGGCCACTTCACGCTGCTTTGCCTTCTCATACACCTGACGATAAGCACTTTGCTTAGGCCCACATGCGCTCACTGAGAGCAGAACAAGGGCTGAGGATAGGATGATTAATGCCTTTTTCATATCTGTATGTTGTTTGAACTTGTTGATTCGTTGTATTCTACGTTGCTTCGTTGTATTCTACGTCACAAAGGTAGTAGTTTTTGCGCAAATACCACCACCCTCATGCCTGATGAGTGACTAATTCTTATTTTGAGGTGCTGGGAAAGGGAAAAATAGACACGATTTCAATTCCTAGGTAGGAAATCAGAGATTGACCGACAAGTCAAAGGAGACTGTTGCATAAAGGCGAATCGCTGTGTTACTTTCGGGATTCGGCTTCGGTCACATACGGAGGTATGCTCCCTTCAGACCTCACCCTCAGCGCCTTGCGCTTCATCCTTTCTGCAAAGTCAGGACAATCTTGCAAGCAAGATTGTGAGACTGTTGACTTTTGCAACAGTCTCCAAAGAGAGCTGGAAACATTTCGTACTGTAGGCACTAATAAAACAAGTCCCCGACAGAGCAATCTCTGCCGAGGACTGGTCCTATAGTTTGTCAGGGCTAGTTACTAGCCCACGTCCGTAGAGCTTGCTAGCATAGCGAAGGCTCTAGCTGGGTGTCTCTATGCGGCGAGGAATAGACCTCTGACGACACCGAAGGTTAGGATCGATACAAGTAGCGCTAGGATGGCGTATAGCTCAGGGAAGACGGCCATGACCATGGTCGCACCAAAGAGGTTGTTGCCAGCACCGATACCCTTGATACCATTGGCGCAGACCTGAGCCTGACGGATGGCTGAGTAGAGACCGACGAGACCGAGGCTGAGCCCAGCAGCGAAGATAGCCCACGCAGCACCAGCACCAAGTACGCCAGCGGTGAGGAGATCCTTGATAAGACCGTTAGCCATAAAGAAGCCGACGAAGCCGTACAGACCCTGTGAAGAGGGAAGCGCGGAGAGTCCGATGTACTGACCGAGGGCATCGGGGTTCTTTTTCATAGATCCGATGGTCGCATTACCTGCGATGGTGACACCGATTGAGGAGCCGATACCCGTTAGGATGACCATGAGGGCTACGCCTCCGTATGCAATTAGTTCGTTCATGTTATGTATATCTGTTATTTGATTTGATTATTGCTTGTTTAGTTGACCTTAAAGGGGGTGTATGGCTTACCGCCACCCTCGAACTCGCTGTTCTTGTAGTACTCCACAAAGGTGAGACGCAGCGGGTGTACGAGCGAGCTGATGATAGCTAGTCCGAAGTTGAGCCCATGCCCGAAGAGTAGGATGAAGACCATTACGAGCCAGTTGACCCCGACGGGTAGACCCTCAGACATGGAGACCGCTAGGTTGTTGAAGACACCTCCCAGCACGCCACTCGTCAGACCGATCGCAAAGAGACGGATGTAGGAGAGGGTGTCTCCGAGTAGTCCCGAGGCGGTGTTGTAGGTTGCCCAGAGTGAGGAGCCGATGTTGAGGAAGATGTTTTTGCCAGGGCTGTTGTAGAAGACCACAACGAGTCCTGCAGCTATCGCCAGTCCGTAGAATATGTAGGTGACGTAGCTCGGTATCCCAGTCGTAGCCATAGGCAGTGCCACTGCCATGATGAGGGCAAAGATGACGATGACCCAGGCGTACGAAGAGAGGGCATACTTGAGTCCTCGCTGCTTCTGTATCTTGACGGCTGCCACGGTCTTGGCAAAGAGGATCTGAATGATACCCAGCACGACCGAGAGGAGCATGAGGTTGTCCTGATTGAGGAAGTAGTCATTGCGCACACTGCCCAGCAGGGAACCATCATTGGCCCATGGCATGACCATACCGAAGACGGTCCCGAGTAGCGAACCGACCACGACGGTGGTGCCGCCGAGCCACTGCGCTAGAGAGCAAATGTCTTTCGTTGATTGCCCCTTGACCTTGCGCTTAAAGATCGTCGCCAATAGGAAGATGACGAGTCCATAGCCTGCATCTCCAAAGCATAAGCTGAAGAAGAGCATGAAGAAGGGGGCAAAGAGGGGTGTCGAGTCGAGCTCCGAGTAGTTCGGCAGAGAGTACATTCGCGTAATCGGCTCGAAGAGTCGACTGAAGCGATTGTTCTGGAGCTTGATGGGGATCTTGTCCTCATCAAGTATCTCCTGCTCAGCATAGTAGCAGGGGAGCTGGTCTAGCTCTTGTCGCACCTCGGGTACGATCTTGCTCGGTATCCACCCCTCGAGGAGTATCACCTTGTCATCCGCCTCGCCAGTAGCCTGTAGGAAGGCGTTGCTCATCTGATACTTGTCCTGGAGAAGGAGGTCGTAGCCCTGCAAGTCCTCTAGGTGCTGATCGATAAACTCCTGTATCTCGGTGTCTATCTGCTCGGCACGCTGCTCGAAAGAGGCGAGTCGCTCAGCTAGTTCGCTGGCGGTGTGGGTCGGAGCTTTGATCTGCTCCGCCTCGATGCGCTCAGTGCTCTTGTCGCCGACGGTGATGAAGTAGTGATGCGAGCGTCGGGTGTCGATGATGATAGCATTGTGCTCCTCCTCCCAGCGCTCTTGGTACTGAGCTGTAGGGATGATGTAGAAGCGGACTGGGTAACCCGCTTGCTGGAGCCGCTCTAGCTGCTGGACGTCATAGTCGCCCCACGGCTCCCAGTAATCGTTTTCCCTCTGTTGGCTCTCGATCTGAGAGGCTATCTGGCGACGATCCTCTAGGAGCGTCTCGATCTGCTGTAGCAGAGCCTCGCCCTCCTCTGTGCTAGCTGGCTTGCGGGGAGCGCCGATGGGCTGCTCCTCGGAGCGCTTGCGAGAGAGGGTGCGGATGAGGTCTGACAGATGACGACGCGCCACAACGATCTCCTTGATCTGTTCGCTCTCACTGGTCGACTTGTTCTCCTTAATATGCACGACCCCTAGGTCGCGTAGCTTGAGGAGGAAGCTGTCGTAGTCTTGGTGATAGACTAGGAAGAGGTACTTATCTATTTTCTCTATCATTGTGCTAGTCGCTCTTTTTGTTTGGCAGCACGAATCTCTAGATTGGTGCGCATGATCTTTTGCGAAGCCTTGGAGAGACTCTCCTCATCCTCTAGATAACGCTTGATCTTGAGGATAGCGTCTTTGTAGCCAGGTATCTGAACCTTCTCAAAGAGGTTGACCTTTTGCGTAGTCTTACGACGAGCATACTCGAGATACTCTAGCTTGAGATTGAGAAACTCTGCCTCGATGCCCAGTGTGGCTAGCGCCTTGAGTAGCTCGACACCCTGAGCAAACCACGAGGGACGGCTAAAGAGGCTGAAAGGCTTCACCTCGTAGTCGATATTGTCTAGCACAGGGACGACGACACCAGCTATCTTCTTCGTCGAGAGCTGTACGTCGGTGACGCTGACCAGCGTAGGGTCAAACTCGTCCCACAGAGCCACCATATCCTGGTAGCCCTGTATGCCCTGCTCTAGCTGCTCATTGAGAGTATCTATCTCACGGCGAGCCTTCTTGACCTCTAGACGGAGGGCACTCTCCTTGCTCTTGATCGTGGGCAGGGTGCGCTCTCGCATCTTAAGCTGCTTTTGTTGCTGCTGTAGCGAGGTCTTATTGTACTGAAACTTGATCGCCATCTCTCTTTCTAAGCTTTGTCGACCTTACTATCTGTAGGCCAATACTTGTCCACGAGACTCTGGCGGATGCTCACCTCGGCGGGGGTGAAGTACTTGGCAAAGAGGCTCCACGCATGATCGAGCATCTCGGTCGTATTGAGGTTGACGTCGATAGCTAGGAGATCGTTGGCATAGTCCTTAGCGAAGTCTAGCGTACGCTGGTCGTAGTCTGTCAGGTCAAAGCCGTTTTCCAGCTTAGTCTGAGCATTGGCCGCATCGGCATAGAGACGTACACCAGCATTCATCACCTGCGGGTGGTCTTCGCGTGTCTTCTTACCGATGACTAGCTGCTTCAGACGAGAGAGCGAGCGGAAGGGGTCTACGATAACCTTACCGATGGAAGAGTCACGACGTAGATAGAGCTGACCCTCGGTGATGTAACCCGTATTATCAGGCACAGCGTGCGTGATGTCGCCTCCCGAGAGGGTCGTCACAGCGATGATCGTGATGGAGCCACCGTCGGGGAACTGTACCGCCTTCTCGTAGATCTTAGCCAAGTCGGAGTAGAGGGAGCCTGGCATTGAGTCCTTAGAGGGGATCTGGTCCATACGGTTCGAGACGATGGAGAGCGCATCGGCGTAGTTGGTCATATCGGTCAGGAGGACCAGCACCTTCTCATGCTTCTGCACAGCAAAGTACTCAGCTGCCGACAGCGCCATATCGGGGATCAGCAGACGCTCCACGGAGGGGTCTTCGGTCGTATTGATAAAGCTCACGATACGATCCAGTGCTCCCGCATTGCTAAAGGTCTTCTTGTAGTAAAGGTAGTCATCGTTCGTCAGACCCATACCACCGAGGATGATCTTGTCGCTCTCGGCACGGAGAGCTACGAGTGCCATCACCTCGTTAAAGGGTTGGTCTGGGTCCGCAAAGAACGGAATCTTCTGTCCCGTCACGAGCGTGTTGTTGAGGTCGATACCAGCGATACCTGTAGCGATCAGCTCGGAGGGCTGATCACGACGTACAGGATTGACCGAGGGACCGCCGATCTCTACATCCTCGCCCTCTAGCTGTGGACCGCCATCGATAGGCTCTCCGTAAGCGTTGAAGAAGCGTCCAGCCAATTGGTCGCTCACCTTGAGAGCTGGCGCCTCACCGAGGAAGATAACCTCAGCATTGGTTGGGATGCCCTCAGTGCCTGCGAAGACCTGTAGAGTTACCTCGTCTTCATTGATTCTAACCACCTGAGCGAGCTTGCCATTGATTGTAGCTAGCTCGTCATTACCTACACCCGTAGCGTGGAGCATACAGGTGGCTTTGGTAATGTTGGTGATGCGTGTATATATCTTTTGAAAAGCTTGTGTAGCCATTGTGAGACGTTAGATACTAGAGGTTAGATATTAGAGGAGGCGTGCGTAGACTGCTGCTCGATCAGCTGCTCGTACTGCTGCTGGTACTTCTTGAAGTCTTCACTCTGAAACTCCGAGTAGTTCATCTGCTTGAGGTGGTTGATAAGCGTCTTGAAGAATTTGCTCACCTCGTTGAAGTCCTCAAAGTTGAAGTCCGTGTGACAGATCTTGATCACTCTGTCGAGCATATACTTCTGGCGCTCTAGAGGCGTGTTGCAGTCGATATCGTCAAAGGCATCCTGCTGTAGGATCACAAAGTCTATCAGCTCAGACTTCCAGAAAGTCACGTGATACTCTACGGGGACGCCGTCATCACCGAGGATGTTGATCTGCTCTGCGATCTCCTTGCCACGCTGCATGCGAGTCTTGATCTCGTTTACCTTGTCTAGCCAGTCGGAGCCGAGGTCTGCCGTGATGTACTCCTTGAGCTCGGGGTATTCTATATATTTAGAGTAACTGTCGATTGGGTTGACAGCGGGGTAACGCTTGCTATCAGCGCGCTCCTGCTCTAGAGCGTAGAAGCATCGAGCCACCTTCTTCGTATTCTCCGTGACAGGCTCCTTAAGGTTACCACCTGCTGGAGAGACCGTACCGATAAAAGTCACAGAGCCCGTCTCGCCATTGTTGAGATAGACGAAGCCCGCACGAGCGTAGAAGTTTGCCACGATAGCCGACAAGTCCATCGGGAATGCGTCTGGTCCAGGGAGCTCCTCTAGACGGTTCGACATCTCACGCAGTGCCTGCGCCCAGCGAGAGGTCGAGTCCGCCATGAGTAGTACTCGGAGCCCCATCGAGCGGTAGTACTCAGCGATAGTCATAGCGGTGTAGACCGAAGCCTCACGAGCAGCCACTGGCATGTTACTCGTATTAGCGATGATGATCGTACGCTCCATCAGCTTGCGTCCCGTGTGTGGGTCTTCGAGCTCAGGGAACTCGGCAAAGATCTCCACCACCTCGTTAGCACGCTCACCGCAGGCAGCCATGATGACGATGTCCGCCTCCGCCTGCTTAGAGATAGCGTGCTGGAGGACCGTCTTGCCCGTACCGAAAGGCCCAGGGATAAAGCCCGTACCACCCTCTACGATTGGGTTTAGCGTGTCAATGGTTCGTACGCCCGTCTCTAGGAGCTTGAAGGGACGAGGCTTCTCGCTGTAGACCTGGATAGGCACCTTGACAGGCCAACGCTGGATCATCGTGATATCATGCTTCTTGCCCTCAGCGTCAACGATGACAGCGATCGTCTCCTCGACAGTGTACTGACCCGCAGGCTTGACACTCTCGACCGTGTAGCTCCCCTCCATGACGAAGGGTACCATGATGCGGTGTGGCTGGTGATTCTCGTCCACCTGCCCCAGCCACGAGCCAGCCTGTACCGTGTCGCCCGCCTTAGCAATAGGCGTAAAGTCCCACTTCCTAGTCGTGTCTAGTGGATGGGTGTAGTCACCTCTCTTGAGGAAGACACCATCCATCTTGTCTAGGTCGTGCTGCAGACCGTCATAGTTCTTGGAGAGCATACCTGGTCCCAGAGTCACCTCGAGCATGTGCCCAGTGAAAGAGACCTTGTCGCCCACCTTCATACCACGAGTACTCTCAAAGACCTGTACATATACATTTGCACCGATCACCTTGATCACCTCGCTCATCAGCTCCACCCCGCGTACGGTGATGTAGCATATTTCATTTTGCGATACGGGACCATCGACCTCTACCGTGACGAGGTTAGAGACGATTCCTTTTACCACACCGTTTGTCATTGTATCTATTATTTCTTTTGTTTGCGTTTGAACTCCTCTAGCGAGGTGGTGCTCTCATGCTTGAGCTGAGAGACTATCTGACGGAAGACTTGCTCGCCTGTCTCTTCGTTGAGTGATACCCAGCGCTCTAGGATCTCTAGCTCTAGGTAGTAGGCTAGGAGATACTCTATGTCAAAGGGCTTGGAGAAGGTATGCTCCTCCAGCCAATCCCAGCGAAGCCGATCTATCAGCTGTTCGCGACGAGCGATGTCCTCCTCGCGACTGATATTGACCAACTGCTGTATCTGAGGAAAGAGCTCCTCCGTAATGCTAAAGTCCGCAGCCTGCGAAGTGCGCAGATGATGCTGCAGCGTGCCCCCTCCGATGATATACTCCTTAGGGTCAAAGCCCAGCTGCCGACTCGTGTAGGCGGCCAGGATATTCTTGATGTTAAGGTTGAACTCCGCCCACTCGGCTACGAAACTATTCTTCTGATGCATCAGATAGTCGTAGTACATCGCCATGAGCTTATCCTGCTCTAGGCGTAGCTGCCAGATCGTGTAGGGTTCCTCCGCTTGCTGTAGCTCCTCGCGCATCTCAGCTCGCTCCTCGGCAAGCTCCTCCTCCAGCTCGGGGTCGGGGAGACGCATCTCGATGTACTCCTTGATGAAGTCAGGTAACTGCTTCGTGCGGGGACGCTTCGTGCGCTGCTGTACAGCTATGATATAGTCAGCCAGCTCCTTGGCGTCGATTGTCTCTAGGGGCTCCTTAGGCTCCAGCTCAATCTCTGAGGGGTCATCCTCCCAGTGGATAGAGTCGTCCGAGAGCCACGCATTGATCGTCTTCAAGATCTGCGGTAGCTCCTGCTCCATGAGGAGTAGGTCTAGGAGACGTCTGTCACGCTTGGTGAGCTCCTGTCGTAGCTCCGCCTGCAGCGCATCCGTCTGTATCGGTAGCTTGCGGTCGTCTACACCAATGTTTGGCAGACCTGCGATGGTAGCGTAGTACTTTGCCATAATGTCTTCGCTATAGCACAGCAAGTGGTGTGCAGAGAGACTCTGTAGACACCCTTAACTATACCTTATACATAGCTTACTTAGAAAAGCTCCTCCACAAGACGAGGACGTAGGAAGCTCTTGAAGAAGTTGACAAACTCCTCCTCACCGAAGTTGACCTTGTACGAGCCATCAGCAGGTGCTACGGAGAAGCCTGCACCTTGAGCTGATCCTGTACGGATCGTTACCTGACCGCTATCTAGTAGCGCCTTAGCGTTGCCGAGCATATACTTCTCCAGCGCCTCAGCGTTGGCCGTCTCGATGACCATCGGCTCACCGACCGTCCACTGCTGTACGATGGCGAGCATCAACTTCTGCATAAAGTCTGCATCAGTCGTCATCGCCTTGACATTGTCACGTACGATGCGATCGGTCAGACTATCTGCGATGGTACTCTGCGTAGAGCTAACCACCTGCTCAGCGTATAGCTTGAGCTCTGCTTGGGTGTTTTTTGTTAGATCCGCTGCCTGACGCTGAGCATCACTCACGATGCGCTGTGCCTCGGCCTGTGCGGTAGCGACCATTTCGTCGCTCTGCTGCTTAGCCTTGGCTAAGATCTGAGCAGCCTCTTGATTTCCCTTTTCTACCCCTTCGTGGTAGATTTTGTCGGTGAGTTCCTTAATCTTGGAGTCCATCTATCTTGTTTAGTAGTCTATGTATTAGCATGGCTTGTAGAGCGTACTAGCAGTGAGCATCTGCGTGGGTGTACGCTCTTAACAGTGGCAAAGGTAATAATTTGCTCCAATAATTACAACGCTTCAAGCCCCAGAAGCGAAAAATCTTTGTAGAAGTAAGGGTAGGAAGCGACTAAAGTTGTCACTTCGTGGTGGCGAATGATGATCCCTACGGAGGAATCTGCAAATAGCTGGCTGGAAAACGAACATTCTTCAGGGAGGCGGGATATAAAAGTTCGGAAGAATGAAATGAAACTTCGAAAGAAAGATTTCGAAGTTCCGAAGAGTTTGTCCGTTCCTCGGTGGGGATTTTCGATTTCCTCCGACGAAACTGGATTTTCCTCCGCATGAAACTGGATTTTCCTCCGCATGAAACTGGATTTTCATGGGCATGAAAATACTTGGTCATGAGAGGAGCCGAATCAATGATCCCGTAATTACCTTACAGTTGGGACTGAATTTGCCATCGGATGTGTCCCTCCTCTCGTGCGTGTCTCACTCCATCTATTTAGCTATCCCAGAGGCTGTAAAATACCTAAAGATAGGGATGTAGAGCGCCTGTAGGCTCTCTAACTTTGCAAAGAATTTCGGCGGGGGATGACTTAACTTGAGCGCATGCTCGCTGAATCTAGAAGTTTATAAAGCATCAAATAAATCAATCCTAAGACAATGAGAATACCTAAGGTTACATCAATCACACTAGTGCTGATCGCACTATCCGCCCTCATACTGGGTGGCTGTAATGAAGATCCGAATAACCCAGAGCCCAATAAAGGCACACAGTGCAAAGTGACTGTGCAGCTGGGGCTAGACAAGGAGGTCGAGCTCGCCAAGCTCATGCTCACCGTCACCGATAGTCGCACGCTCAAGAAGAGCGAGGCGGAGGTCGACAAGAAGAGCCGTACCGTAGAGCTAACCCTTGATAAGGGTACCTATAGCTTTGCCGTATCGGGTGAGACTACAGATCACCGCACACTCGTGGGGGCTAAGGAAAACGTCGTCGTCAGCGATGCTATGACTCTCTCCATACCTGTCCAGATAGGTGAGGCTCCTACGCCAGAAAAGCCTCAGCTCATCTTTGGTGACATCTTCTTCAATGGCGAGACCAATGGTCGTATGATGCACCCAGATCAGTACTTTATGATAGTCAACAATGGGGAGAAGACCGAGTACCTCGACGGTGTCTGCTACGCAGTGACTGCTCATGGTAACCCAATGCCAGAGACTCCCTGGACTAACTATCTAGCAGACAAAGGGGAGCTACCCGTGGGTGGTATCTATCAGTTCCCTGGTAGTGGTAAGGAGTATCCAATCAAGCCTGGAGAGTTCAAGATTGTGGCTGCGACGGCTATCAATCATCATACCGAGGATAAGCCAAACTCTGTAGACCTCTCAGGAGCTGACTTTGAGTTCCTCTTCCCAGAGGTAGAGCTTCCTGCTGGAGATGGCAAGACAATCAAGATTACAGACACGGACAACCCCGATGTGCCTAATATGAATATCATCGTAGACTGCTTCTCTAGTACGGGTATCGCACATCCCAGAGGCTTTTGGCCACCACTCCTCTTTAAGGTGGAGGGCGATCTGAGTGCATTCCTTAAGGATCATGTCATGCAGGTGACTAATAAAAAGGGCGAAACGGAGAACTACTACACCATCCCTGTAGACCTTATCCTAGATGGCGTGGAGACGGGTTGCGAAGGGCAGTTCAAGACGCGTGCGCTACCGATTACAGTAGACAAGGGAAACTTCTACGTGACGGGTTGCCACCGTCAGCAGCTAGCACACCGCAAGACGGAGATGCGTAATGGTCGCACCTATTGGATCGACACCAACGACTCGACCAACGACTATGAGCGTGTACAGGGGCAAAACGCTTATCCTAAGAAGTAAGAGACTACCTAAGTCTACCATATCGTAATTATCTACCGTAGGGGGGCGTGCATAGATACGTCCCCCTACCTTACCTCACTGACCGCACACACACTATGGCTATGCTACACAGACATACGCTACTGACGCTCATCACGCTTTGGCTCTTGCTCCTACCCGAGCTCAGCCTAGCCATGTCGTATACGACTCCTCCGCCAGCATTCGGCATCACAGGACGTGTACGCAATGCTAAGGACCATGCTCCTATCGGATGGGCTACAGTAGGGATTAGCGAGACCAATCAGGGCGTAGTCTGTGATGCTGATGGTCGCTTTACCCTGCCTCTCCGACAGGGCGGTACCTACACGCTGGTGGTGCGCTGTGTCGGCTTCGCATCGTATAGTCGCACGCTATCGGTCCAGGGGCTAGAGCAGGTTGACATCTCCCTACGTAGGCTGAGCATTGAGCTACCTGAGGTGGAGGTGCTGGGTGCCTACCGCAAGGACAAGAGCGAGGTGGTCATCGGTCAGGAGGCTATGCAAAACATACAGCCCGTCTCGATAAAAGATATCTTGCTCCTACTCCCAGGCGCTGTGACCACGACGCCTGGCATAGGAGACTTCAAGGGGGTGACCAATCGTCAGGTAGGACAGGACGATAACAGCTCCCTCGGCACCTCAATCATGATAGATGGTGCTCCTATTACCAACGATGCCTCTCGTGTGCAGATGCAGGGGCTGACCGGTATGAGTCGCTTCTCGACCTACCTGCCAGATCGGGTGGTCACGAAGCGTAGCTCGCTCAACTCGGGGATAGATCTGCGTACGCTCTCGACCAATCACTACGACCGTGTCGAGGTAGAGCAGGGTATCAGCCCCGCCTCTGAGGGTAATCTAAGTAGTGGAGCGATCAAGCTACACCCTAAGCGTGGAGTGACGCCATGGGAGGGGCGTGCTAAGGTAGACCCGCTCTTCAAGTTAGCTTATATAGGCAAGGGTATAGCTCTCGGCTCTACGGGTTACAACAGCCTACACATTGGCGGCGATGTGGTAGACTACCGAAGTGATCCTAGAGAGCGCCTAGAGCGCTATACAAGAGCTACAGCGCAGCTCTCCTATGCCTATCATAGAGACCTCGGAGATACTGGAGGTGTGCTAGATGTGACCGCTACGCTACACCAGACCGCCTCTATACAAAACAGCCGCACGGACGAGCTGGTAGAGCAGCAAGATGAGCGATACAATACAGAGTACTACCGCACAACACTGGTGGCTAATGCTCGCTGGTCGCCTCAGCTCTCGTGGCTCAGGACTTTGTCGTGGAGATCGACGGTGGACTATACCTATGACCTCCTCAGTCGTAAGTATCTCTATCTATCTGGGCGAGGTCCCGCTGTCATGCCTATCAGTAGGGAGATGGGACTGCAAGAGGGCGAGTTCCTCCCCACCTCTTACTACGCTTACTACAAGATGGATAATCAGCCCTTGGCGCTCCAGACCACACTATCGTGTGAGAGTCCTATGGCTTGGCTGGCTCCTCTACAGCAGACACTACTATATGGTGTCGACTACTCCATTGCTAAAAACTGGGGACGAGGTGCCGTCATAGATCCTTCCCGCCCTCCTTATCCTGGTGACAATACGTTTATATGGGTTCGCCCTAACTATGCCATCCCAGCGCTCTCGAGTATAGCAGCCTTCCTAGAGGATCGGCTCTTCGTCTCATTAGGTAGTCACCGCATAGATGGCAACGTGGGACTACGTGCCACGCAGATGCTCAATCTACCGCACAACTATCGTCTAGCGCACGAGATACTACTCGACCCACGCATCAAGCTCTCGTGGACCTATACGGCACCCTCGGGCTTTGCCACGGCTGTGCGCCTAGGATATGGTGTGGCTCATAAGCTACCCACGCTAGACTATCTATATCCAGACAACGTCTACCGATACTTCTCCGCTCTTAACGCCTACTACAGCGACCCTAAGAGAGACCACTTGATGACTTACGCGATCAAGCACGACCCCTCCAACCCTAATCTAAGGGCTATGAGTAATGAGAAGAAGGAGATCGGCATAGATCTCTCTTATCAGCGCTATACGCTCGCTGTGACGCTCTTTCAGGAGGATATGAATAGCGGATACGCCTACGCTCCAGCCTATTATCCGATCACTTATCCTACCTACCGCCGTCCTATCGGAGGCTCGCTCCCTGCGGGTAAGAGACCTGTCAAGGAGGACTTCTATGAGGACCTTTACCAAGACTTTACCTCGCTCTCAACGGTGCAAAACTCTGAGCGAACGGTGAAGCGTGGCATCGAGTACCGTCTGCGGACTCCTTACTTTAAGGCTATCCGCACGCAGTTTGAGCTCAATGGAGCTTACTACCACACGCTATACGCCTCTGCCATACCCGTTATGTACCGTCCAGAGATTATTGAGTTCGACGTTAAGTACCCTTACGTAGGTATCTACGGCAAGGGGGATCATCGTCACTACCACCGTGTCAATACCAATCTATGGGCTACAACGCACATTCCCGAGTGGGGGGTGATACTAACCAACTTCTTTCAGGTGATATGGTTTAGCAAGTCTTATTATGGGCGTGAGCAGAGCCCTTATCCCTATGAACTGATGGATCTGAATGGTCGCAAGCTACCTGTCGGTGAGAAGGAGATCGCACAGATGAATGACCTCTCCTCTCCGATGCGCTACCTCAATAGATCTCTCGATGAACTCTACTATCGGGCGAATATAAAGCCGATATCTGTGCGTATGAGCTTCAAGGGTACGAAGCAACTAGGCGAGCACATCCGGCTCTCATTCTTTATCGACAACATTATAGACATTTCTCCGAAGTATCTGCAGAAAGATAAGACGACGGCTCGTGAGTGGGTCGTACCTTACTTTGGACTAGAGACCTCCGTAAAGTTTTAGCACACTATGTATCTACACGCCTTGACCCACGCCTCTCTATCTATCCGTAGCTTCGCCCTTTGCTTACTACTGCTCGGCTATGTAGCGGTAGCAAAGGCGCAGACGCTCGCTTCCCCCTTTATCATAGGGCAGGGAGAGGTCTATAGCTCTGCGCTCCAGAGGTACTATGAGGAGATCACACCACGAGTTGAGGATAAGCTTGCTAAGGTACGCTACACAATCCCAATGGAGATACCGCAAGACACGACCTATGCTCTCGTGGGACTACGGAGTAACTACCTCTCTCAGGACGGGGTCAGAGCTCCTTACGAGGGAGCTACGGAGACGGCTGGAGAGCTACTGGCGATGGGTGTGGCAAACTTTAAGCATCGAGGTCGTCTCAGTGGCTATGTCTCCGTAGGCTTAGGCTATCAGGGCGCGATAGGTTACTCAGCCATACGACAGCCTGAGTACTACCTACCATACCTTGTCGCTGACACTTCTGGCGGTGCCTATCGCTACGAGCATTATATCGCAGGCGCTCTCTATGCGCTCAGACGAGGTGCCTCAGAGCTGGGCGCTGGGCTACACTTCGCTGGGGAGATAGCCTATAAGTACGAAGACCCTCGTGTCTACAATACGACTGGTACTCTACAAGCGACCCTAGGTTACAAGCATCACTTTAGCTCGCTAGATCTATCGGCTACGCTACATGCGCTCTATCATCGTAAGTATATGAACTTATGGCTCTGGAGACCCTCACAGCAGGACAAGTTCCCGCTAACGTACGGCTTTGGAATGGTGGATGTGCAGAATACTAAAATCTTCTTTGGCACCTCTCGTATGCACTATATGGGTGGTGTGGCAGTAGACTTACTATTAAGGAGTAGACAGCGAGAGCTCGGAGCTCCTCACTATACGCTCTTACTCTCTGACCAACTCTACAAGATGCGGACGGAAGAGTCGTCCGCTGCTGGGCTCTTCGGACTCCTTAACAATAATGTGAGACTGCTCAGTAGTGCAGGGTGGGGGAGATGTACTTTGGCTCTAGAGAGTAGCATACTACATCGTCTAGGTACCGAGTATATCTATGCGACCCATCAGCCAGACCAAGAGCATCTCACCATCACAGATCTACGCCAGATCGGTCAGCGACAGACCTATCGGCAGGCAGACTACGACGCTCAGCTCAGAGGACGTTACCAGATCCCTCTCTCCTCTAGGCATCAGCTAGCTCTCTCCCTCGGCGGGGGCTATCACTATCATCAGGAGCTTTACAAGGGAAGTTCTAATCACATAGACTATAGTGTCGTGAGACCCTGGGCGGGTTGTGACTATCGGTACAGCGATCGTCTCTACACGGCTCTCTCCGTGGCGTATCGTTTACCGCTCTCATCGACCTATGTCGTGGAGCGTGGCTACAAGGATCAGCTCGACTACCAGCTGGCTTACCTGCCTCTACTGAGTAAGCTCAAGTCTGGTCTAGAGCTTAGATGGCACAGTCAGCTATCCATCTCACTGCCACGTAGCCAAGCGATGACCATAAGCGTGGATGCCTTCTACGCTCCTAGTCGACTAAGCACAAGACGACCTCTCTACGAGGGTAGGCCGACTACTACCTCGGGTATATTTAGCCATCCAGAGCTAATCGGGGAGCAGGCACGCTCCTACGGACTCTTCCTCTCCTTGACTTACCATATCTAATTCCTCTTATGAATATTCTCAAGCATTTATTCTTCCTTGCCTCTCTTGGCATAGCAACCTGCGCCACAGCTCAGAGCACTGCGGAGTCCATAACTATAACTCCCACGGGACAGTATAGCGAGCTCACTGGCTATATCTCTGGTGAACAACTGTGGATTGACTTAAATGGCAATAGAACTCTTGACTCTGGCGAAGCTGTCCAGTCAGGTAAGAAGATGGTCAAAGCATTGCAAAACAACCATCTCCCCTTGACAATCTATGGCAAGACGATAACAGAGTTGATACTACAAAACAGTGAGACTCCAGATCAAATCGAAGCCATAGATCTGACCGCAGCGCACTCACTCATTAAGCTAAACCTGAGAGGAAACCCCATCGTTGGTGAGCTTAGTCTCCAGTCTTGTCCAAGCATTGCTGAGGTCAATCTGAGAGAGACGATGCTAGAAGTTATCAATGCGACAGCTTGCTATTCGCTCACCCATCTATACGCCTCGGATAGTCCTAAGCTTCACAGTCTCCTCCTCTCAGATTGCAATAGATTATCGTGGCTCGAAGCTGATCGATGCGCTCTCCAGAACCCGATACTCAAGGGAGCCATATCGCTTTCCTCCATTCATCTAGATGACAATGAGCTGACGGAGCTAAATATCCCGATGGCTTGTACCAATCTCAAGGTCGTTAGTGTATCCAACAATCCGAATCTAAAGGAGCTGTCAATCCGTGCACTCGCTACCGTGACGGGGCTCTACGCCTCTCGTTGTGGGCTTACTGCTATAGATCTCTCTCGAGGTGCTCTGCTAGAGAGCGTAGATCTCTCTTGTAATGAGCTTCGCGAGCTTACCCTACATGTCAATCCGACACGCCTCAAGGAGCTTCGGATCTACCAAAACAAATTCTCGCTAGAGCGCATGAAGCAACTCGTGTCTACGCTTCCTGCAGATGATAAGTCTAGAGAGGAGAAGCGTCTCATAGCTATCAATACGCAGGGTATAACGCCTCGAGAAGCAAATGTCTGCTCTAAGAGTGTTGTCTCCCTGGCGAATAGTCTAGGATGGGATGTCTATGACTATCACGGTGGTGTAGAGCAACTCTACGCAGGCTCTAGTGACCCAACGATTGACCCGACCAAGGAAGGATTTATTATTACGACTCAGCAGCAACCTGGGGGAGAGCTCTCTCTTGACTTGAAGGGGAGCAATCTCTTTATAGATCTCAATGGTAACAATCTCTGTGACCCTGGTGAGAGTCTCCAGGTGGGACATAATCGCATCACTCTCTCGGAGCGAAACATCGTAACCATCTACGGATCTGACATAACAGAGGTGCGTATCCCCAATGGTCAGCTAAAGGGTGTCGATCTTGCTCAGGCTCCTCATATAGAGTCTTTAGATCTTAGTCATAACCTGCTGGAGTTTGTTGACCTATCTGCACAGCAACAGCTCAAAGAGCTAGACCTAAGTCACAACTACCTGAGAAGCCTCCTGCTACCATCGCGAGCCCCAATGAACAAGCTTACACTAGCTTTCAATCAAATCTCTTCGATAGAGCTACCCGCCTATCACGATCTGCGGGAGCTTTGGCTTAGCAACAATAGTTTTACCTCCTTTAACCCGCTAGCCCTTAAGTCGCTTCAAGAGCTACATGTCGAAGTCAATAAGATAGATCTCATAGCAATGCGAGAGCTAGTCTCACAGCTACCTACCAAGGCGACCTCAGAGACTAAGTGTAAGTTGTACGCAGTCGATACTACTGCTCCCGATGAGGCTAATCACATCTCCAAGAGTATGGTCACCACTGCACGCTCCAAAGGCTGGTCCGTCTACAATGGTCAGACAGCTAACTATGAGGGGGAGCCTGACCAAAAGCTCGGAGAGCATGCAGAGCGCATTGCCATAACTGTCAGCTCCGAGGATCCCACGCTACTCTCATTCTTCCCTAAAGGCGAGGATTGCTGGGTTGATCTCAATGGCAACGATAGCTATGACCCAGGTGAAGAGATTGACGCAAGCACAGGACGTAAGCATCAGATTAGGGTCGTCAGTAAGCAGACCTTCACACTCTATGGTCGGCAGATTACAGAGCTGCGGATCAATGACCAAGCACATGTTTCTAAGGTAGATGCCTCCGAGGCTCACTCGATAGAGCTACTATGGGTTCGAGACAACGACCTATCGGAGATTATACTGCCTAAAGGCAAGACACTCAAAAATCTAGATCTCTCCAATAATAAGCTCTCTGGAGATATAGACCTGCGTCCCTACACGGCTCTGGAGAAGCTATTTCTAGTCACCAATGCTTATCAGAGCGTTGCTGTGTCAGGGCTGCAACAACTAAAGGTCCTATCTCTGAGCGAGAACAAGCTCTCTACGATAGACCTTACAGGTTGTGACAATCTGCAGGAACTATACCTAGCGTCTAATCAGCTCACAAGCGTGGACTGTAGTCACCTCCACAAGCTGGAGACGCTTTCGGTCTTTAGAAATCAGATCAAGCGTCAAGCTATGCAGCAACTCATCGATGGACTAAACGACATCGCTCCATCGTTCAAGATACGAGGCAAAATCTTCAACGTCCTCTATGTCACCAGAGATGGTCAGCCATCTCTAGAGGAGCACAACGAGCTGACGCCAGAGCAGATCAAGCAGGCCGAGCAGAAGCAGTGGACCGTCAATGGCTGGAAGGAGGGTGGTGGCGTCACTGTCATCACAGCTCTTCAAGAGTGTGCCACTCCATCAGTGGATGCCTTGACTTGGTACCCGATAGAGAGTGGATGGGTCATTGCTCCACAGCATCTAGATGGTACGGCTATCCTCTCCGTCTTCTCACTTGAGGGGGCACTGATATATAGAGGTCTTGCTGATCAAATGCTTGAGATACACACGCCACTCCATAAGGCATTACTAGTCTATGGCAATCAGCGATATCTACTGATACGATGAGAGACTATAGACAGCTATATCATAACTTACATTTCAACAAATACAATCTATGACAAAACGAATACTTTACCCGATTGTCTTTGCCCTGCTGCTCCTCATGGGAGGATGGGGCAATAAGGCAAGCGGTCAGTCTAGCGGAGCGACTTATGCCGTCCGCTACACCCTACCCAAGGGTGTCTCTGACCTAAGATGTGTTACCTACTTCCCCCCAGAGGGCAAGGTGGTAGTGACCTCAGGACGCAAGATTCCTGCGGGCGTACAGCTCACCTTTACGGCAACTGTCGAGGCTGGCTATGAGATCGACCACTGGATGGTCAATGGTGAGCTCACCCAGCATGAGCCCGAGGCCTATGGAGGTGCCAAGATAATGGAGATGGAGATGCCCGGAGAGGACATCGATGTCGTCATCGTGATGAAGGAGCCTGAGACAGCTACAGATGAATGCACCGTTAGACTCACACCCTCTACGTCTGATGGAGGCATGCTCAGTGCATACTATCTTGAGCGTAATCCATTCACAGGAGATGAGGAGGAGACCTACATCAATGATGGCGATCGGGTTCCTAAACTCACAACACTCAAGGCTACAGCCGTGCCAAACTCGGGCTATACCATAGGGCAGTGGTACCAAGATGGTGTCGCAATAGAAGGCTCTAAGGGAAGGGAGAGTGTGTCCGTAATAGTTCGTGGCAATACTGAGATCAAGGTAGACTTTGAGTCTTCAGGACAGAGCTTTGAGGGGGTCGTCTTTACATTCCAAGAGGACACTCCCGAGGGCACCATTACTGCCTATTACGAGGATGACAACTTCAATCACAAAGCCTTCCACTCGGGAGATAAAGTCCCCATGGGTAAGATGGCTTACTTCACTGCTACCCCAAAAGCGGGTTACGAATTTGACTATTGGACCCTCAATGGAGAGAAAGGAAGTCCCTATCTGATGGTTGTCGACGAGCACACCTGTAAGCTTACTGCAGAAGAAGACGACAACATCGGTGCCGTCTTCAAGCAGACCACTCCAGCAGGGCACAAGATTACGCTTACAGCTGGCGAGGGGGGTACGCTCCAGTGCTTCCTGTCTACTGGTCCAGAGGTGCAGTCTGGTAGCACTGTCGATGACGGTGTCGCTCTACGGTTCAACGCTAAGCCTATGAACGGCTACAAGACAGATCAGTGGAAGATCAATGGTGAGCTATATACAAGGGGCAAGGGTAAGAACACCATCACCCAAAAAGCTGACAAGCCACTCAATGTCGAGGTCTCCTTCCTCAAGGACATAGAGCTTTACACGGTCGAGTATGTCGCAGAGGAGGGTGGTACTATCAAGAGTGCCACATACTATGATCGTACTACTTACAACTACGTAGACTTTCAGAGTGGCGAGAAGCTACCCAAGGACTCCGAGGTTGACATTGAGGTCGAGCCAAAGGCGGGCTATGTCGTAGACCTTTGGTATCTCAATGATAATCCTATTGACGCCTCCAAGGGCAAAACTAGCCAAACCATCAAGATCAGTGATAATAGCAAGATCCGCATCACCTTTGCTACTAAGCCCAAGCAGACCGTAACGTATACTGCTAGCACTGGTGGTACCATCCAAGGTACTCTGCTAGGCACCGCCTTTGACTCTGGATCTAAGCTTGACGAGGGCTCGTACATTATATTTACCGCTACTCCCGATGAGGGGTATGAGGTTGATCAGTGGCGTATAGATGATGAGGTCGTCACGCGCTATGCTGGCAAGAAGGAGATACAGGAGCGTCTTGGCAATAAGCCTCTCAAGGTGGAGGTCTCCTTCAAGAAGCTTCCAGTAACCTTCCCTGTTGTCTTCACCGCTGGTGAGGGTGGTACTATCGTAGCTACTGTAGCTGAGGGGTCGGCTCAGAAGACCATTACGAGTGGTGATGCCATCGTTCAGTACAGCCGAGTCACATTCACCGCAAAGCCAGAGAGTGGCTACCTTGTTGATCAGTGGACTGTCAATGATCAGACTCAGCAATTCTTCGCTGGTAAGCCAGAACTCACTCGCTCTGTTCGTGAAGCTCTCAAGGTACATGTAACCTTTAAGGAGGACAAGCCTGCTAAGCTCTGCACGATCAACTATACCAATGAGAATGAGTGGGGTACGCTCGTCGCTTATTATGACACGCAAGCCTCTGGACGTACCAATGTCAAGCCTGGAGATAAGGTAGAGGAGGGATATATGATCACCTTCCTAGCTACTCCTAAGGAGGGCTACACCATTGATCACTGGACATACAACGGTACCAAGACTTCTACTGTCAAGCCCGAGATGCTGACCGTTACGGCAAAGGAAGATATGACTGTCGCCGTGGTATGCAACAAGGCAAAGCTATGTACCGTAACCTTTGATGCTGTCAGTGAGGGTGGCAAGATGACTGCCTCTTACCTCAAGGACGAAGGGTTCAACGGCTACAAGGATGTTTACATCAACTCTGGCGAGCAGGTGCCTGCAGGTACCGAAGTGACTTTTGTCGTGACACTCACTGAGGGCTACACGCTGGAGCATTGGCTCGTCAACAATACGAAAAAGGCCTGCGACAAATACAGTCCGCTCCGCCTACGCGAGCTTGTGATCAACGAAGATACAGAGGTTAAGGCCGTCTATAAGGCTCCTCAGAAGCCTCAGCATGCCGTCACCTTTACCGCTGGTGAGGGTGGTACTATCGCAGCAACGGTTGGTACCGAGGCTAAGGCTATCGAGAGCAAGGATCAGGTAGAGCAGGGTGCTGTTATTACCTTTACCGCTACGCCTAAGGAGGGCTATGAGCTAGACCACTGGATGGTCGATGGCAAGCCTGCCGTCGCTGGTGCCGATACGAAGATCGAGGGCAATAAGCTCATCGTCACTCTAGGCGACCAGGACCTCAAGGTCGAGGCTACCTTCAAGAAGCTCATCGTCAAGCATGCCGTTACCTTTACCGCTGGTGAGGGTGGTACTATCGCTGCAACGGTTGGTGCCGAGGCTAAGGCTATCCAGAGCAAGGATCAGGTAGAGCAGGGTGCAGTCATCACCTTTACCGCTACGCCTAAGGAGGACTATGAGCTAGACCACTGGATGGTCAATGGCAAGCCTGCCGTCGCTGGTGCCGATACGAAGATCGAGGGCAATAAGCTCATCGTCACATTGGGCGACCAGGACCTCAAGGTCGAGGCTACCTTCCGCAAGGTGAATGCTATCTCTCAGATCTCTGAGGCAGAGCTAGCTGTCTATCCTAACCCCTTTGCAGAGCGTATCGTCATCACGATACCAGCAGAGTGTATCGGTCAGACAGCCTACCTAACCTCTACGCAGGGAGAGGTCGTCCTGCAGATGACTCTAGAGCAGACTGAGACCGTCCTCTACACAGACGCGCTCAGCCATGGCACCTACCTGCTACGAGTAGGTAGTCACTCACAGCTACTGATCAAAGAGTAATGATGCCAGACGGGTACCTTACCGTCTAAGCCTCTGAGACTGCTCTCATAGTAGTCTCTACAATGCGAGGGAGGAGATACCGTATTGGTGTATCTCCTCCCTTATTCTATATGTTCGTCGGTACAGGCGTAGCGCCCCTTCCCAGAGCCTGGATGTTTCCAATGGTGGAAAGCTTTTGGAAACTTGAGCTCGCGATCGCCTCCACGGAGGAATCTGCAGATAGCTGGCTGGAAAACGAACATTCTCCAGGGAGGCGCGAAATAAAAGTTCGGAAGAATGAAATGAAACTTCGGAAGAAGCAAATCAAAGTTCCGAAGAATTTGTTCGCTCCTCGGTGGAGATTTCCGATTTCCTTCGACGAAACTGGATTTTCATGGGCATGAAACTGAAGTTTCTTCCCGATGAAACTCTGATAGCTTCGTACCCTTTGGCCAATTACCACTAACTTTGCGGTGATTTACCTAGATACTAAGATTATGATTGCATACTTGCGTGGCACGATAGATACGCTCACACCGACCAATGCCTATGTGGACTGTAGCGGGGTGGGCTACGATGTCAATATATCGCTCTCTACTTATGATACGCTGCATGGGCTGGAGCGTGAGGCTCCTGTGCGGCTCTGGATCACGGAGGTGATGCGTCAGGGAGAGGTGTGTGACCTGTACGGCTTCTACACGAGGGAGGAGCAGGCGCTCTTTGCGAAGTTGATCACCGTGTCTGGTGTGGGGCCCGCTACGGCTCGGGTGATCCTATCTAGTCTGGCACCGCTGGAGCTGGCGGAGGTGATCGAGAGTGGCGATGACAAGCGCCTCAAGATGGTCAAGGGTATCGGACTCAAGACGGCACAGCGCATCATTGTGGATCTCAAGGGCAAGCTCCCTGAGACGCTGACGGATCGTGACGATGTGACGGCGGGTATCGGTTCGCGGGCTGCTCGTGAGGTGGCTGAGGAGGCGATCTCGGCGCTCAAGATGCTGGGCTTTGCGGAGGCCAATGTGCGCAAGGTGGTGAAGCAGATTATGACTGTCAAGCCCGACACACCTGTCGAGCAAGTGATCAAGCAGGCGCTGGCGCAGCTCTGATCTTAGAGGTTAGACTTTAGACTTTAGAGATTAGAGGGTTAGAGGCTTGGGTACAACAAAACGAGCGCCCGAACGTTACATAACTAACTCTATAATTATAGACAGACACTAGATGATCCCTAGGCGCAGGATACTATGTGCATGGCTGGCGTTGCTCTGCGCATTGGTAGGTGTGGTGAGATTGCTCGCTATGCCAGCCCTCTCCGTATCTGCTACGGAGCGTCCTGCACAGCCGGATAGTCTGCGCTACCCTGTGCAGCCGACAGCGCCTGAGTCGTATGAGTGGCTCGAGCAGGAGTCGGCCCTGGATCTGCGCACGCCGAGCGTGGTGACGCACGAATTCGTCTACAATCCCGCCACGGGGTTTTATCTACTGGTTACCAAGGTGGGCGGCAAGCAGGTGGGTACACCGATTCCCTACACGCTGGAGCAGTACATTGCCTATGTGGAGCGCAATGGCGTGCAGAGCTACTTCCTGGAGCGTGCAGAGCAAGATGAGAAGGAGCAGCAGGGTAAGGGGTTCAACCCGTTTGACTTTGGCTTCGAGCTAGGCCCTGCGGAGAAAATCTTTGGCCCAGGTGGCGTACGGGTGCGGACACAAGGCTCTGCGGAGGTGTCGATGGGTGTCAAGAGCAATGCTACGGACAATCCCTCGATCCCGATTCGCTCACGGAGACATACCTTCTTTGACTTCGATCAGAAGATCCAGGCTAATGTACAGGCGTCGGTGGGTACGAAGCTCAACTTTAACCTAAACTACAATACGCAGGCTACCTTTGACTTCGACAGTAAGAAGCTCAAGCTAGCCTACGAGGGCGAGGAGGATGACATAATCAAGGTGCTAGAGGCGGGCAATGTGTCGCTACAGTCGAAGAACTCGCTGATACAGGGCGGTGCGTCGCTCTTCGGTATTCACAGCAAACTGCAGTTTGGCAAGCTCGATGTGGACTTTGTCGTGAGCCAGCAGGAGGCGGAGACGAAGCGCGTCTCGACAGATCGTGGAGCGCAGACGACACCTTTTGAGTTTTCGGCCAATCAGTATGACGAGAATAGGCACTTTTACCTAGGGCACTACTTCCGAGACCACTACAACAAGGCGATGTCTACGCTGCCTTTTATCTCTTCGGGCGTTAAGATCAACCGCATCGAGGTGTGGGTGACCAATAAGCGGGGCAACTTCGACGAGGCGCGCAACATTGTCGCTTTTACCGACCTGGGTGAGGCGGAGCGTGTGGCGGCTCGTGGTGTCACGACGAATGGATCGACGCAGGGACTGCCTGCCAATCAGGCGAACTCGCTCTACAGTTGGCTACTCGGACAGCCAGCTCTGCGCCAGGTGGATCAGGTGAGCCAGGTGCTAGAGGGGCAGCTACGTGGCGGTGACGACTATGCGAAGATAGAGAGTGCTCGCCGTCTGAATGCCAATGAGTACCGCATCAACGACCAGCTCGGTACGCTCTCGCTGCAGGTGCGTCTCCAGCCGGATGAGGTGGTGGGTGTAGCCTTTGAGTACACTTATCAGGGCAAGGTCTATCAGGTGGGTGAGTTTAGCTCGGACCGCTCGGATCGCACGGCGGACAACCTTTTTGTCAAGCTGCTCAAGGGCGCATCGATGACCCCGACGGCTCCTTACTGGCAGTTTATGATGCGCAACGTCTACAGCCTTGGGAGCAGCGTCTACAATCTCAAAGCGGAGAACTTCAAGCTCGATGTCTTCTACCGCAACGATAGCACCGGCACGGCTGTACCTTATATCAATGAGGGCAAGGTGGCGGGGCAACTCCTCACACGGGTCCTAGGAATGGACCGCCTGGATTCGCGCAATGAGCCACACCCTGATGGGGTCTTTGACTTTGTCCCAGGCTATACGGTTGATGCGGAGCGTGGGCTCGTCATCTTTACCTCTACGGAGCCTTTTGGTAGTTACTTGGCGGAGCAGATAGGCGACCCCGCCATTGCCGAGCGCTACGTCTATCGTGAGATCTACGATACGACGATGGTCGCAGCGCAGCAGGTGGCCGAGCGCGATAAGTTTATCTTGCGAGGCGAGTACCAAGCGGCAAATAGCGGGCAGATCTCGCTCGGGGCGATGAATGTGACCCCAGGGTCGGTGCGTGTGACGGCTGGTGGGGCGACGCTCGTGGAGAATGTGGACTATACGGTCAACTACGCCATGGGTACCGTCACAATCCTCAACGAGGCAATCCTCAACAGTGGCACGCGTGTCGATGTCTCTCTGGAGAATAGGGGCTTCCTCAACTTGCAGCGCAAGACGGTGCTGGGACTGGACCTGAACTATCACTTTACGCCAAACTTAACGCTGGGCGGTACCTTTATGTATCTCAGCGAGATGCCACTGACTGCCAAGCCTGCCATGGGACGTGAGTCAATGCAAAACAGCCTTTGGGGACTCAATCTCTCATGGCGCACCGAGTCTCAGTGGCTGACGCGTATCCTAGACTACATCCCGCTCCTGGACTTGACCAAGCCGTCGGAGATTGCGCTCAACATGGAGTTTGCCCACCTGATCCCAGGGCACTACGAGGGGCGCTACACCAAGGGGCATAGCTATATTGACGACTTTGAGACTTCGCAGAGCAGCATTGACTTGCTCAATCCCTACGCCTGGATGCTGAGCTCTACGCCGTGGCACGACCCTGCGGACGGAGCGGCCGATCTCTTCCCCGAGGCTCGAATGGTCAATGATCTGCGCTACGGTAATCGGCGAGCTTTACTCAACTGGTTTTACATAGACCCGATGCTGAACCGTGCTGGCTCTTCGCTGACGCCCTCTTATCTGCGGAACAATCCCGACATGCTCTCGAACCATTACTCGCGAGAGGTGCGCATGGCGGAGCTATTCCCCTATAGAGATGAGAACTTTGCCCAGCAGTCTTACCTCCAGACGCTCTGCCTTGCTTACTATCCCAATGAGCGTGGTCCGTACAACCTCAACAGCGATCAGGTCGGTAGCGATGGCAAGCTCACCAACCCAACGGAGAACTGGGGCGGTATGATGCGCAAGATAGACCAAAGCGACTTTGAGGCAGCCAATATTGAGTACATCGAGTTCTGGATGATGGATCCCTTCATCTATCCTGAGACGGCACCGACGAGTGGCAAACTCTTCTTCAACCTGGGCGAAGTGTCGGAGGAGGTGCTGAAGGATGAGAAGAAGTTCTTTGAGAATGGTATGCCGCTCAATGATGACCCCTCGGCAACCATTGAGACGGTCTGGGGGCGCGTGCCTATTCGTCAGACGGCCGGCTACTCCTTTGACAATGCTGCTGGGGCGCGTAGCAAGCAGGATGTGGGCTTCAATGGACTAAGCTCTGATCAGGAGAAGGCTTTCCCGGCTTATGCCAACTATCTCTCTGCAATCCGTGGCAAGGTGTCGGGCGAAGTGCTCGAGCAGTGGCAGGGCGATCCGATGAGTCCGCTGAATGATCCGGCGGGTGATGGCTTCCGCCACTACCGTGATGAGCGATATGACCAGCTACAGGCTTCTATCCTCGAGCGATACAAGTACTACAACGGAGTCGAGGGCAATAGTGCTGAGGCAACCAATGAGACTGGCTCCTACAGCGTGGCGAGCCGTGTCGTGCCGGATGTGGAGGACATCAACCAAGACAACACGCTCAACGAGCAGGAGCGTTACTTCGAGTACGAGATAGCGCTCTCGCCTGCCGAGATGCAGGTGGGGCGCAACTACATCGTTGACGAGCGCTCGGTCAATGTGAAGCTGGCCAACGGCAAGCAAGAGACGGTCAAGTGGTATCAGTTCAAGATCCCCGTACGAGAGCCGACCCGCAGGGTAGGGGGCATAGCCGACCTCAAGAGTATTCGCTTCATGCGCCTTTACCTGACGCAGTGGGACAAGCCTGTGGTCTTGCGCTTCGGTACCTTCAAGATGGTGCGTGGCGAGTGGCGACAGTATGACCGCCCGCTACACGCTCCTGCCGTCACGCCTATATCTAATGGCACGATGGAGGTCAATACGGTCAACATCGAGGAGAACGGTGACCGCAAGCCGATCAACTATATCCTTCCGCCGGGCGTCTCTCGTAGCGTCAGCCCCAGTCAGGCGCAAGCCATTCGTCAGAACGAGCAGGCACTCAGCCTACGCATCAAGCGACTAGCTCCAGGCGATGCCCGAGCTGTCTACAAGAATACGGGGCTAGACCTACGTCGCTACAAGCGCATCGAGCTATTTGTCCATGCCGAGGAGCTCCCCGAGGAGGGAACGCCCACGGGCAATGGCGAGATGACCGCTTTCCTCCGCTTAGGCTCTGACTACACAAACAACTATTACGAGTACAGCGTCCCTCTCGAGCTGACTCCCTTCGGCACTTACAGTGACAATGCTAAGGATAGAGAGATGGTTTGGCCACGGGACAACAAGGTAGACTTCCGCTTTGACCTCCTCACGGGGCTCAAGATGCGACGCAACGCTGCGCAGGCTAATGGCGAGACCGACCTCTATACGCCTTATTCGGTGCCCGACGCTGAGCGTCCACGCAACACCGTCACTGTGATGGGTAATCCCTCGCTGAGCAATGTCAAGACCATCATGATCGGTGTGCGAAACAGCGCTGGCCAGATCAAGAGTGCCGAGATCTGGGTCAATGAGCTACGCCTGAGCGAGTACCAAGAGCAGGGCGGCTGGGCGACCAATGCCGATCTGCAGGTGCAGCTGAGCGATCTAGGTTCGTTTAGCGCACGAGGCTCTTACCGCACCGCGGGCTTTGGCGCACTCGATCAGTCGCTTGCGCAGAGACAGCTAGAGGATACCGGCTTCCTCAACCTCTCGACGCAGGTGGAGCTGGGTAAGTTCTTCCCCGAGAAAGCAAAGGTGCGCATACCGCTCTACTACAGCTACCAAGACGAAGTGATCCGTCCGCAGTACAACCCGCTAGACCAAGACCTCCTCCTCACGGAGGCACTCGACAATGCCGCCAACGAGTCGGTCCGTGACTCCATCAAGACGATGACGCTGACACGTACCCAGGCTCATGCGCTGTCGCTCTCCAATGTGGGGGTCAACATACAGAGCAAGACTCCGATGCCGTATGACCCAGCCAACTTTACGCTCGGCTACTCGATGTCTTGGGACGAGAAGAACAGCCCCGAGATTGTCTACGACCGCAATCGTACGTGGCAAGCTACGGCGCAGTATCAGTATACGCCTGTGGTGGCTCCGTGGAAGCCTTTTGACAAGCTACAGCAAGGGAAGAACGCCTCCGAAGCGATCCGCACGGTCACCTCGACGCTGAGAGGTTATCAGATCAACTACCTCCCCTCACGGATTGCTTTCAACAGCTCCATCCTGCGCAACTACAGCGAGCATCAGGTGCGCAACCTCATGCCTGGCGGAGGGGCTATGGCTGACTGGTCGCTACCAGCCACCTTCGTGCAGAACTTCGTCTGGCAGCGTGCCGCAAACGTTGTCTGGAACCCCACGACCAATCTCAAGCTCTCCTTTAACTCGGGCACCAACGCACGCATCGTAGAGCCACACGTACAGGTCAATCGTGAGCTAGCTCCCGACGACTACACGCTATGGCGCGACTCCGTCTGGCAGAGCATACGTAGCTGGGGGCTCCCGATGCAGTACAACCAGACTGCCAATGCCACCTACACGCTCCCGCTCGCCCTCATTCCCTTTATGGACTTCGTCTCAGCCACCGCCACTTATATGGCTTCGTACAATTGGGACCGTGGAGCCTTGACCCAGCAGGGAGCCTCCATGGGCAACGTGGTGCGCAACCAGATGAAGCTCGATGGACGGGTCAACATCCTCTTCCAGACACTTTACCGTAAGTTCGACTGGTACAAAGATTACGAGAAGCGACAGAACAAGAGCAACAACCGAAACAACCGCTCCGCCGCTCGCCGAGATGCTCGTGCCAGTCGCTCCGATGAGGAGTCTACGGACAAAGCTCCCGCAGCCTCACAGCGCAAGAAGCCTGCGCCTCTGCGCTTTACCAAAGAGGTGGTCCTACGCCCCGACACGACGATTACCATCAACCACCAGCTGGGCAGTGCTAAGCCCGAGGTGACCGCTAAGGATTCGCTCGGACACAACTACCCCGTCAAGTATGCCGTGGTCAATCCCAACAGCATCACCGTCACAGGCACCGACTCCGTCACGATACGGGTCAACGTCTACGCTGCCGACAAAGCTCGTGAGATGCGCATGGAGCGCATCTATCCTTACATTGATGCGGGTATCTCCTTGCTCACCTTCCTGCGTGACATCTCGCTCACCTATACCCGCACCTCGTCGCTGCACTTGCCCGGCTTCCTCCCCGACATCAAGGCTGCGGGCGGGCAGGGTTACCCGATGCAGGGTGTGATGGCTCCAGGCCTTGCCTTTGCCTTTGGCTTTACAGACAATGACTATGTTCGTGAGGCGGCACAGCGTGGCTGGCTCCTCAAGCAAGCGGAAAACATCAACCCCGCTATGTACTCCCTCTCCGAAGATGCCACGGCACGTCTCAACCTCGAGCCACTCAAAGACCTCAAAGTGACGCTCACTTGGGACTATCACACCAATAGAGCGGTGCAGACGCAGTATATGTTTGAGGGTGCTCCCGAGACTTACAGCGGTACCTTTACCGCTGGAACCATTGGACTCAAGGGCTTCTTCGCTAGTGCTAATGCCAGCAATGGCTACAAGACTGCCACCTTCGACAATCTCCTCAGCTACCAGCAGGAGATGGTGCAGCGACTGACCAACCAATACAACGCTATCGCTGGAGCAGACGCTCCCGAGGTGCGTCCCAACAGTCCCGACGTACTGATCCCCGCCTTCATCGCTGCCTATACGGCTCGTGGTCTAGACGGAGCGACGCCATTCCACTCGATCTGGCGCACCCTCCCCAACTGGAGCATCACCTACACGGGGCTAACTAAGATCCCCGTCTTAGCAGACCTCTTCCGCAACTTCTCCCTTTCCCACACCTATCGCAATAGTTATAGTGTGGCGAACTACAACTCCTTCATCTCCTGGAAACCGATTGAGCAGCAGTTACGCATGGGCTACATAGAGATGCCCGCCGACGGTGCCTCGGGTGGCGCAAATGGTATGCGTCGTGTCGCCTCCTCGCCTTACGACATCACGCAGGTCTCCATTCGTGAGTCCTTTGCACCGCTCATTGGCGTAGAGATGACCTTGCAAAGTGGATTGGGCCTCAACGCTCGCTGGAATAAGTCGCGAGACCTGATGCTCAACCTCACCTCCTTCCAGGTCATCGAAAACAGCCGCAACGAAATCTCCGTCGGGATCAATTACAAGATCGATGACTTCAGCAAGCTCATCGGCATCAAGCGTCGGGCACCTCAGCGCACGGGAGCACAGGCGCAGGGCGGTAAAAAGGAGAATCCGCTCTTTGCCTCGGGCGGTGCTATGACCCTGCGCTGCGAGTACTCGTACAATCACTCCTCGATGCTCATTCGCAAGATACAGGAAGCCTTCACACAGGCGACCAATGGCAATGTGGCGCACGTCATCAAGCTCAGTGCCGACTACGCACTCAGCCGTATGCTCACCATACGAGGCTACTTCGACTGGAATATGAATCACCCGCTCGTGAGCACCGCCTCCTTCCCCGTGAACAATACCTCCTTTGGCGTCGCCCTCCGCATCAGCCTCACGCAGCAGTAACGCCACAGCATACTAATCTGTAGCCCGCTGTAGGAACGCTATCCGTGCGTCTCACAGCGGGCTACTTACATTTGTCTGAGACTGTTGCAAAAGTCAACAGTCTCACAATCTTGCTTGCAAGATTGTCTAGACTTTGCAGAAAGGATGAAGCGCAAGGCGCTGAGGGTGAGGTCTGAAGGGAGCATACCTCCGTATGTGACCGAAGCCGAATCCCGAAAGCAACGCAGCGATTCGCCTTTATGCAACAGTCTCTTGTCTACGTCCTAGGATCAGTACCAAGTGTAGCGCATCTCATAGCGGTCAAAAGGCTCCTCGCCCGTACAACCATAAGTACGCAGTAACGCCTGTAGCTTCGCCTGCTCCGCTGGTGAGAGCGGGATGTCGCCACGCTTGATACGGTAGAATTGTGTCTTCGCGTGCTTTGCGATCAGGTAGTTAGTAAATGCCACATAGTTATTGTGGCTCATCTCACCCATCGCCTTGGTTAGCCCTCTAGCATAGCGCTCGGGGCTGTCTGAGCGGTACAGTTCGCAAGCCTTCCCCTCCTGATATTGGGGGTGGTGGCTATTGATCAGTGTGAAGGTACGCTCTCCACTTAGCACCTGAGATGCGAAGTGCGCATGCAAGCAATGCGTGCGCTCGCTACAGCTCTCGGAGGTGCAGATGGGATAGCCGAAGGGAACCTGTTCGTTTACAACTTCTCTCTTCATAGTCATCTGTAATTTTAAGAGATTTATAATTTAGTTATTGAGGAGGTTACGAGCGTAAGTGTGGCAGGTCGAGCTCTTCACTGGACGATTTTCCGCACTTACGTTGCTTTCCTCATGCCAAAGGTACAAAAGATCCAGCAAAGCGAGCTAACTATCAGTGCCACTAGGATGAAACAAAAGTTCCATACAGGGTGAAACTTTAGTTTCATAGGTAAGAAACTGGAGTTTCATAGGTAGGAAACTAGAGTTTCATAGGTAGGAAACTAGAGTTTCATACGAAGGAAACTAGAGATTGGTCGAAATCGAGTAGTCGGGAAGTATTGCTGTCCGATAAAAGTTCAGCGGAAGAAGAGTTTTTGCTCAAGAGGGGGGCAGGGAAGACTTAAATGGAATGTGCGGAACTCCCTGCGAAGTTTTTTCCTACATTTGTAATCGTGTTGCACTTGACACTGGAATGTGCTGTCATCAAAAACATCATTCTTGAGAAATTGCATTAGCGGGAGGAATGTACGCTTTATATATACTTAAATAACCACACATGATACTGTCTATAGTAATACTACAACTTGTTGTTTGCTCCACTATTTGGGGACAAACAATAAGTTTACCCATAGCCCCCTTGGATATCAACTTAAAACACATTAATCAATCGGACTCTTTAGGTAAAAAAACGGGGTATTGGTGTGAAGCTACTGATGACAATGTTTCACTATGCTTCTATGCTGATGGAGTTAAAGACGGCTTTGCTCAGATATACAGGAAGTTGGGACATGATAGATATTATCTCGCAGCCTCTGGATATTACCGCAATAATAGGCCAGTGCATCAATGGCTGTTTTTCTATGCTAATGGTATGGTTTCCTTCTCACAAACCAAAATCTCAAAGAATTCAGACTTTCTAAAAGAGGCGCGAAAGGCAGGATTTTATAACCCAAGCTCAACACTGCAATGCTATATGATAAATTATGATGTTGATGGCAAAATCACTTCAGAAGGATGGTGCATATTTCAAGATGATGTAGAAGCTGATGCAGAGGAAGTAGGGACATGGAAATACTACACTTCGCAAGGCGTAAAAACGGTAAACGAGTCCTTGAAATATTGAGAAGTGTGATGTTGTGCAGATCCAAGACGCATCCCGTATGCAGGGAATGAGAGTTACAATAGCAATCGTCTTGAATCTTGTAATGAGCCTAATCTATTTATTAGCCATGTGCCTGATAAATAGATTAGCTCCTATAGCCCATCCTAATGTCGCTTATGGATTGACTATGGTAGTGTGGACTATCATGCTGTTTACCACTCAATCCTTATTACTGCTATTGTTGTTTTGGAGCAAACGCAAATTTGTTTTCTTCATCCCGCTCATTATTCCGGCTGTATATGGACTAAGCTTATTGGACGTATACCCTAAGCGCTCCTTTGTTTGGTTATTCGTATTGCTTGTGTTGTATACTTTATACTACACGATCTTGATGAAAAACATATTCTCGGATGGGAAGCGTTCTTAGTTGCAGAAGATGCGTTGGGTAGTCGTCAAGCTATCTATACACAGATAGTTGCCACGGAATTTGGGCTAGAGCGATCCGTCTTGTAGTAGTGCGGTTCGTCGTCCGTCATGGCAAGTAGCCCTTTGTCGGGCGGTTTTCCCTATATTTGCCACTGCTTACTGCAGAACTACGACACATACACACGACACACTATGCGACATACACGAACGGTCAAGAGACTACTACACCTAGCCATCGGGCTACTCCTGTGGAGCGTCACCGCCTCCGCGCAGACGACGGGGGGCGCCATCACGGGAACCGTCCAAGATGCCAATGGGGTGCTCGAGGGTGCCTCCGTCTTTCTCGTGAAGGATCGGGAGACGCAGGAGATTGTGCAGTTTGCCGTGAGTGACGCTAAGGGGCACTTCACGATGAGTGTGCCTGCTGGGCAGTACATCTTTGGCGTGAGCTACCTTGGCTATGCGATGCACACGGAGGAGATTAACCTTTCGGGGAAGCCACTTGACCTAGGCACCATTACTCTGGAGACGAGTAGCGAGGAGCTCCAGACGGTGGTCGTGCGGGGGCAGATCGTCGGGGTGCGAACCCGTCCCGATGGCTTTACGGTCGATGTGCGCGAGATCAGAGAGCGCAGCAACGATGCCTTAGACTTGCTCAAGCATATACCGAAGGTGCAGGTGAAGGGCAATCAGCTCAGCATCCTAGGCAAGGAGCAGGTCTTGGTCAAGATAGGAAACGTCTTGCAGCGTGTCGACGCTTCGGAGATTGCCGGTCTCCTCAAGGGTTACGATGCGGGGCTGATAGACCGTGTGGAGGTGATCACGCAGCCACCACTCAGGTACGACCCGGACGGCAATACGGCTATGATTATCCTGCACACCTCCTCCCTCTTTAAGGAGTACATGGGCGGGGTGATTGGCACTGAGGGCATGTTTGTCAGCAAGGACAACTTCCGCTACGGGGGCTACGGGTCGCTACTTTACAATCGGCGAGGGCTCTTTGCCTCGATAGCTCCTTCGATCAATGCCAACGGAACGGACAATCTAGAGGATGTTACCTACGAGGCGAAAGATTATCGCTACCACACTTATACGCCCTCGGTGGGGCGCTATGACTATATGGGCGTGCGTGGCACGCTACAGTACGCCTATGGGGAGAAAAGTCTGCTGGGCGTGGCGCTCTCGTGGAATAGGACGAAGTACCGCAATCTCTTTGAGAGCCAAGAGACGACCACGCAGCCGAGCGCTCCAGAGCGGGTCGTGGAGAATAGCAACGCCTACCTAGCTACCGAGCCACGCATCACGGCGACCGCTTACTGGGAGGCAACCTTCGGGGAGCGGGGCGGACAGCTCTGGAGCGAGTTGTCGTACTTTAACCTAACCAACGGTTCGCAGACTACTTACGAAGGTCGGGCATTGGCTCAGAGCGATCCTTTCTTAGCCTATCGTGAGGAGAGCAATCTGCACACCTCGGGGGCACACCTAAGCAGCGACTATGCGATCTACTTAGATGGAGACAAGCGCTACCTCCTAGAGACAGGGCTCAAGGGGGCTTGGAGTGGTACTGCCAATCATCGGGCGCACAGCGATGCGGTGAGCCTGCATCCGCTCATACAGCAGAGCAATGACATAGTCTGGCAGGAGTGGAGTCTCTCGCCTTACGTTAGCGGTACGCTTCGCCTGAGCGAACAGTGGTGGATGCGCCTAGGTGTGCGCTACCTCGGGGTTAAGTCGCATCTGGCACAGCAGGGGCAAGCAACGACCACGATCCCAGACCTAGACCGCTATGATGACGCCTGGCTCCCGATGCTACATGCCAGCTACACCCCCTCGCCGAGGCATCAGCTGACGCTCACGGTCAATAGCTCCATCGTGGAGCCTAAGTTTAGAGACCTCAACCCCTTCGTCTGGCAGGTCAATGAGCGTTCCTTTTACAAGGGGAATGCGCAGCTTCGTCCTGAGCTGCGCTACCTGCTGGGTGTCGGCTACACTTTTGACCAAGCCCTCTCTATCCGAGGACGGCTGCGGAGAGGACTGCGACTGATGACTCCTATCTCAACTCTGCAAGGCGAGCGGGTCTATACGCAGATGGAGAATGCGCAAAACAGTCTCTTCCTAGGAGCTGAGGCGGGCTACTACTTTGACAAGCTCCGCTGGATGAGTGCCAACGTTGAGGCATACTACGGCCGAAGCCTTTACACCTCGACATTGCCACAGCTACCGCCTAAGATGACGGGCAGTGAGTGGGGCGTCAGCGGCTACCTGGACTTTACCTTCAATGAGAGCCGCACCTGGACTGGCTTCCTCTCGGGCGAGTTCACGGGACGGCAGAAGACGACGGTCGTCACGCTAGAGCCGCAGTACAATCTGGGACTCGGCATGAGCTACTTCCTCTTGAATAGACGGCTCGCGCTCTCCATCGCTGGACTAAATCTCCTAGTCTCGCACTACAAAGGGGAGAGTCGGTACGACGGCTACAGCGTCACCTTCGACAATAGCTACGACGACCCGACGCTCTACCTCTCGATCTCCTACAAGTTCTCCAACGGCAAGGATACCTCCTCCACCCGCAGCCAAGGCGCCCAAGACATCGAGCGCCGCTTCTAGCAATTATCCTTTTAGCTCTTGTGAAACAGGAAAAAGCTTCCGACCTTTGTCTCTGTAACAGTAATCGTCAAATGGAACGTCTATTATCAACCCTTATCCGCAAAGCCCTTCTAGTGATGGGGCTATTGCTTGTCGCACTATCCGTCTCGGCGCAGACATCTCCTTGTCAGATCAGTGGCATCGTTATGGACTCCGTACGTCACGAGGCGATAGCCTACGCTACGATTGAGTACAAACTATTAGACGAGCAGTTGACAGGCGGAGCTGTGAGCAATGAGCAGGGACACTTCGAGATGACATTGCCCCGTACGGGTAGCTACCAGCTGACGATTAGGTCGGTTGGCTTTCAGACTAAAGAGATGCGGGTCACGACGCAGGCGGGACAGAACAGTCTCGACACGATCTACCTAGCACCCGATGCTCAGACTCTAGACGAAGTGCAGGTGGTAGCGCGTCGCAAGCTCATCAAGCTTTCTCCCAAAGGCTTGACCTATGATATGAAAAACGACGTCTTGGCTCAGACCGACAATCTCCTCTTTGCCCTGCGCAAGGTGCCCCTCGTCACTGTAGATGGAGAGGGAAATATACGTGTCAAGGGGTCGTCAAACTTCTCCGTCTACATAAACGGCTCGCCCTCTCGTGTTGCCTCGATGAACCCCACGGAGGTCTTGCGAGGCATCCCCGCCAGTAGCGTCAAGGGTATAGAGGTGATCACACAGGTAGATGCTCGCTACGACGCCTCTGCTGGAGATGCTATCATCAATATCATCACTGAGAGCAAGAGCCTAGATGGGTACAGCGGCCTAGTCTCTCTGATGGGCTCTACAATCCCCAATATCAATGGCACCTCAAGTCTGACTCTCACTAAGGGTAAGCTTAGCGTAGCGCTCAACTACAACTATGACTATACGCGTCATAAGGATCAGCCTGTGGATGTGTCTAGACGTACATTCCAAGGGGATAAGACGACCAGCCTCTTCAAGTCCTCCGAGGTAGCTGGTAGTAACAACGATGGTGTCTTCCAAAACCATGTCGGTAGCTTGATGGGAGAGTACGCCATAGATAGCCTGAATAGTCTCTATGCTGATGGGCACCTCTTCGTCTCATCGGTCTACACCGCAGGGCTCTCTCAGCAGACTTTCGATCGTCCTAATGAGCCTACACGATATGCCACGTCGCTCAATCAGATGCGCTTGACCTCTGGCTCTGTAGAGGGTAACCTTATTTATCGCAATCTCTATGCTGCGGACAAGCAGCCCCGCTTCTCGATAGGTTATCGCTACGCTTACAACCCAGACCAGAGGTACAAGAAGTGGACTGAGCGTCAGTACCGAGATGGCTTCACCAGCTGGGAGAGTTCTCCCTATGATGAGACACGACGTATGGAGCGTTCACGCGGAGGTCTGAGCGAGCATGCTCTACAGAGCGACTATCAGTTTATCTGGAGCGGAGGACACGCTCTGCAGGTAGGTGTCAAGGAGGTGCTACGACTGGGTAGCTCTCGCCCTGAGTACCATCTCTGGAACGAAGGCAAGGGCGACTGGCAAGAGGTGAATAACCCGCTCTACCGTCAGGGAGACATGAGTCAGCTGCAGAGCCTTACGTCAGCTTATGCCAACTACGCTTGGCAGGGTGAACGCTTCAGTCTCTCTGCTGGGGCACGAGGCACGCTGGTCTATGACAAGATAACTTTCTCGCAAAACAGTGAGGGAGACTTTCACAAGACAGGCGTAGACCTGATCCCTACGGCTACGCTCTCCTATATGCTGACTGAGCGCCAGCAACTTTCCCTCTCTTACAAGATGAACCCTATCCGTCCCTCCATTTGGCGTCTCAATCCTTATCGAAGTCAGCTGACAACATACGACATCTCTTTTGGCAATCCTTACTTGCAGTCGGAGCTACATCACAATGTAGACCTCTCCTATACATTCTTTTCGAACCAACTCTACCTCAGTCTAACGACAGGATATGAGCAAACCAACAATGCGATTATGCCCGTAAGGTATAGAGACCCCAAGAGTCCAGAGATGCTGTATCATACCTTTGCTAATGCAGGCTTGCACCGTGTGCCGAACGCTTCGCTTTGGTTAAACTGGCGTCCTATCATGCCCCTCTCGCTTACGTTCTTTGGAAGTTCTAGGTATCACCTCTTCGACTATCCTAGTGAAGGACTCACTCAGCGGAACTGGGAGAACATGCTGTCCGCCAATGTGGATGTCACGCTTCCCAAGTCGTGGTACCTAGGAGCTTCGTGGTACTACTATGCCAATCCGCCGACACTCCGCACGATCTACTCATACAATCACGGGTATAGCTTCTACCTGAAGAAGAGCTTCTGGGACGACAAGCTGGATTTAACCTTGACGGCTCAGCACCCCTTCTCGCAATACATACGCTTCGAGACGAAGCAGTGGGGCGATGACTTCGAGTATAACCAAAGGAATATGATCCAAGCGCGTGCTATCGGTCTAAAGATCACGTACAACTTCAACTCGGGCAAGAGTCGCAAGGTGACGCGCAACGAATCTCTCGCCACCTCCGACCTAGACCAGAGGACTGGTGTGCAGTAGCCTGTACTCCGCAACTCTTGCGAGTAGCCCGATGTAGGGTTGTGGATTGAGGAGTGGGGTAGAGCTTTGGGGGCTATTTTGTATCTTTGCCTATCATAATTACTGCCGATTCCTATTCTACTTAATCCATAATGAAAAAGGTACGACTACATCGCGAGGGGGTGGGACTCCTTGTCTCTTTCTTCATCATACTGACGTTGGCTTGCTGGGCAACCTTTGTCTTTGTGCCCTTTAAGGGGGTATTTATCTTGACCCTGCTGGTGTCGCTCACGGTAATGGGGCTAGCGCTAAACTTCTTTCGCTTCCCCAGGCGAAGCAACAGCGAGGCGGCCAATAGACGCCTCATCGTAGCGCCAGCCGATGGCAAGGTGGTGGTCATGGAGGAGGTCGAGGAGCCTGAACTGCTGGGACGTCGCTGCCTCAAGCTCTCAATTTTTATGTCGCTCTACAATGTGCATGCTAACTGGGTCGCCTGCAATGGTACGATCACTCATGTGGAGCATCAGAGCGGTGCTTACTACAAGGCTTTTCTTCCTAAGAGTAGCGTGCTCAATGAGCGGTCGGCGGTGATCATCCGTACAGATGGTGGCCATGAGGTGCTAGAGCGTCAGATCGCTGGCGCTGTGGCACGACGTATTGTCACCTACCCGAAGGTGGGTGACGAGGTGACGGTCGAGGACTTCCTCGGCTTCATCAAGTTTGGCTCACGCATCGACCTTTACCTGCCACTGGGTACGGAGATAGCGATCAAGATAGGCGACGAAGTGGTGGGCGGTGAGACAACGCTGGGCTATCTGCCCCAGTAGGCACGCTTCTTGCTGTATGAAGATCAAAACCTCGTTGTCATGATAAAACGACTAATTCCCAATCTCCTAACGCTGTGCAATATCCTCTCGGGTGCGGCAGCGATCATTTCGATCCTATATTATAAGGAGTACCAGATGGGCGCCATCTGGATTGCTGTGGGTGCTTTCTTTGACCTGCTCGATGGTATGGTAGCTCGTCTCCTGCATGCGACCTCTCCGATAGGCGCTGATCTAGACTCGCTCTCAGATGTGGTTACCTTTGGCCTAGCACCTGCACTGCTAGCTCTCTGCACGATGGAGGGGAGACTCTTGGCGAGTGGCTACGCAGCGTCTACGGCTCTGATGATGTCGCTACCTTTTCTCCTGATCCTGCCGTTTGCAGCCTACCGCTTGGCACTCTTTAATAATGATACGGGGACGAGCAACTACTTCCGTGGGCTACCGGTGCCCGCCTCTGCGCTTTTGTGGATCGGCATCTCGCTCTCCTCTTGCGCCTGTGCGGTGGATACGCTTTCGCTGGTGACTAGCTATGGGCTACTCCTCCTCTCCTGTATCCTGATGGTGAGCCGTGTGCCGATGCTCTCGCTGAAGCATCTAGGTGCACAGATGAAAGCGCCTCACGGGACGGTCATCCTCATCGCATGGGGCGCGATCCTAGTTCCTGCGGGCTGTATCTATATGTGGCTGGGCTCCGTGGCGAGTACGCTACGCCTAGCGATGCTGCTCTATATCATCGTTTCGCTGGCCATTGGTCGGCAGATCAGGAGCAATTCGGACGCTATCGATGCCGCTCAACAATAACACCTTAATCTACACCTGATACATGGAATTCATACTTGGTCTGATCCTCGTCATAGGACTTACGTACCTGCTCATTAGATACTTTGCGCCTCGCATATTGTACTGGATGGTGAGACGCTACATACAGCAAGCTGACCCGCACACTAAGTCACGAAAAGCGCCACGCAAGGGGTGGCACTCGGCCGCCTCACAGCAAAGCTCAGAGGACGCGCAGTCACAGCAGGGCAAGCTCGACATGAAGGATATAGCGAAGAAGAAGTTTGAGAAGGACCAAGGCGAGTACGTAGACTTTGAGGAGGAGTAAGCACTCTATTCAGCTATTACAAGGAAGTCTTGATTAGAACTTTGGGTTCTAGTCAAGACTTCTGATTTTGTTTATGGGCGGGGACGTGTGGCTAGATCTGTAGCTTGTAGCGCCCATCGGGCTGGAGCGAGACGGCGCCTTCGCTCTCGAGGAGGAAGAGTCGGAAGCTCACTTCGTCGACGCCCATGAGCGTTTGGTCACAGATAGCATCGATCGAGAGGCCATCACCGCTCTCTATGAGTAGCTCGAGGAGGGGACGTGTCTCCGGCTCTAGGCGAGCACGCAGAGCATTGAGCTTGCTCTCGTGAGACATGGAGCTGACGGCACTGCGCGCCTCATGGTCGGGCTTCTTCCACTCGAGGTCTTCGCAGAGGTGAGTGGCTGAGGTGATGAGCTTGGCGATATTGTTGTAGATAAGGTTGTTGCACCCTTCGTTTTCTCGATCTGAGGGGCGTCCAGGGAGTGCGTAGACGGCACGGTCGTAGTCGAAGGCTTGGTGCGCCGTGATGAGCGAACCGCCACGCTCGGCAGACTGACCGACGAGGGTCGCCTGCGTGAGCCCCGCCACGATACGATTCCGCAAGACGAACTGATGTCTCTGAGGCTTGACACCCGCAGGGTACTCGGAGAGCAGAGCGCCACCGTGGGATACGATGCTGCGAGCAAGGTTGCGGTGATTGCTCGGATAGATCATGTGGAGCCCGTGCGCCAGCACAGCAACGGTGGGCAAGCCCGCCTGAAGCGCCGCCTTGTGTGCAACAGCGTCTAGCCCGAGAGCCAGTCCGCTGACGATGGTCACGCTGTCGGTCACGTTGGGCAGGTGGCTGATGATCGCCTGCAGATCTTCGACACCATGCTGCGAAGGCTTGCGCGTGCCGACGACACTGAGCGTCTGCTCCGCATGGAGTGGCGCTAGGTCGCCTAGATAAAAGAGTATCAGTGGTGCATCGGCACACTGTAGGAGTAGAGGAGGGTAGTCGGCATCGTAGATGCTGACCATTCGAATGCCTAGGTCGGCGGTGCGCTGTAGTAGCGCTTGCGTTTCCTCAAGCTTAGCCTGATCCCGTAGGAGCGGGTAGAGATGGGTGTAGATGTGGCCGTTGAGCCTTGCTAGAGCTTGTGGATCAGCCCATAATGCTGTGGCTGATCCGGCAAACTCTATCAGATGGCGAGCGAGCTGTAGCGATACGCCCTTGAGCTGTGTCAAGGCGTAGATACAGACATGCTCACGGCTTATCTCAGGCATAAGATTAGGCGGAGTGGACTACTGCTGGGCGAGCCACTCGTAACCGTTGCGGAAGAACTGTATCCACGGAGAGACTTGATCCTCCTGGCGACGCTCCTCGGGATAGAAGCCACACTGCCAGGTGAGCGTAGCACGCTCTGGGTGAGGCATCATAGCTAGGTGACGGCCATCGCTACTGCAAAGCGCTGCGATGCCACGCTCAGAACCATTAGGATTGCCGGGGTAGGTGTCGTAATGGTAGCGCGCTGCGATCTGCCCATCGGGTATCGTGGGGCAGACGAAGCGTCCCTCGCCGTGAGCCACCCAGACACCGAGCTGACAGCCCTCGAGACCTTGTGTCAAGATAGCGCCCGTGTCGGCGATGTCTACGGTTAGGAAGTTGGACTCAAACTTGTGCGAAGCGTTGTGCTCTAGCTTGAAGAGGCTTTCGCCCTGAGCATCCTTGCCGAGGAGCCCGAGCTGAGCCATGAGCTGACAGCCGTTGCAGATGCCTAGTGAGAGCGTGTCGGGACGAGCGTAGAAAGCTTCGATAGCCTTGCGAGCCCGCTCATTGTAAAGGATACCCGCAGCCCAGCCCTTGGCAGAGCCTAAGACATCGGAGTGCGAGAAGCCTCCGCAGTAGACGAGCATACGAACGTCGGATAGGTCGGTGCGCCCCTCAATGAGGTCGGTCAGATGGATGTCCTCCACGTCAAAGCCTGCGAGGTGCAGTGCGTAAGCCATCTCACGCTCACCGTTGGTTCCGTTGTCTCGTAGGATAGCTGCCTTGATGCCTGATGCCTTCGTGCGATGAGGCTCTAGGCCGAGACCCGCATAAGTGCCAGCGAAAGCGTGCGGGAAGCGCCACTGTACGGGCTGCTTGCCTAGGTTCTCGTAGCGACTCGTTGCTGGAGCTTCGCCACTCTGGAAGCAGTCCAGCAGGTAAGATTTGTTTGCCCAGCACTTGCGCGCAGCATCGATGTCGATCTCGTACGTTTTGCCTTCTTGATGGATCATCAGCAGACGAGACTCGGTGGGTGCGCCGAGGTCGGCATAAGCGATCTCATACTCCTCGAGGATACGCTTCGCCTGCTCTGCCTTAGAAACCTGTAGGATGACGCCCGGGTTCTCGCTATAGAGCGCCGTGACAAGGTCCACATTGGCGAGCTCATCGAGGCTAATCTCAGCGCCACCCTGCGTATTGGCAAAGCACATCTCCAAGAGCGTTGTGACCATACCGCCCGCCGAGATGTCGTGACCAGCTAGGACTAAGCCCTTGTGGATCAACTCCTGAACGGCCTCAAAGGCGGTAGCGAAGTAGTCGGTGTCGCCGACTGTGGGGAAGCTGTCGCCCAGCTGTCCCAATGCTTGTGCCAAAGCTGAGCCACCGAGTGCCATCGGAGCAAAGCTAAAGTCGATGTAAAGTAGACGGCTCTGCTTAGCCACCTTGAGCTCAGGCGTCACGATGCCCCTGACGTTGCTTACGGGAGCTGCAGCGGTGATGATCAGTGTGCCTGGGCTCATCACCTGCTTTCCGTCGGGATACTTCTGCGTCATGGAGAGCGAGTCCTTGCCCGTCGGGATGTTGATCCCTAGATCTATGGCAAACTCACTACAAGCCTGCACCGCCTGATAGAGGCGTGCGTCCTCGCCCTTGTTGCGACAAGGCCACATCCAGTTAGCGCTGAGCGAGATGCCACGTATGCCGCCCTCGATGGGTGCAAAGACAATGTTCGTCAGAGCCTCTGCGATAGCCATCCGAGAGCCAGCCCCAGCATCGATAAGTGCCACCTGAGGAGCATGTCCTACGGCAGTAGCCATACCGCTCTTACCGTCGTAGTCTAGTGCCATAGCACCGAGGTCGGAGAGCGGTAGCTGGAGCGCACCGACGCACTGCTGCTGTGCCACACGACCCGTCACGGAGCGGTCCACTTTGTTGGTCAACCAATCCTTAGAGGCGACCGCTTCGAGGGTCAATACTTTGTCTAGATATTCGCGCCACAGCTCTTTGTCATAGCTTACTGGGGCAAACTGATGAGCGACCGTCTCGTCCTCCATAACCGTCTTGGGCGATTGCCCCAGAAGGTCGGATACGGCTAGGTCGATGGCAGCGCGTCCCTCCCGCTCTGTGCTAAAGAGGAGGCGCTCATCGTCGGTCGTCTCGCCTACCTTATATATAGGACTGCCCTCACGACGTGCTATCTGCTCCATCTGCGCATACTCACGCTCCTGGATGAGCAGACCGACACGCTCTTGGCTCTCATTGCCGATGATCTCTCTAGCGGAGAGCGTCGGGTCGCCGACGGGAAGTGCGTCAATGTCGATGCGTCCTCCCGTCTCCTCGATCAGCTCGGTGAGACAGTTCAGGTGCCCGCCAGCACCGTGGTCGTGGATACTCACGATCGGGTTGTCGCCCTGCTCGCTGATGGCGCGGACCACGTTGAGGACACGCTTCTGCATCTCAGGGTTGGCACGCTGTACCGCATTAAGCTCGATACCGCTACTGTACTCGCCTGTAGCGACAGAGCTGACGGCACCGCCACCCATACCGATGCGGTAGTTGTCGCCACCGAGTAGCACGACCGTCTCGCCAGGCTGTGGCGTCTCCTTCTTAGCATCCTCCTGGGGAGCGTAGCCCATACCGCCCGCCAGCATGATCACCTTATCGTAGCCGTAGAGCGTGCTGTCGGCACCCTCCTGATGCTCGAAGGTGAGTAGCGAACCGTTGATCAGTGGCTGTCCAAACTTATTGCCAAAGTCACTAGCGCCGTCGCTCGCTTTCGTCAGAATCTCTTGCGGAGACTGGTAAAGCCACGGGCGTGGGTCTAGCTTGGCGGGGCTAAGCTTCTGATCCTTCTCTAGACGTGGGTAGGAGGTGATGTAGACGGCACTACCAGAGAGTGGTAGCGACCCCTTGCCGCCGCACATACGGTCGCGTATCTCACCGCCCGAGCCAGTAGCCGCCCCGTTGAAGGGCTCGACCGTCGTGGGGAAGTTGTGCGTCTCAGCCTTTAGAGCCAAGACCGTATTGCGCTCCCGTAGTGTAAAGAGCGAGGGCTCCGTCGCGCTCGTTGGCGCAAACTGCCAGACGCGGGGACCCTTGACAAAAGCCACATTGTCCTTGTAAGCCGATACGATGCCGTTGGGGTTCTCCTTGGAGGTTTGCTTGATCATCGCAAAGAGCGAATCGTTTTGTCGCAAACCATCGATGACGAAAGTGCCGTTGAATATCTTATGGCGGCAGTGCTCTGAGTTGACCTGGGAGAAGCCGAAGACCTCAGAGTCAGTCAGCGGGCGACCTATGCGTGCCGAGACGCCCTGTAGGTAGGCTATCTCCTCCTCGCTTAGAGCTAGTCCCTCCTCCTCGTTGTACGCCGCTAGATCCGTGATCTCACGAATCGGCTGTGGTTCAGCGGTCATGGCGAAGCTCTCCTGACCTAGCCCCTTGTAGATCGCTTGGAGCATCGGGTCGTAGTGCGGCTTCGCCTCGTGAGTACGTGTGAGCTGCTCGATACGATCGATGCCAGCGATGCGCATGTTTTGCGTTATCTCCACAGCGTTGGTGCTCCATGGAGTCACCTGCGTAGGACGAGGTCCCACAAAGGTGCCCTCGAGATGAGACTCGGGAGCTAGCTGCGCTCCGCCAAAGAGCCACGAGAGACGCTCGCAGGTCTCCTTGCTGAGAGCTGTGGTGTGTGAGACGGCATAAATCGTATCACCAAGGACAAAGTAACTAATCATAGCGGGTTGTGTATAATGGGTCTGAAACTACTTGCGTTGCAAATGTACGGAAATTAGCGCTGAGGGCAGCGGTTTAGACATATAGCTGTCCAGCTTCGTTGAGCGTGGGAATGTGTATCGAGCTGTCTTGCTTGAGGCAGAGGCGTAAGCTCTCGGGATAGCCACGCTGTATCAGACGCTGGTTGTGATCGCAATTGTAGAGGTAGTCGTAGAGGTGGGCACGATGCTGACGGTACAGCTCTAGTGCCGTGCGGCTGCTGTCGGTGAGTCGGTAGGTAGTGCCCAGCTCCTCTAGTTTGTCTAGGAGCGCTGCGCCGTAGAGCGTGTCCTCGATGCAGAAGCTGTTTTGCCAGCCAGAAGCGAGTACCGTCACGGCACGCCCCGAAGCTTGGCAATGACGCGCTACGGCGGTGAGATTGCTAAAAGCGCCTACGATGATTTCCGCTGCGCCAGCCTCCCGAGCTGCGTGAATGGCTTGGGTACCGTTGGTCGTCGTGAATACGATGCTGCGTCCGCCGATCCGCTCAGCGGTAAATTCGGAGGGGTCGTTGCCTAGGTCAGCCCACGGACAACGCATCGCATTACGCTCGGCAGCTACCACGTAGCCCTTGCCGAGAAAGCTCTCCGCCTCCTCGGTCGTCGCCACGGGAATGATCTCCTTAGCGCCATGGTCAAAGGCTGCCACCATCGAGGTGCCAGCACGCAGTATGTCCACCACGACCACCACGCTGTCCTCCTGATGGTAGTAAGGGTAGAGCGCTGGGCAAGGACAAATGTCAAAAGTTAGATGTGCCATAAGGAAGGAAAATTTGTTGAGCCGATGTCAAAGCCCTCCACGAGTGAGGATGAGTTGCTCAGTGGAGGGCTTTGCTTAGCGTGCTGCTTGTCGCTTAGCGCAGCATGTGATTACTTGCGGAAGGGGGGCTTGACCACCTTAGCCTCGAGGTTGCGCTTGCGGACGGAGATGTAGATCTTGCTGTCTATCTTGCTGTACTCCGTAGAGACGTAGCCCATACCGATGCCCACCTTGAGTGCGGGAGACATGGTACCAGAGGTGACGACGCCGATCTTCTCGCCAGCCTCGTTGACTATGTCGTAGTGCTGACGGGGGATGCCCTTGTCGACCATCTCGAAGGCTACGAGCTTGCGCGTTACGCCCTCGGCCTTCTGCTTGAGTAGAGCCTCACGGCCTACGAGCTCAGGCTTATTGTCCGTGAGCTTGGTGATCCAGCCTAGGCCACTCTCTAGTGATGTGTGCTGATCGTCGATATCGTTGCCATAGAGGCAGAAACCAGCCTCCAGACGGAGCGTATCACGAGCACCTAGACCAGCTGGCATGATTCCCTCGGGCTTGCCAGCCTCAAAGATAGCGTCCCAGATCTTGTCGGCATACTGGGGGAAGAAGTAAAGCTCGAAGCCTCCGCAGCCCGTGTAGCCCGTATTGGAGATGATCACGTTGGGGCAGTCTGCGAAGATGCCTACCGTAAAGTGGTAGTAGGGGATGTCGAGTAGATTGATGTCCGTCAGGCGCTGCAGGACTTGTGTCGCCTTCGGGCCCTGTACGGCTAGCTGTCCGACCTTGGCGGAGCCATCCTCTAGGTCAGCGCCCATATCGTTTTGCTTGAGGCACCATGCCCAGTCCTTAACCACGTTGGCAGCGTTGGGTACGAGCATGTACTTGTTCTCCTCGTAGCGATATACGAGGAAGTCGTCTAGTAGTGTGCCTTGCTCCGTCGTGAAGCAGCTGTACTGTATCTGACCAACCTCCAGCTTGGAGGCATCGTTGCTCGATACTTTCTGTAGGAATTCGAGAGCCTTCGGTCCCTTGACCCAAAACTCTCCCATGTGTGACACGTCAAAGACGCCGACGCCGTTGATCACATTCATATGCTCCTCAAGGATTCCGGTAGGATACTCGATAGGCATATTGTAGCCTGCGAAGTCGTGCATCTTAGCACCCAGTGCTATGTGTCGCTCTGTAAATGGAGTAGTCTTCATAATGGTATGATGTTATTGATTGATCTGTATTGAATTAGTTGAGCTAAGTTCGTTCACTCCCCAAAGATAGTGAAAATGGAGATACTAACCTTTTAGGAACAAGTCCATATAGCGAAATGTATATGCAACGATGATCTGTGTCATGCTTTTTGTGCAATGAAGACCTTTTAGGATAGAAACTGCCGAAGTGTATGTGTCACACATCGTTAACATCTTTGGAGTACCTTTGCGAGTGAAATCAATCTTCTCAAACTCGTATGAAACATCTTACTAAGCTCGTCTTACTTATCATTACCCTTGAATTTACCGCTTATCTAAATGCTCGGTTGAATGCTCAGGAGCCATTTACACAAGAGGTGCGCGGAGAGGTCATCTCCGCAGTACCTGATGACACGATCGTTGGAGCTTCGATCGTATTAGTCGGTAGTGATCCACTCGTAGGGACAACGACAGGCTCAGATCAGAAGTTCTCTCTACGGCTACCTGTAGGTCGCTGCTCCCTGCAGATTAGTTGTGTAGGTTATGAGTCTCAGGAGGTAGATCTCCTCGTTGTCGCAGGCAAGCAGAGCGTGCTGCATATAACCTTGACTCCGTCAGATACCAAGCTTGATGCTGTGGTTGTGACCGCTCCGTATGACAAGAGTACTCCTACGAATAGGCTTAGCCTAGCTGGAGCGCGTAGCTTTAGCGTTGATGAGGCGTATCGCTTTGCTGCTTCTTTAGGCGACCCTGCTCGTATGGTGCGTAGCTTCGCTGGTATCATGCCTGTCAACGACTCTCGCAACGATATCATCATACGAGGTAATTCACCCGCTGGGGTGCAGTGGATCCTAGATGGTATCGAGATCAGCAACCCCAACCACTTCAATACAGGTGTCGGTATGACTGGAGGACAGGTAAGCTATCTAAATACCAATCTGCTGACCAACTCGGACTTTCACCTGAGTGCTTGGCCAGCTCCTTATGGCAATGCGCTCTCGGGTATCTTTGACTTGCGTCTACGCCGTGGCAATCTTGAGCGACATGAGTTTTGGCTACAGTCAGGCTTTACTGGACTAGAGCTAGGGGCTGAGGGGTACCTGCGTAAGGGGAGTCAATCGTCTTACCTTGCTTCTTATCGCTACTCAGTCCCTGATATAGTGCATGCTCTAGGCTTTAAGATGCCAGTGGTACCACGCTATCAAGACTTCACGACGAAGCTCCACTTCGACCTAGGGCATGGGCATACGCTCTCTTTCGTCGGACTATTTAGTAAGAGTCACATACACTTTGCCACAAATGAGCTGGGAGACAATTTTGAATATGCCGATTACGACTTTAGTAAGCTCTCCTTCGCACAGCGCTTGGCAATCAACTCTACAGTCTATATTGCAGGGCTGACACACAGCGTACAGTTTTCCTCCCGTACGTCACTCCGTACGCAGCTCTCCTTCGTGCGCTCTGATACCAGTATGCCTGTTGATACGATGAACCTCCGAGGAGGCAAGCAGGATCCTCAGTGGCATCTCATGTGGTCGGAGGCTGCACAGGAGAATAGGTGGACCCTACACTCAGACCTTACGTGGCATCCTACTCGGGAGGGCTTACTCGTGGCGGGAGTCAGAGGTGATCTCTTTGATGCACGCTACTTGGAGCAGACGGCTGATAGTACGTTTACTCAAGGCGTACGGACGATTGCTGAGGAGAGCCCGCTCTATGGCATGATCCGAGCCTATGGACAGTATCGTCATCGCCTAGGAGACTATTGGACAGCCACATTGGGACTACATAGTATGTACCTTACGATCAATGATCGCTATGCTATCGAGCCCCGTATGGGCTTCCAGTATCAGCCAACTCGCTCTCATACCATCGGTCTTGCTGCGGGACTGTATAGTCAGATGCTCCCTCGCTCCTTCTACTTCATCCGTTACTATGCACCGCAGGGTATCGAATATCGCAATAAGCGGGTTGACTTTACGCGTAGTGCGCAAGTGGATCTCTACTATGACTGGGCTTTTGCACCCAACTGGCATGCTAAGATAGAGGGATACTATCAAGAGCTATACAAAGTGCCTGTGGTCAATGACCCGAACTCTATATGGACGCTCCTAGAGATAGGAGGCGCTGGGCAAAACTACATAGAGCGTCAGAGCGATCTAGTCAATAAGGGACGTGGTAGAAACTACGGTGTAGAGCTTACGGTGGAGAAGTTTTATAGCAATAACTACTACCTCCTCTTCAACGCTTCACTCTACAGTTCGACCTATACGACAGGATTTCAGAAAGAGTGGTGGAGTACGGTCTTCGATGGTCGATACCTTGTCAATCTAACGGGTGGATATGAGTGGAAGTTGCCGAAGCACTGGGCGCTCTTTACCGATCTCAAGGCCTCCTATGCGGGGGGCATCCGCTACACACCAATACGAGAGGATCTGTATAAGCAGAGTGGTCAGATAGAGCTTGACAAGACACAAGTCAATGCTCTTCAAGCTAAGGATTACCTCCGAGCAGACTTAAAGATAGGTGCTCGCCAGATAGGTCAGCGTATCACTCAAGAGTGGGCGGTAGACCTGCAGAATGTGACGAACCGTAAGAACGTTATGTCTATCCTCTTCGATAATGGTGAGTACTCGACGATGTACACGCAGGGCTTTATGCCGATGGCTACTTACAAACTCTTTTTCTCTGTGAAATAACGAGGAAGAGGCAGTCGGCCTTGTCGTGTGCAGAACAGGGGTGACGCATTGTAAAAATGAGCTAGTCTCAATTCCTACCTAGGAATTTCCCAAATTCCTCCGTAGATATTTCTGATTTGCTACCTAGGAAATGGCAAATTCTTCGGACTTATTTTTTGATTCCTCCGAAGTTTCATTTGATTCCTCCGAAGAATTTTTTATTTCCTAGGTAGGAATTGGGCAAATTCCTAGGTAGCTATTCGACAAATTCCTAGGTAGGAATTTAATTCTTCGGGAGGAAGGTCTAATCAGAGAGGTGCCATAGCTACTTTGTAGCGATAGTCGAACCGTGTATCCCTAGTTATCGTCATGTGTAGCTTCTAGACGGCTGATTATAATGCGTCAGCCTTGTCGCTGACTTGCTAAAATTGAGTAGCCTGGGTTAAGTGGAAAGTTTTCATTACCTTTGCCACAGTTCGTTAGATATCCCGAGTGGGAAAGGTCTTACTTTCTTTGGGACTTTTGGGGCATTAGCTCATCTGGCTAGAGCGCGACACTGGCAGTGTCGAGGTGATCGGTTCAAGTCCGATATGCTCCACTACGGGAGGATGGTACTGGTTTGCGGTATTATCCTCTTTTTTTGTTGTGGTAGAGGGCTCCGTGCAGATGCAGTCGTTCGTTGTAGTACCGCAATACGAGTAGCCCTGTGTAGGGATGCACGGTGAGTGTCTAGTCGGAGGGCGTCCGTTGTCGTCTGTTGCATCAAAGGTTCCAGCATCGTAGTTTTAACGGGGATGGACGCACGACCGTGCGTCCCTACAAATCGTTACTCGTTTTGGCTGGCTCGACACTTGCCGTGCGTCCCTACATGTCGCTACACGTCAGTATTAAAAAGAGAAGTCCACACGACAAGTACTCATAGTACTGCGTGTGGACTTCAACCATTCGAAAGCTCTGGTTCGCTATACCGTCACATGGCGTGTGGCATAGCTTCTTCTAGAGTCCGTTGAGCTGGTCAACGGGACTCTCCTAGAGCGGAACAGTGACCACGATGCTCATCTGAAGAGGGGTGTGGGCTACGGTGAGACTCTCTTTGAGGGAGAGTAGGGTGGTAGTGGCTGGTCTTTTTCAACACACACTTAACCTGTGACCAGTGGTACGCACCATACCTGTCTCTTAGTAGCGGATCCTCTCAGCTTTACGGAGTGAGGTTGTGGCCTCACCCTGAGACTGTTGCATAAAGGCGAATCGCTGTGTTGCTTTCGGGATTCGGCTTCGGTCACATACGGAGGTATGCTCCCTTCAGCTCTCACCCTCAGCGCCTTGCGCTTCATCCTTTCTGCAAAGTCTAGACAATCTTGCAAGCAAGATTGTGAGACTGTTGACTTTTGCAACAGTCTCCTTATGACTCGCATCATGATTTGCTCGGGGTGGCAAGAGGATCTATTGGTCTATCACCTAGTCTTGGGTAGACTGACTAGAACCTACAGCTGCTCCTCAAGTGATAAGTATGTACAGTGGTCGCTCTGCACAGATTCCGTGGTGACACAGATTGGTCTAGGTCGCACGCACTAGCATAGTATAATATAGGGACAGTGGCATAGACGAGAGCCTGCTGTATGCTTCCCCTTGTAGTGACGATCAGACACCTAATAGATCTCGTATGGCACGGGTGCTAGGGTAGCACGCATACCTTTATGGTACTCAGGGAGATCGTAGTAGCAAGACATTGCTCAATCACTTTATCGAAAACGTTCCCCTATTTTTAAAGTAAATGTCCTCCTATCTAGTCTCGTATGAGCATCCAAAGAGTCTCCTAGGTGCATTACTGTGATCAAAGCTTTTTTGACTCGGAAGGTTGTGTCACAGCTACTTCTCGCCGAGAAAGCTGGTAGGCACTCAAGATGTCCCATTCACTACTCATCGTGGTGTGATGCCTAGATGCATCGCTCGCATTGTAACATACATCTCCCGTCGCGCTCGACTAGGAGTAGCGAGGAGCGTACAGCTGGGGGAATAGAAGTCTCAGACTAGGATCTGAAGGTTGACGGTTATTTCCTTATGCTATACCTCGTAGCGCTTCAAGCCTTGCAGGTCTTCTGACTTACCTCATACAGACATCCCTTCCCACACCAACTTATACGAGGTGCAGTGGTTATGATGCCTGCTTTGCGAGGATTACAGCAGCGGGACTGTTCAGGAGTTTCACCTGATTCCCTTTTAAGCCTTGAGGACTCCGAGTCCCTACTCGAGGGATGAAAGTACTCTCAGCACAAAGCCACCACAAAGGTACGATAACTTTCGAATATATCAAAGCGTCTACCCGCCTTTTTTGCGAAAAATGAAACCCTATCCTCGAGGTGATGTGTGGTGCGGTGGAAACTTTTTGCCGATTGGCGCAGATTGGGTACTTTTGCATTGGAGCTGGAGATGACTCTCTGAGCTTACAATCGTATAGACCTTAATTCTAACTCTACAGAACGAGAATAATATGAAGATAGCTATAGTAGGTGCCAGTGGTGCCGTGGGGCGTGAGTTCCTACGTCTCTTAGAGCATCGGGACTTCCCAATTGAAGAGCTGAGACTCTTTGGCTCGTCTCGCAGTGCGGGCAGTGAGATAACCTTCCGTGGTAAGGAGTACAAGATAAAGCTCCTGGCCCAAAACGATGACTTCAAGGATATTGACATCGCCTTCGTCTCTGCTGGGGGACAGACGGCGCTAGACTTCGCCAGCACGATCACGAAGCATGGCGCTCTGATGATCGACAATTCGAGTGCCTTCCGTATGGATCCCGAGGTGCCGCTCGTTGTGCCTGAGGTCAACGGTGCTGATGCGCTACATCCAGCCAAGAGGATCATCGCTAACCCGAACTGCAGCACGATCCAGATGATCGTGGCGCTGGCTCCGATCCATGCGCTGAGCCCGATAGAGCGGGTGCATGTGGCTACCTACCAAGCTGCGAGCGGTGCGGGTCACGATGCAATGCTCGAGCTGGAGGGGCAGGTGCGTGACCAAGCGATGGGCAAACCTCTGCAGACGAAGGCTTTCGGCAATCAACTCCTATATAATCTCATTCCGCAGATTGACATCTTTACGGACAATGACTATACGAAGGAGGAGATGAAGATGTACAATGAGACCTGCAAGATCCTGCACGACGATGAGATACGTGTCAGTGCCACCTGCGTGCGTGTCCCGGTACTGCGTGCCCACAGCGAGGCTATCTGGGTGAAGTGTGCTGAGCCACTCACGGTCGAGGCGGTGCGCGAGGCGATGTCTCATCAGAAGGGGCTACTCCTGATGGACGATCCTGCGAAGCGTAGCTACCCGATGCCTCTACACTGCTCTATGCAAGAGCCAGTCTATGTGGGACGTCTGAGAGCTGATCTCGCTGAGCCAGGCTGTGTCACCTTCTGGTGCGTGGCTGACCAGATTATGAAGGGGGCTGCGCTCAATGCCATTCAGATTGCGGAGTACCTGATCCAGGAAGGTGCTTTTGCTAAGTAAAGTCTTGATCCGTTAGAGTGCATATGGAGCAAACGAGCGAGAGCAATCCGCAGGAGCTAGTCGCCTTCCTCACGCTGTGCAAGGACTACTGTGCGCTCATAGAGCATGCGTCTGAGTATAGTCGTTCGGACTTCGTAAAGCGTACCTACGGCTATCTGCCAGAGATCTTTAGCTACTTATCGCAGATGCCGACTACCTCTACGGAGGAGCTGGAGGAGTGGCTCACGGGCTACACGCAGATGATCTCGGATGAGACGGTGAGCTACTACGAGGAGCAGGTGCGTGCGCTACTGGGGGAGGAGCTGGATCTCTTCCTCCACTACCCTGTGGGTGTGACGCAGGATGGCGAACTACAGCCTGAGCGTCTCTCACGGCTCTTGGTACTGATCTACCGTGAGCTGGGTACGCCTTTGCTGGTGCTTAGAGAGGATGCTGGCGAGCTGCTCGTCGCGACGCTCGCGATACTGCAATACGCTTTTGACACATACCTAGGCGATGCGCTCCTGTCGGCCCTGCGTGTGCTACACTATCACAAGCATGCCGAGGAGCTAGAGGAGGATGAGCCTCAAGAAGCATACAATATATAAAGAGTAAACAATCGTGCTGTCATCAATTACTAAAGAGGATATAGGCAAACTAGCCAAAGCGACCTTCACAGGTGAAATCGTTGTCGTGGACTCGCTCCCGCAAGTGGAGCCCGCCGTAGCAGCTCTAGAGCAATGTGCTATAATCGGTATGGACACAGAGTCTAAGCCTGTCTTTAAGAAGTATGAGCGTCAGTCGGTAGCGCTTATTCAGCTGTCGAGCGAGAGTTGCTGCTACCTCTTTAGGATTAACAAGATAGGCATCCCGCCACGCCTGCAGGGGCTACTGGAGCGTGAGGATATACTCAAGGTGGGACTAGACCTTTGCGGAGATCGGAGACAGCTGAGGAGGTTTTCAAAAGAGCTACAGCCACAAGGCTTTGTAGACCTGCAGCGTCTTACACCTGCTTACGGCATCCACGACTTGGGCCTGCAAAAGATCTATGCGATACTCTTCGGTGAGAAGATTAGCAAGCGTGCTCAGCTAAGCAACTGGGAGGCGGCTACGCTAACGCCTGCACAGCAAAGCTACGCTGCGCTAGACGCATACGCTTGTCTCCGCATTTATCATCGTCTCGAGTCGGAGCCAATGCCACTACTGCACCACTTCGGGCTCTGCCCCGAGCAACCATCCTAGGACTTTACCACAAGAGCTACACAATCTACCACCACTCCTATGTATCAGTTATACCTCAAGCCCCACCGTGAGGAGCCTCTCCTCAGACACCATCCATGGGTCTTCTCGGGCGCACTGCAGCGCAGCAAGGAGAGCATACCGCTAGGCGCGACAGTGACTATCCTCAACCACGATGGCTCGCAGCGACTGGGGCAAGGCGTTTACGAGGGCGGGACGATAGCCGTCCGCATGCTGACCTTTGGCGAGGAGGAGATAGGGGAGTGGCGTGCCTTCTTTACTACACGTCTGAGCCAAGCGCTTCAGCTTCGCAAGACGCTCTTCCAGAGCCAAGACGGGCGACCGACAAACTGCTGGCGCCTATGCTATGGTGAGAGCGACTTCATACCAGGGCTGGTCATCGACATCTACCGAGAGGTGGCTGTGATACAGATACATGCGCTGAGCCTCTACCCGCTACGTCAGTTGATCGCTGAGGTGCTGTGCGAGCTCCCAGAGCTAGGCGTGCACTACGTCTACGACAAGTCTGTCGAGACGCTCCCAGCGCAGACACCTAGCGACTGGATTATGCCAAATGGCTACCTAGGCAAGGCGCCCTCGGCAGACTATGATCGGACGGTGCGGGAGTACGGCTACAGCTTCCTGCCAGACTGGGAGCGGGGACAGAAGACTGGTTTCTTCGTGGACCAGCGTGACAACAGACGTCTTGTCGAGTCGTACGCTCGGGGGCGCAATGTCCTCAACATCTGCTGCTACTCGGGGGGCTTCTCCGTCTATGCTCTCGGAGGGGGCGCCCAGCGCGTCGTCTCGATAGACAGCTCTGCACGAGCTATCTCACTTTGCGAGGAGAGTGTGGCGATCAACTTCTCTTCTGACTCCGAAACGCTCCAGAGGCACGAGGCGGTCGTGGCTGATGCTTTCGACTATCTTTCTGCGATCGAGCCAGGAGCCTACGATCTGATCGTCTTAGATCCACCAGCTTTTGTCAAGCAGCGCAACCATAAGCAACAAGGTTTGGGAGGGTACCGCCGATTGAACGAGTCAGCACTTAGAGCGATCGCCCATGGCGGACTGCTCTTCACCTTTAGCTGCTCGCAAGCCGTCACGATGGAGGAGTTTACCCTAGCGGTGATGACGGCCGCCACGCTTGCGGGACGAGAGGTGCGTATCCTCAAACGTTTGGGGCAAAGTCCCTGTCATCCGATCAACATCTTTTACCCAGAGGGGGAGTATCTCAAGGGATTGCTCCTCTACGTCTCTTGATCCATGCCCTCTAAGCCCAAAGAGTCTAGCTCAGACCTACTCTCGCCACAGACGACCAGTGCCGTGGCTGGCGGTATCGACTGCGAGCAGCTCTTTGCCTTGATGACGCAACAGCTCGACCTTGTCGTTGATACGAGAAGATCGGGCAAGCTGTACAGTCTTCTGCAGAAAGAGCTAGAGGATCCGACCGATCATCTTGAGTATCTGCAAACAGAGGGGCTACACTGGCTACATCGTGCGGCTCGTCACGACTCGCTCCCGGCGATTGACTACTTAGTTAAGCTCTATCAGCCACACGCTGACAGGACTGCGCAAAACTGTCTGAGACGCTACCTGCGCCAGAGGGTAGCCCTGCGGGGAAATGTGGAGGATCTGTACGCTCTGGCACTACACTTGACGAGCCCGCAGATGGGACTAAGGAAGAACTACCGAGAGGCGAGCGACTACTTGCGTATGGCGATTCAGCTGGGGCATCCGAAGTCTCATCTCCTCTTAGCGCAAATGTATCAGAGAGGCTTGGGCGTAGTGCGTAGTCACGAGCAGTATCTCTATCACTTAGAGACGGCTGCCGAAGCGGGGCTCGTGGAGGCTCAGATAGCACTTGCGAGAGCTTACGCACAGGATGGGCTCTTCGCTCAGATGGAGCGGGTGGAGTACTGGCTCACGGTAGCCTTGAGGCAAGATGCACCCGAAGCGTGCTATCTGCTCGGTAAGCTGTGGTATCACCAAGATGGAGACTGCTACAGCTCTCGTGTCGTCTCCTTGTGGGAGCGAGCCGCCGAGGCGGGCATCCCCGAGGCGTGCTACGAGGTAGGGCGGATGCTCCTGATAGATCCGCTGCAACCCGCTCGTCGCACGGAGGCTATCCGCTATCTGTGCCAGGCAGCGCAGAGCGGAGTCTTCCTAGCCACCCAGCTACTCTATCGACATCATTATGACGCTAGTGGACGATACATCGGGATGCTTCGTGAGTCCCTCTCGGAGTATGTCGCTGAGGAGCAGATGCTCTTTTGAGTCCTAAGGAAGTCTCACTTTAATAACACTGTAAACGATATGAAAACGCACTTAGTCAAGCAGGGAGCTTACCTCTCGCAAATTGATAATCAACGAGGAAACAGCGTAACCGTCGACCTCCCCGTCGCTTCTGGCGGTACAGGTCAGGGACCTACCGCCTTCGAGCTCCTCGCCATGTCGCTCAATGGCTGCATCGCGACGATCTTCACCACGATGGCCGAGAAGAAGCGCCTGACCATCGAGCATCTAGAGATAGATCTTGAGGCACAGACCACGGAGGGCGAGATGGAAGCGATCGACTACACGCTACGGGTCAAGACGACCGCCACGGATCAGGAACTAGAGAAGTGTCTCGAGCTAACCGAAAAGGTCTGTCCCGTGGGACGACTCTTCCACCGTGCTGGTGTCCCCTTCACCCATCGCATCGAGCGAATGTAAGGAGCGCGCGTTTTCCCTCTGCCAGCAAAAGCTGTAAGAACCCAAAACAAAACCCCACCATTGTGTCGTACAATGGTGGGGTTTTCCGATGTTTAGCGCTTATCTGTGACTAGCCACACTTTGAGGAGCCACAGTTGGTGCAGATGAGGCAACCCTCCTGATAGACTAGCGTATGCTGTCCGCAGTTAGAGCAGGCGGCAGATACGGCTGTACCGCTCGGGAGATAAGTCTTGAGAGCACGAGCCACACCGTTCTTCCAGGTGTTGATACTCTCATCGTTGAGCTCCATGCCTTGGACCAAGTTGATCACCTGATCTATCGGCATCTGGTAGCGCAGGACGCCTGAGATGAGCTTCGCATAGTTCCAGTACTCGGGGTTGAACTTCGTGTCCAGACCCTCTACCGTAGTCTTGAAGCCACGCTTGTTGTGGAATTGGAAGTCGTAGTGCTTCGTGCCATCCTCGTCGTAGCTACGGATGATCTTACCTTTCGTCACGCTCTTTGGAAGCATGATACCCTCGTCATCGTCAGCGATACCAGTGAAGACCTCGTAAGGCTTACCGTCCAGTAGACCGACGAAGGCGATCCACTTCTCCTTATTGTTCTGAAAGCGCACGATATCCGCCTCTAGTACCTTGGGGCGCTTGTGTACAGCCTGAGACATAGGCGTGGGCTCTACGGGAATCTCTGCAGCTGCCTCTTGCTCAGCCTTGGCTTGCTTCTCTTTCTTCTGCTGCTCCTCCGAGATGAGCACACCTGAGCGAGAGCCCTCACGGTACACGGTACAGCCCTTGCAACCAGCCTTCCACGCCTCAATGTAAAGCGTAGCCACCATCTCCTGAGAGATGTCGGACGGGAGGTTGATTGTCACGCTAATGCTGTGATCCACCCATTGCTGTATGCGTCCCTGCATCTTGACCTTAGCTACCCAGTCCACATCGTTGGCAGTAGCCTTGTGGTAGGGAGACTTAGCGACCAGCTCCTGTAGCTCCTCGTGCGAATAGTTCTTCTCGGAGTCGTAGCCGTTGGCTTTCATCCAGGTGAGGAAGTTGTGGTGGTAGACCGTGTACTCCTCAAAGGTATCGCCCGTCTCGTCCGTGTAGTCCACCTTGACGTTCTTATCATTGGGGTTGACCTTGCGTCTGCGCTTGTAGACAGGCATAAAGACTGGCTCGATACCTGACGAAGTCTGCGTCATAAGGCTCGTCGACCCTGTAGGAGCGATGGTCAGCAACGCTATATTACGACGGCCGAACTTCTTCATCTCCTCATAGAGCTTCGGATCAGCCTTGGCAATGCGCTGGATAAAAGGATTGTCTTTCTCACGCTCTGTGTCATAGAGGTCAAAGGCTCCGCGCTCCTTAGCCAACTCTACTGAGCTAGCGTAAGCTGATAGGCAAAGCGTCTTCTGCACCTCCTCTGCAAAGCTGATAGCCTCGTCCGAGCCGTAGCGCATGCCCATCGCAGCGAGCATATCGCCCTCGGCTGTGATGCCGACGCCCGTACGACGTCCGAGGAGGGTCTTGCGCTTGATCTTGCGCCACAACTCACGCTCAGCCGCTTTGACCTCTTCGGTCTCCGTATCTGCGGCGATCTTCATGAGGATCGCATCGATCTTCTCCGCCTCTAGGTCAATGATGTCGTCCATGATGCGGAGCGCCTTGGCAACATGCTCACGGAAGAGATCAAAGTCAAACGAAGCTTTTGCCGTAAAGGGATTGCGCACATAGCTGTAGAGATTGATCGCCAGCAGACGGCAACTATCGTACGGACAGAGAGGTATCTCCCCGCAAGGATTGGTCGAGATAGTCTTAAAGCCTAGATCGGCGTAGCAGTCGGGCACAGACTCACGGATGATCGTGTCCCAAAAGAGCACCCCAGGCTCAGCGCTCCGCCAAGCGTTGTAGATGATCTTGTCCCATAGCTGGCGCGCCTGAATGGTGCGGGTAAACTTAGGCTCCTTCGAGTGGACGGGGTAGGTCTGCACATACTCTTTGTCATCCACGACCGCCTGCATGAAGGCGTCGTCGATGCGTACCGATACATTGGCACCCGTCACCTTGCCCTCGGTCATCTTAGCATCGATAAAGGACTCGCTGTCTGGGTGATTGATCGAGACTGTGAGCATGAGCGCACCACGACGACCATCTTGCGCCACCTCGCGAGTGGAGTTGGAGTAGCGCTCCATAAAGGGAACCAAGCCCGTAGAGGTGAGGGCAGAGTTCTTGACGGGCGAACCCTTAGGACGTATGTGCGAGAGATCGTGCCCCACGCCACCACGGCGCTTCATCAGCTGGACCTGCTCCTCATCGATACGGATGATGCCACCGTACGAGTCGGGCTCACCATCTAGACCGATGACAAAGCAGTTTGAGAGCGATGCGATCTGGTAGTTGTTGCCGATTCCGGTCATCGGGCTGCCCTGAGGCACGATGTAGCGGAAGTGATCCATCAGATCCATCAGCTCACTCTCAGAGAGCGGGTTGGGGTAGTTGTGCTCTATGCGGACCAGCTCCCGAGCTATGCGCTGATGCATGTCGCGAGGGGTCTGCTCATAGATGTTGCCGTAGCTGTCCTTGAGGGCGTACTTGGTCACCCACACCTTGGCGGCCAGCTCATCACCGCCGAAGTAGTCCAATGTGGCTTGATAAGCCTCATCAAAGGAATATGTCTTTTGCTTCACTTGAATAGATATATGAAGGGTTACAAGATTAAGTCTGCTAGAGAGGTTTCGTTATAAGAACGTCACGACCCTGAGCTTCTCGGATTTCGTTTGCAATATTACAACCAATAATTGACGTGGGCAAATAAATCAACTAGAAAACATTCAATTGTTGATAAGTTGTCCGATAGAAAATCGTAACTCGCTTATAGTTAGTGCTATCTATTTTGGTGGTATAATCGAAAGTTGACCGTTTTGAAAACTATCTCTAGAGGAATATGGTCCGATGCTCGTCTATTTGGTTGATTAGATGGGCGGAAGACGCCTATTCGTTGCGCTTTTCGTGTTTTTCTTCTAGAGGTTTCTCACTTCAGTTCAGGCATAAAACGACATATCTTCGAAGGAGTCCAAAGTTTCTCCTGTATAAAACTCTAGTTTAACCCAGATGAAATTGGAACGACGCTGGGAAAAAACGACCTGAACGAGGAAGATTGCTGAGCTATTCAACAGCCTCATTTAGCGGTTGCTTAAGGGAAACTTAGCGGTCGTTTAAGCGGCGCTGAGCGGAGAGTCAGAAGGAGACAGAGATGCCGAGGCGGACGGAGTGGCGCTGACGTGTGGGGAGCCCACGGCCTGTGACGCGGTAGAAGTATTGGACGGAGAGCACCTTAAAGATGTTGCTCAGCCCGGCCGATAGCTCTAGGTGTAGGTCATTGCGCATAGGCTCGGCGTAGGTGGGGAGGAGGATTTGCCCAGGACGCGGGGTGATGTGCCGTGGCGATGTGTCGCCCCAGTAGCCGTGGATGCCGACGAGCTCTCGCAGTCCGAGTCGTTTGACGAGCGGGATACGGTTGAAGAGCAAGCCCTCCATACGATAGAGGAGCTTGAAGTCAAGGTATTTGTCGGCGATGAACTCTAGTGGCTGTATGGTCTGGAAGGCGTCGGGGACGAGTAGCCAAGCGCGATTGCCATAGGGCGTGAAGAGCTGTGACTGCGGGGTATTGCCTAGAGCGATTCCACTCTGGAGGGTTATGTCGAGTGCGCCAAATATGCTGAGATACAGTCTCTGGCTGTAGGCTAGATGGAGCGCGCCGTGGGTCTGGTCGTTGCCCCATAGGCCTCGTGGGTAGACCGATCCAGTGATTGTGAAGGAGGGCTTGTAGATGTCTGCCGATACGATGCTGCCGGGCTTGCGGCCTGAGTAGGGCGTGCGTCCAGGCGTCCAGCTGAGTGAGGCTCCGATCTCGGTCTGTCGTAGTTCGTGGACTTCGTACTGCTTGCCCTCGTCATCGATCGTATAGTAGTGGAGCGTGCCTGTGGGTCGCTGGCGCTGGTAGTCGACCCATATATTGGAGTAGAGGCTAGGCGACCAGTCTATCTCGTGCGAGGCCTTTATATCTAGTCCATAGTAGCGCCGTGTGATGGTGTAGGTGCCAAAGATGGAGGCGATGCCATCTTTGTAAAGTCCGTAACTCTCTTCTCCTGGGAAGAAGAGGTCGTTGCGTATGGAGAGCGCAAAGTTGTTTCGTGGGTAGTTGTGGGGATGTAGTTCCTTAGGCTTAGTAGCATAGATGAGTCGGGCGTAGTACTTCCACTTTTTGTCCTTAAAGCCATAGGTGACATATCCCTCGGCAAAGAGCTGGTTGTGCAGTCTGGCCGTGGTCATACCCCCGAGGCGCAGCCGTACGCCCTCGATCAGGTTGGCACTGATGAGGGTCTCTAGGGGACCGAGATCTACATAGACACGCTCACGGTGTAGTGGCTCAGCGGGTATCGGGATAAAGCCTACGGAAGCCATCCTGGCGCATAGCGAAAAGAACTTGTACCCAGGGTCGTGGAGGATATAGTCGACAAGCCGTGTGGCGCGCTGCTCGGTGGAGTCGATCGGCTCGGGGCGAATGACCAGACCGTAGTCGTCGATGACGCGTGTCATGAGTTGCTGGAGCGTGTCGGCGGGGAGGAGGAGACGAGGGTCGAGTACCTCCGGTCGTAGCGCTGTGGCGCCTGTATTGTAGTGGCTGTAGATGGAGGTGACGCGAGCTAAGGCTGAGATGTCTAGTCGCTTGGATACGCGAAAGAGTGCATCAAGGCGCTGTCGCTCGGGGAGCCATAGGGTGTCGGGCCGTCCGTCTGATCGTGTGATGCTCTGCGGGGCGTAGTCGATGGTAATCTCTAGGCGGTCTACCCAGTTGACGTTGGCTGTGGTGGGGAGGCGCATCTCTACTCGGTGGATGCTGTAGTCCACGGTGTCTACCAGTAGCGTACCCGAAAAGCCTGCGTCACGCATCTCGATCGGTACGAACTGTATCTGATAGCAGGGATTGCCCGAGGCGTCTGGGATGGTGTCTAGGAGATAGTACTTGTAGAAGGTGATGCCGAGCTGAGAGTGCAGGGGACCGATGATCTCTTTGGAGAGAAGTGGCAGATCGTTGTCGTAGATGTCTACGGGAGCGAGGAGGGCATCTATATTGCTTGATAGCAGTCCCTCGTCGACAATCTGTTCGACCCCACTGTGTCGTGTGCCGAGGAGTAGCGGGTTCTCTGGGTGCCCGCCTTGCTGTGCGTAGACGATGTGTCGCTCACGTAGGGAGAAGGGGAGGATGGGTGTCCTGGCGAGAGCAGAGCTGTCGACGAAGCTCTTCATACGCCACTTGGGGATGCCCCAGTAGCCTTTGCCTCGTGTGATGTCGCCCTGAGCGAGGAGGGTCTTCTGGTAGAGCTGGTAGGAGTAGTCTGGTAGGGCGGATAGATGGTTGCGCTCTTTGTGCTGCATCACCTGTCGCATGATGGTTACGGCGGGATTGCCCTTGCGTCGGTAACGCTCTTTCTTGGGCTTGACGACGACCGTCTCCATGACCGTTTCTTTTCGGAAGAGGGGGATGCGACCTAGTTCGTGATCTTGGTATTTGTCCAAGAGCAGTGTGCAACCTTCGTAGCCCAAACAATTGATCTGTAGTGCGATGGAGTCTGTGGCGATGAGCTCTTGCTGTAGCTTGATGGTGAAGGCGCCCTTGTCATTACTGGCGGTTCCGGTGACGCTCTGGCGTGTCTCGGTGGAGATGGTGGCGTAGGGGATCGGCTCTCCGGTCTCTCGGTCGTATAGAATGCCCGAGATGGTGGTGGTGCTGATGATCTGTGCGGGGAGCAGGGTGGGGAGGAGGCACAGGAAGCTCCAGAGCAGGAGACGGTAGCTACGCTTGACTGGCATGATTGAGTTACTTAGTCAGCTTGCGACGCAAGCGAGCTGTGGGGAGCCCGAGTTGCTGTCGATACTTAGCCGTGGTGCGGCGCGCTATGTCATAGCCCTGGCGTGAGAGCTCCTCTGTGAGTTGGTCGTCTGTGAGTGGCTGGCGTGGATCTTCCCCATCAATGATTTGCTTGAGGCAATCTTTGATCACTTTGGTGGAGACATCGCTACCGTCCTTTGCCTGCATGCTTTCGCTAAAGAAGAACTTGACGGGGTAGATGCCCCACTGGCACTGCACGTACTTGCTATTGCTGACACGTGAGATGGTGCTGATGTCTAGTCGGGCTAGCTCGGCAACGTCCTTGAGGATCATGGGGCGCAAGTCTACGATGTCGCCTGAGAGGAAGAAGTCTCGCTGCAATGTCATGATGATGGTCATGGTCGTGCGGAGGGTGTCGTAACGCTGCTGCAGAGCGGAGATGAACCACTCGGCGTCCTTGACTCGGTCGCGGGTGTACTGGATTGTCTCCTTGAGCTTGGCTCGCTCGCTGGTTGAGGCATCACGGTAGTCGGCGATCATCTGCTTGTAGCTTGGCGACACGGTGAGGGCGGGTATCTCGCGCTGGTCGGTGAGGGTCAGGGTGAGCTCGCCTTCATGCTCGGTGATAATGAAGTCGGGTGTGACTTTCGAAAGGAGGGTCTCTGCAGAGGAGTCAAAGCCGTTGCCGGGTTTGGGCGAGAGCTGGTGAATGAGCGACGACACGGCCTCGAGCTGCTTTTGATCAAAGCCTCGCTTGGTGAGTCGCTCGAACCGTTTGTAAGCAAAGTCATCGAAGTAGCTAGAGACGATCTTCTCCGCATTGACCACGGTCTCGCTCTGCTCCATGCGGTGCAGCTGCAGTAGTAAGCACTCTTGTAGCGTCCTAGCTCCTACGCCTGGAGGGTCTAAGCTCTGAATGATCTGGAGTAGCTCGGCGAGCTCCTGCTCGGAGGCGTCGATGCCCTCTTTGAGGAGTAGATCCTGAGCGATGAGCGGGAGCGAGCGGTCTAGGTAACCGTCCTCACGGAGGTTGCCTACTATATAAGGTACGAGCAACTGCTGCCGCTCGGTGAGCTCTAGGGTGGAGAGTTGGTTGTCGAGGTAGTCCGTGAGGGAGAGTCCGTGAGCGGCAAAGGGTATCTCCTCGCGCTGCTGCTCTCTCTCGGCGATCATCCTCAGCCGATAAGCTGGGATCTCGTCGTCATTGCCGAACTCGTTGCGCGCTTCGAGCCGATCTTGGTCAGATTGGCTTAGGGAAGAGTCGACTTGCTCGTTGGTTGCGTTGCTTTCATTGGAATCGTCACGAGCGGTGTAAGCCTCTTCGAGGGCGGGGTTGCGCTCGATCTCAGCACTGATGCGCTGCTCCAGCTCGGTGACAGGTAGTTCCAGCAGTTGTATCTGCTGTATCTGCCGGGCGGTGAGGGTCTGGCGCTGCTCTAGTTGCTGTTGCTGCCGATTCTTTAGCATAGCTCCGCAATAGACGAGAGATGGTGCGAGTTAGAGCCTTTGATCAGGATAAAGCTGTGCTGCGGTTGGTGTCTGGTGAAGTATTGCTTGAGAGCGGTTGCTGAGGGGAAGAAGATGAAGTGCTCGCTCCCGTAGCGAGCCTGCAGAGCAAAGAAGTTGGGCCCGCAGAAGTAAGTGACCATCTTAGGATAGCGCAGGAGATAGCTCTGTATCTGTCTGATGACGGTGATATGCTCGCTCTCGGCAGCGTCTCCGAGCTCGTTCATGTCGCCGAGGATGAGCATGCGGTTGAGCCCCTGCGAGTCCATCGTGAAGTAGCTGCTGAGCGCCACCTCCATGCTGGAGGGATTGGCGTTGTAGCAGTCGAGGATGACGCGGTTGCCTTGCGCTGTCGGGGGAAGGACTTGTGACCGCTCATTGTGTGGCTGGTAATTGGTCACAGCCTCATTGATCGTCTTCGGATCTAAGCCGAAGTGTAGTCCCACGGTGATGGCTGCGAGTATGTTGTTGAGGTTGTAGTCGCCGACTAACTTTGTCGCTAGCTGATAGCTCTCACCAGTCTCCTGGTCACGCCACTCTATCTTTAGCAGTCCGGACTCATCGGTGGGGAGTACGGAGCCCGTGATGCGTGGGGAAGAGGTGCCGTTGTAGTAGACCGTGGGCAGTCCATTGAGGTTGCTGATGAGCGTCTTGTCCTCGCCATTGCAGAAGGCTTGTCCGCCGTGCTCTCGCAGATAAGCGTACAGCTCGCTCTTAGCCTTGACCACTCCCTCGGGCGTGCCAAAGCCTGAGAGATGAGCCCGCCCTACATTCGTAATGATGCCGTACTGCGGCTGAGCCAGCTTGCAGAGCGAAGCTATGTCTCCGATGTGCGAAGCGCCGAGCTCGACGATGACAAACTGATGCTCGGGGCGAACTTGTAGCAGGGTAAGCGGGACGCCTATCTCGTTGTTGTAGTTCCCCTGCGTAGCATGCACCCGATACTTGGCGGACAAGACCGCAGCGACCAGCTCCTTGGTGGTCGTCTTGCCATTGGTCCCCGTGATCGCTATGAAGGTCGCCTCGGACTTCGCCCTATGAAGGAGCGCCAGCTCGTGGAGCGCCTCAAAGCCTCCGTCCTTGTAGTAGATGAGCCTCTCCCGAAGGTCGGCTTCCTCGACCTCATCTATATAGCTAAGGTCGTCAACGAGAGCATACTTGCAGCCCTGCTTGAGGGCATCTGCAGCGAAGCGATTGCCATCGAAGTGGGCTCCTCGTAGCGATACGAAGAGCGAGTCGGGACGCAGATGTCTCGTGTCAGTGCAGATACCGTCGCTCTGGAGGAGTAGGTCGTAGATATGATTGATGTCAGCTGATTGTCGCATAGTGAGAGGATAGGAGATAGCTAATTAGTCAAAAGTCAAAGGCATGCCACTGGGTACGTAGTCAGACACATCTAGATTCCAGCTCAGGAGCTCCCGTACCATAGAGCTAGAGATGTGGAGCAGCCCTTGCGCTCCAAAGAGGAGTACGGTCATAGGTCCGTTCAGATGGTCATTGATCTGAGAGATACTCTGCTCGTACTCGAAGTCGCTCGTGGAGCGTACGCCACGTATGAGAAACTGTGCGCCACACTGCTTCGCCGCCTCGATAGTCATACCGCTATAGCTCACGACACGGACACGAGGCTCCTGCGCATAGACGGTCTCTATCTGTAGAGCGCGCTGCTCAGAGCTGAAGAACGGCTTTTTCGTTGGGTGCGTGCCGATACCTATGACCACCTCGTCGAAGATCTTGAGAGCACGTGCCACAATGTCCGCATGCCCTAGTGTAAAGGGGTCAAAGGAACCCGCAAAGAATCCGATACGCTTCATATCTGTCTGCTAAGCTAGCTGGGGAGACTTAGACGATCTCCTCGTCGATGACTAGGTTGTCTATGATAAAGTCTTGACGGTCGGGCGTGTTCTTGCCCATGTAGAAGTGGAGCATTCGCTTGAGATTGTCCTCCTTGCGGAGCGACACCTGACGGAGCTTGATGTTTTCCTCCGTGATCAGCTCCTTAAACTCATTGGCGCTGATCTCTCCCAAACCCTTGAAGCGGGTGATCTGAGCCGAAGCTCCCATCCGCTCGACAGCCGCATTGAGCTCCTGGTCACTGTAGCAGTAGGCTGAGGTCTCCGCCTCAGACGCTGGCTCGATGGCCGCTTTCTTGCCGCCCTTCTTCTTACCCGCTGAGGCAACACGTGCCGTGATACTCTTCTTACGCTTGGCTGGGAGCGAGACACGGTAGAGCGGTGTCTCCAATATGTAGACGTGCCCACGCCGCACCAGCTCGGGAAAGAACTGCAAGAAGAAGGTCAGCGTCAGGAGTCGTATGTGCATACCGTCATCATCGGCATCGGTAGCGATGATCACACGGTTATAGCGCAAGCCGTCGAGGCCGTCCTCGATGTTGAGCGCAGCCTGAAGGAGGTTAAACTCTTCGTTCTCATAGACCACCTTCTTGCTCAGCCCGTAGCTGTTGAGCGGTTTGCCTCGCAAGCTAAAGACCGCTTGGTAGCGCGCATCTCGGCTCTGCGTGATCGATCCACTAGCCGAGTTACCCTCCGTGATAAAGATACTGGTCAGCTCGGGGTTCTTAGCCTTCGGATCGTTGTAGTGCTCGGTGCAGTCACGTAGCTTCTTATTGTGCAGGCTAGCCTTCTTAGCACGCTCACGCGCCAGCTTGGTCACGCCACTCATCGCTTTGCGCTCACGCTCGTTGGCTTGGATCGTCTGGAGCATCACTTCGGAGATCTCGGGGTGCATGTGGAGGTAGTTGTCGAGCTTCTCCTTGAGGAAGTCGCCGACAAACTTCTGTACCGTCACGCCCCGCAACGGTTCATGCTCAAACATCGGGTCTTGGGGCACCATCTCCTTGGAGCCAAGCTTGATCTTCGTCTGACTCTCGAACTCAGGCTCGATGATGCGAATGCTGATCGCCGCCGCCATGCCAGAGCGAATGTCCCCGTACTCAAAGCCCTTGCCCGAAAACTCCTTGATCACACGAGCCACCTGCTCGCGAAAGGCTGTCAAGTGGGTACCTCCTTGTGTGGTGTACTGACCATTGACAAAGCTGTAAAACTCCTCCCCGTACTGCTCAATGTGTGTGATAGCGACCTCTATGTCGGGTCCCGTGAGACGTATGATTGGGTAGAGCGGATCGCCCGTGATGGTGTCTGAGAGGAAGTCCTGTAGCCCGTGACGGCTTACATATTTCTTATCGTTGAGGTAGAGTGTCAGCCCCGTGTTGAGGTAGCAGTAGTTGCGCACGAGCGCCTCCACATGGCGGAGGTCGTAGTGTGAGTTGCGAAAGACCTCAGCGTCTGGCGTAAAGGAGACCAATGTGCCGTGCTCCTCCTTGTCCTCCCATGGCTCCGCTGGTGTATGAGCGACCATCTCAGCCCGCTCGTAGGTGACTGAAGAGGTCTCCCCCTCGCGCCAGCTCTGGACGGTAAAGGTCGAGGAGAGCGCATTGACCGCTTTGAGACCGACACCGTTTAGACCGACCGACTTCTTGAAGGCTTGCGAGTCGATCTTGGCGCCCGTATTCATCTTAGAGGTCGCATCAACGAGCTTACCGAGCGGGATGCCTCGACCGTAGTCTCGTATCTGCACCTCGTTTGTCTCGCTCTCTATCGTGATGCGTATCTCACTACCCACACCCATGACAAACTCATCGATGGAGTTGTCTATCACCTCCTTGATGAGGATGTAGATACCGTCGTCCGCCTGCGTACCATCACCGAGCTTACCGATATACATACCAGGACGCTTGCGGATATGCTCGCTCCAGGAGAGCGTCCGAAAGTCCTCCTCGGTGTACCCCGCTACTGCGCTGGGGGATAGCAGGTCTGGGTTATTTAGTGGTTCTTGTGTCGGCATGAAGGTGAGGGTAAGTAAAGGAAGAGATTAGAGCTCCTTGATGAAGACACGGCGCGTCTTGTGGTGCTTACGCTCGAAGTAGCTCCACTGCAGCTGTACCGCCATATTAGTCTCCAGTTCAGGATTGCTCTCAGCGGTTTCGACACCTAGCTTGTTGTAGATCGGTATCAGGTCAGCAAAGATCAGCGCATTGATTCCCTTGTTTTGATACTCAGGGAGTATACCTATGAGGTAGAGGTCGACCACCTTGGGCGGGGTCTTGAGCGCATTCAGTAGAGGTATGAAGCCAAAGGGGTAGAGCCGTCCTTTGGCAGCGCGCATCGCCTTGCTCAGGTTGGGCATCGTGATAGCGAAGGCAATCATCTGCTGGTCACGCTCTCGGACGATAGCGGTAAAGAAGTCTAGACGTAGTAATGGTAGGTAGGCTTTGGCATAGTACTCCATCTGTGCGGACGACAACTCGCTAAAGCCGTAGAGCGGTGCGTAAGCCTTATTGAGCGTGGTAAAGATTTCTTCAGCGTGAGACATAATCTCCTTGCGGCTCTTGTACTTAACCACCTTGAGACCATACTTCTCCTTCACCAGATTAGCAATGCGCTGATGCTTCTCAGGGATCTCCTTAGGGATCTTGATCAGGTACTCCTTCCAGTCTGTACTCTTGGCATAGCCTAGTCGCTCCAGCTGCTTGGGGTAGTAAGCGTAGTTGTATAGTCCTACGGTCGTACCCATCTGGTCAAAGCCCTCCACGAGCATCGCCTCCTGATCCATATCGGTGAAGGACATCGGCCCGTGTATGTAGTCCATGCCCTTGTTACGACCCCACTGCTCGACAGTCTCAAAGAGCTTGTCGACCACCTCGTCATCATTGATGAAGTCAACGAAACCAAAGCGTGCGTAGTTTTGATTCCACGTCTCGTTTGCCTTATGGTTGATGATACCCGCGATGCGCCCTACGATCTTGCCATCCTTGTAGGCCAGAAAGTAGGCAGCCTCACATACATCGAAGGAGGGATTCTTGTCCTTATCCAGTAGGTCTATCTCATCCTTGATGATGCCAGGGACGTGATAGGGATTGTTTTTGTACAGCTCAAGGTTGAACTCAACAAACTTCTTCAGCTCCTTGCGTCCATCTATTTGTCTGATTTCTACTGCCATGATTTAAGCTTATGGTTTGATTGCTGCTGTTACTGCTCTGGCGACAAAGTTAGCAAAATAAGCGATACAAATAGGCTCCCCGACTAAGTTAGCCAGGGCTGATGCCTGATAACCTGCCGTCTAGAAGCTGCGCATGACGATAACTAGAGATACGCAGTTCGAGCATCACTATAGAGTGGCTACGGATCCTCTCTGATTACATCTTTCTCCCGAAGAATTGAATTCCTACCTAGGAATTTGCCAAATAGCTACCTAGGAATTCCCCCAATTCCTACCTAGGAAATAAAAAATTCTTCGGAGGAATCAAATGAAACTTCGGAGGAATCAAAAAATAAGTCCGAAGAATTTTTTATTCCCTAGGTAGCAAATCAAAAATATCTACGGAGGAATTTGGGCAATTCCTAGGTAGGAATTGAAACGAGCTCATTTTTTACAATGCATCAGCCCTGCCATCGACTAAGTCAGCCCGCTCTCCGATGAGGGTTAACTGTTATCTTGAGGCTTCAAAAAAGCGTGCGTGGAGAGAACTGACGCTTTGCTACCTATGAGACTGTTGCAAAAGTCAACAGTCTCACAATCTTGCTTACAAGATTGTCCTGACTTTGCAGAAAGAATGAAGCGCAAGGCGCTGAGGGTGAGGTCTGAAGGGAGCATACCTCCGTATGTGACCGAAGCCGAATCCCGAAAGCAACACAGCGATTCGCCTTT
>NZ_KI535308.1:92458-121812 GCF_000482365.1 Porphyromonas uenonis DSM 23387 = JCM 13868 | reverse complement strand
GCCTTGACGGTCAGGTTGTCCTTGACAACGATCTTCTTTGTAGCTGTGATGTCAGCACCATTAGCCGTAATAGATACGAGTTCATAGCCAGCAGCTGGGGTAGCGACAATCGTCAACTCCGTGCCATAAGCGACTGAGTTGAGGTTGGTGGCACCTGTCGCGGTGATCGTTCCCTCACCCTCCTTGGTCAGAGATACTGCGAAGCTCTTCTTCGTGAAGGTTGCCTTGATGGTTAGGTTGTCGGTCACGACTACCTTCTTCGTAGCGGTGATGTCAGCACCATTAGCCGTAATGGATACGAGTTCATAGCCAGCAACTGGGGTAGCGACAATCGTCAACTCCGTGCCGTAAGCCACAGCATTCAAACTGGTGGCACCTGTCGCGGTAATCGTACCCTCACCCTCCTTAGTTAGAGAGACTGCGAAGCTCTTCTTAGCAAAGGTTGCTTTGACGGTTAGGTTGTCCTTGACAACAATCTTCTTCGTAACTGTGATGTCTACACCACCAGCAACGAGAGATTGAAGTTCGTAACCCTTGGCAGGTGTAGCATTGATCGTCAACTCTGTGCCGTAAGCCACAGCATTGAGATCATCTGCACCCGTTGCGGAGATCGTACCATCGCCCTCCTTAGTTAGAGAGACGGCGAAGCTCTTCTTAGCAAAGGTCGCTTTGACGGTTAGGTTGTCCTTGACAACGATCTTCTTCGTAGCTGTGATGTCTACACCACCAGCAACGAGAGATTGAAGTTCGTAACCCTCGGCAGGTGTAGCGTTGATCGTCAACTTCGTACCGTAAGGCACAGCCTTCAGGTCATCTGCACCCGTAGCGGTGATTGTACCTTCACCCACCTTGTCGAAGGTGACGGCAAAGCTCTTCTTCGCAAAGGTTGCCTTGACTGTTACATTATCTTTGATTGTGACCTTCTTGGTAGCAGTGATGTTTACTCCGTCAACCACAATGGATGTCAACTCATAGCCCTCTGCAGGAGTCGCAATAATTGTCAACTCCGTACCATAAGGAACTTTCTTGAGATTGTCGGTACCCGTGGTAGAGAGCTCTCCTTCGCCAGCCTTCTCTAGTGTCACAGCAAATGTCTTCTTTGAGAAGGTCGCCTTAACCTCGACAGCCACCTTGACAGCCACCTTCTTGGAAGCTAGGATATCCGTGCCATTGGCAGTAAGCTCAGTTAGCTCGTAACCCTCGGCAGGCGTAGCAACAATCGTCAACTCGGTGCCGTAAGCCACAGCATCGAGATCATCTGCACCTGTAGCGGTGATCGTACCTTCGCCCTCCTTCGTCAGCGTAACGACAAAGTTTCTTGTCTTTTGGGTAAAGGTCGCTTTTACCTCAGTAGCTCCTTTGATAGTTACCTTTTTGGAGGCAAGGATATCTTGACCATTAGCGGTAAGAGCTGTTAGTTCGTACCCCTCAGCTGGCGTAGCTTCAATTGTTAATTCGGTGCCATAAGGTACAGCTCCAAGATCATCTGCACCCCTTGCTGTAATTGTACCTTCGCCCTCTTTAGTTGTTGTAACAGGGTAGCTCTTTTCAGCAAATACAGCCTTGATCGTCACATTCTCTTTGACCGTAATGCGCTTGGAGTCAATGATGTCTACGTTGTTAGCAGTGAGAGTTTTTAGCTCAGAGCCTGTAGCTGGTGTCGCAGTTATAGTTAATTCGGTTCCATATTCCACACTCTTTAGATTAGTAGCCCCAGATACTTGAATCTCTCCACGACCTGTAATCTCTTGAACAACAGCATAGGTTTCTGTAACCTTTGAAAAAACTGCTATAATGATAGTGGACTCAGTAATAGTAACTCTTTTGGACTCAAGTATGTCAACGCCATTTGAGGTTAGAGCCTCTAACTTGTACCCAATAGCAGGCTCAGCCACAATAGTTAGCTCTGCGCCGTGGGGAACAGCATCTAGATAAGGGTACCCTAAAACTGAAATAGAGCCTTCTCCTGTTTTCTTGACTTGTACAACATAAGGGTCTTCGCCACTTCCCTCATAAGAGCGCCATCCTTGGGCAGCGCCAGATTCCCAGGTAAGGTAAGTTGTGTAGTGCTCAGGTCGCCACCCTTTTGATTTGGCTAATGCAACATCTGACTTAAGGCAGACATTACCTTCTTTGGAAGACTTCTCGTCAACGACACGAAACTGCCCGTTCTGTTTCCCTTGACGACTTGGAAGACTGTTGACAAGCTCAAGCATTGCCTTACCTTTGATTTGGTTTTGCGAGCAGTCAAGTGCTGCTAAGTACTTACTATCGGATACCTCTAGACTTATTAGTCGATTGTCAGAGCAATCTATACTATTCAGAGAAGCAAGTCCTGAGAGGGAAAGCTGAGTCAATTCATTTCTGGAGGCATTAATAGCTTTCAAAGCTGAACATCCTGACAGCACCAACCTGTTTAGTTGGTTCTTAGAGCAATCTAGCTCATCAAGAGATGTACATCCACTAACATCTAAGAACTTTAACTTATTGGATGCGCAATTGAGGTTAGTCAAAGCTGTACATCCCACTAGTGTCAAAAGCGATAGCTGGTTGGAGCTACAGTTTAGGGTTTTTAGAGATATGCAGTTTGACACATCTAGACTCTTTAGCAACCCATTATTATTATAGGAAAAAGTCGTGAGACTCTCACACCCAGACAAGTCTAAAAACTCCACAGAACTATTGCCGTAAAATTCTACAAGAGACTTACATCCTGACAAGTTTAGCTTTTTCACCCCTATGGCTTTACAGTTGAATGAAGTAAAAGCGTCACAGCCTGACAAGTCTATATTGGTTAGGGGATTCGATTGATAGTCAATGTCAATTAGGGAGCTACAACCAGAAGCTTTCAAGTCTGCTATCTGGTTGTATGAACACTGGAGCGTTTTTAATGAACTACAACCCGACACGTCTAGGGACGTTAGCTGATTCCGTTGACAGTCAAGCGTTGTCATGGCACTACAGCCAGAGACGTTCAAGTGACTCAAAACACCAGTCTTTCCACTTTTACCTGCACATATAAGGGTCTTCAAAGCTCTATTTTGCGACACATCCAAGCTGATCAGTTGATTACTCCCGCAGTCGAGAGATGTCAGGACGGTACAGCCCGAGGCATCCAAGCTGGTCAGTTGATTGCCCTTGCAGTCAAGGGTCGTCAAAGCAGTACAACCAGATACATCCAAGCTGGTCAGTTGATTGCCCCAGCAGTCAAGGGTTGTCAAGGCGGTACAACCAGATACATCCAAGCTGGTCAGTTGATTGCCCCTGCAGTCAAGGGTCGTCAAGGCTGTGCAACCAAACACATCCAAGCTAGTCAGTTGATTAGCAGAGCAGTTAAGCATTGTCAAAGAGACGCAACCTGACAAGCCTAAGTTAGTTAGCTGATTACTAGAGCAATTAAGCTTAACTAAGGAAGTGCAACCAGTGAGATCCAACCTTGTCAACTGCTGTTTCGTATCTCCCGCAGCTGAGCAGTCAAGCTCAGCCAAGGAAGTGCAGCCTAATACATCTAAGCTTGTCAATCGATTGTCAGAGCAGTTAAGCTTCGTTAAAGAAGTACAGTCGGAAAACGCCAAGCTAGTCAATCTATTTCTAGAACAGTCTAGCTCAATCACATCTCCTCGAATGACTATGCTTCGATTCGTTGAGATTGTGTAGTTTTTGAAACCGTCCGACCTTGCACCCTCTTTGACACCATCTATTGTAACACTGCCATTTGCTTTGATATCTAGTGTGATTTTTTCTCCGACTTTTCTGGAGGTAGTCATGGTGATGACGCCTTCGGCGAGGAGGGAGGTGGAGGTGAGGAGCGTGGTGAGGAGGACGAAGAGCCAAATACGGAGTTGTTTGCTCATAGTGTAGCTAGAGATTAGAAGTTAGAGATTAGAGTTTAGAAGTGGGGGGGGAGCTGTGATGGCTCGGCCGTGCGAATTACATTTTCTGCGAAGTTATACCTTTATTTCGAATTGAGCAAGAGAGGGGGGAGAGGAGAGAGATTAGAGATTAGAGGTTAGAAATTAGAGGGGAGATCGGAGCTATCAGAGCTATCAGACGGGTAACGGTTGTGGGGAGGCACGAGACGGGTAACGGTTGTAGGGACGCACGGTCGTGCGTCCATTGTGTCAAAGGTTACAGCATCGTGATTTTAACGGGGACGGACGCACGACCGTGCGTCCCTACAAGTCGCTACACGTAGAGCTGTACGACAACGGGCGCACCGACGGTTTGCGTCCAACCGAGCGGCCCTACACAGGATTACTCGTAAGACTTGCGACATCTAGACAACCGTCTCAGATTGTGAATTCTAGCGAAAAGCGGTACCTTTGCTAGCAAATAAATCAGATAGACTAGCATCATGGCTAAAAAAGAGATCAAAGAACTCACACCACGTGACGAAAACTATTCACAGTGGTACCAAGATATCGTTGTCAAGGCCGGACTGGCGGAGAACTCCTCCGTGCGTGGCTGTATGGTCATCAAGCCCTACGGCTACGGCATCTGGGAGAAGATGCAGCAGGACCTCGATCGTCGATTTAAGGAGACGGGACATAGCAACGCTTACTTCCCACTATTTATTCCTAAGAGCTACCTCAGCCGCGAGGCAGAGCACGTGGAGGGCTTTGCTAAGGAGTGTGCCGTCGTGACGCACTACAGACTGCGTACCAACGAGGCGGGCGATGGCGTAGAGGTAGACCCCAATGCTAAGCTCGAGGAGGAACTAATCGTTCGTCCGACGAGTGAGACCATCATCTGGAGTACCTACAAAAACTGGATCCAGAGCTACCGTGACCTGCCACTGCTCTGTAATCAGTGGGCCAACGTGGTGCGCTGGGAGATGCGTACGCGTCTCTTCCTCCGCACGGCTGAGTTCCTCTGGCAGGAGGGTCACACGGCACATGCTACCCAAGAGGAGGCAATCGCTGAGGCACGCAAGATGATCGGTGTCTACGAGGACTTCGCCCGTGAAATGCTGGCACTGCCTGTCATCGTCGGAGTCAAGAGCGAGACCGAGCGCTTCGCCGGAGCTATCGACACCTACACCATCGAGGCTATGATGCAGGATGGCAAAGCTTTGCAGTCTGGTACTTCGCACTTCCTAGGGCAAAACTTCGCCAAGGCGTTTGACGTCACCTTCCTTGACAAGGAGGGCAATCGTGACTACGTCTGGGCTACCTCGTGGGGCGTATCCACACGCCTGGTCGGTGCACTCATCATGGCGCACAGCGACGACAACGGACTGGTGCTGCCTCCACGCATTGCGCCTATCCAGGTAGTCATCGTGCCGATCTACAAGAGCGAGGAGGAGCTGCAGCGCATCCACGAGACAGCCGACAAGATCGTCAGCGAGCTGCGTCAGCATGGCGTATCGGTTCAGATCGATGACAACGACAATAAGAAGCCCGGGTGGAAGTTTGCTGAGTATGAGATGAAGGGTGTCCCCGTACGGCTCGCTCTCGGTATGCGCGACCTGGAGCATGGTACCGTCGAGGTGGCTCGTCGTGACACGCTCACCAAGGAGACCATGCCTCTAGAGGGCATCTCCGCACACATTGAGCAGCTACTCGAGGATATCCAGAGCAACCTCTACAACCGCTCGCTTAAGTCGCTCAAGGAGCGCACCTACATCTGCGACAGCTACGATGAATTCAAGGAGCGCATCGAGGACGGCGGCTTCTTCCTCTGCCACTGGGACGGCACTGCCGAGACCGAGGCTCGTATCAAGGAGGAGACCAAAGCAACGATCCGCTGCATACCTCGTGACATTCCCTCGGAGCCTGGTCGCTGTATGGTGACTGGTCGCCCCTCTAAGTGTAGAGTCATCATCGCTCGTTCTTACTAAAACAACGATAATGCGCAATTCACTGATCGCACTCTCAGGCGGTGTGGATAGCACGACGCTCCTCTACGAATATCGTGAGGAGGTGGCTTGTGCCGTAGGCTTCGACTACGGCTCCAAGCACAATGCGCGTGAGCTAGCCGCTGCCAAAGCTATTTGCCATGAGCTAAAGATCCCTTACTTGATCATCCCGCTCGCCTTCATCGGGGAGTACTTTCGTAGTGACCTCCTTCTCTCGGGTGGCGAGATGCAGCTCGGGGACTATTCGGAGGAGAATATGAGCTCGACGGTGGTGCCCTTTCGCAATGGCATCATGCTGAGCGTCCTCGCAGGGTTGGCTGAGAGCCGAGACTTGCAGCAGGTACTCATAGCGAATCACTTTGGCGACCACGCCATCTACCCAGACTGTCGGGAGAGTTTTGTCAAGCCTATGGGCGAGGCGATCACGGCTGGCACCAGCAATGGGGTCAAGCTGGTGGCGCCCTACACGACCCTCACGAAAGCTGAGATCGTGGCGCGGGGCACTCGTCTTGGAGTGCCTTACGGCAAAACTTACAGTTGCTATCAGGGTGGCGAGCGCCACTGCGGACGCTGCGGCACTTGTCGGGAGCGGCACGATGCTTTTGTGGCAAACGGGCTGGAGGACCCGACGCTTTACGAGGAGTAGGTGGCGGTATGCTCGTTATCCCAGAAGCTTTCGATCAGAACAATGCCGAGCAGATGTCTGCCCTGCAATGTTTGGAGCAGACCTCTATGAGTCTCTTCCTGACAGGTAGCGCGGGAACTGGCAAATCCTACTTCCTGCAGCACTACTGCGAGGTGACTCATAAGAAGTTTGTCAAGCTGGCTCCGACGGGGCTAGCTGCGCTCAACATTCATGGGCAGACGATCCACAGCTTCTTCCGACTACCACTCGCTCCGCTGACAGATCCCAACCATACCTCCGCCATCACACGTCGCTACCGCAAAGACAAGCGGGAGCTCATCCGCCAGCTGGACCTGATCATCATTGACGAGATCTCGATGGTGCGATGCGACCTGCTTGACGCCATGGATCGTATCCTGCGCAGCGTGAGACATAGCAAGGTGCCCTTTGGGGGTGTGCAACTCCTCATGGTGGGGGACCCCTTTCAGCTACCACCCGTCACGACAACAGCCGATCAGGAGGAGATGCAGCGCGCTTATCCTGAGAGCGACGGCTTTTACTTCTTTGAGGCGCACTCCTACGCTGCACTGGCGCCTATCTCCATAGTCCTGCGGCGCATGTATCGTCAGAGCGATCAGCACTTCGTCTCTGCTCTTGAAGAGATCCGCCTAGGACGTGTCAGCGAGGACACGGTCGCCCTGCTCAACAGTCGCGTCTCCCCGCAGTGGCAGGAGGAGCTACTCCAGAGCGACCAGCATGCGGTGCTACTCTTCTCGCATAGGGCCAATGTGGAGGCGTACAACCAGTCTCGCTGTGCTCAGCTTGATGCCAAAGAGGTGACCATACGAGGCAAGCTAAAGGGCAAGATCCCGGCCTCTGCACTGCCTGTGCCCGAAGAGATATCGCTCAAGGTGGGCACTCAGGTGATGCTCGTGAGCAATCATCCCGACGGTGCGTGGGTCAACGGCACGACGGGCGTCATCACGAAGCTCGTCGGGGGCTCTGTCGGCGACATTACGGAGCCTTATGCCAAGGTGGAGACGCCCGATGGCGAGACTATCGTTGTCACGCCTCACACCTGGTCGCAGGTAGACTACGACTATGACGAGAAGAAGGGGGAGATCGTCGAGCGACAGACTGGCTCCTACACGCAGCTACCGCTCATCGTCGCTTACTCTATCACGGTGCACAAAGCGCAGGGGCAAACGTGCGATCAGATCGTGGTTGATCCGAGTCGCTTCTTCGCCCCTGGACAAGGGTACGTGGCACTCAGCCGCTGTCGCACGCTCGAAGGCTTGACGCTCACACAGCCACTCAAGCCACACAACCTACGCACCGCCCCTTCGGTACTACAGTTCTACCGAAAGATCATTTCGCACGTCTAAAGTCTAGCAAGCAATCCTAAGGCTTGCTCTTGGCAAGTCTTTGTCGGTCAAGACGAGCGGTGTGCTCGTAAGGCAGCGACACGTTATTGTCCGACTCAGAGGTGTCGTATAGAGCCGTTTCAAAGAGCTCTATCTGCTGAGTTAGCGATGGTAGCATTCCTTGGATCAACCCCTTCGTCTGATCAAAGAGATCACCCGGATACGGCTCCGTCATCCTTGCCGTGCTATCTGGATTGTGATGCAGGCCCTGCTCGTCGCCTTGCAGGTGATTCGCATAGATCTCCATAAATAGAGGCTTGAGAGCAGGTATTGCCTGATTGATCACTCCCTTATAAGGAGTTATAACCGAGGCACTATCCTGACTCTCTAGATGCTCCGTGAGGAAGCGTACCAAATCATTTATACCAAGCTCTAGGTGCTGATAAGCGTAGTCCTGCAAAGAGATCGTACCTTCTGAAGCTCTGTGAGAAGGCATCGCTAAGGCGATCTGACGAGATGATATACGTAACTCTGTCGGAGTGACCTCAACCAAACGATATGGACAGGGGTATGTGACTGTGGATCCAGTCTCTATGTCATGTATGACGCTCTGGTTGTAGCTCTTGGCTGCGATGTCCTGAGCATGAAAGTGTCCCGTAAAGACATACTGCAGGCCAGCCTCGGCGAGGCGCTCTGCGATGCGATCATAATCCTGTATCAGATACTCCTTAGCCAGTAGCGACTGCCCAGGGAAGTGCTCTACGATGCCATGATGCATCATCGCTATGACTTGCTTGCCCTGAGCATTGGCTTGTCGCACTTGATCTTCGATCCACTGGACACGTTCTTCATCAAGACGGCCAGCTGTCGTAGGATAGTTATTGGCAATATTGTCCTCGTACTGACAAGCATCGATGCCGATGACGCGAAGCCCTGGGAGTGGCTCTGACACGTAGCAGAGCGCTGGGCCTCGCGAGATGCTTGAAGACGAGTCATACCCATAAGGCGCCATAATCTGAACAAACTGCTCGGGAGTGACATGCTCCGTAGCAGTCGTATGATCCCCTAGGTAGATCTGAGCAAGGGGGTTGTTGACATCGTGATTACCAGGCACGACGAGTACCTTGATGCCAGCCTCTGTGAGTCGATCTAGCTGCTGCGTGAGGTAGTGATAGCTGGCCAGCTCACCATCCTTCGTTAGGTCTCCACAGATGAGAAAGAGATCAGGACGTATCTCTAGAGCTTCCTTGATTAACTGATCAAAGATCTGTACGCTCTCGAGGAGTAGCTTACGATCGCTACGTAATGTCTCCTCAAAGGCAGGGCCCTCCTGAACGACTAGCTCGGGAGCCATGATGTGCGGATCGCTACAGACGAGGAGGGTGTACTCCGACTTCGTGCTAAGCGGGGGACGCTCAGCCCGTCCCTCCAGAGGGAGAGCTAGCAAGATGATGGCACTGACGAGTAGCGTGGCGAGTAGCGTGGCGAGTAGCGTGACGAGTCGTGTGAGAGGTTGTGCTTTTTGTTTCATAGTCGATTACGATATATATTGCGTTTCCTAGATTGTCTACGCAAAGATATCGTCTGTCGATTGCCCTGTTGTTGTCTTTTTGCTACCAATAGGTTATCAAGCGAGGCTCAGAATAACAGCAGAGGACTCAACCGCTTCCATTCAGCGATTGAGCCCTCTCGTTATTTATTTCGCCCTAGTTGCTAACAGCCAACAGCCAAAGGCCAAAGGCCAAGAGCTAACAGCTAACAGCCAACAGCCAGCACTCAGAAAGAGATCCAGCGAACGTAAGCGAAGTCCATCAGATGAGGTAGCTCGGGCAGATAAGGACGCAGACGCACCGCTATCTGATACTTACCAGGCCGAGCCGACGGCACCGTTAGCTCATAGGTACGAATCGTCCCCATGCGTGGCATCACCTCGTGAAAGAGATCCTTGCCCACATACCTTACTTCGCCCGTCAGCTCGTTCCGCGTCGTGACAATCAGCTCGGCAACGATATCGGCCTCCACTTGTCCCGCATCGATCGTCACCTTAAAGGTCGGATCGCTAGGCTGGCCATCATAGTTTGGCTCTCGCATGACCCCCTCGAAGGTCGCCTCCTGGACAGTGATCGTATCCCAGGTGGCAGCGACCCGTTGCTTCCAAGCAACGATATCACGAGCCTGCTGGTAGCCCTGATGCTCTAGGAGCTCGGAGCGTACCGCCAGCTTATTGTAAAGGCGCTCGTAGTAGTCGTCCAGCATGCGGCGCATCGTAAAGTGTGGCGCTATGTAGAGCATCGAGCGCTTGATATAGTCTACCCAGCGATCCGAGCAACCAGCGAGCGTGTCGGTATAGTAAGCGGGTACGATCTCCTGCTCTATGAGCTGATAGATCGTCATCGCATCGAGCTGATCCTGCAGATGCTGATCGATGTAGGTAGACTCTGCCGAGAGTGCCCAGCCGGCGCCCTCCCTGTAGCCTTCGTACCACCAGCCGTCCAGTACGGAGAGGTTGAGTACCCCGTTCATCTCGGCCTTTTCGCCAGAAGTACCAGAGGCCTCCATGAGGCGCGTCGGATTGTTGAGCCATACATCGACTCCCGGGATAAGCGTCTTGGCAAGCTCTATGTCATAGTCGGGCAGGAAGATGATCTTACCGACAAACTGCGGCATACGGCTCACCTCTATGATGCGCTTGATGAGCGCCTGCCCACCGCCATCGGCAGGGTGCGCCTTGCCCGCAAAGATAAATCGGACAGGACGCTCTTTATTGTCCAGGATCTTTGCCAAAGTCTCTAGATCCTCAAAGAGCAGATGAGCACGCTTGTAAGTGGCGAAGCGGCGTGAGAAGCCTATGTAAAGGGCCCGCTCCTCTAGCTCATCGAGCGTTGCCTTAGCAAGCTGTGGTGGCAGTCCTATCTCTCCGTGGGTCTTTATGATCGTGCTCTGTATGTGCTGTATCAGTCGTCTCTTGAGTCGCTGGCGTATCTGACGTATCTCCTCACTCGGCACGCTCATGATCTTAGCCCACATCTCCTCTTGAGACTGATGGCTCAGATAGTCGGCTCCGAAGTGACGGACGAAGAACTGCTGCCACTCAGGCGCTGCCCAGGTAGGCAGGTGCACCCCATTCGTCACATAGGAGACGTGGCTCTCCTCGGGGAAGAAGCCCTCCCACACGGGAGCAAACATGCGCTTCGACACATCGCCATGGAGCTTGCTCACACCATTGGCCTCCTGCGAGGTATGCAGTGCTAGGACGCTCATGGAGAACTTACCTCCGCTCCCGTGGCTATCTTTGCCCAGCTGGATAAACTCATCCCGAGAGATGCCCAGACGACTATAGAAGGGCGTGAAGTAACGATCGATCAAGGCATCCTCAAAGTAGTCATGCCCTGCTGGTACAGGCGTATGCACCGTATAGAGCGAAGAGGCGCGTACCACCTCCAGCGCTACGTCACAGGGCAAGCCCCTATCCTCCACCAGATTGACCAGTCGCTCCACATTCATAAAGGCTGCATGTCCCTCATTCATATGGTACACATCGCACGTGATGCCGAGCTGCTTGAGCAGCATCGTACCACCGATGCCTAGGAGGTACTCCTGGCGGAGACGATTCTCCCAGTCGCCGCCATAGAGGCTGTGGGTGATGCTCTTCGCCAGATCCCCATTCTCAGGCACATCCGTGTCCAGCAGATAGAGCGACACGCGACCTACAGGCACGCGCCACACTTGACAAACGACCGGCAGTGAAGCCATCTCTAGATGTAGCGTCAGACGCTCACCTCGTTCGTTGAGTACGGGCTCAAGGGGCAGGTTGTGAAAGTTTTGCGGCACATAGTGCGCAACCTGATTACCACTCGGATCAAGGCTCTGCGTGAAGTAACCGTAACGGTAAAGGAGCCCCACAGCTGTCAATCGGACATTGCTGTCGCTCGCCTCCTTGACATAGTCACCCGCGAGGATGCCTAGTCCGCCCGAGTAAATGTGCAGCGTATTGCTAATGCCGTACTCCATGCAGAAGTAAGCGACCGAGGGACGCGTCTCATCGGGACGCTCCTGCAGATAGGTCTGCAGCTCATCGTACAGTGCCTGCACCTCTGCGAGGAAGTGCTGATCCTGACGGAGCTCCGCTATACGCTCCGCCCCTAGGAGGTGAAGCATCCAGCGAGGATTGCCATCAGTCTGCGCCCATAGCTCAGGGTCGATCGACTGAAAGAGTCGTATAGCACGTGGTTGCCAAGACCACCATAAGTTCATCGTCAAGTCCTTGAGCGATTGCAGCTCTGCGGGAAGGTTAGACTGGCTGTATATCTCTGTCCACTGTGGTGGATTACTCTTGTATTGTGGTATCATTTTGCGTCTGTTCTATAGATCTGTCTACCTAAAGACACTGCGAAGGTACGACTATTTCATTCAATGGCTGTTACGCCACGACCTCTAAAAGGTTTCCTCCCTTGGAAAACTATCTTTCCTCCCTTCAGGGCTGACGCATTATAATCAGCCGTCTAGAAGTGGCACATGACGATAACTAGGAAATAGGCATTTCGATTATCGCTACACAGTGTCTACGAGACCTCTCTGATTACACCTTTCTCCCGAAGAACGGAATTCCTACCTAGGAATTTGCCAAATAGCTACCTAGGAATTTGCCCAATTCCTACCTAGGGAATAAAAAATTCTTCGGAGGAATCAAATGAAACTTCGGAAGAATCAAAAAATAAGTCCGAAGAATTTGCCATTTCCTAGGTAGCAAATCAAAAATATCTACGGAGGAATTTGGGCAATTTCTAGGTAGGAAATGAGACGAGTGCGTTTTTATAATGCGTCACCCCTGTTCCTCCCTTAGAAAGTTTTTGGAAACATCTCACCGACGACACGTTCATTGATAGAGTTGCTGAAACTGAGGTCGGAATCAAACATTTGCATATTTAGTGGGAATAGTATAACTTGCAGTCGCGACTGCTACAAGCGACATCACTAGTACAGCTCATTACAACGATTTGCCTTGTGACATCACTCCCCTGCACGAGGTACGACCATCCAAATAAATGCTCTGAGAATCCACACCCTATAGCCCAATAACAATTATGAGACGTATCACCAATCTAATCACAGCTACATTAGTTGTCCTCATTTCTAGCCTTTGGGGCCTATCAGCTCAAGAGACGCCGCCCACCCCAAAGACGCATCCGACCATCCCCACCATACAGGCGGGAGCCAAGTGGATGGTCTACAAAGTCGTCTTCGGAAGATACTGCCAGACTAGTGAAAAGCCTGAACATTGGAACTATTGGAACTCTAGTACAGAGCGATACGCTCTGACGAAGCTAGAGACAATAGATGGTAAGACCTACTTTGTCTTAGGTGATAAGACCGACTACGGGTACAGCTACACCTACCTGAGAGAGGATCTAACGGGCGGAAAGATTTATGCGCGACACAAGAGTGGCGTCAATGGAGGGGCAAAAGATGAAACCCCAGAATATGTGCTCTGGGACTATAACCTCAAGGTAGGAGATCAGGTTACTCTTCACGACATTGATGGGTCGACAGCTCAGCGTGAGTCTACGAAAAGTCGCTATACACTAGTCGTTTCAGCTATTGAGACAAGACACCTGTATGATGCTGATCGCTTAGTCTATATTATGAAGGATATGACGGGCATCCCGCTACCAGCTAATGAAGTTTACTGGATAGAGGGCATCGGCTACTCCTTTGGCTTTTTATTTGCGGGTATTAGGACTGAAGAGAGTACCGGAGGCTATGGCTACGAGACACGCATACCCTTATGCTATACAGCGCCCAATGGTGATGTGTACCGCTTCCACCACTCAGGCATCTGTGAGGCTATCAATGGCTTTACCGGTAATAAGACGATTGAAGCGTCTAGGACGACACCTCTTGATCTGCAAATCTCTCGAAATCAGCTAGGACTGACCATACGTGTAGCTGATGGTAAGCATCACGATCTGACCATTTACCGTGCTGATGGCACGACAATCGTGGAGGCGACTTCCTTTGTCGAGAGCTATGATCTAGCCTTGCCAATGACATCTGGAGAGAAGATTCTCGTCGTAGTTGATGATGAGACTATTCCTTACGTCTTATAAGGTTCGCATCTTATAAGAGTCTATCCGAGACTCCACCCTTTTACAAACAAAGCGAGGGAGCATCACCTGCTGGCGATACTCCCTCGTTCTTGATTTAATCAGAGACTGCGTGCAGTGGCTACGGTCTCTGCTAGGGGAAACGGACTACTTCTTGGAGTAGTCGTAGAAGCCCTTGCCACTCTTGCGTCCGAGCTGTCCGGCACGAACCATCTTGCGGAGCAAGGGGTGTGGACGATACTTGGGATCGGCGTACTCGTTGTTGAGCACCTCCATGATGGCTAGGCAGACGTCTAGACCGATGAAGTCACCCAGTGCGAGCGGTCCCATAGGATGGTTGGCACCGAGCTGCATAGCGGTATCGATCTCCTCGACGGTGGCAACGCCATCGGCATACTCACCGATAGCCTCGTTGATCATCGGGATGAGGATACGGTTGACGACAAAGCCTGGAGCCTCGCTCACTCTGACGGCTGTCTTGCCGAGCTGCTCACAGAGTGTGAGGGTCGTCTGGAGTGTCTGCTCAGAGGTGCACTGACCACTGATGACCTCGACGAGCTTCATGACAGGTACGGGGTTGAAGAAGTGCATACCGATGACCTGCTCAGGACGCTTGGTGACGCTGGCTAGCTCGGTGATGCTGAGCGAAGAGGTGTTTGTAGCAAAGATTGCTGAGGGCTGGACGAGACCATCGATCTCGCGGAGTATCTCCTTCTTGACCTCCATCTCCTCAGAGATAGCCTCGATAACGAGATCAGCCTGAGCGATGTCGGCATAGTCTGTCGTGACGGTGATGCGTCCGATGATCTGCTTGAGATCGTCGGCGGTCATCTTGCCCTTCTCGACGAGGCGGTTGAGCCCTTTGTTCATACGTTGCATAGCACGGTCGAGTGACTCGTTGCTACGTCCTTTCATCGTGACGGCGAGACCCTTCTGGGCCATCGTCTGCACGATGCCTGCACCCATGGTGCCATTGCCTAATACGACTATTTTCATAGAGTTATTGGTTTAAAATAGAGCGTGCCACAGGAGTGCGACACGCTCTAGTAAGTTTTAGAATTGTGGTTTGCGCTTCTCTAAGAAAGCGGACATACCCTCGCGCTGCTCGGGATGTGCGAAGGCGTTGCTAAAGAGATCGTTCTCGATGGCAATGCCTGTATCTATATCACTCTGCAGTCCCCTATTGATAGCTCGCTTAGAGATCGCTACGGCGTGTGGCGACTTGCTCGCTATCTCCTCAGCCAGTTCGGTCACGGTGGGCATAAGGGCGTCAGGCTCTACGACACGGTTGACCAGTCCTAGAGTGAGTGCCTCGTCTGCCTTGATGACACGCGCGGTGTAGATGAGCTCCTTGGCGGCGCCTGCCCCGATGAGACGGGGTAGACGCTGTGTGCCACTGAAGCCTGGGGGGATGCCTAGACCGACTTCGGGCTGACCAAACTTAGCCTTGTCACTGGCGATGCGTAGGTCGCACGATAGGGATAGCTCGCAGCCACCTCCGAGTGCAAAGCCATTGACCGCAGCTATGACGGGGCAGTAGAGCAGCTCTACCTTGCGAAAGACACGAGCGCCACGCTCTCCGAAGGCGAGTGCCTCCTGGGGCGTTAGCTCTGCCATCTCAGCGATGTCAGCCCCCGCAACAAAGGAGCGTCCGGCTCCTGTGATGACGAGGACGCGCAGGGTGCGCTCCTGAGCGATCTGATCGATGACGATCTCGAGCTCACTGAGTACCTGCGTAGAGAGTGCGTTGAGTGCTTCGGGGCGATCGATCGTTAGGGTACCGATCTGTCCATTGGCACCGACACTATAATGTATGGTCTGGAAGTCTGTCATGGCAGTATGGAGTGTTTACTTCTTGTTAGCTTGAAGCGTCTTGAGACGCTCAGTGAGGACGGGCAGTACCTTGTGCAGGTCACCTACGATACCGAGGTCGGCTACCTGGAAGATGGGAGCAAACTTGTCCTTGTTGATGGCAATGATGTACTCCGACTCCTCCATACCAGCGAGGTGCTGGATAGCTCCTGAGATACCACATGCGAAGTAGATGTCAGGACGTACGGTCTTACCAGTCTGTCCGACCTGTCTCTCATGTCCGATGATACCAGCATCGACCATAGCACGTGAGGAGGATACCTCAGCCTTGATGGTCTGTGCGAGAGCCTTGAGCTTGTCAAAGCCACCGTCGGTACCTACACCACGTCCGCCAGATACGAGTACGCTAGCCTCGGTGATGTCGACCATGTTCTTGGTCTCGTGCTTCTTGCTGACGAGGCGTACCTTAAAGCGGCGCTCGTCAAAGGGTACCTTGACTTCCTCAACCTCGCCGGTGCGTGTCTTGTCGTCGGCCTTGCGACGCATGACGCCTGGGCGTACGGTAGACATCTGGGGTCTATTCTGATCGCAGAGAATGGTTGCCATAAGGTTACCACCGAAAGCGGGGCGGGTCATCATGAGGTTACGATCCTCACCGATCTCTAGAGACGTACAGTCTGCCGTGAGTCCAGTGCGTAGACGAGCAGAGAGACGTGGAGCTAGGTCACGCCCGATGGTGGTAGCACCAAAGAGGACGATCTCAGGCTTGTAGACGGTGATGATGTGATAGACTGCCTGTGCGTACTGCTCGGTGAGATAATCTTTGAGATTGGGGTCATCGACGACTAGTACACGATCAGCACCTGCATGGATGAGCTGGTCGGCTAGACCCTTGACCTGATAGCCACATAGGATGGCTGTGACCTGCTCGTTGATCTGATCGGCTAGCTCACGTGCCTTGCCAATGAGCTCAAAGGCTACATTCTGGATGACGCCTTCGCGTTGCTCAGCGAAGACTAGAATTCCTTTATACTGTGTCTTATCCATATCAGATGATGAATTTCTCTTTAAGTTTCTCGATAATCAAATCAGCGGCCTCCTCAGGTGTGAGCTCCTCGTAGAGAGTGCCCATAGCCTTGGCCCCCTTGGTGAAGGACTTCTTGACACGCGTGGGAGAGCCCTTGAGTCCTAGACGCTCCTCCTCGACGGGGAAGCTGTCAGCCGTCAGCGTGGTGATCTCCTTGTCGAAGGCGGTCATGATGTCGCTGACATTCATATAGCGAGGCTGGTAAGCAGATGCTAGGAAGGTGAGCATACAGGGAGTATCAACCTCTAGGGTCTCGTGTCCCTCCTCGACATTGCGCATGACGGTCAGGGTCTTCTTGCCATCATAGTCTACATGCTCTACGTAAGTGATCTGAGGCAGGTCTAGCTGCTCAGCGATCTGAGGTCCTACCTGTGCTGTATCACCATCGATAGCCTGACGACCTGCTAGGATGATATCGTAATCAAGCGTCTTGAGTGCATGAGAGATGGTATAGCTGGTGGCGAGGGTATCGGCACCTCCGAAGCGACGATCTGAAATGAGGTAACCCTTGTCGCAACCCATAGCAAAAGCCTCACGAAGGATGGCGGTAGCCTGGGGAGGTCCCATGGTGATGACGCTCACCTCAGCACCAAACTGATCCTTGAGGAGCAGAGCCTGCTCGAGTGCCCCCTTATCGTCGGGGTTCATAATGCTGGGTACGCCATCACGGATCAGTGTGCCCTTGACGGGGTCAAGCTTGATCTCAGTGGTATCGGGTACCTGCTTGATACATACTATAATCTTCATATGTCTAATAAGTGTCCTAAGGGGTCATTACTTGAGTAGGTGCGCTGCGATAACCATACGCTGTACCTCGCTGGTACCCTCGTAGATCTCGGTAATCTTAGCATCACGCATCATACGCTCTACAGGATACTCACGGGTGTAACCGTAGCCACCGTGGAACTGTACAGCCTTTGTCGTCATATCCATAGCGGTCTCAGCGCAGAAGAGCTTAGCCTCGGCTGCCTCTAGGTTGTAAGAGAGACCATTGTCCTTGCACCACGCTGCACGACGTACGAGCAGGCTAGCGCAGTCGATACGAGCCTTGAGGTCTGCTAGCTGGAACTGGGTGTTCTGGAACTTAGCAATGCTGCGACCAAACTGCTTGCGCTCCTTGGTATACTTGACAGTCTCATCCATAGCGCCACGAGCGATACCGAGCGCCTGAGCAGCGATACCGATACGTCCGCCATCGAGGGTGTGCATGGCTACCTTGAAGCCACCGCCTACCTTGCCGAGGAGACGATCCTTGGGGATGCGGCAATTCTCCATAATCAGCTCGCACGTAGCGGAGCCACGGATACCGAGCTTGAGCTCATGCTTACCTACAGTAAAGCCAGGGTCGTCCTTCTCAACGATAAAGGCTGAGATGCCCTTGTTGCCCTTGCTCTTGTCCGTCATAGCGAAGATGATGTAGACGTGAGCGTACTCAGCATTGGTGATAAAGATCTTATTACCATTGAGTATGTAGCACTCCTCCTCCTCGACAGCAAAGGTCTGCTGTGCGGAAGCGTCTGTACCAGCATTGGGCTCCGTGAGACCAAATGCGCCAATCCACTCGCCAGAGGCTAGTTTAGGTAGATAATGCTTCTTCTGCTCCTCCGTACCAAAGCTCATGATAGGATCACAGCATAGTGATGTGTGGGCAGAGACGACAACGCCTGTGGTAGCACAGACACGGCTGAGCTCCTCGACGGCCATCGTGTAGATCTGTACGGTAGAGCCTGATCCTCCGTACTCCTTGGGAATGGGGATACCCATGATGCCCAGCTTGCTCATCTTCTGAACAGTCTCAATGGGGAAGCGCTCCTGCTCATCGATCTCTGCAGCGAGAGGCTTAACCTCTTTCTCTGCAAACTCCCTGATCATTTGCAAGAATAGCTCCTCTTGTGGGGTCTTACTAAAGTCCATAGTTTGAAATATGATTGTCTATAATAGTGTGTTGTTGCTTGATAAGGCCTGTCGCCCGAGGGCGGCAGGCTCTAGAAGTAGTGTAGTAGGACTACTGACGCATGGGCTTGACATCGTCCACGTAGTGTAGCGTAGCCTCGGTGGCTGCCTCTATCTCCTCACGTGTGACGCCGTCACGAATCTCTGTGACGTAGAGTCCCTGACCCTTGCGTACCTCGATGACGCATAGCTCGGTGATGATGAGGTCTACCTGACCAGCTGCTGTGAGCGGCAGAGTACACTTCTTGAGGATCTTGGCTTTGCCCTTGGCAGTGTGAGTCATAGCAAGGATCACCTTGCGTGTACCTACGAGCAGATCCATAGCACCACCCATACCGGGGGCGAGCTTGCCAGGGATAATCCAGTTAGCTAGGTCACCAGCCTCATCGACCTGTAGTGCACCGAGGATGCTTACATCCACGTGACCTCCACGGATGATACCAAAGGAGGTAGCACTGTCGAAGGTGGCAGCCTCTGGCACAGCAGTGATAGCACCACCACCAGCATTGATCCAAAGGGGATCCTCCTGGCCTGGAGCGGGAGCACCTCCCATACCGATCATACCATTCTCAGACTGTAGCATCACATGCACGTCTGGCTTGAGATAGTTGGGTACCATCGTGGGTAGACCGATGCCGAGGTTGACGACATCGCCATCCTTTAGTTCTAGGGCTACGCGCTTGGCGATAACCTCTCTGACTTGATTCTTGTCTAGTTCCATATCGTATTATACCTTGATTTATATTACTTCTTAGTTATAGCGGGCTGAGTACTACTTACCTTCGGCAGCCTCTTTGCGACGCACGATCTCCTGACAGATAAAGGAAGCCACATCGTCGGCAAAGGTGTTGGCTCCAAAGCCAGCGTCAAAGCCTAGCTCCTTGGCGAGCTCGTGCGAGATACGTGGTCCGCCACAGATGACGATCATCTTGTCGCGTAAGCCCTCAGCCTCGATGAGCTCGATGAACTCGGTCATGTTCTTGATGTGTACATCCTTCTGCGTGACAGTCTGCGAGACGAGGAGGGCATCGGCATTCATCTCGATACCCTTGGCAATGAGCTCCTCGTTGGGCACCTGGCTACCGAGGTTGTAGGCGTCAATCATGTCGTAGCGCTCTAGGCCGTAGTGACCTGCGAAGCCCTTCATATTCATGATCGCATCGATACCGACCGTGTGCGCATCGGTTCCTGTACTAGCTCCTAGCACGACCAGCTTGCGTCCGATGTGTGTGCGGATAAACTCGTCGGTCTCCTCCATGCTCCATGTGGTCGACTCGACCTTGGGCACGTAAATATTGGAGTAGTCAACCGTATGGGTGCAACTACCATAACAATTGAAGAAGGTAAAGCCCTTGGTCAGCTCCTCTGAGAAGACAACCATCGGGTTTTGTAGTCCCATCTCCTTAAGTAGGAGCTTAGCGGCCTCCTCGGCCTCAGCCCCTTTAGGTACAGGCAGCGTGAAGCTCAGCTGTACCTTACCATCGTTCATGGTGTCACCGTAAGGCTTTACTTGCGAAAGGTCGAGGGTACGGTCAAAGTCCTTCGCCTCCATTGAATATAGTCCTCCACTCATAGCTTGCCTTGTATCTTACGGTTCTTCATTAGTTCCAGTGTCGGGTTGTAGTAGCGCTCGCTCTTTGGCTTGACACCGTCCAACCCACGTCCTCCGTCCAGGGGACGCTTGATATCTGCAAAGATACCCTTAGAGAGCGCGGTAAAGAGTCCCTCGCCCTTGATCTCCTCGAGGAGGTCTAGTGTCTTGTCTAGCACCTCACGAGCACGGCTCTGGATGATACCATCCTTCTTAAACTCAACCTCGTCACCGATGGAGCGCATGTTGTTGAAGATGTAGCGCGCATTCTCGATCGAGAGGAAGCGGTCGCTCATGAAAGGCGTGTGGATAGCCTCCGTCGGCATACCGAGAAGCTGTAGTCCCTGATGCGTCCAGATACCTATTATATTAAAGAGTGCATCCTGTATGTGACCACGGAAGATGTTTCCGGTCATAAACTTCGTAGGAGGCATGTACTTAAGCGGAGCCTTGGGGAAGATCTCACGCGTCATCTGAGCCTGCGCCAGCTCGAAGAGGAAGCCGTTTTCAGTCATCGGATCCATCTCGAAGGCATGTCCTAGACCCATCTGCTCCTCAGGGAGTGCAGCTCGTAGGGCAAACTGCTCATTGATAAAGTCAGACGCAAGCACCGTGTGTGCCTGCTCGATAGCGTCAGCCGTCGTGAGGTAGTTGTCCTCACCCGTGTTGATGATGACGCCGGCGAAGCCATTGATCACACGACTGGTGTACTGGTCGATGATCGTTCGTTGCATATTGATATCACGGAAGAGGATACCGTAGAGCGCATCGTTGAGCATGACGTCCAGTCCCTCGAAAGCTCCCATGATAGCGATCTCTGGCATACAGAGACCAGAGCAATAGTTACAGAGACGCACGTACTTACCACGCTCCTCGCCTACCTCGTCAAGCGCTTTGCGCATGATGCGGAAGTTCTCCTGCGTCGCATAGGTACCACCGAAGCCCTCGGTCGTAGCACCGAAGGGTACGTAGTCGATCAAGCTCTGTCCCGTAGTACGGATCACCGCGATAATGTCAGCTCCCTGTCGTGCAGCAGCCTGTGCCTGGATCACATCCTCGTAGATATTACCCGTAGCAACGATCACATAGAGGTAAGGCTTAGGGCCCTCACCGATCGTCTTAAGGTAGTTCTCACGGCGCTCTCTATGCTCGACGATGCGCTGCATCCCCTTGAGGATGTATGGCTCTAGTACGTCGGCTATCTCTTGTGGCGTGCGTGCCGGATAGTGGGTTAAGTTTATCTCACCACGAGCTACCCCCTCAGCGATCTGCTGTGGATCCATGCCCGTAGCCAGCATTGCGTTGGCAAGGTAAAAGAAAGCTCCGTCTGAGAGAGCCTCCTGCTCCTTAATGTGTGTCACGACGACGTTGGGCAGAGGCACATCATGCTCGTCTACTCCGTCAATCCCGACGAAGCGACAGAGCGTGCGCTCGACCGTAACAGTCGTATAGCGGTCAACAAAGCTCTGCACCTCCTCGGCGATAGTGCCGGCGGCGTTGCGTGCTTTGTCCACTTTGGCAAAGTCTATACCTACTTTACTTGTCTTCATTCTTTGTTGCTAAGTTCTTTTCGCATAAATCTAATAGCTCCCTATCCATGCCTAGTATCTCTGCTATGCGGAGAGCCTCGTGAGGCGCATCGGTTTGGGTGTCGTATATGAGAGAGTAGTCGATACAACGATTGAGCTGGTTGATCTCGAGTGGCTTGCGTAGACGCTCCTCCACGAAGCCGCGTACTCTCCATCTGTGGCATCGCCCCAAGATACCACTATAGTGTGTCGTAATGATAGCTCGCACAGCATACTGAGCGAAGAGCTGTACGAGTGCACTCACCAGAGCGTGACCCTCTTCGGGATTGGTCGTGCGTGCTGGTTCATCAATGAGTGCTAGAACCTGCTTGCCTTCCTTGACCGACTCGATGATTCGATTGAGGCGTAGCATCTCGGCACCATAAGATGAGAGACCTGACTTGATATCTTGGTCATCTCCGATCGAGAAGATCACCTCATCGACAGGCACCAGCTGAGCCTCTTGTGCCGTCACGTAGCAACCAAACTGCATGAGACACTGCGCCAGTCCTATGGAAGCGAGGAGGACACTCTTGCCCGCCATGTTAGCCCCCGTGATGAGCGTAGGCTGATCGGAGTAAGAGATCGTCACTGGCTGGAATCTGTCCTGTCGCTCAGCTAGATGGTAAGCCACCTCTGGGTGTATCAGATCTGTCAACGTGCTCTCGCCAGAGCGTATCGGTTTAGGACGGCAGCACCCATGGGCCACAGCCCACTGAGCGATAGCGTGAAGCTTGTCAATCTGGGCCAAAGCCGTGAGCGCCTCCTCTATCTGATCAGCATAAGGGTGTAGCGCCTCGGTGAGACGCTTGCGCACACGGTCCTCTTCGATAGCACATTGGACAGCCAGCTCGTCTCGCTCGCTCTCCTCGGAGGTGCGCTCCATCTGCTTGCGCAGCGAGCGTAGCACCGTACTATAGCTATCGCTGATGTAGAAGCTCGGTAGTCGCTCCCCGTCAATGTCCAGTATATCTACGACCTCAGTGAGTGTGTGGCACTGTAGGATCTCTAGATGATACTGCTCGGTGAGGCGACGCACCTTCTCCTCGATGAGCGCCAGTCGCTTGATCTCAAAGAGGTCAATGTCGCTACAAATGACCTGAGGCTGTCTGATCGTCTCGATAGAGCCCGACACATTCATCAGCTCGCAAAGGTGTATCGCCACCTCTTGCATACCCTTCTGCTTCTCACGGTCGGAGAGATAACCTATGTAGCGGGCGACCTCATCCAGTCGCTGCTCGATAGTCTCCACCTCGACACTCCAGGGCGTAGCTAGCATAGCCATACGTCCTGGGGAAGAGTTGAAGTGCATCTCCTCCACGACATAGCGCAGTCCGCTTATTTGGTCTATACAACTACGTAGGTCTCTCATAGCCTTCTGACATCATATACAGGGACCTCCAGCGCCTCGGATAGTCGCTCGCACATGCGCTCACTGTCCAGCCGATAGCCCGAGGGGGCTAAGGGATTGAAAGTGACCGCCATGAGCTTACTACTATATAGAGTCTTGATCTCCCTGCCAGTAGCTAGATAACTCTGTACAGCTTGTCCCGATGCAAAGATACGAGTAAAGTCCTTGACCACAAGCTGTCTGTGCCGCTTTATGAGCCTCAGTTGGTTGAGTAGCTTATCGCTGACCACACCTGGCACATAGAGCATATCGCCCTCAGCCAGCCAAGTCGTGTCACGCCACATATCGGGCGTGAGCGCCGAGGCAAAGCCTGGATCTACGATAGCCCCCTCATCAGTTAAGAGACGAACGCCCTTGTCCACCTCTGAGAGCTGCTCGGCAAGCTTTCTGTCGGCCAGCTGAGGCAGACGAATCAGGCGCATCAGTTCACGCATACGCTTGATGAGTTGCTCGGGCTGAGCCGAGTAGGCACTACCCGTAGCCAGCACCATCCCCTCGGCCACCGAGGGCGATGCTAGCGAGAGACGTGAGAGCGCTCCGTCGATGAGTGTCAGATCGACACCCTCCTGCCTCATCCTCGTGACTACACGGCGCAGACCACCCGTCGAGGGAGGCCCCGCGATGAGCGTCTTGCCGATGCCACGTGCTCGGGCATAGATAAGTCGCCCGATGGAAGAGGAGTAGATGCGATCAATGTCAAATATCTCGGCTGGAAGGAGCTTCTTGCGAAAGAAGTTCTCCGCCGTCACAAAGCGCATCCCCTCGTGGAGGGTTATCTCCGGCTTGTCCGTCTGTGTCACCTGATCACGTAGCTCTCCATCTATGCCGATCGACGTCAGGGCTAGCTGTAGCTCAGGATGACGCTCTCGGAGAGCGCCAAGGATGTAGTTAAGACTTTCCGTCTTGCCCACATTCTTAGCGGTCCCTACGATAGCGAGACTCTTAAGCTGAGCTATGTTTGCGACAAATGGCATGAATAGTTGATTTGACATCTGGAGAGCTACGTAATCAAAGGCGTGAGGAGCTTTTATCCCTTGTGAGCTTCGCGCCACTTACGGCTACGCTCCTTGCGGTCTAGATGCTCAGGAGCCATAGCTAGACGATCGCCCGTGAGTAGTCCGTAGACACCCTCGTGACGCGCCTTCTTGCAGTCAGGACACTGACAGGGCTCCTCCTTATAGTCGCTAGGCTCTGTGTAGGTCGTGATGACGCCCTCATAGTTGCGTAGCACCACACGGTGAGGCGACTGAGAGATCACATAGTTTGGCATGACAGGTGTCTTGCCACCACCACCAGGAGCGTCAACGACAAAGGTAGGCACAGCATAACCCGACGTATGTCCACGTAGAGCCTCGATGATCTCGATACCCTTAGAGACAGGCGTACGGAAGTGTGAGATACCCCGTGAGAGGTCACATACATATATATAGTATGGACGTACGCGCATCTTGACCAACTCATGGACGAGGTGCTTCATGATCGAGGGGCAGTCGTTGATGCCACGTAGTAGCACCGACTGATTACCTAGAGGGATGCCCGCATTAGCCATGCGCTCGCACGCCTCACGGCTCTCGCGTGTCACCTCGTTGGGGTGATTAAAGTGCGTATTGAGCCAGATCGGGTGATACTTACTCAGCATCTGTACTAGCTCAGGCGTGATACGCTGTGGGCATACGACAGGGGTGCGTGATCCGATACGGATGATCTCCACATGAGGGATAGCACGCAGACGCTGTATGATATACTCCAGCATCTTGTCGCTGACCATCAGAGCGTCACCACCAGAGAGTAGCACATCGCGCACCTCAGGTGTCTGCTCGATATACTCGATACACTTCTCGATGCGCTCCTTAGGCGAGGCAGCATCCTTCTGTCCAGCGAAGCGGCGACGCGTGCAGTGACGGCAGTACATAGAGCACATGTCGGTGATCAGGAAGAGTACACGATCAGGATAGCGGTGTGTCAATCCAGGTACGGGTGAGTCCTCATCCTCGCTCAGAGGGTCTAGCTGATCCTCGGGGCTTACGTGTAGCTCATTGATCGTCGGGATCGACTGCTTACGCACGGGGTCGTTCGGATCATTGGGGTCGATCAAGCTTAGGTAGTAAGGCGTGATAGCCATACGGATCGTCTTGAGCGACTCACGTACACCCTCCTCCTCTTCGGGAGTTAGTTTGATATACTTCTTAAGCTGGTCCAGTGTCTCTATACGGTTACGTACCTGCCAGTGCCAATCATTCCAATCAGCGTCAGATACTTCGGGAAAGAACTCTTTCCTTCTGCTTTCGTTCATTGTGTGTGTGATTGATAGGGGATTGAATTTCGATAAAGGCTAAGAGATTAGAGTGTCTTGGATACACTCTAATCTCTCAGCAGTTCACTTAAGCATAGAGCTCAGTGAAGATCTTACGCAGCGCCTCACACTCACGAAGCTCCTGCAGTGTGATCTCGGCGTGACCCTTGGTGTAACCGTTACCTACGATCATCGTCACATCCTTACCGACACCCTCAGCACCGAGAGCAGCCTTGGTAAAGCTTGTAGCCATAGAGAAGAAGTAGACGACACCATCATCCTTCGTGCAGAGGATGCTAGTCATCTCCGTATCGGTGATGTTGACATTATTGATTGTGACATCACACATCTTACCGTCGGTGAGCTTCTCGATCTCCTCCATGACAGGTACAGGCTGTGTTGCATTGGCTGAGAAGACGTAATCGCAGAAGCCGAGAGCCTTCAGACGATCCGTACTACGCTGTGAGTGGCATAGTCCGATTACCTTACCTGTGACACCAGCACGCTTCTTAGCCTCGTAGCAGCAGAGCATACCGCTCTTACCACCAGCACCGATGATGAGGACCGTGTCGCCGGGCTTGACTAGCTTAGCCACCTGAGCAGGTGCACCAGCTACGTCTAGAGCTGAGAGAGCGAGGTTCTCGGGTAGGTCTTCGGGGATCTTAGCGTAGATACCGCTCTCGAAGAGGATAGCCTTGCCGTCGATGTCAACCTGGTCAATGTCGGGGCGGATATCCTTGATCTTGTCAATGCGTAGGGGAGTCAGTGAGAGAGACACAAGCGTAGCGATCTTGTCGCCCTCCTTGAGGTCTATCTTACCCTTGAGCGCATCACCGATCTTCTCGACAGTACCGAGGAGCATACCACCAGAGCCCGTGACTGGGTTGCGGTGCTTACCCTGCTTCTCGACGATACCCATCATGATCTCGGCGATCTTTGCCTTGTCGCCACCAGCCTGCTCCGCAATCTGTGTGAAGCTAGCTGAGTCGATGTTTAGCGTCTGTACATCAATGAGGATCTCGTTGTCGTAGATCTCATCCATGTTGTTGTCGATCTTGTCTGCGGGCTGTGGGAGCACGCCCTTAGGGGAGATGACACGATGCGTGCCATACTTGTTTCCTTTCTTCTGCATATAAAGTTGATATGATTGATTATGTGATTGTATTAGTAAATAGGGGAAGAATCAATACCCTTTAGTGGCGTGGAGCCAGCGAAAGAATCTGACGAGCCTCTGCCGGATTAGCGATCTCACGGCCCAGCTCATGAGCTATGCGTGCAGCCTTAGCGACTAGCTCGCCATTGCTCTTAGCGAGGACACCCTTAGAGAGGTAGAGATTGTCCTCAAAGCCGACACGTACGTGACCGCCCATGCCGATAGCAGCTGCTGCTAGGGGGAACTCATGACGACCGATACCCGTGGCCGTCCAGGTAGAGCCTGCGGGGATGTTGTTAACGAGCCAAGCTAGATTGTCAGCCGTAGCGGGTGTACAGCCGAAGACACCTAGCACGAAGTTAAACTGCATAGGCTCTCCAGGCACCTCGCCTCTCTGAGCTAGACGCAGGATGGTATCTAGGTGACCCATCTCAAAGCACTCGTACTCAGGCTTGATCTTGTTTTCGATCATACGCTTGCCGAAAGCACGCATCATGGGGATGGTGTTTTCAAAGACATCATCACCAAAGTTGCATGTACCGCAGTCTAGCGTAGCCATCTCAGGCATCAGCTCTGTAGGCTGTAGACGCTCCTCAGCGGTCATGCCTACGGCACCACCCGTCGAGGGGATGATAATCACGTCGGGGATTACCTTATAGATAGCGTCCAGCGCCTCCTTAAAGCGTGCCTTGGACTGTGTCGGCGTACCATCGTCCTCACGAACATGGACGTGGATGACAGCTGCTCCAGCATCATAGGCGGACTTAGCCTCGCGGACGATCTCATCGATCGTATAGGGGACAGCGGGGTTCTGCTCTTTGGTTACTTCGGCACCGCAGATCGCTGCCGTTAGGATTAGTTTATCCATAGCTTTAGAGAGTTGTATAGATTAAGACTTGCGCTGGCACTTCTTAGGTACTACGCAGGTACCATGTGCACGACATACGACGACAGGCTCTGCGAGCACGTCAGCAGCAGAGGCGCTGATATCTGTGCGTGGAGCGATCACCTTGCGAGCCTCAAACTGCATCTGGCGTGATGAATTACCGACCTTGGTTATCTCACCGACAGCCTCTATATAGTCGCCTGCATAGACAGGAGCCAAGAACTCAACCTTGTCATAGGCGCAGAAGAGACCCTCGTCACCATCTTGTATGATAAGTAGCTCAGTAGCGACATCGCCAAAGAGCTGTAGCATCTTAGCACCATCTACTAGATTACCGCCGTAGTGCGCATCAGCACTAGACATACGTAGACGGATCATTGATTTTGGATTTGCCATTTTTTCTGGGAAAGTTAAAGTGAATGATTGCTCAGAGCCTGTCTGCGGGGGAGCCTACTCAGGAGCTCCTACGACAGTACCCCGAATGTGTATAGAGTCTCTGTGCGACTTACTCAAAGATGTAGTCCACGAAGATACCAGAGGTATGTACCGCCTCGGGGCTAATCTGCCCTACAGGGACGATCTCGTCAATCTCAGCAACGACACAGTCAGCAGCCATAGCCATCAGAGGCTGGAAGTTTTGGGTCGTACCCTTGTAGACTAGGTTACCCGTCTCGTCACCGACAGTACCCTTGATGAAAGCCATGTCAGCACGTAGTGGTAGCTCGAGGAGGTAGTCCTGGCCGTTGATGTTGATCACTTTCTTACCCTCAGCAATGATGGTGCCTAGTCCAGTCGTCGTCAGGACGCCGCCGAGCCCACAGCCACCCACACGGATACGCTCAGCGAGTGTACCCTGAGGGCTAAACTCGACCTCTAGCTCGCCATTGTTCATCTGCTCAGCGGTCATTGGGTTCGTACCAATGTGAGAGACGATCAGGTGCTTGACCTGCTTATTGGCGATGAGACGACCACAGCCACGGTCGGGATAGGAGGTGTCGTTGACGATCATCGTGAGATCCTTAACCCCACTCTCGACCAGCACGTCGACAATACGCTCAGGAGTCCCATTAGCGAGAAATCCCCCGATCATGATAGACATACCATCGTGCAGCTTAGCTTTGAGCCCTGCTTTATCGATTGATTTTTTCATAGATCTGTGTGTTTATATATTTTGAACTTACTATCGTTGATTGTTTTTGGTCGCTCTTGGCACCTGCTCTTGGCACCGCTACGACATAGCTACTGAGGCGTCAAGCCTCTAGGCACGGGCATAGCGTCAGAACCGCTCGGCGTAAGGAGAAACCAAGCAATTCTCCGCATAGCACACCCTTCGATATGCCGTAAGTATCAGCCTTTATGTAGCCTTCATCGTACAACTCTTCAAAGGTACGAAGATTTTGCGAATAAACCGTATCACCTTCCTAGGGAAGTCAGGGGTGACGCAGGATAAAAATAAGCTCGTCTCAATTCCTACCTAGAAATTTGCCCAATAAGTACCTAGGAAATGGGCAAATTCTTCGGACTTATTTTTTGATTCCTCCGAAGTTTCATTTGATTCCTCCGAAGAATTTTTTATTTCCTACCTAGGAATTGGCAAATTCCTAGGTAGCTATTTGGGAAATTCCTAGGTAGAAATTCGATTAGAGGTTA
>NZ_KI535308.1:12342-92448 GCF_000482365.1 Porphyromonas uenonis DSM 23387 = JCM 13868 | reverse complement strand
TGCTGTTACTGCTCTGGCGACAAAGTTAGCAAAATAAGCGATACAAATAGGCTCCCCGACTAAGTTAGCCAGGGCTGATGCCTGATAACCTGCCGTCTAGAAGCTGCGCATGACGATAACTAGAGATACGCAGTTCGAGCATCACTATAGAGTGGCTACGGATCCTCTCTGATTACATCTTTCTCCCGAAGAATTGAATTCCTACCTAGGAATTTGCCAAATAGCTACCTAGGAATTCCCCCAATTCCTACCTAGGAAATAAAAAATTCTTCGGAGGAATCAAATGAAACTTCGGAGGAATCAAAAAATAAGTCCGAAGAATTTTTTATTCCCTAGGTAGCAAATCAAAAATATCTACGGAGGAATTTGGGCAATTCCTAGGTAGGAATTGAAACGAGCTCATTTTTTACAATGCATCAGCCCTGCCATCGACTAAGTCAGCCCGCTCTCCGATGAGGGTTAACTGTTATCTTGAGGCTTCAAAAAAGCGTGCGTGGAGAGAACTGACGCTTTGCTACCTATGAGACTGTTGCAAAAGTCAACAGTCTCACAATCTTGCTTACAAGATTGTCCTGACTTTGCAGAAAGAATGAAGCGCAAGGCGCTGAGGGTGAGGTCTGAAGGGAGCATACCTCCGTATGTGACCGAAGCCGAATCCCGAAAGCAACACAGCGATTCGCCTTTATGCAACAGTCTCACCTATGAATAAGTCCCAACCTCCACTGGCATTACCCTTATATTGGTATTGCTTTTCTCCTAAAAGATTCCGACCTTTGTCGCCTGTAATCACATATAGGACTAAACATGAAGAGACTATTCACACTTTTCGCAGGGCTACTAGCCCTCCTCTGGAGCTGCGGCTCACTACAGGCACAGACCACAACGGACGAGCACGAAGACCACGCATCGTGGTTCGTGGGCGGTGTCGCTAGCTTTTGGGTTAATAGTGATGCCAAGACGACGTCGCTAGAGTTTAATCCTGAGCTAGGTCACTTCCTGAATGACACGTGGGCTGTGGGGCTTATCGCAGGCTATGGACTGAAGTCGCAAGAGACGGATAGTAAGAAGGTGCTACAGCACGAGTTCTCGCTCTCTCCCTTCGTGCGCTACTACTACCTGCATAAAGGCCCCTTCAACCTCTATCTAGACGGCAATGTAGGGTACAACTATGAGATCCATGGCGGCGGAGATGGTCACCACGGCTTTGAGGTGGGCTTGCGTCCAGGCGCTTGTCTAGACCTTGCTGAGGGCTTGTGTCTCTGTATGCGTCTGGGATTCTTGGGCTATCGCAAGAGCTTCCACGGGGAGGAGCCTGACGTGCCTTCGAATGGCTTCGGCTTTTCTTTCACGCCAGAGCACCTGATGCTCGGACTGGAGCTAGAGTTTTAGCTCTCTAGCTCACCTATCATACGGTTGAGCTGATCGATATAATCTAGGACTTCGTCACGCCCCATGCCAGTCGATGCACTGGTTACGAAGAGGGGCGGTAGCTCCTCCCAATCTTCTAGTAGACGAGATCGGTAAGCCTCTACAGCCTCTCGCTGTACCTGCTTGCCGATCTTGTCCGCTTTGGTGAAGACGATACTGAAGGGGATGCCTTTTTCGCCCATCTCGTTGATAAACTCTAGGTCGATGCGCTGTGGCTCATGGCGGATATCCACGAGGACGAATAGATTGACCAAAGCCTCGCGCTTCGAGACATACTCGGTGATCAGCTTGCGAAACTGCTCCCGCTGCTCGAGGCTCCGACGTGCGTAGCCGTAGCCAGGCAAATCCACGAGATGCCACGACTGATTGATCAGAAAGTGGTTGATGAGTTGTGTCTTACCCGGCTTTTGCGAGGTCATCGCTAGCCCTTTGTGCCCTGTGAGCATGTTGATGAGCGAGGACTTGCCCACGTTGGAGCGCCCGATGAAGGCGTACTCGGGGAGGGTGCTCTGGGGACAGGACTTGACTGAAGGACTGCTCTGTACGAAGGTAGCGGAGTGTATCAACATTGTTTTGGGAGTCTTGAGAGGTGAATAATGGATAGGTGCTTTAGACTAATGTACTGGGCACCTGAAACTGCTTGTGCATCTCGTCGAAGCGAGCTAAAGAGTCAGCACCATACTTGGCGAGCGAGGTGCGTACCTTCTCTAGGGGTTTCTGATGCTCTAGCTGGGTCTTGGAGTAAAACTTATCGGCATAGCAGATGACCCGCTCCTCGATGCTCTGGGGCATATAGAGGCGGTCGGTCGGAAGATCTAGTCCCCGAGTGCGGATGGTCTCGCTATCTAGTCCTGTGCCGGTGTGCCGCTCGGCAACCTGCGCATGACGCTCCAGACCTAGCTCGCGAAGTAGCTCGCCACCAAGGTAGCCGTGCCGTAGGTAGGGCTCGGTGCCGTAGCAACCGATCGTGGGGGCGTCGGTGAGGTAGATGCCGATGTCGTGGAGCATGGCTCCCTCGTAGACAAATCGCTCGTCGCACGCTAGCTCGGGGTGCTGACGGACAACTTCAAGTGCCAGCTCGGCAACCTGCTGGCTGTGGGTCAGCAGGATGCGGTAGCCGAGCGTGTCGGTAGGGTAGTAACGCTCGATGATCTGTATGGGGTCAATCATTTGCTATTACGGTGTAAGGGGTTGGCATAGCGGTCTGTGCGGAGTACTCGGTGGCGTAAGCGCACTGAGCCTGCGTGACACCACGCTGGTAGGTGCCTGGACGTACCACGCTCTGCTCGTAGCTGATCTCGTAGGAGCCACGGAGTAGACTATTGATATGGTATATCTGCGCATAGTGGCGTGCCTCGACATAGTAGCCTAGACCGCCCTGCCACTCGTAGTGACTGAGCTGCTCTAGCGGTTCACAGCATGCGGGACGCATGTCTCGTATGGTGACGAAGTCTAAGTCACGACGGGTGGTGATGCGGAGCTTCGTGATGAGGATAGTCCCGACGGTGAGCTTTTCGCCAGACTGGATGGGACGCTCTTGCAGTTGACCGTTTATCTCCTCACGAACGTAAGTCTCGCTTTCGATCATCAGTTCGCCTTGTCGCTCGGACACCTCGCTGAGCGGCTTCTCGCCAACGCTTAGGATGCCACCCCAGAGGATCGCTTGCGGGTCGCTGTGCGTGATGACGATGCTACCCGTGCGGTCTAGCTGGCTAGGCTTGTACTGTAGTCCGCAGTAGGAGTTGGTCTCGATGCGCTCGGTCGTACCATCGGCAAGTGGAATGGAGATGGTCACCTGGTCGTGCTTAGCCGTTTCCCCAGCGCCGTCCTCTAGGAGTGTGAGCAGGAGCTCTAGCTGCGTGAGGTTGGAGGCGCGCAGATTGGTGCGTAGGTACTCCATCGCCCAGCGACGCATTTGCTGTACCGTGTCGGGATAGATACCGAACAGTTCGAAAAGCTCAATGGTCTCTCGCTGTAGCGACATAGAGCGGTCTCGCCAGAAGTAACCACCAACGAGGGTGTTGGCAAAGAAAGCTCCCTGCGCCGCTTCGTAGGATAGGTGGTCGTGCAGTATCTCGGCGAGCTGTCGTGCTTGCGACAGGTTGCCCAGCTTGTAGAGCGTGTAGGCTGCTTGCGGTAGGGCGTAGAGGGGGAGCTGCTGCGCCTCCTTGACGAGGAGTGGCGTGAGGTAGTCGATGAGTGCCTTCGTGGTCGGGTCTTTTTGCAGAGCCTTAGCGTCACGCCAGCGGTAGGAGAGGTAGAGCCACTCGGCACCCCATGCGGGGAGGGTAGGTTTCCGCTTGCTCTTGGCTAGCTCCTTCTTCATCTCTTGCATCAGCTTGGTCGTGGTGCGGTCGTAAGCCTGCCAACCACGGGAGAGCATGGAGGTTATATCTTCGTTTGGCTCTAGCTCACTGACCGCTGCAAGGTAGTCGAGGATGAGCGGCGTGAGGTAAGAGGAGCTCGGCATGTCGGGGTACCATGACCAGTCTCCCGAACCAGTCTGTAGGTTGCGCAACTGCGCTATGTCCTTGGTAGCGGTGCGCTTATTGGGCGCCTTGAAGAGTGTCCAGAGCTGTTCCTGCGCACCGTCTAGCCACCGCTCGGTAGCACGCCAAGGAGTCTCGTCTAGCGGTAGGAGTGTGGTCTCACGGTTGCTGGTCAACTTGTTGGCGCCCTCGGTTGCTTTCGCCTGAGCTTGTGCCTGAACCCACTGAGCTATCTCCGGCTGGCGTAGCAGTTGCTGCGTGCGGGTCAAAGTGTAGATGCGCATCACCGTATTGATCGCGTCTCGCTCCTCATTGTTAAAGAGGATCGGCAGTTGTTGCAAGGCGAAGTAGCGTGGATTGCTCCAGAGCTGTAAGTGTAGCGAAGCTGACGGATCGCTTGCCTGCCCGAGCAACGCGCTGAGCGGGTAGGAGTAGCTCGCCTGCTTGTCCCAAGCGAAGGGGATACTCTCGACGGTGCGTACCGTCGCTGGCTGTACGGGGATGACGTACTCCTCGCCATCGCTGAGTGAGCCGCTGACGAAGTAGGCCTGCACCCGCAGTGCCGAGAGGTCTGGCAGAGCGGGTAGGGCGATGGCGTAGGGCGTCACGCCACTGGCGGGAACGGTGAGAGCGAGCTCCAGCATGCCGTCGGCAAGCGGAGTCGCCGTGCTGTCCGCCGCCAGAGCATCGTAGAGGACTAGTCGAAGGTTGCCACGGAGCGGCTCCTCGGTGAGGTTACGTATCGACCCTGTCAGGTAAGCTTGGTCTCCCTGCATGAGGAAGCGTGGCTGCAGCGTCTCGACCATCAGCTGGCGGTAGCTCTTGATGTCGGCCGTAGCGGCGCAGTCCGTCAGTCGGCTGTCGTAGCCAAAGAGCGCAAGGCGATAGCTGGAGAGCGCTTCGGGCATCTTGCCCGTAAAGGTGACAACGCCCTCGTCGTCGGTGTAGAGATCCGCTAGGAAGAAGGCGGTCTGAGAGAAGTCCTTCCGCAAAATAGGCGCGGCGAAGCCAGTGACCACCACCTCGTCTAGTCTGTTGCTGCTCTCTCTTTTTGCTCCGGCTTCGTCATAGGCAAGCTCTAGGTCATCCTCCACTAGGACGACGCTCTTAGAAACACCCCTCACTAAAATGCCTGCTCTAGCACCATAAACCGCACCATAACCCATTGACGAGTAGTCCTCTAGACCGAATCTGAAGCAAGGGTTCGGGCTGACATTCTGAAGGTAGAGCGGTATGTATTGAGCCAAGCGATTGATGCTGTGCGAGCGCAGGCTCTCCAAGGCAGCGTCATACATCCACGCCATGACGGGGATGCGGCGAGCAGGCGTGCCATCGCTGTAGGTGAGGCGAGCTTGCCACGTGTGGGTTTCGCCAGCGAGGAGCTTGTCGGGCATCTCGATCCACGAGAGCTGCAGGGTCGGCTGGTCGGCCGTATAGCGATACTCTAAGCTCTGAGAGGTGTAGCGTCCGTCGCGTACGCAGTACAGCTCTATGCAGATCTGCCCCTCCGGGTCAACACTCTTGGGGAGCGTCGGCTGCCAGCGTCCTACCTGCTGAGCGGGGAGCGCGGGGAGCTGTCCGTAGATAGCGGGCTGACCTATAGTATTGATGACATAGTAGATCGCCTGCTGGTTCTCGTTGCTGGCATAGTATATCGTAGGTGCGCCACCTCGTGGGTATTCCTCCGAGGGCGAAGCCGCCCACAGCGTACTTTGTATCGGTAGACGCTTGTCATGCTCATCAAAGAGGACTATCTCTTGCTCTTTCTCTAGCGTCTCACCCGTCTTATCGTGGTAAATGTAAGTCAAGCGGTAGGAGCCCGAAGGTAGGCGAAGCCACTCAGCGGGCAGGTGTAGCTTCTCGTTGGCGGGCACCTCTACCGACCAAGAGCTTGTCGTATCAGCGAGCGAAGTGAGTCGTAGCTCTATCGTCGTGGCTATGGAAGCATCGTCCTCGTTGGTCACACGGATGGTAAAAGTCTGAGTCTCCTCTGGCCTATCCTTGAAGAAGGTCTTTGCCCCCTTGTACTCTATAGATACAGGTTTCGAGCCGATCCAAATAGATCGCTCTAGCCGTTGCGTCTCGCCACTGGGCGCTGTGATGGTCACCTCTATGCGGTAGGTGTGAACTGCCCAAATTTGCTGGTACTGACGCATAGCCTCGGTGCGTAAGTCTGAGAGGGTAATCGGGAACTCAAAGCTCCCATCCTGCTCATTGACCTGAAGCGTGCCAGAGGTGAGTAGCTGATCGGGAACAACCTCATCAAACAACCAGTTCCTATAGCTTCCCGTCACGCTGTAGGCTACAGATGCCTCTGCGAGCGGATAGCCACTGTAAGTCATCGCAGAGCCACGGACGGTAATCGTGTCTCCCAGCTTCATAGCCACCTCGGGCAGGGTCAAGGCACCCTTAAAGCTCGGACGCTTATACTCCGCTACATGAATGGTTGTCTCATATTCGTCGAAATCATCTAGATCGCTATCACAAGAGACCTCAATGGTGTAGCCGCCCGTCATCGCCTCTTTGGGTAGCTGGAGGGTCGCATGGAGACGACCCCACTGATCAGTCTGGACTGTGATCGAGTCGATCATATCGTCCTGTGGCGTGTATAACTCGATAGTCAGGTCAAGCTTGGGCAGCACCATCGCTTGCTTCGGGTCGTAGCCCCTTCGGTAAGCGACAGCGTAAAGCTGAATCTCATCACCCAGCTCATAGATACTTCTATCTGTCTGTAGGAGCGCCGTGCTTACCGTCTTGGATAGCTGAAAAGTGCCACGCTCGCCACGGTAGCCATACCAATCGTTACATAAGGGTAAGAGCAACCGATGGTCTGCACTCTCCACCCGAAAAGCTTCAGCACGCTGTCGCTGAGCCTGCCTAGGTGTTGCAAAGATGCCGAGCTTGTCTGGTGTTCGCTTGCCAATCTTGTCCAGTGTAGGCTTATAGTTCGAGTGCCATCCTGAGCGCTTGTCTCCATAGCTCCATAGCTGTATGGGCGCCGTCTGAGCTTGCCCCGTGAGGGCATTCAGCAGTTGAGTTGTTCCGTTACCTAGATCCAGCGTCCATAGGTCGCTTACAGTGCAGTCGTAAGTCATTGTGTCTGTCTGCTCCACGTCCTCTAGTTGTTGCGCTTCAGCTGTGCGATGAGAGACTACTTGCAGGCGATAGTGCCCCGTGGGCAAGGAGGGAAGCTCTATCGAGTCGCTCTGGTGCACCATCGCATCCAGACCTTGCTTCCCCTGATATGTGTGACTCCAGACGAGCTTGGCTTGCTCGGGAATCGTGTTTCCTTCAGCCTTGATGGCATCTTGTGGCGTAAGCGCAAAGAGCTTGAGCTCCAGTCGCTCTACATTGGCCAGCTTCATCTTTACCATTCCTTGATGTTCGGCTAAGATAAAGCCAGTTAGATAGATGCTTTCCTGTGGCGTAAATAGTTGTCGGCGGATCTCCTTACAGAATTCAGGGTACTTGCCCTGCTTGTCGAGCCACTCTAGGTAAGGCGTGATGAAGTGGTAGGCACGCAGAGGGTCAGAGCCGTTGGCATAGTAGTATTGGAAGAGTCGCTTGTATATCTCCATCGTCTCAAGGTGCATCTGCTGGCTCTGCTTGAGTAAGCCTTCTAATTGCTCCGCTACGGTACTGAGAGCTGTGCCACGGGTTGTCTCCTCGAGCGTCACCGCTTGGTAAAGGGCATAGAGCCTAGCCCCCTCGTCCGCTTGCTGGAGTTGATCTTCCGTCAGGAGCGCACCGATCCGAGCCGACCAAGTTTGTGTGCGTCCGACTTGCTGCTCTAGCTGATGCAACAGAGAGATAGGTAGAGCCTTCAGCAGGTGGCTTATGAACGTATAGTTACCCTCTTCGGGAAGGCGATCAGCGTAAAGCGCCTCGGGTAGCTGCTTCGCCTCTTGTCGTGGTATCACCTTGTAGAGCTCAGCACTTGGAGCGAAAGCTATCTCCAGCAGCGGATCTATAGCTTTCATATAGTCCGCTTCACTCCAGTAGCGAGGCGTGACGCTGTCCTGCTCCTGATCCGTGAGGCTTAGTCCCTCTGACCTAAAGCTCCAATCAGAGCTCTTGACGATATATTCCCGTGCTATGTATAGAGCGAGGAAGCGCTGATCCCGCTCTGACAACTTATTCCGTCCTTGCCACGTGGTGTGGAGTAGGGGAAACTGCTCCAGCAGACGGTTGTAGTCTAATCTGCGAAGAGCCGTCTTGTGCGCCTCCAGTGCCTCGATGGTGTAGTAGAGATTGCCCTCACGGAGAGCCTGAGTGGCGAGTCGCTCAGCGCAGGAGAGCGTCTGTGTCGGCAGCCGCTTCTTCTGTAATTCCTGTAGCTCCTTGTAGAGAGCTTGGCTAGATTTGGCTGGTTGCTGTGCCATGGTCATAGTGACAGATAGTAAAGTGGCAAACAATATACATAGTGTGGTGCGAAGTCTCATAATATAGTCCCGTTTGATACCCCTAAGTTACTTGAAAAGATACAAACAAGCAAGGAGTAGCGACTGACCGTTCAAGACTAATGCGTCACAACGAGCAGTATCGTCTAGTATGACATACCCATCATACAAGAAAAAGGGCACCCCCCTGACGAGGAGTGCCCTATCTCTAGTTGATGGCTCTGTGTGGGTCTATCGCTTGACGATGCGGTGGAGCGTCGTCGTGCCGTCCGCAAGCGTCACCTGTAGGAGGTAACTGCCGACAGCCCACGAGGAGGTGTCGATGGTGCGGTCTGCCAGTACGCCCTCAGAGAGACGCGTGCCGTCGAGCGTGTAGAGCTGGTAGCTACCCGTCACGCCATTCGTCTGAATCGTCAGATGATCTGTGCAGATCGTCGGGTAGACACGTACGGCGTCGCTCGTTGCCAGCACTGGACTGGTGGCTGATATGAGACCATTCTCGTAGAGTGGCTTGACGCTGTACTTCTTGCCCGTTGCATTGGTGACTGTGTAGCTGAGCCCTTGCGTGCGTCCTATCTCGGCACCATCAGCATAGATGATATACTCCTTGACCACGGGCCACTGCGCTGGGTGGAAGCCACGAGCTATTGATCCCGTCACATCAACAGGTGCGCCCGGCGCTGCATCATCTATCATAAACTCGATGGCAAGGGCGCCACCGTTGATAGGTAGGGCCCCCTGAATGTCTGCGGGCATCCAGTAGTGCGTATCGAAGGAGAGGACGTTGTGACGGTCGCTCCACTCCGTAGCGGGCGTTGGGTCGATCATCGCCACATCCCTATCAAAGGCCGCTCTTGTTTGAAGCCTATAGCCTACGACGAGCATCTCCTCGGGGCGTATCACTTTTGGCGTAAAGCCCTTTACCCAGAGCCACTTCTTTTGCGTAAACTTATCTCCGACAGGATAGTTTATCGTCGTGGTGGCATCGTCTTCAAGCACTCTGTAGCAATCCAGATCTGCCTGACTGGTGATGACATGTATATTCTGACCATTGCGCACGAAGAGTGTGTAGGTGTGCGCACGAGGTATGCGTGCTGGTATAAAATGCATCGCAGCTAGGCGAGTCTGTCCTAGGGAAGCGAAGTCATGACCATCGTAGCGGACGCCCAGGTAGACCTCGTTGTACTCAGGATTTAAGTCTGGGTACTTTAGAGGAGCAACCCCCTTAGCTTCGCTTTCGCTAGAGAGGGTGAGCTGAGAGATGAGCTGACGATTGACAGGTTTACGCCAAGTGAGGGTTACCTGGCTTCCCTCCTTCTTCTCTTCAAACTGCGAGACACCCGCTAGGTCTGATGTGAAGAAAGAGATATGACGAGGAGCTGTGTAGTGCCTTGTATCTTCCTGCCCGATGGAATAGCTATAGCGTAGTGTGTAGGTTACGATACCGCTCTCGTTGCCTACCTGACTATCTGTATAGTGTCCCGTGTTAACGGGCAGGCTCGTTAGCTCCTTGCCGTTGCGCAAGATCTGCACCTCAGCTGTGATGCCTGCGGACAAGGCGGTCATCGGTTGCCATGATAAAGCGACCTGACCATTCTGGTAGACACCCTGTAGCTGCGCCACAGGAGCGATCAGCGTGGCACCAGGCTTGTAGGCACCAGACAGAGTCATCGCTGTGCCATGACCCTTAGGGTCTAGTATCTGTGCGAGCGGTTGTAGATGCAGAGAGTCATCTTGCTTGGATCGAGCCCAGTGCTCACTCAGCTTGCCGTACATGTTTAGGGCATTGATCCCCTTATCACACTCAGCAGCTCCTCCTGAGAGCGTGCCGATGAAGAGGCCCTTACTATTAAAGAGTCCTGAGCCTGAGCTACCACCTTCAGTCACGCAGTGACCGTTCTCCGTCTTGGCATAGCGTACCGCAAAGTGTGCATCTTTCGCGCCAACATTGTCTTTCGTCATCCAAGTGCCACTTTTGAGAGGCTCTTTGATCGTAGATACCTTCATCACATCGCCACTCGGGTGGTGTAGTCCCTTAGCCTTAGACTCTAGCGTACCGGAGCGGTCCCAGCCATTGTAGTAAACGCCGTAGTAGTCGGGTATCGGCGTTAGCGTCTCCACGAGTAGCCCATCGCTACCGTGATCCATCGGTACTTGAGCCAGGCGCTTAGCGCCACTGATGGAGTAAGCCTGCTCGCCTACCCACTGATTGTTGGCACACCCAGGGCGCTCGTAGTGGAAGTTGAAAACCCACTGACGAAAGTCCTCTTCAGTCGTATTCATAAGCTCGCCCGTGAGCGGCTTCTTGCCAAAAGTACAGTGCTGAGCGGTCATGATGAGCGGACGCCAATCCTGGTTGGTGTTATTGACCAGCGTGCCACTACAAGAGCCAATGTTACCCTCGATGACAGCAAGTATCTGCACGATACCATTCTTGACATCCTGCATATCAGCGCCCTCGGAGCAGTTGACGTTGACATTGCAGACGCCTGAGGCTCCCTCGCCAAGAATATTATAAGGAGCGGCAACTGACTCGAAGAAGTAGCCGAGCTGCTTTAGCTGAATGTCCGCCAAAGCTCCCGCAGGCTCGTACTGTATGACCAGCGAATTGCCTGCAATGGGGTTGGTGCCGAAGACTCCGCCATCGGGATTGCTCTCACTGGTGAAGGCTCCTAGCACTTGCTTTCTAGCGGGGTCAAAGAGGTAGAGGCGATCGCCTGGTCGCAGGGCTAGCTTGTCAAACGAAAGCGACAAGCCCTGTGCGTCAGGCGCTGTGAGCTCTAGGTGATAGACACTCCGCCCCTGGACTACCTCATGGGTTGCCTGCTGGTAGAAGTCTCCCGAGAGCGGCAGCATGCGCCCCACGATGAGCGGTGAGCCGTTGTCTACTTGATGCCATTGCTCTGCCGAGCGCAAGTCCTGAGCGTTGAACGGAGGAATGATCTCGACCACACGATGTGATTGGGCTGTGATCGCAGGCACTCCGCCGAAGGAGATCTGCGCCTGTGCCAAGGTGATACTGCAGAGCAAGCAAAGCGTTGCTAAGAGTATGTTTCGAGTAAATCTAATCATAGAGATAGTGTTTTTGGTGCGGTAAAGGTACCCTTTTTCAACCACATACGACCTCATACAAAAAGCTGAGCGACGTAGTGGACGATCGGTATCAGTATGGAGGTGAAGACGCCCATGATGCCAATCGCCAAGCCCCCGATAGCGCCCTCTAGGGCTCCCATCTGGATGGCTACCGAGGTGCCCACACCGTGCGCTGCTGCCCCTAGTGCCAGTCCCTTGGCTATGCTGCTCTCTATGCGCAACCACTTGAAGAGTGGAGGTCCTATGACGCCACCGATGATGCCAGAGATGACGACCACGACGGCGGTCAGGGCTGGAATACCGCCCGACTGCTCTGAGAGTGCGATGGCGATAGGGGTCGTGACCGAGCGAGACTCCATCGAGTGCGCTATGGGGGCACCAGCACCTAGCGCATAGGCTAGCCCGACAGCACTGAGGATGCCGATCAGCGAGCCTACAAAGAGCGAAACCAGGATAGAGACGACGCGACCACGGAGGTACTTAGACTGTTCGTAGAGGATGTAGCCCAGTGACACGACCGAAGGCCCTAGGAGGAAGTCGATCAATTGGCTCCCCTGCTTATACTCCTCGTACGAGGTCCCCGAGAGGTAGAGCATCAAGATGATGAGTCCTATGGTAACGATGAGCGGGTGAAAGAGCCCGATCCGCACCTTGCGGTATAGAAGTAAGCTGAGGAAGTAGATCCCTATAGTGAGTGGCAAGCAGTAGATGGGCTTGCTCAGGAGTAGTGTGACGAGGTTCATCATGCGTTGTCGTTAGGTATTTGCTCCTTATGGTGCCGCTCGAAGCGGTGCTGCATTCGTCCCACGACCACCAGGACCAGTGCCGTGCTGACGACCATAGAAATAACGATGGCAGCCCAATACTGCTGGATAAGCTCCACTTGGGTGATCAATCCTACGCCAGCCGGCACGAAGAAGAGACCCATATTGAGCGTAAGAAACTTGGCGACGCTGTCCACCTTGTCAGGCTTGATCAGCTTCGTCTCTAGAGCTAGAAAGAGGAGGATCAGTCCGATCACACTCCCTGGTAGAAAGTGCCCGATCATCATGCCGATCAGTTCCCCCACGGCAAAGAAAAAGAGCACCCAAAAGCATTGTACGAGAGACTTCATCTATAAAATCAACATGAACTCAAAAGGAATTGCCTGCAAAGGTAGTAAACTTCACACTACTAAGCCTGCGCCTCCTCTGCTATCCCAGGGGTGACGCATGATAAAAATAAGCTCGTTTTATTTCCTACCTAGGAATTTCCAAAATTCCTACCTAGAAATTGGCCCAATAAGTACCTAGGAAATGGGAAATTCTTCGGACTTATTTTTTGATTCCTCCGAAGACTGAAAGATACCGTTTTTAGAGAGTGTGATTTTGCGGATATGTTGCTGATAGCTATTTGATTATCTTCTTTTAGCGGAGACGATTTGATAATCTGTTTTCTAGAGAGATGGTGATAGTTAGTCTTTACAGGGGTTTATGTAGTCTTCTGAGCATTAGTGTTTTGTATTATCGTTTCACGAACGTAATGTTTGTTTGGCTACAGATTGGCTACAATTAGATTTTCAAGGATTGAGATGTAAGGTTTTTTGAACACTTTCTCTTCATCACCAAACTACTAACTACCAATGTTCGTGATGAAGAGATTAGACTTGGACGTAAAAGTCCGCTACTACACGAGGCATAACAAGAGCTATCAAGGCGATAGCCCTATTATGATACGCCTGTACGTACAAGGTGAGCGTTCCAGCTTAGGTCAGGTTGGCTATTCTGTACAACCTTGCTATTTGGTTAATAACAAGGTTGTGGCATCGGCTCCCAAAAGCGAAGAAATCAACCAAGCACTACAAGATGTAGAGTGTCGCATACAATTGCTAGCAGAGCAATTGAGTGCGAAGGGAACGCTTTCACTCTCCCACCTGCGAGAAGCTCTGTCTCCCAGCCGTCCGACCGACTATACTCTAGTTGGTGTGTACAGAACGCTTCTCGATGAAAGTGCAGAGCAATATCGTGTTGGGAACATAACAAGTGCCACACTTAGATGGCACAACTATCAGATGACCCTATTACAAGGGTACTTGCGCCATCAATATGGTAAGGACGACTTACCCCTCTCTGCTGTGCAGAAGGATGAGCTTTCCACTTACGAGTTATACTTAAAAGGAGAAAAAAGCTACACTCACAACACCGCCATCAAAGTTCTGCGCTTTTTGAAAAAAGCAATGGAGCGAGCTGTCGAAGGTGATTTGCTAATGCGCGTACCTTTTCCAAAGGTCGTTTTGCGTACCCAACCTACAGATAGGGGTTTCTTAGACGATGCAGACTTAGAGCGTTTGCGCTTGGTTGAACTAACGAACCCTAAGCTACTACTAGTACGAGATGCTTTCCTTTTTTCTTGCTATACAGGTCTATCTTATGCAGATATATCTCGTCTAGAGAGAGACAATATCATATCTATGCACGGTCAGAGCTGGGTTGTTATCCGTCGTAAGAAGACGGGTGTTCTTAGCACTATCCCTTTAATGTCTGTCGCCGTGCATATCCTAACTCCGTATCTCGCTCAGGCGACCTCTACAGAGTGTAGGATATTCCCCCTATGTACAAATCCGTACGTCAATCAACAACTCAAAGAAATACAACGACTAAGTGGTGTGAAGCGAGTACTCACTTACCACTTAGCTCGCCACACGTTTGCGACGCTTGCCCTGACTAAGGGTGTAAGCCTTGACACTGTTGGAAGTGTACTAGGTCACAGTTGCCTCTCAACGACCCGTATTTACGCTCGTGTCCTCCCTATGAAGGTGAGTGAAGAAATGCGCTGCTTGGATAATCGCCTACAAGAAGAATGTGTAACCAATTAACCCTATACAGTATGAACCAGTCTCCAGTTGATCCACAAGTCCAGCTCCTACTCCTGCAAGCTCTGCTTGCTCGTAGAGATGAGACCAATCGTAATGAGGTCTATTTGTCCCACACAGAACTGGAGGTGTTGCTACAGATACCTCGCACCTCGATTGAGCTAGCGGTCCAGCGAGGAAAGCTAGTGCCAGTTAACTCTGCTCCCCAGTATAGCTACAATGCTGTCCTCTCTGCCATCGAGATGCGTGAACTTTCCCCTCTGATAACAGAGCAGGAGCGTACTGACATTTTGGAACGTCTCCGTGCCTATCGCCAACTGATAAATCTCTAAGGCTTATCAACTATGAAAGATAAGTCTTTTCAGTTCCGATCATCGTGGTATGAGGCTATTGCACAGTTACCCGTCCCCAGTCAAGGAGTAGCTTACTCGCTAATTATGGGTTATGCCTTAAAGGGTTTGGATCCTAATCTAGATGACTACCCCGCTATGATTCAGGGCATCTTCTTAGTTGTGCGAGAGCAGATTGATGCAGACGTACAGCGTCAGACCGAAATCTCCGCTATCCGCAAAGCTTGCGGTAAGCTAGGCGGTCGCCCTCGCAAAAGCGAACAGAGCGCAAAAGCGACCTCGACAACACCTAATAAAGATGCGAATGACAACTCAAATCTAGGAGGTGGTCAGAAGCAAAATAACCAAAAGGTTTATTTGGTTTCTTCGGCTCCAAAAGCGGATGAAAAGCAAAAGGTTTATTTGCTTTCAGAGAATATGCAAGCGACTGATGTAGAGCAAAAAGACAGTGATCCTGTTAGCTCTTCTTGCACCACTCAGGTGGAAAAAGCAAAAGGTTTTGCCTCTTTCCCCCTTTCGTCCCCCTTTTCTCTTTCCCCTATAACCCCTATCACTAATCCCCCTATAATCCCCCAATCTCCTCGTCATCTTCGCTTCGCTCAGATGACCCAGCACCAGCCACGTGCGCGTGAAGCAAAATTTTGGGGTTGCGATAAAGGGCAATTAAGCCTGACGGACGTATCACCCCATAAAGATTTAATGGGGCAAGAAGCTTGCTCGTTTGTGGCTTATTTCAATGCCCAACTCGCAAAAAAACAATCGCGCATACCTTCGTTGCGCTCACTACAAGGAAAGCGTCTAACTGAGCTAAACGCTCGTCTTCGAGAGTATGGCGAAGATGCCCTGATGGAGGCTGTTGACAATCTCGTGTCAAGCGAGATGCTCAATGGTCGGAACGCTAGAGGCTGGCACGCTACTTTCGATTGGTTTATCCAGTCCTCAAACTTCACAAAGGTTCTAGAAAACAACTACAAAGAACTCTTCACCGCCAGTAACACTACCAATGCGACTACCTCAAAATCATACGATCCACGTCGAGGATGCTCTCCGACTGCTACGAGCGCAAGCGACTACTACACCTCGTTTTAACCTTCCTTTCACGACAGCTCAAGCTGAAAGTCTTCTAGAGGCTAGCTATCAGGTGCTTGTGGAGAGACGTTTGAGAGAGTTCGCTATGGACAGCACTCTCCGAGAAATCATTACCCACATCGCTTACTACCTAACAAATCCAAGATGTAAGTTTGGCTTGTTGCTGTGTGGCGCCGTTGGTAACGGCAAGACGACTATGCTCCACGCTATCCGAGAGCTAATCTTTTTCACCAACAACAATGGACTATGGGACGTTCCGTATCGTACGGTCTCCGCCCCGATGTATGACGCTCGAGAGATAGCTCAAATATCGAAGGATTTTCGAGCCTTTCGTAAGCTGAAGAGTTTGCCCTTGCTGTTTTTAGACGATTTGGGAAAAGAGCCTACAGAGCGTGTTGAGTACGGCAATATAACGACCCCTGTTGTTGAGTTACTAGAATACCGCTACGAAAATATGCTCCCAACCATAGTCAGTACCAATTTGACACCGTCTGAGCTAGGTCGTAAATATCAAGCTCGTATAGCAGATCGATTTAATGAGATGCTCGAAATAGTTGTTTTTGAAAACAACTCCTACAGAAGTTCCACCTCCCCCACCACACGACAATGAGCAATTCAGAATCTCCCAACCAGACCTTGAATAGTCTTATGGATAAGCTTAACAACATTTCTGCCAAGCTTGACAACCTTCTTGTCTCTCTTGACAACTCTCGCCCCACTCAAGAGGAGGAGGTCTACTACGATGTCTCCGATGTGGCTAAGCTCTGCAAGGTTGCTCGTCAGACGGTTTACAACTGGGTTAGTAGAGGTGTGTTGTTTGCAAATAGGGCTACAGGACGACTACTTTTCAAGCAGTCAGATGTAATGGCCTTTTTGGAGCAACGCTCTCAACAACCAGCCTCGTCTCCAACTAAGGCTGAGACAGATCCTGAGGAGTTGTCAGAGCAGGAGCTAAAAGCTCTTGCCAAAGAGCAAGATGCCCTATACGATGCAGAGCGAGCTTATCAGATAGCGCACGCTTACGAAATCAATCGGCTAAACAACTCTCACTTCAATGCTTGTCTCATCGTCAAGAACAGATTCCATATTGGGTCTGCGGAGCTAAAGCGCTGTTGCTTGCTCTATGAGACTTGGGATCCAACTATATCCTAGGCACGTGTACACACTAACATCAATCAAGTCAAAAACAGTATGACACTAAAAGAAATGATCGCAAAGCTAGAAGAGATCAATATAGCTGGCTTGTCTCAAGATCATCTGAGAACCTTATCAGAGCAGGCAAGGAGCTACGACCTCAATTTAAGTCGCTCTGCTGAAGAGAAGGAACTGATGGATACGTACGATTCCCTGCTAGGAGAGTAATGTTATGCTACACGATGAGATTTTCGACTGTCTCGTAGAGACCGAAACTAATGTTTCAGAGTTTCGACACTGCCAACTGCCTAGGATTACCGAGCTAACAAAGAATATGCTCAACTCCGACGATTGGAGCGATGAAGATATGCAATTTCTCAAGCTGGTCTACAAGATGTTAGATGCCGTAGACTTGCGCCTGCATATCTATCAAGAATGGATCCGAACCACACTAGATGCTGATAAGATTCATTCTTAGACTTACTAAGATTTACCGCAACTTACCGCAATTTACTCGTCCCTTTTTAAGGTGCGCTTAGCCCCTTATCTTTGAGGCAAGAACAATTTGGTAGTTAATAAGTGGTCGTCACCACTTCCCCACGACATTATGAAATATGGAGACAGAGATGAAATCTTGCAACTGACAGGTGGAGGCTTGGATATATTCCGAGCTTACCTGCCAAATGTTACTGGAGGCAAGAATTTTCGAAGTCCGTTTTATGATGATAAGAAAGCCTCTTGTACCATTTACCAAGATCACAGCGGTGTTTGGCGGTATAAGGACTTTGGTAATGGAGGAAGTGGTGGCGACGCTTTTTGGTTTGTTGGTGAGCTCTTTGGTTACAAACTAAGCTCTCAATTTCCGAAAATCTTAGCTCAAATAGTTCAGGACTTAAATCTACCCTTAGATATTACTACTCAGGAGAGCTTAGCTAAAGCTCCCATTCGTCCCCAAGTCTCAGTACCTTCTTCTGACCTGCCCTTCAGTCAACCATCAATGACTGGCAAGTATAGTGTTCAGACCCAGCCTTTCACTGAGACCGACCTAGAGTTTTGGGGTAAGTATGGCATAAGTCAAGAAACGCTAGAACAGTACGGTGTTAGCTCACTAGCGAGCTTCTCTTCATACAATCGTAAGGGTCAGCCTTACCAGCTCCACTATAAATCTACAGAGCCGATGTATTGCTATCAGCTCGGTGATAGCGTCAAGATTTATCGTCCCAACAGTAAGGTACGCTTCTTAAATGCGGGTGTACGATCTAGAGACCACATCTTTGGATATACACAACTACCCTCTAAAGGAGAGTATGTTCTTCTTACAGGCGGGGAAAAAGACGTTCTAAGTCTTGCCTCTCACGGCTTTTCAGCCTTCTGTCTCAATAGTGAGACGGCTCATTTGCCTCAAACTCTTTTACAGGGTCTTTCCGACCGCTTTGATGCGGTCGGTGTACTCTATGATATGGACGATACAGGCATACGCCAGTCTCAATGGATAATAGAGAACAATCCTGCTGTTCCCAATCTCTTTCGTATTGACCTCCCCTTGTCAGGTAGTAAGAGCGAAAAAGATGTCTCTGACTACTTTTCTCAAGGCGGTACTGCTACAGCCTTGCAGGATATTATAATGCGAACTATAAAACAACAAGACAACTCTATGGATAATCTAGAAAACTTTATTGATTCCAAGCTCTCAAGAGATGAGATTTATAACCTCCAGCTGACAGGAGTTCAGGAGGGTCACTATACCAACGGTCAATTGTTTGATCGCTTACACTTTAAGCGAGGTGAAAAGGACGGCTTATACGAGTCGTGGTATGAGGATGGACAGCAATGGTTGCGAGCTAACTTTAAGCAAGGTAAGCTAGATGGAGTTTATCTTGGTTGGTACCCCACAGGTAAGTTGCACGAACTGTGTCACTACGACAATGGTCAGATTTCCCGTCGCAAGTTTTATAAAGACGGCTTAGCCGAAGGTATGGGGTATAGCTGGCATCGTAATGGACAGTTGGCTGGTCGATGCACCTTCAAAGCTGGAAAGCTTGACGGTGTCGGTCAATCTTACTACGATAATGGCGCACTAGAGGAGCGTGCCACCTATAAGGCTGGTAAGCGAGAAGGAGTTAGTGAGGAGTGGTATGACAACGGACAACTCAAGTCACGAAGAGAATACAGGGCTGGCAAGCGAGATGGTCTATCTGAGACTTGGTACCCGAATGGTCGTCCACAAACTCGTTGGAACTACAAAGACGACAAGCTAGATGGCTTGTGTGAGCTTTGGGACGGTGGTGGAAATCTTCTTTCTCAAACCCTCTACAAAGACAATAAAAAAGATGGTCTACACCTACAATACGACCCTGAGAGTGGGGAGATGTATCATTGGATTCTCTTTGAGAACGACCTCTCAGTCAAGTCAGGTAAGCCTGAAGAGCTAGAGCAACTAGAGGCTAACAAGAAGCAGACTTCAAAGGTCATCGTTCCCAGCTCTCCAGTGCAGAAGCATGCACAGGCGATACTCGACGCACGGGGCTATAACGCACCAAAGGTGGGGCAACAAGCAGAAGCTCGCCCCTCCCAGCATCAAGAATATAAACACAAACTATAATCACAATGAATAATCCAGTCTGTATAATCACAGAGAAGCCGTCGGTTGCGAATGATATAGCCAAAGTGCTTAACGTCACGCATAGGAGCGAGGGCTACCTCTACAACGACCAGTACAAGATTACTTGGGCTTATGGGCATTTAGTTGCCCTCGCAGATCCTCAGACGTACGGCTTCACAATCTATGCACGAGAGGAGCTACCTATGCTCCCGAAGCCATTTAAGCTTGTCGTACGACAAGTCAAAAAGAAAGATGGTAAGGGTTATGAAGAGGACAGCTTTGCCCGTAAGCAGCTAGATGTAATCAAGCAGTGCTTTGACAGCTCTGAGCGTATCATCGTAGCTACTGATGCAGGGCGAGAGGGAGAGCTTATCTTTCGCTATATCTACTACTATCTAGGTTGTAGTAAGCCTTTTGACCGCTTGTGGCTCTCGTCTATGACCGACCAAGCTATCCGAGATGCGTTTACCAAGCTTAAGGAGGGACAATTGTACGACAAGCTCTACTTAGCAGGCAAGGCTCGTAGCGAGGCTGACTGGCTCGTAGGAATGAACGCTAGTCGTGCGCTCACCATAGCCAGCAATGGCGGTGGGGGGCTGTCTCTAGGGCGAGTGCAGACCCCTACGCTCTGTATGATATGTGACCGCTACTTGTCTAACAAGAACTTTGTCAAGTCTCCTTTTTGGAAGATTAATGCACAAGTCAAAAGTAGCGATGCAACTTTCACCGTCTCCAGTCCAGAGCCAATCACCAACAAGGGGTTAGCTGATTCAAAGCTCTACGCTGTTAGTAGTCTAACGTCGCTGACCGTGACAAAGGCAGAGCGCAAAAGTACTTCTACCCAGCCACCTCTACTGTATGACCTCACAACTTTGCAGAAGGAGGCTAATAAGCAAGGCTTTACCGCCGAACAGACGCTTAACATAGCGCAAAGCTTGTATGAGAAGAAGGTTACGACCTACCCTCGTACAGGTAGTCGCTACATACCTAAAGATGTCTATGATACTATGTCCTATCTGCTCCGCCAGCTACCTTACCAAGAGTATCAAATCTATGCTCAGGGTCTTATCGTGGCGGGCTTAAATACACGCTCCGTCGATGACAGTAAGATAACCGACCACCACGCTATCATAACCACAGGCGAGACAGCAGACCTAACTGAGGGCGAAGCTATCATATACAAGATGATAGCAATGCGAATGCTAGAGGCTGTTTCACCTGCGTCTAACAAAGAACTGTTGTCCTTGACCTTGTTAGGAGGCGATGAGGAACTAGTGACCACCCTCTCTTGTATCACGAAAAAGGGTTGGCGAGTTGTCAAAGACGAAACAACTGACGACCCTGATGGTGACGAGGTCTCTCTAACATCGCTCCCGTCGATTTTGGAAGGTGATGAGCTGTCTTTGGTACAAGCAACTCTTAAAGAGGGTGAGACAAAGCCTAAGCCTATCTATACTGAGGCGACTTTACTCGGTGCTATGGAGCGAGCAGGGAAGGAGATTGAGGATAAGGAGGCTAGAGAAGCAATGCAAGATGTTGGCTTGGGTACACCAGCCACCCGAGCCAGTATCATCGAGAAACTCTTGCGCCAGAATTATGTACTCAGGCAAAAGAATCAGCTCATACCTACAGAACGTGGACTAGCCGTCTATAACTTAGTCAAGTCACGTCTCATAGGTAATGCCGAATTGACGGGTCAGTGGGAGAAGTCTCTAGCAGAGATAGAGGCTGGGAACCTGCCTCCAACGACCTTCAACGCTCAGATAGAGGATTACACAAAGCAGATTACAGACGAATTGCTATCCACGTCTGTGTCGCTAGGTACTAACTATATCTGTCCTTTGTGTCATCAAGAGAGCGTCCGTATATATAGTAAGAGTATGCGCTGTCAAAATGATGGTTGCCAGTTTAGTGTATGGCGCACTGTTGCGGGAGTGCCACTTACGGAAGAACATTGCAAGCAGCTACTCTCGAACGGTAAGACCAGCCTCCTCAAAGGACTTACGAGCAAAGCAGGTAAGACCTTTAGTGCCTATCTCGTCCTTGACCACGACACGGGGAAAACGAGTTTTGAGTTTCCAAGCAACAGTCGGAAGAACAAGTAAAACAATCAATTAACCCTTAAACAATAATAGAACAATGGATTTTACAATACCCACAACAGACAACTGGCAAGAACAACTAGAGTACATTGCTACGAAAGAAGGCTTCAACTTCACGCAAGATGAAGACGGGAATATAACTCTTCAAAAGTTTTCTCCTCGTAGACAGGACTTCACGATTGAGCTTATGAAGCCTCTAGACTACAGAGAGACTCTCGACGACCTTAATGCTCAGTTGGCATCTTATGATGTTAACGAGCAAACGATGGTATGGTATGGAGCAAACAGAGGTGAACCTCGAGACTTGCAAGACCTGCTAGACGATATGAAGTGGTGTAAGAACGAGCTACAGAGCCTAACCGATGCTGTAGACTATCACTATGGCTTTACTCCAGCCGACTACTTCAACGAAGCCGTTATGAAAGAGGCTTTGTCCCGCACTTTTGAGGAGACGGGTCTAGCCGACCGCTCATTCTCCACTGATATGCAGACCGTCCTACTAGACCATATGGCTAAGTATGACAACCCTGTGGATGGGGTTGAAGAGATCAGCATTCACGGATGCGTGTCAGGGATATTGTCTGACTTTGTCTATTACAGCGATACAAAGGAGTTTTACACAAAGCACATAGACGATATTGAGGACTTTATATATGACCTCGAAGATGATCTCGGGGAATCCATTACACTAGACCACCCTCGTTACAACAGTGCAGTTTGGCTTGTTACAGAGCGGTGCGCTAGTATCGTTGTAGACGGTCTAGAGGAAAACATACAGAACACCTTAGCGTCTTGGTCTGAGGACTTGACAAAAGAGCAGGTAGAGGCTTTTTTGCAAGGCAACAGCAATGAACTCATTGCTGACCATCTAGAGGAGACACTCTCGTTTTTAGAGGAGAATCAAGACAACCAGCTTGATACAACCTCTGAAGCGCAAAAGACAAAAATCGTTGTCCCCAGCTCGCCTGTACAGGAGCAAGCACAAGCAATACTTGATGGGCGAGGCGAGCGCAATGACAAGACGCTCAAGAATGCTCAGGAGGAGCAGGTAGAGCGCAAATCCCAATCTCATAAACTATAAACATACTATCTATGTCTGCTATAGAAACTGATAATAGAGAGCTTATAGACTCTCCCGACAATCCGTCAACGCTTGACGAGCGAGCCGCAACGGAGCAGTTATCTTACGATGCTGACAACTATATCCTAGTTGCCGAAGACCGCTCACAGGTGTCTTTTGGCGATGACGTGGGCGAGATGCAAGTTGTTCGCTCTATTGCGGACGGTGGAAGCATTGATGGAGTGTCTGTATCGGACTTAACGGACGATACAGCACAGACTGTGCCTAAGTTTGAGAAAGAGCAGTTTGGTCAGTCTGCGAAGACGGGCAAATCAGGCAAGCCTAAGCCTACTATTGATAAAGACTACGACATACCGCTATTGGAGCCATTTTTACGCAACTTTGTGCGCTTTGCTAGGTCAGGCGACTACCGTTTGTGGCTTGTGCCTGTGCTATCTCAGGGCATTAAGGGCATATCTGCTGGCATAGATAATCTCCGTCAAGCTCTCCACGATCCAAAAAATCACGGGGAGTATATAAAGGATAGTAGGGTGCGTCCGCAAGACTATCTAGAAGCTCCTAAGGTTACAGATGGGCTAGAGGCTAAGCTGGCAAGCTTAGGGTTGTCTAAACAAATACTGGAGGAGCGAGGACAGCTGGAAAACCTCCTATCCTTTAAGCCTACCGACCTCTTACCTGTTCGCATCAAGACTGGCGACATTGATATTAGAACGGAGGGGCGACTAACCCTCCGTACTCAACCCGATGGTAGCGAGAGTCTCTCTGTTCGTTGCGTACGCAAGGAGTTGAATCTAGAAGCTCCCTATATGTGTTGTTCCTTTACCGAGCAGGATAAGGAGAGTTTGTTAGAGACAGGTCACTTGGGAAGAGTAGCACAACTTAAAGGAGCTGATGGGCGAGAGTTTTCTGCTTACGTCTCTGTCGATGAAGATACCAATACGCTTGTGTACGTTCCGACCGCTAGAGTTTATATACCTCAAACGATTAGTGGTGTAGACCTCTCTCCCGACCAGCGAGCCACACTACGTGCTGGCGAGCCTTTATCCTTCTCAGGTGTAAGTGCGAAGGGCAAAGAGTACACAGCCACTATACAGGTTGACGCTTGTAAGCGAGCTCTGTCGTTCACATTCCCGACAAACGAAGTGAAGCAAGTCTTAGGTACGAGGCAAGCCGATGGTGTTCCGACGATACTTAATGGTCAAGTGTTGACCAAGGAGGCGCAAGACAAGTTAGCTAAGGGCGAGACGCTCTATCTAGAGGGCTTGAAAAACTCTCGAACGAAGAAGAGCTTTAACAGCTATGTCTCTTACGATGCGTCTACTCAGAGAGTTCGATACAGTAAGTACGACCCGACCGATTTGACCAAGCAAGCTCAAAAGAGAGAGGTTCGGTTAGTCCCAAACGATAAAGAAGCTCCTAAGCAGAAGCTGTCTAGGGAGCAGACTAAAGGTCACAAAGTCTAATCAAGCTACATTATGGAGGAGAATATCCTATTGCCCTTTCCGTCCGATTACGACGAGAAATTGAAAGTCTCTAGCTTAGACCCTAATACTGAAGTTATGGTCGTACAAAGCAATCCCAATCTTGATATCAATTACTTTGATGCAAGGGATATGATTGCGGAATTGCCACGAATACTTCCCGAATCTGAAACTCCCGAAGGTGTTGGAGAAGTTCGGATTAGCAACAAGTCTAGAGACAAGCTATTCCATTCAATTAGCAACTACGAAATAGGACTTCAAAAGGCTTATATCAAAGCCATTCCTTATGTTGTTCCTCTAATAAAATCGTCGTTACTTTTAGAGGAACATCGTGATCGAAAAAAGGTAGAAGATAATAATCGAATAGCTACATCTCCAAGTGATCCTGCAATAGAGAAAGTTCAAAGGCTTTATGGGTGTTTGTCTATAAACTCTACTTTGTATCGAGTAAAAACCACAATTCAAGTCTTACGTCTTGAAAATATGATAGGCAAATACCATGGGTATGACATAACAGAAATAGAGCTACTAAGCCCAAAGCCACGAACCATAACGATGTCAGAGGATCACGTGGCGCTACTTAGTAGCTCTATCTCACTTGCAAAGTTACTAAAAGGAGTCGAATTGTCCTACGAGCCAAACGTCAAGCTCCTTGACGCTATGCAGACTTGCCATCAATTCGCTCTTACGGGCGATTATACAGAGCTAGTCAAAGTGTACGAAACGGCACGAAACAAGCGTCTATCAACTACACTTTCAGACCCACTACAGTCTGTCAAGCAAGCGCAAGCAGAGATGGTTGCTTTGACAAAACAAGCAACGCGAATCGTTGTCCCCAGCTCTCCCGTGCAAGAGCAGGCGGAAGCAACACTTGACGCACAAAGAGAGCGCAATGACAATACGCTCAAGAATGCTCAGGAGGAGCAGGTAGAGCGTAAAAACCAATCACATAAACTATAATCAGATTGAGTTAATGGAGACAATAAAATATAGTAACAATGGACAACCCTATACGGGTGTTTGTGAGAGCCGTTATTCTGACGGCACGCTCAGGGAGCGCTTGCCTTATAAAGACGGCTACCCCAATGGAGTTCACGAGGTATGGAACCCTGACGGCACCTTGCGCCAGCGAGTAAGCTATCAAGACGGTTTTAGAGAGGGCGAGTGTCTGCTCTTATACCCCAGTCGTCACATATATAGCGTTTATCATAGAGGCGAGTTGCAACTCTATAGAGAGTATGCTTTAGCTTCGAAATAGATTTTGTAGTAGTAAATAGCCACGGAGAGAATTTCAAGCTATCCAGTGGCGCAAATTCGTTTTGGTCTGATGAGAATTTAGTATATTTGCTATGTAGTAGTAAATCTCTAAGCAATGCTTTATCCTATTGAGCAATACATACCCTACGGTGATAGTCAAGCTATCTCTCCCAGCCTGCTTTGGGAGTATGACTTGACCAGCTTTGATTGGGATAAATCAAAGTGCATAGTTGTAGAGCGTATTATCGAGCGAGGTCGCCTAGAAGACTATCGTGGAGCTATAAACCGCTATGGAGGCATTGAGAATTTTCGAGAGATTATTAAGGCTGTTCGTCACCTCTCTCAAAAGGATATTGCCTTTGTCTGTTCCTTTTTCAAGCTAAATAAAGAAGAGTTATTATGTTACAGACGACAACAGTTGAGAAGCGAACGCTGGAACTCTTAAAGCAGTTACAGTCTCAGTCCGAATTTTCTAACTTTCATTTAGCTGGAGGCACCGCTCTAGCTCTTTATTTGGGGCATCGCAAGAGTATTGACTTAGACCTCTTTACTCCTTATCCCTTCAATACAGCCCGCTTAGAGCATTTCCTTGTTACAAAGTTTGGATTTCAAGGCGACTATAGTGAACAAAACACGCTCAAAGGTCGCATTGATGGAGTAAAGATAGACTGTATCACCCACCCTTACCCTCTCTTGCAAAATCCTCTAGAGGAAGAGGGAATACGCTTGTATAGTCAGCCTGATATTATAGCTATGAAGCTGTCAGCCATAGCAGATAATGGTTCTAGGCTCAAAGACTTTATAGACATCGCCTACCTCTCTACTCGGTACTCTTTTCAAGAGATGCTAGGATTTTACGTTCAGAAGTTTCCGACCTCTAGCCCTCTTCGTCCATTAAAGGGTATAACGTACTTTGATGACATTGATCACGAGGAGACTGTTGTGATGCTAGAGGGTACTTACTCTTGGCAGAAGATAGCGGACAGGCTTCAAGCTATGACTGCTCATCAGTCTAAGGTCTTTGCCTTGCCTCCTCTTTCACCTGCTAGAAAGTCTTCAAAGATAGTTGTCCCCAGCTCGCCTGTGCAGGAGGAAGCACAAGCGATACTTGATACTAGAAAAGATCAAGCGTCTCAAGCGTTAAAGACTGAGCAAGAAGTTCAGACAGAGGGCAAGTCTCGTCGACATAAGCTGTAGTCTTTCTGTTTGAGCTATCATTCAAAGACGTAGCCCCCTTAACGATGTTAAGAGGGCTACATCTTTGTAGTTTGAGTGCAACTGCTATGCCGTTGCCATTTCCTGTTCTTTAGCTATTCGAGCTTTCTCCACGATAACGATAGACAGGACATCCTTTTTGATTTTGGTGTAGTTGGCTTTGATTATTTGGTCAAGCTCATCGTCCGTGAGCTGTTCGCCACGAAGGTTATGCAGTAGCTGTGGCATCTCCTTGACGTACTCCTTCTCTTCCGCCTGTACTTTAGCCACATCAACCACAATCTGAGCGTTGAAAATCTTCTGCTCGATGCGTTGGTCAAACTCATCAGCCACGGCACCCACAAAGAACCCCTGTGTCAGTCCTGAGATTTTAGATGCAGGAATGATGCTCTCCAGCTGTGTAGAAATAGATGTAGAGGTGTCGTTGCGGTTAATAGAGATTGATTGACGCTGTTGTAGTACCTTGCCAAACCGCTCCGAAAGCCATTTAGCCGTTTCGCCAACAACCTGACCCGAGAAGATGTTACCCACCGTGTTTTGGATAACCTTTGCCTCCTTATCACCATAGTCTCTGACCAGCTGTGAGAAGTCCTGAAATCCTAGGCATACCGCCACACGATTAGATCGAGCTGTTGCAATCAAGTTGTCTAGTCCACGGAAATAGATTGTAGGTAACTCATCAATGATAACAGAGCTTTTGAGCGTTCGCTTTTCCTCCCCTGTCTCCTTGTTCTTAATCTTCTTCTTGTTAATCAGTTTGACGATACGGCTGTTGTATAGACCCAGTGCCGCAGAGTAGATATTCTGTCTGTCGGGGTTGTTGCCCACGACAAGCACCTTTGGGTCGTCAGGGTTATTAATGTCCAGTGTAAAGTCGTTACCCGTCATCACCCAGTAAAGCTGTGGTGAAATCATACGAGCGAGCGGGATTTTAGCTGAAGCGAGCTGACCTTGTAACTGGTCTTGCGCTCCCCCCTTCCAAGCGTCCATAAAGGGTGCTAAGTAGTTTGCCAGCTCATCATAGCTCATCAGTATCTCAAAGATGTCTGAGTACGGCTGGTTAAGGAACTCAATAGCGTGTGGAAACGAACAGTACAGTCCATTCTCGTAAATCTTGAGATACCAAATGATGGCCGCAAAAAGAATGATAGGTGACTCTACGAAGAAGTCTCCCTGCTTTTGAATCCACGTGCGGTTCAGGTTAAGCATAATCGTATAGGCACTCTCGTATGCGTCCGATATATCACTCATAAACTCAGGGGCAATAGGGTTGCACCGATGGCTCCTGCGCGGGTCGTCAAAGTTTATGATGTAGAATTGCGGTAGCTTATCATATTTACCAGCGTGCTTAAGCAAGTGGTTGTAAGCAATGATCGATAGGTCGGGAAACTTATAGTCGTATATGTACATTGAAAATCCCTTTTCAATCTGCTGTTTGATGTAGTTGTTCACTACTGCAAACGATTTACCAGATCCAGGTGTTCCAAGCACAATGGAAGCTCTATACGGGTTTACCACATTTATCCAACCATCGTTCCACTTCTGTTTGTAGTAAAACTTCGTAGGTATGTTGACTGAGTTCTCGTTGACCATCAGCTGACGCTCCTGCTCAAAGCTCTCGTTCTCCACGTTGAATACGTCGTCCATTACATTTTGCTTTAGAATGCGAGAAATCCACGTGCCTCCCAGCATCAGAAAAACATATCCAGCCGATATAACTAAGGTATATACCCCAGCTTTTGTTATCAGCGGGGTTATAGGCAGCTGTCGTATCAGCCACGACCCCGTAAACAAAACTAGTCCTAATAGTAGCGTGCTGTATATGCGCCCCCACGTGTATTTTTCGTTCTTGACCCCTCGTGTACCTAAGCAAGATAGTGCTAGTAGGAGGAGGCAAAAACCCTTAGTTACCCACGGTGAAGCGAAAAGGATTGTAGCCCTGTCAAACTGTTTCAGTAATCTGTCCACCAACCCCACAGTCCAGCCCATCTCCGCCCAAGCAGAGTAGCAGTACCAGTAGATATGTATTATGAGGAAAAGTATGGAAACGGCTCGTATGAAATCCATCACTTTAGCTAGTCCTCTTAGGTCGTCTTCTTGTCCCATATTTCTTGTTGTTCTATTTGTTATTTGATTTTGTTGTATTTGCGTCTCAGGTACTTCTGCCAGCTTATCTCCTTCCAGTCCTCCCCGCTTATATTTGGTCGGTGCGATGACGAGCTGTACCTCCGTCTCTGAGTTCTCTCGGTCTGTTTTTCTCTGTCTGTATTGCTCTCTTGAGTGGTTCCGAATAGTTCATTGAGCGTGTTAGCTGAAAAATCACTACCCAGTTTTGACCCGCTAATAGCAACCATATCGTTTCTGTCCACATAGGTAGCCCCATAGATACGTCCATTCTCGTTGCGCTTAGCCATTAGTTCCAGTCCATTTTCTTTGAGCTTGTCTGTAAACTCTTCCAGTGTCTTTGGCCGTGTAATCATCACGCTAGCGATAATAGCTCTCATCTCTTCCGCCTTCTCTTGGCACTTCTTACCCGACTTGTACATAGCCGTTTTGACCGCTGTATATCCTACACCTCTTCCTAAATCTTTAGAGGGTATTGGGGGAGCCACGGGCTTCCCTTCTTCCATAGGTATGTACACAATGCCGTCGTATTGCTTGCCTTTACGTTCGGACTTGGTGAACTTAGCCGACAAGTTATAGGGAGCCAGTAAAGCGTTTAGACCTCCAATAGAGGTAAAAGCTCCTTTCTGCACCACTTGTCGAGCCACATTGTATACTTGTTCTGTAACATTGCCCTCTTTGACATTGATAGGTTTTGCCTGTTTTAGTTCCACAGGCTTCTTTTTTGCTGTCTTTTCCTTGTCAGGCTTTGTTAGCTTAAGGTTGTATTTGCGCTCTAGAGCGTCAACGACCTTGCGAGCTTTTCGTCCTTCGTGCTTGTCTGAGATTTTTTTGCCCAGCTTATCTGCTCTCGTAGATACTATGTGGATATGTTGTCGAGCAATATCCCAGTGCTTGACCACAACAAAAGGTTGGCTACCATATCCCATACGTTCCATAAACTCTTGAGCTATCTGCACATATTGTTCATCAGATAGCGTCTCCGAGGGGTCAGGATTGAGCGAGCAAGAAAAAGCGATGTTCTTCACCCTCGTTTTAGAGGGTATCTGCATCATCATATCCTCGTAGATAGCCTGAGGAGACGGCACCTGTCCCATAGAATTGTATACCCCTTGGGTATAAAGAACCGCCCCAACACCACGTTCCACCTTATTAAGGTTGTAGGTTAAGACCCTTAATAGGGACTTAGGGGACTTCACTTTGACAATCATCTTTCAGTTCCTTTGTAAGGTTAATGACTTCGAGGAGCTTATCCATAAGCTCCATCTGTTGGTTGCTCACGTTGTTTAGCAACTGTTCAGCTTTTTCCTCTGAGTGATATTTGTTCATCGCCCTGACGGCTTGGTTGTATAACACTCCAATTTTGTTCACCGCAAAAATGAAATCTGTCAGTTTTGTGGTGAACTTAATAAGGTCTCCGTTGGTTTTGACTACCCGAAAGTCTTCTCTAAGTATCATTTTTCGGACAAAGTCCGACTTTGTGTCGCACCCTGACCGCTTAAAAGATTCAATAACTCTTATTTGATCTTCAGGGTTTGATAACCTAACGTCCCAGCGATTCCACTTGCTGGGGAGAGTTTTTGTTTTTCCCTCCTCGTTCATTTGCTTGACAGTTTGTTCTTAGTTGTTTTTTTTAATCTGTTTCTAGATGCGACTTTGGAGCTGGATTCCCGTGAGGGCAAGGTGTTTTTGGAGGCGAAATTTTGCGGAGCAAATTTCCCTTGTCCGACAAAAACACTTCTTGCCCATTTTCCGTTTTATAGCCACCCCTTGTCGGACAAAGTCCAACGGGGTGTGGTTCTCTCCGTTTTCGTTTTGTTTCATTCGTTAGTCTTCAGCTTGTTAAAAAGAGCTCCGCTTTTGGCTCTGTTTTTCCGCCTTGCTGTGCAAGAGTGCGGGTGTGCTGTTGCCGTGCTGTTTATTTGTTGTGTTGTGCTTTCCATTCGATTTTTCGTTTCCCGTTGTGTGTTCTCTTTTGTTCTATTCGCTTGTCCGAGTGGTTCGCTTTGTGGGTAAAGTCGTTTCGTCTCTATCCTTTTTGTGTGGTTTAAAGTGATTGTTTATAATCAAGTGAGAGTGTGCTGTTGTTTTTTTAGTTGTGTTTGCTCGTTTGTTTGAGCGAAAGTTTGCTCTTGATTGCTTGTTGCATTGCAAAGGTAGGGGCATTGTTTGTAAGAATCTAGTGGTTAGACTTACTAAGATTTACCGCAACTTACCGCAATTTACTCGTCCCTTGAAAAAGCTCACCGATCTTTGAACCTTTGCACTAGAAACAGAGGTGGAAAAGACCCTTCGGTGGAAATCTCTTCATCTTCTTCATCGCATTGTTTTGGTTATGCCGTTGCTCGTCTTTTCTACACTGTTTCTTTTCTCAGCAAGTAATCAACCCTATAATAAATGAGACGAAAGATTATCACTTTACTGCTTCTGTGCTTTGCAACGATCGGCATCTCGCACGCACAGAAAATCGCCATCAAGCACAACTTTGCTTATGATGCGCTACTAGCTCCTAACTTAGGGATAGAGTTTTCCTTGGGAGATCGAATAACGCTGGACACTCAGTACAGCAACAACACCTTTGTTTTTCGCAAGCAAGACCGTTTGCCTGAATGGTCTCACTGGCTAGCACAAAGTGAGGTTCGCTACTGGACGTGCGAATCCTTCAATGGACTCTTCTTTGGGTTACACGCTCTTGGAGGACAGTTTCGTATAGGACACGTTAATATCCCCTTTGTGTTAGAGAACAAGAACGCCATAATGAAGAACCAGCGATATATCGGATGGTTTTATGGAGGAGGTCTCAGTGTCGGTTATCAGTGGGTCTTATCTCCCCGCTCTTCTATTGAGTTGTCTGTTGGTGGAGGTTATGCTCGTGTCGACTACAACAAGTGTACAGCGTGTGGCTATAAGAATAGCGAGGCTTCAGCCAATTATGTTGGCCCGACTAAAGCCACGCTATCTTACATCTTCTTCTTCAAGTAACCTCTCTATCAATCAGAACAACAATGAAACACCTTCGTAATATATCTATATTTGTCACGCTCTTGTTTGGCAGTCTGTTTGTCTTGTCGGCTCAGGCTTATCCTTTGGAAGAGACCTCTCTAATCTCTCTATCACGGCATGACTACAAGATTGGCTATCAGCGTAACCTTAACGCTCTGACTATAGATGTAGACCTCACGTCTTACAGCAAGGTCAAGAGTCAGGAGCTTCTTTGCATCTATCCTATCTATCGTTCTAGTGATGGTAAGAAAGAGCAAAAGCTCGCACCCATCTACGTTGTAGGCGATCGTCGCCATAAGCAGATACAGCGCAACAAGCTCTTACGTAATGCTCAGGGTGTTGTCTATGAAATAGTCAACCGCCCTGTGGAGTCAATTTACGCCCGCAAGGGGGATATTATCGCACCTCATTACGAAATTGATTTTGAGCCGTGGATGCGTAATGGAGAGCTACGACTCTATATGCAGCGCTATGGTTGTGCTTCTTGCCCTTCAGCTCTCGTCTCTTATCAGAGCGAGCCTGTCCATCTAGACACTTACAATTTCGGCCGCTACGAGTATACCTTTATTCGTCCAGCCGACGAGCAGTCCAAAGAGTACAAGAAGAGCTTTGACAGCTATGTCCGCTTTCCCTACGATTCTAGCGAGTTGCTTTTTACTAGCGAGAACTCAGCAGAGCTAGAGCGTCTCAACCGCTTTATCATTGCCTCTCAGCAAGAGGAGGGAGTGCGACTGAGTTCGCTAGCTATTGTTGGCTATGCCTCACCAGAGGGAACTGCTAACTACAATCAGCGTTTGAGCGAGTATCGTGCGCAAGCTCTCTATGATTATGTTCAGGGTCGCTTCCCTAACCTCGTAGCCACTGTCAAGGTGTCAGGTGAAGGTGAGGACTGGTCTGGACTACGCCAGCTAGTCTCTGAGAGTACTCTTGACAACAAGTCTCAAGTGTTGCGCATCATAGACGATGTCCCCACAGATGTCAAGCGAGATAAGTCTATGTGCCAGCTAGGCAACTACAAACATCTGCTAGCAGATTACTATCCACAGTTGCGACGTACCACCTTTACGATGAGTTACGAGGTAGGAGCTTTTCGTACGGACGAGCTAGCGAGCGTCTATGCTAAGAACCCTCTCCTGCTCAAGCAGAACGAGTTGTTCTATCTAGCTGAGCAAGCGATGGAGCAAGGTGTTAGCCCCGTGCCTTATCTACGTTCTGCTTATGAGCAGTACCCCAAAGATCCTGTTGCTATTCTTAACTATGCTAATGCCCTGCTCAAGTACGAACACAACGCTGAGCTAGCTTACCAGCTACTCACACCCATTCGTACTGATGCACGTGCTAAGCTCCCCTTATCAGTAGCAACGGAAATGATGTCTTCTGCGAACCTTTAACCATTCGAGCTATGTCTACAGATTCGGAACAAAGAGACACCTCTACTGTCACCTTAGAGAACTTTTCAGAGTACTCTGCGGAATTTTTTCGACCTCCCGTACGTATGTCCCTCTCCAATCGCAAATGTAACGTCTCTCTTAATGAAGATGTCTACTTGATGATTAGGCGAACACTTAACTACCTAGGGGATGGTGAAAGCACCGTGGGTGGGTATGTGGAGAATATCCTTCTTAGTCACTTGACTCAGTATAAGGATATACTCAACACTGAGACTTCTAAGCGACTCAAGCAACCGCTCATACCCGACTGTATTAGTAGTTAGTGCTATGAATGCGCTTTTTGTTCTTGCTATAATAGGCTTTATCGGCTTGGCTGTTGTTTATGTCAGCCTCCGACTACCTGACGTAAACCCTCGTAAGCGTTTTGGTAAGCCCACAGCAGACCAGCCAAAGCCGTCTAAGCCGCTGCGTACGTCTACCTCTCGAACGAGAGGTAGATATATGGAGATTGTGGGGCAGCCCCACACAGACATCTCCATCTACTTTTCAGATGTTCCCCGTCAGCCAAACAAAAAGTGTCTAGCCTCTCGCCATCAAGTCGAGAAGCTAGTTGGCGATCAGCTAGGTATTACGTCCCCCTCCTCTCCTTTAGAGAATAGCTACGACCGCTCGCCATCAAGTGCTAATGAATTTAGCACCGATGAGCTTGACCGCTATCCATCGATGTCTCCATCAGAACAAAAGAACTGGAGGTCGGACAAGCTAGATGGGGTGTCTGAGAAACAACAAGCCGTCAATGCAGCTCTCAGCCAGTTGTCAAGTTATCCTGCTTAATATAAATCCAGTACTCATGAAACGAAACATTATATCTTGCCCCTCAAGAGCTGTCAAGGTCTTTTTAGCACCAATGCTCTATATACTCACCAGCTCTGTTTTATCAGCCCAAAAGTCCGCGACATCGGGAGTCGCAGCCTTCAAGCAAGCCTCAGATGCGTTGACCCAATACTTTGATCCGTTAGTGACCCTCATTTATGTTGTCGGAGCTGTCGTTGGTCTAATTGGAGCCATCAAAGTATATCAAAAGTTTAGTCAAGGAGACCCCGACACGGGCAAGACCGCTGCTTCGTGGTTTGGAGCCTGTATCTTCCTTGTTATCTCAGCTACCGTCTTGCGAGCTTTTTTCCTATGACCTACGAAGTCAATAAGGGCATTGGAGCTTCCATTGAGTTCAAGGGGCTCAAGTCTCAGTACCTCGTCATTTTTGCGTGTGGCTTGGGAGGAGTCTTCCTCGTGGCTGTTGTCCTTAACATCGTTGGCGTACCGTCTGTGCTTATGGTAGGTATCTCAGCTCTACTAGCGACAGTCTTGGTCTATACAGTATTCAAGATGAATAAAAAGTATGGCACTCACGGCTTGATGAAGCTCCGAGCGATTGCCAAGCACCCCGACTACCTAATCCATCGTCGTACAGTTAGAAGTTTGCTCAGATGCGCAACACTGCGAAAGTAAGAACTCTAGAGAGGCTCTTCCCGCTCCTTGCGGTGGAGAACGGTTGCATCATCTCTAAGGAGGCCGACCTGACGGTCGCCTTTAAGGTGGAGCTGCCCGAACTCTTCACCATCACAGAAGAGGAGTATGAGCAAATACATAGTACTTGGAGCAAGGCTATCAAGGTCTTGCCCGTCTATAGCATCGTGCATAAGCAGGATTGGTATACGACAGAGACCTATCGTGCTGAGCATCTAGGCGACGCTCAGATGAGCTTTCTAGACCGTTCTAGTGAGCGACACTTCAATGAGCGTCCCTATCTCAATCACGACTGTTATCTCTACCTGACCAAGACAACCCGTCAGCGTATGGCGCAGAAGAGCGACTTCTCCAGTCTTGTGCAGGGTCGACTAGTGCCAAAGGAGATGACTGACAAGGAGGGTATCAGTGCGTTCTTAGACGCTGTAGACCAGTTTGAGCGCATTGTCAACGATTCAGGCTTGTTTAGCATCGCCCGCCTCACCGAGGAGGAGCTTCTAGGCAAGGATAATGAGCGAGGTCTTTTAGACCGCTATCTAAGCTTAGAGCGCGACAAGTCCGCCTCGCTAGAGGACTTGTCACTACGTGCTAAAGAGGTGCGGATAGGCGACAAGATGCTCTGTCTGCACACCCTCTCTAGCACAGAGGACTTACCAACCAGTGTAAGTACTGATAGGGCTTATGAGAAATTATCGACCGACAAGAGTAGTTGTCGCTTGTCCTTTAGTAGTCCCGTAGGTCTCCTTCTCTCTTGCAATCACATTTACAACCAGTACCTCTTCATACCAGATGGTGAGGAGGCAAAAAAACGCTTTGAAAGTACCGCCCGCAATATGCACTCACTAGCTCGTTATTCACGAGCTAACGCTATCAATGAGGAGTGGATACACGATTATCTCAACACATCGGTAACTCTGGGCATAAGCCCCATACGAGCGCACTTTAATGTCTTGGCTTGGAGTGACAATGAGCGAGAGATGACCGACATCAAGAATATGGTGGGTAGTGCTATCTCATCGATGGATTGCACCCCACGGCACAATACGGTGGACACAGCCACACTTTACTGGGCTGGTATGCCTGGCAATGCAGGTGATTTCCCCTCTGAGGAGAGCTACTGGACGTTCATACCGCCAGCGCTGTGCCTATTCTCAGGCGAGACCAACTATAAGGACAGTCTCTCGCCCTTTGGTATCAAGATGTGTGATCGTTTGTCGGGCAAACCCATACACGTAGACATCAGCGACCTGCCGATGAAGAAAGGTATCACCACTAACCGCAACAAGTTCATCTTGGGGCCTTCGGGTAGTGGTAAGTCTTTCTTCTGTAACCATATGGTACGTCAGTATTATGAGCAGGGAACGCACATACTGTTGATTGATACAGGGAACTCTTACGAGGGCTTGTGTCAGTTTATCCATGCCAAGACCAAAGGTGAGGATGGGATCTACTATACCTATACAGAGGAGACACCCATTGCTTTCAACCCCTTCTATACCGACGACTACGTCTTCGATATAGAAAAGAAAGAGAGCTTGGCGACCCTTATCCTCACCTTGTGGAAGTCAGGAGATGAGAAAGTGACTAAGACTGAGGTCAGCGAGCTGTTCGCCTCCATTGGAGCTTATATCAATAAGATTACCGAGGATCGATCTATCGTCCCCAGCTTCAACACCTACTACGAATTTATGCTTGACGAGTATCGTCAAGATCTGCTCAGTAGGGAAATAAAGGTAACAAGGGAGGACTTCAACATCGACAACCTCTTGACCACACTCAAGCACTACTATCGAGGTGGCGAGTACGACTACCTACTCAACTCAACAGACAACATCGACCTGCTGAGCAAGCGATTCGTCGTCTTTGAGATTGACGCTATCAAGGATAACAAGATCCTCTTCCCAGTGGTGACCATCATCATTATGGAGAGTTTCATCAACAAGATGCGTCGCCTGAAGGACGAGCGCAAAATGATCGTGATTGAGGAGGCTTGGAAAGCTATCTCCAGTGCTAATATGGCTGAGTTCATCAAGTACCTCTACAAGACCGTGCGTAAGCACTTTGGAGAGGCAGTTGTGGTAACCCAAGACCCTGATGATATTCTGCGCTCTCCAATCGTGCGTGAGAGTATCATTAACAACTCCGACTGTAAGATACTGCTTGACCAGCGCAAGTATATGAACAAGTTTGACGCTATCCAAGATGCGTTAGGCTTGACCAATAAGGAGAAAGAGCAAATCCTCTCCATCAATCAGAACAACGATCCCAACCGTCTCTACAAAGAGGTTTGGTTTGGTTTAGGAGGTATGGTGAGTGCCGTCTATGCAACAGAGGTGAGCTTAGAGGAGTACTACGCCTATACAACCGAAGCAACAGAAAAAGTAGCCGTCCAGCGACTTGCAGAACAGCTCGGAGGAAACATTGAGTTAGCTATTCGCCAGATGGCTCAAGCACAACGTAAAAAGGACATATAATAAATATGATAGCCTATGAGAATGATAATTAAACCCCTGTGGCTCGCCTTAGCTACACTGTCAGCATTACTGACGGTTGTTAGCTGTGTAAAAGAGCTAGCCGTAAAAGAGCAGGCGGTGAACTTTGACTCGTCTCTGACTACTGAACAGTCTCAGATTGTGAAGGGCGACTCAACGGTCACGACCCAGCTCTTAATCAACGAGGAAGAAGTTGACTGTCCACGTCCGACAAAGTATAGCGTCAGCTTTACTTATGACGAAGAGGCAGGCACGCTCTTTTTCCTCGGAGATTCTATTCAGAGTGGAACCTCTATCCCGCTATCGTCACTCTCCGATTTATCCTTGACTTATCAAGCTAAAAAGCTTGTGGGTAACAAAGTCGATGTAACCGTTAGCAACGATGCTCCTAAGAAGCTCAGTAAAGAGCTTGTTTGGAACATTCTTGCGGATAAAACTTACTGGGTCAAGTCCGAGCAAGAGGGTGAGGGTGAAATCACCATCACAGGAGCCGACGACCTCGATGCGGTTGAGCCTGACACCAAGCTAGCGGTTACCGCTAAGCCAGCCGACGGCTGGGAGCTGGTGACGCTGACCGCCAACGAGGAGGACATACTCGAAGACAAGAGCTTCGAAGTCACAGAGAATACTATAGTACGAGCGACCTTTAAGGAGCTGACGCCAGAGACCTACAAGGTCACGCTCGTCAAAGAGGGCGAGGGCGATGCTAGCGTCTTGGTCGTTTTTCCTGATGGTGATAAAAAAGAGTTGGAAGTAGGTAAAGCCATTTCTGTACCAGCAGGCACTAAGCTAAGTGTTAAGGTTTACTTTAATTCAGCGGATTTCTACGTTCCCTCTATGACCGCTAATGGTGCTGACATACTCAAGAGCCGTAGTTTTGTGGTAACAGAGGATACAACTCTTAAGGTGGTTGGCGCGCGGACGCTTTCCACAAAGGTGTTTATGGATGGGCGAGGAAAAGTTTCTGTTACGGTTTATGATGCCAGAAAAAATAACGTTTACACTCTTCAAGACAAGCCTGAAAGACCTGACGATGCACAGTATGTTTTGTCTAGCATTCGTTATCTTGTTCCAGGCACTAAGCTGACGATCACCGCTGAGCCAGCCGACGGCTGGGAGCTAAAGTCTATAACAGCTAATGGTGTGGATATTACAGCCAGTAAGACCCTTACAGTGACGAGTAACACGGTCGTGAAGGTAGTCTTCAAGAAGCGACCTCCGATACCCGACGTTCCTACCCCCGATCACATTCCTAACGAATATGATTATCAGCGTAACTGCTCCATTAAGATTCTTATGGTAGATCAAGATACGGTGAAGCTTCCTATCCCTGTCAAGCAGTATAAGGAATACTTAAACATTGAGGCTGTTCACGTGAAAGAGAATGAGATTTATCGTCGAGTGAAATTTGATTTTTCGGAAGTTGCACTCTCCGAACAATCAGAGGGTCTTTTTCGTTGTGATTTCTTCTATATAGACTGGTCTCGGGTTATAAGACCTTTTCTTCAAGTACAACAAAAACAGCCATTGAGAGACTATATATTTTCTCATGCGACCGTTAATGCAGTAGGTAAAGCTATTGATGGGACATTCAGGAAAGACAAAATAGAAACGCTCGCTTCCAGTGATCCAATTCTAGCCAGCATCCCCGAACTAGCTGGCAGTTATGTGCTGACCCAACTTCCTCTTGCGCATTGTTCGGACCGCACCAATCCATTAGAGAACTATCTGGAAGTGATATGCTTCTTCAAGCGCAAGTAAGTAAACACTAAACACGTAAATAATTCACTCTTAAATAACATATACAATGATCCAAACAATCAAAACATTATTCTTCGTCCTAGCGTCTCTATCAGCTCTGCTGTTTGCGAGCAGTTGCCAGGACGACCTTAAGCCTCTAGAGCAAGAAATGGATTTTTCCGTGTCTTGCTCTCCCACGTACGCTCATATAGAGCGTGAGGAACAGCTGGTTAACACCCAGATCTTAGTCTCAGAACAAGAGGTCGAGTGTCCTCGTCCAACTAAGTATAGCGCTAGCTTTACTTATGACGAAACTCTCGGCACTCTTCACTTCCTTGGAAAGCGTGTTAAGACTGGTACCCCTATCCCGCTTTCGTCTCTAACGAACCTTAGCTTGACCTACCAAGCCAAGCAGCTTGTGGGCAATACAGTCAAAGTAACCATCACCAACGATGCCCCTAAAGCTGTAAGCAAAGAGGCAACGTGGACAATCAATGCCGATGACACCTACAACATTGAGACTTCACAAGAGGGTGAGGGCGAGCTAATCGTCCGTGGAGCCAAGGACCTCAAGCGAGTACCCGCAGGTACTGAGCTAACAGTATCGGCTACACCAGCCGATGGCTGGGAGCTAGTGGCACTGACGGCAAACAAAGTGGATATCCTGTCCAGTAAGAGTTTTGTAGTCTCAGAGAATACTGCTATACGGGTTACTTTTACAGAAGAGAATCCAATGCGTCGTATTCATTTTTTGCTTCAACGGAGTGATCTCGTTTCTCTATACCAAAGACACTCTAATTACACGTTATCGGATCTTGAGCTTTTTCAGAAGTTTCTCCCTAAAGTAGAGACTGAAAATGGTGAACTACTCACCCCTGAGTTAACATCACGAACCCCTCAAGGAGAATGGGATATATCCTATCCAGAAGTCCGAGTTGGCACATCAGTTCGCTTCATTCTAGATGAGGCTGCGATGAGTCCTTTAGTAGCTACTTTAACTTACGCTGGGACGAGTTATTCAAATCGTAGTTGGCAGGTAGATGGAGTCTCTCCTACATTTAATCTGCGCTACACTCTTGCAAATGGATTTGCGTACCTCGCATATCCTTCCCAAACGCAGACAAGCAGTGAGCATGGTTATATAAACGTCAAGCCTCCTTATCGCCCCTTTAGAGTACTCGCTCGCTATGGAGGTGAAAGCACAGATATACCTCCGTATGAGATTGTAGCTGTACCAACTCAGTCACAAGTAGAGATTACACCTATCGGGTTAGCTGGGTGGGCTTATAATGGACTTCGTTTAACCGAACTAGATGCGAAACAAGCCCCAGTTGATACAGACTACCCTGCGAATGTTCTTTCTATACCCATAAAGAATAAATCTTCGATTGTCACTTGTCGTTGGTATTATAAAGGTCAATAACAAAGTCCTTTCCAGCTCCGCTTTAGGAGCAGAGCTGGAAAGGACTTTGTCCTTGCAACTGATAATCAACACACCTTCTTTCAAATACTAATTCCTCAATTGTATGAAACGTAATCACGTCCGATGGCTTACAGCCGTCATAACTACAGCTCTGCTCCTCCTTGGAGCAGGGCTACCTGCTAAAGCTCAATTTGTCGTAAGCGACCCTGCAATTCTTGCGAAAACCATTGAGCAATCCTTGCAAGATCTCAAACAGTATAAGAAAGAGGCAGAAGAGCTTCTTGCTACATATGGTAAAATCAGGGATTTTTCAAAAGGTCTTAAGCAGGTCAAAGACGCAGGAAAAGCTCTAAAAGATATATCCCGACTTCCAGACATAGTACTACGTAAGTATCGCAACAACAAATATCTCTATGATTTCGAAAAGTTGAGTTGTTTTGATGCTTTGTCTTTGACTCTTAGTGAAGCTACTGATGTTCTTAGTGAAATTGGCAACTATGGAAGATATACCCCAAGCAAAGATGATGGCCGTCCTAATCTTACTGCTGAATCGAAGTTAATGATGATTGATCGCCTTTGCGACGAAGTAATCGCACTCCGTAATCAAGCTTATCGCATTGTGTACAAATACGATCGTATAAGCGAGTACAGAGCCAAAGAAGCAGGGACGCAACGCCTATTTGACAAGCTAAATGGTTATAAGTAATGAATGATAGCTTTGTAAATCTATATGAGCAGTTAGACAAGGTCAGAGAAGCTATTATAACTGCTAATCTAAATAACTATATGACACTAGCCACCTCGCTAGGTGCTTTAGGAGCCTTGCTCTATATTGCATATCGAGTGTGGCGGTCAATGGCTAATGCTGAACCAATAGATGTTTTTCCGCTCTTGCGTCCGTTCGTCATAGGATTACTTATTATGAACTTCTCTTGGGTAACCAGTTTTATGGATAGTGTTGTTGGAGCTATACAGCAAAGCACAGAGGCTGTTGCTGAGTCAAACCGCTCCGAACTAGAGCAAGCTCGTAAGTCTCTTGATGATGCCGAAAAGCAGGAGCTTGCTCGCAAGGAAGCCGAGCGACAAGCTGAACAATCCGAGAAAGGCTTTGTAGAGAAGACCGTAGATGCAATCAAAGATCCTACATCACTGATAGACTGGGAAACCGCTAAGTACGAAGTTAAAAGCTGGTTCATCAATCTTTTGCGAGACTTCCTCAAGTGGGTGATGGAGTGTGCTAAGCTTATCCTGTACACAGTTTCCTCCTTTATGATTTTGATCTTGACTATTCTCGGACCAATCGTGTTTGCTTTTGCCATTTTTGATGGCTTCCAGCAGGGATTAGTCTCGTGGATAGCACGCTATATCCATCTGTCTCTATGGTTGCCTGTCGCGAATATCTTACAAGTGATGCTCAACAGTATAGAAATACAAATGTGCAATGCTCAGACGCTAGCCATACAAAGTGGTGAGGGTGCAGACACATGGTTTATTATCATCTTCTACATCATCGGCTTAGTAGCCTTTACAACCGTTCCGACTGTCTCAGGGTGGATTGTAGAGGCTGGTGGTGGCGGTGGTGGCTTGACCCGTACCCTCACCTCAATGGGGTCTCGTGGAGCTGCTAAAGCTGGAGCTGTAGCAGGTGGAGCCGTCGCTCTAGGAGCTCAAGGCACTCAAAAGGCGGCCTCCTTTCTTCGTTCTAAGCTCAAAAAATAAAGCTGTATGGAGTTCAAGAGCCTACGCAATATAGAGAGTAGCTTCAAGCGCATACGTCTGTACACAATAGTCTTTGCACTATTGTGTATGGGCGTTGCTATAAGCTCTCTCGTAAGTGCTTATAGCTTTGCGAATAAGCAACGGGAGAAGATCTATGTCCTTGACCAAGGCAAGTCTCTAATCCTTGCGCTGTCGCAAGATGTAGAAGCTAATCGTCCTGTAGAGGCTCGTGAGCATCTCAGACGATTTCACGAATTGTTCTTTACACTGGCTCCTGAATCGCAAGCGATACAGAGCAATATCAGTCGTGCGTTGGATATGGCAGACGAATCTGCTTATAACTACTACACCGACTTGCAAGAGGAGAAGTATTATAATCGTCTCATCTCGACAAACACTTCTCAGGTGTTGACGGTGGATTCTATCTCCTGTGACTTTAATGTCTACCCCTATGAGGCTGTTGTCTACGGCACACAGACTATTTATCGTAGGAGCAATGTTACAGAGCGATCGCTTGTGACCGCCTGCTCCCTACTCAACACGGTACGTAGTGACCGCAACCCACAGGGCTTCCTAATCACTAAGTTTAGAGTAATCAACAATGAAACAAGACGTACCCTCCCCCGGTAGTGCCAGTACCATGCCTGAAAATGAAAAGTTTGGTTGGGTGAAAAAACAGATCAACCGACTCAAAGCGTGGTGTGACAAGCTAACGCCAGAAGAGCGTAAACGACTAACGTTTATCTCTATGGGTGTCTACCTAGCTGTTTTTCTTCTAGTAATCACAATCAACATCATTAAATGATATGGATACAAACAAGAAAGCTCCTGACAAGGCTAAGCTCAAGCAATGGCTAGTGATGGCCATTATCTCCGTCATCTTTGTCGGAGCATTGTATATGATACTTCGTCCTTACCTCAATAAGGAGGATAAAGGCGGTAATGGACAGCTCATCACCAATGTCCCTGACGCTGATGTAGCCAAGCTCCCTGAGGATAAGTTATCAGCCTATAAGGGATCAGACCTTGTCAGTCTTGATGAGGAGCAAGTCGATCCACGACTCCAACGGCTCTATGACGAGCAGGACAATGCCGATGATTCTATTGAATATACAAGTCGTCGCTATACCCGCAATGAGGAGTACGACCCTTACGATGATGAGGGGTATCAGTCTTCTCAAGAGATGTATGCTCAGTTTGCTCGTGAGCAAGAGGAGGAAGATCGTATATCTCGCCTCGAAGAGCAACTAGTTTCGCTAGAGCGTGAAAAACAAGACCTAGCCGAAGAGCGTGAGTATCTTACCCAGCTAGGTGAAATCAAGGATAGGCAGATCGCTGCAAACGATATATACAACAATGCTTATAAGCCAGCACCCCCTGCTCCCGCTCCTGAACCTCCAAAGGATCCCAATGCTCCAGTCAGCTTTGACGCTGTTGGTGCCAAGACTGTAGACACCTCAGTGGTCTCTACACTATCTCAATCAGGTAGAGATGCCTCTAGCCAGCAGGCGCACGAGGCTTTGCTACAGAACCGCTTTACCACATCTGTAGGCTCGTTGCGTAGTGAGGCTGTTGCCAAGAACACGATGCGAGCTATCATCGATGAGACCAAGACCATCAAGCTAGGCGATGATGTCAAAATGCGTCTTATGGAGGATATACAGATAGGCTCTGTGATGGTACCTAAAGGGACTATCATAGTGGCTAAGTCAAACCTCTCGGGTAATCGACTACAGCTCAAAGTCACCTCCATCGAGTATAAAGAGCGGATTATAGGAGTAGACTTATCCGCCTTTGATCTCAATGGGCAAGAGGGACTTTATGTCCCGCTAAGCACCGAAGCTGTAGGTCTTAAGGCTCTTGGAGAGGGACTAGCAGAGACTGCCACGGGAGGTATTTCTATACAGCAAAGTGGTAAGGATCAAATCTTAGCTAACGTCTCAAACGGTCTCATACGCTCAGGAGGCAATTATTTGCGTTCGAAGGCAGGTGAGGTGAAAATCAAGATTAAGGCTGGCTATCAGCTCTACCTCTATGACAAATCTCAGCAAGGCTAATCTCTTTCCCTCCGTGGAATGTGGAAATTCCTCGGGAGGAACTTTTTAGTTCCTCCGTTGGAACTCTTCGGTTCCTCGGTTGGAAGCATTCAATCGTCCAATATCCAAACATCAACAATACAATGAACAAGACTTTATTCTCTATCATTTTCGCCCTCCTGACACTAGGAGCTGGCGCCTTCTCCACCGCTCACGCTCAGTCGTCAGGCGACCTGTATCAAGGCTTGACTAGAGGTATGCCTGATGGTCGTACCGTTATCCCCTATGGACTAGAGGTTACCTTCGACAAGACCTCACATCTTATCTTCCCTGCGCCAATACGCTATGTAGACTTAGGGAGTGCTAACATAGTCGCTAGTAGGGCAGAAAGTGCAGAAAATGTTCTTCGCGTCAAAGCGTCTGTCAAGGACTTTGAGACAGAGACCAATCTGTCTGTAATTTGCAACGATGGCTCTTTTTATGTTTTTAACGTGAAGTATGCCAACGAGCCTGAGAAGCTGTCTCTAGAGATGGTGGACTTCCTGCACGCCAGTGAGGGTAATCTACCGTCGAATAAGGCGGATATATACTTCAAGGAGCTTGGCAATGAGACCCCAACATTGGTACGACTACTTATGTCTACGATACACAAGCAGAACAAGCGACTAGTCAAGCATATATCTGCCAAGCAGTTTGGTATGCAGTTTGGTCTCAAAGGGGTTTATACCCACAACGGCTTACTCTACTTCCACACCTCTATTCGCAACACAACCAATATGCGTTACCAGATTGACTACGTAACCTTCAAGGTAGTAGACAAGGCGGTGACAAAGCAGACAGCTATACAGGAAACTATCCTCCAGCCACTACGAGCTTACAACGACCTTGCTGTTGTTGCTCCTAAGAGCGAGTTGCGCTCGATATACGCTCTCGAAGCGTTTTCACTACCTGAGGGTAAAATCCTCGAAATATCCCTCCACGAGCTTAATGGAGGTCGCACCCTAACCTTTACAGTAGACAATAAAGACCTCGTAAGGGCTAGAGCTATTGATGACCTCGAACTACGCTTTTAGTCCCCTGATTTATGACTATGACAATCAATAATCCGATACGCTATGGGAGGCTGACTAGCCTTCCTGTAGCTTTGTTGTGCCTATTACTGTTGGCTCTGCCAAGTGTAAGCAAGGCACAACGTGCCATACCCCACCAAGATGGATTAATTCTATCGGGTGGGGTACCGCTAACCAACGAGACTCCATTTGTCCAATGGGGCAATTGGTCGGCTCGGATAGACTATACGCACTACTTCTTCCACGCTGACTACCTCGTGGTAGGAATGGAGTATAGTCACGACAAGAGATCCTATTCTGATGCTTTGACCAATAGCTACTCTATACCTGTAGAGGATTACCTCTTCAAAGCTGGCTATATGTACCCAATACTCTCTGACTACACCCACACCTTCCTGCTTTACGCTGGCTTGTCTGCGCTATGTGGCTACGAGGACGTTAATAGACGACAGTATGACCTAAGCAATGGAGCCACCATACGCTCTCGCTCCCACTTTGTCTATGGAGGCTCTGCTCATCTATCAGCAGAAATCTTTCTTACAGACAATTGGCTCCTGACGATACGTGGTGATGGAAACTTCTTAGTCGGCTCCCAGCTTAACCTATTTCGGCCTCTAGCCACAATGGGCTTCCGATTTAACTTCTAAAACTACAGACTATGAATAGATACTTTATCCTACCGATCCTGCTAGCAATGCTACTAGGAGCTTGCTCTAGAGAGGTTGATGTGCAGGAGGTCTACCCCTTTGAGGTAGAGCTGATGCCATACCATCAAGATGCGACTAAAGGGCAGGCAGTGGAGGTGAGATGTAAGCTCACTCCACAGAAGCTCTTTGTCACTCGCAAGTACTACATACGTAAGTTTCAACGTAGCGGCAAGGGATGCCTCCTACTGAATGTTGGTGGTGTTGAGCTTGCCGACAACGATAATTACGACTTAGCCGTAGGCGACTTCCGCCTATATTATACTCCTAAAGAGGGTAATCAGCACACCATCGAATTGGTCGTGTCTGATGACGCTGGTCAGGAGCAAAATCTAGTATTAGAGTTTAACTTGTCTGATAATTCAGTTGGGGGAGGAGACAGCCCTTCTGATTCATCGGCAGTTGTTACTCACGGAGAAAATGGTAATTACTATATCAATGGCTTTGACACCGGCATTGCTATTACAGACCCTAATCACACGCCTGTAGTGACTATAGTTGACGGGTACTACTACCTTGATGGAGTAAAAACCTCCGTACCTGTCCACCCCCAACCTGACGAGAGCAGTATTCCACCAATAGGAGACGTAGCTCTCGGAGAAAATGGTAATTACTATATCAATGGGGCGGACACTGGTATTGTTATCAAGCCTGGACATAAACCTGTGGTAACTATAGTTGATGGGTACTACTACATCGACGGGGTAAAAACTCCAGTCCCAGCACCTCCTGCTCCTATTACTCCCCAATATCCCGACGGAGTTCTTGTCCCAGCCCTCAAAAAGCAAGGCAAGTACGAAGTATTACTCATTAGCAAGTCTCCAGAGGTGACTTATACTGATCCCACAACAAACGAAAAGAAAACGGTGGTCGCCAATGGCGTACGTATAGAAGATGGAGCTTGTCTCTATCAGTGTCTCTCCCCCGATTCTGTGCCAGTTCCCTTCGCCACTATTAGTGGCTTACCCCGTATACCTGACAAGAGATACCAGACCGACAAGAATGGTTGCTTTGTCGTACCTGCCTCTGACTTACCTGTCAAAGGGCTACCTGAGACTGGTGTCACCAAGTCTATCATTATCAATGGGAAGCAGTACTCTTCTGACAAGACCACCTACGTACCCTCACGTATGATTGTCAAATTGATTTACAGCCACAATGAGGGTTCTAAGTTTTTCTTCCGTCTGACACAGTGGGATTCGGAAAAAGGCGATGGCAAGTTTGTCCCGCTAGTCACCCCTCTAGATGGAGCCGTTTATGGCGACCGTCAGAATTTCGTCCTTTGGGCTATGCGAGACAAGGCTAAAGGGCGTGGGGTTAAGGCTGACTATACAGCTCTATCTCACTCAGTCGCCTATGGCACGTCCGATGGCTTTATTGTTGTCGTCTTACCAAACGTTAGTATATCAGATCCCAGCTCTCCTGACTATGGTCGCACCGACCGCAAGCCTCTATTTCTTATGCTCGCTATGATGCGTGCCCCTTATTCAGATCAACCTATTCGCACTTTGCAACTTCTAGGTATGGCTGAAAAATCGTTTTGGAATAGCTTCACGGACTTCTTTACTGTCCTTGAGTAGGTCTTTATATAGTATAGAAGATCTCTGTTGATTTCATATAAGAGAATGTCAGGAGTTGGGAAAATAGGCTCGTTGGGTATGTGGTTTGTCGGTTTTAAGCGTTGAGCCTTTGTGTCCCAGCTCCTGTTCTCACTAACTGCGAGTCAAGTGCGTCTCCATCTCGTAAAGAGATAAAACACAAAACACGAGCGATAGAGGTTTTCTACCGCCCGTGTTTATTCTATTTTCTATTTCTATGGTTGCGTTTACTTTGACTTTGTACTGTATTCTCTGCTTTTATAGCTCCACCCATTATCTTCAGAAAGGATTATAGTCTTACTTTCCTCTCTTGTCACCTTTTTGTTTATCTTTTCTTGCCAAGTAAATGTGACCGTAGTCTCAATAGGTTGCGGTAAGTCGAAAGGTTTGTTAGGGTCTTTAAAACGTTGGTCTTTAGCTTCAAAGCTAAAATTCAAGGTTAGCTCCATTGGTGTACTTGGACTATATGGGTGTGGAGCAGTTGTGAAGTGATACGTTTTTAGTGTATTCGCTGGAACAACCAAGTTCCCCTCTTCTGAATCTCGCTCATCAGACGAAATATACGATGTCCCTTTGTCAACACCATTTACATAGAGCGTAAAGACCCCAAATGCAAAGCAGTCAAACATTATAGGTCTATCGGACTTTAATGTTAGTGTTTGCTCAATAGGAATGACCTCCTCGTTTTCGTTATTCGTTTCATTACCCTTATTAGGGTTTGGCTCATTGCGCGTACCACCGCCACAAGCGGTTAGAAGAGTTATTGTGAACAGTCCACATAACACTGCCAAAAGGCTCCATTTCTTTGTCGTATTCATATCCCTCTATTTGGGTTTATCTACTTTCTTGCTAGAATTTGACATTAGAAACGATATTCACGACATTACTGCTATTGTCGTAATCAAGGACGATTGTTTTGCTTTCCTTTTTTATTGTTTCCCCATCAATTCTTTCCTCTATCGTGTACGTAAGAGAATTTTTTGTCTTATTCAGCAGATAGTCACTATCTGCATCGCCTGGTATATGTATCTGAAAAATGGACTCCAATGTTCCTTCTTCAGAAATGTTTTGTCCATCGTCTTGTAGTTTTGCAGTCACAACGTAATGTCCGTGTGTTATGTCTTCTTCTGAAATTTCTGAAGCTAATGCGTATCCGACTTCTTTTCCATTAAATCGCAGGTCTATTTTGTAAGCAAATGCTCCACCTCGCCACGTAAAATCAACAGGACTATTTGCCTCAAACATAAAAACATGCTCAATGGTGTGTTCGGTAACTTTATCTGCATTGTTGTGATTACCCTTATTATTAGGGTTTGGCTCATTGCGCGTACCACCGCCACAAGCGGTTAGGAGAGTTATCGTGAACAGTCCACATAACACTGCTACAAGGCTCCATTTCTTTGTCGTATTCATATCTCTATTTCAGTTTGTTGGTTGTCTAAATTGCTGTCTCTCTTGCTGTTTGTAATCAAGAGATTTCTCTTCATCTCTATTACAAAGATACCAAAAACATCTGACACACCAAATTTTTCCACCTTTATTTTCCGCTTTCTCAGTTCTGCCGTTTTCCCCTATAGGTAGCCCTAAAATTCTGGTCTTTAACCCAATCTTTTTAGACATATTATTCTGTCTCTTTGGAGCTTACGTATATAATGGACTCAAAGTATTCGAAAATAAGAGCGTCAGGTATCACATCTCCCCACTTGAAGTTGTCAGTTCTTCATCGCAAAGGTACGCATAGTCGCTGTAATAAACTGTAGATGCCCCAAGATTAAGGGGGAACCTCTTGTCTATTTGGAAAATAAGTTGTATATTTGCCCTTGTGATGAAGAGATAGTTTCTACCTCCTTCCACCGAGGTCTTTGAAAGTGCCTGTTTGGCTACAAAATGGCTACACGATGTTTCACAACATTCGCATCGCTCTATAAACGAGACGTTTATAAAAACACTTTCGCTTCCTCCGAAGTTTCATTTGATTCCTCCGAAGTATTTTTTATTTCCTACGTAGGAAATGGGCAAATTCCTAGGTACTTATTTGGCAAATTCCTAGGTAGGAATTCCATTCTTCGGGGAGAAGGTGTAATCAGCGAGGTCCTGTAGCCACTCTGTAGCGATATTCAAACCACGTATCCCCTAGTTATCGTCATGTGTGGCTTCTAAAGGGCTGATTATGATGCGTCAGCCCTGTCTGCTATCCGAGGACTTCGTACACAAAGAGAGCTCCGCAAGTTAGACTTACGGAGCTCTCATTGTATCTATAGCTGTCCTCCAGCTAGTAGGGTCTTTTACCTAGATGAATTGCTGTGCATCACGAGGATAGGTGTCCCAGCGTGGAAGAGCATGCGCCGAGCCATCGTCGGATTAAAGAGCTTGGCGAGTACACGTCGCTTGTAGGTATTGACCACAATGAGCTCGACTTGATGCTTTGCGACAAACTCCTCTAGAGCGGCATAGAGCTCTCCTTCGTTTAGCTTGGTCCACTCGATGTGCGCCTCGGGGTACTGCTGCTTATTGTACCCTTGAATGGCTTGTAGCTGTACGTCTCCCCACTTACCCTCAGAGCGTGACACGTTGAAGAGTCTATACTCTGGCGCTAGGGGCTTCATCAGTTGCATCATCTGATCGAAGAGTACGAGGTCTCTCTGGTCGAAGCTGGTCGCCACGCCTACATGCTTGACCTGCATGAGGTCGTCGATAGCAACCTTCTCAGGGACTACCAGGACGGGAGCTTGTGCTCGATCAATGATTTCGGCAGCGACACTACCGACGATGTAGTCGCTATCCTCTGTTTTGCCTCGTGTACCCATGATGATGATGGCGGGGAGGTTACGCTTAGCATAGCGTAGGATCTCGTCGGCAGGGATGCCGTCACGGATGGTGGTGCGGTAGGTGACCTGGGGTAGTGAGCCGTCAGCCATCTTGGCATCGATCTCCTTCGAGAGCTCAGTCATCTGACGCTCAGCTTTTCCTGCCTCCTGTTGCGAAGCTTCCTGTATCTGTGGTAGCAGTGCGGTAAAGTCACCATAGGGGAAGTTCATCTGAGGCATTGTGCCCGTATATACGTGCATGAGTAGCACGTGTAGCTCTCGGCGTGCTGCAAAGTGGAAGCCGAGCTTGACGATCTTGTCCGTATAAGAGCTGAAGTCCACAGGGATGAGCACATACCCTTTGTATGCAGCGACGTGAGCCGTGTCGGGTGATTCGTTGGCTAGGTCGGACTTCTCCTGCAGGACATCGTATGCCTCGTCTAGATCCCACTTGAGATCCTCTATGTAGGCTAGTGCGCGAGGCAGGTCACGCTCTGCGATACGTACTCGTACCCCTGTCGAGAATACAGGCTGTACCGTATTGACATTGTGTAGTGTAGCTGGTATGCCTTGACTTTCGAGCAGGCTCTGGAGGATCTGCGCCTTCTCGTAGGTGTGTATAGCTACAGTCACCAGCTTGGACTGGTCTTTGTCTTGTGGCATAGATGTGGTGATAATGGTTAATGTAATCGTGTGGTGTCGCTCGGGTGGCGACAACTTTGTGATAGGGTGTGAGAAGAGCAGTCAGTGACTGGTAGGCCACTGACTGTTGCAAGCTTTTTCTTTAGAGGACAGGCTCCTCGCCTATGATGGTACGAGCCTGATTGAGGATGGTGTTGTCATCAATGACTACGATACCACCATCGGGACCTGCCTCGATGTGTACTCCAGCACCACGACCATCTTCGTAGTTAGCCCCTCCGAAGTAGTTTCTGACGGTGTCTACACGGAGACCTAGTTGCTCTGCAATCTTGTGCATCGAGCCATCAGGTAGGCTATCCTTGATGCGACGCAGTTCGTTGAATGAGATTGTTTCCTTTGCCATAACTGTATGCACTTAATGATTTGTATGTGTTTCCTTAATTCGCCACTAACTTACAACATTTCTATCAGATATGCAAGGGGTCGAAGGTTGAAGTGGTCAATTGTCCGCATCGGAGAGGAACATTGAGATGGTACCACCGCCGGCTATCTGGCTGTGCTTGACCCAGTAAACGGTATGGGGTCGCCCTCCGATGGTGAGATCTGAGATATACTTATTGACTTGAGAGGCCCCCTTCGCTTTGATCGTGAGGTGGCGCCCACCACCCATATCAATGTTGATCTCATTGAAGACAGGTGCGACAATCGAGTAGCCGTCGATGCCTGGTGCTACAGGGTATAAGCCCATCATAGCGAAGACCAGCGATGCGCTCAGAGAGCCGTAGTCGTCAGGACCTGGATAGCCGAAAGAACCGACCCCAAAGAAGTAGTCGATGGTGTGACGGACGAACTTCTGCGCATCGTGTGGACGACCCATCAAGTTGTAGGTAAAGAGGAAAGCGAAGAGATCGGGATTGACATTGAGCGAGTGTAGCGAACTGCTGAAGAGACTATCGATATTGATCTGTCCCTCGGGTAGTAGTATAGGTGCCGAGTCACTCGGATGCTCTAGGATGGAGGCGACTTGCTGCGCCGAGAGCCTGCCAGTCACTGGCACATAGGTATCGCTCAGCTCTGAGTACTCTCGAGCGAGAGCCGTGTATCCGAGACTATTGGCAAGCTGTGAGAGGCTCCAGAGCTTGTAGCCAGAGCGTCGCTCAGGGTCGGCATCGATGGCGGTGCGGAGTACCTCAAAGGCTTGTCTGATATCTTCGTCGAGGAGCCCCTTGGCGAGTGCATCCGTGAGCAGGAAGAGGAGTGGTGACTCCTCCGTGTAGATCACACTACCTAGATCGAGCGTCTTCAGGAGCCGTCCCCCTGAATCACGTATAGCTCGTAGGTAGGAGACGATAACTGCATGCATCATATCTGGCTCATAGAGCATCAGCAGGGGATAGTTGGTCTCGTAGGTGTAGCTCAGGTCATCTTGGCTGTACTGTGTGATCCCTTCATCGCTATGCACCGAGTCATCAATAGGGGAGTAGTACTGTCCATCCTCGGAGATGCTGACGGGCCATAGGTGCGAGCGGTATAGAGCGGTGTAAAACTTACGCATGTCCACCTCCGTGCCACCAGAGACCTCCACTTTGCGCAGGCTCTTCTGCCATTCGTTACGGGCAGCCTTGACCAGTGGAGAGTACTCGAAGCTTTGGATCTGTGTGGTTAAGTTTCGCTTAGCTTGCTCGCAACTGATGAGCGATATACCGTACTTGGCTACGATTCGCTTATTGGGCTTCTGTAGTCGTAGTGTGAGGCACTCATAGCTTGTGTCGCTGGGGGATATGGTACTCGTCATCTGCTCGATATTCGTATTGAGCTGAAAGTATAGGTAGATGCGTGTCGGCGTGGTGCCCCCGTAGGAGACCTCAGCCGTGAGTGCATCATCGGCCACTTGCTCCCAGGTGGTTGAGTCGCGACGGTCTATATATAAGGAGAGCTGGTGCGCATCGCTACCATTGTAGTCGCGTGAGGAGAGATCATAGAGACCACTCATAGAGGTAAGCGAAAAGTCCACATTGACCTGCAGCTCATCGAGGTAAAGGTGATAGCTGTACGGGGTAATCTCCTGAAAGTCGAAGCTGAGCCTCCCCGAAGGGTCTTGATTGGCATGGGCACTCTCGGGGATTAGGTAGAAGAGCGGGCGACCATCTATATCTGGCGTGTAGAGCGGTAGACCCTTGATCCGAGCCGATCGCAAGCTCTCCTTGAACGGGATGATACGCAACAGACTATGAGGGAGCTGTACGATGGGAAATATCTCTTCGCTATGCTCGGCATCCCACGTACCCTGATGCACATCCACATAGTCTACAAGTAGTGGGGTAGAGCCAAAGACCCCCTCTCGGACCTTGCTACAACTACTGCTGAGGAGTAGCGGGAGCAAAAGTAACGTAGTCAGGAGCGTCTGTTTGCCAGTGTGAAAGAAGTAAGCGAGTCTCTGCTTCATCGGATTATGATTTCGTCTATAAGGTCGTACTGTAGGTGCGCATTGATCTGCTCTATGAGCTGATGCTGCGTGAGCTGTATCTCTTGTCGCAGGCTAGCCGAGGTGATGCGCATCCGCAGTGTATGGTCTGAGATTGATAGCTCACGTATCTGTCGTCTGAGCGGGTAGAAGCGTGTGCGCAAGTATTGGAGCGCCTTGAGCTCGAGGAGCCCTTGGTCTACCTCTGGGCTCTCGGAGAGCCAGTCGGATATGATTTCCCCTAGAGGCTTAGGATCTTTGCGCTGCATGTGAGTTGTCTATCGTTTGCTAGGTGCAAATATAAGAAGAAAGCTAGAGATTAGACTTTAGAGGTTAGACTTTAGAGATTAGAAATTAGAGAGCGAAGGCTAAGTGGTTGACTTGACCGCTTAGCCTTCGCTCTTATTTTTGTGCCCAGAGCCGGGATCGAACCGGCACAGGTTTAACCCCATCGGTGTTTGAGACCGACGCGTCTACCAATTCCGCCATCTGGGCGATGCTTCTCTCGCTAGACGGTTGCAAAGGTACGAAAAAAGAATTTAGGACCGCCAGTACCGTAGGAAGGCATAAGGCCTCCTCCGCTGGCCGTACGTCGGGTCGTCCTGGTGGTCGTAAGCCTCCTGCTCGAACGAGATAGAGCGGTAGGCTCGATCGGCATTGCGACAGATAGCGAGACGCACCAGCCACTCCATTATATATAGGAGGTAAAAAGGAAGCACCAGTAGCTCCAGCATCTGACGGGTGTGGATACGCTCATGACGCACGATGGTCTCCAGCCAACGCGTATTCGTCAGGTACTCCTCGGGGAGATCTTTGCGAACGAAGATGACCCCGAAGAGATTGATCGCTGTGAAGCCCCTAAAGGGGATCCACCTACTACGCACGACCTTCATAACGCTCCTCTGCTTGTGCTGTTATCTCCATCATCTCTCTGAGTGTACCCTCTGCCACCTTACCATTCTCCAGTCGTGGCAGCACTGCTAAGCGTATGATCCTTCCAGGCATTTGGTAGCGAGGAAGCTTTGCTGAGAGTAGAAGCCGTAGATCCTCCTCCTCTGAGGTAGAGCTATAACCCTCCTTTAGTACAACGAATGCTGCCAGCCGTGCACCAAACTCTAGATCTGGATAGGCTATCACAGCCACATCCTTCACCGCATCAAGGGCTGCTAAAGCTTCGCGGAGTACCTCTGGGTAAGCATTTTCGCCACCCGACAGAATCATTGAGTCGGCTCGTCCTCGCAGGAAGAGCACTCCGCTCTCGTCCATCCATGCTAGATCGCCAGTCTCCTGCCAGTTACCCTTGCGGTCGTCCATAGCCCAGCCACTACGGACGGCTAGCACACCTACCCCTTGGCTATCAGGTCTGACGATCTTGCATCGCACACCACGTATAGGCTTGCCCAGCGCTAGGGGTGCTTCGTGCAGGATCTCAGGCGTCGCCAGTATAAAGAAGCCAGCCTCGCTCGTACCATATAGATTGTAGAGCACAGCTCCCCAATGCTGCTCTACAGCTCTCACTAGTGGTGCATCGAGCGGAGCCCCACCCGAGAGGATACGTTGTAACGATTGTATTTCGCTTGGCGACTCGTTGATCAGTCGTCGTAGCATCAGTGGTACTGCTATGAGTACTTCGATGGAGTGCTCCGAGAGTAGTCGTGTAGCAGACTGAGGGTCGAAGCGTTTGCTTAGATAAACGCTCCGCCCCATCACCAGAGCTACAATCAGCGAAGCTAAGCCAAAGCCGTGGTACAGTGGTGGGGCGATGTAAACCGATCGACACTCATCTAGTCGGATCTCTCTGAGCAAGGCAAAGAAAGGATGCAGGAAAGCGGTCACACTAGGCTTACGTGCAGCCACCTTGTAGTGACCCGAGGAGCCACCTGTTAGGACGATGATACGTCCTCCGCGACCTTTCGGGATGCGCCCTTTACAGAGACTTTCATCGCTCTCGCTCAAGTCTTCCAGTAGCTTGACAGCTAGCTCGCTAGGCATTCGGTCGGCATACTCCTCCTGCACGAGAGCCGTCTCTATCTGTCGCTCTTGACACAGTTGCTTTACCTGTTCTTTGCTTAGATCAGTACTCATATAATATATGTGTACCCCGAGACGAGAGAGAGCTAGAGAGGCGATCACCATCTCTGACGAGTTGCGTCCTAGCAGTGCGCAGCGCATGCCTCGTCGCCAACCTCGCTCGTAGAGGACTCCAGCCCAAGCTCTAGCTTTGACATGAAGCTTCTGGTAAGTGTAGCTTTGCCTCTCATCAGCGACAGCTAGCATAGAGGGATAGTAGTGTGCGGCAAAGCGAGTCACTGCCATCAGGTTGACGCCCTCACGCCATAGCGCATGGAGCAAGCGCGCGATCCCGCTCGGTGAGAGCAGGTGCAGGCGATATAGTTTGTGCAGTAAGCTTCGACTCATAGATGACGCATAGCAATAGACTGAACAACTGGACGCAAGAGAGGCATAAACGGACGAGCTAACCGTACCCACCACGGGATAAAGCTAGCTTGTCGACTACAGAGTAGGCTAGCTATACGCTCGGCCGCCTCTTCGGGCGTGAGTGCTGGCGCAGAGCGGTACATCTCAGTCGGTGCGATCATCCGCGTGCGTACTAGGGGCAGGTAAAGCAGTGATACCACGACCCCTCTCTGTCGTAGCTCTGGACGAATAGCTCGTAGATAGCTGTCTAAAGCGCTCTTGGAGGCTTGATAAGCAGACCACCCTGGAGCTGGAGGCATCAAGGTGCTAGCCGCATTAGAAGCGATGATCTGACCGCTACCATGGGGTAAGAGCGTGGCCAGACCCATGATGAGTTGTGCGGAGCTGGTGTAGTTCGTTGTGATCGTTCTAGTCACATCGTGATACCTATCTAGTGAGTCGTAGAAGGCACGGTGTATCGACTTCCCCGCATTGAGTATTAGCGCATCTAGCTGTGAATAGTTCCCTCGTACCCATGCGATCAGATCTGCGACCTCTTCTTCAACTCTCAGATCCACGCTCCGCCACCGCACAGAGGCTGCCGTCGTCGTCAGGTCATCTGCTAGAGCCTTCAGTCGCTCAGCCGTACGTGCCACAAGAATCAAGTGTGCACCAGTCTCAGCGAGACGATGCGCTAGAGCCTCCCCGATACCGTACGAAGCCCCCGTGATGAGGATCGTCTTACCCTGCACCGCCTCGGCGAGCGCATCGGTAGAGAGATGTCTCGGTGGAAACAGAAAGTTATGTACTAGTGTGGCGGTCGTTATGGGCATTGGGCGAAGTTTCATTCGTTCGTGTGAGAAGAGTCTACAGCCTCGTGACGCTTTCACTGCACGAAGGTAGCGCTTTTCGCTCAACCCATTGACCTTTTGCCCCCTACCCACAGGATCGATAAGAGTTTCCTCCGTATGAAACTGGAGTTTCCTCCGTATGAAACTGGAGTTTCTTCCGTATGAAACTGGAGTTTCCTCCGTATGAAACTGGAGTTTCACCCGTATGAAAATCCTTTGCTAGCCCGAGTTCCATCCGATTACTAGGGAAAGCGCTGGTCGCAAGGAGCATGGATGACCGTCTCCGATACCTTTTTTGTACCTTTGTGGCGGATCTAGGGTGGTCAGCAGGGCGGAGGCCTTGACTTTGTCCATCGTAGGCCGCACACAGAGTAGGGTAGTGCCCTCCTCGTAACCATTTGCTCCTAGTATATTCATCTATTCCATAGAGTGATATGATCAATCGGTCTATCGTACGCATCCGCGTCTTCCAGCAACTTTACCAGTCTATCTCTAGCGGTCGTCTAGATGTGGCTCTAGCGGACCAGTCGCTCACGACCTCCCTACGTCACACCTACTACCTCTACTACTATTTACTAGATCTGATACGTGCGCTTGCAGCCTATCAGAGGGAGCTCTTGGAGATACGTGAGCGGCGCTTCCTCAAGTCATCGGACGAGGTGACTCCTCGTAGGCTCTCGGATATGACCCTCGTCAAGGAGATAGCTCGCTGCACGGAGATACAGAATCCGCTAGACGAGATGCAGAGGCGCTGGGAGCAGGACGAGCAGTTGCTCCGTACGCTCTACAATATGGTTGAGACAGACCCCTCCTACAGCGCTCTACCTGAGGATGTCTCCACGCTCTCTATGCAGGAGCAATGTGACTATTGGGGTAATCTACTCAAGCAACTCTTTCGCACAGCGGAGCTCAATGAGCATCTCGCAGCAAACTCCTTCTACTGGGCCGATGCGACCGCTATCTGCGAGCGCCTAGAGGTCGAGGAGATGCCTACTGTGGATCAGGTGGAGGCAACGGTAGAGCGTCTCAAGGGATCGGACGATTATCGTGTTATCCCCTTCACCAATCAGCCTGTGGTGACGATACAAGACTTTGCGCTGAAGACCTTGCGCCGTGGTGCTAAGGATGGTTTAGAGCTCCCAGGCGACCTGCTACCGATGTTTCACAGTGATCGGGATCGTCTCTATGCGCATCAGCTACTCTCGGAGACGCTCCTACATCGTGAGGAGTATGACGCCATGCTGACGCCACGACTAGATAACTGGGAGCAGGATCGTGTGGCGCTGGTCGATATGATCCTGATGGAGATGGCTGTCGCGGAGGCGCTTAGTTGCCCTGATATAGCGCTTGTCGTGACGATCAATGAGTACATCGAACTGGCTAAGGTGTATGACAACGCTAAGAGTGCCTCCTTTATCAATGCTGTGCTAGACAGACTCTTTACAGACCTGAAGGGCGAGGGCAAGCTCCTAAAGTAAAGCTTACAGCTACCTAATCCTACGATCATGCAAGTAAGAGGTATGCGTCTGCGACCGAAGATCATGTACATCTTTATGGTGAGGTCTTTCTTGCCTCTCCTACTGATGACCATCTTGATCTGTTGGTTTGTCGTCTTGATGCAGTTCCTCTGGCAGCATATTGACGACTTGGTCGGCAAGGGTATGGATGTGGGGGTGCTACTGGAGGTGATCTTCTACGCAGGGCTCTATGTCTTGCCTACGGCCGTCCCGCTGGGAGTCTTGCTGGCATCGCTGATGACCTTCGGCAATCTAGGCGAGCGACTGGAGCTCCTCGCGATGAAGTCGGCGGGAGTGCCTCTGAGCAAGATCATGAAGCCACTGGTGATCCTCGTGACCTGCATCGCTCTGGGGCTCTTCGTCTATCTAGATAGGGGCGTGCAGAAGGCTAGTGTGCGAGTTTATCAGATACTCTTCTCGGCACGCTATGCGCGTCCAGAGCTAGAGCTACCGAAGGGGATCTTCTTCAACGGTATCGATGGCTACAGTATCTACGTAGGGGACAAAGATGTGGCAACGAGCACGCTATACAATGTGATGATCTATGACCTCTCGGAGCAGCGTGCACCGCGTATCATCCTGGCCGATACGGGACGCCTGCTGATGGACGACAGCAAGCTCTACCTTATTATGTCGCTCCGAAGTGGTGAGAGCTTCGAGCAGCTCAGTAGTCAGACGACGCTGATCCCCGGCAGCCAAGCTTCGGATGAGCGTCCCGCCTCCTACATTAAGGAGCACTTTACGGAAAAGGTGATCTTCATCCCCTTTGATGCCAACTTTGAGATGATGGGCGATGACTACCTCAAGTCTCAGTTCGTCGGCAAGAACCTTCGAGAGCTCATTAACTACAGCGATAGTACCCGCATGGCGACCGATAGTGTGGGGCGTCAGGTGGGGAGCGACGTACTCTTTGATATACATAGCAAGCTTCAGCCACCTGGACAAGCAGATCTAGGCACGATGATGCCAGGCGCTAATCTGCAAGCTGCTGCTTGGCTAAAGCAGGATCAACTCTCGCATCTTCCCTTTGCGATTGTCTCCGCACGTCGACTAGACCACGACGAGCTGCTGGTGTCAGGGTATAGCGACGCTGCGCCAACGCACTACACGCTGGATACGCTAATGGATAGAGCCTCCGACCAGAATAAGTTGATGGGCTACAAGCAAGCCCTAGAGTGGCTCGACAACCTCTCCTCGTCGGTGCAGATAGCCGACACTTACTATGACGATGCCGCCTCGGACTACCGTGTCAATGCGCAGGAGATGCACCGCAAGTTTACCTTCCCGGTGGCTTGTCTGCTCTTCTTCTTTGTGGGCGCTCCGCTAGGAGCCATCGTACGCAAGGGAGGCGTGGGTACGCCGATGGTCTTAGCGGTGCTGATCTTCATTATCTACTACGTCATCGATACCTTCGGGCTCAAGATGATCAATAGCGGACAGATCCCTGTCTGGGCGGGTATGTGGCTATCGAGTGCCGTGATCCTACCGCTGGGAGCTTTCCTCACCTACAAGGCTTCGCGAGACTCAGCTACGCTCAATGCCGATGCCTACGTGGTCTTCTTCCGTCGCTTCTTCCACCCGAACTACGCTAGACAGCTGGAGTACAAGGAGATTATCATGCAGCCCGCCACCTCTGAGGAGGTGCTACGTGAGATAGGGCAGCTACAAAGTCAGATGGACGCACTGCTCGGTATGACTTATGCCCAGAGTAAGGGGCTAAGACTGGACTGCCTGCCCGACTTTGCCACAGCGTATCAGCAGCTTTACGAGCAGCTAGAGGAGACAGTCGAGACGCTCCACAACTATCCCGACAAGTATGTCTTCGCACAGCTCATCAACATCCCTCTCCTAGGGAAAACATTGGCAAGTAGCCTCTGGCAGCGCAAGCTATATGTCTGGATTTGTATACCTTTGCTACCAGTCTCCCTGCCTGTGATGCTATACTTAGCCATCGCTCTACGGCGCAACGAGAGGCAACTGAGGCAGATGCCTCCTATACTGAACCATATTGTCAAGCAGATCGAGTTACAGACAGAGTGATCTGCTCCTTATATATAGTATTCCTAGAATATGAACCAAGACTTCAAACTAAACTCCATCGAGGAGGCTATCGAAGATTTCAAAGTGGGCAAGTTTGTCATCGTTGTCGATGACGAGGATCGTGAGAACGAAGGCGACTTCATCACGGCTGCCGAACTGATAACGCCCGAGAAGGTCAACTTTATGATGCGCTACGGGCGGGGTGTCCTCTGCACACCTATCACCGAGGACCGTGCAGCCCAGCTCGAACTCAATATGCAGGTGCATGAGAATACATCGCTACACGAGACCCCCTTTACCGTGACGGTCGACCTCATCGGTCACGGCTGTACGACGGGTGTCTCGATGTATGATCGTGCCATGACCATCAAGGCGCTAGCAGATCCCAATACCAAGCCCACAGACCTAGCTCGTCCAGGTCACGTCAACCCGCTGCGTGCGCGCAATCGTGGTGTGCTACGTCGTGCTGGCCACACAGAGGCGGCTATTGACCTAGCGCGTCTCGCTGGTCTCCAGCCTGTAGGCGCACTCATTGAGATCATCAACGAGGATGGTACGATGGCTCGTCTTCCTCAGCTCGTGGAGATTGCTAAGCAGTGGAATATGAAGATCATCTCCATCGAGGATCTCATCGCTTACCGCCTCAAGACGGACTGCATTGTTGAGGAGGGCGTGAGAGCCAAGCTCCCGACAGAGTGGGGCATGTTTGACATCATACCATTTCGCCAGAAGAGCAACGGATTAGAGCACATTGCCCTCATCAAGGGTGACATTTCAACCACTAAGCCCACCCTCGTACGTATGCACAGTAGTTGCGCTACGGGAGATATCTTCGGTAGTCTGCGCTGCGAGTGCGGAGAGCAACTGCACAAAGCTATGGAGACTATCGAGCAGGAGGGTGCTGGTGTCATCGTTTACCTCAACCAAGAGGGTCGTGGCATCGGTCTGATGGACAAGATCAAGGCATACAAGCTCCAAGACGAGGGGCTCGACACGGTCGATGCTAATCTACACCTCGGGCACAAGGTTGACGAGCGTGACTATGGTGTCGGTGCTCAGATACTTCGTGCTATTGGCGTGACCGAGATGCGCCTGATGACCAATAATCCGGTCAAGCGCGTCGGTCTCGAGGCTTACGGGCTGAAGGTCGTGGAGACCGTTCCCCTAGAGATCAAGCCTAATCAGTACAATGCCCACTATCTGCATACCAAGAAGGTGCGTATGGGGCATGATCTGCACAACGTCAAGTAAACAACGTAACAATCAAGCCACAACAGAACTATGAAGAAACTCATCCTATCCACCCTGCTACTCCTCGGTGTGATGACCTCGGTCTTCGCTCAGGAGAAGTATGATCTACGTCTGAACCTAGAGAAGGGACAGACTTTCACCTATCAGGTGACGGCCAACAATCCTATGACCATCTCTATGATGGGTCAGCAGATGGAGATGAAACAAACCCAAACTATCACCTATACCTATAAAGTGCTTGATGTCAAGGATGGAAACTACCTGATGGAGATCAACATCAATCGTGTCCAAGCAACTTCAAGTACTACGGGAGAGGCGATGAATATGAATGTGGATACAGACTCAGACGATAAGGACGAGATGACCAATCAGCTACGTAAGATGGTCAATCAGAAGGTTACTCAGTGGGTGGACGCTAAGCTTAAGCCCCTAGGTGAGCCTGAGGGCGAGGCTGTAGATGACCTAGTCAAGAAGGGCGTCATCACTATGGCGATGGTTCCAGCATTCTTCCCTGCAGAGCCGATAGCACAGGGTGAGTCCTTCACGGTCAATAGTCCGCTCTTCTCTGGTGAAGATGCTAGTACAAAGTATGAGGGTGTCGTCACGCTGGTAGCTGTATCTGACACAGACTATACATTCCGTGCTAATGGTAAGACGACCGCTTCTTTTGAGGGCTTGGTCATAGAGGGCAATGGCATAGACAATATCGTACTCGATCGCAAGACGGGTATGATCAAGAATACCTTCGGTACGATGGCTCTCAAGGGTAGTGGCAACGTGCAGGGTGTCCAGGCAGAGGCCGCCTCAAATACGATCACCTCAATCCGCCTACTCTAACGCTGCCGTATAATGCCCACTAGCCGTATACTAAGAAGGGTTTGTCTAGGGCATACTGTACACGACGTTAAGCAATCATAGACAGTCCACACTCATACGCGATGAAGAAGTTTATTCTATCCACCCTGCTCCTTCTTGGTGTGATGACCTCCGTCTTCGCACAGGAGAAGTACGATCTGCGTCTGAACCTGGAGAAGGGGCAGACCTTCACCTATCAGATGACGCTCAACTATCCTATGACCATCTCTGTGATGGGTCAGCAGATGGAGATCAAGCAAGCCCAGACCATCAACTATACCAATAAGGTACTAGACGTCAAGGATGGTAACTACCTGATGGAGATCAATATTGATCGCATACAAGTCTCTACCAGCTCTATGGGACAAGAGATGAATCTGGATACAGACTCAGACGCTAAGGACGATGCAACCAGCCAGCTACGTAAGATGGTCAATCAGAAGGTCACTCAGTGGATGGACGCTAAGCTTAAGCCTCTAGGTGAGCCTGAGGGAGAACTTGTGGATGACCTAGTCAAGAAGGGCGTCATCTCTATGTCGATGTTTCCTTCATTTTACCCCGCAGAGCCGATAGCACCGGGTGAGTCCTTTACGGTCAATAGTCCTCTCTTCACAGGGGAGAATGCTGATACGCAGTATGAGGGTGTCGTCACACTGGTAGCTGTATCTGATACAGACTATACGCTTCGTGCCAATGGCAAGACGACGACAACTGTAGAGGGCTTGGTCTTAGAGGGCAATGGCATAAACAACATCGTCCTCGACCGCAAGACGGGTATGGTAAAGAACACCTTCGGTACGATGGCTCTGAAGGGTAGTGGCAACGTACAGGGTGTCCAGGCAGAGGTCTCCTCAAACGCGATCACCTCGATCCGCCTACTCTAACGCTTCCGTATAATGCCCACTAGCCGTATACTAAGATGGTTTGTATAGGGCATACTGCATACAGCGTTAAGCAATCACAGACAGTCCACACTCATACGCGATGAAGAAGTTTATTCTACACACGCTACTACTCCTAGGTGTGATGACCTCGGTCTTCGCACAGGAGAAGTATGATATACGTCTGAACCTCAAGAAGGGACAGACCTTCACCTATCAGGTGACGCTCAACAATCCTATGACCTTCTCTATGATGGGTCAGCAGGTGGAGCTCAAGCAAGCCCAGACCATCAACTATACCTATAAGGTACTGGACATCAAGGATGGTAACTACCTAATGGAGATCAACATCGATCGCATGCAAGCCTCCTCCAGCTCTATGGGGCAAGAGATGAATATAGATACAGACTCAGACGCTAAGGACGAGATGACCACTCAGCTACGTAAGATCGTCAATCAGAAGGTTACTCTGTGGGTGGACGCTAAGTTTCAGCCCCTAGATAAGCCTGAGGAAGAGATGGCAGATGACTTCGTCAGGAAGGGTGTTGCCTCTCTGGCGAAGGCTCCAGCATTCTTCCCTGCAGAGCCGATAGCACTGGGAGAGTCCTTCACGGTCAATGAGCCTCTCTTCTCTGGCGAAGATGCTAGTACAGATTACGAGGGTGTCGTCACGCTGGTAGCTGTATCTGATACAGACTATACGCTCCGTACCAACGGTAAGACGACCGCCCCTGTAGATGGCTTGGTCATTGAGGGTAATGCCATAGACAACATCGTCCTCGACCGCAAGACGGGTATGATCAAGAATACCTTCGGTACAGTCGCTCTCAAGGGTAGTGGCAACGTGCGGGGTGTCCAGACTGAGATCTCTGCCAATACGACCACCTCGGCTCGCCTACTCTAACGCTACGCCACAAGCTACGGGCGTCGACGCCCCTCGTGGCATACCTATATAATAAGGAAGGCATCAGCTCCTCGTCTGGGGCAGGTGCCTTCTCGCGTTACGCTGTGTAAGTCTAAAGAAAACATTACCTTTGCAATACCATATGAGGCTGTTACAGTCAATAGCCTCACAAGATTGCAAGCCAAGCCTGCACGCAGATAGATTTAAGAGACGAGATATGCAATTTAACTACTATTCGGACAACGATGTGCTGATGCCTCCCATTAGGCGACAGATTGCTAACCGTTGGATGCGTCGTGTATGCGACGAGATGAATCGGACGGTCGGGGAGATCAACTTCCAGTACACTGACGATGAGGGTATTCTGAAGGCAAATAGAGCATTTCTCCAGCATGATTACTATACAGATGTCATAACCTTCCCCAGAGAGAGTGAGCAGGAGGGAGATGATGCAATCTATGGAGATATACTCATCAGCATCGACACCGTTGCGACGAATGCGCAGGAGCTGGGCGTGCCGTTCAAGCAGGAGCTGTACCGTGTGATGATACATGGCATCCTGCACCTCTTGGGCATTGATGACCAGACCAAGTCGGAGCGGGAGCTGATGCGCATGGCCGAGGATAGAGCGCTCATGCAGCTCGTTGAGATGCTGGAGGGGCGAGACTACTTCCTTGAGCAGGGCGGATCGAAGTTCTTCAAGCATGTCGACAAGGTCTGCGCTGAGGACAAGGCTCGCTAACTAATCTCACGACACAGCATCATGACATCTTCATCTTCTCTCATCTTAGGTATCGAGAGCTCGTGCGACGATACCTCGGCAGCTGTGCTACGCGGTGGGCTCCTCTGTAGCAATGTGATCGCAAGTCAAGAGGTACACAGCAAGTATGGAGGCGTGGTGCCTGAGCTGGCGTCACGAGCCCATCTGCAAAACATCGTTCCTGTCGTACAGCAGGCGGTAGCGCGTGCCGGCGTCACGCTGGCCGACCTTGATGCGATCGCCTACACACGTGGTCCTGGGCTTCTCGGTTCGCTTATCGTCGGGACCAACTTTGCCAAGGGGCTGAGCTTAGCACTCCACATCCCTCTCGTTGAGGTCAATCACCTGCAGGCTCACGTCCTCGCACACTTCATCGCTAAGCCTGAGGAGCCACACACGCCACCCCCATTTCCCTATCTCTGTCTACTCGTCTCGGGCGGTAACTCACAGATCGTGCAGGTCAATGCGCCTGATGATATGCGCATATTGGGTCAGACGATCGACGATGCGGCTGGCGAAGCCTTTGACAAGTGCGCCAAGGTGATGGGACTCGGCTATCCTGGTGGCCCGATCGTCAATAAGCTCGCCAATGAGGGCGATGCTGAGCGCTTTCACTTTAGCAAGCCTCAGGTACCAGGGCTGGACTACAGCTTTAGCGGGCTGAAGACCTCGTTCCTCTATACGTTACGGGATGAGCTTGCCAAGGATGCTGACTTTGTTGCTAAAAACAAAGCGGATCTCTGTGCCTCACTCCAAAAGACGGTCATCGACATCCTCATGAGCAAGCTACTACGCGCCAGCAAGGAGACAGGCATCAAGCACATCGCTGTGGCTGGTGGCGTCTCGGCCAATACGGGTCTGCGTGATGCTTACCACACTTATGCCGAGCGATACGGCTGGCAGGTCTACATACCTCCCTTTGCCTTTACAACAGACAATGCCGCTATGGTTGCCATGGCGGGAACCTTTGCCTATGAGCGAGGAGCCTACGGATCGATAGATGCCGTTCCCTTTGCCAAGACAACGATCTAACCTACGCTTTATGCCCACCCCTCAGACGACAGAAGAGCAGCTACAGCGTCTCATAGCGCACTGGCTAGAGCAGCACGAGAGCGTCTCGACCTGCGAGAGCTGTACGGGTGGCTATATAGCGAGCCAGATGACGTCGCATGCGGGTAGTTCTCACTGGTTCCAGGGAGCCCTCGTGACTTATCAGATAGAGCTCAAGGAGCGACTAGCCTACGTGCCAGCTGCCACCATCGAGCAGTATGGCGTCGTGAGCCGAGAGGTTGCTGAGGCGATGGCTAGTGGAGCGTGTCAAGCTTGTCGTAGCACCATCGGCATAGCGACCACAGGCGTGGCTGGACCAGCTGGCGGTACGGCAGAGACACCCGTCGGGACTGTCTGCATCGCTATAGCGACACCTCAGGGCATCTACTCGGAGCGCTTGCAGCTCACAGGCTCACGGCAAGAGATCATACGGCAGACCTATTGCGAGATTATCAATCGGCTCTATCACTTGGAGCTGGAGTAAACCATTTCACCAACACACTCAAAGAACAGACTACAATGAAGCGACTATACCACACCACTTTGCTAGTTATCCTAGCACTCTGCTCCTTCGCCCTGACAGTGCAAGCTCAGAAAGCTTACGTCGGGCTGGAGTACCAGATGAGCTACAACGACAACTGGGGCGCTAATCGCCCCGTCATCCTGACCGTCTATCCCAATAGCCCCGCAGCACAGGCTGGCCTGCGTGAGGGCGACATCATCGAGGCGATCAATGGACACGAAACCATTAAGATGTCCGAGGAGGATATGATTCGCGAGTTGCAAGGCGAGGGGGAAGTCTCTGACGACTTACTCCTAGTTGTTTCCAACTTTGCCTACCACCGTGTGGTGCGTCATCTCAAGCCTACGGCTCAGCCTGCCGATGTGCTCACGGAGCGGGACATGGCTCGTGCCTTTGGCATGTACAGCCTAGAGGACGAGTCCGATATATTGATCTCTTACCCCATCAGCTCGGGCACAGAGGGTAAGACGGACTTGATCAACTATGAGACCTTTGGCTTCGTGCGAACCAACAAGCAGCACACCAATCGAGACGTCCTCATCGAGCAGCAGATTACCGAGGCTCTACAAGCTAAGGGGTTGACCTACGATCCGAAGAATCCTGACCTACTCGTAGATACCTATTATAGCATCACCGAAAACAGCGCTTACGACGCCGCTGTCGCTCGTCGCTCTGCCGTGCAAACGTCGCTACGCATTGACCCCAAGGCGCATAAGCTCATCGAGCTGCCGATCCTACCGATGGGGAGCGACAAGACGCTGGCTCGCTTCTACTTGAAGTTTGGCGTTACTATATATAGTGGTGTCAACGAGCGCAAGATGCTATGGACGAGCGAAGCCGAGGAGCTACTCTCTGACGACTATACGCTGACCGACTACACCGCTCTGACGGTGCCAGTGATGCTCTTGCAGTTCCCCTTCACACGCTACTTCAATTCGCTCGTCGTTCGCTTCGCCACCCACAGGTATCTATCGCTGGGGATCAACTATCAGGCAAATAAAACTTCGACGATCCACTCGTTGTCACTACACTCACCAGCTGCCGAGGCGGGGCTACGTGCTGGAGATAATATTGTTGCCATCAATGGTCGCCCTCTAGGCACTGCCGATGAGCTCTCTAAGGGTTATCTGGCCTTTGTCAAGAAGAGCATGTCTTGCCGTAAGCACGACCATCCCTTTGCGATCAAAGATGGACCAACCAATTGCCGCTATTGGGACTCGGAGGACTACGCTCGAGTCGCTAAGCTCCTGGACAAGGATAAGTACTTCGGAGGCTTTAGCTACCTCTTTGCCTTCAATCCCTGGATCACGACAACACCTCGTACAGGTGTTACCATCGACTACCTGCGTGACGGCGTGATGCAGCGCGTCGTCGTAGAGCCTAAGCTACAGGAGGCTTGCTACGTGACGCTTGAGTAGTCCTGCAGAGCTAATCAAAGGATCAAGAGTATGTGTGACAAGCCTCATACGCAGCACTGGGTCGATATAGATATCAACGACTACGACTACCCGCTCCCCGACGAGCGTATCGCAGCGCATCCGCTGGCGGAGCGTGACCAGTGCCGGCTCCTCCTGAGCGATGCTACGGGGAGGCTAGAGGACCACACCTTTGCCGAGCTACCACAGCTACTCCCGCCCCATGCGCTCCTTATTCGCAACAATACGCGGGTCATCAAGGCGCGCATCTTCTTTGTCAAAGCCACGGGTGCCCGCATCGAGATACTCTGCTTAGATCCCTACAAACCTGTCAGCTACGAGGAGAGTCTTGCCTCGCTCGGCTCATGCTCGTGGCACTGCCTCGTGGGCAACTCGAAGAAGTGGCGTCCCGAGCAAACTATCTCCTGTACGCTCCCATTAGCTGGCGGACAAGCTATCACGCTACAAGCGAGTAGGGCGGTGGAAACTCCAGACGTAGTCACCTTCAGCTGGAGCGATGAGACTAAGAGCTTTGGCGAGATACTAGAGCTGTGCGGTCAGCTACCCATCCCTCCTTACCTCAATCGAGAGACCGAGAGCAGTGACCTCACCGACTATCAGACCGTCTATGCTCGCATCGAGGGCTCCGTGGCAGCGCCGACAGCGGGTCTACACTTCACGCCAGAGCTAGATGACAGGCTCCTAGCCGAGGGGCACCGCATCACCGAGCTAACGCTCCATGTCGGTGCAGGCACCTTCCTACCAGTCAAGGGGCGTCAGGTCGCTGATCATCAGATGCACAGCGAGTATTGCAGTGTGCCGACAGCAACACTGGAGACGCTCATAGAGCATATCGACAGCCCCTTTGTACCCATTGGGACAACCTCTGTACGCACCTTGGAGAGCCTCTATTGGTTTGCCGTAGCGCTGCAGCAAGCAGAGCAAGAGGGTAGGGACGTGGCAGAGCCCTTTCACCTAGATCAGTGGTATAGCTACCGAATGCGTCAGAGCTGTGGCGCAAGCTTGCCGTCACGCCGTGAGGCTCTAGAGATATTGCTCCGCTATGCGCACCACAAAGGGCTTGATCGGCTCACTTTCTCCACAGCGCTACTCATTGCTCCTGGCTATCAGTATCAGATGGTAGACATCTTGGTGACCAACTTTCACCAGCCGAAGAGCACGCTCCTGCTACTCGTCTCGGCACTCATCGGACCCCACTGGCGCGCGCTCTATGAGCACGCTCTTGCTGATGAGCACTATCGCTTCCTCAGCTATGGCGACGCCTGCCTGCTCTACCGGCAAGAGCTATAAATCGAAATCAAATCATACACACCCTTTTCAGCATATCACACACAAATGAAAGTCATTACAACGGTTGCTGCACTACAGCAAGAACTCTCTAAGCTACGCCAAGAGAACCCCTCAGCCCGTGTCGGGCTAGTGCCTACGATGGGTGCCCTGCATGCGGGACACCTGAGTCTAGTGGCTGCTGCTAGAAAGCAGTACGACATCGTCGTCGTGTCAGTATTTGTCAATCCCACGCAGTTCAACAATCCCGAAGACCTGCGCACCTATCCCCGCAAGCCTGAGGAGGACCTAGCACGTCTGCGTGACGGTCAGGTAGACATAGCCTTCCTGCCCACCGTCGAGGAGATGTATCCCGAGGCGGACACCCGTCAGTTTGACTTCGGCTTCCTCGGAGAGACTATGGAGGGAGCGCATCGCCCAGGCCACTTCAACGGTGTAGCGCAGATCGTGAGCAAGCTCTTTATGCTCGTGCAGCCCGATGGCGCTTTCTTTGGCGAGAAGGACTTCCAGCAGATAGCCATCGTACGAGAGATGGTTCGCCAGCTCGCTCTGCCCGTAGAGATACACAGCTGTCCCATCATCCGCGAGGCTGACGGACTAGCGCTGAGCAGTCGCAATCTCCTTCTCACCAGCGAGCAGCGTGACGTAGCACCACGTATCCACGACACGCTGGTAGCCAGCCAAGCGCTCATCCCTGAGCACTCGCCACGAGAAGTCGTTGACTTCGTCGTCTCACGTCTCGCAGAGCATCCGCTCCTGCGTCCTGAGTACTATCAGATCGTCGACGGCAAGACGCTTCGTCCCCTCGAGTCGTGGAGCGATAGTAGCGATCCCGTCGGTTGCATCGTCTGCTACTGTGGCGATGTTCGCCTCATCGACAACATCCACTACAAAACCTCAGCCAACTAGCTGACTAACCTACAAACGTATAGTTAGGGGCGAACCTCACGGGGTCCGCCCCTTTTTCTGCTCTTTTTGGAGCTAACCATCAGTGCCACTAGGGTGAAACTTTTGTTCCACCTAGGTGAAACTACAGTTTCATACGGGTGAAACTCCAGTTTCATAGGTAAGAAACTCTAGTTTCATAGGTAAGAAACTCTAGTTTCATAGGGAGAAACTGATCTGCCACCCGTAAGAGTGAGTCAGAAGAGTCTTGCTGGTAAAGCTTAGCGTAGGGGAGAGAGAAATAAGCGAGGCATCCACACCATAACGTGTAGATGCCTCGCATTGTATGATCTCCTTTTACGGACGCTTTATCGTGCAGAGACGATAAGCTTGACGCTCCTTATAGTATGATGCGCTCAGCGCGGGTCCCGTGAATAGAGGTGCTGCGGAGTAGGTAGACGCCAGCTGTGGGGAGGGCAACCTGTGCCGTAGCGTGAGGCGCTAGCTCTAGTGTGGCAAGGCGTACACCGTCCGTGCTGTAGAGCGTTACCTCCATCGTGGCTTCGCTTAGGCTCTCAAGGTGTAGCGTACCATCGTGCTGATAGCTCCAGCTGAGCTGTGTGGTCTGTAGCTCAGGCGTTGCGATAGCTCTTGGCTCCTCTCCAGTGAGGTCGTCTCCATGTAGGATGAGCTGCCAGTAGGGAGCGTTCATATACTTTTGCATAGCCCCTGGGTAAACGTGTAGACGTACGGAGGGGAGGTCGAGACCCATGAGAGACTCCTCAGTGAGGACGGGAGGCTCTATGGCGTAGCTGTAAATGTTCTTCAGCTCCTTGCAGTCGCTGAGTACGAAGGCACCCATACCGAGGAGCGTCGAGGGTAGACGTAGTGAGCTGATCTTGTGACAGCCTGCGAGTGCGTAGTCTGATACGAAGCTGGTGCCGTAGGTGACGATGGCCTCGCCCTCAGCCCCTGAGGGGTGTGCCATAAAGACTGTCTGCTCGCCATCTTTTGTGGTTGCCTTGTAGTAGAGCGAACCATTTGCGAGCCAATACTTATCATTGCCAGGGAAGGTGAACTGACGCATTCCGTTGTTGACAAGAGCGGCCACGCCGATGCGCTTGATCGTCTGAGGTATGGTGATACCCTGGACATCGGGACACTCGTAGAAGGCGTAGTGGTAGATGGTTTCTGTCTCTGCGGGCACCTTGTAGTCCTCACTCTTGAACTTGGCGGGAGCCTCATAAAGCGTCTTCAGATCGGCTGAGTAGAGTATGCCATCACGAGAGATGAAGTGCTTGCTCCCAGAGGCGACGGAGATAGCTGTGAGCTCGGGGCAGCGGCGGAAGAGCTTAGCGCCCACACGCTCTAGGCTGGCTGGTAGGGTGACGGTCTCGAGGTTTTCGCAGCGCATGAAGGCACTGTCAGCGATCGAGCGTACGCCCTCGGGGATGGTTAGGGAGAGCAGTCCGAGGTTCTTATAGAATGCTTTTGTCGCGATGGAGTCGAGGGTGGTCGGGAGCTTCACCTGCATCAGGTTTTCGCAGCCTGCGAATGCGTTCTCGGAGATGACCTTCATACCCTCGGGCAGGCTCATCTTGCGCAGTGCAGTACAGCTTTGGAAGCAGTACTTGGGTAGTGTGTCGAGGGTCGTGGGGAGTGTGATCTGCTTGAGCGACTCATTGAGCCAGAAGGTGCGGACGCCCATTCGCTTGAGCCCCTCGGGGAGTGCTATCGTGGCCAACTTAGGACAGTCAGAGAAAACGTCATCACCGATGCGCTGGAGTTTGGAGCCTGTGGCAAAGGTGACACTCTCGAGGTTCATACAGTTTTGAAAGGCTGAGTTGCCTATCTCCTGGACATTCTTGCCAATTACTACCTCTGTGACACTCGCTGTAAAGAATGCGTGGTCGGCAATCTTGGTCACTTCGTCAGGTACGACATATCGTCCGGAGAGACCTTCACATTTAGATAGTACGCCGTCCTGGATGGTCTGAGCTGAGAGGGTGAGGGGAAAGAGTAGCACTCCAATGAGTGCGAGTAAGTAATAGTGTCTCATAAGCAATTGCTGATTATAGGTAAAGTTTTTGAACTACCAGCAAAGATAAGCTTTTGTTCTTACTTGGACTACAAATGGAAAAATAGACAAAGAGAGAGGGCTGAGTCCGTTATGATGGACCCAGCCCTCTTGTGTTTGGTTGGCGACTTAGTCGCTAGAAGCGGTTGCGTACAGAGCGTGTGGTAGTGCTCTTCGACTGCTTCGGTTGCTCTGCCTTGGCAGCTTTGGGAGTAGTCTTCTTGGTGGGACGACTCTTCTTCTTTGACTTGGTCGCTTTTGCTGCTTTGCGCTGGTTGCTCTTGCCCTCGCGGAGCTCTTGTGAGCGACGTGCACGGGCTGTGTCGAGCTGATCGTCGTTCTCCCCGTCACGCTCCTCCTGAAGGTCGCTATCGCTAGCCTCTGAGCTGGTGTACTCGGTGCCGTAGAGGCTCTCCTCAAACTGCTGTAGCTCACCCTCGATCTGGTTGCTAAAGGCTTGACGAGCCGCCATGGCTGTTGAGTCGCTCATCTCGCTATTGAGCTCAGCGGTCTCACCGCCTAGCGTCATCGAGATCTGTCCGCGGTACAGGTTGAGACTGAAGAAGTCGTCCATCGTGGCGGTCGTGGCGTTATTCTTGGTCGAGAGCATGACTGGCTGCTGCGAGAGGTAGGGCTGCAGGTCGGAGTACTTGACCCAGAAGAGCGGTATGCGCACGCTACCTTCCATCGATATCTCGTCGTCCATCACGGGGCAGATTGCTACGATCTGACTGCTCACGTCGCTGGTCTTGACATCGTAGTAGTACTCCTCCTTGACATAGTAGCTGCGGATGGACTGAGTAGGGATGTCTACGGGGAGAATCTTGAAGGCACGGTTGCCCGTCTGGCTGGGGTCTTTGTCATATACGATGCCAAAGCGGTCGAGGAAGTCTTCGAAGCGCAGCTGTCGCTCTGGAGTTAGGTTTTCGTAGCCCAGGTCTTCGTATTCATAGACCGTGATGCTCCCCTCATTGAAGCGCTTGAAGAGGAGCGAGAAGAGGCTCTGCAAGCGTCCCGACGGACGTACAGGACGGAAGATGGGGGCATTGGCGAGGCTGTCTATCGAGAGCTGTCGGTAGACGACTCGGCGCCAGGGAGCTGTCTCGGTCTCCTTAACCTGCTGATCAGCGTAGTTCTTGGCGCGTACGGAGACGCCATTGGCCTGTGTCTCCTGCTCCTGCTCTTTCTGAGCGCGTCGCTGACGTGCCGTGGGTCGCTGCCGTGGTAGCTCCGTGGCGACTCGTGTTGAGTCGGTCGGGGTGGCAGAGAGTGGGTCAAAGTTTTGCGCCTCAGCGGTCAGTGTGAGCGTGAGGACCAGGAGCACTATGAGTATAGACTGGATGCGTTGCATAGTATAATGGGATGGGTCTATTCTTAAAGCTGTGAAGACTATCGTACGATTACTTCGATGGCTGGGATCTGTCGCTCGATCCCGTCGGGACCACGAGCTGTCACTTCGCTCACGAAGAAGCGCTTACCCTTTGCCATATTGCGGATCTTGTCTCGCTGTCTAGCGGAGAAAGTGGGTCCATTGGACACCTCGGGGATAACGCCACCTACAGAGTCAAAGAAGAGGAGCTGGAAGCGCACTACTTGGTAAGGTACGTCTAGCAGATCGTCATCGATAGCAGCTCCGATACCGTTGGCAGTGAGGAGGTCACGCTTGGCGATGCGCCCGCCCTTAAAGCGTTTGGTCGCTCCATTGGCATCGGTGTACTGTATATAAGGAAGCGGATCGGGGAGAGCTCGCACACGTAGCGAGGTCTCGGCCATCTTGGTGGTTCGTCCATCAGCCTGCTTGGCCATGACGGTGATGACAGCGGGAGTGCCGATCTTAGCGGGCTTAGCATTCCAGCTGTTGCCATTGCGGGTGAGCGTTCCGTTGGTCATCGTGGCGGTCACGTTTTGCGAGGGAACACCAGGCACCGCAATGCTGATCGGGTTGTTGATACCCGCATAGAGGACGTTCATCATGGTAGGAGCGACCGTCGCAAAAGGCTCAGTGACATAGTACTCCGACTGGAAAGGTTGCTTGACAGCGGTGCCGTCGGGGAGTTCTGTCTCGATGTATCCCGAGATGGGGAAGGTACCGGCCTTGGACGCTGTGACACGGTAAACGCCCCCAGCGCTCTCGGGAAGGGTGGTGCCATTGACCACAATCTTGGGGATGCGTGTCGAGTCGTAGCTGGAGAGGACGATGCTCGCCTCGTATTGGCTGCCCTGCATGACGAGCTGACTGCGTGGGATCACTTGCGCAGCAATCTTATTAACGCGGAGGTCGCCACTGTCGATGTTTTGGACAAGGTCATTCAGTACATCGCCCTCGACGGAGCGTATGTCGCTCTGAAGCTTCGTGAGCATCGTGAGCGAGGCAATGGTGGGGATATTCTCAAAAATCTGCTGCTCCCAGTTGAGCCCGCCCGAACGCTCCGTGCTGAGCATCTCAGAGATATGCTCACGACGGCTGTCGCTACGAACCATCTGCGTGGTGTACGTACGGAATGCCTCGATCGACTCGCGCAGCTTAGCGCCTCGCCGAGTGATGGGATTGAGCATGACGGTGGTGGGGGCGTTCATATCGTCTTTGCGAGCCACATCGTTGGGATTGGCATCCTTACCGTCAGCCTCTTGAGCTATGAGGAGGCGCAACTGGTCTATCTCGTTGTAGAGCGAGTCGGCATAGGCGGTGAGCGCTAGCCCTTTGCGATACCAGGGCTCTGCTTTGCTAGGGTTTTTGGCATAAGCAGCTGAGAGCCCCTTCATGATATTGTCATTGCTCTGCTGAGCTCCCTCGATGGTGTTCGTCAGACTGCGCTCCACGAGGACAAAGCCCGAGAGTACCTCCGAGGAGACATTGAGTGCTACCATCGCAATGAAGACGAGGTACATCAGATTGATCATCTTCTGCCTATTGCGGTTACCACTGCTTCCTGCTGCCATAATGCCTAGATTGTATTAGATGAATAGCTATCGAGTAGGTGAGGGGAAAGTGATCTACTCTTGTGGCTCCTGTGGTGCGCCCGCATTGCGTGGTGCTTGGTAAGGCTGAGAGGCGTAGTAGTCGGGACGTGCCGAGGGGTACTCCTGCCGTGGAGCGTAGTAACTAGGCTCGTAGCCTCCCTGATAAGGACGGCCCGCCATGCCAGGGGCTCCCATATTGACCGTCAGCGCCTCCAGGATGCGAGCGTAGACACGGTTTAGCTCAGAGAGCTGCATGGTCAAGCGCTCATTTTGCGTGCGGAAGGTAGTACTGTCGATAGCGGAGTCTTGGTACATATTCTTAATGTGCTCCAGTCCTTGGTTGATCTGGTTAATGGTAGCGACCTGTCCTGTGATGCTTGCCAGCTGCGACTCGTAGATCTGGTTGAGACGAGCTAGGTGCTGCGAGGTGGTGTCCATCTGCGTCTGATACTCGACGGCACTCTCACCGAGGGTGCGACCGTCTTGCTGCATAGCGACCCACTGATCGGTCATCTGCTGAGATAGCTCGCCCAGTCGGCTAAGCTGCGAAGCGGCATTGGCTAGCTGATCAATGGCTGAGGAGAGACGCTCCACCTGAACTTCCGAAGCTGGCGCACCGTAACCACCCTCAGGGGCAACGTAACCCGCCTGAGCTTGTGGCTGAGGTGCGTAGCCGCTAGGCTGCTCGTGATGCTGACCCTCAGGATAGGCATAAGTGGGCGCAGGCGCTGCGGCTGCCTCCTGAGCTTTGCGGAGAAGGTACTGTCGGCGAGCCTCCATCTCCTGCTTGTCCATCGGGTTCTTAGAGTCTAGCTCGGGGAAGACCTGCTCCCACTGGTAATGCTCCTCAGGCTGCTCAAAGCCTGAGATGAAGAAGACGAAGAACTCGGTGATCATACCGATGAAAAGCATCTCATTGCCGAAGGGTAGGTGGAGCAACTTAAAGAGAGCTCCTAGGATCACCACTGCGGCACCCCAGCTGTATGCGAAGTTGAGCACTCTGCGCCCTTTCTTGCTGGAGAGATACATCTCCAGTCCATTCTTGTAGCGTCTATATTTCTTTGCCATGAGTCTATCTATCTGAAGGGTAAAGCCGTCGTTAGGGCTGTCTGTTGCGTTGCTTATTTGGAGTTGTTGATGATGCTGCGCACACAGCGGAAGCCGATGTAAGAGTGCGCCTCATCTTGTGGAGCGTAGATGCGTCGTGTGGACTTGATGAAGCGGAGGACGTCCTTCCACGAGCCACCCTTGGCGACCTTGCGCCGTAGCATCGTGTTGTCCTCGCGCGCTGCGTTATAGCGCATCTGCGGATTGACATCGTCCATCATCTCGTAGCTCGAGACGAAGTAGCTCGAGCTAGTCCACTCTGCCACGTTGCCCGCCATGTCGTAGAGCCCGTAGTCATTTGGCGAGAAAGTGCTCACCTGCGAAGTGATCACCTGTCCGTCGGCTGCGTAGTCTCCCTCGAAGGGTTTGAAGTTTGCCAAGAAGCAGACATCCTCCGAATCTAGGTCTTCGCTATTCCACGGGAACTTCGTGTTCGTCCGTCCAGCACGCGCTGCGTACTCCCACTCCGCCTCAGTGGGCAGTCTAAACTCAGGAACGATCGCTCCGTCGGGAAGGTTCAGTCCCTTCCGATAGTTGTCCGTACGCCAGTGACAGAAAGCAGTTGCTTGCTCCCAGGAGACACCCACCACGGGGTGGTTGTCGTAGCGAGGATGGTTGAAGTAAGTGCGGGTGTAGATCTCATTCTTAGAGTTGGGGTAGTCGTTGACCCAGACCGTCTCGTCGGGATAGATCGCCACGATGTAAGTATTGAGGAAGTCGTACTCACTAGCGAGCTGACGTGTGATCGTCTCACGGATCACCTCGCCACGGTCATTGACGTAAGCCGTGTCCTTAGAGATCATCACTGGCTCCTGAACACCCTTGCTGGCGCGCACATCCTTTTGTAAGTTGTTGCGGTAGAGCGCCGCTGCGTGGTAGTCGTAGACCTCATATTTATAGAGCATCTGCTTAGGATCGAGCTTGCGCTCGCCCGTCACAGGGTTCGTGTAGTAGACACTCTCCATCGCCTCCAGCTCCTGCTCTAGCGCACGCTTAGGATTGGGCAGAGGCTGAGACCAGTCGAGGTAGGGTTTGACGGGATCCCCATACTTGTCTGTGGTAATCTTGTAAAGCGGGTTACCTCCGTAAAGTGGGTCAGCGAGACGCTCACGAATGATCGAGTCGCGTACATAGTAGACGAACTGTCTCCACTGCGCATTCGTCACCTCCGTCTGATCCATCCAGAAAGCATCTACCGAGATGGCCCGGTACTCAGCGGGGAGTCCCCACACCGTGTCAGCCTCACGCTCGCCCAGTACGATATGTCCTTGCGGTACTTGCACCATGCCATAGGGAGCAGGCTCGCTCCACGAGGAGAGTCCCACGCCCACCAGCTCGGCACTCACGCCAGAGCCACGCTTGGGAGCGCAGCCCACCATGCTCAGCACGGAGATGAAGAGTAAGAGTAGTGCCAGAGCACCTAGTAGGGGCAAGGCTCCAGCTCTGATTCTGGTCCTAAGCCTTTGTGCGGAACGTGCGTCATGCGCGCTCTCGGACGGACTGCAGTATGTCGGCAAAGCTTCTTTCATAGCTTCTAAGTTGTTTCAGAGTTCTATTTAATAGTGAGACGTACGGGCTAGAGGAGTCGGATACTCTTGTAGCTGTTGGTCCCTTTCTTGTGACTAGACATCGGGAGTGCATAGGTTATCACCAGCTCGTGACTGCCCCAGTTGCCCCTCGCCAATTGACTCGTAGGCATCTCAAAGAGGTAACCCACGTGACACTTGCCAAAGAGCGCTCCCAGCCGTAGCCCCGCAGCTTGCAAAGGTCGGTACATCAGACCAGCCTCCCATCGCTGAGCTAGGCGTACGTCTAGGTTGACATCCACCCGCCACGATGTCAAGTTTGTCGAGGCAAATAGTGAGGGGTGCCACGATAATAACGCACCCCGAGGTGTAATATTGTACCCACAGACCGCATTGATATGTATCGGCACCTTCTGATAGTAGAGCCTGTCGAGTGTGATGCGAGGCACCGTGAGGTGACGCCCCGAGAAGCCGATGAAGTACCGAGGCGTGTGCCATAGGACTCCCGCTGAGAGGTCAAAGGTGCGTCCCGATACGGGTGTCTGTGGTAGCGAAGGGTCATTTGGCGTCATCGCTCCTCCGTCTGGTATGTGCGCCTTGGTGCCGTCGTATAGAAGGTTGATCATGCCCAGGCCCGTGCCGATGGAGAGGATTTTGTCTCCCTTCCAGCGAAGCTGAAAAGCGTACTCCGCCTGCGCCTCTGTGCGGGTGAAGAGTCCAGCACGCTGCGCCACGACCACCAGCCCCACGCCGTGGTAGCTCTTGCCCCACTGCTGCTCCGTATGAGCCGAGACAAAAAGGTTAGCAGGCGCCCCCTCTATACCAATCCACTGCTGATGATAGGCAGCCGTCAGGAGCAGATCTTTCTGCAAGCCGATCGCTGCTGGATTGTAGTAGTTCTGCAGTCGTCGGTAGTCTGAGAAGATCGGATCCACCTGCGCCAGCGAACGCATCGGGAGCCAGCAAGCCACGATAAGCAGACATAGCAACAGCCTCCCGAGAGACTTACGCGCCCACCTCTCCGTAGCGCATACGCCCCCCTCCGACTGGTGCTCTCTTGGCGCAAGCCGTATAGCGCAGATCCGAAGTGGGCGCATTTCTTTCATCCTAGGTGGTGTGTATTCATAAGCTAATAGCTATGCGGAGAGTCACACTGATTATAAGTCAGCGTCTCTATAGTGGCGAGCTAGTACTCCTCCTCGTTGAAGAAGAAGTCCTCCTTGCTAGGGTAGTCTGGCCAGATATCCTCGATGGTCTCGTACTCCTCGCCCTCGTCCTCGATCTCCTCGAGGTTTTCGATCACTTCGATGGGCGCACCCGAGCGCTGAGCATAGTCGATGAGCTCATCTTTGGTAGCAGGCCAGGGAGCATCCTCCAGCTTTGAGGCCAATTCTAACGTCCAGTACATAGTCAGTCTATTTCAGTGGTTATATAATAAGGAGTATCCTATCGGACAAAACGGCCGTGTCGCTAGATTATTGCGCACTTCTGCCGACTTGCTCCAATAGGTCGTCTCCTACGAGCGTGCAAATATAGACAACCTAGACCACATTTACAACTCTTCAAACTCCTAGGCCTGCGAATCTCACGACCAGCCCTCCGTAAAGACGCACGCCCGTGCCTCACGACAACGGTTATCCGTCTGATGCTCTCCGACACCTCTGATCACCCTATTATCGAATATCCATGGATATGCGCGTTTCCCACGTAAGAATCGAAAAGTTCCTCCGCTGGAACTGAAAAGTTCCTCCGTTGGAACTAAAGAGTTCCTCCGTTGGAACTAAAAAGTTCCAAAAGGGGAATTGTTTTTGGAACTCGTATGTGGCATAAATAGAGTGCGATAGCAAGCAGGTTGCTATGTTAATGCGAGACGTGTAGCCCTTTGTAGGGACGCACGGTCGTGCGTCCGTTGTCGAACGAAAGTTACAGCATCGTGGCCTTGACGGGGACGGACGCACGACCGTGCGTCCCTACAACCGCTACTCGTCTAATCTCTAATTTCTAACCTCTTGCACAACTCAAAGTAAAGGCATAACTTCGCAGGAGACATCATTCACACGGCAAAAGCCATCACAGCTCCCCATCACGCTACAACTGAACACTATCCACTAATCACTATCTACTTAGCCACACTATGGGTAAACAACTTTGTATCTGGTTCTTCGTCCTCCTCAGCACGCTCCTCACGAGCAGCACGCTCCTCGCCCAAGGCGTCATCACTATGACCACCTCCCGAACTGTCGGAGAGGAAATTGGACTGGAGATTGAGGCGAATGGTAACGTCAACATCGAGGGGGCTCAAGAGGCTGGACAAGCGAACGAGTACGGTCGAAAGTATTACACAATTGAAAGTCAAACAATCACCATCCGAGGCGATGTGACAGAACTTAATTGCTCATGGAATCAACTGACCAGCTTGGACGTGTCGGGTAGTTCCTCCTTGAGAACGCTTGACTGCTCCTACA
>NZ_KI535308.1:0-12082 GCF_000482365.1 Porphyromonas uenonis DSM 23387 = JCM 13868 | reverse complement strand
AATCAACTGACCAGCTTGGACGTGTCAAAGAATACCGCCTTGACAAGGCTTGGCTGCGATTACAATCAACTGACGAGCTTGGACGTATCAAAGAACATCGCCTTGGAAATGCTTGGTTGCAACGACAATAAGCTGACTAACTTGAACATATCTGGGTGTGCTAAATTGACGGTTATTAATTGCTCCAGCAATTATATCAAAGGCAAGGCTATGACCCGGTTGGTGAATAGTCTTCCCAATCGAAGGAGAAAGAGTAGTGGTACTATTTTTCTAGTAGATCGCTCCTCTAAGAAAAGGAATGAAAACAGGTATAGCGCTGCTGACGTAACTACCGCAAAGAAGAAAAACTGGGAAGTTCTAAAATAAGAGCGTCCTGACTGGGACTTTAAGCTTCGCTTAGTCCGACCCACAAGGGGTCGACCACCTACCACGTTCGCCTGTCCATCGGTCGTTCGGGGCCGTAGCCCCTCCGACCGACGGCTACGATGCGTCGGACCTCTAGCGAGGTCCTTTTTATCAGAGCTATCGGAGCGATCTGAGGGATCAGAGCTATGGGAGCGATCTGACGGGTAACATTTTTAGGAACGCACGACTCGTGCTGAGGCTGAGGGCGTCCGTCCCCGTTAAAAGTTACAGCGTCTGTTACGTGCGTCTCAACATAGCGCTACTCGTGAGTTTGCAGAGAGATTTGAGTAGTTTCGCAGAGAGAATTGAGTAGTTTCATAGAGAGAATTGAGTAAATCCAGAGCCAGAATTGAGTAAAATGCAGATTGCTATTGAGCAAAGGGATTTCAGATGAGACGAGTAACTCGACTTGCGGAATTGGTGCTGGCCGAAAGGTGGCGTAAGTAAAGTAATTTGTATAACTTTGCGACATCGGTCAGATCCCGCTGCACTCGTTGCTCTCAGCTGAAGGACGAAGTGGGGTGGGGGAATGCCGAGAAGCGTGGCGCACGAAGTGGTGTCACGCCTCATAGTGAGACTACTACAGATGTGGTAGTCGTTGCTAATGTGTAACGCAGTAAAATTGTAGTATGTCACATCTCCTACGATAGGGGGGTGGCGCAGTATGATGTCGGATTTGGTGTCGCCCTTTAAGGCTTTTCTCAAGCAGCACGGCTATCAGCTGACTTCTGAGCGAGTGGAGATTGCTCAGGTGGTCGGTACGCAGCGTCGTATCTTTACGACAGAGGAGCTGATGGCTCAGCTTAAGGAGGCGGGTTGTCACCAGAGCCGTGGCACGGTCTATAGTACGGTGCGCCTGCTGGCCGAGTCGGGGCTGATCTTGCAGCTCCCGCAGTCGAGTGAGGCGCGTTACCTGACGAGTGAGCAGGCTAGTCTCTATGCCGTCTGTCGCTGCCGCTACTGTGGTGCCGAGGTTCTCTATAGACAGCCTCGACGACTCAAGGCACTACATCACGCTACGACCTCTCGATATCGGCTGGCACAGCCTCTTCTGATCTTTTACGGTGTGTGCCACCGCTGCGAGAGTGATACTGCAAAGACGAATAATAAGAGGTTAGCAAACCAAGCGGGTAGGCTACAGCAAGCCCCCTCAAGGCGCTGACCGATAGAGATATATTAAGACATGAACAAGAAAAAGGTAGACGTCCTACTCGGACTACAATGGGGCGATGAGGGCAAAGGCAAGATCGTTGACGTGCTGACCCCAGGCTATCAGATGGTAGCACGCTTTCAAGGTGGACCTAATGCTGGGCATACGCTGGAGTTTGAAGGACAGCGCTACGTATTGCGTTCGATCCCCTCAGGTATCTTCCAGGGCAACAAACTCAATCTGATCGGCAACGGTGTCGTCCTAGATCCTGTCCTACTACGTGAGGAGGCTGAGCAGTTGGCTCAGAGCGGTCATGACATCAAGAAGCGCCTAGTCATATCCCGTAAGGCGCACCTTATCCTCCCGACGCACCGTCTGCTAGATGCAGCGCAGGAGCTCTCTAAGGGCGCTGCTAAGATCGGCACTACGGGCAAGGGAATAGGTCCCTGCTATACCGACAAGGTGGCTCGTACGGGACTACGCATCGGTGATATAGAGCGAGACTTTGAGGCTCGCTACAAGGCTGTACGAGATCGTCATGTGGATCTCCTGCAGAAGATGGGTGCTGACCTATCCAAGCTCCCTGAGATGGAGGAGGCTTTCCACAAAGCCATTGAGTACCTCAAGGGCTACCAATTTGTAGATAGTGAGATCCTAATCAATGAGGCTCTAGAAGAGGGCTTGAATGTCCTAGCAGAGGGTGCGCAGGGTTCGCTACTAGATGTGGACTTTGGTACTTACCCCTTTGTCACCAGCAGTAACACGGTAAGTGCTGGTTGCTGTATCGGTCTCGGCATCTCGCCCAAGGCGATAGGACGAGTATACGGTATCTTCAAGGCGTACTGTACACGTGTCGGGTCGGGTCCCTTCCCCACAGAGCTACAAGATGAGGTCGGGCATCTGATGGCTGACCGTGGACATGAGTTCGGCGCAGTCACGGGACGTCCTCGTCGCTGTGGCTGGATAGACCTTGTAGCCCTGCGCTACACGATCATGCTCAGTGGCGTGACTCATCTGATCATGATGAAGAGCGATGTGCTAGATACTCTCTCTACCATCAAGGCTTGCGTCGCTTACCGCATAGGTGATAAGGAGTACAAGAACATGCCGTACTCCTTGGAGGCAGATATAGAGCCAATCTATCAGGAGCTACCCGGCTGGCAGACACCTCTAGATGGTTGTCGCTCGGAGCAGGACCTCCCAGATGCCTTCCGTCACTATGTGGCCTTCCTAGAGGCGCAGCTACGAGTACCCATCTCGATCATATCTGTAGGGCCAGACCGCTCGCAGACTATCATGCGCAAGCTCAACAATGAACTATAAAGAAACGGTAGACTATCTCTACCAAGTGACCCCTTGCTTTCAAAACCAAGGGGGCGATGCCTATAAGCCTGGCCTAGAGCGTATGCAGCAAATGTGCGAGGCTATAGGTAATCCTCAGCGATACATCCGCACTATCCATGTAGGAGGTACCAATGGTAAGGGATCGACTACTTCGCTTATAGCCTCCGTGCTGACAGCTGCTGGCTATAAGGTGGGGCTCTTTACCTCGCCACACTTGGTCGACTTCAGAGAGCGTATACGGATCAACGGCGAGATGATCTCCGAGGAGGAGGTGGTCTCTTTTGTGGAGCGGACACGTCCGCTGATTGAGTCTGTCGGTCCCTCATTCTTTGAGTACACGACCCTGATGGCGTTTGAGCATTTCCACACCCATGAGGTGGACTACGCCATCATCGAGGTGGGACTAGGAGGACGACTAGACAGTACCAACGTGATACTGCCTAAGCTCTCGATCATAACCAATATAAGTCTGGACCACACGCAGTATCTCGGCAACACGCTCGAGGCGATTGCCTACGAGAAGGCGGGCATCATCAAGGAGGGTGTCCATGTGGTCATTGGCAATGCGGGTGGCTCCGTGCGTGAGCTCTTTGAGCGGGTGGCTGAGGAGCGCCATGCTCCGATCACCTTCTGCGAGGATGAGCACACGATCAAGCGATACGATGAGCTACACCCTGGCATGCGACTAGACACCGTCGACTATGGTCTCCTAGAGACGCCACTCTCGGGCGATGCGCAGCTGGAAAATGCCCACACGGTTCTGACTGCGCTACGCATCTTGGACGACAAAGTCCTCGATAGGCCCCTGACTCATGAGGTGGTGGCGCGAGGCTTCGCTGAGCTGTACAAGCTCTCGGGACTGCGTGGCCGCTGGGAGACGATCTCGACCAATCCTCATATCGTCTGCGACACGGCGCACAACCCCGCTGGTATAGCAGTCGTGGCACATCAGCTTGAAGAGGCAACGTATGATCACCTATATATAATAATAGGTATGAGTGCCGACAAGGATATAGATACCAACCTGGCGCTTCTTCCCTCGTCAGCTCGCTACTACTTCTGCACGACAGCGTCACAGCGTACGCTACCTGCCGAAGAGCTACAGCAACGTGCTGAGGCCATCGGCCTGAGAGGAAATGCTTATTCCTCGGTAGAGGAAGCCCTCAAAGAGGTCCTAGCACACGCCAATGCTGGAGACTTGATCTTCGTCGGCGGTAGCAACTTTATCGTCGCCGAGCTACTTAAGAGCTATCCCACGATACAACAAGAGCGTCCGACCCATCAATAAGGGCTAGACGCTCTATCTATATATACGCATCAACAAATCAAACATATACATAACGTAATGACTGAATCTACACAACTAAAGACCCTGCGAGACAGCGCAGGGATGAGATGGCTAGCGCTCGCGCTGGTCGCACTCACGATGTTTTTTGCCTACATGTTTGTAGACATCCTCTCACCTGTCAAGACGATGGTGGAGTCGGAGCTTAACTGGAATTCAACGGTCTTCGGCACTTATGGAGGTAGTGAGTTCTTTATCAATGTATTCTTCTTCTTCCTCATCTTCGCTGGTATCATCCTAGACAAGATGGGCGTACGCTTTACCTTCCTTCTATCAGGCTCTCTGATGGTGATCGGAGCCTTGATCAAGCTGTACGCACTGAGCCCCGCCTTTAATGCTGGAGGCTTCGGATACAGCTTCTTCAATAGCTTCTGGCCAGCTATGCCAGCCTCAGCTAAGCTCGCCTGTGTGGGCTTTGCGCTCTTCGGCTGCGGTACAGAGATGGGTGGTGTGACGGTCTCTCGATCCATCGTCAAGTGGTTTGAGGGCAAGGAGATGGCTCTAGCCATGGGTATTGAGATGGCTGTGGCTCGTCTTGGTGTCTTTGCTGTGTTTTGGCTCTCCCCGATGATTGCTGAGCAGTATGGTACTGTACGTGCTTCAGTATTCTTCGGTACATGTCTCCTTGTAGTCGCTCTACTACTTTATGTCGTTTACTTCTTTATGGATAGGAAGCTTGACCATCAGCTAGAAGCAGCTCACGCTGCTATAGAGCAAGAGGAAGAGGAGCCCTTTAAGTTTAGAGACCTCGGTCATGTCTTTGGCAACTCAATGTTTTGGATCGTTGCCATCCTATGCGTGCTCTACTACTCAGCTATCTTCCCCTTCCAGAAGTTTGCTACCGAGATGCTCGTGAGCAACGTAGGCTTCGAGGCAGACGTTGCTGCTAAGATCTTTAGTCTCTTCCCAGTGGGCGCTATGGTGATCACTCCGATCTTAGGCTTCTACCTAGATGCCCGTGGCAAGGGAGCGACGATGCTGATAATCGGTGCTATCCTGATGATTGTATGCCATGGTACGTTTGCTTTCTTCCCATTCAGTAGTGTCTCTCATGGACTGGCGGCTACCATTGCTATCATAGCAATCGTCGTACTGGGCATCTCCTTCTCACTGGTTCCTGCAGCTCTATGGCCTTCCGTACCTAAGATTATCCCAGGTAAGGTCCTGGGCTCTGCTTACTCAGCTATCTTCTGGATTCAGAACATCGGACTCATGGCTGTGCCTATGCTCATCGGAGCTATCCTCGATGCAAACAATCAGAATGTAGCTCCTGGACAGCCTAAGGACTACTTCCAGGCTATGCTTGTCTTTACCGCCTTTGGTGTCGTAGCTCTCATCACGGCTATACTCCTCAAGGCTGCTGACAAGAAGAAGGGCTACGGCCTTGAGTTGCCGAACATTAAGAAGTAACTTATCCATCGGAGGAGGGGTTCTTTTGGAGTGTGCTATCATCTCTTTTAGTGAAGACTTAACTAGGAGGTGTAGGCTACTCGCAAAAATCTTCGTACATTTGTGCCGAGAGAGCTGGCTATGCGTGATAGCACGCTCCAAGAGAACTACCATTCCACCGAAGAAATAAGATAACTCGCTATATGGAAATCAAGAAATCACCCCACGCAGACCTAAGAAGGACGATACCTTTATCGTTGGCTATGGGTCTGGTCTTAGCTCTAGGCATCCTTTATACCGCTCTAGAGTGGACCTCCTCCAAAAACAGCAATGAAGACGAGGAAACATCGCTCAACATTGCCGACATGGAGGATGCCCTCATCATTCCTGAGCAGGAGCAAGAGCAACCCGAACCAGAGCCTGAGGCTCCACAGGAGGTCGTAGAGGTTGCACTACCAGAAGAGTTTAAGGTGGTTGATGACAACAAGGAGGTTGCTAAGATTTCGATCGTCTCCGCAGACCAAGATCGTGAGCTTCCACCGCCACCTGTCATCGTCCAGCCTGTACAGACAAAAGTTGAGGAGCCTGAGGATCAGATCTTCGAGATCGTTGAGAACCCGGCCGTACCTCCTACGGGAGATATCCCCTCTCTGCTTAAGTGGATTGCTAATCATATTGAGTACCCACAGAGTGCTCTAGACAACGGCATCCAAGGTAAGGTCGTACTCCGCTTTGTCGTCGAGAAGGACGGATCTATCGGAGATATACTCGTAGCGCGCAAGGTAGACCCCGCTCTAGACAAAGAGGCTGTCCGCGTACTTAAGTCTATGCCTAAGTGGACGCCTGGTAAGCAGCGTGGCAAACCTGTACGCTCTTACTTCACACTACCTATCTCCTTTACCATCGGTTAAGGCGAAGAGAGGTGACTACCTATTTAAGAGTAAGAACTATAAGTAAGATGGTATAGATGTCTCTCTATACTGCTAGTCTAGCGAGGCATTTATACCACTATCATACTGATCGACAAGGGATGTCTCATTCATCAAAAGCCATGGACCTGAGCGCATATCGTCAGATGGTGCAGGAGACTCTGCAACGTCTGCAGCTAGATAAGCGCACGCCTCAAGCTCTCTATGCTCCTATACGGTATACGCTGGAGCAAGAAGGGGCTAAACGAGTGCGTCCAGTCTTGGCACTCTTGATGCAAGCATTCCTTCGTCCAGAGGCTCCACTCGTGGCATCGCCAGCAGTAGCGCTAGAGGTCTTTCACAACTTCACGCTACTCCATGATGATGTGATGGACAACTCTCCCGTACGACGTGGCAAGCCGTCAGTCTACGCTAAGTACGGACTGACCCCAGCCATCCTCTCGGGAGATGCCATGCTGATCCTCGCTTATCAGATGCTCACGGAGGAGGTCTCTCCAGAGATGCTCTCTGACCTGATGCGTGACTTCAATCGAATGGCAACGCTCGTCATGGAGGGACAGCAACTAGACCTCGAATATGAGAGGCTGGACAGTGTCTCCAAGGAGCAATACCTAGAGATGGTCGGCTACAAGACTGCGGTGCTGATAGCGACGGCAACGCGCTTTGGGGCAATCCTCTCAAAGGTAGATGCAGAGCAGGTAGAGCATGCCTACAACTTCGGCTGGAACCTAGGAATAGCTTTTCAGCTTCAAGATGACTATCTGGATCTATACGGGGATAGTGAAACCTTTGGCAAGCCCCTCGGGGGTGACATCCTAGAGGGCAAGAAGACTATCCTCCATACGCTTGCTTATGCGACTGCTTCACAAGCTCAGCGACAAGCACTCACAGGGGCGATGCGGAGGCCCAACGAGCAGGCTGATGAGAAGATCTCAAAGGTCAAAGCTCTATATGACGAAATGAAAGTAGCGATTCAAGTGCAGACACTCGTGCGAGACTACTTGGCAGAAGCGCAGAAAGCTCTAGAGAGCCTAGAGGCGTTTACAGGTAGAGAAGCTACGTCGTTGCGAGCATTTGTAAGCAAACTGGCTGAGCGCAACACCTAAGCGTCACGCCCTTAGCGAAGGGGGTGGCAATCTAGAAGCAGATAGGGGAGACCCTATAGCTATACGGAGTAGAGATGCTGATAGATACCCACACACATATATACGGGGCCGAGTATGAGGCAGACAGAGACGCTGTCATCTCAGCGGCTTGTGAGGCGGGGGTTGGCTACTTGGTCATGCCCAATATAGATCTCGCGTCACTCCCTCTACTAGTCGAGACACACCGCTCCTATCCCGATCGCACAGCGATGGCTCTAGGACTGCATCCCACCTCGGTGGAGGCAGACTATGCAGAGCCGCTACGTCAGCTACGCCAATACATAGCAGAGTCTAGTGAGGCAATTGTAGCGATAGGAGAGATAGGACTGGACTTCTACTGGGATCGCACTTATGTGGAGGAGCAGCAGCGAGCTCTTATTGAGCAAGTCGGATGGGCTATAGAGCTTGACCTGCCAGTGATACTGCATGTACGCTCTGCACTGGATGAGACGATAGATCTATTACTCTCTCACTTCGCTTCGGATCAGCTCCGCGGAGTCTTTCATTGTTTCGAAGGCGAGGAGGCTCAGTTGCAGCGTATTTTGGAGCATTTGCCACTGATGATGATAGGGGTCAATGGCAATGTGACTTATAAGCGCTCTCGCACTGCTCAGTTATTGTCTCAGATACCTCTAGATAAGATGTTGCTAGAGACAGACGCACCCTATTTGGCTCCCATTCCCCAGCGGGGGAAGCGCAATGAGCCAGCATATTTAGTTCATACAGCTAGTTATGTGGCTGATCAGATAGGCATCTCACTAGAGAGCTTGGCAGAGCATACGACAAGCAATGCTATACGGCTCTTTTCGTTGGACTTAATTGCCTAGAAAGGTCTAGACCTCATCGACTGATTAGCTTGTGAAGATGTAGAGATAGTGACCGTGGAACCCTCGAATGTGTGCTAAGTCGCCAAAATTCTTTAGATTTGCACTGGTAAACGGACAGTAGGCTCCACGAGATAGGAGATATACTCGGAAGACATAGCTATAAGGACTACGTATGATAGACTGACATATTAAGGAGAGGTGCTCGAGTGGCTGAAGAGGCACGCCTGGAAAGCGTGTAAACGTCGAAAACGTTTCGAGGGTTCGAATCCCTCTCTCTCCGCAACAATAATAATCAAACTAGAAATAATCAACTAACACAACTATCGCAATGAAAAAGTTATTTGCAACGTTATCATGCATGGCTCTACTCACACTGGGCCTCACACAGATGACCTACGCACAGGAGGCTGCTCCAGCAGCTACAGACACCACAGAGGAGGCTACCCCTTCTACCGTTGATGAAGCTGTCGAGGCTGATATGGCAGTTGTCATGGAGCAGGATGCTACAGCAGACCAGACCTTCCATCAGGCTCTCAAGACCAAGTTCATCGAGGGTGGTGCTGACTTTATGGCACTCATCGCACTAGTCCTCATTCTCGGTCTCGTTCTCTGCCTAGAGCGTATCATCTATCTCAACCTAGCAGACAACAACTACGAGGCATTCCTACGCAAGCTCGAGGAGGCACTCAACCGTGGTGACATGAATGGTGCCAAGGATATCGCACGCAACACTCGTGGTCCCGTTGCTTCTATCGCTTACCAGGCACTCATGCGCTTTGATCAGGGCATCGATGTTGTCGAGCGTTCTATCGTCTCTTACGGAGGCGTACAGGGTGGACTTCTTGAGAAGAACCTCTCATGGATCACGCTCTTCATCGCTATCGCTCCTTCACTCGGATTCCTTGGTACCGTCGTTGGTATGGTCATGGCATTCGATAAGATCGAGAAGGTTGGTGATATCAGCCCGACGGTTGTCGCAGGTGGTATGAAGGTGGCTCTGATCACGACCATCGGTGGTCTGATCGTTGCTATGATCCTTCAGATCTTCTACAACTACATCCTATCTAAGGTCGAGTCTATCCTCAATCGTATGGAGGATGCCTCTATCACGCTAGTAGACTTCGCTATCAAGTACAACCTCCATAAGTAATACGCAATCATGGCAGTAACCAAAATTCGTAAGATCTCTAGCTGGACGCTACTAGTACTCTTAGTAGTCTCCGTTGCGGTCTGCCTTGCGTTTTTCGTCGGGGGAGTCGAGCTAGATGCTTCGGGCAATAAGGTCTATGCCAATACAGACTTAGTCTTGTATTGGGGCTATGCACTTGTTGCGCTGACGCTCGTAGCGACCATCATATTCGCTATCGCCTCCCTAATCCAAGGATTCCGCACCAATCCTAAGAAGGCTCTACAGGGTCTCTTAGTCTTCATCCTATTGATAGTCATACTAGGTGTCACCTATGCTATAGGTGATGGTACTCCCATGTCTGTCAATGAGGACTCAGCACAGTATAATACTCCAGGGTGGCTCAAGACCATCGATATGTGTATCTACACAGCCTACACGCTCGTAGCCCTTATTATCGTAGGTGTCATCTGGGGTGCTATCCGCAAGAGTCTGTCCAAGTAAGTAATCAAACATATCAGTAAAGAGCAATGTCTAGAACTAAAAAGAAGGTACCCAGTATCAATGGGTCATCCATGGCCGACATCTCTTTTATTCTTCTGATCTTCTTCTTGATTACTACTTCAATGGACACCGATCAGGGACTAAAGAGGCGCCTACCGCCGTTGGTTCCCCCCGAGCAGAAACAACAGGATATCGAGATACGTGACCGTAACGTATTGCGTATCCTTGTAAACCGCTCGGATCAGATAGCTATCATCAAGAAAGATGCGTCAGGACGTGACGATATGGCTATCGTACCTCTTGAGAGGCTTAAGGATCGTGCTGTCGAGTTCATCCTCAACCCCCAGGATCTGCCACATCTCCCAGAGAAGGAGACACGCTACATCGCTGGACTAGGGGATCGCGTCGTGACCACATCATCGTATGCTATCTCGCTCAAGAACGAGGTCGAGACCAGCTACCAGATGTATATCGATGTACAGAACGAGCTACTCCGAGCTTACAATGAGGTATGGGATATCGTCGCTCAGAAAGAGTATGGTCAGCCGTACAATGACCTTACACCTGATAAGCAGAAGATTATTGTCGACTGCTATCCGATGCACATCTCTGAGATGCCACTCAACTCGTAAACTTCAACTTATAGCGCATAATTATGGGAAAGTTCAAACAAGCTGGAGGGCGTACGATGCCTGAGCTGAATACCTCCTCACTGCCAGACTTGATTTTTGCCTTTCTGTTCTTCATCATGATGGTGACGAGTATCCGAGAGGTCACTCCTAAGGTTGCCTTTCAGAATCTCCCCACAGCGACTGAGCTCACCAAGTTGGAGGAAAAGTCTCTCGTATCCTTTATCTATGTAGGTAAGCCTATTCCTGAGCTACAGGCTAAGTTTGGTACAGCACCAGCTATCCAGCTCAACGATCAGATTACCACAGATCCCTCTGCCGTCTATGGCTTTGTCAAGGACGAAGAGGCTCAGATACAGGATGAGCGTCGCAAGCTGATGACTGTCTCTATCAAGGGCGATGCATCTACCAAGATGAAAATCATAGCAGATATCAAGAATGAGCTACGTCGTGCTGACGCATTGAATATATCATACTCAGCAAGACCTAAGCGAGATAACTAAAAGAGCACATTGCGCTAAGCAATAGACTCTCTCACTCAATAGGAGGAGGGTGCCACAGAAATAAAGCTGGCATCCTCCTCCTCTTTTTTTCTCTTCAATCCATTTCTCAATAAGCATCGCACCCTTTACGTCGTGACTCCTTGGTTAGAGCTGAAGGGAAGGGGGGATAAAGCGCAGGGTTGACGCATTATAAAAATGAGCTCGTCTGATTTCCTACCTAGAAATTTCTCAAATAGGTACCTAGGAATTTGCCCAATTCCTACCTAGGAATGGACAAATTCTTCGGACTTATTTTTTGATTCCTCCGAAGTTTCATTTGATTCCTCCGAAGTATTTTTTATTCCCTAGGTAGGAATTGGGGGAATTCCTAGGTAGCTATTTGGCAATTTCCTAGGTAGGAATTCCATTCTTCGGGAGGAAGGTGTAATCAGAGAGGTCCCGTAGCCACTCTGTAGGATGCTCGAACTGCGTATTCCCCAGCTATCGTCATGAGCAACTTCTAGACGGCTGGTTATATAATGCATCAGTCCTGGTGGAGAGGGGCGTATTTTCCACTCCAAAATGCAATTTGGAGTGGAGCTCGCCCTGCTCCGGACGCCCCCTCCTCTCCAAGGAGGGCGGGAGGAGCAGGTAGCGAGCTGCCGAGACGAAAAAAGGGACGATGCGCTCACCGTCCCTTTAAGGTTAATGCAGTATATTTGCTGTGGAAACAAAAACTTAGCTATATACAAGTATGCATCTAACCCAAGCGCAAAGATACGAAATTGCTGCTCTTCTGAAGACTAA
>NZ_KI535307.1:223867-306555 GCF_000482365.1 Porphyromonas uenonis DSM 23387 = JCM 13868 | reverse complement strand
ACGACCTACAAGGTTACCCTGAAGAGCAACGAGCACGGCACGATCACTATCAAGGAGCAGGTTGATCTCAACGCTGTTTCCGAGGGAACGAAGCTAACTGTCGTAGCTAAGGGTGCCAACGATAAGTGCGAGCTCACCAAGCTTACGGCCAATGGTGAGGACATCCTCAAGGATAAGACCTTCACCGTCACCAAGGACACGGAGGTTGTTGCTGTCTTCGTCGACCACACGGGCATTGATGCAGTTGCTGCGGATGCGTTTGTCATCTATCCTAACCCCGCTAGCGAGTCCGCTACCGTCACAGGTCTAGCACCTGAGGCAGCCGTAGCACTCTACACGCTGGATGGACAGCTGATCACGCGCCTAGTAGCTGACCGCTCAGGTCGCCTACAGATAGACCTCACTGCACTGAGCGAGGGTACCTATCTCGTAGTCACCGAGGGAGCTGCACAGCGCCTCGTCGTCAAGCACTAATGCGCACGATCTGACAGACGATAAGTTTGTCAGACTATAATAAGAGAGAGCTCCGTAGGACTAGTCCTGCGGAGCTCTCTATGTGTGTTTAGAGATTAGACGTTAGAGATTAGAGGTTAGAGATTAGACGTTAGAAGTACGATCATTCAGATGTCTCCGATGGCTCCAATCACTCCGATCTCTAACCTCTAATTTCTAATCTCTAACCTCTAATCGAATTCCTACCTAGGAATTTGCCAAATAGCTACCTAGGAATTGATCCAATTCCTACCTAGGAAATAAAAAATTCTTCGGAGGAATCAAATGAAACTTCGGAGGAATCAAAAAATAAGTCCGAAGAATTTGCCATTTCCTAGGTAGGAAATCAGACAAGCTCGTTTTTATCATGTGTTAGCCCTGTATTGAAGGGAGAATTATTTGTTTGTTCATATGGTTTTTATATATTTGCGATTAGATAGTGTTTGATATCGTAAGCGGAAGTTTTGGATAGAAGGCTTTTGCTCCTTGTTGAGTAGCTATCTCACTCTAGGGTATAGGAGCGTGCTTATCCTAGATTACTGAACAAATTTAGAAAGACAATAAGACTTAACTATGGGGTAAGCCGTATCTTATCGAGGAGTCTCTTGTATCAAAGCGTCCCTTACTTGGTACTTTGTAGCCAAGTGAGCGTGTGACACCATTTTTTGAAGTGGTGAAGCTTCAAGAGATAGAAACTTGTAGTGTGCGACTAACCGTCAATAAGATAGACGTTCACTTTTAATATATACTACTATGAGAAAAACAGTTACACCGTTACTCTTACTACTCTTAGCTCTTTGTGGTTTATCTATGGGCCATGCAGCAGAGAGAATGCTCACTCCTAGAGACATCACAGGCTCTTCGATACGGGCTATTACATCCGCAGAGGTTACTACGGACTATCTGATGGCTAAACCTCAGAGTAAAGCCACAAATGAAAGCCACACAAGTGCTCTCTCAGGTCAAAGAGGCGAAGAGGCAGAGCCTTGTGTCATCATCAAAGTTAAGCCGGACAAAGATGTTTACGTGGGGGTCTCTGTCTTCGAGGAAGGCGCTAAGGTAAAGGTTGAGACCGACGAGGGTGTCGTCTCTGAGATAACTCCTCCAAAAGCTCGTCCCTCTATCGAGAAGTATACGTCCAAGCGTGGTATGATCCGAATCATCGGGTTGATACATTCGATAGATAGTTCCGAAAATGGTGGCAGAGTATACGAGATTGATGCCTCTCAAAATCCTAAACTCGTCCAGCTGTTTGCCATACACAACACGATGAACACTATCAATGTCAAGGGGTGCAAAGATCTCACCTTCATTAACTGTGCTGGTAGTGAGCTCCCATCAATTGATCTCTCTGAATGCACAGAGCTGGAGACTGCTTGGCTTCCTGGAAACAAGTTTACAACTGTAGACTTGACAGGTCTAACCAAACTGAAGGAGGTGAGCTTAGAGCGCAACAACCTCTCTGAGATAAAGGGCCTCTCAGGTTGCACCGAGATAACCGAGCTAAATGTTGCTGAGAATCAACTTACGGCACTCTCTCTCGAAGGCTTGTCACGTCTAGAGAAGCTTGACTGTAGGGAGAATGGGCTGACAGCACTCGACCTCACCCCATCCCCCGCACTCAAAGAGATATACTGCTACAAGAATGCTATCAATGGTCAAGCTATGAAGCAACTCGTTGAGAGTTTGCCCTCTAGAAGTGGAAGGGGCTATGGCGATCTATATGTGATCAACTCATCGGACAATAGTGAAGCGAACCAAATCTCTAAGGAGGACATAAAGATAGCAGACAAGAAGTCTTGGAACGTCTATGACTACAAAGACTATGAGAATGGTGGCAAGAATCCACTAGCCAATGAGCGCGTTGCTAAGGCTAAGAGCTATAGTCTACAGCTTACGAGAGACTACATTGATATAGCTTTTGCTACTCCTGACACAGAGGTCGCTCTATATACGGCTGGTGGCACGCTCCTACAGAGTGCACGTACAGACCTTATGGGTAGTCTACAGCTACAGGTCGCAGAGCTGCCCGCAGGCGCTTACCTCCTTTCTATAGGAGATGAAGTCGCTAAGATAATGCTCTAACACTTGCGATACACTCTTGCTACGAGACTGTCTCGTGCAGTCTTATACTAAATGCACAAGGAGGGACTCCCTCAGTCGATGTCCGTCAGATCTTGATCTGAGGGAGTCACTCCTAACTAAGATAGTTGACTCGAAGAGTCACATATACTAACCTAACAACAATACAATGAGAAGATTACTTCCCCTCTGGCTATGCCTACTAGCGCTTGTCGCAACGCAACTCTATGGGCAGCAGAATAGCCTGAAGCAAGATGATGTAGTTATTAAGCACAAGGTGGCATTCTTCGCCTCTCCTACTAGTGGGGGAACCATAGACGCTGTGTACTTTGACGATAACTTCAGGATGATCTATTTTCAATCTGGAGATTCAGTTCCTGAAAACCGTGTACCCATCTTTACAGCCAAAGCTAATGATGGCTATAAGCTGAAGAAGTGGGTCGTCAATGGCGAGGATGTAAAGCTTAATGAGAAGCGTCCAAATGACTGTAAGGTTGTGGTTCAGACGGATCTTAGGGTAGAGGCTGTCTTTGAAGATTTGAATGCTACGCCTCAGAAGACCTACGCATTGACACTAACCCCTTCAGAAGGAGGCAAGATTGTTGCTAAAGCTGATGGTGCGGAGATCACAGACTTAACTAAAGTTGCTCAAGGTACTAGGGTAACCATCGAGGCTACACCAGACGCTGGTTACAAGCTCACCAAGCTTACGGCAAATGGTGAGGACATCCTCAAGGATAAGACCTTCACCGTCACCAAGGACACGGAGGTTGTTGCTGAGTTTGTCGACCACACGGGCATTGATGCAGTCGTTGCGAATGCGTTTGTCATCTATCCTAACCCCGCTAGCGAGTCCGCTACCGTCACGGGTCTAGCACCTGAGGCACCCGTAGCACTCTACACGCTGGATGGACAGCTGATCACCCGCCTAGCTGCTGACCGCTCGGGTCGCCTACAGATAGACCTCACCGCAATGAACGAGGGTACCTATCTAGTAGTCACCGAGGGAGCTGCACAGCGACTCGTCGTCAAGCACTAATGCTTATGCTCAGCTCTTCATATCATATCGCAAGGCACTATAAACAAATAAACTAATACATCTCATGAAAAGATTATTACCTCTTTTACTATGTCTCTTGACACTAGCAGTACCAAGGCTCTATGGTCAGGACTGCACTGTCACCTTTTCAGCCGACCCTGCCGAGGGTGGCTCCGTGATAGTTAAGAATCAGACAGATAACTATGCCTCCGTTCAAACTGGAGGTAAGGTCTCTAAAGGTAGCAAAATCTCAGTAACCGTTGTGGAAGGAGATGGTTACGAATTTGACCACTGGGAGATAGATGGCCAACCTAGTAGCGAGTATACAAGACTAAGGTTCGAATACGTAGTGGAGAAGGATGTCACCTTCAAGGCTAGCTTCCGTAAGCTGGAAAGTCTAGCTGTGACCTTCTCTGCAGAAGGACCTGGTTCCATAAGGGGAGCGAATCGTGGTCGTCCAATAACCACTGGCCAAATCCTTGAAGAAGGTACTACCCTACACTTCTATGCAACAGCTAACGAAGGTGCTGAGTTCCGTGACTGGACTGTCAATGGAGAAAAGGAATCTGAAGGGATTCCAAGTATTGAATACGAGGTTCAGAAGGGTAAGCCAAACACCATCGTGGCAAACTTCGTGTCGACGGCAGCTGCCAAGGAGTATGTCGTGAACTTTGTCGCTGACCCTGCCGAGGGAGGCTCAGTAACGGCAGAGAATACAGTAACCTATAAGCCAGTTAAGACAGGTGCATCTGTCGCAGAGAATGCCTCCTTGAAATTCACAGCTACGGCAAACGAAGGCTATGAATTCGAGAAGTGGACCGTCAATGGTGCAGACACTCCTGGATCCTTCACAGACCCCATGGAGCTCTCTCTCGATATTACAGGTGAGACTAGTGTCGTAGCTCACTTCAAGGCTCCAAAGAAGTACGCAGTGACCTTTGCCGCTGAGCCTGCCGAATATGGTACGGTCACAGCTACGCGCTACGATCGTGATTCTGAAAAGGATATCCCCTTCAATTCGGGCGATGAGATCGAGGATGGTATCTGGGTCACCTTCAACGCTAATCCTGGCGCAGACTACAAGGTTGAGAAGTGGCTTGTCAATGGTGCGGCGATTGATATGCCTAGCAACCCCAATAAGTATGAGATTCAGCTCAAGGAAGCCCTTGATGTGAAGGTGGTCTTCACGACTAAGCCCAACGAGGTGACGCTGAAGTATAGTGTTGCTGAAGAACCAGCTGAGGCTGGGCAGATTGCCGTCGCTGTCACACCAAAGGGTGGTGGCGATGCCGTCTCTGTCGATAGTGGCAAAAAGGTGGCTCGTGGTTCGAGCGTTACCTTCACCGCCACACCAGCGACTGGCTACGAAGTCGATAAGTGGCTCGTCAATGGTACGAAGGATAAAAAGGCTGGTCAAAGCACTACCCTAACCATGACCCTAGATGAGGATACCGAGGTGCAGCTCTTCTTCCAGAAAGAAGCAAAGAAGTGTACCATTAACCTCACCGCTGACCCTGTTGAGGGTGGTACGATCAAGGCGACTGGCTATGTCAATGATGTGTTCACGACCATAACTAATGGTAAAATCGTTCCCGAGAACTCTTATCTAGACTTTGAGGCCACGGCAAATGAGGGCTATGAGTTTGAGAAGTGGACGTTCAATGGTACTAAAAAAGAAAATCTGTTTGGTGAGCCAAATAAGCTCTCCTTTGTCCAGATTATTGACAATACGAATGTCGTAGCTCACTTCAAGAAAGTCGCCTCTAAGATCACGATTACCTACACCGCTGGTGAGCACGGTAAGTTTACCGCGGTAAAGGTTCAGAAGGATGGCGAGGATGATGTGGTTGTCAAGTCAGGTGATGAGGTAGACAGAGGCGCATACATCGTCTTCAACGTGATGCCTGACAAGGGTTACATCGTAGATAAGTGGACCGTCAATGGTGAGGAGGTACACAGTAGAGAGGTGAACTCCTACGATGCTTCCTTTGACGAGACCAGCGAGGTCAAGGTAACCTTCAGAAAGCCTAAGCTGACGATCGCTGCAGCTGAGGGTGGTAAGATAGTCGCTAGGGTGGGCGATAAGGAAGTGTCTAACGACGCTGACGTCGCTCTGGGTGCGAATGTCTCCATCGAGGCTACACCAGACGCTGGCTACGAGCTCACCGCTCTTACAGCAAACGATAAGGATATCCTCGCTGCCAAGTCCTTTGCGATGAAGGGAGACACGAAGGTTGTCGCTACCTTTACTAAGAAGGCTCAGCCCACGACCTACAAGGTTACCCTGAAGAGCAACGAGCACGGCACGATCACTATCAAGGAGCAGGTTGATCTCAACGCTGTTTCCGAGGGAACGAAGCTGACGGTCGTAGCTAAGGGAGCCAACGATAAGTGCGAGCTCACCAAGCTTACGGCAAATGGTGAGGACATCCTCAAGGATAAGACCTTCACCGTCACCAAGGACACGGAGGTTGTCGCTGTCTTCGTCGACCACACGGGCATTGATGCAGTCGCTGCAGATGCGTTTGTCATCTATCCTAACCCTGCTAGCGAGTCCGCTACTGTCACAGGTCTAGCACCTGAGGCAGCCGTAGCACTCTACACGCTGGATGGACAGCTGATCACGCGCCTAGCTGCTGACCGCGCTGGTCGCCTACAGATAGACCTCACCGCACTGAGCGAGGGTACCTATCTCGTAGTCACCGAGGGAGCTACACAGCGCCTCGTCGTCAAGCACTAAGGACCACGATCTGACAGACGATAAGTTTGTCAGACTACAATAATAGAAGAGCTCCGTAGGACTATCCTGCGGAGCTCTTCTCGCATATTTAGAGGTTAGAGCGAGACGTGTGGCGACTGGTAGAAATACACGGAACGAGTAACGGTTGTAGGGACGCACGAGAGTGTCTAGTGGGAGGGCGTCCGTTGTGTCAAAGGTTACAGTGTCAGGGCTTTAACGGGAACGGACGCACAGATCGTGCGTCCCTACAAAGGGTTACTCGTCTCGTGTGTCCGTACACAGGGTTACTCGTCTCGTGCGTCCGTACACAGGGCTACTCGTCTCTAATTTCTAATCTCTAATTTCTAACCTCTAACCTCTAACCTCTAATCTCCCCCCCCCTAGGAAATGCCCAAATTCCTCCGTAGATATTTTTGATTTGCTACCTAGGAAATGGTCAAATTCTTCGGACTTATGATTTGATTCTTCCGAAGTTTCATTTGATTCCTCCGAAGAATTTTTTCTTTCCTACGTAGGAATTGGGCAAATTCCTAGGTAGCTATTTGGCAAATTCCTAGGTAGGAATTCGATTAGAGGTTAGAGTTTAGAAATTAGAGGTTAGAGGGGACTCCTCTAGTGGCACTAGTAGCTCTAGTGGCACTACTAGTATTAGTGCCCCTGGCTAACAGCCAATAGCCAACCGCTAATAGCTAAAGTGTGGCGCGCGTCAAAATTGTGTACCTTTGTGCAGATTAGCCCCCTTCTATGCGGTTGATGCCTGCGAGGAGGGTTGGTCTTGAGGGGAGCGAAGGGTTCGCCTCCCGATCACACATTACAGACAGAAGATAGAAGACAGTATACCAAGATGATTATAGTCAACGACCTCACGATACAGTTTGGCAAGCGCGTGCTCTTTGCCGATGTCAATCTTAAGTTTACCCCCGGCAACTGCTACGGCATTATCGGTGCCAACGGTGCGGGTAAGTCAACGATGCTCCGTATGATTAGCGGTGAGCTAGATCCGACGCGTGGCACCGTCACTTTCGGACCTGACGAGCGTCTCTCGGTGCTGAGTCAGGATCACTTTGCCTTCGATGAGTACACGGTCATCGACACCGTCTTGATGGGGCATGACAAGCTCTGGAAGATCATGAAGGAGAAGGACGCTATCTACGCTAAGGAGGACTTCTCCGACGAGGATGGTGTCAAGGCGGCTGAGCTGGAGGAGCAGTTTGCCAACCTCGATGGGTGGAACGCTGAGAGCGAGGCGGCAGCCCTCTTGAGCGGTCTCGGTATCAAGGAGGATCTGCACTACCGTCTGATGGGTGACATTAGCGGTAAGCAGAAGGTGCGTGTGCTACTAGCGCGCTGTCTCTTTGGCAAGCCGGACAACCTACTCCTTGATGAGCCGACGAACGACCTAGACCTAGAGACTGTCTCTTGGCTTGAGGACTATCTCGCCGAGACTGAGAGTACGGTCCTCGTGGTGAGCCACGACCGTCACTTCCTTGATGCTGTGTCGACCCACACGGTGGATATAGACTTTGGTAAGGTGAGACTCTTCGCAGGTAACTACAGCTACTGGTATGAGTCTAGTCAGTTGGCACTGCGCCAGCAACAGCAGCAGAATAAGAAGCTTGAGGAGAAGAAGAAAGAGCTCGAGGAGTTCATCCGTCGCTTTAGTGCCAACGTGGCAAAGAGCAAGCAGACTACCAGCCGTAAGAAGATGCTGGATCGTCTTGATATCAACGAGATCGAGCCGTCGTCACGTCGCTACCCAGGCATCCTCTTCCAGCCAGACCGTGAGCCGGGCAACAAGGTGCTAGAGGTCAACGATCTCTCGGCCGTGACGGACGAGGGAGAGGTGCTCTTCAAGGGGCTGACCTTCAATGTGGAGCGAGACGACAAGATCGTCTTCATCAGCCACGACCCGCGTGCTATGACGGCACTCTTTGAGATCATCAATGGCAACCGCAAGGCGCAGCAGGGGAGCTACGAGTGGGGGCAGACGATCACGACTGCTTATCTACCATTGGACAACAGCGCTTACTTCGATACCGACATGACAATCCTAGACTGGCTCGGGCAATTTGCCAAGGACACGAACGATGTCTACCTCAAGGGCTTCCTAGGGCGTATGCTCTTCAGCGGTGAGGAGGTGAACAAGCGCGCCTCGGTCCTTTCGGGAGGTGAGAAGATGCGCTGTATGATCAGCCGTATGATGCTTCCCCCAGGGGCTAATGTGCTGATCCTCGACACCCCGACGAACCACCTGGACCTGGAGTCGATTCAGGCGTTCAACAACACGCTTATCTCCTTCAAGGGGAATGTCCTCTTCTCAAGCCACGACCACGAGTTCATCCGCACGGTGGCGAATCGTGTCATCGAGCTGACGCCAAACGGGATCATCGACCGTATCATCAACTACGACGACTACATCACCGATCCGAAGGTGGCTGAGCTACGCGAGAAGTACTACAACGCATAAAGAGAGCACACGCCTATGGCTCGTATCCTCGCTATCGACTACGGCACCAAGCGCACGGGGCTGGCGGTGACCGACTCGCTACAGATCACGCCTGGGGCGCTCGACACGGTGCCTACGCATCAGCTCCTCAACTACCTAGCGGATTACTTGGGGCGTGAGGAGGTGGAGACGATCGTCCTCGGCAAGCCGACACAGATGGACGCAACGCCCTCGGCGACGTGGCAGGCGATACAAGCTTTGGCTAAGAAGCTGCAACATCTCTATCCTCAGATACGTCTAGAGTATGTGGACGAGCGCTTTACCTCTGTCTTGGCACAGCAGACGATCCGCGAGGCGGGCATCGGCAAGCAGCGCCGCCGACAGGACAAAGGGTTGGTGGATCGTATCAGTGCGACTATCATTTTGCAGAGCTATCTAGAGAGTTTGCACATACTTCACTAAAAGAAAGAATTAACCGTTTACTCTTATGGCTAAGACCTTACCTATATACCTTTACGGACAATCAGTGCTTCGCAACATGAGCGAGGACATAACGCCTGACTATCCGAACCTCTCGGAGCTGATCGCAGACATGTGGCAGACGATGTACGAGAGTGACGGCATCGGCTTGGCGGCTCCACAGATCGGGCGCAACATACGTCTGCAGGTGATCGATGCGACGCCTCTGGCGGATGAGTATCCTGAGTGTGCCCAACTTAAACTGGTTATGATCAATGCGCATATGCACTCCCTGAGCGAGGATACTTGTTCGGAGGCTGAGGGTTGTCTGAGCTTGCCCGGCATTAACGAACGGGTCGTGAGACCTAAGTCGATCGTGGTGGACTATATGAATGAGCAGTTTGAGCCACAGCATCTAGAGCTCTCGGGCTTTGCGGCTCGGGTGGTGCAGCATGAGTATGATCACCTAGATGGCAAGCTCTTTGTGGATCACATATCGGCGATGCGTAAGCGACTAATCAAGAAGAAGCTCCAGCATATAGTCGACGGTCGGATACGTGTCGGCTACCCCGTGATGCGTAATACGATACATTAGCCCGTATGCGCCCGCTCCTACGATCACTCTCTCTGCTCCTCTGCATGCTCTGCGTGTGGAGCAGTGCGCTATGGTCGCAGATAGATACGGAGCGTGTGATGACGATCGGGCGCAATGCGATCGGCTTCAAGGATTTCGTGGTCGCCATTGAGCACTTTAACCAAGTGATCGAGGTGTCGCCAACGATGGCTGAGCCGTACTATTACAGAGCTTTTGCGAAGCTTATGCTGGGCGACTATGCGGGTGCCGAGCGAGACGCGACGCTCTGCCTGGAGCGCAACCCTTTTCTCTCTAGAGCTTACATGGTACGGGGGGCGGCACGGCACAATCAGCAACACTATGCGGAGGCAGCGACAGACTATGCGCAAGCGCTCAAGATCACGCCGGACGACTTTTACCTCTCGTTCAACCTCGCGGGCTCGCTCTACGGAGCCGAGCAGTATGAGCGTGCCGACTCGGCAGCGCTCGCCCTGACGCAGCGTCACCCGAAGGAGGCGCGGGGCTACTTCCTCGCCGCGGAGATAGCGTTGCGACGACAAGACACGGTCGCGGCGGAGGGACGGATCGCCGAGGGCTTGGCGATAGACTCGCTGAGTGCTGCGCCTTATCGGATGCTCTCGACGATTGCTTACCTGCGGGGTGACTACAAAGGGGCGCTACGCTACCATGACAAGAGCATAGAACTAGATCCAAACCAAGCTAGCGACTACATCAACCGTGGACTGACACGCTACAAGCTAAAGGAGTACCGTGGCGCTATGGAGGACTACAACCAGGCGCTCCTCTTGACGCCTCACGATGCGGTCGCTCGCCACAATCGCGCCTTGCTACGTATCGAGGTGGGCGATCTACAGGGTGCTCGCGAAGATCTGCTAGAGGTGGTGCGTCTGCAACCGACCAACCTGACGGCACACTTTAACTTAGCTTTGGCCCAGACGCAGACGGGACAGTACCGTGAGGCGATCGAGACGCTAGACTATATATTAGGTCGTCGACCAGAGTTCCTCTCGGGTTACTATCAGCGCTCGGAGGTGAAGCGTCTGCTCGGTGACGCTGCTGGAGCGGACAGAGACTACTGGTTCGCCTACAAGCTAGAACGTGGGCAGGTCAAAGCGCCTAAGCCGACCATCGCTGACAGCACTGGGTCAAGTGTGGCGAGCGATGAACTGTATGCGCTAGACCATCACGCTGAGCTACAGTCTGCGAGCAGTGATGCGACACCCTCTTCGCTTACTACAGAAACCTCTTCGCTCCGTGGTTCGATCCAAGAGCAAGCCAGTTCGTCGGAGGCTTGTCCTGCTTACGAGCTCACTTACTTTGTGCAAAAGAGTCACGACAAGCTCTTGCCTCGCTCGAACTTTTCCGCAGAGCTAGAGGCGTACAACGAGCGTACGAGTTACCAACCCCGTCTCTTGCTTGCCATCGGTGCTCAGTCGCTAGACAGCACGCAGCTCCATGTCGTGCTGGAGGATATCGCGCGTCTGCAGGCTCGTGGCGCAGAGCAGTCGGCCGACTGGCACCTGCGTATGGGCATCGACAAGCTACTCTTGCGAGACATCGGCGAGGCGGTCTCACAGTTCAACGCTTGTCTCGATCTGGCCCCTCAGCAGCCACTTGCTCTTCTGGCGCTTAGCACGGCGCGTCTCATGCAGGCGGAGACGCTTACAGAGCCTAAGCAACAGAAGCTTATGTACGACTTAGCGATGCGTCAGCTCACCACCGCCATCAGTCACGCCCCGCAGATAGGCTATCTCTACTATAACCGTGCTCATCTGCACCAGACGCTGGGGCATACGGATCAAGCGATCGCAGACTACACCAAAGCGATCGAGCTCCTGCCCCAAGCTGGCGAAGCTTACTACAATCGTGCCCTGCTCCTCCAGCAGCAGGGACAGCATGAGCAGGCGATAGATGACTTGAGCCGTGCTGGCGAGCTGGGCATCTATCAGGCTTATTCTCTTATCCATACTATTCAGACACGCTGATGATATCCGTTCAAGACCTTACGGTAGACTTTGGGAAGCAACTCCTCTTTGACTCGATCAACTTTGTCATTAGCAAGGGCGAGCGGGTCGCACTTGTCGGGCATAATGGGGCGGGTAAGTCAACCTTGATGAAGATCCTCGTCGGCATCGAGCAACCTACGAGTGGTACCGTCAGCCGTCCTCGAGACCTTTCGATAGGTTATCTACCACAGGTCAAAGAGTTGGTCGACCACACCACCCTGCGGGCGGAGGTCGAGGAAGTCTTTAAGGATGTGCAGTCGCTCAATGATCAGTACGACCGCCTGAGCGAAGAGCTGGCGACCCGCACGGACTACGACTCGCCTGAGTACTTAGAGTTGATCGAGCGCCACGGACATCTCACCGATCTGATACAGATGCACCACCCGTCGCAGTACCTTGCCGAGATGGAGCGGACGCTCCTCGGACTGGGCTTCGAGCGGAGCGACTTCGACAGGCCGACCCGTGAGTTCTCGGGTGGATGGCGTATGCGTATCGAGCTGGCGAAGGTGCTGCTGAGCAATCCCGATCTGCTCCTCCTCGATGAGCCGACGAACCACCTAGACATCGAGTCCATCGACTGGCTCGAGCACTTTCTCATCGCCCGTGGAGTCACGCTCCTCCTCGTCTCGCACGACCGTACCTTCCTCGACAATGTGACCAACCGCACCATCGAGATCGAGCTGGGACGCATCTACGACTACAAGACTTCCTACAGTCACTATGTCACCCTGCGTGAGGAGCGTCTGGAGCAGCAGAAGCGAGCTTACGAAAATCAGCAGAAGAAGATCCAAGACATCGAGTCCTTCGTCGAGCGCTTCCGCTATAAGCCGACGAAGAGCGCACAGGTCCAGAGCCGTCTCAAGCAGCTAGACAAGATCGAGGAGATCGAGCTCGACGAGATAGACACACGGCACATCAACTTTACCTTCCCGATGGCAGGGCGCAGTGGCGACTATCCCGTCATCATCGAGGACCTAGACAAGAGCTACGGCTCTCTCTCCGTGCTGCGCGACGTATCGATGACCATCAAGCGTGGCGAAAAGGTCGCCTTCGTCGGGAAAAACGGCTCCGGTAAGTCAACCCTCATGCGCTGTATCATGGGACAAGAGGAGTACACCGGCAAGCTCCAGATAGGACACGGCGTAGAGATCGCATACTTCTCTCAGAATAGGGCGCAGGAGCTTCCCGCCAATCAGACTATCCGTGACGCCATCGACAGCTTGGCGCGTGGCGACATGCGACTACATATCAATGACATGCTGGGTGCCTTCCTCTTTGGCGGGGAGGTGGCCGACAAGCCGATCAGCGTGCTCAGTGGTGGCGAGCGCGCTCGTGTCGCCATCATGCAGATGCTCCTAGAACCTGCCAACCTGCTCATCCTCGATGAGCCGACCAACCACCTGGACATCCGAACCAAAGAGATCCTCAAGCGAGCCATCGCAGCCTTCCCCGGGACCGTCATCGTCGTCTCGCACGACCGTTACTTCCTCTCGGGGCTCGTCGACCGCATCTTCTCCTTCGGCCATGGTGCCGTACGGGAGTGCATGAACGGTCTCGACGGCTACCTCGCCACCCTCCACGAAGAGCTCAGCCAATCGCCAACAGCTAACGCCCAACAGCCAAAGCCCAAAGCCCAGCCACTCGACTACCAGCAGCAGAAAGAGCAGCAAAAGCGTCTGCGCACCCTCCGTCGTACCGCCGAGACCCTCGGCGAGCAGGTCTCCAAGCTACATGATCAGCAGGCTGAACTGGAGAAGAAGATCGAGACCTCCCCGTCTCCTCAGCTTATCGAGCAGTACACCCTCGTCAATGGTCAGCTTCAAGAGGTTACCAAGCAGTGGGAGGATGCCGAGTTTGCCCTCATGGAGTACGAGGAGGAGATCCAACAGTAGTAATTAGCCAGCCAACCCGTGAGACAGTTCCTTAAGCTCTTCGGCAAGTACATCCGCCCCTACCGCCACTACATAACAGGTGGCGTCATTGCCAATATCCTCTCGGCGCTGCTCAACCTGCTCGCCTTCTCGCTCATCATGCCGATCCTGCGTATCCTCTTTGGTATGGAGCGAGCCACACCCGTCTACCATACGCTCGACAGCATCAACTGGTTACGTCCTTCAGACTGGAGCGTAGCTGTAGACTACATCGTGGGGAACTTCAACTACTACGTCTCCCAGCTCATCCAGCAGTACGGCCCCTCCCGCACGCTCCTTCTGCTCTGCATCTACCTCGTCGTCATGACGTTCATCAAGGTAGGCGTCACCTACGCAGGCATCTATATGCTCGTGCCGATCCGTACAGGCGTGGTCCGAGATCTGCGCAATGAGTTCAATGCCAAGCTCCTTCGGTTGCCGATTTCGTTGATCAGCGAAGAGCGCAAAGGCGATCTCCTCGCACGCTTTTCGGGAGATGTCGCCGAGATCGAGTACTCCATCATCAGCATCCTAGAGAGTCTCATCAAGAACCCCATCCTCATCGTCATCTACCTCATAGCGCTCTTTGCGATCAGCTGGGAGCTTACCCTCTTCGTCCTCATCGTCCTGCCGATAGCGGGCTACATCATGGGTGCCGTAGGCAAGCGCCTCAAGCGAGACAGCCTCGAGGGGCAGACGCAGTGGGGACGACTCATGAGCATGGTCGAGGAGACCCTCTCGGGTCTACGTATCATCAAGGCATTCAATGCGGAGCAACAGATCTCTCACCGCTTCACCTCCGCCAACGAGCGCTATCGTCGTACCATCGCGCAGGTCTACGCTCGGCAAGGCTTAGCGCACCCCATGAGTGAGTTTCTCGGCACCACCGCCATCGCCATCATCCTCTGGTATGGCGGTAACCTGATCTTCGCTGGTAGTAGCAGTATCACGGCCGATGCTTTTATCTACTACCTCGTCATCTTCTACAGCATCATCAATCCGGCCAAAGAGCTCAGCCGCGCCTCTTATTCTATCCAAAAGGGGCTAGCCTCCATGACGCGTATACAGACTATCCTCGACTATCCCGAGCGTGTCACAGACCCCGCGGAGCCTCTGCCCGTCACCTTTGACCAGAGCATCTCTTACGAAGATGTCTCCTTCCGCTATCAAGAGCCCTGGATCATCCGCCACCTTAACCTCACCATACCTAAAGGTCAAATGATTGCACTCGTGGGAGCCTCTGGTGCGGGAAAGAGTACGCTCGTGGATCTCCTGCCTCGCTTTTACGACGTCACCTCAGGACGCATCACCATCGACGGGACAGACATACGACAAGTCAAGGCGAGCGACCTGCGCGACCTGATAGGATATGTCAATCAGACGCCGATCCTCTTCAACGATACGATCCGCAACAACATTACCTTCGGCATGGAGCGCCCCGTCAGCGACGAGGAGGTACGCACCGCTGCCGAGGCCGCCAATGCGACTGAGTTCATCGATCAGCTCCCCGAGGGGATGGAGTACAACATTGGTGATGGCGGCAGCAAGCTCAGTGGCGGGCAGCGCCAGCGACTCAGCATAGCACGCGCCCTGCTCAAGGACTCGCCCATCCTTATCCTCGACGAGGCAACCTCGGCGCTCGACAACGTCTCCGAGCAGCTAGTCCAGGAGGCCATCCAGCATCTCGTCAGCGACCGCACCACCATCGTCATCGCACACCGTCTCTCCACGATCATGCACGCCGACCTCATCTGCGTCATGCAGGAGGGGCAGATCATCGAGCAGGGCACCCACGAGGAGCTACTTGGGCGTGGCGGGATCTATGCCCAGCTCTACCAGATACAGTTTAAGGAGTAAAAGCTCCCCCTCCCTGTATCTAGAAAAGCCTCCCCCACATATCATATGAAACAACCATCGACCCTCCTCGCCAGCCTGATCCTATCTCTTGTCGCTCTCTGCACGCCCATCGCGATGCAAGGACAAAGCGACAACGCCAGCGACAGCCTCAAGTGTAGACTGTTGCATAAAGGCGAATCGCTGTGTTGCTTTCGGGATTCGGCTTCGGTCACATACGGAGGTATGCTCCCTTCAGACCTCACCCTCAGCGCCTTGCGCTTCATCCTTTCTGCAAAGTCAGGACAATCTTGCAAGCAAGATTGTGAGACTGTTGACTTTTGCAACAGTCACATACGGAGGTATGCTCCCTTCAGACCTCACCCTCAGCGCCTTGCGCTTCATCCTTTCTGCAAAGTCAGGACAATCTTGCAAGCAAGATTGTGAGACTGTTGACTTTTGCAACAGTCTCAAGATGCGCTGTGGCATCGTGCTGAGTGGAGGAGGCGCTAAGGGACTAGCACATATAGCGCTCCTCGAGCTGATCGACTCCCTGCAGATACAGGTCGACTATATCTCTGGCACCTCCATGGGGGCTGTGGTCGCTGGACTTTACTCGTCTGGGCATAGTGCCACGGAGATCAAGGAGCTGGCCCGTCAGGAGGACTGGGGACGCATCCTGAGCAATCGGCTACCTTACGACAAGGTGGACATGTGTGAGAAGGAGGACTACGGGACTTATGCGCTAGAGTTTCCCATGCGCCGAGGCATCCCCAAGCCACCCTCCTCAATCATCGAGGGGCAGTACCTGATGGAGGTTTTGATGCGCTACACCTTTCCCGTGCGACATATCACCGATTACGCCCAGATGCCGATACCGCTCCAGCTCGTAGCCTCGGATGTCGGAGCGGGAGGCGCCTGCGTGATGACCTCAGGATCGATGCCACTCTCCATACGCGCCAGCCTTGCGATCCCAGCCTTCTTCGCACCCGCTGTGGTCGATGGTAAGCTACTCGTCGATGGAGGCTTGGATCGCAACTTTCCTGTCGAGGAGGTTCGCTCCATGGGAGCCAACTTCGTCATCGGTAGTTATACCGGAGCTAGACTGCGAAACGTGGAGGAGCTTGAGCATAGTCCTATTGATGTCATCCTGCAGTCCTATGCACTCCTGACCAAAAAGGAGGTAGAGCGTCAAGCCAGTCAAGTAGATGTGATGCTAGACTTCTCCCAAGCGTTGAAAGACTACACTTCGGCAGACTTTAGTCAGCGTGAGCGGATCATAGCGCTCGCAGAGATTGAGGCGCACAAGCTCTTGCCACAGCTCATCGCCCTCAAGGCTCGGCAACTCGCCCAGGGCATTACTTCTCAGAGGCGACAGCTCGCCCCAGTCTCTATACCGATCCAGCAGGTCAAAGTCTCAGATCAGTGGGGAAGCCCCCTAGATGAGTCAGAGACAAAGTTCATACAAAGTGTGATCGGTGACGATTTCTCTATCCTAGACTCCCTGGAGCTTCTCCAGCAGCGCATTGAGATGCTGATGGGCTACAACCGCTACGCACAGGTCTACTACACCTACGAGGCAGACTCGACGAGAGGAGACCATGAGGTCAACACGATACACTTCTTTATCAAGAAAAAGCCACAAGCCCTCCTCCGACTAGGAGCTTACTACGACCCCTACGAGTCGGCAAACATCATTCTCAACACTTCACTCAGAGATCTGCTCCTCCCCAACTCGCGACTCTCCGCCAAGCTCGCCATATCTCAGCTCCCTAAGCTACGCGCTAGCTACTGCAAGTGGCTCGACAACGGTTACTCCTACTGGCTCAGTCCTTACATCTCCCTCCGCCTAGACCGCTGTGACAACATCCGTCTGCGCTACCTCTCACAGATAGAGGACCACACGGAGGCCACCTTCTACCAGGCATCCCTAGCCAGTGGTCTGAAGATGGGCTACACCTTGTCGCCACAGTCTCAGATAACGCTCGGCATCCAGTACGGCTCTATGTATGTGTGGCAACCACGCCCACCCTTTGACCAAGATATGAAGGCTTCTGCACAGGCACCCTCGTCTGACTGGGTGCCTATGAATCAGTTCAACCAGCTGATACAGGCCAACCGCACGCCTAAGCTAAGCTACCGCCACGGCACCTGGACGATGAATCTAGCTTACCAGCAAAACAGCTTGAATCGAAAGGCCTTTGCTACACGGGGTAACCACTTCGCACTAGCCGCAGAGCTTACGCTAAAAAACTCCTACGCTCTCTCACCACTCCCCGCAGATGCCTCGGAGAGCCAGAAGCAGACCCACAACTTGCTCAATCCTGAGGAAAGCATATCCCCACAGCGGGGACCCCTCTTGCATCTCTCTGTCTATGAGCATCTAGTCGCCCCCCTGAGTCGGAGGGTAGCGCTACACGGACGACTCTTTGGCGGGGTCAATCTAGACCTTGGCAAGCCTTGGCGAGAGAGCTTTCACTTCGACAGTTACCTCTTCTTAAGTCAGAAGTTTCACCTCGGGGGCTTTGCCAATGTCGGTCTAGACGATCAACCCATCTTCTCTGGACTACGATACCGAGAGTATCCGGTCAACAACTTAGCAGCGCTCTATCTAGGTGTACAGTACACCCCGATCAAGAACCTCTACATCACCCCACACATCAGCGTCGGTGCAGATGTCCAGGCACCCAACATACAGGACAGCGACCTCCTCTACGGCGCTGGCATCGATCTAGACTACGACTCCCTGATAGGACCTATCAAGCTCTCGTTCAGTCGCTCCAACGTCCTACGCGCCTCACGCTTTTTCTTTAGCCTCGGGTACGCCTTCTGACACCATCGCTAGACCTACCTGCTCCGACCTCGGGAGAAGTCCGAATCCTCGTGAATATTCGAATACTCAGAGTCGGGCTGTAGCGCTACGTCGTGTAGCTCGCTCCACACTCCTCGGTTATCGTCCTGTGCAGCTCCTAGGGGAGTGGTTATGATGCGTCGGCCCTGAGGTGAATGGGTTAGGTGCAAGCGGTGTCGCCATTTTTCACTATCTTTGTAGAGAACGAAAGTAAATCACACTATGGCTGCCAAAGACAAGAAAGTACTCTACATCTCTCAGGAGATATATCCCTACCTCCCTGAGAGTGACCTCGCACATGTCGCTCGTTACCTCCCAGAGCATATACAGAATGCAGGAAATGACGTACGTATCTTCATGCCACGCTACGGCCTGGTCAATGAGCGTCGCAACCAGCTTCACGAGGTGATCCGTCTGTCGGGTATCAACGTCATCGTCGACGACTACGACCACCCGCTCGTCATCAAGGTCGCCTCGATCCCCTCTACACGTATACAGGTCTACTTCATCGATAATGCTGATCTCTTCGGACGCAAGAGCCTCTTCGGTCCTCCCTCCGAGGGAGCGCCAAGTGACAATGCGGATCGCAGTATCTTCTTCATCCGAGGCGTCCTGGAGGCGATCAAAAGCTTGCACTGGATCCCCGATGTGATTCATTGTCTGGGGTGGTTCTCCGCTTTGGCGCCCGTTTACCTGAAGACGGCTTACAAGGACGATCCCTACTTCGAGCGCGCTAAGGTGATCTTCTCGGTCGATGGCAACGAGGAGGAGGGCGAGATCGGCGAAGACCTGATCAAGAAGCTTGAGTTTGACAAGATTACAGGCGACATGCTGGACCCGCTGCAAGGAGAGGTGACGCCAGATGCGCTACGTCGTATGGCGATCCACTACTCAGATGGTGTGATCCTGGGTCAGGAGTCTGTCTCTCCCGAGCTCATTGAGTACCTTCGCTCGGAGCCCGACCAAAAAGTGCTGGAGTACCCCGGCCCAGCGGTAGACCACGCTGAGGCTTATGTAGACTTTTACCGCAGCTTTACGGAGTAAGAGCTTCCCTTTCTGATATATAAACGAAGCCCCTGGCGATCGATACACGATCTCTAGGGGCTTCGCTGTATTAGGAGGTTTCGCAGGGCTGACGCATTATAAATAAAAATGAGTTCATTTCAATTCCTACCTAGGAATTTCCCAAATAGCTACCTAGGAATTGGCCCAATTCCTACGTAGGAAAGAAAAAATTCTTCGGAGGAATCAAATGAAACTTCGGAAGAATCAAATCATAAGTCCGAAGAATTTGGTCATTTCCTAGGTAGCAAATCAGAAATATCTACGGAGGAATTTGGGCAATTTCTAGGTAGGAAATCAGACGAGCTCGTTTTCATCATGCGTCAGCCCCTGATTTTCATACCCAAAAATGGCTAGTATGAGGGAAATAAGTCGTACCTTTGTGCTGTTTATGTGGCTCCGTCTATCAGATCATAGTGGTGGAGTGGTGAGAGGTCGCTGGTGTCCCCTATTTCTAGCACTTGCTTACAAGTCTCTCCTGCTGTAGAAGATGGTGCTGAGCGCATAGCAAACAGAACGTATGTAGGGGTCTATTGCTAGGAAGGTTTCGCTCAATCACCCTCTCAAGGAGTTGAGCCCTACGCCTTTTATTCATCCTAATTATGACAGACAAACCGAACAAAAGAATTATCGAAGAGGTAGTGGTACGCTTCTCAGGCGACTCAGGTGACGGTATGCAGCTCACGGGTTCAATCTTCTCTGACATGTCAGCGATGTATGGTAACTCGGTCTCGACGTTTCCTGACTATCCTGCAGAGATCCGTGCTCCTCAAGGCACACTGGGAGGTGTGTCGGGCTTTCAGGTGCGCATCGGCCATGACCAAGTCCACACGCCTGGAGACTATGCCGACGTGCTGGTGGCGATGAATGCTGCAGCACTCAAGGTCAATGTGAAGAATCTACGTCACGACTCGATCATCATCATCGATAGCGACTCTTGTGGAGAGAAGGATCTCAAGAAGGCTCTCTACGAGACAGACGATCCCATCAAGGAGCTGGGACTCAACCCTGACAGAGTCCTCGCATGTCCCATCAGCACGATGGTTCAGGAGGTACTTAAGGATGTGGATATGGACGCTAGAGGCAGACTAAGGTGCAAGAACATGTTTGCCCTGGGTGTCGTCTCGTGGCTCTTTGACCGTCCCCTAGAGCAGGCTGAGCACTTCATCAGCAAGAAGTTTGCTAAGAAGGAGATCATTCGTCAGGCCAACATAGCAGCTCTCCACGGAGGCTACTCCTATGCGGCTAATACCCACGCATCTGTAGGCACTCCCTTTGTCATCGAGGGCGCTCCACAGGAGGCTGGCGTTTATCTTGACGTGACGGGCAATAAGGCTACCGCTTTCGGACTCATAGCTGGCGCTGAGCGTGCTGGACTCAAGCTCTTCCTCGGATCTTATCCTATTACTCCAGCCACAGACATCCTTCACTTCCTTGCTAAGTACAAGTCTCTCGATGTCATTACCGTACAGGCTGAGGACGAGATAGCTGGTATCTGTACTGCCATAGGAGCCTCCTATGCTGGTCGTCTAGGTGTTACCTCGACGTCGGGTCCTGGTGTGGCTCTCAAGAGTGAGGCACTCAATCTAGCCGTCATCGCTGAGCTACCTCTCGTACTCGTAGATGTACAGCGTGGTGGCCCCTCGACAGGTATGCCTACGAAGTCAGAGCAGACCGACCTCCTACAGGCTATGTACGGGCGTAATGGTGAGTCTCCGATGGTCGTAATCGCTCCTACCTCTCCCTCTAAGTGCTTTGACGCCGCTTACTATGCGGCCAAGATAGCTGTAGAGCATATGACTCCAGTTGTTCTGCTCTCAGACGCTTATCTGGGCAATGGTTCGGTTGCTTGGCGTATACCTGACTACGAGCAGTATCCCGCTATCAAGCCTCATTACGTAGATCAGTACAAGGGCGAGGAGCCTTGGATGCCTTATATGCGTGATCCCGAGACGCTCGTACGCTACTGGTCTGTACCTGGTCCTGGCGCTCTGCCATACCGTACAGGTGGTCTAGAGAAGGATAATAAGACTGGCGCTATCAGCACGGATGGTCCTAACCATGAGCTGATGGTCCTACAGCGTCACAACAAGATACAGCACATCGCAGAGGTGATCCCACCGCTCACCGTAGAGGGTGATGTCGAGGATGCTGAGCTGCTTATCGTCGGGTGGGGTAGTACCTACGGCCACCTGAGCGATGCTTGCCATGCCCTGCAGAAGAAGGGGCATAAGGTAGCGCACACGCAGTTTACCTTTATCAATCCTATGCCTAAGAACACGGAGGAGATCCTGCGTCGCTACCCACGTGTCGTCGTTGCTGAGCAGAACCTCGGTCAGATGGCTATGCTCCTACGCAATAAGGTATCTGATGCCAATATCTATCAGTACAATCAAGTGCAGGGACAACCGCTCAAGGTGGAGAACCTCGTCACTGCCTTCGAAGAGATAATCGCTGAGCAACTGTAAAAACCACAACTGCTATGATTGAAACAAATAGTAATCTAGAGAAGGGCACACTACGCTTTGCCCCCAAGGATTTCAAAAACGCATCACCCGTCAAGTGGTGCCCAGGTTGTGGCGACCACGGTGTCCTAGCGGCTGTCCACAAAGCGATGGCTGAGCTAGACATAGCTCCCGATGAGACGGTCGTCGTCTCTGGTATCGGTTGCTCCTCGCGACTACCTTATTATATGAGTACTTTCGGCTTCCACACCGTCCATGGTCGTGGTGCTGCCGTAGCTACAGGTGTCAAGGTGGCTCGTCCCGACCTCACCGTATGGCTGATGTCTGGCGATGGCGATAGCCTCGCTATCGGTGGTAACCACTTTATCCATGCTGTACGACGTAATGTCGATATCAACGAGGTGCTCTTTAACAATCGCATCTACGGACTGACCAAGGGACAGTACTCACCTACGTCGCCTCGTGGTCTGGTCACCAAGAGCTCACCTTACGGAACTGTCGAGGATCCATTCGAGCCAGCTGAGCTGGTGATGGGTGCTCGTGGCAACTTCTTCGCTCGCTCACTTGATGTGGATCAGCCTACGCTCACCGCTTGCTTGCTAGCGGGTGCTAAGCACAAGGGCTTTGCTGTCACAGAGGTGCTGGTGAACTGTATGATCTTCAACAACGGTGCTCACGCTGCTATCAGCGACCGTGCCGTTCGTGCCGACAAGACGATCGTCCTGCAGCACGGTGAGAAGATGCTCTTTGGTGAGGACAAGCAGCGCGGTCTCGTGCTCGATGGCTTCAAGCTACGTGCCGTGACAATCGGTGAGGATGGCTATACGCTCGACGATGTGCTGACGCACGATGCGCACGAGCCGAATCCCTTCCTACATATGATGCTCGCCGCTATGAACGCAGCCGACGGCCTCCCCGTCGCTATGGGCGTCATACGTGATGTCGAGGGACCGACTTACGACTGGGCTGTCCATGATCAGATCGATCAGCAAAAAGCAAAGAACAAGGTCCGCACACTCCGCGAGCTCCTCATGACGGAGGACACGTGGGAGATCAAGTAAGGCGCACCTCTTAGTCTACTCATCACCTGCGTAAGGTGACAAAAATAGCGAGGGAGACTCACGGATGGGTCTCCCTCACTGTTTCTTTATGGCTGTTAGCTGTTGGCCGTTGGCTGTTGGCTAGGGCTATCGGAGCAATCGGAACTATGAGAACTATCGGAGCAATCGGAACTATCTGAATGATCGGACTTCTAACCTCTAACCTCTCATCTCTAACCTCTAACCTCTAATTTCTAATTTCGTACCTTTGCGCTATAATAGAGAGAACTGTATGGATTACAATCACCACGACATAGAGCAAACGGCTCAGCGCATCTGGCATGACGCAGATATTTATCGCGTAGAGATAGACCGTGATAAGCCTTCGTACTACGTACTCGACATGTTTCCCTATCCCTCAGGGGCGGGACTACATGTGGGGCACCCGCTAGGATACATTGCCTCAGATATTTACGCTCGCTATAAGCGACTACAAGGGTACAACGTCCTGCACCCGATGGGGTACGACGCCTTCGGTCTGCCGGCCGAGCAGTACGCTATCCAGACGAATCGTCACCCGGAGGAGACGACGCGGGTCAACATAGCGCGCTATCGTGAGCAGCTAGACAACATTGGCTTTGGTTTCGACTGGAGTCGCCAGGTGGTGACCTGCGATCCGGAGTATTACAAGTGGACGCAGTGGGCATTCATACAGCTTTTCCACCATTACTACGACACCGCCACGGAGCGTGCCGAGCCTATCGACAAATTGATTCAGTATCTAGAGGTTCACGGCACGGAGGGCTGTACAGCCTACGCCAGTACGCCACTGGAGCTGACGGCTGAGGCGTGGCGAGCTGCGAGCGAGGCGCAGCAGTCAGAGTGGCTGATGCACTACCGCCTGGCCTTCCTCGGCGAGAGTGTGGTCAACTGGTGCCCTGAGCTGGGTACCGTCCTCGCCAATGATGAGGTGAGCGATGGCGTGAGCGAGCGTGGTGGCTACCCCGTGGTGCAGCGCAAGATGAAGCAGTGGAGCCTCCGCGTCTCTGCTTATGCGGAGCGTCTGCTAGCGGGTCTCGACCAGCTCGCCTGGAGCGATGCTCTCAAGGAGATGCAGCGTAACTGGATCGGTAGGTCGATCGGAGCATCGGTTACCTTCAAGGCTAGCACGGCTCATGGCGAGCTGCCTATCGAGGTCTTTACCACTCGTCCCGATACGCTCTACGGAGTGACCTTTATGGTGCTAGCTCCCGAGAGTAGTCTGGTGGCTGACCTGACTACGGAGGAGCAGCGTGACGCTGTTGAGACCTACCTAGATCGCACGAAGCGCCGCACAGAGCGTGAGCGTCAGGCGGATCACTCGGTGACGGGTGTCTTCACGGGCTCTTATGCACAGCACCCGCTGACGGAGGCGTTGATCCCGATCTGGATCAGCGACTATGTGCTGGCGGGCTATGGCACGGGCGCTATCATGGCGGTTCCAGCGCACGACTCGAGAGACTTTGCTTTCGCACGGCACTTTGACCTGCCGATACGTCAGGTTGTTTTGCCAAAGGGTGGCGAAGCGTCCGATCCCTCTACTTGGAGCGAAAGCCTCGACAGCAAAGAGGGCGAGCTGATCAATTCGCCGCTCCTCAATGGCAAGTCAGTCTCTGAGGCAATTGACTGGATGTGTCACTACCTGGACGAGCAGGGGCTCGGTCAGAAGCGGATCAACTACCGCCTGCGCGACGCTATCTTCAGCCGCCAGCGCTACTGGGGCGAGCCGATACCTATATATTATAAGGAGGGCGTGCCGCACACGCTACCGCTTGACAAGCTCCCGCTGACTCTGCCTGAGGTGGACAAATATCTCCCCACGGAGAGTGGCGAGCCTCCGCTAGGACGTGCCAAGCACTGGTGCACCGAGGAGGGCTATCCCTACGAACTCTGCACGATGCCAGGCTTTGCGGGGAGTAGCGCATACTACCTACGCTATATGGATCCGCATAATCATGATGCTTTGGTCTCCCCCGAGGCCAATAACTACTGGCGACAGGTGGATCTCTACATCGGCGGTACGGAGCATGCTACGGGGCACCTGATCTATAGTCGCTTCTGGAATAAGTTCCTCTACGACCTCGGGGTCGTGTGCGAGGATGAGCCATTCAAGCGACTGGTCAACCAAGGGATGATCCAGGGGCGCTCCAACTACGTCTACCGCATCAAGGGGACGAACCAGTTTGTCACCTACTCGCAGCGTGAGCAGTACGACGTGACGCAGATGCACGTGGACATACACTTGGTCCACAACGATGTCCTCGATCAGGAGGCATTCCGCCAGTGGCGTGACGACCTGCACGATGCGACCTTTATTACCGAGGCGGATGGTAGCTATCTCTGCGGCTATGGGGTGGAGAAGATGAGCAAGTCCATGTTTAACGTGGTCAACCCCGACGAGATCATCGAGCAGTATGGCGCTGATACGCTGAGGATGTACGAGATGTTTCTCGGTCCCCTGGAGCAGAGCAAGCCGTGGGACACGAATGGCATCGACGGCGTCTATCGCTTCCTCAAGCGTGTCTGGTCACTCTACCACAACAGTGAGGGGCAGCTCACCGTCTCGGCCGATGCTGAGGCTAGTCGTGAGCAGCTACGCACGATCCATAAGCTGATTCAGAAGATCACTCAAGACATCGAGCGTCTCTCCTTCAACACCTCCATCTCGGCCTTTATGATTGCCGTGGGCGAGCTACAGAAGGCCGAGACCACTTCGCTGGAGGTGCTTCGACCCTTGGCGGTTCTGCTTTCGCCCTTTGCGCCACATATCGCAGAGATGCTGTGGCAGGAGATGCGCTCCGCATGCAGTAGCGACACGCTCTCGGCCGAGAGCATCGTTACGGCCGCATGGCCCCAGTGTGACGAGTCGCTCATCGCTGAGGATTCGGTGCGCTATCCCGTGAGCTTCAATGGTAAGGTGCGCTTTAACCTCGAGCTCCCCGCTGGTCTCTCCAAGGAGCAGATCGAGGAGCAGGTGCTAGCGCATCCCGACGCGGTCAAGTGGATCGACGGCAAGCCACTCAAGAAGGTAATTGTCGTGCCAGGGCGCATAGTCAACATAGTATTGTAATGACAAAGTCTTCGGCCCCTGCCGTACTGGCGCTGGGCCAAGGGAAGACTATTCCATCTATCTCTAGAAAACAAATCATATAGTATGTCTCAAGCTTTAGGAGCTTCCAATAGTAATCGAGCGAAAGTGTGGTACTTCGTTCACGACTTCTTTTTTATCGTCCTAGGGGTCTGCCTCTATGTGATCGGCTGGGCGGGCTTTATCCTCTCGCAGGAGATCGCCACAGGCGGGCTCGCAGGTGTCACAACCATCATACAGATAGCTACAAGCATCCCCGCCTTTATCCCTTACAACATCATCAACGTCGGACTGCTGATCGTCTCGATCATCTTCCTGGGGTGGCGCTACTCCGTCAAGACGCTCATTGGGGTCATCCTCATGGGTATCGCTATCCCTATTGGTCAGGCTCTCTTTGGAGATCCGAATACTGAGGTGTACCACAACCTGAGTCACTGGCTTACGGACAACATCCCCAATGTGGGTCCCCTGCTACAGGGAGAGCGCTTTATGGCGGTCATCATTGGCGGTATCCTGTGCGGTAGTGGTCTCTTTTTAGTCTTTCATGTGAATGGCAGTACAGGTGGTACGGATGTCATTGTCTCTATCTTTAACAAGTACACGACGCTCTCGCTGGGGCGTGCTATGATCTTGATAGATGCGACGATCGTGACGGCCTCTTACTTTGTCAATGTCTACATCTCGGGCAAAGATCCGCAACTCGGCGCTGAGCTACTCACCTTCTCGATTGTGGAGGTGGTCTTCTGCTCGATGACGCTCGACTACTGGACCAATAGCAACAAGCACTCGACACAGCTCTTTATCTTTAGCAAGAAGTATAAGGAGATCAACGAAGCAATCACGCAGCGCCTGCACCGAGGCTGCACGCTCATCCATGCCGAAGGGGGGTACTCGCAGGAGGAGATGCGCATCCTCATGGTGGTCACTCGCAAGGCGCAGCTACAGAGCATCAATCGTATCATCAAGGAGATCGACCCCAATGCCTTCGTATCGGAGGGCACCGTGCACGGGGTCTACGGACGAGGCTTTGACAATCTGAAGTAAGGTCAAAGTCAAGGCGACATGCTCGCTACGAGTCGGCACAACAAAGCACTACTCGCTCTACTAGGCTGTTTGCTAGTAGGGGGTGTAGTGCTTTACTTATATCGTCCCGAGGGCCTGCCGATACCTCGTTGCCCCTTCCTACAGCTCACGGGGTGGCAATGCCCTGGCTGTGGCTCGCTACGAGGCATACACGCTCTGCTACATGGCGACCTAGGACGGGTGCTACAGCTCAATGTGATGCTCATCCCTGCACTGGTCTACTTCACCCTCCTCGTGATACTGGAGCTACTCCGCCCCTATCGTCCACAAGCAGAGCGCCTCTACCGAAGCTTCGCTGGGCGCACCGCCTGCTGGATCATCTTCACCATCATCGTCGTCTGGGGCATCGTACGTAATCTCCTCTGAGACAGTTTTAGCACCTTATGAGACCTCTGCTACTCCTGACGCTTTGCCTACTCCTCTCTTGTAGTGGAGCGCTCGCACAGAGCAGTTCGTCAGACACGCTCGTCCCATCGCCCGATCCGCTTGTAGCACTACTCCCAGGAGCGCTCTATGCTGCCTATCCGCTCCATCACAGCGATGAGGCTATCCGCACGACTCGGCACAACCTCCTAGGTCCTCAGTGGCGCCATCACTACGACGACCACATGCAGTTTGCCTCTTACGCACTACAGCTTGCGATGCGCTGTGGCGGTGCCACGGGACGCTCCCGCTCGTGGGGCGAGATGCTGACAGCCGATGGCATAGGCGCACTAGGGACAGCGGCGATCGTCCTTTCGGTCAAAAGAGGTGTGCAGCGCATGCGACCCGACGGATCGACACACAATAGCTTTCCCTCGGGGCATACCGCGACAGCCTTCCTCGGCGCTGAGCTCTTTAACCTAGAGTATGGAGCCGACTACCCTTTGCTGGCTCATCTGCAGTATCTCTTCGCCACCTCGGTCGCTTTCTGTCGCATGGCCAACAACCGTCACTGGTACTCCGACGTCCTGTGGGGCGGCCTCATCGGAGTGACCATGGCGCGTGTCGGGTATCTCGCCAGTGATCTCATCTTCGGTCGCTACACACCTGCGGTAAGCTCGGATAGTCCAGACCAATACTTCTACGTCTCGCTCCTTTATAGTCGTAACTTATTCGGCGGGGCTGGCTGTCTCGGCACGCAGCTCGGCTGGCAAACGCCCTCTCTCAACTATGCTGCAGAGCTCTCCCTACGACCCGACAAGGAGCATCCCACGCTCCACGGCGACCTCACCGTGGGAGCGCCACTCTACCAGTGGCGATACTTAAGCCTGCGACAGAGCTACGGCATAGGCATAGGCTATGACAAGGCGGCTAGCGAGCGTACCTATGCACATCTGCAGGCTGGTCTAGAGGCTCTTCCTAGACTGCGCTACCTAGATCGGCTCGGTCTCTTCCTCCGGCTCCACTGCGAGCCTTATCGTCAGAGCTACCTGGCGCTAGGCCTGTCGCTCCGTCATCCCTGCTGGTAAAGCTTCTACGGTCTAGCCTCTTTTTCGTACCTTTGGAGAGCATTCAGTAATCTATGGTCGCTTCGAGACGACCATTCCTTCACTCATCTCATACTATCCTATGACTAGAAGAAACTTGTTTCGTAGCCTCGTGGCTCTCATTTTCTCTACATTAGCTCTGCCTATGACTGCACAGCAAGGGACCAAGCAGATGACCCCAGAGATGCTCCTCACGATGCCTCGTGTAGGAAGCTACGCTCTAGCGCCTAATGGTAAGCAGGTGGTCTACAACGTATCCCAACCCTCTATTAAAGACAACAACAGCCGCACCTCTATCTACCTCATCAATAGCGATGGCACAGGACGTACCGAGCTGACCGCCTCCTCCGCTGGTAGCGAGTACAGCCCACGCTGGAGCCGGGACGGCAAGCAGATATACTTCATGCGTAGCACCGACCAGGGCATGCAGCTCTTCGCACGCACCCTCAGCGATGGGGCCGAGCGTCAGCTCACAGCTATCGATGGCGGTATCGTCGACTATCTCTTCTCGCCCGATGAGAAGACGCTCCTCTATGTGCAGGACATCAAGGCTCGCCCCGTCGTCACGGACGTTTATCCTGATCTAGACAAAGCTGACGCACGCATCATCGAGGATCTGATGTATAAGCATTGGGACGAATGGGTCTCGACGATGCCACACCCCTTTATTGCAAAGGTTACGGCACAGCCCATCACCAAGGGGCTGGACCTTCTCGAGGGTGAACCCTATGAGGCGCCTATGCGTCCCTTCAACGGTATCGAGGATATAGCCTTTAGCCCCGATGGCAACCTCATCGCTTACGCTTGTCGCAAGAAGACTGGACTGGAGTACAGCCTCTCGACCAATAGCGACATCTACCTATATAATGTCTCGACTGGCGAGACAACCAATGTCAGCGAGGGCATCATGGGCTACGACACGAACCCCGTCTTCAGCCCCGACGGTCGCTCGCTCATCTGGGTCGGTATGGAGCACGATGGCTACGAGTCTGACCTGCAGGTACTCTACCTCTACGACTTGGCTAAGAAGCAGTACCGTCCTCTCACGGCCGACTTTGAGTACAATATCGCCAACCCCACTTGGAGTGCCGACAGCAAGACCATCTACTTCACCACCTGTCGTGAGGCGCTGACCCACATTTACAGCTATCAGCTGGCTAATGGCAAGATCAAGCAGATCACCGACGGGCAGTACAACTACACAGGCTTTGACCTTAATGACAAAGGCATCTGCGTAGCCTCTCGCCAAGCGATGACCTACCCCACAGAGCTCTTCATGGTCAATCTGAAGAACGGCAAAGCTACTGCGCTAACTGAGGAGGACAAACCAATCATGAGCCAGCTAGGCAACCTGACTTGCGAAAAGCGCTGGATGCCTACGACCGATGGTGGTAAGATGCTCACATGGGTCCTCTACCCACCGCACTTTGACAAGAGCAAGCAGTACCCCTCTATCCTCTACTGTCAGGGTGGTCCGCAAAGCACCATTAGCCAGTTCTGGTCTTACCGCTGGAATCCACGACTTATGGCGGAGCAGGGCTACATCGTCATCCTCCCCAACCGTCACGGCGTGCCTGGCTTTGGCAAGGCGTGGAACGAGCAGATCAGTGGTGACTACAGCGGGCAAAACATCCGCGACTACCTCACCGCAGCTGACCTGATGCGTCAGGAGCCCTTCATCGATCCTCATCGTATGGGTGCTGTCGGCGCTAGCTACGGTGGCTACTCGGTCTACTACCTGGCAGGTGTACACGAGGGACGCTTCGCAGCCTTCATCGCTCACGCTGGTATCTTCAACCTCGAGGCGCAGTATCTCGAGACTGAGGAGAAGTGGTTTGCCAACTGGGATATGGGTGGTGCTCCTTGGGAAAAGGACAACGCTACGGCTCAGCGCACCTTTGCCAATTCCCCTCACAAGCTCGTTGACAAGTGGGATACGCCTATCCTGATCATTCACGGAGAGCATGACTACCGCATCCTCGCTTCGCAGGGTATGATGGCTTTTGACGCAGCCAAGATGCGTGGCATACCGACGAAGATGCTCCTCTTCCCCGAGGAGACGCACTGGGTCCTCAAGCCTCAGAATGCACTCCTATGGCAGCGCACCTTCTTTGACTGGCTCGATCGTTGGCTCAAGAAGAAGTAAGAAGCCGTGATAGATACACTCGTATTTGATTTCGGAGGCGTTTTAGTAGATCTCCAGCCGGAGGTGTCGCTAAGACGCTTTCGCGAGTTAGGTGTCCAGGACATCGACGAGATGCTCAATCCGTACCGACAGCTCGGTGTCTTCCACGACCTAGAGATGGGGCTCGTGGGGCGTGAGGAGTTTGTCACACGGCTCAATGAGCATGCGGGCACAGCCCTGACCGACGAAGAGATCAATGAGGCGATCATGCTCTTCCTCAAGGGAGTCCCTCAGTACAAGTTTGACTACCTAGAGCAGCTACGCAAGCAGTACAAGATCTATATCCTGTCAAACACCAACCCCTACATCATGGCTTATGCCCACAGTCCGCACTTCCTCCCCGCCACGGGGCGGACGCTGAGCGACTATGTGGACAAGGTCTACGCCTCCTGTGATATGCACACGATGAAGCCCGACCTAGCTATCTATGAGCAGATGATAGCGGACAGCGGGATGGTGCCTGAGCGGACGCTCTTCATCGACGACAGCACGGCCAATCTAGAGGCAGCCTCAGCGCTTGGCCTGCAGACCCTCCTAGCGGTCAATGGCATGGACTGGAGACCCGCACTAGAGGTCCGTCTGCAGTAACACTACTTATAGGATACACAATAGAGTCAGGGGACTCAGTCGCTTCGGTGATTGAGCCCCCTTGCTTTAGGCTATCCTAGCGACTCTAGAACTCATTCATAGGAGGCAGTATTGAAAAGCCTCTCCCAAACTGAGACTGTTGCATAAAGGCAGGGCTGACGCATTATAAAAATAAGTCCGTTTCAATTCCTACCTAGGAATTTCCCAAATTCCTCCGTAGATATTTTTGATTTGCTACCTAGGAAATGGTCAAATTCTTCGGACTTATGATTTGATTCTTCCGAAGTTTCATTTGATTCCTCCGAAGAATTTTTTCTTTCCTACGTAGGAATTGGGGCAATTCCTAGGTAGCTATTTGGCAAATTCCTAGGTAGGAATTCAATTTCTCGGGAAGAAGGTCTAATCAGGGAGGATCCGTAGCCACTCTGTAGAGATTCGAACCGTGTATCCCTAGCTATCGTCATGTATAGCTTCTAGACGGTTGGGTTATAATGCAACAGTCTCCGTGGCGCTTTGCGATGCAAAAAGCAGAAAGCCCAACCGCTTCTAGTCAGCGATTGAGCTTTCTCACTAAGCTTTCTAGTTGGCTAGCGCTTGCCCGAGGCGTCGATCTTGAGAAAGAGGGCGAGCATCAGCGAGAAGCCCCAGAGCGAGGAGCCACCGTAGCTAAAGAAGGGGAGTGGGATGCCGATGACGGGGACCAGTCCTAGCACCATCCCCACATTGACCATCAGGTGAAAGATCAAGACGCACGCTAGGCAGTAGCCGTAGACCCGCCCGAAGGTGGAGGGGTGCCGCTCCGCTCGCCACATGATGCGTAGGATCATAGTGAGGAAGAGGAGGAGCAGACCCACGGACCCCGCAAAACCTTGCTCCTCACCGATGGTGCAGAAGATGAAGTCGGTGTCTTGCTCGGGAACATACTTGAGCTTCGTCTGGGTGCCCTGGAGGAACCCTTTGCCTAGGAGTCCGCCTGAGCCGATAGCTATCTTCGCTTGGTCTACATTGTACCCAGCGCCTCGTGGATCCTGCTCGATGCCGAGCGACACGGCGATACGCATCTGCTGGTGCGGTGCGAGGATGTCGTTGTAGACATACTCGACGGAGAGCGAGAAGGCGAGCAGCCCTAAGCTGGCTAAGCCGACTAAGAGGTAGGAGCGGGAGTAGTGCAGCAAAGCGCGAACGAAGCAGAAGAGGATGATACAACTCATCAGTGCCAGTGCGACGTAGCTGTAGTCTATCGGCAACCAGCGCAGAGAGACATACATGCCGACGAAGTATACGACGCTGACGATCCACAAGATGCGCCGCTCACGGGGCTTCCACCGTACGATGCTGCTGAGGTAGAGGATGGTGGCGACGGAGATGATGCTACAGATGAGCAGACGGCTAGCGTCGGTAGCACCCCAGCTGACGTCGGCTAGCATGAGCGCCACAACAAAGAGCGTGACCGCTAGCGAGGCGAGCAGGAGGAAAGCACCGGAGAGTCCCTCACGATAGAGTGCTAGGAAGAAGGCGCAGAAGACGAGCGCCGACCCAGTCTCGCTTTGCAATATGATGATCGCCATCGGTAGGAGTATGATGGCAAAGACCTCTAGATAGCCTCGCATGGTGGTGAGCTTGAACTCGGGGCGGTTGAGCCAGTAGGCGAGCATGAGTGCGGTACCGAGCTTGGCAAACTCTGCGGGCTGCACTCGTATGGGACCCATGACTAGCCACGAGCGGGAGCCTTTGATATCAGGCGCTACGACGGCTGTCACGATAAGTAGCAGGACGAAGCCTATATAGAGGTAGGGCGCTCCCGACTCAAAGAGGTCTTCGTCGATGAGGAGCACTACCCCGCCTAGTACGAGCGCTAGGGAGATCCATATGAGCTGCTGCATTGGTCGGCCTCCCATCTCAAGGAGATGACCTGGTGTGAAGTCGTACGTAGCTCCGCATATGGCGAGCCATCCACCCGCTACCATCAGGAGGTAGAGGATGATAAGCGGCCAGTCGAGGCGCATCAGGAGGTTGCTACGTCGTTGCTTGCTAAGGTATGGCATGCTGCTCGTTGGGTCTTATAGGTCGTGTGAGTAGAATATCTTCTGTCGGCTGATCTGCTCGACAATGGCTTGGGAAGCTCCCGATAGCTGGCCATCACGCAGGTAATACTCCATCATGACGCGCCCGATGGGTACACCGTAGACAGCTCCGAAGCCTCCGTTCTCAACGTAAACGCTGATGGCCACTTTGGGGTCTTCGAGGGGCGCAAAACCGATGAAGGCGGAGTGGTCTTTGCCAAAGCGGTTTTCGGCTGTACCGGTCTTACCGCATACGTTGATTTCGCCTGGGGCAAAGTTTGCCCGACGGCAAGTGCCTGCCAGGACAGCGCCATGCATCCCCTGAGCTATCTCCTCCCAGTAGTTTGGCGACACGACCGTATGGTGTGGCGTGGTGAAGAGGGTGTCTAGCGGGTTGTGCTCGATCTTGTGGATGACGTGGGGTGTGTAGTAGTAGCCTCTATTGGCGATGATGGATGCGAGGTTTGCCATCTGTAGCGGAGTGAGTAGCACCTCGCCCTGACCGATGGAGAGAGAGATGATGGTGGAGGAGGTCCAGCGACTGTATACGCGGTCGTAGACGGAGCTATTGGGTATGAAGCCACGGTTCTCGCCTGCTAGATCGATGCCGAGCTTGTATCCAAAACCAAAGTCTACCATATAGTCGCGCCACTTATTGAGCGCGTCTTGTACGGTCGGGTAGCGAGAGCGGTCGTCGAGGAGAAAGTGCAAACCCCAGCAGAAGTAAGCGTTGCAGGAGGTGGTCAAGGCGCTACGTAGGTTGAGCGGAGAGGCGTGACCGTGGCAGGCGGGTCGTCCACGCATACGAGGATAGCCATGAGCGCAGGAGAGGAGTGTGGAGGTGGTGACGAGATGCTCCTGAAGCATCACGGCTCCCATGGCGGGCTTGAAGGTCGAGCCTGGGGGATAGGTACCCATGATGGCACGGTTGAAGAGCGGCTTGCCCTCCTGTAGGACGAGTTGCTGATGCGCCTTGCCCAAGCTTTTGCCCTGTAGCATGCGCACGTCGTAAGTGGGTGAGGAGACGAGGCAGAGTACTTCGCCACTCTTGGGCTCGATCATGACGATGGCACCACGCTTGCCCTGCATGAGCTTTTCGCCTAGGCTTTGCAGTCCTATATCGATGCTGAGGGTTAGATCTTCGCCTGGGATCGCCTCGATGTCGTCTGCGCCTTCGTTGTAGCTGCCCTGTATCCTACCACGGGCGTCACGGAGCAAGAGATTGACTCCGTTGCGCCCTCGCAAGATGCGGTCGTAGGTGCGCTCCACGCCACTCTTGCCGACATACTGTCCGAGAGCGAGGGTGCTGTCGGCTTTGAGTTCCTCAGGACTGGACTCGCCTAGGTAGCCGAGTAGCAGAGCGGCATTGGGCTGGTCGGAGCGACGCACGGCGCGTGGTCGGAGCGTGAAGCCAGGTAGCCGGAAGAGTTGCTCCTGTATGAATCCCGCCTCCTCGCTGGTGAGCTGTGACCAGAAGAGTTGTGGCGTAAAGGGCGAGTAGCCAGGATTGATGGAGCGGTCTCTTAGCGCTGTCATGCGCTTGTCGAGCTCCTGCTCGGAGGTGTGGAGGAGGCTTGCCAGTAGGGGTGTGTCGAGGGTGTCGGCTAGCTCTTTTGTAGTGACGAGGAGGTCGTAGGCTGGCTCGTTGTAGACGAGGAGGGTCCCTTTGCGATCATAGATGACGCCACGGTCGGGGAAGATAACCTCCTCGTAAAGAGCATTGCGCATGGCGCGCTCCTTGTACTCTGAGCTGACGAGCTGCAGATAGCCGAGCCGTATGATGTATAGTGCGACGATGCCTATAGCAATCAACGGGAGGACGGCGATGCGTAGTCGATGGCGTGGACGCTCCATAAGCTGATCCGCTAGCTCTGATGCCGTGGTAGGTGCTCTAGGAAGAGCATCTGCAGGATCATCACGATGAGATAGGTCAGGAGCATACTGCTACCCAGCCGCAGGGCGTAGTACTCCCAGTCGAAGCCACCTAGCGAGTCGAGTGTGAAGAGGACAAACTGGTGGATCGCCACCATCTCTAGGATGACTAGCCAGATGCCCCAGCCATGTATGCGCATGGAGGGCGCGCGTCGTAGGTTGCTCTCGATATCGACAACGGGAGCTAGAAGATAGTTGCGCAGGAAGCCGACGAGTGTCAAGGCGGCCATGTGTAGTCCAGGTGTGCCGCTGAGCAGGTCGACGGAGAGTCCGACGAGCGCTCCGACGAGCGTGAGCCACTCTTTCGGAGTGTCTACGCTAAAGAGTAACAGCGCAAAGAGATAGACCGAAGGAGTCGCATAGCGAAAGAGCTGTATGTAGTTAAAGACCTCTACCTGTAGCAGTACCAGCAGTACGATGCCTAGGATCGTCCATATCATCTGTAGTCTCATAGCTCCTCTCTGCTCGCTTGCTCTTCTAGATTGATCGTATTACCCCCCGTTATCACATAGACGTTGTGTAGCTGTCCGAAGTCTGTCGCTAGGAGCACTGGGAGCTCCTTACGATAGGTGAGGCGGGAGCCTTGAGGGCCTTCGCCCTCTAGCCTGCCGATCATCATGCCTGGGGGGAAGATGGCGGAGTAGCCGCTCGTCACGAGCGTATCTCCGACAGCTAGGTGCGCATGCTTCGGCAAGCCCCGCACGATGCTCTCTGCGGGTGAGAGCTTTTGTCGCCAAGAGAGATCCCCCACATGCCCCTCGCGGAGGGTCATACAGCTGAGGGTTAGGCTTTCATTGATGAGCGGTACGACCGTTGCGTAGCGAGGCCCCACCTGAGCTACGATGCCTACGACACCACGCTGGGAGACCACCCCCATATTGGGTTTGATGCCGTCACGTGCGCCACGGTCTATGGTCATCATATTGTTTGCCTTGAGATAGGTCAAGCTGACTACCCGAGCTGTCACAAAGGTAAAGCTGGGCTCCTCCCGCACAATGGTGTCTAAGGAGTCTAAAGGCGCCATCACCTGCGGTACTACGGTGTCCGCTAGGAGGTACTCGAACTGCCTCTGCAGAGCTAGGTAGCGCCCCTCGAGTGACGCTAGCTGAGCCGTGAGCTGCTGGTTCTCCTGCTGTAGCGAGAGGTAGGAGCGCCAGCGTGCCCCCTCGGTGTGAATCCTCCCCACGACAGACGAACTGGCAGCCGCTCCCACGAATGAGTGGTAGAGACTGCCATGAAAGAGTAGGAGCAAGGCGATCGCCTCACACACCACTAGGAGCACCCAGTGCAGGTTCGCACGAAGGAGTTCGAGGAGACGACGCATTGCTATCTTTTGTTGCTACTATAGCGCCACGTGACGACCCTTCTAGTGAATGAGAAAGTTGTAACTATCTACATTCTTGAGCGCCTTGTCGGTGCCCATAGCCACAGCGCGTAGTGGATCCTCGGGGACGTTGAACTGTATGGCGAAGCGACGTGTCAGTCTCTCGGCTAGACCGCGCAGGAGTGCGCCACCGCCTGTCAGGGAGATACCGTTTTGCGTCACATCGGAGTAGAGCTCGGGAGGTGTGCTCTCGAGCGTCTTGAGGATAGCGCTCTCGATCTTGACAATAGACTTGTCGAGACACTGAGCTATCTCTTGATAGGAGACGCTGATCTGGCGTGGCAGGGAGTCCATCAGGTCGGCACTGGTGACGATGAAGTCCTCCGGAGCGTTGTCTAGCTCAGCTAGAGCGCTACCCACCTCGATCTTGATCTGCTCTGCGGTGCGCTCACCGACACGTACATTGTGCTTCTGGCGCATGTACTCCATGATGTCGTGGGTAAACTCATCACCAGCCACACGTATTGACTGCTTTGAGGAGATACCTCCGAGCGAGATGACAGCTATCTCAGTCGTACCACCGCCTATGTCCACAACCATGTTGCCCTCAGGAGCGAGGACATCGATGCCGATACCGATCGCAGCGGCCATCGACTCGTAGAGCATGTAGACGTCACGACCGCCAGCGTGCTCGCTTGAGTCCTTGACGGCGCGTATCTCTACCTCCGTACTGCCCGAAGGCACGCTTACTACCATACGTAGCGAGGGAGAGAAGAGCGAGTGCGACTTCTTGTTGATCTGCTTGACCATACCTCGGATCATCTTCTCAGCTGCGTCAAAGTCCGCTATGACGCCATCCCTGAGGGGACGCACCGAGCGAATGTACTCGTGCCCCTTCTCATAGATCTCCCGAGCCTTCGTGCCCACGGCGATCACCTCGTCATTGCGACGGTCGAAGGCGATGACACTAGGCTCGTCAAAGACGATCTTGCCATCCTTCATTATGATTGTATTAGCTGTACCGAGGTCTATAGCTAGTTCTTGTCTTAGTTTGAATAGTCCCATATATCGTTTGGTTGTGACTAATGATTAATGTCTAAAGTGGCGTACCCCTGTCGTCACCATGGCGACGCCCTGCTCGTTGCACGCGTCGATGCTCTCCTGGTCGCGTATCGACCCGCCAGGCTGTACGATAGCTGTGATGCCCGCTGCAGCAGCTAGGTCTACACAGTCACGGAAGGGGAAGAAAGCGTCGCTCGCTAGGACAGCCCCCTTGAGGTCAAAGCCAAAGTTGTGCGCCTTCTGGATCGCTTGTCTGAGCGCTGAGACACGAGAGGTCTGACCGATACCAGTCGCTAGGAGCTGGCTATCCCGGACGATAGCCAGTGCATTGCTCTTGCAGTACTTGACGATGCTCTCGGCCATGCGTATGTCGGCCATCTCATCTTCTGTGGGCGTAGCCTCTGTGACAGAGGTGTAGACGACAGGCTCGGAGAGGATGTCAGGGGTCTGTACTAGGTAGCCTCCCACCGCTGAGCGGACGCTGTCTTGGTCGGGCAGCGGTGCTTTCTGCAGGAGGAGGATACGCTTCGACTTTTGACCTAATATCTGCAAAGCTTCGGTGTCAAAGTCGGGTGCGATGAGCACCTCAAAGAAGATGTGCGAGATCTGCTCCGCCGTCTCCTTGTCTATCGTCCTATTTGCCACAAGGATACCGCCAAAGGGCGACTCCGTGTCAGCTTCATAAGCAGCCTGCCAAGCCTCCGAGATGGTCTCACGAGACGCTATACCGCACGGGTTGGTGTGCTTGAGGATCGCAAAGGTGGGAGCCTCAAACTCCTGAATGAGATGCACGGCGGCGTCTAGATCCTGCAGGTTGTTGTAGGAGAGCTCTTTGCCCTGTAGCTTGTCAAAGTAGCGATCCAGGTCACCAAAGTAGAAGCCCATCTGGTGGGGGTTCTCGCCATAGCGTAGGACGCGCGGGTTGCGCCCTGAGAGATGTAGTGCGGTATGAGCGCCAGCGTCGAAGTAGTTGAAGATATCACTGTCGTAGGTCGCTGTCACCTCAAAGGCCCGCAGTGCATAGCTCCTTCGCTCGGGGAGGGTCGTGGTACATCCGTCCCGCTCCAGCAGATCGATCAGCCCGTCGTACTGATCGCGGTGCGAGCAGATGAGCACGTCATGGTAGTTCTTGGCGGCAGCACGTATGAGGGAGATACCGCCTATGTCTATCTTCTCAATGATCTCCTCCTCGCTGGCACCACTAGCGACCGTCTCAGCAAAGGGGTATAGATCCACGATCACAAGGTCTATCAGGGGAAGTGCGTACTGCGCTACCTGCTCCTCGTCATGCGCATTGTCTCGCCGTGCGAGGATACCGCCGAAGATCATCGGGTGGAGCGTCTTGACACGTCCTCCTAGGATAGAGGGCAGAGAGGTTAGCGCCTCAACGGGTGTGCAGGGTATACCGAGCGACTCGATATACTCTTGAGTACCTCCAGTGGAGACGATCTCTACATCGGCAGCATGTAGTATCTGAGCGATACGGTCGATGCCCTCCTTGTGGTAGACTGATATGAGGGCTCGTCGGATAGATCTTGTGGTCATAAGCCTTGTGGCGTGTGGGATAGGGTGAATAGTAGCTCTCCTAGGCAACCCCTAAGCAGAGCAATATGTGGGTCATAGCTACAGTAGCTACAAAGGTAGTAAAAAGAGCCGATACACGAGACTTTTCTAGAACGCATATTCCGACAAAATCGTCACGCGTCCCATCGGGCACCTGATGTACGGAATCTAGGAAAAAGGCGCTTTTATGACTTCGAGAGTGCTGTTTTTGCCCGAAAATAGAGCTCAGAGCGAGATTGTTTGGCGATTTTCATCCAAAATAGTTGCAGGTAATGAAAAAAACACTATCTTTGGAGCGTGAATAGGACTAAACGACTCTAGAGCACTACGCTACAAGCCGTCAAGACCATTCGCAAGGAACCTCAAGCAAGAGAATCTTATTACTAATCATAAACAAGTATACCTATGAACAAAACAGATTTCATCAAGACTGTAGCTGATAAGGCTCAGCTAACTCAGAAGGACACAAAGGCTGTCTATGAGGCTATCGTAGAGACAATCCACGAGGAGATGAAGAAGGGTGAGCGCCTCACTCTCGTAGGCTTTGGCTCATTCTACGTCTCTGAGCGTGCTGCTCGTAAGGGCATCAACCCACGCACGGGCAAGACTATCCAGATCAAGGCTAGCAAGTCTATCAAGTTTAAGCCAAGCACGGCTCTAGATATCAACAAGAACAAGCGCTAGTTACTCGCATAGGTGCCTTCGGGAGAACTATCGCCTCCCGAGAGGCCTTGACAAAAAGAGAGGAGCAGACCCCGATGGAGTCTACTCCTCTCTTTGCAATAATACTTTTGGAGACTGTTGACTTTCGCAACAGTCTCTTTTGGAGGTAGTTATTTGGTTGCCCGGCGGAAGGAGTACCTCAGGATGAGTCCCAAGAGTGTCAGGCTAACGGGGAAGGCAAACCAGATACCCATCAGCTGTGGCCCATTGCCCTCCAGTCCGATGCCAAAGCCGAAGAGCCACGCCATCGTTGGCGCTACAATCAGGTGACACAGCGCAGCCGCTGGCGCTAGGATCGCCACACGGCTGATACCCCTCAGCGCATTGGCATAGACGATCTGCAGCGCATCGCCTATCTGGTAGATACAGAGCGGTATGAGCGCTAGATAAGTAGCCTCAGCGACCGAAAGATCTGCATTGAAGAGACGTACCAATGGTTCACGGCACAGGACCAAGAGTGGCATCATCACCGCTGCCACAAAGAGACAGAGGTAGACACCCGCACTGGCTACGTATCGGGTCTCTCGTCGCTCACCCTGTGCTAGGAGCGTGCTACTACGGATTGCGGTGGCCGCGCCGATGCCGTAGTAAACCATGAAGCCTAGTGTGCTAATCGTCGCAATGATCTGGTGCGCTGCCAAGGCTGACGTGCTGATGCGAGCGACCAAGATGACTGCCACGGAGAAGGAGGCTGCCTCCATACCCATCTGCAGAGCCACCGGCGTGCCGAGGCGTAGCAGTGGAACCAACCCCTCACGCCACGACCAGTGCAGACCTTTTATCCGCTCTAGGATCTCACGGTAGCGTGGCAACAGAGCGGTTACAGCTACGATCGCTATGAGCATCACCACACGACTTATCAGCGTTGCAATGCCTGCACCGTACAAGCCCCACTCGGGGAAGCCCCCTTTGCCATAGATGAGAAGGTAGTTGAACCCGATGTTGAGTACATTGCCAGTCAGCGTTATATACATGGGGATCTGCGTGTCGCCCATCCCCTCGGTGTACTGCTTGAACGTGTTGAAGAGCATCACCACCATAAAGCCCAAGATCTGAATACGGTAGTAGGGCAGGGCGATGGGGCGCAGCTCCTCCGATAGGTTAAAGGCGCCGAGGCTTCCCTCGAGGAGAAAAAGCCCTCCGCCGATCAGCAGGGCGATCAGCAGGTTGAGCAGGAAGCTATGCCCTAAGTAGTGAGCCACTTGATCCGAGCGTCCCCACTCCTTATTGGTCGCCACCAGCGGGGTCAGTCCGTAGGAAAAGCCCATGCCGAAGATGATGACCAGGTTGAGAAAGTTATTGACAAAAGAAGCCGCCGCCAGCTCTGATAGACTATGATGGCTCACCATCACATTGTCGGCAAAGCCCACGAGGATCAGCCCCACCTGCCCGATGATCACAGGCAGACCCAGACGCAACAGCGGGCGAAAGTGCTCCTGACAGCTCCGATAGTACGCGCTCCAGCTCATATCACACGAACCGCACCGGACGACTAAGAGTTGAGACGTGCGAGAAACTCCTCCTCCGTGACGAGCGGGATGCCGAGCTGCTCCGCTTTAGCACGCTTAGAGGGGCCCATGTCGCTACCCATCAGGACGAAGGTCGTACGACTCGAGATGCTCCCCACGTTGACGCCGCCGTGCTGCTCGATGAGCTGCTTGTATTCGTCACGGCTGTGCTGGGTGAAACTGCCTGAGATAACGATCCGCTCGCCCTCAAGGCGGTTGGACTGAGGCGTGTCGGTCGCCTCCTCGGCACGCTCCTCCAGGACTACGCCGCAACGCTGTAGCTCTGCGATCAACTGCTGGTTGCGCTCCAGCGAGAAGAAGTAAACGACCTGCTCGGCTATCTTCGGGCCCACGTCGGGGAGCGCCTGTAGCTCGTAGGTGGTCGCCTGGGCTAGTCGGTCGATGCTCTGGAAGTGTCGTGCCAGCGTCTTCGCCGTGCCTTCGCCGACGAAGCGGATGCCGATGCCGTAGAGTAGGCGAGCGAAGGGACGACCCTTCGACTGCTCGATGCTGGCGAGGAGGTTATTGATCGACTTATCCTTAAAGTTTGGCAGTTGCGCCAGATCGCTAGCGGTGAGTTTGTAGAGGTCGTCGATGTTTTCGATAAGATGTCTGTCAAAGAGTGCGTCGATCGTCTCAGGTCCCACGTTGATATCGGCAGCTCTACGTGTGCAGTAGTGCTCTATCCGTCCCATGATCTGTGGCGGGCAGGCGTAGCTATTGACGCAGTAGTAGCCCACCGAGCCGTCGATCTGCTGGAGTGGCGCACCACAAGCGGGGCAGTGCTCAGGCAGTCGTACAGGCTCCGCATCGGGTCGTCTGAGACTTGGCTCCACAGCGGTGATCTTGGGGATGATCTCCCCGCCCTTCTCGATATATACGTAGTCATGGTAGTGCAGGTCGAGGCTCTTGATGAACTCCTCGTTGTGTAGCGTGGCGCGACGCACCACCGTCCCCGAGATGAGGACTGGCTCCACATTGGCCACTGGCGTGACGATGCCCGAGCGACCCACCTGATAGTCCACCGAGAGAAGCTCTGCGCGCGCATTCTCTGGCTGATACTTGTAGGCAAAAGCCCAGCGTGGCGACTTCGCCGTATTGCCGAGCGTGCGTTGCTGCGTGAGACTGTCCACCTTGAGGACGATACCGTCCGTGGCGTAGGGCAGGTCGCCCCGCTGCACGTCCCACTCATCTATATAATGGTATAGCGCCGACAGGTCGCTACTCTTAAATGGCGCAACGCCCGTGTCAAAGCCCATCTCCTCGAGCAGCTTCATCCGCTCATAGTAACTGTCTGGCAGACGTGTCTCATCATCTAGCGCATAGAGGTAGTAGCAGATGCAGAGCAGACGGCGCTGCGCCACGATGCGACTATTCAGCGTCTTGAGCGTACCAGCCGCCGCATTGCGAGGATTGGCAAAAGGCGCTTCGCCCTCAGCCTCACGCTCCCCATTGAGTCTTTCGAACTCTTTGAAGGGAAGTAGCACTTCGCCCCGCACCTCAATGCGCCCCTTCGTATAGTCGGGATGCCCCGCAATAGAGCGCAGACGGAGTGGCACCGACTGGATCGTCCGTACATTGACCGTCACATCATCGCCGAGCGTCCCGTCACCTCGCGTCACGGCACGCACCAGCACGCCCTCCTCGTAGATGAGCGATATGGAGGAGCCGTCGTACTTCATCTCTGCCACCCACGGCACATCGTCCGTAGCTAGGAGCGTGTCGGTACGCTGGCAGATCTCAGCGATCTCGTCGTAGTTGTACGTATTTGAGAGCGAAAGCATCGGCTGCTCGTGCGCCACCTGGACGAAAGCATCGTTTCGATCCCGCCCCACACGGAGCGATGGCGAAGTGGGGTCTGCAAACTCAGGGTGCTCCGCCTCCAACGTGAGGAGTCGCTGCATCAGGGCGTCGTAGTCCGCATCGCTAATGGTTGGGGCATTGTCTAGGTAGTAAGCGCGGTTGTGCTGCTCGATGGTTTTGCGCAGCTGCTCTATCTCCAGCTCTGTATTATTGGATGTCATAGGGAGTTACTTCACTTGGTCAAAGGGAGTACGATTCGCGATAGCGCTCCCGAGCGTCACCTCATCGGCATACTCGATCTCGTCACCGATAGAGATACCCCGCGCGATGAGCGATACCAGCACACCCGTAGACTCTAGACGCTTATATATATAGTAGTTGGTCGTGTCACCCTCTAGGGTCGAGCGTATGGCGAGGATTACCTCACGGACAGGCTCCTCCTGGACACGCTCGTAGAGCGACTCAATCTCTAGGTCGTTTGGCGTGATGCCATCTATCGGAGAGATAATCCCGCCCAAGACGTGGTACAGACCTTTGTATCGGTGCGTCTGCTCGATGGTCAGGACGTCTTTCACCTGCTCGACGACGCAGACGGTACTCTGGTCCCGCTGCGGATCGGAGCAAATGTCGCAGAGCGGGCTGTCGCTGATACAGTGGCACCGCTCGCAGTAGCAGATCTTCTGGCGAAGGTCTATGATCGCTTCCCCCAGATGCTGCGCATAGGAGGGCGGCTGACGAAGCAGGTGTAGCGCCATACGCATAGCAGTCTTGCGCCCTATGCCAGGAAGGAGGGAGAGCTGATCTACGGCACGCTCGAGCCATTGGGAGGGGTACTGATCTTTCATAGTCTAGTAGGTCGCCACAAAGATACGAAAATGGCGACTGCTACAACTCGTAGCGATGCACGGCTTCAGGGCTGATGCATCATAAAAATGAGCTCGTCTCATTTCCTACCTAGGAATTTGCCCAATTCCTACCTAGAAAATGGGCAAATTCTTCGGACTTATTTTTTGATTCCTCCGAAGTTTCATTTGATTCCTCCGAAGTTTCATTTGATTCCTCCGAAGTATTTTTTATTTCCTAGGTAGGAATTGGGGCAATTCCTAGGTACCTATTTAGCAAATTCCTAGGTAGGAATTCCATTCTTCGGTAGGAAGGTGTAATCGGTGAGGTTCTGTAGCCCCTAAGTAGCAATACTCGAACCGTGCATCTCTAGTTATTGTCATCTGCCGCTCCCAGCCAGCTGGTTATCGTGTGTAGACCCTGTGCATGGCTTCCCTCCTCTCTTAAAATCAAATAGAGTCCCCCAGAGGTGCCAGCACGGCTCTTACCTCTAGGGGACTCTATATTATATATGTATAGTAGTGCGCTTACTTAGCAGGCTCTAGCTCTACTGTGAAGTGACGCAGCACCGGTAGCTCACGGGTGATGACGTAGCCACGTGTGATCGACTCACGACGGTCGTAGACGTTCTTGCAGGCTGCTGCGATGACGTCCATATGATTGTTCGTGTAGGTACGACGTGGTATCGCCAGGCGGAGTAGCTCCAGCTTGGGGTAGCGATTCTCGCCCGTCTTGGGGTCACGGTCTGCTAGGATAGAGCCGATCTCGACACCACGGATGCCAGCCTCTAGGTAAAGCTCGATGCCGAGCGTCTGAGCGATAAACTCCTCCTTGGGAACGTGCGTCAGGATCTTCTTCGCATCGAGGAAGATAGCGTGTCCACCTGCAGGACGCTGATAGGGTACGCCGTACTCGTCTAGCTTGCTGCCGAGGTAAGCCACCTGACGGATGCGGGTATCGAGCATGTCAAACTCCGTGTTTTCATCCAGACCGATAGCGAGCGCATTCATATCACGACCGTTCATACCGCCGTAGGTGAGGAAGCCCTCATTCATCACGGCATACATAGAGCACTTGTGATAGAGCTCCTCGTCACGCATAGCGAGGAAGCCTCCCATGTTGACCACAGCGTCTTTCTTGCTAGACATGGTCATGATGTCAGCGTAGCTAAGCATCTCACGGACGATCTCCTTGATCGACTTGTCTGCGTAGCCCTCCTCACGAGTCTTGATGAAGTAAGCATTCTCAGCAAAGCGAGCACCGTCAATCTGTAGGAGGATGCCGTACTTGTGGCACAGTTCACTCGTCTCACGTACATTCTTCATAGAGACAGGCTGACCGCCGGCCGTATTGTTCGTCACCGTCAGGACGCACATAGGGATCTGCTCCTTGGGGTACTTCTTAAAGCAATCCTCCAGCTTGTTCAGATCCATCTCACCCTTGAAGGGTAGCTCCAGCTCCGTATTGCTAGCAGCATCGATCGTGCAGTCGACAGCTACAGCCTTGCGAAACTCAATGTGCCCCTTCGTCGTGTCAAAGTGTGAGTTGCCCGGTACGATATCGCCTGCCTTGAGCGTAGCCGAGTAGAGCACATTCTCAGCAGCACGGCCCTGGTGTGTAGGGATCACGAGCGGGAAGGTGCAGATCTTCTCGACAGCGTCCTTGAGGTTTTGGAAAGAGGAAGCACCCGCATAGCTCTCATCGCCAACCATGATGCCAGCCCACTGACGGTCACTCATAGCGCCCGTACCCGAGTCGGTGAGGACATCGATAAAGACCTGTGATGACTTGAGGCTGAATAGGTTGTAGTGTGCTTGCTTAATCCACTGCTCACGCTGCTCGCGTGTGCTCTTATGTATCGGCTCTACCATCTTAATGCGGTAGGCCTCAGAAAAAGGTATCTCCATATCAGTTCTATTAAATTATTGTGTTCTTTTACTGCCTCAAAGATACGGAAAAATTCAAACTCGTCGCTTGTATGGACGGAATGAGTAGCCTTTGTAGTACAGCAAGACGAGTAACGGTTGTAGGGACGCACGATCTGTGCGTCCGTTCCCGTTAAATGTTACAGTGTCAATGCCAGAACACGTCTTGCTGTACTACAACGGACGCACAGATCGTGCGTCCCTACAACCGTTACTCGTCCCGAGCGTCCTTACATTTCGCTCTTCGATTCGTAAGACCTTGATCGCTTGCCACCTCGTGCAGATTTACTACCTTTGTCACGATTAAGAAGGTTATATAAGATTCACACAAAAGCATCTACACATATGCAGATAGTAGACATCAGAGGACGCGAGATACTAGACTCGCGCGGCAATCCAACAGTAGAGGTAGAGGTCATCCTAGATAGCGGAGCCATGGGGCGTGCCGCTGTACCCAGTGGAGCCTCTACAGGGGAACACGAAGCTCTCGAACTACGCGACGGCGACAAGAGCCGTTACCTAGGTAAGGGCGTCCGCAAGGCGGTCGAAAACGTCAACGAGATCATCGCTCCTGCCCTCTTCGGCATGAGCGCACTCGAGCAGCGTGAGATAGACCAGAAGATGATAGATCTAGATGGCACAGAGACCAAGAGTGTACTCGGGGCTAACGCTATCCTAGGCGTCTCGCTAGCTGTCGCTAAGGCGGCTGCCGACGAACTGGCTATACCCCTCTACCGCTATCTCGGTGGTGTCAATGCACACATACTCCCCGTGCCGATGATGAACATCATCAACGGTGGTTCACATAGCGATGCGCCCATCGCTTTCCAAGAGTTTATGATCCGACCCATCGGTGCCAAGAGCTTTAGCGAGGCACTCCGCATGGGTTCCGAGACATTTCACGCACTCAAGAAGGTGCTCCACGATCGTGGTCTCAGCACTGCCGTAGGTGACGAGGGTGGCTTCGCGCCTAAGCTGGACGGTGTAGAGGATGCACTCAATAGCATCGTCGAGGCTATCCATCAGGCTGGCTACAAGCCCGGTAGCGACATAACTATCGCTCTAGACTGCGCCGCTAGCGAGTTCTACCATGAGGGCGTCTACAACTACGCCAAGTTTGAGGGTGAGAAGGGTCAGCAGCGCACACCCGCTGAGCAGGTCGCATACCTAGAGACGCTCGTCAGCAAGTACCCCATCGATAGCATCGAGGACGGTATGGACGAAAACGACTGGGAGGGATGGCATCTACTTACCGAGAAGCTCGGCGACCGCCTGCAGCTCGTCGGGGACGACCTCTTTGTGACCAATGTGGACTACCTCAGCCGTGGTATCAAGGAGGGTTGCGCTAACTCCATCCTGATCAAGGTCAACCAGATCGGGTCCCTCACAGAGACCCTTGACGCCATTGATATGGCACATCGTCACGGCTTCACAGCAATCGTGTCGCACCGCTCGGGCGAGACCGAGGATACGACCATCGCCGACATCGCTGTAGCAACGAATGCGGGGCAGATCAAGACCGGTTCGCTAAGCCGCACCGACCGCATCGCCAAGTACAACCAGCTACTACGTATCGAGGAGGAGCTAGACGCACGAGGCACATACGGCTATCGTCGTCTACGCTAGCTAGACGAGGAGCGCTTCCCAGCGACCCCGCTCTAACAGGACCGCTTACGATCAAGTAAATTCATACGCCACGGAGGAAATCTCAAATTCCTCCGTGGCTGTTTTTGTTTCTCCACCGAGGTGCGAAGTAAAACTTCGGAAGAATGAAATCGTAAGTCCGAAGAATTTTTCGGAAGAGGGGGGGGGGGGAGCTATCGGAGGCGTCGGAGTGATCGTGCGTCCCTACAGCCGTTACACGTCCCGAGCTTCACGACAACGGCTCCCCGTCCGATCGCTCTGATAGCCCCGATCGCTCTGATAGCTCCGATCTCCTCTCTAACCTCTAATCTCTAATCTCTAACTTCTAATCTCTACGCCCGTTTGTCGGGTCAAAAAGTTTTTGTACCTTTGTCCCCGCTATGCCTACTATAGGTAGTTGTGATGTGCGCGTTGATGCGCTTTCGCAGGCTCGTAGCAGGGTAGCACGAGAATCATATTTGTATATCAAGAATTAAGTAAACGAGAAGTTAATGCCTACTATCCAACAGCTAGTAAGAAAGGGACGAGAGACCTTTGAGGAAAAAGGTAAGTCTCCAGCCTTAGGTTCATGCCCACAGCGTCGTGGCGTCTGTGTCCGCGTTTACACAACCACCCCTAAGAAGCCTAACTCGGCTATGCGTAAGGTGGCTCGTGTACGTCTGACCAACGGCAAGGAGGTTAATGCCTACATCCCCGGTGAGGGTCATAACCTTCAGGAGCATAGTATCGTATTGGTGCGTGGCGGTCGTGTCAAGGACCTGCCTGGTGTACGCTACCATATAGTGCGTGGCGCACTCGATACAGCTGGTGTCGACGGTCGTCGTCAGCGTCGCTCTAAGTATGGAGCTAAGCGTCCTAAGGCGAAGTAAACTAGTCGCCTAGATTGAGATGCCGTGGCGAGGTGCTGGATGGCCTACTGTCCCCCTCAGCCGACTACTACCCCTAGCGGGTGAGTACACTATATATAGGTACATCAGCGAGTACCTCTCCCCACAGAAATATCTATCGACACTCCTAGTCGCAGTGCACGCGAGCTCTCTAGAGTCCTGCATGTCTCGCACGGGAGTGCAATCTAAATCTAGTAACCACACTTGTCCTCGTGGTTCTATTTGGATAAGCTAATCCTTGAGAGATCAAGGATAGGTTGAGTAAATGCTCCAGAGGGGGCGTTGAAGACAACAAATCATTATGATGGCAACCCAAATAAGACGACGAGACAATAGTATAATATCACGAAATAATGAGAAAGGCTAAGCCTAAGAAGAGGCAGGTACTGCCCGATCCCGTGTTTGGAGATCGTCAGGTCACAAAGTTTGTGAACCACCTCATGTATGATGGCAAGAAGAGTCTTGCATATAGCATCTTCTACAGAGCCCTTGATATCGTCAAGGATAAGATGTCGCAAGAGGAGAAGAGCGCCCTGGAGATCTGGAAGGCAGCTCTTGATAATGTAACCCCCCACGTGGAGGTCAAGTCTCGTCGTATCGGAGGAGCAACCTTCCAAGTGCCGACAGAGATACGTCCAGAGCGTAGGGAGTCTATCTCCATGAAGAATCTGATCATCTTCGCTCGTAAGCGTGGTGGTAAGACGATGGCTGACAAACTCGCAGCAGAGATCATGGATGCCTACAATAGTCAGGGTGGTGCGTTCAAGCGTAAGGAGGACGTACATCGTATGGCTGAGGCTAACCGTGCTTTCGCACACTTCCGCTTCTAACCTACATTAACCATAAAATCTATGTCTGCAATTCATTCTAAGCTCGAGCAAACTCGTAATATCGGCATCATGGCACACATCGATGCTGGTAAGACGACGACCTCGGAGCGCATACTCTTCTACACTGGACTAACACACAAGATCGGAGAGGTACATGATGGTGCCGCTACGATGGACTGGATGGAGCAGGAGCAGGAGCGTGGTATCACGATCACCTCTGCTGCTACTACGACCTTCTGGACCTATGGTGATAAGAAGTATAAGATCAACCTGATCGACACCCCAGGACACGTTGACTTTACCGTAGAGGTAGAGCGCTCACTCCGTATCTTGGATGGTGCTGTGGCTACTTTTTGTGCCGTGGGTGGTGTACAGCCTCAGAGTGAGACTGTATGGCGTCAGGCTGACAAATATAAGGTGCCACGCATCGCATACGTTAATAAGATGGACCGCTCGGGCGCAAACTTCTACGAGGTACAGCGCCAGATGGTCGATATGCTCGGAGCTAAGGCTTGTCCTATCCAGATCCCTGTTGGGGAGGAGGACTCCTTCAAGGGTGTCATAGATCTGATCACTATGAAGGCTATCATATGGCATGATGAGACCATGGGTGCCGAGTATGAGATCGATGAGATCCCCGACAATCTCCGTGCTGATGCTGAAGAGTGGAGAGATAAGCTCCTAGAGACGCTCGCAGAGACTGACGAGACACTTATGGAGAAGTACTTTGATGATCCCTCTACGATCACAGAGGACGAGATCCGTAATGCTATCCGTACAGCTACGCTAGCGATGGAGATCTTCCCGATGCTATGCGGCTCTTCATTTAAGAATAAGGGTGTGCAGACGCTTCTAGATGCTGTCTGCGCTTATCTCCCTAGCCCTGTAGATACACCTGAGGTGGTAGGTCATGCAATAGACTCTGACAAGGAGGAGGTGCGTGAGGTCGATCCCGACGCTCCTATGAGTGCCCTCGCCTTCAAGATCGCTACCGACCCCTTCGTAGGTCGTCTTTGCTTCTTCCGCGTGTACAGTGGTCATATCGATGCTGGTAGCTACGTCTTCAATTCTCGCTCTGGCAAGAAGGAGCGTATCTCACGTCTCTTCCAGATGCACTCGAACCATCAGAACCCGATGGAGACTATCGGCACGGGTGATATCGGTGCTGGTGTAGGCTTTAAGGATATTCGTACGGGTGATACGCTCTGTGATGAGAATGCACCGCTCGTACTGGAGTCTATCGACTTCCCCGATCCAGTGATCGGTATCGCTGTGGAGCCTAAGACGCAGAAGGATATGGATCGTCTTGGCGTCGGGCTGTCTAAGCTCGCTGAGGAGGATCCAACGTTTGTGGTCAATACCAACGAGGAGACGGGTCAGACCGTCATCAGCGGTATGGGTGAGCTACACCTTGATATCATTATAGACCGTCTGAAGCGTGAGTTCAAGGTCGAGTGCAACCAGGGTAAGCCTCAGGTGGCTTACAAGGAGGCTGTCACTCAGACTGTCGACCTACGCGAGGTATACAAGAAGCAGTCAGGTGGTCGTGGTAAGTTTGCTGATATCATCATCAAGTTTGGTCCTGCAGACGAGGACTTCGACGGAGCTCTACAGTTTGTCGATGAGGTAAAGGGTGGTAATATCCCGAAGGAGTTTATCCCCTCAGTCCAGAAGGGCTTTGAGAAGGCTATGAAGAGTGGTGTCCTCGCCGGCTATCCTCTAGATAGTCTCAAGGTGACCCTGGTGGATGGATCTTTCCACCCAGTAGACTCTGATCAGCTATCCTTTGAGGTGGCAGCTATGATGGCCTTCAAGGAGGCTTCTGAAAAGGCTAGCCCCGTCCTCATGGAGCCTATCATGCAGCTTGAGGTGGTAACACCTGAGGAGAACATGGGTGACGTGATCGGCGACCTCAACAAGCGTCGTGGTCAGGTCGAGGGCTCAGAGGTCAACCGCTCTGGTGCTCAGGTTATCAAGGCTAAGGTGCCCCTGAGCGAGATGTTTGGCTATGTGACCGCCCTACGTACGATCACGAGTGGTCGTGCCTCCAGTACGATGAGCTTCTCACACTACGCAGAGGTCTCCTCGTCAATAGCAAAGAAGATCCTTGAGGAACTCAATGGTCGCGTTGATTTGATAAAGTAATAATCTCACAATATAGTAATGAGCCAAAAGATCAGAATCAAGCTGAGGTCATACGACCACATGCTCGTAGACAAGTCTGCCGAGAAGATCGTCACGGCCGTACAGAATACTAATGCGCTGGTCAGTGGTCCTATACCACTGCCCACGCATAAGCGTATCTTTACGGTGAACCGCTCCACCTTCGTCAATAAGAAGAGCCGTGAGCAGTTTGAGCTAAATGCTCACAAGCGTCTGATCGACATCTACAACGCCTCAGCACCTACGATTGATGCGCTGATGAAGCTGGAGATGCCCAGTGGCGTAGACATCGAAATTAAGTATTAACCAGAGTAATCAACTACAGAAATGCCAGGATTATTAGGAAAGAAAATCGGAATGACATCCGTATTCAGTGCCGAGGGCGTCAATGTGCCATGCACTGTCATCGAAGTAGGTCCTTGTGTAGTGACTCAAGTAAAGACTGCTGACCGTGATGGTTATGAAGCGATCCAGCTGGGCTTTCAGGATGCTAAAGACAAGCATACGACACGCCCACTGCAGGGACACTTCAAGGCAGCCGGAGTGACTAACAAGCGCCACTTGGCCGAGTTCATGGGCTTTGGATCAGATTACAAGCTCGGTGATGAGATCACCGTAGAGCTCTTCAACGATACCCACTATGTGGACGTACACGGGACGAGCAAGGGTAAGGGATTCCAAGGTGTAGTCAAGCGTCACGGATTCGGCGGTGTCGGTCAGTCGACACACGGTCAGGATGACCGTCTACGTGCTCCCGGTTCTGTCGGTGCATGCTCTTACCCTGCGAAGGTCTTCAAGGGTACACGCATGGCTGGACAGATGGGTAACAAGCGCGTCACGGTACAAAACCTCGAGGTGATCAAAGTAATGCCCGAGCACAATATACTCGTACTCAAGGGTAGTGTGCCAGGAGCTAAGGGTTCAATCATAGCAATAGAGAAGTAATGGAACTATCAATCTACAATATACAAGGTGAAGATACGGGACGTAAGATAGCCTTGGAGAGCTCCGTCTTTGGCATAGAGCCCAATGATCACGCTATCTATCTAACCGTCAAGCAGTACCGAGCTAACCAGCGCCAGGGTACGCACAAGACCAAGGAGCGCAGTGAGATGAGTGGCTCCACACGCAAGCTATTCCGCCAGAAGGGTACGGGTGGCGCTCGTCGTGGTGATATCAACTCAAACATCCTACGCGGTGGTGCACGTGTCTTCGGACCACGTCCACGTAGCTACAGCTTCAAGCTCAATAAGAAGCTTCGTCAGCTAGCACGTCGCAGTGCTCTCACATACAAAGCTCAGGACAACGAAATCCTAGTGCTGGACCAGTTGAGCTTCGATGCTCCTAAGACTAAGACCTTTGTGAGCATGGCAAAAGCTCTGAACGTAGATGGACAGAAGACGCTCTACGTAGTGTCTCAGATCGAGGATGCCGTAGCACTGAGTGCTCGCAACATCCCTGGTGTCAACATCATACGTGCTCAAGATCTCAATACATATTGTGTGCTGGATTGTCGCAAGATAGTCTTCACAGAGGATGCTCTAGCACATGTCAATGAGATGTTTTAAGTCGAAACACAGTAGTAGAGCATTGATATGGGAATCATAATCAAACCAATAATCTCAGAGAAGATGACAGCCATCACTGAGAGCAATCCGCAGAGGTACGCTTTTCTAGTAGCACCTACTGCCAACAAGATTGAGATACGTAATGCTGTCGAGAAGATGTACAACGTCAAGGTCGAAAGTGTCAACACCTGTCGCTACGACGGTAAGCGCTCAAGCCGCTATACCAAGTCGGGTGTCATCACGGGTCGTAAGCCAGCCTTCAAGAAGGCTTTCATCACGCTCCAGGGTGAGGATACAATCGATTTCTTTAGCAATATATAAGCAATGGGAATCCGTAAACTAAAGCCCGCAACGCCGGGGCAAAGACACAAAACTATTGGTGCATTTGACGCCATCACTGCCAGTGCACCAGAGAAGTCTCTTGTAGTTGGAGCTCGTAAATCGGGTGGTCGTAACAATACTGGCAAGATGACCATACGCAACGTAGGCGGTGGTCACAAGCGTAAGTATCGTATCATCGACTTCAAGAGAACGAAGGATGGCATCCCCGCTACAGTCAAGAGTATCGAGTATGATCCAAACAGATCATCTCGCATCGCACTCCTATACTATGCCGATGGAGCTAAGAGCTATATCATCGCTCCTAACGGACTGACTGTAGGCCAGCAAGTGATGTCAGGTGACAACGCAACACCTGAGGTAGGTAACGCACTGCCACTAGCTAAGGTACCTGTCGGTATGATCGTGCACAACGTGGAGCTACGCCCTGGTCAGGGTGGTAAGCTGGTACGTAGTGCTGGTGCCTTCGCACAGCTGGTAGCTCGTGAAGATAATTATGTCGTACTACGTATGCCTAGTGGAGAAACTCGCCGTATCCTCGCAGCATGCAAAGCTACGATAGGTAGTGTCGGTAACTCTGACCACGCACTCGAGAGATCAGGCAAGGCTGGCCGTACACGCTGGCTAGGTCGCAGACCACGAGTACGCGGTGTGGCTATGAACCCTGTCGATCACCCAATGGGTGGTGGTGAGGGCCGTGCCTCCGGAGGACACCCACGCTCACGTACGGGTCTATACTCTAAGGGTCTTAAGACGAGAGCTCCTAAGAAGCACTCCTCTAAGTACATCATCGAGAGAGCCAAGCGTAAGAAGTAATCATTGTATCATTTAAGCAAGAACTAAACACATGAGTCGTTCACTTAAGAAAGGGCCATTTATCAGCGTTAAGCTCGAAAAGAAAGTTTTGGCTATGAATGAAAGTGGCAAGAAGTCAGTCATCAAGACTTGGTCTCGCGCCTCAATGATTTCTCCAGACTTCGTGGGACATACGATCGCCGTACACAATGGCAAGAGTTTTATACCTGTATTTATTACAGAGAATATGGTGGGTCACAAGCTCGGAGAGTTCGCTCCTACGCGTACCTTCCGTGGTCACTCTGGCAATCGCTAGTTAAGCACCCCTGTAATAGATCGAATCAAAGTAATTATCACACATGAGTGCCAATAATCAAGATACAATAGAGACGACCGCTCAGGAGACGGTGACACAGCCCGCTGTAGCTAAGCTACGCAATGTGCCCACATCTCCTCGCAAGATGCGTCTAGTCGTCGATAATATAAGAGGCATGGAGGTAGAGCGCGCGATGGCTACACTGAGATTTAGCTCTCGCCGTGTAGCAGCTCAGCGTGTAGAGCAGCTCATACGTAGCGCTGTCTCTAACTGGGAGCAGCTCAACGGCCGCAAGGCTGATGAGGGTGAGCTCTACGTCTCCAAAGTTTATGTAGACGAGGGTGTCACACTCAAGCGTCTACGCCCAGCCCCACAAGGCCGTGGCTACAGAATCCGCAAGCGTTCGAATCACATCACCGTGTGGGTCGACCAAATAGTTAACAACGTAGCTAAGTAACTGACATGGGACAGAAAATTAATCCAATAGCAAACAGACTCGGCTACATACGTGGTTGGGACTCTAACTGGTATGGTGGTCGCAACTATGGCGATACCCTAGTAGAGGATGACCGTATCAGAAAGTACCTACACACTAGACTGTCAGGTGCTCTCGTGAGCCGCATCATCATAGAGCGTGCCCTCAAGGTCGTCACCATAACCATATGCACCGCTCGTCCCGGCATGATCGTCGGAAAGGGTGGTCAAAACGTGGAGAACCTCAAGGCTGAGCTCAAGAAGGTCACAAAGGCTGACAACATACAGATCAACATCTACGAGGTGCGCAAGCCTGAGGTTGATGCCGTCATCGTGGCTAACGATATAGCTCGCAAGCTAGAGGGACGTATGTCATACAGACGTACCGTCAAGATGGCTATCGCAAACGCTATGCGTGCTGGCGCTGAGGGTATCAAGATACAACTCTCTGGTCGTCTCAACAACGCCGAGATGGCTCGCTCCGAGCTATACAAGGAGGGACGTACCCCACTACACACACTACGTGCTGACATCGACTATGCTCAGGCTGGAGCACTCACCAAGGTGGGTATGATAGGTGTCAAGGTCTGGATCATGAACGGCGAGGTATACGAGCGCCGCGATCTAGCTCCTGACCTCTCACAGCCACGCCGTCAGGCAGGGCGCCGAGGTGGTGACTCTCGTGGTGATCGTCGTGGTGGATTCCGTCGTGGAGGACGCAATAGATCTAATCGCTAATCAAAGACCACAGCTATGTTACAACCTAAGAAGACTAAATTTAGAAGGCAACAAAAGGGCCGCATGAAGGGCAATGCACAGCGTGGCAACCAGCTCGCATTTGGTTCTTTTGGTATCAAGAGCCTAGAGAGTAAGTGGATCACCGGCCGTCAGATAGAGGCTGCTCGTATTGCGGTAACGCGTTACATGCAGAGACAAGGACAGGTCTGGTGCCGCATCTTCCCCGACAAGCCAATCACAGCAAAGCCTGCTGAGGTGCGAATGGGTAAAGGTAAAGGTAATCCCGAGGGATTTGTCGCTCCAGTGACTCCCGGTCGTATGCTCTTTGAAGTAGAGGGTGTACCTTACGAAGTCGCCAAGGAGGCTCTACGTCTGGCCGCTCAGAAGCTGCCAATCACGACAAAGTTTGTCGTACGTCGAGACTACGACGCTGCTAATCCTAATGTTTAATCCGCTAGACCTTATACAGCTATGCAGATAAGCGAAATCAAAGAGCTCACAACGGAGGAGATCCGTGAGCGTATAGAGGCTGAGCAGGCTACCTACCAGCAGAAGAGGATAGACCACTATGTCTCTCCAGCTGAGAATCCTGCAGCTTTTAGAGAGCAGCGTCGCACGATCGCTCGTCTCAAGACTGTCCTCGCTGAGCGAGAGACAAATAACTAACCCTGCAGAATAGACTATTATTCACATGGAAAGAAAACACAGAAAAGAGCGCATCGGGATCGTCACCAGCAATAAGATGGACAAGACCATCACCGTAGCCTCACGCTTCAAAGAGAAGCACCCTATATATGGTAAGTTCGTCAGCAAGACTAAAAAGTACTATGCACATGACGAGAAGAATGAAACGAACATCGGTGACCGTGTCCGCATCATGGAGACGCGTCCTCTGAGCCGTACCAAGCGTTGGAGACTCACCGAGATTATAGAAAGAGCGAAGTAAACTATGATACAGCAAGAATCAAGACTCAATGTAGCAGACAATAGTGGTGCTCGCGAGGTACTCTGTATCCGTGTACTCGGTGGCACCCGCCGCCGCTATGCTTCGGTCGGAGATATCATCGTGGTGACCGTCAAGAGCGTCATCCCCTCCAGCGATATGAAGAAGGGTACTGTCGCTAAGGCTCTCATCGTAAGAACCAAGAAGGAGATACGTCGCACTGATGGCTCTTACATCCGCTTTGATGACAACGCCTGCGTACTACTCACCCCCAATGGCGAGCTACGTGGTACACGTATCTTCGGACCAGTAGCTCGTGAGCTACGTGCCGTCAATATGAAGGTCGTGTCTCTAGCTCCTGAGGTCCTTTAACTTATATAGAGAATAGAGATGAGCAAGTTTCATATTAAGAAAGGCGACATCGTCATGGTAAATGCTGGTGACGACAAGGGCAAGACAGGACGTGTCCTCAAGGTTCTCGTCAAGAAGCAGCGTGCGATCGTCGAGGGGCTCAACATGGTATCCAAGCATACCAAGCCCAATGCACAGAACCCCCAGGGAGCTATTCTCAGCATGGAGGCTCCAATACATATATCTAACCTGAATGTGCTAGATCCTCAGTCTGGCAAGGGAACGCGTATAGGACGTCGCCGTGATGATAACGGCAAGCTCGTACGCTTTGCTAAGCAGTCAGGAGAAGTAATTAAGTAACTATGGCACTGACAGTAAATCTTAAGAAGCAATACACAGAGCAGATCGCTCCCGATCTGATGAAGCACTTTGCCTACAAGAGTAGCATGCAGGTGCCCCGCCTAGAGAAGATCGTCATCAATCAAGGCTTGGGCATGGCTACAGGTGACAAGAAGATCATCGACGTAGCTATCGATGAGCTCACACAGATCACCGGACAGAAGGCAGTAGCGACACACTCTCGCAAGGATATATCCAACTTCAAGCTACGTAAGCAGATGCCTATCGGTGTCATGGTTACACTGCGTGGAGACCGTATGTACGAGTTCCTCGAGCGTCTCGTACGTGTCGCACTCCCACGTATCCGTGACTTCAAGGGTATCAACTCTAAGCTGGATGGACGTGGTAACTATACGCTAGGTATCTCAGAGCAGATCATCTTCCCTGAGATCAACCTCGACAGTATCACGAAGATACTAGGGATGAACATCACTTTTGTAACCTCAGCTCCTACCGATGAGGAGGGCTTCGAGCTACTCAAGCGCTTTGGTCTTCCCTTCCGTACTACTAATAAGTAAGATACACATAGGTTTATGGCAAAAGAATCAATGAAGGCCCGTGAGGCCAAGCGCCAGAAGCTAGTTCAGAAGTATGCGAAGCGTCGTGCTGAGCTCAAGGCTGCTGGAGACTATGAGTCTCTGCAGAAGCTACAGACACTCCCTCGCAACTCCTCTCCTGTGCGTCTGCACAATCGCTGCAAGATCACGGGACGTCCCAAGGGTTATATCAGACAGTTTGGCATCAGCCGTATCCAGTTCCGCGAGATGGCTTCTGCTGGTCTTATCCCAGGGGTGAAGAAAGCCAGCTGGTAAAGAATCTCTCGTCGACACCCACATCCGAGGACAGAGATCTCTTGTAGACAAATCGTCTATAGAGAGTCCCAAGGCTTAGATACACTACACTGAGAGCGGGTTGGAGCGTCATGTGCCGCCCATACGGCAGGCGTGATATACTTCCGATAGGCTCCGAAAGTTTTCATAGTATCTAGACTATTTGTATCTTTGCCCAGAATTGTCCTCTCATATATCCCCTCCACACCAGGGGGGAGTGTATGAGATGCTCGCACTCTCTAGAGTGAGAGCGTGGGGCGATGACTGATAGCGAATCAATTAAATATTGTCTGGGGTAGCCTATCACTTACAGCTCCCAGCCTTGGTATGCGAGACTCCTCCTATTCATACAGGAGATCATCTCTTCCGCAAGAAGATCAGAGATCCAGAGGAGTCGATGATACATTAGGCAAGGAGCTTAGAGCAAGCTAGGAACCCTCCAGATCAATTTAATCTTAATACACAATGACAGATCCAATAGCAGATTATCTCACCCGATTGCGCAATGCAATCAAAGCGGGTCACCGTGTGGTAGAAATCCCAGCTAGCAACATCAAGAAGGATATCACCAAGATCCTCTTTGACAAGGGCTACATCCTCAACTATATGTTTGAGGAGGAGGGATGCAAAGGAACCATCAAGGTCGCCCTCAAGTATGACCTCTCTAACAAGGTCAACGCAATCAAGAGCCTCAAGCGTGTCTCACGCCCAGGCTTACGTAAGTATGTAGGCTACAAAGATATGCCTCGCGTACTCAATGGACTAGGTATCGCCATCCTATCTACATCTCACGGCGTCATGACTGACAAAGAGGCTCGTGAGCTCAAGATCGGTGGTGAGGTACTATGTTATGTATATTAATCCTCCATATAGCAAAGTAATATGTCTAGAATAGGTAAACTACCCATAGCTATACCACAGGGCGTGACCGTCTCTCAGGAGGATCACTACGTAACAGTAAAGGGCCCCAAGGGTGAGCTCAAGCAATATATAGATCCTCGCATCGAGGTCTCTATCGAGGACGGTGAGATCACACTCGCACGTCACTCTGATGAGCGCCAGGAGCGCTCCCTGCACGGTCTCTACCGTCAGCTAATCCACAACATGGTGATGGGTGTACACGAAGAGTTCACCCAGACGCTCGAACTAATCGGTGTCGGTTACCGTGCGACCAATCAGGGGCAGATCCTAGAGCTCTCACTAGGCTTCACGCACGCCATCTATCTGGTACTCCCCAATGAGATCAAGATTGAGACCGAGATGGTGCGCAATCAGACCCCTAAGATCATCCTAAAGTCTTGCGATAAGCAGCTCCTAGGACAGGTCTGTGCTAAGATTCGTTCATTCCGCAAGCCAGAGCCATACAAGGGCAAGGGTGTTCGCTTCCTCGGTGAGGAGGTACGCCGCAAGTCTGGTAAGACGGCTGCTAAGTAAGTCGTATCCACTATCTAAGTAAAGAGTCATATGAACAAGAAAGCACAAAGAAGAAAGCACATCAAGACACGTGTGCGTGGCAAGATAAGTGGTACACCCCAGAGACCACGTCTGTCTGTGTTCAGAAGCAATAAGCAGATTTACGCACAGGTTATCGACGATATAGAAGGACGCACCCTAGCAAGCGCCTCCTCACTCAAGATGGAGACCTCTGGTACTAAGAAGGAGGTAGCCGCTCAGGTAGGACAGGAGATAGCTCGTGTAGCTCTTGCTGCTGGCATTGATACAGTGGTTTTCGATCGTAATGGATATCTCTATCATGGTCGTGTCAAGGAGCTAGCAGATGCAGCTCGTACAGGAGGTCTTAAATTCTAAATCACAGAGCACATCATGGCAATAGCAACAAATAGAGTCACAGCTACCAATGATCTAGATCTTAAGGATCGTCTAGTAGCTATCAATCGAGTAACTAAGGTCACGAAGGGTGGTCGCACCTTTACCTTTGCAGCGATTGTTGTCGTCGGTAACGAGGATGGCGTCGTAGGCTATGGTATGGGTCGTGCCAGCGAAGTGCCCGCAGCCATCGCCAAGGGCGTAGAGGCTGCTAAGAAGAATCTCATACGTGTCCCCATCCACAACGGGACCATACCTCACGAGCAGATAGGCCGCTTCGGTGGTGCTCGCATCTTGCTACGCCCAGCCTCTGCAGGTTCGGGAGTCATAGCAGGAGGTGCTATGCGTGCGGTACTAGACAGTGTAGGTGTTACCGATGTCTTGGCAAAGAGCCAGGGATCGACGAACCCTCACAACCTCGTCAAGGCTACCATCGCAGCACTCGCTGAGCTACGCAGCCCCTTGATGGTTGCGCAGAGCAGAGGCGTCTCTGTAGAGCGCGTGTTTAAAGGATAATCACCTAGACAAGTAAAGAGTATTATGGCAAAAATCAAAATCGAGCAAGTCCGTAGTCGCATACGGTGCAACAAGTCTCAGAAGCGCACCCTCGATGGTCTAGGTCTTCGCAAGATGCACCAGATTGTAGAGCATGAGGATACCCCTCAGATCAGGGGTATGGTGGCCAAAGTACACCACTTGGTTCAGGTCGTAGAGTAATAAAATATAGACAGATAATAGCAATGGACTTATCTACACTCAAGCCAGCCGAGGGCTCTGTTCACTCTCGTCGTCGTATCGGTCGTGGTCAGGGATCTGGCCGTGGTGGCACGTCTACACGTGGACACAAGGGAGCCAAGTCTCGCTCTGGATACAAGCATAAAGTCGGATTTGAGGGTGGTCAGATGCCTATACAGCGTCGCCTACCTAAGTTTGGCTTCAATAATATCAATAGGGTAGAGTATCGTCCTGTGAACCTAGCTGCTCTTGAGCAGTTGGCACAGAATACGGAGTTCTTCCCCAATCAAGCAGAGACAGCTGTCATCACTAAGGACAAGCTTGTCGCAGCTGGTCTAGCCTCACGTAATGAATCCGTAAAGATCCTAGCACAGGGTGAGCTGACACGACCCATACAGGTCGAGGCAGATGCTTACTCAGCTCGTGCCAAGGAGCTCATCGAGGCTCAGGGAGGATCGATACTACAATAAGATAAGCTGATATGCGGTTAGTAGATACAATTAAGAATATATGGAAGATTGAGGATCTGCGTAAGCGGATTCTCATCACTATCCTGTATGTGGTTATATACCGACTAGGTAGCTTCGTCGTATTGCCAGGGGTCAATCCTGATACACTGACCAGTCTAGCCAGCCAGACCAGTGAAGGTCTGATGGCACTGCTCAACATGTTTTCGGGAGGAGCCTTCTCCAATGCTTCGATATTTGCTCTAGGTATCATGCCTTACATCTCGGCAAGTATCGTCATGCAGCTGGCGGCGATCATCATCCCCTCTATGCAGAAGATGCAGCGCGAGGGTGAGAGTGGGCGACGTAAGATCAACCAGTGGACACGCTACCTGACGGTACTGATTCTGTTGATTCAGGCTCCAGCCTATCTGTTGAATCTAGACATGCAGCTACGCGCTGCTGGAGCGTCGCTACCTTCGGGCTTCATGTATCGTGTATTTGCTACCGTCATACTAGCTGCGGGCAGTATGTTTGTCCTTTGGCTAGGTGAGCGCATTACAGACAAGGGTGTCGGCAATGGTATCTCATTCATCATCCTTATCGGTATTATCGCTCGTCTGCCTCATGCGCTGATAGCGGAGTTTAACTATCGTCTCATCAGTGCTTCAGGAGGACTTGTGGCATTCCTCGCTGAGATCGTATTCCTACTCTTCGTTACGGCAGGAGCTATCCTACTAGTACAGGGTACGCGCAAAGTGCCCGTGCAGTACGCCAAGCGTGTCGTAGGTAATAAGCAGTATGGTGGCGCACGTCAGTATATACCTCTCAAGGTCAATGCTGCCAACGTGATGCCTATCATTTTCGCTCAGGCGATCATGTTTATACCTATCTCACTTGCTAGCTACTTCACAGGAGGCGATGGTACGCCCTCACGCTTTATCCAGGTATTGTCAGACAATACGAGCTTCTGGTACAACTTCATCTTTGCTACGTTGATCATCCTTTTCACCTACTTCTATACGGCGATTACGATCAACCCCACGCAGATGGCCGATGACCTCAAGCGCAATAATGGATTTATCCCAGGCGTCAAGCCAGGGCGTAGCACACGTGACTACCTCGATGGTATCATGGATCGTATCACACTACCTGGAGCACTCTTCCTCGCGATAGTTGCTATCATGCCAGCCTTTGCTCAGATACTGGGTATTAGTTCGGCATTTGCACAGTTCTTCGGAGGTACATCACTGCTGATCCTCGTAGGTGTGGTCCTAGATACACTACAGCAAGTCGAGAGTCACCTACTGATGCGTCACTACGATGGTCTACTGAAGAGTGGACGTATCAAGGGACGTACCGGGTCCGTATCAGCGTATTGATACTCCTTACAGTAGCGTTGTTTCATTTGACTATATTCAAATAGATGATTTACCTAAAGACATCAGAGGAGATAGAGCTGATGCGTGTGGCCAACAGACTCGTTGGAGAGACCTTGGGGGAGGTGGCAAAGCACATTGCTCCTGGGGTTACCACCAAGCATCTAGATACGATCGCCTATACCTTTATATGTGATCACGGAGCTACTCCTGCGTTCTTAGGTTATGGAGGCTTCCCGGCCAGTATCTGTACCTCGATCAATGATCACGTGGTACATGGTATCCCTTCGGATCGAGAGATACTGCACGAGGGAGACATCATCTCCGTAGATTGTGGCACGCATATCAACGGCTTTACGGGCGATAGTGCTTACACCTTTGCAGTAGGGGAGATCGATCCCGAGGTAGAGCGTCTGCTGACGGTCACTCGTGACTCCCTCTACCTAGGTATCAAGCAAGCTGTCGAGGGTCACAACGTGGGGCACATCGGGGCCGCCGTCCAGCGCCACTGTGAAGCGCAGGGGTATGGCATCGTCCGTGAGTTGGTGGGTCATGGTATCGGGCATGCAATGCACGAAGATCCCAACGTCCCCAACTACGGATTCCCAGGAGTTGGTCCCAAGCTACGCGCAGGTATGTGTATCTGTATCGAGCCCATGGTGACGATGGGACGTCGCAAGGTCGTCTTTGAGTCCGATGGATGGACCGTCCGCACGCATGACGGCAAGCCTGCAGCGCACTTTGAGCACTGCCTCGCCATTATGCCAGATGGTCAAGCACCCCAGATCCTCTCTACATACGAGTATATCAAAGAAGTATTAGGCACACGAGAGTTTTAATATGGCCAAGCAAACAGCTATTGAGCAGGATGGAGTCGTCCTAGAGGCACTGAGCAATGCTATGTTCAAGGTACAGCTCCAGAACGGACATATCATCACGGCACACATATCGGGCAAGATGCGTATGCACTTCATCCGTATCCTGCCAGGAGACAAAGTCAAGGTAGAGATGTCTCCGTACGACCTCACACGTGGTCGCATCTCCTATAGATACAAGTAATCAAGTCATAGCGACAATCAGAATAAGAGCATACTATGAAAGTCAGAGCATCAATCAAAAAGCGATCAGAAGACTGTAAGATCGTCAGACGCAAAGGTCGTCTGTACATCATCAATAAGAAGAATCCTAAGTTCAAGCAGCGTCAAGGATGAGCTTAGGGATGAAGCTCCGCACATCTCTTAGGATGACGGAGAGTCAGCTTATCATGCAACAAACATCACACAGTATATAGAGTATGGCAATAAGAATCGTCGGCGTCGATCTGCCGCAAAACAAGAGAGGTGAGATAGCCTTGACCTATATATATGGTATAGGTCGTAGCAGTGCTGCTCGCATCTTGGATGCTGCAGGGGTCGATCGCAACATCAAGGTCCAGGATTGGACAGATGATCAAGCTGCAGCTATCCGTGAGCAGATCTCCAATGGCTATAAGGTCGAGGGTGATCTACGTAGCGAGACACAGCTCAACATCAAGCGTCTTATGGACATCGGCTGCTACCGAGGCATCAGGCATCGTCTAGGTCTCCCACTACGTGGGCAGAGCACCAAGAATAATGCCCGTACACGTAAGGGTAAGCGCAAGACAGTCGCTGGTAAGAAGAAGGCAACTAAGTAATAGAACCACCTTATGGCAAAGAAAACCGTAACAAAAAAGAGAGCAGTCAAGGTCGATGCCCAGGGGCAGGCGCACATACACTCTTCTTTCAATAACATCATCATCACCCTTACCAATAGTGAGGGACAGGTCATCAGCTGGTCATCAGCTGGTAAGATGGGATTCCGTAGCTCTAAGAAAAACACCCCCTATGCAGCTCAGCTCGCAGCTCAAGACTGCGCTAAGACAGCATTCGATCTAGGGCTACGCAAGGTCAAGGCTTATGTCAAGGGCCCCGGCAACGGTCGTGAGTCCGCTATCCGCACCATCCACGGTGCTGGTATCGAGGTGACAGAGATCATCGACGTCACACCACTACCACACAACGGCTGCCGTCCTCCTAAGAGACGTAAGGTCTAGTTGCTACAAGTATAGAGATCACAGCTACCTAGAGAGCGATTGCACCGCCCATGTAGAGATAGCGTGGAGAGTCCACATCAGGACGCAACCCTCACTTATCTACAGATAGACTGCACGGTCAGTCCTTGGTGCACCTCGTGACATGGCAAGCTCTACAGATAGGTCTCAGCTTAGAGATAGACTCAAGATAGTGACTCTGTAAGTCGACAGACGTAGTGTGAGATTGATGCGGTTGCTCATTTACTTTCCCTCTTATTCTAATCGCATCGCGGCTGCTCTATATGCGCCGTCACTTCTAGACTTACTACTTGAGATATGATCCCAGCCTTGACCACCACACAGCAGAGAGTGGCGCTTATGCCCTCGAGCATCCTGTAGAGCAGATGTATGGTGTAGCATTTAAATGAAATAGAACAATGGCAAGATATATTGGTCCTAAGTCCAAGATCGCACGCAAGTTTGGTGAGCCCATCTTTGGTGCAGACAAAGTCCTGAGCAAGAAAAACTATCCTCCAGGTCAGCACGGCAACAACCGTCGTCGCAAGCAAAGCGAGTATGCACTTCAGCTCCGCGAGAAGCAGATGGCTAAGTACACCTACGGAGTCCTAGAGCGTCAGTTCCGCAATCTCTTTGAGAAGGCACAGCGCACCTCAGGCATCACGGGTGAGATACTTCTACAACTCCTCGAGTCTCGTCTAGACAACGTTGTCTTCCGTCTAGGCATCGCTCCCACACGTGCTGCTGCACGTCAGCTCGTCTCTCACCGTCACATCGTCGTCGATGGTGAGGTGGTGAACATCCCCTCCTACACCCTCAAGCCCGGACAGATCGTCGGCGTACGTGAGCGTGACAAGTCTATGGAGGTCATTGCAGACGCTCTCGCTGGATACAATCATAGCAAGTATCCATGGTTAGAGTGGGATGCACGCACCTACAGCGGTAAGTTCCTCAACGTACCCACACGTGAGGAGATACCCGAGCCCATCAAGGAGCAGCTCATCGTCGAATTGTATTCTAAGTAACCCTCTAACTCTATGGCAATATTAGCATTTCAACAACCTGACAGCGTCCTCATGCTGGACGCTTCGGATCACTACGCCAAGTTTGAATTTAAGCCTCTAGAGCCAGGCTATGCTATGACTATTGGCAACGCCTTGCGGCGCATCCTCCTCTCATCGCTAGAGGGGTATGCAATAGCTTCTATCCGTATCGAAGGTGTAGAGCATGAATTTGCTACTATTCCAGGGGTATTGGAAGATGTAACCCATATCATACTCAACCTCAAGCAGATTAGATTCAAGGCTACTGTAGAGGATCCTCAGGAGGAGACCATCACGCTCCATGTCACAGGTCGTAACACCTTTAAGGCTGGTGACCTCAATAAGGTCTTAACAAGCTATAAGGTGCAGAACCCCGACTTGGTCATCTGCAATCTTGCTGAGGATGCTGACTTCACGATCGAGGTACGCATCAATAAGGGACGTGGCTACGTCGTCTCCGAGGAGAATCGTCGCGAGGACGACCCCGTCAATACGCTCCCTATCGATGGTATCTACACCCCGATTCGCAAGGTCAATCAGACTACCGAGGCGTATCGTGTAGATCAGCGCACTGACTACGAGAAGCTCGTCCTAGAGATCGAAACTGACGGCACCATTCACCCACGTGAAGCTCTGCGTCAGGCTGCGATGATTTTGATCTCGCACTTCACACTCTTTACGGACAAGGAGTTTGAGGTCGAGCTCCCCGAGGAGGAGCCTGAGCAGCTCTTAGACAATCAGGTGATGAAGGTTCGCTCCCAGTTGATGACAGACCTAGCGACGACAGATCTCTCTGTCCGTGCGCTCAACTGTCTCAAGGCTGCGGGCATCTCCACGATTGCCGACCTACTTAGTAGGGATCGTGAGGAACTCTTGAAGATCAAGAACTTCGGCAAGAAGTCGCTTGTAGAGATCGAGCAGTTCTTAGCAGATCAGAAGCTGGACTTTGATATGGATCTCACACCCTATAGATTAGATAATGATTAATCCCTCTTATGAGACACAATAAGAAATTCAACCATCTAGGCCGCTCCAAGGCACATCGTGAGGCTATGCTTGCCAACATGGCTAGCTCACTCATCATGCACAAGCGGATCAATACGACAGTGGCCAAGGCTAAGGAACTGCGCAAGTTTGTCGAGCCTATCATTACCACGGCAAAAAATGACACCACCGCATCTCGTCGTCTAGCCTTCAGCTACCTACGAGACAAGGAGGCAGTCAAGGAGCTCTTCGGCACCGTCGTCGACAAGGTCGGCGATCGCCCTGGAGGTTACACACGTATCCTACGCACGGGACTACGTCTTGGCGATAACGCCTCTATGTGCTTTATCGAGCTTGTAGACTTCAACGACAACATCGCCAAGAGCGCCTCTGCACCTAAGAGTGATGGCAAGAAGCGCACACGTCGTTCACGTCGTGGTAGCGCTGCTACTAAGGCAGCTGCCCAGCCAGAGGCTCCAGCTGCAGAAGAGCCAGCACAGGCAGAAGAGCCAGCACAGGAGTAGTAACTTCACTAGGGCACTGACGAGACACAGCCACATAGTTCACCACCCATGTGGATAGACTCTATGTAGCGTGTGAGGGCTGACAAAAGCCCCCTGCCACTCGTCCTGAGCTCAAAGTAACAATAGGAGAGGGAGTGTCGAGCAATTAGCTCGGCACTCCCTCTTGTCATTTTCCAGGATGCGATCCACTGGGGGGCAATGTCTCAGGGCTGATGCATGATAAAAACGATCTCGTTTCAATTGCTCCCGAAGAATTGAATTCCTACCTAGGAATTTGCCCAATTCCTACCTAGGAAATCAAAAATACTTCGGAGGAATCAAATGAAACTTCGGAGGAATCAAATGAAACTTCGGAGGAATCAAAAAATAAGTCCGAAGAATTTGGCCATTTCCTAGGTAGCTATTTGTGGAATTCCTAGGTAGGAATTGAAACGAGCTCATTTTTATCATGCGGTAGCCCTGGGGGGAGGATTAAGTATTGTCGTATAGACGTTGTATTTCAGTAACTTTGATTGCTGAGAGCTGGGGAGTCCCCTTTACCTCGGGTTAATACACACAGCTTGTTTTATCGTCAAGTAGCATCTTCCACAGAGCCACTACAAGCAATCCCCTTGCAGTACGGTCGTACTGCAAGGGGATGCTTCGTCGTTTGTAGCTTATGTCAGATCCTCTAGTTTTGTCCTAGAGAGGGGATCATCGTATCGCCATACATCTTCGAGAGTAGATCGTAGCAGAGCTTGTCCTTCTTCTCACAATACTTCTCTGTATACGTGCTGACGTACTTTGCCTGCTCGAGGAAGTTAGAGTCCACTAGGGCTAAGATAGCCCGATCCTTATTTTCGGGGGTCTGCTCCTCGATGTACTGTAGCATCTCTCTAGGGATCTCGTTTCTATCAGAGAGTGAGATAGTAGTGCCATTAGGTAGGGTCACATTCCGGACCTCATACTTAATTGAGTAGTCATCGTAAATGTCCTGAGAGGTCCTAGAGACATGCTGGAAGTAGTAATCGGCAGATCGGGTACACTCCTTGAGCCCCTCTAGAGATAGCGTAGTAGTACCACTGTAGTACCAATGCTCAAACTCGTCACTCCATAGCCCGAAGAAGACTTCGCAATCCTTTATCGCTCCCTTGGGGTAGCTTATATCGATCCAAAAGGCTGGATAGTAACGTGTGTAGTAGTAGACGTCCTCACTTTCATATCTTGTGTGGAAGGTAAGGTCTAGATACGCACTAGGGTCGTGCTCGTTGTAAAACTTAGTCCACCGATCTGCCTCTGTTTGGAACTTTACGTCATAGGGCTTGCGATAGTCTGCGTAGGCTGCCATGGCCTTGTCTCGTAGCTTCGCCTGCTCTGAGTTGCTATACAAAAAGTCTAGATAGCTTATCATCTGCTCGTAGGAGACAGACTGGTAAGTAGCCTCATCGGGGGTGCCGATCACGCGATTACGGATATCACTAAAGAGAGTGGCATACTTGATGAGCTGAGGATAACTCTTGCTCTTTGCCTCTAGTTGCTTCTGAGTCAGTGGCTTTAGGATGCTTTGCTTCAGCACTCGAGCATCAGATAGTAAGCTCCACGCCAGGACGACAACGATGGCTGCTACAATGAGAGACCCTCCGATGATGAGCCCATTGCGAAGCCCCTTATTGGTGTGCGAAGTCGTGGGTGGCGGTGCTACTGGTTCCGCTGGCGGAAAAGGTTGCACCCACTGATTCCCCTGCTGAGGAGCCTGCGTCCATTGACTTTGCTGCTGAGGAGCCTGCGTCCACTGATTTTCCTGCTGAGGAGTCTGGGTGACAGGTGGAGGCACTTGCGCCCCCTGCTGAGAAGCCTGAACGACAGACTGAGACACTTGTGGCGTAGAGGGAGTCCTCTGCACTTTTTGTTGAGCTGTTGGTGTCTGGATCTCTACATTACCACAGTAAGGACACGTCTTACGATCCTTAGGGATGAGGTGCCCACAAGCGGGGCATCTACTAATCTGTACTGAGTTTAGTCTAGTCATATCTACTGCTCTTTAGTGTGGTCTAGCTGCTAGCTAGTCATCTCTTGAGATGTCGGGATGTGAGATACCTGAGAACAAAGATATATCTTTCTCTCGAATGGCACAATTGCTTCAAAAAAAGTTATAATGCATGTTCCTCCCCCTCCTCTATGCCCCTCTTGCGAAGCTGTGGGGGCGAGGGGTGAGCTGTTGCGGTTTTTTATTACCTTTGTATGGGAGGTTATATATGGTTAAGAGCGTAGGCTCACGGACCTCCGATATTCAACTAAGGACTAGGTAAATATGGCAAAGAAAAATGAGAGGACTGTCGTCACTCCTCCTATTACAGATGTCGCAGCGAAAATGAAGGCGCTGGAGACTACCATGGGACGTATACAGAAGCAGTTTGGCAAGGGCGCTATCATGAATATGGCGGATGATGCCGTGGAGGATGTGAGCGTGATCCCCTCGGGGAGCTTGACGCTCGACATAGCTCTCGGTGTCGGAGGCTACCCTCGTGGACGTATCATTGAGATCTTTGGTCCAGAGTCTTCGGGTAAGACGACGCTGGCTATCCACGCTATTGCCGAGGCGCAGAAGCTGGGTGGTATCGCTGCGATCATTGATGCGGAGCATGCTTTTGATCCGACGTATGCGCAGGCTCTGGGAGTGGACATTAGCCGTCTGTGGATCTCTCAGCCTGATGATGGTGAGCAGGCGCTAGACATTGCCGAGCAGTTGATTCGTTCGTCAGCGGTTGATATTCTTGTGGTGGACTCGGTAGCTGCTCTGACTCCGAAGGCGGAGATAGAGGGCGAGATGGGAGATACGCAGGTGGGTCTGCACGCACGTCTCATGTCTCGTGCTATGCGCAAGATCACGGCTGCTGTGAGTCGCTCTAAGACTTGCTGTATCTTCATCAATCAGCTACGTATGAAGATCAGCTCGGGTTATAGCCCCACGGGTCCTAGCGAAGTGACGACGGGTGGTAATGCGCTCAAGTTTTACTCCTCTGTGCGCCTAGACATACGTGCCTACAAGCAGATCAAGAAGGGCGACGATGTAGTCGGCAAGGTGACGAGTGTGCGTGTCGTCAAGAACAAGGTGGCTCCTCCTTTCCGTCGTGCTGAGTTTGACATACTCTTCGGTCAGGGCATCAACCGTGTAGGCGAGATCATCGATGCTGCGACCGATATGGGTATCCTCAAGAAGAGTGGTTCGTGGTTCTCCTATCAGGGCAATAACATAGGTCAGGGTCGTGATGCGGTCAAGGAGCTCCTGGACGACAATCCTGAGCTGGCAGACGAGGTGGCTCAGCAGGTGATGGATCAGCTAGCTCATGAGGGCAAGCTACATCTCTCGCAAGAGTCTGCCGAAGGGGAGGAGAGCGAATCCCTAGACACGACGGATCAGCTGGTTGACGAGGACTTTGATATATAATAGATAGTCTGAGGGGCGTAGGGTGCGTGAGCGAAAGCTCATGCACCTTGCGAACCTTTCTAATCCACGCTATCAAATAGAGCTGGGCCTATTGCAACCCAGTCGTAAACTCTAAAGCATAGTTATCATGACAGCACTGCAGACTCCACGTGGATGGCAGCGACTCGCTGATCGTACAGACGAGGAGTATACGCCAGAACGCATCTCTGCGCTCTCTGAGGACGAGGTGTTTGTCTTCGGGAGCAATCTATTAGGGCACCATATGGGTGGTGCTGCGCGTACTGCTCATTGCGACTTTAACGCAGAGATGGGTGTCGCCGAGGGCTTGACTGGGCAGGCTTATGCTCTGCCGACGCTTGGTGAGGATATGCGACGGGTGGCTCCAGAGGCACTACGTGCTAGTCTGGTGCGCTTGCTACGCTTTGCCCTAGAGCATCCGAGTCTTACCTTCTACCTCACGGAGGTGGGGTGTGGTATCGCTGGGTGGCCTGTCGAGACTGTGAGAGAGTTGCTATGGGAGGCTGTGCGTGAGCTCTCGGAGGAGGCTTATGAGCTACGTGCTGTGCCAGCTAATCTCATCATCCCACAACGGTTTAGTTTAGTCGGCCGTGAGTCTCTCCATCTCTAGTGAGCAGTACACGCGGTATTTTGCTGAGACCCCTTCGCTACCGCTCTATGCGCAGCCCTGGTGGCTATGCGCAGCATCGGGGAGTGAGGAGATGTCGGTGCTCTCTACAGCAGGAGCTAAGGAGGGTGCCCCGACACTGGTGTGGCCTCTCTTTATGCCTACGCGACGGCACCTGATCGTGCCTCCTTACTGTCAGTTCGCTGGACCGCTGAGTGATCGTTCGGGGGCAGTGGGGGAGGAGCTTTTTGATCGGGAGCGATACATTGCCCACCTAGCAGCTATGAAGGAGCTCAGCGAGACGCTCCCCTCATCACTACGTTATATAGAGGCGCACCTACCGCTCGACTATTGGGACTGGTTCCCGTGTGAGACGCCTGCCGGTGCCTGGCGTAGCTCGGTCGCCTATACGCATCTTCTAGACTTGGCGCAAAGGTCGCCTCAAGAGCTGTACAACAGTTTGATCCGGCGAAAGGTGCGCCGCGCCACTGCCCTAGGTCTACGAGAGCTCTGGGCTGAGGAGACGAATGTGGCTAGCTGTGCGGAGATGCTGGTGAAGCTCTGTCGTAAGAGTCTAGAGCGTAGCGGAGGAGACCATCTCTGTGCCTCCTCACTGAGACGTCTTGTGACGGCTGCCGTGGCGCATCGGCAGGGTGCTGTCTTACTCCTGCTCTCGCCACAGACGGAGGAGCCTGTGGCTGGAGCCTTTGTAGCGCATCACGCCGGCACCGCATACTATATTGCGGGGGGGCAGGCGAGGACGCCTGAGGGCGAGGACGCGATGGCTCTACTACTCGATCGGCTCATCAGATGGAGTAGAGAGGCGGGGTGTCACACTTTTGACTTTGAGGGATCGATGCAGCCTGGCATCGCCTTCTTCTTTCGCAGCTTCGGAGCTGTACCACACCCTTACCTGCGACTGCAGGCGGGGCGACAGACGCTGGCTATGCGCCTGCAGCTACGGCAGTACTATCTACGGCATCTCTATTAATCTATCTATATGCGACACTACGAGGCGACAGAATATATCCTCTCTTTCCTACTCGGAGATGCGACCCCGCTCGATATCTCGGGCAAGATACGCATCTCGCGTCACGCTCAGATGCAGCACTCACCAGACTACGTCGCTTACTGCCGTCCTGAGGAGGCGAAGCCGTATCATCGTGTGGTGATCGTGCCGTCGGGCTTCTTTGACTATGAGCAGTATGGGCGTGCCGAGTCGATGCCCACACTACCTCTCGCCGAGTGGCATGGGATGCCGCTACTCTTTGGGGAGCCTCGCGAGGAGAGCTTAGAGACGCCTTATGGCACACGCCTTATTATCTACGCAGACCTCGTAGCGAGTAGCTACTTCCTACTGTCTCGTTACGAGGAGATGTATTATCGTAAGCGGAGGGATGAGCATGGTCGCTTCCCAGGACGGGAGTCCCTGGCATACCGTGCGGGCTTTCTGGAGCGTCCGCTGGTGGATGAGTATGCTGCGGAGCTACGACGACTGATGAGCGAGATAGGCCTAGCGGTACAGCCGATGGAGCCTGGCTTTAGCTCGGTGGCACTCACACATGATCTAGACCAGCCCTACTACAGCTCGGGGGTGCGGGGCTTCCTGCGCCTCCTCCTCAAGGAGCGTCTCTCGCTGCGGGCTGCTTATCGCAATACTTTCTCACGGGCTAGTGAGGATCTCTTCTTTAGCTATGGTCGCTTCCTGGATTGGAATGTGGAGACGCAGCGCAAGTGTGCTAGCCCCGTGCGAACGATCTTTTTCATTAAGACGCCTAGTCCGCATCCACTGGACAAACCAAACTACACGCTACGCAATCATAAGATAGCAGCCATCATGCGATTGGCACGGAGACGCAAGGTGGAGTTTGGTCTCCATCTAAATCTCTACTGCTCGGAGCACCCAGATGCGGTGGAGGCGGCTAAGGTAGAGCTGGAGAAAGAACTAGGTGAGTCCGTCACCTGCTCTCGTCATCACTACCTAGCGGTGCGTGAGCCTGAGGACTACAATGCGCTCCTCGGGGCTGGCATCTACCATGACTACTCTATGAGCTACGCCGATGTGGCGGGTTTTAGACTGGGCACATCGCGTCCCGTGCGCTTTATCAATCCTCAGAGCATGGCGGTCACAGATTTGATCCTGCATCCGCTCACGGTGATGGACTACACCCTACATGATGAGAAGTACATGCACCTTGACTACGCAGAGGCTGAGCGGGTGGCTCTGGCAATGGTCGAGCAGGCGTACAAGTATCATGGCGAGGTGACGCTACTCTTTCACAATGAGAATCTGCTGCTGGACGATCCACACATTTACCACACTCGTCTGTACCGAGCTTTGCTGCGCCAGATCATCAAGCTCTCGCCAGCGCCTGACATTGTTGGGCTATAGTCCTTGCGCTCCTATGCTTCCTCACCGTATCCTGCTACTGACCGACCTGCTCCCCCCGCAGTTTGCACCCCGCATTACGGCACTCCTGCAGCGCCTCCCCGAGCGTGACTGGCAGGTCGACGTGATGAGCGAAGAGATCAGAGGGGATCACCAAGGCTCTCACGGCTCTGTGGAGCGCATGAGTAGCTTGCCTGCACACCGTCTGGAGCGTGTGCCGTTAGCCCCCAAGAAGGGACGGTCGCTCTATGCGCTCGCTGATGCGCTCTGGCAGGTGAAGAGCAGGCGCCTCGTACGGCACTTGCGTCAGCATTACGACTTGACACAATACGAGCTGATCGTGGGGATGAGCTATCGCACATTCCCGCTCCCAGCGGTCGCTTGCTTGGCACGGCAGACGGGGCTACCCGCCGTGATGGACTGCCGAGACATCGTCGAGGAGTACACGCCCGAGGGCTTTCTCCCAGCACCGCTACCACGTTGGGTGCCTATGCGCCGAAAGTTCTACAGCTGGCTTCGGACTCGCTTCATCAAAGCACGAACAGCAGCGCTACGTCATGCCTCAGCCATCACGACTGTCTCCGAGTGGCACCGTGACCAGTTGCAGCAGTTGCACCCAGAGCTACCAGTCTTCTGTATCCCTAACGGTTATGACGAGGGCCTCTTCATCGCACAGCCCGATCGGTCTCCACAGCTACCGCTACGCATCGTCTACACAGGACGCTTGCTCTCGCTAGAGATGCGGGATCCGACGCTACTCCTCAAGGCACTACAAGAGGAGGCGCTAGACAAGTGGGTCCAGCGTGGAGCCGTCGAGGTCCATTGGTACTGCGACAACGCTTCGCAGAGGCTCCTCGAGCAACTCCTAGAAGCCTTTCCCCCTGGTGTCCGAGCTGCGCAGCACTTTCACGCAATGGTGCCTTACGCTGAGGTGCCGAAGCTACTGGCTCAGGCTGATATGCTCCTCCTCTTAGGCCGTCGTGAGCAACCCGAGGGGCCTCACGGAATGGTGACGACTAAGCTCTTTGAGGCGATGGCGATGCGTCGGCCTATCCTGATGGTGGAGAGCGACGAGAGCGTTGTGGCGCAGATCCTCCGGGCGCATGGCGGGGCGCTTGCTGCTAACGGTGTAGCACAGGTGGTAGATTTTGTTGCTCATCACTTGGAGCGTCTAGAGCGTGGCGAGGCGCTACCGAGAGAGACCTTTACCGATCACTATCAGCAGTACACACGTGAGGCGATGGCGGAGGCTTTCGTGCGGCTCTTCCGTACGCTCGTCTGAGCACTCTCTTTCCTTTCTAGAGGTACTAAACGAATCAAGCCCAGCAAACGAAGAGTCTGCTGGGCTTGATCTGTATAGGCGGACAGCCTATGCGATACTTTTTAGTAGTTGTCGCGCATTGGCTCGAAGAACTCCTGTGGGTGATCGCAAGCGGGGCACTTAGCGGGTGCCTTCTTAGCCTTGACTACGAAGCCACAGTTGCGGCACTGCCAGTAGATCTCCTTCTCACGCTCGAAGTACTTGCCAGACTCGACGCGCTCTAGGAGCTTGAGGTAGCGACGCTCGTGCTCCTGCTCAGCCTTGGCTACGTTGCGGTAGACGGCTGCAATGGTCTTGAAGCCCTCCTCCTCAGCGATGTCGGCGAACTCTGGATAGAGCTCCTCAGCCTCGCAGTGCTCACCAGCGGCTGCAGCCTTGAGGTTCTCGGCGGTGGTGCCGATGACGCCAGCGGGGAAAGCAGCGGTGATCTCTAGCTCACCACCCTCGAGGAACTTGAAGAAACGCTTAGCGTGCTCCTTCTCCTGATCAGCAGTCTCCTGGAAGATAGCCTCGATCTGGCGATAGCCTTCATCCCTCGCTACGCTAGCGAAGTATGTATAGCGATTTCTAGCTTGTGACTCTCCTGCGAATGACTTCAGGAGGTTCTGCTCGGTACGTGTACCTTTGATTGATTTAGTACTCATATATAGGTATTCTAAAGGTTGAACAGTTTCATTACCACCACAAAGATACCTATTTATTATGAGCCATGCAAATGTTGTATACTTCTCTCAGTGAGATTTGCCGAAAAGAGTATCTTTGTCTTCACTTGAACCAACCTTTTTAGAGACACTGGATAAGACATGCACGAATTGATTTGTCCGAATTGCAATAAGCCGTTTAGTATTGACGAGCGTGGCTATGCGCAGCTCCTAGAGCAGGTGCGTGGCGAGGCCTTTGACAAGGCACTCGCTGAGAGGGTTGCGCTCGTAGAGGAGCGGAGCCGACAGGGGCAGCAGCTCGCCGTGGCGCAGGCTGAGGCGACCCTCAAGGAGCGACTGGCACAGCGAGATACCGAGCTGGCACAGCTTCAGAGCAGACTAGACGCTATAGGGGAGAAGAGCCAAGCGGAGCTACAACTGGCGCTGGCAAACAAGGAGAAAACCATCACCGAGCTCCACGCAGAGCTGGCGCAGCAGGAGAGCCTGCGGGATAACGAACGCCTGAAAGCTCAGGCTGAGAGCCAGAAAGCACTACAAGCTAAGGAGCAAGAGATCGTCTTGCTACGCTCTCAGGCGGAGCTGCAGAGTAAGGAAGCTCAGCTAGAGCTTGGCAGGCTGCAGGAGCAACACAAGGAGCAGGAGGAGATGCTGAAGGCGCAGGTTAGCTTTTACAAAGATCTCAAGACGCGTCTCTCCACCAAGATGCTAGGCGAGACACTGGAGCAGCACTGCGCCCTAGAGTTTGAGCAGAAGCTGAGGACCTTTTACCCCTACGCTTACTTTGAGAAGGACAATGACGTGGTCGGTGGTACCAAGGGGGACTTTATCTTTCGTGACTATGCGGGAGCGGGCGAGCCCGAGTACATCTCCATCATGTTTGAGATGAAAAACGAGGCTGACGAGACCGCCACGAAGCATCGCAATGAGGACTTTCTCAAGAAGCTCGACGAGGATCGTCGCAAGAAAGGGTGCGAGTATGCCGTCCTCGTGTCGCTCCTAGAGCCCGACAGCGAGCTCTACAACGGGGGCATCGTGGACAAGTCACACCGCTACGAGAAGATGTATGTGATCCGCCCGCAATTTTTCGTACCCCTGATCACGCTCCTAGTCTCTACCTCACGCAAGAGCCTCGACATACGGAAGCAACTCTTTGAGGCGCAGCAGCAGTCCATCGACATAACGCATTTTGAAGAGGATATAGAGGAGTTCAAGGACAAGTTCGGGCGCAACTACCGCCTAGCGAGTGAGAAGTTTCAGAAGGCGATCGAAGAGATCGACAACTCGATCAAGCATTTGCAGAAGATCAAGGACAATCTCATCGGTAGCGAAAACAACCTGCGCCTAGCCAACGACAAGGCGGAGGGGCTAACCATCCGCAAGCTCACCTACAAGAACCCAACGATGCAGGCTAAGTTCAAGGAGCTCAAAGCGCTTGATCAGTCGTCGGAGGAGTAACTCGGCTAAGCTAGCGGCGGAAGGTCGGGACGTGTGAGGTAGTCGGCGACGACGATAGGGTAGTAGGTGTGCTCGAGGCGATGGATGCGCTCAGCGAGCGTGTTGACCGTGTCGTCGGGGTGGACCGCTAGACGCACTTCGCAGAGCGTCGAGCCACGATCGTACTCGCCATCGATGAGGTGGATCGTGATGCCGCTCACCTTGCAGTGCTCCTCGAGGACACGCTCGTGGACACGGTCGCCATACATTCCCTTGCCCCCATAGTCTGGCAGGAGCCCTGGATGAATATTGAGGATGCGCCGAGGGAAAGCTCGTAGCAAGCTCTCCGGCACCAAGCCGAGGAAGCCTGCGAGGACGATGGCTGTCACCTGATATTGCTCTCTGAGTTGCTCGGCAAAGGCAACGTCCGCCATCTCTTTGCGCTGGAAGACGAGAGAGCGTACACCTAGTCTCTCAGCACGCTGGAGGACTCCGGCGTGAGGATTGTCAGTTGCTATGAGCGCGACGGAAATGTCGTCTATATTTGTGAGGTAGTGGACGAGAGCTTCAGCATTTGTGCCATTGCCCGAGGCGAATATTGCTATGGTTTCCATTTTTCTTCGTACATTTGTTGCACATAAGGGGTGTATGTGTGCAAAGTGCGACGGCATTCACACGCTCTGACACCTCTTCTGCACAAAGGTACAGCTAAATCTGCGGATACGATACGCTCCTCGCGTGGAGCGACTGGCAGAGCTGCGCTACCGACCCAATATGACTAATCAATTATTCATCAAATAACCTATTAAGCAATGAACGCAGAAGTAGAAAGCAAGGTCAAAGACCTAATCGCAGACAAGCTCAACGTTGAGCTCTCAGAGGTAACTCGTGAGGCAAACTTCACCACCGATCTTGGTGCTGACTCTCTTGACACGGTCGAGCTGATGATGGCCTTCGAGAAGGAGTTTGATATGACCATCCCTGATGAGGAGGCTGAGGGTATCAAGACCGTTGGTGACGCTATCGACTACATCGAGAAGCAGCTAGCATAATCTATCTAGAGGAGTATACGCAGTAGCGCTCTCCTCACCATACGATACAGAGGTGTCGCCGCCTAGTCGCGTGGCGACTCTCCCGCTAAAGTACAAAGCCCAAGGGCAAGTCTCAGATCTCCCAGCATGGGTGCTGGGCTTGCCCTTGAGTGCTTCCCATCAATCAGTTTACACCGCTAGAACCTGTTGCACACAGCAGCAGATTCCTCATATCCTGACGCTTGACTTTGATATAGCCTATGCAATTTAACAGAGTAGTCGTGACTGGCCTAGGTGCCATCACCCCCATTGGCAATGATGCTCCTACCACTTGGCAAAACCTGCTAGCGGGCAAGAGTGGAGCAGCTCCCATCACACAGTTTGATGCTTCCAAGTTCAAGACCCAGTTTGCCTGTGAGGTCAAGGGCTTCAACCCCGAAGAGCACTTTGACCGCAAGGAGGTACGTCGCTATGATCGATACACTCAGCTCGCTCTGGTAGCAACGAAAGAGGCGATCGCAGACTCCGCTGTAGACCTAGAGCAGGTTGACAAGAACGAGGTCGGCGTCATCATCAGCGCAGGCATCGGAGGGTTAGAGACCTTCCAGGAGGAGATCATGCAGTATGATCCCGAGCGAGGGCCCCGCTTCAATCCTTTCTTCATCCCGAAGATGATCTCCGACATTGCCGCTGGACTCGTATCTATTGAGTACGGCTTCCACGGCCCCAACTACAGCGTCGCCTCAGCTTGTGCCTCCTCGACGAATGCTATCATCGACGCTGCTATCATGATACGCCTAGGCAAGGCTAAGATGATGGTCGCAGGCGGTAGCGAGGCTGCCGTGACAGTCGCTGGTATCGGTGGCTTCAACGCGATGCACGCCCTCTCCACCCGCAACGACTCTCCCGAGACAGCCTCTCGTCCCTTCAGTGCTAGCCGCGATGGCTTCGTACTAGGCGAGGGCGCCGCTATCCTTATCCTAGAGGAGTATGAGCATGCTGTCGCTCGTGGAGCTAAGATCTATGCCGAGTTTGCCGGCTTCGGACTATCGGCCGATGCGTATCACCTGACTGCCAGCCACCCCGAGGGTTTAGGCGCCAGGCTCGTGATGACCCGCGCACTAGAGGATGCAGGTATGAAGCCCGAGGATGTAGACTATATCAACGTCCACGGCACCTCGACACCTGTCGGTGATGCTTCCGAGGTCAAAGCTATCCAAAGCGTCTGGGGCGACAAAGCTTACGATCTCAATATCAGCTCCTCAAAGTCTATGACAGGACACCTCCTCGGTGCTACAGGAGCGCTCGAGGCGATGGCTATCGTCAAGTCCATCCAGGAGGATGTCGTCACACCAACCATCAATCATGAGCCAGGTGACGAAGACGATCAGATAGACTACAAGCTCAACTTCACCTTTGGCAAGGCGCAAAAGCGTACTGTCAACGTAGCCATGAGCAATACCTTCGGCTTCGGTGGTCACAACGCTTGCGTCATCTTCAAGAAGGTTCAGTAAGCGCACACGCACCGCATCAACTCATGACACTGTATCAGCGATACCCCCTCACGCACGTCGCTTTAGAGCCGACGCGTATGGAGGGGTATCGCTTTTTGGGGTCTTCTAGAGAGCGACAGCTATGAGTTCCTTTCGCACCTCTAGGACTAGATCCCTGCTTCGAGAGCTAGGCGAGCGCTGGCAGCATTGGTGGCGTAAGATGCGTGGGGGCACCTCGCAGCGCACGCCAGATCTGACCTCACTCTTTGACCGGATAGGCATCGTGCCTGTCCGCACAGACCTCTACCTCCTAGCGATGCGTCACCGCTCCTGCACCATCATCGGGGAGGGTGGGGAGAAGCTCAATAATGAGCGACTTGAGTTCCTCGGCGATGCTGTCCTCGAAGCCTCCATCTGCACCTACCTTTACCACCTCCACCCCACATGGGACGAAGGTGAGCTGAGCAAGTGCAAGAGCTCGCTCGTGAGTCGCCCCGTCAATAACGAGGTAGGTCGTCGCTTGCATCTAGAGCGCTATATCATCATGGTGCCAAGCGCCTTGGACAACTCGGTAGACATCTACGGTAACACCGTAGAGGCGCTCATTGGAGCCATCTACCTCGATCAGGGCTATGCCCGTACGCAAGAGTTCGTCCGTGACTACATCCTCCCCACCTACCGAGACATGCAGGAACACACGGTGGCGAGCATTCAGAACTATAAGAGCGAGCTCATCGAGTGGGTACAGAAGCATCACCTGTCCCACGAGTTTCGTCTTGAGGAGCATCAAGCGATGCCTCACGACCACTTCATCTACAGCGTCTGGATCGATGGCAAGCCCGTAGGCCGAGGCGCAGGTAGTAGCAAGAAGCGCGCCCAGCAAGAAGCCGCGCGTGACACCCTCGAGCTACTCAAGCAAGCCTACTCAGCCATACAGGGTCGCACTAGCTAGCCCGCCTTACGAGAGAGGGTAAGCAAACAAAGATCCCGCAAATCTTACGAGTAGCCCTTTGTAAACGCGCTCAAGACGAGTAACCCCGTGTAGGGACCCACGGAAGTGTTTAGCGGGAGTGCGTCCGTCCCCGTTAAATTTACGATGCTGTAACCTTTGACACAACGGACGCACGACCGTGCGTCCCTACATTTTCGCTACACGTCGGGGAGTCTGTCGTAGTACAGCAAGACGAGTAGCCCGTTGACGGGACGCACGAATAGTGTCGAGTGAGATGGCGTCCGTCCTGTCAAAAGCTACATCGTCAAGATCGTTCTACAACGGACGCCCTCCCGCTAAACACTTCCGTGCGTCCCTACAGCCGTTACACGTCTGATCCCTCCGATCCCTCTGATAGTTCCGATGCACTCCGATGACCTTGACCCCACACCCCTGAGGAAATCGAAAATGCCTCGGTACCAAATGGGAAACCTCCACGGAGGAACGGGAAAATTCTTCGGAAGTTTGATTTGCTTCTTCCGAAGTTTCATTTCATTCTTCCGAAGTTTTATTTTGGCCCTCCGTGGGGAAAGTTCGTTTGCTCACTGGAGATAACTGATTTCCTCCTGAGGCGAGAGATGCGAGGCGGGAGATTAGAGCGAACAGGTGTGCCCCTACAGTTTGCAATTCGTGCGTATTTTCCACTCCAAAATGCAATTTGGAGTGGAGCTCGCCCTGCTCCGGACGCCCCCTCCTCTCCAAGGAGGGCGGGAGGAGCAGGTAGCGAGCTGCCGAGACGAAAAAAGGGACGATGCGCTCACCGTCCCTTTAAGGTTAATGCAGTATATTTGCTGTGGAAACAAAAACTTAGCTATATACAAGTATGCATCTAACCCAAGCGCAAAGATACGAAATTGCTGCTCTTCTGAAGACTAATACTCCTCAAAAAAAGATCGCAGAGGTCATAGGAGTACACCCTAGCACCATCTGTAGAGAGATTAAGAGGAACTTGACACACGCTGGCAACTATAGCCCTACTCAGGCTCATATGTTTGCCAAAGAGCGACAAGATTGGAAGAACAAGGCAAGAGCTAAGTTGACGAACGCTATGAAAGCTGATATTGTCCAGTGCATTGTAGAGCATAAATGGTCTCCAGAGCAAATTGCTGGAAGGCGAAAGCTGGAGAGCAAGCCTATGGTTGGTAAGACCTCCATTTACAAGTTCCTGCATCAAGACAAGAAAGCTGGTGGCGAGCTTTACAAACACACGAGGCATGGGCTAGCTTATCGCAAGCGACGCCTGGCCGTACCAATAAAAACAGACTGGCCTAAGCGAAAGTCCATAGAGACTCGTCCTGAGTGCATTGACCAAAAGGAGCGAGTAGGAGATTTTGAGATGGATACCATTATAGGCAAAGAGCAGAAAGGGGTAATCCTGACGCTTGTGGAGCGTGTTACAGGCTTCACCATCATACGGCTTTTGGAGCATGGCAAGGACGCCAAAGCCCTCGCCAGAGAGGTTAATAAAGCTCTGAGATACTACAAGAGGATGGGACTGCTACACTCGATCACAACCGACAATGGAAGTGAGTTTACCAAGTTTAAGACCATAGAGAGGTCTCTCAAAACGCCCGTCTACTTTGCCCACCCCTATCAATCCTGGGATAAGCCTCATATTGAGTACCTAAACAAACTGCTACGCCAGTTTATCCCCAAGTCCTCTACTTTCGAAGACTTAACTGACCTAGACCTTAGACGCTTTCAGAACCTACTAAACAATAGACCCCGTAAAAACCTAAACTACAAGACACCCAATGAAGTCATCAAAAACATCATTCTTGAGAAATTGCATTAGCGGGTGGAATGTACGG
>NZ_KI535307.1:187568-223507 GCF_000482365.1 Porphyromonas uenonis DSM 23387 = JCM 13868 | reverse complement strand
CAATAGACCCCGTAAAAACCTAAACTACAAGACACCCAATGAAGTCATCAAAAACATCATTCTTGAGAAATTGCATTAGCGGGTGGAATGTACGGGGGGGGAGCGCTTTGTCCATAGCTTTTTACTATCTTTGTGGCATGGTTGTAAAGAGTCGGCACGAGGAGCTTTGTGAGCTAGCGTACGACTATACGAAACGAAATGACACTGCTCTGAGTAAGCAACAGACAACAATAAAGGAAAAACAGGAATGGTTCGAGTTAGATTTGCACCTAGTCCCACGGGTCCACTACATATAGGTGGCGCACGGACTGCACTCTTTAATTATCTCTTCGCACGTCATTATGGTGGCACGATGGTGCTACGTATAGAGGATACGGATAGCAAGCGCTTTGTGCCTGGAGCTGAAGACTATATCATCGAGGCGCTACAGTGGCTGGGTATAGAGATCGATGAGGGTATAGGCAGTGACAATCAGCCCTACGGTCCCTATCGTCAGAGTGAGAGACGGGAGATCTATCGTGAATACGTGCAGCAGCTCATAGAGCGTGGTGCTGCTTACTATGCTTTTGATACCGTGGAGGAGCTGGAGCAGGCACGGCAGGAGATGCCCAACTTTAGCTATGATGCTACGACTCGCTCTAAGATGCGCAATAGCCTCTCGCTCCCTAGTGAGGAGGTGACTCGACTGCTAGAGTCTGGCGAGGAGTATGTGGTGCGCTTTAAGGTAGACCCCGACCGAGAGGTCGAGGTCGACGACTTGATCCGCGGCAAGGTGGTCATCAGCTCTACACAGCTAGACGACAAGGTCCTCTACAAGAGTGCTGACGACCTGCCTACCTACCATCTAGCCAACATTGTAGATGACCACTTGATGCAGATTACGCATGTGATCCGTGGTGAGGAGTGGCTTCCTAGTGCCCCGCTGCATGTCTTGCTCTATGAGGCTTTTGGCTGGCAGGACTCGATGCCACAGTTTGCCCACCTGTCGCTCCTCCTGAAGCCTCAGGGGAGTGGTAAGCTGAGCAAGCGTGATGGCGACAAGCTGGGCTTCCCAGTCTTCCCCCTGGAGTGGCGCAATCCCGAGGATGGCTCTATCTCGATGGGCTATCGCGAGCAGGGTTATCTACCAGAGGCTGTGAGCAACTTCCTAGCTCTACTAGGGTGGAACCCCGGTACCGATCAAGAGCTTTTTGCAGATCCGCAAAAGGCTATCTCGTCTGAGCTGATCTCCGCCTTTTCGCTAGATCGCTGTAGTAAGAGTGGGGCACGCTTTGACTTTGAAAAGGCTAAGTGGTTCAACCACCAGTACATACAGATCGTCCCCGTAGAGCGCCTCGTCGCATACCTTCGCCCTGCTCTCAGCGAGCGTGGCTTGAACCCTACCGATGAGCAGCTGCGAGACGTACTCCTGACGGTGCGAGATAAGGCGCAGCTACTCCCAGACTTACTTCCCGAGGTGCTCTACTTCTTTGTGGCGCCTACCGAGTATGATGCTAAGGGGCTTAAGAAGCATTGGAAGGCGGAGACGCCTGGCTACTTACAGCAGATGATCACGCTCCTGGAGGAACTCCCGAGTGACGCTTCGCTAGAGACGATCGAGCAGGCTCTCTATGACAAAATCAATGGTGATGAGCTCCCCATGGGCAAGGTGATGAATGGTATACGTATGGCGCTCGTGGGCGCACCTCGTGGAGCGCGTATCCATGAGATCATTCACTTGCTGGGTATCCCCGAGAGTGTGAGACGTATGCAACGGGCTATAGATGAGATTCAGCTATAGCTGTCTATGTAGCAGTAATCAATGAACTAAACTTTAGATATAACGACTGAATCATGAGTTTGCGTATCAACAAACTTCTGAGCGATGCTGGCATTGGATCGCGCCGTGAAGTGGAGAAGTACATCGTCGCTGGACGTGTCATGCTCAATGGCGAGCGGGCTGAGCTAACGGATATCGTGGTAGAAGACGATATCGTCACGCTAGACGGCGAGGAGCTACCTGTCAATGACATCCTGCGTGAGGCTCTCTCGATGAAGCACTACCTAGAGGCTCAGCAGGATGATCGAGAGACGAGAGAGTCTGCTCGAGAGTACACTCCACGAGGTGGAGGACGACCTAATCGCCCTGCTAAGTCTGGTCCTAAGAGAATGAGATCAGACCGATATAGCGATGAGCCTAGAGAGCCGAAGGGACATGCCAAGGGCAATAAACCTTACAAAGCTAAGGGGGGTGATGCCCATGGTCGTCGACGTGACAATCGAGGCAAAGACTTTAACGGTGACGATAGGTGGTGAGTCCCATCACTTATCATGTCGCTGGATATGAATAGGTAGAAAAGAGAAGAGTACGAAAGGATGCAGATCACATTGGTCAGACATACGGCAGTGGCGCCCGAGTGGCAGGTCATCTGCTATGGCAATACAGATATACCGCTGGCAGGTACATTTGAGGAGGAGGCTCCTCGTGTAGCTGCTCAGATAGATCTGTCTCTCTATGACCGCATCCTCTCTAGTCCACTGTCTCGTGCGCTTAAGTTGGCGCAGCACTGCGTACCCGAGGGTACCGAGATAGAGGTGGACGATCGCTTGAAGGAGATGAACTTTGGCGACTGGGAGGGGCAGCACTGGACTAGCATCCTGGAGGTAGATCAGGAGGTGTCAGCATTCTTCGAGTACTTCATCGATCGGCCAGCCCCCCGGGGGGAGTCGCTCCGTGACTTGGCTCAGCGTGTCGCAGATCTACTCGATGAGCTCTACAGATCAGGTGCTCAGCGGGTACTGCTCTTCTCGCATGGCGGTGTCATCAACGCTGTGCGAGCTATGGCGGGGCGCATTACGCTGCAGGAAGCTTTTGCTCAGATTCTACCCTATGGGAGCGTGACAACGATTGATCTAGATGACCTTATTCATATAGACCAGATAAGGCTCTGATGAAGGCTTCTTGCTTGTGTACGGAATTAGCGTTGGGAGAACGTAACTGATATGGAGAAGCGAATCATTTCGACTATGATTGTCTTGCTCGTAGCCATTGCTACGGTAACTATCTTGTTGCAGTTGCGCAACTTTAGAAATGTTACTGAGCTCTACAATGACTACTTTGAGACTTTGGCCCAGAGAGCTCTCGTTGAGGTGTCTCGCTCGCTGGAGCAAGATGAGGTGGAGCGTCAGTTGCGCTCGCTACTCACGCAGGACGATGTGCAGAGACTAGGTCTGAGTGATGATACGCTCCAGTCTTCTGGCGTCGCCTCTAGCGCCTTCTCGTCAAGCTATATGTCCGATGGCAGCGAGGTGTGGAATGGCTACGGCAATGCTGAGCGTGCTACCTGTCCGCCATGGGCAGAGGCGCGTGTAAATAGTCAGATCAAGGAGCACACGCGAGTTTTGCAGAGCAAGCTACTCAACACCTACTTCTATCATCGTAGCCTCCTCGATGAGACAGTCCTGCGGACCATCCTTCAGCGCAATAATGAGCCTCTCCGCCAGCGAGTCAATGTAGACTTTCTGCAGAGAGCACTGGTGCACGAGTTAGCACAGGTAGGGATTACGGAGACCTTTGAGTTTACCCTCTATGATAGCAAAGGTCAAGCGGTCTATACGACTGTCCCTAACACTCACGACCGCTCACTCAGGGCGCCTCTCGTAGTGCGTAAAGACCTTTTCGTCCAGTCCCACTCCTACCTAGAGACACAGTCTGGAGAGCAGGGGTTGCCCTATATTGAGTTGATCTTCCCAGAGCACAACCGTCATATGGGCACACTCATCTACACGCTGCCCTCTGCTGGTACGTTACTAGTGATTATAGTACTCAGTGTGATGGCCATCACTATCCTCTTACGGCACAAGCACTATCTGCGAGAGCGCAAAGACTTCGTCAGCAATATGACTCATGAGCTCAAGACGCCCGTGAGTTCCATCCGTCTAGCGTGCGAGATGCTCGAAGACCCCTCACTGAATCAGTCCGAAGAGCGCCGCCAGCGCATCACTCAGACGATGCTCAAGGAGGTAGACCGCCTCACCCTACTGGTGGATCAGGTCTTGCAGTCGTCGATGATGGAGCGAGGTGTGCTCAAGAGCTACCCTGTGGAGCTCGACGCTCACGAGGAGATCAGAGACCTGGGCAGTGCCTATGCCATGAAGCTCACTAATGCTCATGGCGAGCTGGTCCTAGCACTAGAAGCTGAGCACCATATGCTCATGTGTGACAGGATTGCCTTTCAGAACGTTATATCCAATGTGATAGACAACAGTCTGAAGTATCGCAAGGTGGACCTCCCGCCGATCATCACGCTTACTACGCATAACGACAATACCAACCTCATCGTTGATATACAGGACAACGGTATCGGTATCTCTCGTCAGGATAGAGGGCACATCTTCGATCAGTTTTACCGAGTCCATACGGGCGACCGCCACGATGTCAAGGGCTTTGGTCTCGGTCTAGCCTATGTGCAGCGAGCCATTCAGGCTATGGGCGGAGAGGTCAAGGTCTTTAGCAAGCTCGGTGTCGGCACCAAGATGTCACTACGTATACCTTACCTCACGAAGAGTAAATTAAGAACAGAAAGCAAGTAAAAGTAAACTATTCATATTCGCGAACATCTAATTAACTACAAACTGGATAATACACAACAAATCAAATAAACCCTATGAACAATAAAGAGATTAGAGTATTCCTCTGTGAAGACGATGAGAGCTTAGGCCTTATGCTTCAGGAGTATCTTATAGCCAAGGAGTATGAGGTGGACCTCTTTACAGATGGAGAGATGGGACTAGAGGCGTTTCGTCAGAAGAAGTATGATCTATGCCTCATTGACGTTATGATGCCTAAGATGGATGGCTTCGAGCTAGCTAAGGAGATTCGCACCCTTGAGCCCGAGATTCCCATCATCTTTGTCACTGCCAAGGATCAGAAGAAGGACATCCTTGCAGGCTTCAAGCTAGGAGCTGACGACTACATCACGAAGCCCTTTAGCATGCAAGAGCTAGAGGCTCGTATGGAGGCTATCATGCGCCGCATCATCGGTGACGGACATGAGCATCAGCAGTTCTATCAGCTAGGCAAGCTCCTCTATGATACTAAGAAGCAGTCCCTCACGACAGAAGATGGACAGGTCTTCACGCTGACTACAAAGGAGAATGAGCTCCTGACGCTCTTCTGCGTCTACGCCAATGAGACCCTCGAGAGAGAGTATGCGCTGAGGACGATCTGGTCTAATGCCAACTACTTCAACGCACGTAGTATGGACGTCTATGTGACCAAGCTCCGTAAGATCCTCAAGATCGATCCCTCACTTGAGATCAAGAACGTACACGGCAAGGGCTATCGTCTCGTCACACCTATCCAAGAGATTAGTGAGGATAAGATCAAGAGAGTCTAGTTTCACACAGTAAGCTGTAATAAGAGAAGTGGCGACGGAGGTACCAGAGAGAGTACCTTCGTCGCCACTTTCATTTTGGAGAGATGCGAGCTTAGTCAGCTTGTTTAGCCTGTTTAGCCATCTTCCTTTGGCGTCGCTTACCCACAGCCAGTACCGTGATGTATCCCACGATACCAGAGATAAGGCTACCCGTCAGGATGCCCAGCTTAGCCTCGCTGAGCCAGTCCAGGTGGAGGTGCACATCGTACGACAGGCTGGCGATAAACATCGATACCGTGAAGCCGATACCCCCCAATATAGATACCGCAAAGAGCATCGCAGGGTAGACCCCGTCACTCCACTGATGTCGCGTCAAGCGGATATAGACATAGGTAAAGAGGAAGATGCCCACAGGCTTACCGATGAAGAGCCCCAGCATGACCGCAAAGGGGAGCGTTGAGATGTCGCCCATACTGAAGGTTGAGAAGTCAATGCCCGCATTGACAAATGCAAAGACAGGCAGGATCAAGTAGTTCACCCAGCCCGTGAGCGCATGCTCTAGGCGCTGTACAGGAGGGATAGCCGACGCAGCCGCATGGCGCAGACTATTGATCATCGCAATGTCAGCACCCTCTAGATGAGTCGTCTGACCCTTCTTAGTACTCTCCGTAGCAGGGAGCATCTTAGAGATAGCCCCAGCGAGACTACCCAACTGATGACGAGATACAGACGTGGTCATAGGCATCGCCAGTGCCACCATCACGCCAGCGATAGTCGTGTGTATACCGCTCTGTAAGAAGAAAAACCATACGACGAAGAGTCCGATCATATAGAGACCAATGTGGCGTACCCCCGCACGACCTAGGAGCGCTAGGATAGCAACGACAGCCAGACCTAGACCGAGCATCAGCAGGTTGATCCCCGTAGAGTAAAAAAGCGCTATCACGATGATACCGCCTATATCGTCAGCCACTGCCAGCGTAGTCATAAAGACACGTAGCGAGACTGGCACATGATCCTTGAGCAGCATCAGTACAGCCAGTACGAAGGCTATATCCGTAGCCATTGGGATAGCCGCACCTCGGCTTGCATCGCCCGCTGGAGCGATCAGCCAGAAGAGGATGATCGGCATAATCATACCGCCTATTGCGCCCACGACAGGCATCATAGCCTTCTTGACCGAGGAGAGCTCCCCTACGAGTAGCTGCTGCTTGATGTCTAGACCGACCACAAAGAAGAAGAAAACCATCAAGACATCATTGGCAAAAACCAAGAAGCTCATCGGCTCGCCATGAGCCTGAAAGATGTCCAGCCCCAGGACGTTCAAATTGATCGGTATAGCGAGCAACGTGTGGTATAGCTCCCTGAGCGGGCTATTGGCCACGATAAGAGCCACGATGGTTGCAAGAAAAAGTACGACAGACGAGTCCACCTTACGAATGGTGAACCGCCTGACAGGTCTTAGGATACCACTAGATTGAGACATACATTATAGATTACTTAGTTGTTACGACCTCAAAGTTACGCCTTTTTTGCGCACTCAGCAAGATTTAGGTGTGCACGATCTGACCCCTCCCCTCCCCCCCTTGAATTTCTATTCCCTCTGGGTGGCAAAAGATTATCATGCGTATGAAACTCCATTTTCCTCCGTATGAAAATCCATTTTCCTCCGTATGAAACTGGTGGAAGTAGAGAGGGGACGGTCAAGGAGTGGGGGAGAAGGGCGGGGAGCGTGCACATCAAAAGAGAGGGCGGTCCGAGCATCCTCAGATCGCCTTCTTCGTTGTGTAGCGCCTCCCTAGGGGGCTTCGTTTAGTGGGTAGTAAATGGTGCTTTAATCACCATTAACTGGGGGTTTAGCACCCGTATCTGCTCAGCTTCATCAGCTGCGAGAGCCGCTGGGGCGGTGACTTTCGCTTAGCTCTTTGCGCTAGTGCTGTAATAGTCGTGGATGAGGCGCTTTGCCTCGGCGAGGTCGGTCTCTTCGTTGCCAGTGATGCCTACACTCTGCGGCGAGGGAATCTTGATCTCGGTCCCGAGAGGGATATTGTCGGGGTCCTTGATCTGCTCCTTATTGGCTAGGTAGATGTAGATCCAGTACTCACTGCGGCCGAGATAGCGACGGGCATAGCGTGCTAGATAGTCGCCATTGCCAAGTGTCACAGTGGTGAGTATCTCCTGCTGAGCGGTCGTATCGGTTGGTGGCGCGATGCTATCAATGCTGGCGACGGTGTCTATCGTCGGAGTCGCCTCAACGGGTATCATCGTGCTGGGCGGGGGCGTGGTGCGGGAGCTCGGCATCTCTTGCTTGCTGAAGACGAAGAACCATAGCAACAGCGCCATCGCTAGGACAGCGATTAGCGGGATGACGACCCAAAGCCATAGCTTGTGGGGCTTGCGCTCTTGTGGCTCCTCTCTTCGGTAAGGTGGTGGCGTAGCGACGACGGCTTCCGGTTCGTTGCTTTCGCTAGCTGGAGGAGGTGGCGGAGTAGTCGCCTTAGCCGTGGGGAGGGTGCTTTCTCTAGTTGGGAAGGGAGGTGGTGTCGGCGTAGCAGGAGTTTCGGCTTGAGATTGAGGCGCCCAAGTGGGCGGAGTGGCCACTGGTGGGGGAGTGGCTGTGCGCTCGGCGATACGGCTGGAGATGATGGACGGGCAAGCCTGCTCTAGGCTCTCGGCTGGTTGCTCCTCGACATCGGGCCACTGGACACCCTCCTTGAGCAGCGTGGGGGCAAACATCTCAAAGGGCTTGTTGACCTGACGGAGCAATTCGTCGGAAGGGGTGAAGGCGTAGCTGGTCTCGCTACACTCACTTTCGCCAGTTATGGGCTGTGGTGCGAAGGTGCCTAGGGGAGCCCATTCGAGGGTGTGCCCTAGTCGCTCGTGCATCTCAAAGAGCTTCGTGACATTGCTGTAGAAGCTTTGAATGGTCTGTGGTATCTGGGTCGCCCCTTTTGCTAGTAACTCGCCAAGCTCCTCGGCAGAGAGTGGCTGCTCTTGGTTGGTGATGCGTGGCATCACGCTTGGGGGCATCAAGTAGCGCTCGCCACTGGGCAGTAAGGCGATGGAGGCGCTGAGGCGCTCCGCGGACCACAAGCCGACGCTGCGCATATAGGTGGTGCTCCCCTGTGTGAGCCGCCCGATGAGTAGCGAGGTGAGGTCGCTCCATAGTTGCTGGCAGGTGGTCTGTGCGAGCTGGCTCTGCTCGGCGACCTCGAGGAGCCACTGTTCGGTCGTAATCATAGGATGAGATGCTCTGGGGATGTGGTTGCGATGAGGTCGTACTCCTCTACGCCTGTGATCTCGGCTCGGTAGAAGGAGCCTACATGGAGCGGGCGGTCGCTGCTGAGTATCACTTCGCCGTCCACCTCGGGGGAGTCGTACTGAGTGCGACCAACGTAGTAGTCCTCCTCCTCTCGGTCAACGACTACCTCCAGCGAGGTGCCGACCCTACGGCTATTGACGCTGGCAGAGATGTTTGCTTGGAGAGACATTAGGGCGTCGTAACGCTCCTGCTTGACCTCTGGCGGGACGTCGTCTTGGTAGTGCTTGTAGGCGTAGGTGCCCTCCTCGTGTGAGTATTGGAAAGCCCCGAGCCGCTCGAAGCGCATCTGGCTGACGAAGTCAAGGAGGTCGGCAAAGTCTTCGTCCGTCTCTCCTGGATGCCCGACCATCATCGTGGTACGCAGGGCGATGCCGGGCACTTGCTCGCGGATACGCTCTAGCAGGGCGACGGTCTCCTCACGGGTTATCTGCCGACGCATCAACTGAAGCATATGGTTGCTGCTGTGCTGGAGAGCAAGGTCAAGGTACTTGCAGATGTTGTCATGCTCTGCCATCACATCTAGCAGAGCGATGGGGAAGTGGTTCGGATAGGCGTAGTGTAGTCTGAGCCAGTGAACGCCTTTTACCTGAGCCAGGTGGTCCAGTAGGGGAGCGATGGCTTGCTCTTGGTAAAGGTCTACACCATAATAAGTGCTATCCTGAGCGATGATCTGAAACTCCCGACAGCCTGCGGAGACGCGCACCTCGACCTCTCGAACTATCTCCTCCATGGGACGGGAGTGATGACGGCCCGTGATGAGCGGGATAGCGCAGTAAGAGCAGTTGCGGTCGCACCCCTCAGAGATCTTGATGTAGCTGTAGTGTCGAGGCGTGACGCTAGGCGGAGTCGTTCGGTAGGATAGTGGCGTAGCGCTGTTTGCGCTGAGTGCGGGGCCTAGGTCGGTGATGAGTTGCTTCCAGTCATACTTGCCATAGATCTTGTCCACCTCGGGAAGCTCAGCGGTTAGCTCCTCACGGAAGCGCTCGCCCAGGCAACCCATCACATAGACAGCTCGGATGCGCCCCTCTTTCTTCGCCTCAATGAGAGAGAGGATGAGGTTGATCGACTCCTCCTGAGCTGCCTGTATGAAGCCGCAGGTGTTGACGACAGCTATCTCGCCCGTCAGCTCCTCGGGGTCGTGACGTAGCGTGTAGCCGTACTGTGCGAGCCGACGCATGAGCGCATCGGAGTCGACGAGGTTCTTAGAGCACCCTAGACTGATGACATCTATTTGGTTGGCAATCATCGCAGAGCTACTACTGGACTAAAGCTCATCTCCGAAGATGGAGTCGACGAACTCACGCTTGCGAAAGACTTGCAAGTCCTCAATCTTCTCGCCGAGTCCGATATACTTGACCGGTACCTTAAACTGGTCGGATATGCCGATGACGACACCTCCCTTTGCTGTGCCGTCAAGCTTCGTGATGGCGAGGGCTGAGACATCGGTGGCAGCGGTAAACTGCTTCGCCTGCTCGAAGGCGTTCTGACCCGTAGAGCCGTCGAGGACGAGGAGTACTTCGTGAGGCGCATCGGGTACTACCTTCGCCATGACACGCTTGATCTTAGAGAGCTCGTTCATCAGGCTCACTTGGTTGTGTAGACGACCTGCCGTGTCGATGATGACTACGTCAGCATCCTGCGCCACAGCCGACTGTAGCGTGTCGAAGGCTACCGAAGCGGGATCCGAGCCCATCTGCTGCTTGATGACTGGCACGCCGACACGCTCTCCCCATATCTCTAGCTGCTCGATGGCGGCTGCGCGGAAGGTGTCTGCAGCGCCCAGTACGATGCGCTTGCCCTGCTGCTTGAACTGATAGGCGAGCTTGCCGATGGTGGTTGTCTTACCCACACCGTTGACACCAACGACCATGATGACGTAAGGATGCGCCTCGGCAGGGAGTGTGAAGCTCTCCCCATCGGTCGTGCCATTCTCCGCAAGGAGCGCCGCCACTTCGTCACGCAGGATGCTTTTGAGCTCGCTCGTGCCGACATATTTGTCCCGAGCCACACGCTCTTCGATACGCTTGATGATCTTGAGCGTCGTGTCCACGCCCACATCACTCGTCACAAGGATGTCCTCCAGGTCGTCGAGGATCTCATCATCGACCTTGCTCTTGCCAGCTACGGCACGAGTCAGCTTGTCTACCATAGAGGTCTTGCTCTTTTCTAGACCTGTGTCGAGTGTCTCTTTCTTCTTCTTTGAGAATAGTCCGAATAGTCCCATAGTTGGTCTCTTTCTTCTAGGTTAAAATGATTAGTCCATGCGAGACTTGTAGTCCGAGTAGTCAAAGCTACGGAGCGTCTCCACGGAGCCGTCGAGATGACGCAGCGCAATGGCGGGATGCTGTACACCATTGAACATGTTCGTCTTGACCGTCGTGTAGTGTAGCATATCCTTGAGGACGAGCGTCTCGCCGATCTCCAGCGGATGGTCAAAGGTCCAGTAGCCCATGTAGTCGCCACTCAGACAGCTGTTGCCCCCTAGGCGGTAGCTGTGCGTGCCAGGCTCGGGCGTGTCGCATTGTGTCGCCCCCTCCACGACTGGATGGTAGGGCATCTCAAGACAGTCAGGCATGTGACAGGCGAAGGAGACATTCATAATAGCCGTCTTGATGCCATCGTTGGTGACAATGTCCACAACCTGAGCGTAGAGGTCGCCCGTCTGCCAAGCGAAAGCACTGCCTGGCTCCATAATAATTCGCAAGTTGGGGTGTCGCTCACGGAAAGCTCGTAGCAACGCCACCAGATGCTCCGTATCGTACTCCCGATGCGTCATCAAGTGTCCGCCCCCGAGGTTGAGCCACTGCACCTTATCTAGGATAAAGCCAAAGCGCTCCTCGAGACGCTCCAGCACTAATTCCAGTTGCTCGTCATCGCCCTCGCAAAGGACATGCAGATGCACACCCTCTAGTCCTGTCAAAGCACCCTCTTGCTCCATCTGTCGTAGCGTCTCGGCACTCACGCCGAAGCGTGTCCCTGGCATGGCGGGGTTGTAGATCTCCGTCTTGACAGGCGAGTAAGCTAAGTTTAGACGCAGACCGTAAGAGATATGCTCGGCTGCGTAAGGTGAGGTGGGTCCGAAGCGCTGCCACTGGGTGGGCGAGTTGAGCGTGATGTGACTACTGTAGCGCACGAAGTCCGCAATATTCTCCTCGCTGTAGGCTGGCGTGTAGGCATGCACGGGAGCTCTCATCTCCTCGTAGCCTAGGCGAGCCTCCCACGGAGAACTAGCCGTGCTGGCGTGGATGTACTCCTTAAATATAGGGAAGGTACGCCAGAGAGCGTACGCCTTGAAGGCTAAGATAATCTCCACGCCCGCCCGCTCTGCTACGGATCGTATCAGCTCGAGGTTACGTCTCAGGAGAGACTCCTCTAGTAGGTAGTAGGGTGTGGTAATCTTGTGGGGTTGCATAGGGAGCATTGTACTTAATCTCCTGCAAAGGTACTAAATAGCAAGAGTAGCACCAAAAAGCGCCCCGACATCGCTCCTGATGACTATGACGATAGGTGGCTTTTTTGTACCTTTGCGACTGATTCAAGAGGAGAGGTGCAATTCCTTACCGGTGGTATAGTCCACAACTCCCATAGCGGGACTGATATGGTGTAACTCCATAACCGACGGTGATAGTCCGGATGGTATTCGAATCAAGATGCCGCTGACCCTATCGGGGCTTCGGCTCTATAGGTCGACGCATCTACTTTTGTGTACCACAGATCCTCGTGCTTTTTATATAAACTCAAAGTAACAAGGAAATGGGACAGACCAAAACAATTTCCCCAGCCGTAGAGGCTCGCATCCAAGCTGCCGTCCAAGCTCTCAGAGATGGGCGTGGCATCCTACTCGTAGATGATGAAAACCGTGAGAACGAGGGCGACATCATCTTCTCCACAGAGATACTTACTCCACAAAACATCGCACTGATGATCCGTGAGTGCAGTGGCATCATCTGCCTTTGCCTCAAGCCGAAGAAGTGCCAGGAGCTCGACCTCCCTCAGATGGTACAGCACAATACTTGTGTGAACAACACTGCCTTCACAATCTCTATAGAGGCCAAAGAAGGGGTCACGACAGGTGTCTCGGCACATGACCGCTACGTCACCATCACGACGGCTGCACGAGCCGATGCCAAGCCAGAGGACTTAGTGCATCCAGGACACGTCTTCCCGCTACAAGCCAAAGAGGGTGGCGTACTCGAGCGTCGAGGACATACGGAGGGCAGTATAGATATAGTCTCCATTGCGGGACTAGGCGATACGGCCGTCCTCTGCGAGCTAACCAACGAGGATGGGACGATGGCACGTATGCCGGAGATTCAGAAGTTTGGCGCAGCACACGATATGCCAGTCCTCACGATTGAGGATATCGTTGCCTACCGCCAGCAAAGCTAAAACGACAAATCAGGAGACCAATAGAAAAGGAGACTACCGCCCACGAGTGGTAGTCTCCTTCGCTCTGTTTACTCACGCTCCGTATCAGTAGATGCGGTAGGCGTTGCTAATGCCTGGAGCCTGCTTGAGTGCTGCGCAGAGTTGCTCTACCTGCTCAGCTGAGTGAACCTCTAGTCCCACCTTTCCTCCGAAGATACCGTCTTGTGTCTGGAGCTGTACGGAGGATATGTTGATCAGAAAGTCTTCCGTAATCACCTGCACGATCCCATTGAGGATACCCTTAGAGTCGATACCCTCGATCATGATCGAGCCCGTGAAGAGCGTATCTCCCTGATCGCCCCAGATGGTCGAGAGGAGCTTATTGCCCGTGCTACTCTTCAGACGCATAGCCTCGGTGCAGGTACGCTGATGCACCACTACCTGGTTGTCTATGACGAAGGCAACCACCTCGTCGCCAGGGAGCGGATGGCAGTCGTCAGCCATGACGTAGTTGCTCTTGATCGCATCGCTCTGGAGGAGGTACGGCTTCTTGTAGTCTATCTCACTGATCTGAGAGATAGATTCTGTAGGCTTGGGCATGGACTCTTGCTTGCCTATGAGAGCCTCCTTGACCGACTTGAAGAAGCGATTGCTCTTGCTTGACTTGATACGCTTGTAGAGCGACTCCACTAGATTGACCGTGCCAGAGCCGACAGCGTAGAAGAGGTCCTCACGCTTGTGAAAGCCAAAGAGCGCTGCCACAAGATCCATATGTCCCGCATCGACAGAGAGGTCGTGCTGCTCGAAGTAGTTGATCACGCTCTCCTCGCCTTGGCTGATGAGCTTGCGACGCTCCACACGGAGGAACTCATTGATCTTGCTCTTAGCCTTAGCCGTCTTGACATACTTAAGCCATAGCGCTGAGGGCTTTTGATTATTGCTGGAGATGATCTCCACTTGGTCACCACTCTGTAGCGGGTGGCTGAGAGGCACTAGCTTGTGATTGACCTTGGCACCGATGCAAGTCTGTCCGAGTGTCGAGTGAAGCGCATAGGCAAAGTCCAGCGGGGTACTCTCGTGAGGGAGCGTGATCGGATCCCCCTTGGGGGTAAAGACCATGATGTCATCTCCGTAGAGATTGAGCTTGATCGTGTCGAGGAAGTCCATGGCGCTCGAGTCCGGATTCTCCAGTAGCTCGCTGATCTGGTCGAGGAACTTGGTGATCTCCTGATCCTCCTCCACACCGTCCGACTTGTACTTCCAGTGAGCTGCTAGTCCCCGCTCGTCTATCTCATCCATCTTGCGGCTACGCACCTGCACCTCGATCCACTTGCCCGTGGGTCCCATGACTGTAAAGTGTAGTGCGCGGTAGCCATTGCTCTTAGGCTGAGCGACCCAGTCACGCGTCCGCTCATTGTTGACACGGTAGAGGCTCGTAATGTCGGTGTAGATACCCCAGCAAGTCTCCTTGACATTGAGTCCTGGGGTCTCCTCAAAGATGATGCGCACGGCGTAGAGATCGTATATCTCCTGAAAGGGGATCTGCTTCTTCTGCATCTTCTTCCAGATCGAGTAGCAGGACTTGACACGCGTCTTCATCTCGTAGTCCAGTCCACGAGCTTTGAGGAGTGGATGGATAGGTGTGCTAAACTGCTTGAAGAGCTCAGCACGAGACTGCTCCGTGTCAATAATCTGGTTGCAGATATCCTCGTAAGCCTTCGGGTGCTCATGCTTGAAGACCAACTCCTCGAGCTCCGTCTTAATAGCGAAAAGCCCTAGACGGTGAGCTAGCGGTGCGTAAATGTAGAGCGTTTCGCCCGTTATCTTGAGCTTCTTATGCTCAGGCATCGAGCTCAGGGTACGCATATTGTGCAGACGGTCGGCAATCTTGATGAGGATCACACGAATGTCTGCATTCATCGTCAGGATCAGCTTGCGAAAGTTTTCCGCCTGGAGGCTCTCTATGTTTCGCTCGGTCAGTATCTCGCTACTGATCTTGGTCAGTCCGACCACAATCTGAGCCACCTTAGGACCGAAGAGCTGCTCTATATCCTCCTCCGTGTACTCCGTGTCCTCGATCACATCGTGGAGTAGGGTAGAGACGATCGATGTAGAGCCTAGACCTATCTCACGGCACACGATACGAGCCACTGCGAGCGGATGCATGATGTAAGGCTCTCCGCTCTTGCGTCGGACCCCCTCGTGAGCCATCCGTGCGAAGGTAAAGGCGCGCTGTATCACCTCCACCTTTTTGCGGTGATTCGAGTGCTCATAGTCATAGATCAGTGCATCGTACTCTCGCTGTATCATCTCCTCGTCGGAGAGTGTCGAGTTACTATAATCTACGGGGTAAATGTCTTCCATATTTTAGGGGAACGAAAAAGGGGTTAGACAGAAGCTCTATACTATAGGCATCTTCATAAAGAGACACGAGGGCAGATGCTCCTCGAGCCATCCCTGGAGATAGTCGATGGTCTCACGCTCTATCGTCGCGTCCTGCTCAGGGTACACATTATATATAAGGTAGCGCACCTCAATGCCTCGGTGCATGCAAGCATCGATACTGAGTAGTGTGTGATTGATGCTACCCAGCTTGCCATTGGTGACGAGAGCTACCTGTGGATCTTCCTGCTGAGCTATGTAGTCTATCGTGAGGAGCTGCTCAGTGAGCGGTACCATCAGTCCACCAGCGCACTCTACGAGTAGTGGCTTAGCGCCCAGCTCTTGCAGATGGCGGGTAGCTTCGTTGAGTCGCTCGGGGGCTATCTCTCCACCATCCATGCGTGCTGCAAGGTGAGGCGAGCAGGGGTAGCTGTAGAGGTAGGGGCAGGTGAGCCCCTGGCGGTCCCACTCCGAGAGAGGCTCTCCAAGTAGACGACGATGCGTCTCTATATCCTCACTGATCTCATGGCATCCCGTCTGGACCAGCTTCATCGAGGTGCAGGCTGTATGACCCGCCTCTCTGAGCGTACGTATGAGGAAGGCAGTCCCATAGGTCTTACCTATGTCAGTGTCAATACCACATACGTAGAGTCGATCAGGAGGGGATAGTAATTGTTGTGTGTTACTCTTCATAGCGTCATCTACTAACTGGAGGAGGGCAATCTCCTCCATCTACAAAGGTACAGAATAGCTATCAATTGGCGAACAGTTGCATTTCTCCCCGTACATTCCACCCGCTGACGCATGATAAAAATAAGTCCGTTTCAATTCCTAGGTAGCTATTGGGGGAATTTCTAGGTAGGAATTCAATTCTTCGGGAGGAAGGTGTAATCAGAGAGTCTCTGTAACCACTAAGTAGAGATACTCAAACCACGTATCCCTTAGTTATCGTCATATGCAGCTGCCTAGATGGCTGGTTATAATGCGTTAGCCCTGATGTACTGTGTGGCAAAGTTGTCTATGTCACAAGATTAAATTAACTTTGTCACCACAGAGGGAGCTTGTCACATGTAGAAGCTCTTGATGCGAGACTATTAAGCCAACATTCACTAACTATTAAAACAGAATAATATGGGATTACTTTGGAGTTTACTAATCGGTCTAGCTGCGGGTGCTATCGCAGGTTGGATCATGAGAGGACAGTCTCTAGGGTTCTTATGGAACATCATCATCGGTATGCTCGGTGGTGTCGTCGGAGGCTGGGTCTACTCGCTCTTCGGGGCAACTGAAGGAACCTCCTGGTGGGCACAACTCGTGTGTGCTGTCGTAGGAGCTTGTGTCATCCTATTTATCGTAGGGCTATTCAATAAGAAGAAAAAGTAGCTCACACACAATCAACTCAACCAAGAAGCTATGAAAAAGTACGTTTGCGATGTATGTGGCCATGTATATGACCCTGCAGAGGGCGATCCCGATAGCGGTATAGCTCCAGGCACACCCTTTGAGGATCTGCCAGATGACTGGGAGTGCCCACTGTGTGGTGTCTCCAAGGATCAGTTCTCACCAATGGAGGACTAAGCCTGTGCCACGTCATCACTAGATGACACAACAACTAACAAAGAGGTGCCCTATGACCAACTATTTGGTTGTAGGGCACCTCTTCTGTTGAGGAGCTTATGACTCCTGCGGCAGGCGAACAATATATAGTCAAGAGTGGGGGCTAGAAAGTTTCTTCCGTTGGAAATTTAGAGTTCCTCCGTTGGAACTGAAAAGTTCCTCCGCTGGAACTAAAAAGTTCCTCCCTTGGAACTAAAAAGTTCCAAGAGGGGAACTGTTTTTGGAACTCGTATGTGTAACAAGTACAGCACGATACAAACTGCATAGACGAGTATTCCACGCTCTATAGCGACTCACAGAAGACTGTTGCATAAAGGCGAATCGCTGTGTTGCTTTCGGGATTCGGCTTCGGTCACATACGGAAGTATGCTCCCTTCAGACCTCACCCTCAGCGCCTTGCGCTTCATCCTTTTTGCAAAGTCTGGACAATCTTGCAAGCAAGATTGTGAGACTGTTGACTTTTGCAACAGTCTCCACAGATGAGGGCTAGCGGGTGGGTGTATAAATCGTTATTCGTAAGATTTACGGAGTTTAAGAGCTACTCAGCAGTCTCGATATGGGAGGTGAGCTGCAGGAGTGCTTTCTTGAGCGTGATGGGGAGTGCCAGCCACTCGCTCTCATCGTGTAGCGGTACCCACGTACCGCCATCGAGTAGCGGTGGAGTGCTACTGTCAGGGAGTATGGTGTAATAACAGTCGATGTAGAGCTGTCGGTGCGTGAGCCGATGCTTATATCGTCTGAAGGGGCGTAGCTGGCAATGCGCTAGTGCTGCAGGTGGCTCAGGAAGAGGCTGTAGGAGTAGCTCCTCTTGCGGAGCTGCGAGCTGGTCGTATAGCAGTGTGGGCTGGTAGAGCTTGGCCCATATATCGCCCGTGGGACGCTGGTAGAGTATCGTCTGCCACTGGTCTGGTCCTCTCTTGAGTACAAAGAGATAGCCTAAGTGTCGGGGCTGGACGGAGAGCTTGAGCGCTTTGCGTGGTAAGCTGGCTCGCTCAGGACTATCGGCAGAGGGGCATTCGCTGTGGACGGGACAGCGGGTGCAGTCGCATAGCTGAGGGGTGCAGATGAGTGCGCCTAGCTCGATCATCGCTTGGTTGTGTAGTCCTGGATGCGGAGCTTTTTCGACCAGCTGTCTGGCTAGGGCGGTGTAGTACTTCTTTCCCTGGGTGGTGTCTATCGGCTCCTCAGAGGCATAGAGCCGACTCAGTACGCGGAGCACGTTGCCATCGACGGCAGGGTATGGTTGATCATAAGCAAAGGAGAGGACGGCTCCAGCGGTGTAGTCGCCAATGCCAGGGAGAGCGCGGACTGTCTGGTAATCTGTCGGGAAGGTGCCCCCCAACTCATGGACGATGATCTGAGCTGCACGATGTAAGTTGCGAGCACGGCTGTAGTAGCCCAGTCCCTCCCAGAGCTTGAGTACCTCATCAAGCGGAGCTGCTGCGAGGTCTGAGACGGTGGGGTAGTGCTCGACAAATCGTAAGTAGTAGCTCGTCCCCTGATCTATCCGTGTCTGCTGTAGGATCACCTCACTGAGCCATATACGATAGGGGTCGTGTATGTCTCGCCAGGGGAGCTTACGATGATTCTCTTGGTACCAGCTGTGTAGCTTGGTAAGCAGTGTACTCAAGTGTGGAGCTTCTTTAGATAGAGAGCATGTGTAGCAACTCGATGAGGTCTGGGTCGATGCGCTTTTGCTTTTTGGTAGCCTTGACAAAAGGTACGTAGACGATCTCATCGTTGTCGTACCCAATCATCACATTGCGCTGCTCATCGAGGAGAGCCTGCACGGCAGCTGCACCCATTCGGCTACCCATGATGCGGTCGGTAGCGCACGGTATACCACCTCTCTGTAAGTGCCCTAGGATGGTGACACGGATGTCAAACTTGGGATAGCGACGCTTGAAGTCATCTGCGATGAAGAGTGTCTGCCCCTCACGCTCACCACTCTCGGTGACGAGGATGATACTACTGCTCTTGGTCTTGCGGAAGCCACTCTCGATCATCTTCTTGAGCGACTCGGTACTGGTGGGGTCTTCGGGGATGAGAGCTCCCTCTGAGCCAGTAGCGATAGCGCCATTGAGTGCTAGGAAGCCAGACTCACGTCCCATCACCTCGACGAAGAAGATGCGTTCGTGGCTTGAAGCGGTGTCTCTCAGCTTATCGACAGCATCCATAATGGTGTTGAGAGCTGTCGTATAACCTATCGTGAGGTCGGTGCCAGCGAGGTCGTTGTCGATGGTGGCTGGGATACCTACGATGGGCAGGTTGTGCTCATTGGCGAGGAGTCGTGCTCCAGTGAGTGAGCCGTCACCACCGATGACGACGAGGCCATCTATCTCATTTTCCTGAATGACTTCGTAGGCGCGAGCACGTCCTTCGAGAGTCTCAAACTCATGGCTGCGCGCTGTCTTGAGGATAGTACCTCCACGCTGTATGATGTTGCTTACGTTCTCGACGGTAAGCTCTATGACATTGTTTTCGATAAGTCCTGTATAGCCCTTTATGATGCCACATACAGAGATGCCGTGGTATAGTGAAGCTCTAGCGACGGCACGTATAGCGGCATTCATGCCTGGGGCATCACCGCCCGATGTGAGTACGCCAATTCGTTTGATGCGATTCATGCTTGGAGTGTTAGTTAGATTTAGATAGTTATCTATGCTACAAAGGTAGCACTTTTACCTCAAGTGTGGAGCTAGAGCGTTGCGAGCAGACCATTGTCCGCAAAGCTCAGGTAGTGTGAGCGCTCGCCGTCAGAGGTTACCGAGGCGTGGTAACGACCGAGGATGAGGTGGTCGTTGAGACGTATGTTGCAGACGGAGGCTACCTGCTTGACCCGCTTGGTGAGGTCCATATCCTCGGCACTGGGCTGTAGGTGACCGGTGGGGTGATTGTGCGCTAGTATGATAGCCGAGGCGTAGTGGGTGATGGCGGGAGCCAAGATAAGTCGCAGATCGGCTACAGCGTGGCTGACCCCTCCTGAGGAGACCAATTCGTCCTTGATGACTCGCCCCGAGGCATCTAGGTAAAGGCACCTTAGCTCCTCATGGTCTAAGCTCTCTAAATGACGTCTTAAGACGCGATACGCGTCTAGGCTACAGGTGATCGGAGTGCGCTGAGGCGGTGGCGTGTCTCGCAGTCTGCGCCCCAGCTCGATGGCTGCGAGTATGGTGCAGGCACGTGCATCTCCTAGTCCAGCAAATCGCTTTTTCTTCTCTCCTGGTTCGCAACCTGTGAGGTAGGCATGGTCTATCTCTAGGAGCTGACCTAGGTCGTTATCTAGACCGGTCATGATCTGCTTCGCTAGGTCTAGAGCTGAGTCTTTTTCCGTGCCAGAGTTGATGAAGATAGCCAGCAACTCCGCATCTGATAGGTGTCGAGCGCCAAGTCTGAGGAGCTTTTCGCGAGGACGGTCCTCCTCGCTCCACTGCTTGATGGTGGTCTTAGTAGAGGCCTTGGCTAATGGCTTGGGAGAGTCTGCTTTCATCTGGTGGTCTGTGGCTGGGTGAGTAAGTCTTGCTGGATACGCTCTAGGAGGGGCTCCCAGGGAGTGGATAGGTCAAGCGGAGCGAACTCGTGATGGCGTCGCTGCCAGGTGAGCTGCTTACGGGCAAAGTGGCGACTATTGCGCTGTATGAGACGTATCGCCTCTGCTAGATCGTACTGCCCATCGAAATATGCAAAGAGCTCTTTGTATCCTACCGTATTGAGCGCATTGAGCTGACGATGAGGGTAGAGCGCTTTAGCTTCCTCGACCAAGCCCTCCTTGATCATCATCTCCACGCGCTGGTTGATGCGTTGGTAGAGCTCCTCACGAGGACGTGTCAGGGCATAGGTGAGCAGACGGAAGGGGCGCTCGGCATCTTCGCCTGAGTGGTAAGAGGAGAGTGGCGCTCCGCTGCTGAGGTACACCTCTAGCGCATGCATCACACGACGATGATTGCAATGATCTACCTTATTATAGTACAGCGGATCAACGACTTGTAGCTCAGCAAGGATGCCCGCTAGACCCTCTTTCTCATAACGCTCGTGAAGCTGCGCGCGCACCTCCAGATTAACAGGAGGAATGTCGTCTATGCCACTACAGATAGCGTCAATGTAGAGCATCGATCCTCCACAAAGGATGACGACGGGCTGCTCCCGAAAGAGTTGCTCTAGGAGCTCCATCACTTCTAGCTCATAGCGCCCAGCACTATACGACTCAGTGATCTCATGGGTCGCTACGAAGTAATGAGGAGCTAGTCGTCGCTCCTCTTCCGTGGGGGTGGCAGTGCCGATCGGCATGCCACGGTATATCTGCCGAGAGTCTGCCGAGAGAATAGGTAAGGGCTTAGCTGGGGAGCCTAGATGACGCGCCAGTGCTATAGCAAAGGAGGTCTTACCTACGCCTGTAGCTCCTGTGAGTACGACCAGTGTAGGGGAGACCTCCTTCAGTTTGCCAGTGCAGCAGCTCATCGGAGAGGACGCTAGCTCTTACTCTTCATCTACGATGCTAAAGCCATCGCTGGAGAGCTCGTCAGCATTAAAGAGCTCCTCGCCAAAGGCTTCGTCCATCATCCCTAGAGGAGCATCGCTAGAGAGTGCGTCACCGCCTAGACTGCCGACAAACTCCTCGGGGTTCGTCTGCCGAGGCTTTTTGCCCTCTAGAGAGATGATCTGAGGGCTGGACAGCGAGCCACTGTGTATCTTGACTAGCTGAAGGCGTAGATAGCGATCCTCAAAGAGGTCAAAGAGATAACGCATCCGCGCTCCTGTCTCGTCAAGCAGATCCTCTAGGCGAGAGCTTTCGATATCATATTGGTTGCCAGCGTCGGTCTCAAAGAAGTCGCTAGAGGCTACCTGTCCGATCTCCCCCCAGCGATCGTCGCAGAGATAAAACATACCGATCGATGCTGGGTCAAAGTCTAAGGTGTCTATTAGCAGATCCATGAGCTGAGCAAAGGTAGCGTCAGCCTGTATCTCAAAGTCTAGAGAGAAGGTCTCCTCAGCCTCGGAGGTTACGTGATAGTGATGTATCATAAAAGGAATATCGTGCCGTGTGAACTAAATGAATATGCAGGGCTAGCTCCTACGTACTAGGTTGAAAAACTCTTCGCGAGTCTTTGACTCTTTGAAGGCCCCCGTGAAGTCGCTCGTTGTAGTCAATGAGTTTTGCTTCTGTACGCCACGCATCTGCATACACATATGCTGTGCCTCGATGACGACGATAACGCCTAGCGGTGAGAGCGCCTGCTGGATGCAGTCTTTGATCTGTGTGGTCAGTCGCTCCTGTACTTGTAGACGGCGAGCAAAGACCTCGACGATGCGAGGTATCTTGCTGAGTCCCGTGATATACTTGTTGGGGATGTAGCCTACATGCACCTTGCCAAAGAAAGGTAGCATGTGATGCTCGCAGAGAGAGTAAAAGTCTATATCCCGTACGATGACCATCTGCTGGTAATCCTCTCTAAAAGTGGCAGCACGTAGGATCGCTAAGGGATCTTCTTGGTAGCCCTTGGTGAGGAAGTGGAGTGCCTTGGAGACTCGCTCGGGAGTCTTGAGTAGCCCTTCACGGGTGGGATCTTCGCCTAGCTCTGTGAGGAGCTCCTTGACGTGACCTTTCATCCGCTCTAGCTGTGGCTCAGACAGAAAGTCGTTGACAACGTAGTTCTGATTAGTGTGTAATATCTGCTGGGGCTCTTCCATATATGTAAGATGCTTTTCAGGAAAAGAGTTTTTAATGATAAGTCGATAGGTGGTACAGATGTGCGTAGAGCTTAGCGTATACGTACTTTCTCTCGGACGATGTAGGCTTCTCGCATGAGTCGTGGGTGGGAGGCACGCAAGGCGTTGAGCTGTTGCTGAGCTTCTTGTCGCGAACCGTAGTCGCCGACCGATAGGCGCCAGAAGGGCGCGCTATAAGTGACATAAGCAGAGAGCTCAGGCGCTGCACCCCTTACTCGGCTAGCTAAGCGATAAGCTTCCTGCTTAGCGCCACGCATATTGCTCGTGTAGACCTGTATGCGATACCCCGTGCGGACGCTCGCCCTAGAGGTATGAAAGGTCGTCTTGCCTACGAGATTGCGCAACCAGTTAGGCTGCGTGATAGTCACGTTGCCTCCACTACTTTGTGTAGTTATCTGGGTGAATATGTCCTGCTCCTGCGTGCGCTCCTGAGCTGCAAGTGAGCCAGAGAGTACGGTCACACTCAAGAGTAGGACGAGTGAATGCCTAATAAGCGCTAGAAGCCTCATTTATTTGCTGTGATAATGGGTAAGAATGTATCGGCCTTGAGTGCAGCTCCTCCGATAAGCCCGCCATCGACGTCGGGTTGTGAGAAGAGCGCCTCAGCATTTGAAGCCTTGCAGCTACCTCCGTAGAGGATCGTGGTGAGGTCTGCTAGCTTCTTGTCAAAGAGCGATGCCACTGTCTGGCGAATGTGCTGGTGCATCTCTTGTGCTTGCTCAGGCGTTGCCGTCAGGCCAGTGCCGATAGCCCATACAGGCTCGTAAGCCAAGACGATTTGCTCCATCTGCTCGTGTGAGAGATGTCCTAGGGAACCACGTAGCTGCTCATCGACCACCTCGAAGTAGCGGTTTGCCTCACGCTCAGCCTGCTGCTCGCCAACGCAGAAGATGACCTTGAGCCCATGAGCGAGAGCCTGATCAATCTTCTGAGCCAGTAGCTCGGCGCTCTCTTTGTGATAAGCACGGCGCTCGCTATGCCCGATGATGACGTAGGTGCAGCCACAGGAGCATATCATCTCAGCGGACACCTCGCCAGTGTAAGCACCAGCCTCGTGTGCTGAGCAGTCCTGTGCAGCATACTCTATGCTACTTCCTGCGAGCAGTCCCTTCATCGCTCCCAGGTGAATGTAGGGAGGAGCCAGGATTACCTTACAAGGATTGCTGAGCTTAGCCACCTGCTCTTTGATTTCTGAGATGAGTTGGAGCCCTGCGTCAAGGGTCATATTCATCTTCCAGTTTCCAGCTACGATGAGTGTTCTCTTGTCCATGATATTGTTGTGTTGGTTATTTAGTCTTGATTTGATATTCGGAGTACTTAGCCTTGTCCTCCCACTGTACGCTTTGGATTAGCATGACAAGGCAAAAGATAATCCAAGCAACGAGGAGCCCCCAACGCTCTATGTGTAGTCCAGCGTGAGGCGCTTGTCGTAGTAAGGCCGAAAGCTTTTCGTAATCCTGATCTGTGTACTTGTCCGGCAAGTCTCGAGCAGCTCTCTTGTCTAGGATGACACCGTCAGAGACCAGTATGACAGAAGGCTGAGCCCGAGCCATCGTCTTGATCGTTGTCCCATCGCAAAAGTAGAGCGGATAGGCGGCGGCCGTCTTATTGCGCCAGCGTCCACGCTCCTCGGGTGTACTGCCAGAGATGCCGTACATAGCGACACCGACAGACTCAGCCCACTCGTAGAGTGCATTGAGCTTGCGTCCCATCTGTGTGGGTATCGTCTCCCAGTTTGGCGTTATGACCCATATCTGCGGACTCTCATTGAGTAGCATCGTCTGAGTCACGTCTCGCTCTGTCGCTTGCTGAGAGCTCCCTCCCGCATAGATCGCAAAGTCCATGACAGGAGGCTTGTAGCCCTCCTTGATGACTCGCTCCTGGCGGTCTATGTAAGTCCAAGTGGAGTCGGGGAGCTCCTCCATATTAAATGTCTCTCGCAGCCCATTCTTCTCATAGATAAAGAGGTACTCGATCTCCTCCTGAGGCGCATTCTCAGGGACCATTGTCAGCTCTCGTAGCGAGGCGCCGATCTTGTAGGGGCGAAAGTCAATGAGCGGCAGATGCCTTAGGTTACCTCCCACGAAAATACCCCAGCCCAATAGAAGTAAAGCCGTAGCTACGGAGCCAGTGGTCCCGCGGAAAGGACGGCTCGCCTTGCGATAGGTAAGCAGGTAAACTATCGTGACAGCCATGAAGAAGACATTCTTGCCAAAGGTCTCCCAATTGGTCAGCTTGAGCGCATCGCCAAAGCAACCGCAATCGCTGATAGGGTTAAAGAGCGCTAGGTAGAGTGTCAACAGCGTCATCACCCCCATAAAGAGGGTAGTGGCCCATATCGTGATCCTCCTCCAGAGCCCCATCAAGAGAAAGCCTCCGAGGAGGAACTCAAAGGAGCAGAGTGCCACCGAGAGGACGGGAGCCACACCCTGCAGCCTCCCCAGCCCCATCACTCTGAGGTACTCCTCTATCTTGATTGCACCTCCCACTGGGTCAACCCCCTTGACAAATCCTGAGAAGAGTAAGAGAGCTGCTAGTATGATGCGGGAGAGTTCGGATAGGATGTATTGGACTCGTTGACGGCTCATAGGATTATCTGTAAATGTGGTGTACGCTATGCCTGATCAAAGCGCAACTTGATGAGTGCAAAGATAGCGTAGTTTATCATATCCTGATAGTTAGCCGCTATGCCTTCGCTCACCAGCGTCTTGCCTGCGAGGTCTTCGATCTCCTTGGTGCGAAATATCTTCGTCAGTATGATGTCAGTTATCGAGCTAATGCGCATCTTGCGCCACGCCTCATCGTAGTCGTGGTTCTTGTCAACCATCAGCTGGTAAGTCTTCTCGATGAGTTGGTCGTATAGCTCCAGTGCCTCTTCGGGCGATAGGTCAGGCTTGTCGCTCGGTGTGCGCTCTAGCTGTATGAGACCGATGATGCCATAGTTGACGATGCCGATGTACTCGTTGTCTACGTCCTCATCGACACGCTGCTCCGCCTTCGTCTCTAGGGAGCGTATGCGTAGCGCCTTGATCATCATCTGATCCGTGAGTGAGGCGGGGCGCAGGATACGCCAGGAAGCTCCGTAGTCGTGTAGCTTCTGGGCAAAAAGCGTCCTACACTCTGCGACCACCTTATGATACTGCTGCTCTGTATTCATAGACTCTAAAGCTTTAGGGTGCGTGTGGCTAATCGTTGAGCGCTAGGTCCAGCACCTCCTTGATCGTCTCTACATAGGAGAAGGTCAAGCCCTCAATGTATATAGGCTTGATGTCTAAGATGTCCTTTTCATTCTCTTTGCTCAGGATGAGCGTCTTGACGCCAGCTCGCTTGGCCGCTAAGATCTTCTCCTTGATACCACCCACGGGGAGGACACGCCCTGTGAGCGTTATCTCACCACTCATAGCGATGCGTGGCTTGACCGTGCGCCTAGTCAAAGTCGATACGAGCGAAGTCGCCATCGTTATACCCGCACTCGGGCCATCCTTCGGAATAGCCCCCTCGGGGACATGTAGATGTATCTCCAACTTGTCAAAGGTGCTCTCAGGTATCTCCAGCTCCTCGCAGTGAGCCTTGATATAGTCTAGAGCGATGACGGCGCTCTCCTTCATCACATCTCCTAGATTGCCCGTGAGCGTCACCTTGCCTTCTTTGCCACGATGCGTAGAGCTCTCGATGAAAAGGATTTCTCCACCCACCTCAGTCCAGGCTAGACCCGTGACGATGCCTGGCATGCCAAAGTCCTGCCATATGTCTCGTGTGTAGGGTGGCGTGCGAAGGTCTTGCTGTATGATCTCAGGAGTGATCTGTACGCTGTACTTCTGTCCCATGGCAACACGCTTAGCCTGCTTGCGCATGAGCGCTGCGAGGTTCTTCTGTAGTGACCTCACGCCACTCTCTCGTGTGTAGCCCTCGATGAGATAGGTCAGAGCGTCGGTGTCTATAGCAAACTGGTCGCTCGTCAGTCCGTGCGCCTCCAGCTCCTTGGGTACGAGATGACGAAGAGCTATCTCGACCTTCTCCTCCAGCAGGTAGCCCGAGACCTGTATCAGCTCCATACGGTCGAGGAGCGGACGCGAGATGGTGCTGAGCGTATTCGCCGTAGCGATGAAGAGCACCTTGCTCAGGTCATAGTCTACGTCTAGGTAGTTATCGTGGAAGGCCACATTCTGCTCCGGGTCTAGCACCTCTAGGAGTGCTGCTGCAGGGTCGCCCTTGTAGTCTGACGAAATCTTGTCTATCTCATCTAGTACGAAGACTGGATTGCTCGTCCCTGCCTTCTTGATGCTGTCAATGATACGTCCGCACATCGCTCCTATGTAGGTGCGTCGGTGTCCACGTATCTCCGCCTCGTCGTGCAGACCTCCGAGGGAGATGCGCACATACTTACGTCCGAGGCTCTCGGCAATGCTCTTGCCCAGTGAAGTCTTTCCCACACCTGGAGGGCCGTAGAGACAGAGTATCGGGGACTTGAGGTCGTCCTTGAGCTTGATGACGGCTAGATGCTCTAGGATACGCTCCTTGACACGCTCTAGGCCGAAGTGGTCTCGGTTTAGTATCTCCTCCGCACGCTTGAGGTCAAACTGATCCTGACTATACTCCTGCCACGGCAGGTCAATCATCAGGCGCAGGTACTGTAGCTGTATCGAGTACTCGGGAGCTTGCGTCGGGATGCGCTCTAGATTGCCCAGCTCACGGTCGAAGGTCTTCTGCACCGCTTCGCTCCACTGCTTCTTCGTAGCAGCCTCTCGTAGCTCCTCAATGGTTTGGTCGGCAAAGTCGCTCTCGCCTAGCTCCTCGCGGATGGTACGTATCTGCTGCTCTAGAAAGTGCTTGCGCTGCATCTCGTCCATGTCCGACTGAGTCTGCTTGGCGATCTTCTCATTGATCTGTACGAGCTCGTTCGTCTGACGTACGTAGGAGATCAGCTCCATAACGAGATGCTTCGTGTCTGAGATCTTCAGGAGCTCCAGCTTAGCCCTAGGAGTTAGAGAGAGATAAGCAGGGGTAAAGTTGATGAGGAAGGGGAGATTGCTTTGTGCATTGATCGCCTCGACAAAGTCCTCAGCGCCCTCCATGCGTCGCATTTTGACCAGTTCGATCAGCTCATAGCGTAGCTTGTTGAAAGCGACAAAAAGCTCCGTGTCTTTCATCAGATCCCTTTCCGAACGAGGTAATGGTCGTGGCGACTCGACCCGGCAGCGCAGGTAGGGATTCGTCTGCGTATAGGTACTGGTGTGGACCCGTATGATGCCTCGTATGATCGCTACGACATTGTCTGGCGAGGGGTGGATCATATCCTCGACGATACAGAGGACTCCCTCTTTAGCGAGAGAGCCTGGTGTGATGGGGGTGTCGGGATCCTCTCCGATGTAAGTCGTGGCAACTATGTATTGCCCCTTGGACATGGCATTGCTCACGGCATCTATCTGCTTGTCCTCAGTCAGCATGACTGCCTGTAAGACGCAGGGAAAGAGGACCGCATTGAAGACGGGTAGCACGGGATAGGTATTCCCTAAAAGTGCCATAAGAGCTTCATGCTCATCGTCAAGTATCTCATCTTCATCTATAACGTTCGGCAGAGGGATGACCATGCCCCCTGAGCCAACGTTGGGCAAGTCGGTCTCCACCAAGTCGTAATTGTCTTCTTTCATATCGGCGATATTAGCTATCTATTGCGCAAATCTGCTTGTAACGTTTGCAAATATACCACATTTATCCGAGTAGACGTGGGAAGGGAAGCGACCAGAGCTACCTCACGCTGCCTATAAATAGCAATCTCCACGGAGGAATAGACAGATCGCTCCGTGGAGAATCTCAAATTCCTCGGGAGAAAGTCTGTTTCTTCAGCAAGTCTCCGAAGCTCGCTGCCATAGGGTGGGCAAAGTCTCTTCATAGGGCGACGCCAGCTGACACGTAGAGATAAAGCAGCAGGCTCAACCGCCTTGACGAAGCGATTGAGCCTGCTCTAGTTGCTCTGTGTGCCTGAAGTCAGATAGCGATTAGTGCGATAGGCGTGCTATCCGATGCGCTGAGCCGGTGGTCGCTACTTGACGACTTGACGACTACTCTTCGGCACGAAACATAGGACTCCACGGGGGTAGTAGCTTGGGTGTCTTGCCCTGGAGCTCCTTGGCACGTGGTGTGAGGTACTTTTTATTGACTACTAAACGGAAGGTGTATGCGTCAAACCATTCGTCCGTCATGATCAGATGACCCTGATGTCCAGAGGTGGCGCCCCAGCTGTTCTCGACCATCCACTTGGTGGGCTTGCCCGACTTGTCTAGGTCTACCGCTACGAGCGTCATAGCGTGTGTGGAGCCACTGTCAAAGGATGCGATGCGCTCGCCCTTTGTCATAGTCATCGGAACGCCCGTGATCGCCTCGTAGTCGTCGTAGCCGAGGGTGAGCAGGCCAGACTCTTTATTGAGCTCCTTGCCTACATCGCAAGAGTAGTACATCATGTTGCCATCCTTGAGGGAGGCGATGGCCATCTGTTTGATCTCCTCCATCGGGAGGTTGATGTAGGTCCAGTCCTTGCCATCCCAAGCGTGGCGATCATACTCGATAGCGTAGGTCTCGTAGTAGGGCTGCGAGGGATCGTTCATGATCATCACGTAGTCATCCTTGAGATTGAGACCGATCATCTCCTGGTAGAAGCTTAGCGGGGTGTACTCCTTGGTCGAGAGAACCTTGCCGTCGGCATCTCTGAGGGTGTACTCAAAGGTTGTGGGCGGTGTGCCAAGGTTGAGGCAGAGGAGACGGTAGATGGCTTGTAGGGTCATCTCCTTCTCCTTGCGTAGCTCTGCTACTGTGGCGCCTTGCTCCGCTTTGCAGCGTAGCTCCATACCACCCTGTCGGAGGAGCTTGGCTATGAGTGAGGAGAGGCGTGAGGTGTTGTTGCTACTATAGGTCTCTGGCATCACGTCACTGGGCACGACGCCGTACTTGAGGAGGTTGTCCGAGATGCCGGTGAACTGCCCACCGTCATTGATCGGATGCTGGAAGAGCCACTCCACCTTGCGGTCAGTGATGGGGAGCGTGCGGGTCTCGAGGATGCTCTCGAGGAAGAGGTTGGCCTTCTCTAGCTGATCCCAAAAGAAGGAGTAGCAGTGAGAGAAGTAAAACTCTCCGAGGTTGTTGTCCTTGATGAACTTAGCCCGTAGGACGTTGAAGCCGGTGAAGAGCCAGCAGCGCCCAGATCTCTTCTGATCGGTAATCCCCTTCGTGGGTACTCGGTAGGTGAAGTGATCGTCGGGCGGTGTCGCAAGCTCGGCATTGGCTAGAACCATGCCGTTCTGTACGATACTATTGTGGAGGGCTCGCTCAGCAGGAGCTTTTGGAGTAGCTTGCTGGAGCTTCTGTAGAAGCTCGGGTGTGATGGCACCGTCGCTGCGATTGGAGCTTTCACTCTGTGCTAGTAGCATGACGCTGGATAGTAATAGGAGTAAGGGAAAGAGAAGTTTCTTCATAAAAGCGATATAGATTATATGACGGCAAAGGGGATGGAGTAGCTGTGCTTGCCCTCGCTGTCGGATAGTAATGCGTGGTAAATGCCTGAGGGGTAGCGCTCACCGCTCGGTAGGCGGGTGGTGATGGTGAGCTCGCCAGTCTGCGCGACCTCCTGATAGATCAGATTGCCCGCACCGTCTAGGATGCGTACGGTAGTGCCTGCGGGGAGCTGGGTGAGGGTGATGAGGTCTGGGTCCTCGGGGCGTAGCGGGTTGGGGTAGATGTAGACCTCTTTGCTCTGTGCGGACCAGTCACTCGTCTGACCTATATAGAGGGAGACGAGCCCTGCTGAGGTAGCGATGTAGAGGACTCCTCGCTCCTTGTCAATGGCGAGGGAGAGGACGTCGTTGGTGAGTAGGGGACTATTGTCCTTGGTGTAGTGTGCTAGGAGCTTGGTGCCATCGGAGGAGAGGAGGTAGAGCCCGTCTGATCCGGTGCCACACCACTTATTGCCGAGCGCATCGATGGCGATGGCGGTGATGGGCATATTGTCGAGGACGTAGTAAAGGTTGGGCTCCTGTCCCCCTACGGGTCTAGAGGCTAGCGGGGTGCTTTGCGAGATGAAGCTACTGGGATTGGCGACGCAGATGGGCCCTTTGTCAGTAGCTATCCAAAGGCTACCCGATGGATCTAGAGCTAGGTCGTAGTAGCGCTTAGCGTCAATCTCCTTGCCAGTACGATCGACAAACTTAGAGACGAGGCGGTACTCGTCGTCTGACTGATCTAGCGGTGTACCCTTGTCGTCAAAGATGAAGACACCGTTATTGCCATCAGCACTGCGGTGGTATATGAGTAGCCACTTGACACCATTGGGTAGGGCCAGCATGGGACCGAAGGCGTTGACCAACTCTATGTCTGGGTAGGAGATAGCTTTCATCGTGCCATCAGGAGTGCGCACTACGAGGGGGTTGGCTACCAACCCTTGACCTTGCGCCATCCATAGGTTGCCCCTATGGTCGTAGCATAGCGAGCCGACACGGACGTTGTGTGCTGTGGGTGAGTCATTGTCCCAAGCTCTGACGAATGGAGCATTGTCTGGAGTGTATCGATTGAGGATCAAGCGCCCTTGGATCTCATAGAGCCCTTCGCCCCAAGAACCAACGAAGTAGTGGTTAGCGTCATGCGGGTCGACGGCGATGGAGACGAGGTCGTAGACGGGGACGTAGTTGGTCTGCTCGACGATCTGCCAGTAGGTCCAGTTGTCCCATCGCGGTGGGGTGTAGATCTGTATGTGACCAGGTATCCAGAAGGCGTTGTAGTTACGCCCTCCGCTGACGGAGTAAAGCCTGCCATGCTGAAAGGTGATGTAGAAGTGCTTGTTGACCCTCGGGGCATTGGCTTCGAGGGGTAGCTTTTCGAGAGAGACTTTGCCCTCGGAGGCGGAGGCGAGGTCGGCTTTGTAGAGAGAGCCACCCGATGTGAACCATAGCCGATCTGCTGAGCTGTCGCCTGAGAGACTTTGCAGACGGGCGGGTAGATCGATGCGTATGCGTTCGCCTCCAGATCGCCACACGAGTAGTGAGTCGGCGCCTGCGACAGCGATGCCATCGGCTAGCGGGAAGAGACGCTGGGCCCAGCCACTCTGCGCCATCATCTGAGGGGTGGCACTGGCTTGGGTTAGCGTGGTGCGATAGAGGTTCTTCAGGCTGTCTATGTACCAGAGCGAGCCATCGGGTAGGGCGGTGATGGCGATCATCTCCTTTTCAGGTAGACTGCTAATGAGGCTCCAGGAGGCGGGGTCTTGGAGGTTTTGCGAGAGGGTGCTAGAGCGTAGCCCTTCCTTGGTTAGCGCATAGAGCTTTTCGTCTAGAGCAAAGGCGTCTAGCACCTCTTTGCCTAGGAAGGCTGTAGCAACGACCTGATGATTGTTGAGGTCGATCTGCATGAGCCCAAAGTGACCCGCGATGAAGGCGTACTCCTTATAATAGAAGATGCGCGTGGCGGTCTTGTCGTTGAGATTGCTATTGTCGCTGATGCCTACTAGGTTGTAGATGTGGTCACTGTAGATGAGGTCGATACGCCCCGAAGCGTAGTAGACGGTGGTGACCTTGTGGCTCGGCGAGTAGCGGATCATACGAGCGTCTAGGTCGCTGATAGGGGTCAAGCCATCGAGGAGGTGGATCTCATTGGGATGCTCTGGAGAGACGGTGCCGATGACGCCCTCGGTGGTGAAGAGTACCTGCTCGGGCAGATCGGCGACGAGCTCTACATCTCCTACGGCTAGGTGCCACTGCCACAGTGGCTCTTGAGCTGTTAGCGGGATGGAGCACAGAAGGAGCGGGAGGAGGAGTAGGTGTATGGAGGCTTTCATAGGTTGTGCTGGGTAAGGTATGTGCGGAGCTGGTCGACGGCTCGTGTGCGGTGGCTGATGGCGTTCTTCTCTTGTGGACTCATCATGGCAAAGGTCTTGTCAAAGTCCTCTGGCACGAAGAGGCTGTCGTAGCCAAAGCCTTCGGCGCCCTCCTCGTGGTCTATGATACGTCCTGCGACACGACCTACGAAATGGTGCTGCTCGCCCTGACTATCGATCAGTACGATGACACACTCGAAGTAAGCGCGCCACGGCTCGGGGTGTGAGGCTAAGGAGTCCAGGAGGTGCTTCCTATTAGCCACGTCGTCACCGTCACGACCAGCGTATCGAGCTGAGTGCACGCCTGGGTCACCGCCTAGTGCCTCAACAAAGAGCCCCGTATCGTCCGCAATGCAGGGCTTATGGTAGAGGTCGTAGAGCGCTTGCGCCTTGATGGTGGCATTGCCTAGGAGCGTGGAGGCGCTCTCGTCGGGAGCTGTGTAGCGTCCTAGCGAAGAGGCTGAGCGCACTTCGCAAGTATCTCCGAGCATCGACTGGATTTCGAGGAGCTTGTGAGCATTGTGTGTGGCAAGGTAAAGGACTTTCATGTAACTTTGTGGAGGTTCTACATAAGGTTGGTTACAAAAGTACTGAAATGAATGGGATAAGCCAAATAGATGAGCTCTGTCGTCAGTTGCCCTACTGCGAGGTGGATGCGCCTTTTGGTCCAGAGGTGGTGACCTACCGTCTATCGCGACGCATCTTTGCGCTGCTGTGGCTGGAGCATGACCCAGGCATGGTGTCGCTCAAGGTGAACCCCGACTTGATAGAGCCATTACTGGATCGGCATAGTGACCTGCAGCCCGCCTTTCACCTTAATAAGAAGCACTGGGTACAGCTGGAGCTACCGACCAGTGAGTCTGAGGAGTGGATCGCTCGGCTCCTACGTCACTCCTATGCACAGGTATGGCGCAAGCTCCCGAAGATCCAGCAGCGTCTCCTGCCTCTCGGAATAGAAATCTATAACCAAGCACAGAATGAGCAAGATCTCCTTTGAGATAACCGAACTAGACCACCCCATAGAGAGCACCTACGACTACCTAGTCAAGCTCCTAAAGGAGAGGCCCGACCTCCCCTCGGGAACGGTCATACATACGGACTATCAGACGGCGGGACGAGGACAGCTAAACAATAGTTGGTTTAGTAGTCCTCGGCTCAATGCGCTCCCTTCGATATACCTTCGCCTAGATCGACCTTTGCAGCAGATCTGGTCTATTAGCGAGGCGACCGCCCTAGCGGTTTATAAGAGCTACGAGGAGCTGCTTTCGAGCGAGGACACCATTGCGATCAAGTGGCCGAACGACCTCTTCGTCAATGACCACAAGATAGCCGGCATACTGATCCACAACGCTCTGGCCGAGGGCTCGGTCGCAGAGACGATTATTGGGATTGGGATGAATATCAACGAGGAGGCTTTCCCGTCTGAGCTCCCGCAAGCGATCTCTTTGCGCCTTGTGACGGGGCAGACCTATGATGTGAAAGCTTTTCTCCGTCAGATGCTAAGCCACTTAGGGGAGCAGCTTGCTCGTCAAGACTATACGGCGCTTCACGCAGAGTACAACGATCTCCTCTACCAGCGAGGCATCCCAGCTCGCTACCGTGATGTCGCCACGGAGGAGGCGTTTGATGCAACGATCCAGGAGGTAAGCCCTCAGGGGCAACTCGTCCTAACGACCACTACGGGGGAGGAGCGACGCTATGCCTTCAAAGAGATTGTCTACCTATAATATAAGAAGAGTATGTCTGAGCGCACGAAAATAGAGCACCGCCCCCTCACGCATGCTGAGGTGAAGCTGATTAAAAGCTTGCAGCTGGCGAAGTATCGTCGGCAGTCCAACCTATTTATCGCTGAGGGCGAGAAGTTGATCGGCGAGATGCTCCCAGCTTATCGTTGCCAGCTACTCGTTGGTACAGCGGAGCTGGTCGAGCCACTGCTAGAGCGATGCACAGCGAGCATTGACGAGGCGGTAATCCTGCCTGATCCGAAGCAGATAGAGCGGGTGAGTGGACTGAAGAGCCCTCGTCCGCTACTGGCGCTTTGCGAGATCCCAACGGTAGAGGCTCCCCAAGCACTGCAACAACCCACGCTCCTTCTAGACGATGTGCAGGACCCAGGCAATGTCGGGACGCTCCTACGCACTTGCGACTGGATGGGCATCAGACAAGTCCTCTGCACGGAGGGATGCGCAGACATCTATTCGCCCAAGGTGCTACAAGCGACTATGGGTGCTCTGGCGCGTGTGCAAGTCTATCGCTACACCGATAGGTCGGCTCTGCTCACGATGCTAACGCAGACGGAGATACCTGTGATAGGGACCTTCATCGATGGCGCACCGCTTCGCACGTTACGACTGACGCCTGAGCAACCTTATATATTGGTACTAGGCAATGAGGGTAATGGTATCTCGCCCGAGCTCTCTGCTCTAGTCTCTCAGCGAATTACGATCCCGTCGCCTGTCGATAGCCATTGCGAGTCGCTCAACGTAGCGGTCGCTGGCGCTATCGTTATGGCGCATCTGATGCTTTAGCTAGTCTGGCTGGGGAAGTTCAACGCTGACTCGTTACAATAATTTAGACCCGACGACATATCAAAGCGGCACTATGTCGGGGAAAAGTGATTTCCACGTGGATATTTCGAAATGCCCACGTGGATATTTTTTATTTCCCAGGTAGGAAAGAAAAAATTCCTCGGAGGAATCAAATGAAACTTCGGAGGAATTGAATGACGCCCACGTGGAAAATAAAAAATATCCACGTGGAGATTTGAGATTTTCCACGTGGATATTCGAGAAAGGAGAGAATCGGACGAATTTTCCCGTAAAGATATGTTGTTAGAGATTAGGGGTTAGAGGTCAGCGGAATGTTGTCACACTCAATCGTTGTCAAGGCGGTGTTCTTTGACACGTCCAAGCTGGTCAATTGATTCTCTCCACAGTATAGCTCTTTCAAGGCGGTATTCTTTGACACGTTCAAGTTAGTCAGTTGGTTGCTGGAACACGCAAGCTTTGTTAGGGCGGTATTCTTTGATATGTCCAAGCTCGTCAGTTGATTGTTGAAGCAGTCAAGCTGTGTCAAGAAGATGTTCTTTGAGATGTTCAAACTGGTCAGCTGATTGTTGAAGCAGTCAAGCTGTGTCAAGATGGTGCAACCAGAGACATTCAAGCTGGTCAGTTGATTACAGCAGCAGTTAAGCTTTGTCAAGAAGGTGTTCTTGGATACACCCAAGCTGGTCAGTTGATTGCTGGAGCAGTATAGCTCTTTCAAGATTGTGTTCTTTGACACGTCCAAGCTGGTCAGTTGATTCTCG
>NZ_KI535307.1:0-186792 GCF_000482365.1 Porphyromonas uenonis DSM 23387 = JCM 13868 | reverse complement strand
GCAGTCAAGCGTTGTCAAGGCGGTGTTCTTTGACACGTCCAAGTTCGTCAGTTGATTCCATGAGCAGTCAAGCTTTGTCAAGGCGGTGTTCTGAGACAGATCCAAGCTGGTCAGCTGATTGTAAGAGCATTCAAGCTCTGTCAAGACAGTGTTCTTTGACACGTCCAAGCTGGTTAATTGGTTCTCTCCACAGTATAGCTCTTTCAAGGCGATGTTCTTTGAGACATCCAAGCTAATCAGTTGATTGTTGTAGCCGTTAAGCTCTGTCAAGGCGGTGTTCTTTGAGACATCCAAGCTGATCAGCTTATTGTCGCTGCAGTAAAGTATTTCCAAGGCGGTGTTCTTTGACACGTCCAAGCTGGTCAGTTGATTGTTGAAGCAGTCAAGCTCTGTCAAATCACCTCGGATGGTAATCGTTTGGCTAGTGAGCCTGTAGGGCTTGAAACCGGACTCGTTCTCTTGTCCAGTCTCTTGAGCCCCTTCGATGGTGACGTTACCATTTGCCTTGATGATCAGTTGGATTTCTTCTCCGACTCTTTCGGAGGTGGTCATCGTGATGATGCCTTCGGCGAGGAGGGTGCTGGAGGTGAAGAGCGTGCCGAGGAGGACAAAGAGCCAGATGCGGAGTTGCTTACCCATAGTCTAGCTAGAGATTAGAGGTTAGAATTGGGGGGGAGCAGAGGCTCTACCTGCGCTAGCACATTGTCCAGGTCGGCTAGGGTAGGGGCTTGGAGCATCGCTATGCGTAGTGCACGGAAGTTGGGGATGCCCTTAAAGAGTGGTGTGGCGGCTAGATGACGACGACTATGCAGGATGCCTCGGCGCTCGTCCAGCTTCTCAATATTCTTATGAACGATCTCTTTTAAGATCTCTAGCTGTTGCTGAGAGGTTAGCTGAGGAGCTGTAAAGGTCGGGTCGACGGCTGCGCGCATCTCGCCAAAGATCCATGGCTGTCCGATGGCTGCTCGTCCGACCATCACCCCATCCACCCCATAGGTGTCAAAAGCGTGCCGCACCTCCTCGCCTGTCGTTATATCGCCATTGCCGATGATTGGGATCTGGATCTCCGGATTGGAGCGCACCGCACCGATCAAAGTCCAGTCGGCACTCCCCTTGTACATATCGCTGCGCGTACGCCCATGGATGGTCAGAGCTGCGATGCCACAAGCTTGTAGGCGTGGTGCCAGCTCGGTAATGATAAGGCTGTTGTGATCCCACCCTAGACGTGTCTTGACCGTCACGGGGCAATTAGCCGCAGCAACCACTGCAGCGGTGATTTCGAGGAGTAGCTCGGGCTCACGAAGCATACCACTGCCAGCGCCCTTGCCCGCTACCCGCTTGACGGGACAACCGAAGTTGAGATCGAGTAGATCAGGCTCCAGTTGGCAGGCTATACGTGCCGCCTCGCACATCGTCTCCACATCACGACCATAGATCTGTATGGCGACGGGACGCTCCTCAGGATCTATACGCATCTTGCGCATTGTACTGGGAACGTAGCGCACGAGCGCATCGGCACTGATGAACTCAGTGTAGACGAGGCTCGCGCCAAACTGCTTACAGAGCAGGCGAAAGGGCGCATCGCTCACATCCTCCATCGGTGCAAGCAGTAGCGGACGAGAGCCTAAGTCAAGGGTGCCTATCTGCATAGCTATTCTTCTGTCGGGGCAAAGCAGGTAAACTGTACGGCGCTGTAGGACTTGTGCCAAGCGAAGCGAGCGGACTCTGCAAAGTCCACCGTGTCGGGGTGCTCTAGTACGAAGATAGAGCTAGGACACCACGCTTTACTGGCGAAGAGTAAGTCGGGTATATCCTTTATCCACGGCAAGTTATAAGGGGGATCGGCAAAGATCAGGTCGTAAGGCTCCCCATCGTATTGACGTAAGTATTGCTCTACGGAGCGATTGAGGACGAGGAGTTGCTTGCTCGAGAGTATTTCTTTGTCTAGCGTGTCTGCGGCCGACCGAATGAAGGCTGCATGCTTAGGATGCTTCTCAATAGAGGTTACCGAGGCTGCTCCTCGAGAGATGAACTCGAGGGAGATACTCCCGATACCCGCAAAGAGATCCAACACCCGCATACCCTCCACATCATATTGTGCCGAGAGACTGTTGAAGAGTGCCTCCTTAGCAATGTCTGTCGTGGGGCGGAGCGTCAACCCTTTCGGCGGGGAGAGACGACGGCGACCATATTTGCCAGCTATAATGCGCATAGCGATAACTTAATCAAGCGTACCAGTAGTCTGTCGGCATGACAGACACATCCCAGTCGGCAGTCGTGAACTGTCGGTAAAGCGCCTGCAGCAACTCACCGACCAAGCTGTCAGCACCCGCCGTTCCGTCGGATAGTATGATGGATACAGGAGCCGCATGATCCACAGAGCCATCTAGGTACACCTTACTTAAGAAGTAGAGGACCTGGTAGAGATGATGTTGCCAGGAGCGGTAGCGAGGCCAACTGTAATGATTGGCCCGTAGCAAGTTACCCGACTGACATAGTACCAGATCGCAACCGCCCTCTACCAGTTCGACACCTAGCGAGAGTCCCGTCTGAAGAGATGACTGTCGCAACACCCGCTGGGCAAAGGGTAGGATCGTCGGAATAAACTGGCAAGCTACGAAGCTGCGCTGCAGGAAGCCCTTGACTAGATGATTAAAGCCCACAGCTAGACTAGGCTTGCCATCGCCCAGTGTGTACGAGTTACTATAGTACTGCTCTTCATCCGCAAAGATAGGCGCCGTCAGTCGCCACCAGTGTACATCCTGCTCTCCACTCATGCCACTCGGTATGACCACATAGTGAGAGGCGGGGTAGAGCACGCGGACCTCTCCCTCAGGGTCACTGAGGACGGGGTGCTGTGCGATGATGTCTCCCCAGAGTGCAGATACACGAGACCAGTCTATTGGCACAAACTGGCTCTGCCGCCTAGTATGATAGCCTTCCTGTGCACCCGCCACGCTCTCTTCTTCTGAGAGATCATATAGATAGACAAAGCCATCTGCAGTCAGTCGCAATGCGAGCGACGGAACTGCAGATGCTAATGTATCTGTAGGGAGTGCTGGAGGCTGCTGCATAGTAACTATATATAATATAGAGTCAGACAACAGACTTCAAGCTCTGCGCTCCTTCTGACCTCATACGAGGAGCAAGATAAGAGTTAGCAGACTATACTAGAAGTCTATTGCCTGAATCTGTAGAACCGTGTCACAGTATCTAACGGTGTGGCGGTAGAAACAGAGAGTTTCCCAAAGGAAGGGTTACTCCCAGTTGCCAGTGCTCTTGACCTCCTTGAGAGAGCCTAGAGCTAGACCAGGATATCCAGTGCCCTGGTAGCGAGCCTCTGCGTCCTTGATAGCTGTGTTGAGGAGTCGATGATCCTGATCAGCTAGGTAGACTGATAGAGGTACAGCCGTGCGGAAGACGGGAACCATCACGACATCATCGCCGATCTCCTGAGCAACTGATGCGGTGTCGATCTCTATGACAGACTCGGGGAAGCCAGGTACCTGTAAAAATTCCTCAGGCGTCATGCCACTCTTGAGTAGTGAGTCGCGTGCGCTCACCCATACGGTATCACGTACGATCAGCCCCTTAGCAGCAGCCTGACGCTCACTCATACCAGCCTCACGCATAGCGTCTGTGTAGTCGCCCTCAGAGCGTACGTAAAAGAACTTACCATCAGTGAGGAATTGACGCAGCTCATCTACAGGAGCATAGCGATTGTAGACATCGTGGAAAGCATTCTCCACCTGTGCTACTTCTTTCAAGCGTACCTGAATAGGAGCCTCACGAGCATCGCGAATCTGGGAGAATCGCTCTGGTGTCAAGATGCTCATGACTGCTAGATAGCCCACGATAACTGCCGCTACGAGCAGAAGGACGGTCATTAGTTTTCTCATAATATCGCCTATAAGTTTTTGTGTTGATTACGCTAGTTAGGTAATGGTTTGGAGACCTCTAGAGAGTATAAATCAAGAGAGGACGAACCAATCACAGCGCAAATATACGCTTTTCTCAATAGATGGAGCAAATCGTCACGCACAATATTACGGCTGACGCCTGATGAGCTGACCTACAGAAGCTGTGCGTGCCAATAGATGAGAAGATGCGATTTGTAGGACTACACATCTCGTTGTACCAAAGCGAGATCCTCCCGCTAGACACTAGTCGTGCGTCACTGCAGGAGTCGTAGTTCTATCGTGCTGATTCCCTTGCGCATACGAGTTCCAAAAGTAATTCCCCTTTTGGAACTTTTTAGTTCCAAGGGAGGAACTCTTTAGTTCCAGCGTAGGAACTTTTTAGTTCCAGCGTAGGAACTTTTCGATTCCTAGGTAGGAAATTCGAAATCTCCACGTGGGCGCAAAAAAATTCTTCGGAGGAATCAAATGAAACTTCGGAGGAATCAAAAAATAAGTCCGAAGAATTTGCCCATTTCCTAGGTAGCAAATCAAAAATATCCACGGGACTATTTGAGAAATTCCTAGGTAGGAGTTGAAACGAGCTCATTAATTATATATAGTGTCAGCCCAATATCCTGTTTTGCGTTGCGCATTTTACATTACGCTGGCTATTACAGAATTATTAAGTACCTTTGTGGAACGATCTTGAGGAAGGGAGTAAGATTGACTCTCTTTATCCCTTCCGAAGGGTCGTCTTACATGATCTTACTGCACCCCCAAAACAGTGAGGTCATGTAAAGAGGTGTAGGTGGTGTGGTGGCTCACCCCGAAAGGGCTTCCCATGGCTCCTATGTCTCGTACTATAGCTCAATCATCAAAAAAAACGTGGTACACGTATTTCCCCTATTATGAATCAAAAAACTATAGTCACGGGTGTGATTGGTGCTGACGCACATGCTGTCGGCAACAAGATTATCGCCTATGCCCTCAACAATGCAGGGTACAAAGTGGTCAACCTCGGTGTCATGGTCTCTCAAGAAGAGTACATAGAGGCCGCTCTCGAGACCAAAGCTGATGCTATCCTCGTCTCTTCGCTCTATGGACACGGTGAGATAGACTGTCAGGGTCTGCGCGAGAAGTGCGACGAGGCTGGTCTCAAAGGCATCCCACTAGTTGCTGGAGGCAACCTAGTCGTAGGTAAGCAGGACTTTGCCGATGTAGAGTCTCGCTTTATGGCGATGGGCTTTACCAAGGTTTATCCTCCTGGCACACCGATCGAGACTACCATCGCTTATCTAGACTCAATCCTCGCAGACAAGTAGTATGCACTATCTTACGGTAGACTTCGGTAGTACCTACACGAAGTTGACTCTGATAGATGTAGCGCATGCGGAGATAGTGGCGACAGCCTCTGCCTTTACCACCATCACGACTGATGTGCTGGAGGGCTTTAACAATGCCTGGCAGAAGATCTTAGCACAGTGCCCCGATGCTCACTACGACCGCCTGCTCTCCTGCAGTAGTGCGGCTGGTGGACTCAAGATGGTGGCTCTAGGACTGGTGCCCTCGCTCACCTCTAAGGCGGCCAAGATGGCTGCCTCCTCGGCGGGTGCTAAGGTGGTCAAGACCTACGCCTATGAGATCTCTCATGCGGAGCAGGAGGAGATCTATGAGATCAATCCTGACCTGATACTCCTATGCGGTGGTACCGACGGGGGCAACAAGGAGGTTATCCTAGCTAATGCTCGTCGTCTGGCAGAGATCGATAGACCCTTTGCGATTATCGCTGCGGGCAATAAGTCCGCCTCCTATGATCTAGAGGAGATCTTCGCTCAGTGCGACAAGAAGTGCGTCGTCACGGAGAATGTGATGCCTGAGTTTGGGCAGATCAATATCTTGCCCGCTCGCCAGTGCATCATGGATCTCTTCATCAGCCGCATCATCGATGCCAAGGGACTGGGCGAGGTGCAGAAGCGCGCCGAGCTGGAGATTATCCCGACCCCCTTTGCGGTCCTCAAGGCGTGCGAGCTACTGAGCAAGGGCATTGACGAGGAGCACCCTGGGTGGGGTGACCTGATGGCGGTGGATCTAGGTGGAGCGACGACCGATATTTACTCGATGACTGACGGAGCACCGTCGATGGACAATGTCCTGATCAAGGGCATCCCCGAGCCTTACAGCAAGCGTACCGTAGAGGGTGACCTCGGTATGCGCTACAGCTTGAAGGCGCTGGAGGACGAGACCGATGTCAAGGCTCTAGCACGAGCTTACGGGGTCACGCCTGAGGCGATCGTCGACTGGGTCGAGCGCTGTGCGGCTAGTCCCGACACGGTGGCTGAGCCTGGTTCACAGGAGCAGGTGATCGAGGAGGCTTTAGCTTACAGTGCCGTAGACATAGCGGTGGAGCGCCACGCTGGCGTCATTAGCAAGGTCTACACGCCGATAGGCGAGATGTTTACCCTCGTTGGTAAGGACTTGACGCAGGTGCCACGACTCATTGGTATCGGTGGCGCGCTGATCAATAGCTCTGACCCGGCTCGTATCCTCTCGGGAAGCCGCTTTAACCCTCAGAGATACGAGTATGCGAAGCCCAAGGAGCCGCACTTTTATCTGGATAAGCGCTACATCATAGCGAGCATGGGACTACTCAGTCAGGTAGCTCCCGAGGTGGCTCTCACGATCTTGCAGCGAGAGGTACTACCTATATAATATAGACATACAAAAGACTCAATCACTCATACAGATTCCCCTATCACATGGAACTTAGGAATAAGCGCATAGACAACGATACCTTCTACAAGGAGCGTAAGGAGGTCCTCGCCTCATGGCCTACAGGCAAAGATGTAGACTTTGAAGAGGCTGTCGAATTTCAAAAGTCAATCCCCGAGGAGAAGATCTTCGGACGCAAGCTCGCTCAGGCAGATGCTGAGGGGCGTACGCTCATACAGCCTCGTGCTGGTGTGGCTCTATACACGGAGCATATCAAGCTCTTGCAGTTTCTAGAAGATGAGGGCGGTGCAGATCTGCTCCCCTCGACGGTCGATAGCTACACACGTCTCAACCGCTACCACGAGGCTGAGAACGGTATCATCAAGAGTAAGGAGTCGGGACGATCTATGCTGAACGGCTTCCCGATCGTCAACTACGGTACGAAGATCTGCCGTACGGTCACCTCTGCTCTCAAGAACCCGGTGCAGGTGCGCCACGGTACGCCTGATGCGCGTCTCCTCACGGAGATCTCTATCGCGGGTGGCTTTACCTCTTATGAGGGTGGCGGTATCTCGTACAATATCCCTTACTCTAAGAACTTCTCCCTCGAGAAGACGATCATGTACTGGCAGTACACGGACCGCCTCGTCGGCATGTACGAGGAGGCTGGCGTGAGCATTAACCGTGAGCCATTTGGCCCTCTGACTGGTACGCTTATTCCTCCCTGTATCTCCAGTGCTGTGGCTGTTATCGAGACACTCCTCGCAGCTGAGCAGGGTGTCAAGGATATCACCGTCGGCTACGGGCAGTGCGGTAATGTCATCCAGGATGTCGCAGCTATCCGTTCGCTCAAAGAGCTGACCAACAGCTATCTCAAGAAGTACGGCTACGATGATGTACGTATTACGACCGTCTTCCACCAGTGGATGGGCGGCTTCCCACAGGACGAGGCAAAGGCCTTTGGCGTCATCTCGTGGGGATCAGCTACGGCTGCCCTGGCGAAGGCTACCAAGGTTATTGTCAAGACTCCTCACGAGGCGATGGGTGTCCCCACCAAGGAGGCAAACGCAGCTGGACTACGTGCTACCAAGCAGGTTATCTCGATGCTTCGTGACCAGTCACTCATAGACATCCCTGTGGTAGAGCAGGAGTCTGACATCATCGTTCAGGAGACGAAGTGCATCCTCGACAAGGTCTTTGAGCTGGGCAAGGGTGATCTAGCTCTCGGTACGGTCGCAGCCTTTGAGGCAGGTGTGCTGGACATCCCCTTTGCGCCTAGTCGCTACAATGCGGGCAAGGTCCTACCGGCTCGTGATGACAATGGTGCGGTACGTATCCTCGACACGGGTCATCTGCCCTTTACGGAGGATCTCAAGGCGTTCCACCGTGAGAGACTTGAGGAGCGTTCACGCTTCGAGCATCGTCCCGTGAGCTTCCAGATGGTTATCGACGATGTCTACGCCATTGGCAAGGGCTTCCTCGTCGGCAGACCGTAAGCCTTAATCTATAATAGTGCTATCCCTGTGGGGGTAGCACTCTTTCTAGCAAACAATTCTAACAAACCAATAAATCCAAGTAATATGAAGATCAAGAAGGTAGTCTGTGCCCCAGGCAAGACAGGATTCTTCTTTGACGACCAGAAGGCCATCAAGAAGGGCGCTAAAAACGATGGAGCCTTTTACTCTGGCGACCCCGTGACTCCAGGCTTTACGTCTGTACGTCAGGCAGGTGAGTCCATCTCTGTCCTCTTTATCCTAGAGGATGGTTCTATAGCTCATGGTGACTGTGCAGCTGTACAGTACTCAGGGGCCGGTGGTCGTGATCCACTGTTCCTCGCTGAGAACTTTATCCCCGTCATCATGAAGGAGATCGCTCCGCTCTATGAGGGCAAGGAGATAACCACGTTCCGCAAGATGGCCGACCTCGTTGACAAGCACGTCAATGCAGACGGCAAGAAGTACCACACGGCAATCCGCTACGGTGTCACACAGGCTTGTCTAGACGCTGTCGCTAAGAGCCAGCACAAGCTGATGGCTCAGGTCGTTGCTGACGAGTATGGTACGAAGATATCAGACACGATGGTCCCCATCTTCTCGCAGAGTGGCGATGACCGCTATCTCAACGTCGATAAGATGATCATGAAGGAAGTGGGCGTACTGCCACACGCTCTCTTTAATAATGTAGAGACGAAGGTAGGTCTCAAGGGTGAGAAGATCAAGGAGTACCTCCAGTGGCTCCGCGATCGTATCGTCACGAAGCGTCAGAACCCCAACTACCAGCCCGCTATCCATATCGACGTATATGGTACGCTGAGCATCGTCTTCAACAACGACTTCCAGCGCATTGCTGACTATCTGAACGAGCTCTCTGAGATCGTCGCTCCTTTCGAGCTACGTGTCGAGGGTCCAGTAGATATGGATGGTCGTGAACCACAGATCGAGGCTTTGGCTAAGATCCGTGAGCTACTTGATGCTAAGGGCTCTAAGTGCCAGATCGTCGCTGACGAGTGGTGCAATACGCTCGAGGATATCATCGCTTTCTCTGAGCGCAAGGCTGGACACATGGTTCAGATCAAGACGCCTGACCTCGGTGGTGTCAACAACGCTATCGAAGCTGTCCTCTACTGCAAGCAGCACAACATGCGCGCTTATCTGGGTGGTACTTGCAATGAGACCAACCGCTCCGCAGAGGTTTGTGCTAACATCGCTATGGCTACCTCTCCCTGCCAGTGCCTCGCAAAGCCTGGTATGGGTGTTGATGAGGGATACATGATCATCTTCAACGAGATGAGCCGTGTACTCGCTCTCAAGGATGTGCTGAAGTAGATTTTAGAGATTAGAAGTTAGAGGTTAGCTTTTAGCCAACAGCCAACAGCCAACAGCCAAAGGCCAAAGGCTAACCGCTAACAATAAAACAGAATATCGAGATATGACTCCAATAACAGACGAAATAAGAGTACTCTCCACGACAGCGATCCTCGGATATGGATTTCCCGAGGCTTCCTTTCGTGAGGGAATGAAGCGCAAGCCCCACGTCATCGCAGCAGATGCTGGTTCGACAGATCCAGGTCCTTACTATCTAGGGGCAGGCGTTAGCTTCACCGATCGCAACTCCGTGAAGCGTGACCTAGAGATCATGATCCAGGCCGGTGTTGAGAACAAGATCCCCGTAGTCGTCGGCTCTGCCGGTGGCTCTGGTGCTAATGCTCATGTGGACTGGGTGCTAGAGATAGTACGAGAGATCATTGCTGACAAGAAGCTCTCGCTACGCCTAGCCGTCATCCGCTCTGAGTTTGACAAAGAGACCATCCTCCGTGAGTTTGACAAGGGACACATCACGCCCCTGGCTCCAGCTCCCGAGGCTACAAAGAAGGACATCGAAGAGTCCGTCCGCATCGTCGCTCAGATGGGCGAGGAGCCTTTTGTAGAGGCTCTCAAGGGTGGTGCTGACGTCATCATCGCAGGTCGTTCGTACGATCCTAGCGTCTTCGCTTGTCTACCGATCAAGGAGGGCTTCGACCGTGCGCTCGCACTGCACATGGGTAAGATCCTCGAGTGCGCTGCTATCTGCGCATTGCCCGGTAGCGGTAGTGACTGTATGTTTGGCTATCTGCGCAAGGATCACTTCGTCCTCGAGCCACTTTCCAAGGATCGCAAGTGTACGACCCTCTCTGTAGCTGGTCACACGCTCTATGAGAAGACCGATCCTTACCATCTGCCTGGTCCTGGTGGTGCGCTCGATCTGCACGGATGTCACTTCGAGCAGATTGACGACAACAAGGTCAAGATCTCTGGTACCGTCTTCGAGCCCACCGATGGTTACTTCCTCAAGCTCGAGGGTACCCGTCTCGTAGGCTACCGCACTATCTCTGTTGCGGCTACGACAGACCCGATCATGATCAGCAAGATCGACTCCATCATCGAGAGTGTCAAGGCTCGTGTCAAGGACAACTTTGACAACTACGGGATCAAGGACTACTACCTCGACTTCAAGATCTACGGCAAGAACGGCGTCATGAGCATGTTCGAGGGTATCGATGGGCATATCGGCTCAGAGCTTATGGTCGTTATCGAGGCAGTGGCTAAGACACAGAAGGAGGCCGACACGATCTGTAGCTTCGCACGTAGTACGATGCTCCACTTCGGCTACGAGGGACGTATCGCTACGGCGGGCAACCTCGCCTTCCCCTTCTCGCCCTCTGACTGTCACATGGGTGAGGTCTACGAGTTTAGCCTCTATCACCTGCTCAAGGCGGAGAGCCCCACGCAGTACTTCCCCGTCGAGTATGTAGAGTATGCTGATGGTCAGCGTAAATAGTGAACCTTTAGATCGTATCAAGCAATGACACAGCACAAGTTAATGGATATAGCCTCCGTTATCCGGAGCAAGAACTCGGGTCCCTATGAGATCACCTTCGATATCATCTTCAAGGACTTCGACATATACAATCAGGTGAAGGCAACTAAGGCGATCAACGAGCAGACTTTCTGTGACCTCTATCACATCAAGCCTGACCACATCGTCAAGATTGTCTACTTCGACCCAGCCAAGGCGATCAAGTGTACCATCGTCCGCCCCATCCCCTCGGGCAATCTCGGTGAGCGCGACGTCTATGGTGCGCAGCAGCATGCGCCTCTGATGGGTCTCTCCATCCAGTACTAAGCCTGACCGCTTAGCGGACATTAAATGAGACTGTTGCAAAAGTCAACAGTCTCACAATCTTGCTTGCAAGATTGTCTAGACTTTGCAGAAAGGATGAAGCGCAAGGCGCTGAGGGTGAGGTCTGAAGGGAGCATACCTCCGTATGTGACCGAAGCCGAATCCCGAAAGCAACACAGCGATTCGCCTTTATGCAACAGTCTCTAAATAGGGCTTTAATAGTTCCTAAATATAGCGTTAGCCCCCACACGCTCTCGTCGTAGAGTCGTGTGGGGACTAACTGTTTTATGAAACTAAGAAGAGGAGTAGGGGGCTATGCCCTTTTTCGCTAACTTTGCTGACGTATGAAGGGAGATCCATTTGATATTCGCGAGGAGCGTACGCCCCCGCAGAGCTTGTCTGATCTACAGCAGGAGGAGCAGTTGCGCCCCTCCTACTTCGACAGTTTCCGAGGTCAGGGACATGTAGTGGACAATCTGAAGGTCTTCGTCGAGGCGGCTCGTCGCCGTGACGAAGCGCTTGACCACGTCCTCCTCTACGGACCTCCTGGACTGGGCAAGACGACTCTCTCGCACATCATCTCGCACGAGCTCGGTGTCGGCATGAAGATTACTTCGGGGCCTGTCTTGGAGAAGGCGGGAGACTTAGCGGGATTGCTCACTTCGCTAGAGCCTCGTGACGTGCTTTTTATCGATGAGATCCATCGCCTGAGCCACACCGTGGAGGAGTATCTCTACTCGGCTATGGAGGACTTTCGGATCGATCTGATGATCGACAAAGGGCCAGGAGCGCGCTCCATACAGATAGACCTCAACCCCTTTACACTAGTGGGGGCGACCACGCGCAGCGGTCTGCTGACGGCTCCGTTGCGGGACCGCTTTGGCATCAACCTACATCTAGAGTACTACGACGTGGATACGCTCACGGACATCGTGCTGCGCTCGGCTCGCATACTAGAGGTGCCGTGCGAGGAGGAGGCCGCTCGGGGTATCGCTCTGCGTAGTCGTGGCACGCCTCGTATCGCCAATGCCCTCCTGAAGCGGGTGCGAGACTTTGCGCAAGTCAAGGGTAACGGGGTGATCGATAGCGATATTACGACGGTGGCGCTCGAAGCGCTACACATTGATAAGCATGGTCTGGATCATACGGATCACAAGTTGCTGAAGACCATCATCGACAAGTTTGACGGAGGTCCCGTCGGACTGAGCACCATAGCCACAGCCATGGGCGAGGACCCTGGCACGATCGAGGAGGTGTATGAGCCGTTTCTCATTCAGGAGGGCTTCATACAGCGCACCCGTACGGGACGGCAGGCGACACGCTTGGCGTATGCTCACTTGGGGCGTACCTATCGGCAGGATTTGCCTCCAGAGACCTCGCTCTTTGATTAACTAAAAGCCGCTTCCCCTGCGCCATGTCCTCACTAGAGATGCAAGCCTCAGAGCTAGTAGCCAAGCGGTACACGCTGACGGAGCTACTGGGCTCGTTGCAGCGCTGCATTGACCACTATTACAATCGACTTTACTACGTTACGGGCGAGGTGAGTGGCTACCGAGGACGCAGCCAGCGGGGGCATTGCTACTTTAACCTAATAGATAAGGTGTCGGACCCGCTGCACCCAGAGTCGGGTGGGGGAGAGCTATCGGCGCAGATCTCGGCCGTGATATGGGCTAGTCGCTACAATCAGATCGCGCAGCACTTCCAGCAGGTGACGGGGCAGCCACTCACGGACGGAATCAAGATATTGGCGCTCGTGGAGCTCAAGTATGATCCACGCTACGGGCTACAACTAGACATACAGGACATCGATCCGAGCTACACACTGGGCGAGGTGGCACGACAGCGACGTGAGACGCTCCAGCTCCTAGAGCGTATGGGGCTGATGGAGCGCAACAAGCAGCACCCGATGCCGAGACCTTTGCGACGCATCGCCATCATCTCCTCGCCGACGGCTGCTGGTTACCAAGACTTCACGAGACATCTGGAGGAGAGTGCGGTAGCTCCTTTTATAGAGAAAGCGCTCTTTAGAGCCACGATGCAGGGCAAGAGTGCGCCGCAGTCTATCGTCGCAGCACTCGAAAGGGTGCGCCAGCACGAGACGCTCTTTGACCTTGTGGTCATCATACGAGGTGGGGGTGCCACGGCTGACTTGGGTACCTTCGATGACTTTGCCGTAGCTCGTGCAGTGGCGGAGTTTTCGCTCCCTGTGTGGAGCGGCATTGGGCACGATCGGGACGAGAGCGTTGTGGACTTAGTTTCGCACAGAGCCTTCAAAACCCCTACGGCAGTGGCTACCGCTGTGATTGATGCTTGGTGCGCAGAGTACACGCTCCTCGAGGAGGCGCATCAGCGACTGGAGCGATCTTGGCTGGAGGCGAAACAGACGGCGCAGACGGGGTTGGAGCGCTTGGCTCAGCTGCTCCGCCAGACGACGCTAGAGCAGCTACACCGTGAGGAGCGCCAGATGGTATTGCTACGCGAGCAGCTCTCCGTTTCTCCTCGTACGCTACTGCACAATCAGCACACGCTACTGGAGTCACAACGGGAGCGCTTGGCAGGTGCTGCGCGTTATCTGCCGATGCGCTATCAGCTCCAGTGGGATACGCTCTTGACGCAGTTCAAGCATCGCTATGCGAGTTATCTGACGGCTCAGCTCAACGAGTGGCAAGCTAGACAGCAGAGCCTGCAGGAGCAACGCAAGATTACGACCACACAGCGCACGCAGATAGAGCACCTGGCGCAGATCATCCGAGCAATGGACCCGCAGACGGTTCTGCAGCGAGGCTACGCTATCGTGCACCACAAGGGCGACCTGGTCAAAAGACCCTCGCAGCTTCGTGAGGGCGACGATATAGAGCTGCGCCTAGCTGAGGGTACGCTCTCGGCTACGCTAAGCCAATTGAAAGAACCATAACAAAGCATTTCTAGATCATGAGAAAGACCTTTAACTATACACTTTACGGTGCGCTACTTCTGCTCCTCGTGGGGAGCCTGTCAGCTTGCCGTGTCAAGCAGCAGGCACAGCCGAGTGGCGTGTCGACGCTTGCTGTCGTAGGACTCAATGATATCCATGCCAACATTGATCAGTTGCCTCGCATCGCCTTTATGGTCGACAGTATGCGGGCGATCTATCCCAACCTGCTCCTGCTAGCTGCGGGAGACCTACAGACGGGCAACCCGATCAATGACAACTTCCAGCCGAAGGGGCTACCGATCATTGAGCTGATGAATGAGATGCGCTTTGATGCCTCGGCTTTGGGAAATCATGAGTTTGACCTGGGGCAGCACGGGCTGGGAGACATTTCGCATCGTGCGAAGTTCCCCTTCCTCTCGGCCAACGTCTTTCCATCGCCCTCTTATGGCATTGCCCTGAAGCCCTACAAGATCTTCACGATGCCTGACGGTACGCGGGTCTCTGTCGTGGGGCTACTTCAGCTGAGCAAGTTAGGCATCCCCGAGTCGCACCCGAAGAATGTACGGGGTGTAGCTTTCACCCAGCCACTCGAGGAGATTAAGAACTACCGCTACTTGGCGGGTTGCTCGGATCTGCAGATAGCTGTGACGCATATTGGCGTGCAGGAGGATACAATACTGGCGCGGGTGGCTCCCTACCTAGATCTCATCGTGGGCGGACACTCGCACACGCTCATCGATCACCCGAACAATCTGCACTCGTCCGTTCCCATCGTGCAGTCTGGCTACAAGGCGCACTACATCTCCCTCGCACTGATACGACATAGAGGTGGGCAGGTGCTCTCGCACCAAGAGATGCTCCTCCCAGCCGATCCTCACGCTGGTGGGGTCAATGAGAAGATGCAACGCATGGTGGAGGGCTACAATGCTAATCCGCTCTTTGCCGAAGTGGTGACGACCAATCCGCACCCGATCCAAGACAAATACACGTTGGGGGCTATCTTTGCCGATGCGCAGCGCTGGTATAGCCATGCGGACTTTGCGATGCAAAACCCAGGCGGCGTACGCATCGGTGAATTGCCACAGGGCAATATTACGCTCAAAGACATCCTTCGTCTAGATCCCTTTGGCAATGAACTGACCGTGCTCACGATGACGGGACGACAGCTCAAGGAGTTCTTCCTCCGCGCTTGGACGACCGACAGCAATACGCCAGCTCACACGTCGGGGCTACGGGTGGACTACCAGCTTGACGACACGGGCGTACTGCTCGACTGTACCGTCTTTCCCGCTGGTAGCGACACACCGATCGATCCAGACAAGCTCTACACGCTAGCCACGAGCTCTTATGTGCAGGCGGCCTACACCTACCAAACTTCGGCTCCTGACAAGAACCAAGGCATCACGACTGCCGAGGTGATCGTCCAGTACCTTAAGTCACTTCCCGAGATGCCCCAGGTGGACTACAAGAGTCGCTACAACATCCGCGTGATCCGCTGAGGAAACACTCATCAGCCCCCATGCCTTTACTGGCAAAACATGAGGAGACTCAACCGCTTCGAGTTGCGATTGAGTCTCCTTTTTCTAGATTTCGTCCCAAGTAGACGAACGTATAAGCCCTACTTTGGCAAGTCAAGCGGTGGCTGTCCGACGGCTTGGCGTAGCGTGTTAACCAGTAGTGCTAAGTCCACACCTCCCATCTGAGCTGCGAGCTTGAGCGGAGTACGAGGTGCTACAGTCTTGCGCAGTATCGGATTAGTCAGATTTCTATATCGATCCGAGAGCGAGACAAGCGTATCAATGAGCTCTGGGTAGCGGTCCAGCATCGCCCCGACTTTGGTCTCAGGAGTGATGAGTAGAGGTGTCGTATCAGTCATAATTCAGAAGAGTCCTAGAGCCTTCCAGTTGCCGTAGCTCAGTAATATCCTGAGAACACTCGACGACCCCTAGATAGTTACCCTCGGGATCACGCACAGCCGTGTACTCTATATAGATAAATCGCCCACGGAAGTTGCCAATCCAAAACTTAGCACAGCTCTGGCGACCACTCTTGAAGTCCGCAAGGATAGTCTCTACGACATGGACACTTTCGGGCGGATGACACATACGCACATCTCTACCGATGATGGATCTATTGCGAGCGAAGACTCGCTTGGGGCTGTGAGAGTAGAAGCGCACCTTATCGTCTTTGTCCACAAAGGTGATGTCTATCGGGAGGTGGATGAGTAGAGCCTCTAGCTCCGCTACACTAAAGGCACCAGTAGACAGCCGTATAGCATCATGGCTCTCGTACTGAAAGTGCAGGTTGTCCGCCTCCACGTCTGGTTTCCATACAGTCTGTGGGTCATATAGACAGTATCCAAACTCAGGGGTCTCCTGATAAATGTGATACCACTCAGCCTCCGACAGTAGGTCCAGTGTCATGGGGAAGAGGATCATCTCCTCTTTGGTGATCATACTGTCCAGCATCTCCACTGCGGGATCAAAGGTCTCCACGATGTGAGCTCTCAGAGATGCCATATCTGAAGTCTCCCCAGAGAGTACTGCTATGGCACTCTTGAGTAGCTTCCTAATCTCATCGTGCTTGCCCCACATGACTACGGGAGGTCCAGTCACTCCATGCTGCTCTAAGTACGGGAAGAGGAGGTACTCCTTGCGCAGATAGTGCTTGTCTACATCCATCAGTCGGTTGAAGATAGATCTCAGACTTAGCAAGAGCTCTGAGAGCGGACGCTCGCAGTGCTGTTCTTTGATCTCCTTTGCCAAAGCATAGTACTCGGTGACTACTTCTCCTAGGGCTACATTCTCTGCTCTAAAGGTGTCCATGGGATGACCCGCAGGCACCTCTTTAGCCCCACTCACATCTATAGCTCCCTCTAGGATCTCTGAGTGGTGGTCGCAAAAGAGCTGTATCTCATCTGTCGATAGTAGTCCCTGAGCTATCAGCTCCTCCTCGACAGCGACGACCTCTTGGTAAGGAATAGCGTGAAGGAGTGTGGAGAGCTGTCGCTTGAGAGCTTCGGGCTGCTCTCCTTGATGTAAGCGCAGGAGTATCTCCTTGAGCATCTCCTTGCGCTCATCCGGTGTGTTATGTATGAATTCGCTCATATTTCACTGATTGTTTAAAGTGAATTTATATCAGTCTAATCAAGACTGGCTGGCCACCCCCTTAGGGTTAACCAGTCGTCAGCAAATGTACATATTTTGGTCAGATTATAAGACGTATATCCCCCGTAGATTCAATCATCAAATGCGGGGTGGTGCACGAGACAGAATGAGTTCGTCGATGCCTCTATCAAGGAAATCGGACAATTCCTCGGTGGAGATTGGAGATTATTCAGTGAGGAACGAACAAATTCTCCGGAACTTTGATTTGCTTCTTCCGAAGTTTCATTTCATTCTTCCGAACTTTTATATCGGCTCTCCGTGGGGGATTTTCATTTGCTCCATGGCGCTTCCCGATTTCCTCGGGAGGAATTGGAATCAGTGGAAATGTAAGAGTCGCTACGGGGTGCGGTTATAGCGCCGTATTATGATGACTTATTCGTACATTTGTCTCTAACCACGAGAGAATTCACCTTAAAAAGGAGACAAGACATGATGAATGAATTGAGATACAAGCGGATCTATGAGACTCCAGTTGAAGCAGATGGTTTTCGTGTTCTTGTGGACAAGCTATGGCCACGAGGAATGAAAAAGGAAAATGCTGAAATTGATTTATGGGCTAAGGAGATCGCACCATCAAATGAACTTCGAAGATGGTTTTCCCACACTCCTGAAAGATATGATGAGTTCAAACAGAGATACAGACAGGAATTGTCCGAGAACTCAGCGTCACAGGAGTTTAAAGATTTGTGTGCGCAGAAGTTGCACGATCATAACGTGACCTTGCTGTATGGCGCAAAAAACGAGAAATATAATCATGCTGTTGTTTTGAAAGAATGGTTGGCAGAACAGATGCATCAGTAAGAAACAGCTGTGTAATCTGTGATCATAATGACTGTGTGAGATATGCAGTCAAAATGTAGCTTCTCCCTCCGCACCTCAAAACAGGAATTAGCCGTTATAATGCGCCAGCTCGGCCTATGTCCCCTTACTTTCGTATATTTGCCCACGCAAATTAGATATTCCCTAACTCATAAATAACTATCACGATGAGCAACAAGTACTACGGGAACTTGATCCCCAATACATTCTTCACGACCAAAGGAAGCGGTGAGTCTGATCTTGAGAAGCATGCTGGATCCTACCACATGGCACTCTACGATGCGGGTATCGCCGACTATAATATAATGGTCTACTCCTCCGTCCTACCAGCGACGGCTCGGCTCGTTTCTCCTGATGAGGTGGATATGCCTCCCTTTGGCTCAGAGCTCAAGACGATCATGTCTGTCTCGCACGGTATCCAAGATGAGTTCGTCAGTGCTGGTGTCGTCTACGCCTGGATGTACAAGGATGAGAACTTCGACGAGAAGGCTGGAGGCCTCGTTTGCGAGGTGAGCGGTCGCTACCGTATTGAGGAGCTGGAGTCTCGTCTGATACGTGTCATCAATGACCTGCACCAGAACACTTACAGCCAGTACTACCTCGGTGAGCTCAACTTCATCACGGAGGGTATCACGGTGACCAAGCGCTACGGTACGGCACTGGCTGGCCTTTGCTTCGTAGACTTCGTGCTTCCTGAGTCTCCTATGAAGGATGAGGATTGATCAAAAACGATATAGAGAAATAGTCTTATGAAACTAGGTATTTGCTCAGATCACGCTGGCTATCAGCTCAAAGAACAGGTCAAGGAGTGGCTCGCAGCCATGCAGATCAAGTGTGTCGACTACGGTACTCATTCGGAGGAGCGCTGTGACTATCCAGACTATGCGCATCAGCTTGCTTTTGCCATACAGATGGGAACGGTAGATCGTGGTATCGCTATCTGCGGTACGGGCAATGGCATGGCTATGACGCTCAATAAGTACAACGTCATCCGTGCTGGTCTCGCTTGGAACGAGGATATTGCTAAGCTCATCCGGGCGCACAATGATGCTAATGTACTGGTCATGCCGGCACGCTTCATAGAGACGGCGGAGGCTGAGCGCTGTCTGCATGCGTTCCTTGATACCCCCTTTGAGGGTGGTCGTCACAAGGAGCGGATCGACAAGATGGTGCTACCTACCTGCTAGTGCCTTTTGAAGCTGAGCTATGGAGGCTCTAGAGATCTTTTTTCTATCCATAGCGATAGGACTGATCGTGCATCTGCTCGTTCGCTGGTCGGAGCGACAGAAGGTTCGTAAGAAGGACGGCGCTACAGAGCAAGGCTCGCAGACTACTGGGGAGACTGCTCTAGGCTCTGCCCTTGGCGAGGTGGAGCGCGAACTGAGAGAGTCTCTCTCTGGCGAGTCTGACACGAGTCGCTGTGCTGATGATGCGACCGCTTGTGCCAGCTGTACGGACTCTTGCTCCGAAGCGGAGAGAGTGATAAGACGCGCCCCCCGAATCGTCTACTACGATGACGAAGAGCTGGACGTACTGGCGCATCGTCCTATAGAGAGCTACACGGATGCGGAGCTGGCGATGCTCCGCGAGGTGGCTGAGACACTTCTGGAGACTGACCATGAGGGGTGGCTCAAGAGCCTCTCGATGCGTGGTATCCTGCTCCCGCCTGAGATCTTGCAGCTGGTCACGCCGTAGAGCGCTCAGTACAATATATATAAGGTCTGGTACGTTTGTGAGAGTAGGGGATAGGCGCATAGAGGCTCTCCCTGAGGATTAGAACTTAATAGTAAGCGTGGCAGACAGAGATACATCTTATCGTGATAAGCTACCACTGCGCACTAAGCATTGTCTAGGCGTAGTGGTAGCTTTGCTGTGCGTCTTGGGGAGCGCCGTGGGCTGTAGTACCAAGCGCAACGATAGTGCTTCGCGCTTTTACCACAATCTGACCACACGCTACAACGTCTATTACAACGGTCAGTTAGCTTTCAACGAGGGTTACAAAGCGCTCTACCACGACCTTTCGGAGAGCTACACCGAACTGCTAGTACCCGATCCTATCACACGTACAGCGGGACAGGAGTCGTCGGAAGAGACAGCTGTGGGCGGTTCGCTAGGCAAAGCGATCGAGAAGGGACAAAAGGCGATCCGTGAGCACTCAATTCGTACGAAGCCAAAGGTGTCGCGAGAGGATCTGCTGCGCAATCCGAAGAAGAAGGCTTTCTACAATAAGATGGAGTACAACCCCTTCCTGCACAATGCCTGGATGATGGTGGGGGAGTCGCAGTTTTACGGCGGGCACTTCATGGAGGCGCTGGCGACCTTCTCCTATATGACGCGGCTCTACAGCACGGAGGATAAGGTGCGGGACGAAGCGCGCATCTGGCAGGCTCGCTGCTACCTTGCTCTGGGCTGGGTAGACGAAGCGAACGAGATACTGAGCAACCTCCCCGAAGATGGCATCTACAAAAGTCGTAGCAAGACCTATCCGCTAGCGGAGACGGAGCTAGCTCTCAAGCAGGGCGACACGCTCTCAGCCATCTCTTACCTGCAGCAGACGATAGCGCGCAAGCCGATCAAGGCTCAGCGAGCTAGGCTGTACTATCTCCTAGGGCAGCTCTACAGCAAGGAAGGACGGTGGGGCGAAGCCTCTCGAGCTTTCGGACGTGTGATACGTCTGGCACCGCCTTATCCATTGGAGTTTGCCGCCACGATGCGCCGCCTAGAGATCGAGGCTCAGGGCAATCCACAGCGAGTCATCCAGCGTTTGGAGCGCTTGGCGCATAGAGATAAGAACAAAGAGCTCGTCGACCAGATATACCTCACGCAGGGACGTCTCTACTTAGCGATCCCCGACACGACACATGCCGTCACCGCCTTCACGCATGGCGTGGCGCAGAGCACGCAGCGCAGCTTCGACTATATGCTCTGTCAGCTTCACTTAGGCGACATTTACTTAGCGCAAAACAACTACCTCAAGGCTCAGGAGGCGTATGCTGGCGCAGCGGGTGTGATCGAGAAAAGCCACCCGCGCTACGAGGCGGTGACCAAGCTCTCGGCCGACCTAGACCAGCTGGTCTCCTTTGCGCAGCAAGTCTACGAGCAGGACAGCTTGCGACGTATCGCTGCGCTCCCAGAGGCGGAGCAATTGGCCTATGCGGACAGTCTCATCACCGCTTACAAGAAGGCTCAGGAGGAGACTCGCAAGCAGGAGCTACTCGCTCAGCAGCAAGGACAAAATGAAGCGCTCAACCAGCAAGCCGACATCAATATGCCTGGCGGAGGTCGCCCTGGCGGTGTCGGCACGCCTCCCCCAGTGGCTGGTGGTGGCAATGGCAAGAGCTACTTCTACAATCCTACGCTGGTGGCTCAGGGTAAGGACCTCTTCGAGCGCAAGTGGGGCAAGCGTCCACTGGCGGACGACTGGCGGAGACGTAATAAGCAGATCGCTATTGATGCGGGCGACCCCACGGCTCAGATGGGGGAGCGTGGCGAACAGCCCGCTGACTCGTTGTCTTCGGTGGCATCTCCTACGGACAGCCTCACCTCGTCTACCGATAGTTTGCCCGCAGATCAAGATCCGCTCCAGCGGGCGTATTATCTCTCCAAGCTCCCCACCACGCCCGAGCAGATCGCCGCTTCGGATGAGATTATCCAGACGGCACTGGTCGGTATGGGCAAAGCTTTCAACGAACAGATGGAGCGCTTTGAGGAGTCGGTCAAGAGCTACGAAGACCTCCTTAGACGCTATCCCAAGTACACCGACAGAGCCTCCATATACTACACCCTCTACATGCTCTATCAGCGACTAGAGCGGGCAGACCTCGCTGAGCCGTGGCGACGTAAGTTGCTGGCCGAGCTGCCCGAAGACCCGCTTGCCGTCACCCTACAAGATCCCAACTATATAGCCAAGCTACGGGCCAACATTGGGGCTGACGAGCGACTCTATGACCAAGCTTTCAACGCCTACTTAGCGGGTCGATCACGAGAGGTGCAGCGACTGTACCGTGAGACGGCTGAGTCCTATCCGCTCTCAGAGACCTTGCCGCAGTTTGCCTTCGTCAATGCGCTCAGCTATGTCTTGCAGGGTGACGAAGCGTCCTTCAGAAAGGGGCTTGAGTCGCTCACCGCTTCTTATCCTAAAGAGGAGGTCTCCGTGCTCGCTCAGGAGATGCTCCAGCGTCTGCTGCGTGGAGCGCGCATCGCTCAGGGCGGGTACCAAGGCATGGCTTGGGATCTGCGCATTGCTTCGCAGGATAGTGTCGCAGGAACATTGGCGGAGCAACCTTTTACCATCGGAAAGCGTAGTGATAAGTATCAGGCTCTGCTCATCTTACCTCGAAAAGGTGACGCTCTGGAGCGCTCTCTGCGCTTTGCCGTCGAGAGCTTCAACTACGCTCAGTTCACCGACTACATCCTCCCCGTAGCCTTTGCCCCATCGGAGCATGAGACCCTCATGACCATCAGCGACTTCCCCACGGCCACTGTCGCATGGCAGTACGTGACTCGGGCTTATAGTCCTGAGGGCTATCTCTCCGCTTTGGACAGTTCGGCGCTGCTCCTCGTCATGACGGAGGATAACTACCGCCAGGTCGCCACGGGCGTCAAGAGCATCGGCGACTATATGACCTTCGTGGCTGATAGCTTGGTCGAGCTTTACCCCGCAGCGCACTATCTCCTTGACCGCTGGCTCCTCCTCACAGGCTCGCAGGCTGAGAAGCCCGTGAAGACCGATACGGTTGCTTCGCCCGCACTGCCCGCCGTTGACAAGCCGATCACCTTTGAGATAGATCGTTCGCAGATTGCTCTGCCGGCTGTGGAGCTGCAGCTGGACAGCTTGTTGCAAAAGCCTGAGGAGACCAAGCCCGTAGAGAATCAACGCACCACGATTCAAAAGGCGCGACAAGTGACTCCCGAGGATCTGAAGCAGATGGAGCGGGAGCGCAAAGCGCAAGAGCGTCAGGCGAAGCGTGAGCGTGAGGAGCAACTCAAGGAGCGTCAGCGTCAGCGTGATGCGGAGCTCAAGGCTCGTCGCGAAGAGCGGCGCCGACAGGAGCAACTACGTCAGGAGCAGATCAAGCGTGTGGAGGCTGAGCGCCGTGCTCAGGAGAAAGCCCGCAAGGAGCAACTACGCCAGCAGGAGAAAGAGCGTCAGAAGCGACTCAAGGCACTCGAAGAGGAGCGCCGTCGCAAGCTCAAAGAGCGAGAGACACAGCAGAAAGAGCAACAGAAGCAGCGCCGCTAACTAGCGCTGACGGCAGAAGAGGAAGCTGACGTGTCGTGTCAGGGCGGTGAACCAACCGTACTTCCGAGCCATGATGCGGAGCCGCTCGAGGAGCGAGGCGCGATGATTGCGTGTGGTGACCCCTTCGTTAAGGTAGTTGACGAGATAGTCGTCGATGCGGTATTGGCTATGGATAGCGTTGATGATTTTGATGCACCAGTCGTAGTCTGCCGAGTAGCGGTAGCGCAGATCGTATAGCGGAGCGAGCGAGCGTCGTGGTATGAAGGCTTGGTGGCAGATGAGCATACCATTGGCAAAGGAGCGCTGCGTCAGCTGATGGGGCGGGCGCAACCGACGAGGATGGAGGTCTTGGTAGGCACTGTCTACAATCATCGTATCGCCATAGAGGAGGTCAGGCTGGTGCGTCTCAAGAGCAGCGCAGACGGTGCGGACCGTGTCAGGCGTGCGGAGCGTATCGCCCGCATTGAGATACCAGATGTAGGTGCCATGGGCTTGGCGCAACCCTTTATTCATCGCATCGTAGAGCCCATGGTCAGGCTCGGAGTGGACGGTAGCACGAGGGTAGAGCGTCTGGACGAGCGAGAGCGTTTTGTCTTGGGAAGCTCCGTCTATGACGAGGTACTCGAAGCTTTGGTCACTCTGCTCGGTAAGGCTGCGCAGCGTGGGCGCGATGGTTGCCTCCGCATTGTAGCAGATGGTGATGATGGTTAGTAGGGGCGTGGTAGTCATCGGTTTGCTCGCTGGGTGTCATCTATTAACTGTGCGTAAAGCTGGGCGTACTGCTGGGCAATGGCTTTCGGGGCAAAGCGCAGGGCGGAGGCTCGGCAAGCTTCAGGCTGATAAGCTGTGGCTTCGGTGAAGTGTTGCCAGAGAGCGGTCGCCATCTCTTGCGGTTTGTCGTGCGCCACGAGGGCGCCATTGACTCCTTCAATGACTATATCAGCAGGACCTCCCGAGTCTCTAGCGATGACGGGCGTACCGCAGGCAAGAGCCTCTAGGAGTGTCTGGCCAAAGCTCTCGCGCTCGCTAGTTGAGATGAGGACGGAGCTCTCAGTATAAAGAGAGCGCAGTCGCTCCGCATCGGAGATACTGCCCAGATGCTGTACGGGGATGGGAATCTGCTTGAGGAGTGTGCGGTCGGATAGGGCACCGACGAGTGTGAGCTGCATTTGCGCTGTCTGCTCGCCCGCTAGCTCGGCTAGTTGTCGCATGGCTTCGGTAAGGTAGCTCCATCCTTTGATCGGATCATCCACACGTGTCGCTACGAAGAGAATCTGATAAGGTGCTTGCTCGTTGGAGGCTTTTGTCTCCTGCATCTGTGCCTGCTGATAGTACTGAGCGGAGAGGACATTGCCGATGGTGCTGATGTCTAGGCGAGGCATGATGGGGGAGCGTGACACCTCATTGGCAAGGCTACTAGAGACGGTGACCCAGTGGATAGGGTAGCGAGCCATTAGCTCCGCTTTGCGCTGCCGAACTCGTCGGTCTAGTCGGCGCAGAGGGGCTGATAGTTCGCTAGGCTTGGTCGCCATCTGCTCGATGCCCTGAGCCCACCAGTAGTCATGAAGCGTGATGACGACGGGTAGCCCGAGCTTGCAGAGCTCCTCGAGGGTGCGGAGCGAGAGGAAGGCGTGTTGCGTCCAGTGCAGATGGAGGAGATCCACCTTTGCGAGGTAAGGGCGCAGGGCACGCATAGAGATGCCGAGTTGGCCTAGAGAGGTTTTGAAAGTTTGCTCACGGTTGAAGCCGTTGAGCAGAGCAACAAAGGCTCGCTCGCTCCAGAGCTTACATTGCCAAGTTCGGTAAAGCCTCCGATCATTGCCAAGGGCGTGTACACCAGTTAGAGGCTCCGAGCTAGGAGCCATCAGCAGTAGCTCCGCGTCTGAGCCGTAGCTCCGCTCAGCCTCTAGCAGTCGCAACGCAGCGACGCCAGCACCGCTATTAGCCCCATAAGTGCTGAGGTGTAGGACCCTTGTCACAGTTACTTCTTGAAGTAGCGCAGGTAGTCGCCATACCCCTCAGCCTCCAGACTGTCCAGGGGAATGAAGCGTAGCGCAGCACTATTGATACAGTAGCGCAGCCCGCCAAGCTCGACGGGTCCATCTTCAAAGAGATGCCCGAGGTGAGCGTCCGAATCTTTACTGCGCACCTCTGTACGCACCATCCCGTGTGAGCGGTCGGTCGACTCCTTGATCAGTTGGTCGTCAATAGGCTTCGCAAAGGCAGGCCACCCGCAACCCGAGTCAAACTTATCCAAGCTGAGGAAGAGCGGCTTGCCAGAGACAACGTCCACGTAGATACCCGCCTCGGTAAGATCGTAGTACTCATTGTCAAAGGGTGGCTCCGTGCCAGCCTCCTGCGTCACGTGATACTGCATCGGTGTGAGCCGCTTGCGGAGCGCCTCATGGTCTACGTAGCGGACGTAGCTCTCACGCGCTATCTGTGTACGGCCGATGTGACAGTAGCCCCCAGGGTTCTTGCGCAGATACTCTTGATGGTATTGCTCGGCGGGGTAGTAATTGTCCAAAGGCTTGCACTCGACCATGACGGGGTCGGCATAAGCCTGCTGTATCGAAGTGAGCGCCTTCTCAATGATCGGGCGCTGCTCCTCTTTCGTGTAGTAGATACCGGTGCGGTACTGCGTGCCTTGGTCGGCTCCTTGGCGGTTGAGCGTGGTGGGGTTGATGACGGTGAAGTAGCGCTCTAGGATAAAGCTTAGCGGTACACGCCCTGCATTGTAAACTACCTGCAGTGTCTCTGCAAAGCCCGTTTCGCCTGTGCAAACTTCCTCATAAGAGGGCTGCCGTCCGAGCGTGCCATTGGCATAGCCCACCTCGGTAGAGACGACTCCGTCGACCTCCTCAAAGAAGGCTTGCATACCCCAGAAGCACCCCCCAGCGAGGTAGACGGTGTCTAGCTCTTGAGGCTGAGAGTTCTCTCTACACATAGCGTTAGTGAGGATAATGGTCGTGCAACTTATAATCAATGCAAGTACGACCCACTTTGTACGGCTTGATAAGGTCATTTACTATCTGGACATGAGCGGGGTGTGTGGCGTAAGCCGAGAGAGCCTCTAGGTCCTCTACATCAGCTTGAAGCATGAAGGTAGACTCCTCGTTGGGGTTGCAGTTGAAGAAAACCTCCATCGACTCCAGCTCGAGGATCTGCTCGGGGAGGTCTTCGAGGAGTTGCTCGATCTTCTTCAGATGAGCCTGCTGCTCCTCAGCGGAGCCTGGTAGTTGTAGCGTGAAGATGACGCAATGACGTATCATGTATTATGAGGGAGTAAGTGGTTAGACGATTAGTGTTTTGGGAAGAGAGTCGAGCAGGTGCCATCCTTCATGCACTCTATCATCTGCTCATCAAAGAGCGAGTCCTTGTAGCCTAGGAAGTAAAGGATGCCATCGAGCCCGACAGACGAAATGCGCTGCTCGGCACTTGCCTTGACTTTGGGCTTAGCGTGAAAGGCGATACCTAGTCCTGCTAGCGAAAGCATCGGCAGGTCGTTGGCGCCATCGCCTACAGCTACCGTCTGCATGAGGTCCACACGCTCTACCTGAGCGATCAGACGAAGCAGGTCAGCCTTGCGACGCCCATCGACCACGTCACCGACGTAGCGGCCCGTGAGCTTGCCATCGGCCACCTCTAGCTCGTTGGCATAGACATAATCTATGTCAAACTTCTTCTGCAAATAATGGCCGAAGTAGGTGAATCCTCCCGAGAGAATAGCGGTCTTGTAGCCCATCACCTTGAGCGTGCGCATAAGTCGCTCACACCCCTCAGTGATGGGAAGGTTGTGCGCTATGTCCTCCATGACAGAGACGTCCAGCCCCTTGAGTAGAGCGACACGCTCCGTAAAGCTCTCGATGAAGTCTATCTCACCTCGCATAGCTCGCTCGGTGATTGCCTTGACCTGGTCGCCTACGCCAGCTCTCATAGCCAGCTCGTCGATCACCTCGGTCTGGATCAGCGTCGAGTCCATATCGAAGCAGATCAGGCGACGCATACGGCGAAACATACTCTCCCGTTGGAAGGAGATGTCCATGTCAAGCTCACCACTCATCTGTAGGAGATCTAGCTGGAAGGTGTGGACATCTTTGATATTGCCACGCATGGAGAACTCAATGCTCGCCATCGGAGCCTGCTGCGTTTGGTCTAGCGGGATACGACCCGTGAGGCGGCGGATGTTATCAATGTTAAGTCCCTGCTCGGCAGCCGCTCCAGCTACAGCCGAGAGCATGCCAGCGGTCATCTTGCGCGCTACGACAGTGATGATGTAGCGGTTCTTGCCCTGAGCATTAACCCATTCGCCATATTCGTTTGTAGAGATAGGGGTAAAGCGTATCTGCACATCAAGTTCATACCCCTTGAAGAGTAGATCTTTCAGTACAGATCCTGAGTCATTTTCATTCATCTGGAAGAGTATGCCCAGGTTTAGGTGACTATGTATGTCTGACTGACCAATGTCTAGGATATATGCGCCATGCTCTGCGAGGATGCTCATGAGCGAGGCGGTCACGCCAGGGCGGTCGTAGCCCTGTATGGTCGCTAGCATCAGCTTGCCCTGAGCATTTAGTAATGGTGTGTTCATATGATTAGGTTAAGATAAGTCGTTAGCATAATGGTTTTACGCTTCAAAGGTAATGAAAAATCCAAACTCTTGTAGCTCTACCTTGCTTTCCACCGTTGGAACCGAAAAGTTCCTCCCTTGGAACTGAAAAGTTCCTCCCTTGGAACTGAAAAGTTCCAGCCTTGGAACTAAAAAGTTCCAAGAGGGGAACCTTTTTTGGAACTCGTAAGTGATACCAGGACAGTGCGATACAAATGATGCGGAGTGCGGTGAGGCAAAGAAATAGGGGCAACCGACCGATAAGCCGACTGCCCCTAAGCTTCTTAAGTTAGTGCGCTACGTTAGATCGCGTCTGGACCGGAGACGTACTCGAAGTTGCCACCGCCGAGGCCCTTGTAGGTGAAGGTCACGGTGCTATTGGTGTAGTTTTGTCGCAGACCTGTAGTGATGACGTACATCTGGTCGATGCCGTTGGTCTGTGCGGGCTTGTCCGAATAGCGCGCCTTGAGGATGAGCTTGAGACCCTCCTTGATGCGCTCTAGGCGTAGCTTGAATAGCTCCTCGGTAGACTTGCCCTCCTCATCGGGACGAGGACCGACGCTCTTGTTAGCATCGATGTTGAAGTTCTTGTAGTAAGCACTACCGCAGAACCACCACTCCTCATTATCGGGATACTTCTCGCTGATGTAGTCGGGCTTATTGGCCTTGACCCACGCGTGCAGTGTCATAAAGTCGTCGGCCGTCAGCGTGAAGCGGATGGTCGGGTCGAAGATCCACTGCTTGCCGAGGTTGACAAACTGGCTTGCGGTCTGAGCCACACGCCACTGATTGCCCTCTAGCTTGAAGCTCTGGTACTCAGGCGTGGTAACCTTGTTGTCAAACCACTCGTAAACCACGATAAGCTGGTTACCTGGCTGAGCGTACGGCATGCTCTGCTGCAGTAGCTGTGGAATGTACCGCTCGGGTAGCATCGAGCTGCTGAAGTTGCCGTACTTACTGCCCATGGCTTGGTACTCTGCGGGTGAGATGACCTTGTAGGTGCGGCTATCGGCGAGACGCTCTCCGATGAAGAGCATGTTGCGCTGTCCCTCAGCGAGAGACACCTTTGCTAGATAGCTGGTACCCTTCTCAGCGTAGGTCGTTGCTAGGTACTTGCCCAGCTTAGCGATCTCATCTTTAGAGAACTTGTTAGGGTCTTTTGCCGTGAGCCCAGCTTTGGTAGCATCGTCGGCTGAAACCTTGACAGAGATGAGCTTGTCCAGAGCGGCATCCTCTGCGGGATGCTGCTGCATGGCATAAGAGACGGTCACGGCAGAGCCCTTGCCCCATTCGGGGTACATCTTAGCCATGAGGGCTGGGACATACTTCTCGGGAGAGACCCACGCGGTGAGCGTGCGGTTCGTCTTGACATAGTTCGCCTCGTGCTTGACCTGCTTCATAAACTCCTCCTTGCTGGAGCCGGTATAGCCTGCCTCCTCCTGCTTGGTAAAGGCTGCGGCGATCGTCTTGTAGTCGGCATCGGTGAGAGCGTAGGCGACGCTCTTCTGGATCGGATGATCGACCGAGTCAAGCTGCTTATATATTGGCTCCATGGGATTGCAGGCGGTGAGCAGTAGGAGCGCTGCGACTGCGAGGAGCTGTGTGATCTGTTTCATATTATTTGCGTGTCTGAGAGTTAGAAGTTAATGCGTAGACCAGTCGCCCAGTTCGTGCCAAAGCCGTAGTAAACGAGCGCTGACTTCATGTCGTGGTTCTTACCATCGCGAGCGTCGGAGATGTACTCGGTGTTGGTCACGTTGTTGACGTTGACGTAGACGGTAGCGTCGCAAGAGCCGATGTTAAAGCGGTAGTTAGCTCCGAGATCGAGCGTGACGTAGTCGGGTAGGCGCCAAGCGTCCACCTTGTCGGTCTCCTTGGTGCGGTTCGTCGGGTCAAAGTCTGCGTAGTTCTTGCCAGCGTAGTTGAGGTCAGCCTTGAGGCGGAAGTCCTTGAGTGCCTCCCACGAGATACCGAGGGCAGAGGTCATCTGAGCTGAGTTGCCCACGTGTACGCCCTTGACAAAAGCATTGATCGTGCCGACATACTGCTGCGCATCGTCGAAGACATCGGCCTTGACATCGTCAGCCCAGATCCAGTCGCCCCAAGAGAACATGAAGCGAATGTCAAGCGGCTTGATCGGCGTGTAGGTAGCCTCGAGCTCGACGCCTGCGTGGCGAGCATCTAGACCAGAGATATTGGCCGTTGTGTTGTTGCCCATGCTACGTGTGAGGCTCTTGTCCAGCCACTTGGTATAGTAGCCGTTGAGGTCGATGCGGAGGTTGCGCATCTTGAATCCGTAGCCGACCTCGCCGGTGAAGACGCGCTCATACTTAGCTCCCGTATTGATGGTCGTGTTGTAGCGGAAGAAGACATTGCGGAAGTATGGCGCAATGGTGAAGTAACCCGCATTGACGAAGACGTTGCTGTGCTCGAGGAACTTGTAGCTGGCACCAGCCTTGACGCTCCAAGGCAGGTAAGTAGCCCACGGAGAGACGATCTTGTCGGGAGGGGTCAGTGCGTCGTACTTCTCGCCCGTACCACCAAGGTTGACGTAGCGATAGCCCTTGTGCGACACAGCACCAGAGATGAAGGCGTTGAAGTTCTCGCCCGTGAACTCACCCTGTGCGAAGAGTCCGTTCCAGAGTACCTCGCCGATGTTGTCGTACTGGATATAGTCGCCCACCTGAAGTGGCTGGTAGGGCTTGTGGTACATGAGCTTGGTTGATGAGTTCTGTGGCTCTATGTAGTAGTCACCACCGAGTAGATCCTCGATCACCTCACGGTGGATGCCCTGATAGAAGCGTCCATCAAAGCCAGCGGTTAGCTTGAAGAGGTCGCTAAACTTATTGGTGTAGTAGGAGAGTAGGCCGTACCAGTTGTGCGAGTTCATCGCATTACTGAAGATGAGCTGAGAGCCATTGTTGGAAGCTCTGTTAGCCTCCATAACTCGAGCGTAGTCTAGCAGGCCATCTGGAGTGCCCATAAAGGCTGCGGGGTCTTTCGGACGACCTGTGTTGTAGTCGAGTGTGAGCCAGTCCGTCTTAGCACCACGGATGCGACGGCCACCACCATTGGAGATAGAGGCATAGATAGAGGTGTAGATGCTGCTCTCCTTATTGATATCCCAGTAGTGGTTCAGCGAGATCTGAGGCTTGTGGTAGAAGTTGCGTGCGTAAGCGCCGCCCTCTACACGTCCATTGATATATCCGTAACCACGGTTGAGGCGACGGCCCTCAGCCGCGTTGTGATAGTCCTCGATGAGGTACATCTGTCCGCGCTGATTGTGCCACTGAGGCGCTCCAAAGGCGGTGAAGGATAGACGGTGGTGGTCGTTGATACGCTTGGAAACGTTGACGAAGTAGCTCCAGCCGACGAAGTTAGTCCCATCTACGTATCCATCGCCTTGGCTACGAGAGCCTGCGAGAGAGATCGCCCAGCCGTTGTCCATGAGGCCCGTAGAGACATTGAAGGAGGTCTTGAGGAAGCCATCATTACCTACACCCGTGTAGATGCTACCGCCCTTCTTGGCATCGGTGCTCTTGGTCACCATATTGATGGTACCACCGACGGAGGAGAGTCCTAGCTTAGAGGCACCTAGACCACGCTGCACCTGGATGAAGCTGCTGACGTCGTTGAGACCAGCCCAGTTGGACCAGTAGACCTTGCCCGACTCCATATCATTGATAGGTACACCGTTGATCAGGACACCTATATTATTAGAGTCAAAGCCTCGCAGGTTGATGCGGGAGTCGCCAAAGCCACCGCCACCCTTGGTCACATAGACTGAAGGAGTCGCTTTGAGTAGCTCGGGGAACTCAATGTTTGGCGCTTGCGTCTGGATAGCTTTCATCGTAACGTTGGAGACTGGCACTGGCGTTAGTCGATCCTTTGGCACGACCGAAGCGATGACTCGCACCTCGTCTAGTCCGATAGCATTGGTCTCCATATAGACCTTTCCAAAGTCGTAGTGCCCCCGTGCAGAGGCTGGTACACGTAGCTGCATCGTCTCATAGCCGACGAAGCTTAGTGTGAGCTGACTGCCAGCTGAGACACTGAGCTTGAAGGAGCCATCGTTTCCAGTGTAGGTACCAGAGGCACCACCATCGGTGTAGACGGTCACGCTAGGCATAGGCTCGTCCGTGCCTTTCTCAAGGACTTTGCCCGTCACCTGCACCTGAGCAAGCGACGAGAAGCTACTCGCTAGTAAGAGTGCGAGCGCTGTGGTGATAAGTAATAAGCGGTTCACAATAAATTAACTGTTAGTGATTAGTATCTTCTAGTGTAGCGACAGCTTAGAGCTGGTCAGCAGTATCGTCCTAAGCTCTATCTATCGGCAAAAGTAACTAAAAGTCTTAACAAAACCAGCTCTTGAATGTTTCGATTTTGTTAAACTCAGCTGAATGAGTCAAGAGCGATTGTAGCATCAGACAGTGCGAGAGTGGGTCTGATGGATAAAGAGTGCCCTCGCTGGACAGTCTCAATAGCCCAGCCGAGATGATACAATAAAGCCCAGCACCTCTCAACATGTACGAATGAGCAGTACTGGGTACAGAAGACGTAGGAAGTACCCCAATTGGGGACTCCCTACGTAAATATTCTATTCATCATCGTAGAGGTGCTACCTATATCACGAGCCTATATTATATAGAAACGTCTCTCTCATAGAGAAGGCTCGTAGTATTAGTGGGATAGACCTCGATGGGTCTTAAGCGTCTAGCTCTTCCTGGCGGAGTGACTGCACGTAGCGAGCCTTCTCCATCATACGGCGATTGACGTCTGAGGGCTTCTGAAAAGCTTGGCGCTTGCGTAGTGTGCGGACGATACCAGTGTCGTTGTACTTACGCTTATAACGCTTGAGCGCACGCTCGATGTTCTCGCCCTCTTTGATTGGTACAATTATCATACTTGTCTAACTGTTCTTTGTGTGTTATGTTTGTTTGATGAGAATATTTTCTGGACAATCTGCTTGTCCTTTACTTCGGAGGGCAAAGGTACGAACTTTATTTGAACTAGTCAACACCTCCGTTGATTAGAGTATTCCGTACATTTCACCCGCTAATGCAATTTCTCGAGAATGATGTTTCTGATTTCCTCAATATATACTGAGGAGGTGCGATAGGCGTGTATCGTAGTCTAACCTTTTTTGTACCTTTACGGATGAAATGAAAATAGACTGTGCCGTATGATGAAGCATATCGTATCTATCGAGCAGTGCGCTGAGCAAGATATACTGCGTATCTTGGACCGGGCTGCACTCTTTGAGGCTAATCCTAATCGCCATCTCATGGATGGGATGGTGGGTGCCACGCTGTTTTTCGAACCTTCGACGCGTACCCGACTGAGCTTTGAGACGGCGGTCAATAGGTTGGGTGGACGAGTCATCGGCTTCTCCGATCCTAAGTCTAGCAGCTCGACGAAAGGCGAGTCGCTGAAAGACACCCTCCTGATCGTCTCTAACTATGCCGACGTGATCATCATGCGGCACTACCTAGAGGGTGCCGCTCTCTATGCTACGGAGGTCTCGCCCGTGCCGATCGTCAACGCTGGCGATGGAGCCAATCAGCACCCTTCGCAGACGCTCCTCGACCTTTACACGATCCGCTCTACACAGGGTTCGCTCAAGGATCTGCACATCGTGATGGTGGGCGACCTGCGCTTCGGACGTACGATCCACTCGCTCATAGAGGGGATGCGCTTCTTCTCGCCTCGCTTTACCTTCGTCGCACCGCCCGAGCTGAGGCTTCCCGAGGAGTACAGACAGTATTGCGATGAGCATCATCTGCGCTATGAGGAGACTTCGCTCTTTACCCCCGAGGTGATTGCCGATGCCGACATACTCTATATGACTAGGGTGCAGCGGGAGCGCTTTACCGATATGGAGGAGTATGAGCGTGTCAAGGATGTCTACATACTTAATAAGGAGATGCTACAAGGGACTAAGGACAACCTCCGCATCCTCCACCCGCTACCTCGTGTCAATGAGATAGCTATCGATGTGGATAGCAGTCCCAAGGCGGAGTACTTTCGCCAAGCTCAAAACGGGCTCTACATACGCCAGTCGATACTCTGCGAGGTCCTCGGTATAGAAGTTGATAAGTAACACACTACACACTATGAATGCTAAGTCTCAGAAAGCTCTAATCAAGCAGCAGGAGGGGATGATGGTCACAGCCATCTGCAATGGCACCGTGATAGATCACATTCCTCCCAGAAAGCTCTTTAAGATAGCCCATCTCCTACAGCTCGAAGATATGGAGGAGCCTATCACGATAGGCAATAACTTAGATAGTCGCTACCTAGGCAAGAAGGGTATCATCAAGATCTCCGGACGGATGCTCTCCGATGAGGAGGTAAGCCGTATAGCGCTCCTTGCCCCTGATGTGCATGTCAACATAATTAAGGACTATGAGGTGGTGGAGAAGCGGACGCTACACCTCCCCGAGGAGATCATTGGCTTCGTCAAGTGTCCCAATGCTAAGTGCATTACGAACAATGAGCCAGTGTGTACTCACTTTCACCTAATTGATGCCGAGCACGAGGTACTATGCTGTCACTACTGTGGACGCAAGGTCTCGGAGGAGCGCATCGAGCTACTCTAAAACAACGAACTAACAAACTAAAAAACTCTCAATACTATGACAAATCAAACTACAGCTCCTAAGTCACGTCGTGGTCTCATCATAACGATCATCGTCGTGGCTGCCGTACTGCTCCTCGTCTTCTGGGGCGTGGGTCAGTACAACTCTATGGTGGTGCTAGACGAGCAGGTCAATACCTCGTGGAGCCAAGTGGAAAACCAATACCAGCGCCGTGCCGACCTCATCCCCAATCTGGTGGAGACGGTCAAGGGTTACGCCTCTCACGAGCGTGAGACCCTCGAGGGGGTGATCAATGCCCGTGCTAAGGCTTCTCAGCCGATCGTACAGGCTGGTGATGGAATGACTCAAGAGCAACTCAATCAGTTCCAGCAAGCTCAGGGAGACCTAACCAGTGCACTTAATAGACTGATGGTTGTGGTGGAGCGTTATCCTGAACTCAAGGCAGACGAAAACTTCCGTCAGCTACAAGCTCAGCTAGAGGGTACGGAAAACCGTATCACGACGGCTCGCATGGACTTCAACAATGAGGCGCAGCAGTACAATACGAAGGTACGTCGCTTCCCGACGAACATCTTCGCTGGTCTCTTTGGCTTTCATCAGCGTCCTTACTTCCAGGCAGAGGCTGGTGCTGAGCAAGCTCCTCAAGTTAAGTTTTAGTTGTTAGAGCTTTAGAGATTAGAAGTTAGAGATTAGAGATGAGACCTCCCTAGCCCCTAGCCCTTCTAATCTCTAATTTCTAACCTCTAACCTCTAACCTCTAACCTCTAAGTCCCCTCATGAAGCGCACTTTACTCTTTCTCGGGCTATTGATATCTTTCTGGGCACTACCTGCTCAGAAGGCCTTGTCGTGGGAGGATATCCCCAACGTACAGCTACAGGACAGCACGCAGTTTGTCTCGGACGTAGCGCACATCATCGAGCCCGAAGCTCTACAGCGTATCAACGAGACGCTCCAAAGTCTGCGCCAAACGCATGGTGTGGAGGGTGTCGTCATCACCCTCCCGACTATAGGCAACGGTGGCTCTATCGAGGAGCTCGCCCTAAAGATACTGCGTGGCTGGGGCGTCGGTTCTAAGGTTGACAATAGTGGCTTCGTCATGCTCATCTCGCTGGATAGTCGTCAGATACGCATAGAGACGGGCTACGGACTAGAGGGCGTGCTGCCGGATGCCTTGTGCAGTCAGATCATCGCTCATCGTATGGTGCCACACTTCAAGCGTGGTGACTATAGTACAGGTATCCTCTCGGGCGTGCAGGCGATACAAGAGACCATCTTGGCAAACTACGAGGGGGCTACTCGCACCGATGGAGCCGAGGAAGATCAAGTGGCGGATGGCGTGTTCAATGGATTGGTGGTCCTCTTGGTGCTGATCCTCTGTGTCGTCATGCTGGCCTCATACCGAGACAAGCAGACGGCTCCTGAGCAAAGGGTCAAGCGACTCAATAGGCAGATCGTTAGCTTCGTATTCATAGCTTTGATCGCTATGATCGGCGGAAGCTTCCTCTTTATAGCGAGCGCCATCGTCGTACTCCTCGCTCTCTACGCTATCCTGCGCTATCGCCTCTCTCAGGAGGCGCTCCGCTGTGCCACATGCCATCAAAACAAGTTGCAGCGACTCTCAGACACTGCTAAGCTATCGCTCCTCACACCCTCACAGCAACTGGAAGAGAGACTCGGTAGTGTGCACTATCTGGTCAAGCAATGCGACAACTGCGGTGCTGTAGAACGCTATGGCGAAGTGGTCGGAAGCTCACCCTACAAGCGTTGCCCGCACTGCGGAACCTACGCTATGCAGCGAGTCGGTACGCAGCGTTTGCGCTCTGCTGATCGGCGCATCGCCTACATCAACCGTGAGGAGTATCACTGCCTCTACTGCGATCAAGATCACCACAAGGATGACGCAGTCTACCGTGATGATGGCTCGGGCTTTGTCACGGGCGCTATCATAGGCTCTATCCTCGGAGGATCATTCGGACGAGGAGGCGGTAGCTTTGGAGGCGGTTTCGGAGGCGGAGGCTTCGGCGGTGGTTCAGGCGGTGGCGGTGGAGCCACTGGTGGCTGGTAACGTATGCTATACCTTATATCTTAAGCGTCATGTCAATATTACTCTACTTCCTACTGCTCATTCTGGGCTTGGTCATGATTACAGTTGGGGCAAACTTCCTCACCAATGGCTCTGTGACGATCGCTGAGCGTCTTGGTGTGTCGCAACTGGTGATCGGCCTCACGATCGTAGGCTTTGGTACCTCAGCCCCTGAGCTAGTCGTAAGCCTCACCTCCGCTCTGGCCAATAAGCCTGACATCGCTATCGCTAATGTGGTGGGGAGTAACATCTCCAATATTCTCCTCATCCTAGGTGTCAGCGCTGTGATCTACCCGATCCGTGTGACACACGATGCTATGAAGCGAGACATACCGATAGCGATGCTGGTCACGGCTATCTGTCTCGTCATGGCGAGTGATCATCTCCTCACGGGCGGCTTCTCGGGCAATATCATCGATCGTGGCGACGGCATCGTGCTCCTCTGCTTCCTCATCTTCTATCTTTATCTAGCCTTCATGTCTGCGGCTAAGGAAAAGGCGCCCGAGCCTGACCAATCACTCCCAGAGACCAAAAGCGCCAAGCCCTCAATGCTTCTGTCGATCGTTAAGGTTATCGGGGGACTCGCTCTGCTAATCTTCGGCGGGCGTCTATTCGTCGACAATGCCTCCAGTATAGCACGTTCGTGGGGTGTGAGCGAAGCAATCATCGGACTCACCATCGTAGCTATCGGCACCTCGCTACCAGAGCTGGCGACATCGGTCGTGGCCGCTGTCAAGCGTCAGCCCGACTTAGCCATCGGCAATGTCGTGGGGAGTAGCATTTTCAACATTCTCTTCATCCTCGGCGCCTCAGCTACGATCACGCCCCTAGTTCCCGCAGGCATACAGCTGATGGACTATATGATGATGCTGGTGGCTGTCTTCCTCCTCTTCATCTTCAGCAATGTCATGGGACGAGCCATGATCAGTCGCAAGGAGGGCGTGGCACTACTCGTTGTCTACGGCGCCTATATGACTTACCTCATAGTACAGGCTCTCTAGGGAGCTCCACTGCTCGAGCGCAGTCTAACAACGACACAATGAGGGGACTCAATCAGATGCGGTTGAGCCCCCTCACTCATATCTGAAGGGGTATATAAAGAAAGTATCGCAACTCGTTAGAATTGCGATACTCAGTCCGGTTGCTACTGACGTAGCTTTAGCGGAGAGAGAGGGATTCAAACCCCCGAAGCGGACAAGCCGCTTTCCGGATTTCGAGTCCGGCCCATTCGGTCACTCTGGCATCTCTCCTAAAGGGGCGAGCCCTCTATTAGGCTCCCGCTTACGAGGTGCAAAGTTAGCAACTATAATCGGAATGAGCAATAGATGACCTGATAAACTCAGGCCGTACATTCCACCCGCTAATGCAATTTCTCCCGAAGAATTGAATTCCTACCTAGGAATTTGCCCAATAGCTACCTAGAAATTGGCCCAATTCCTACCTAGGAAATAAAAAATACTTCGGAGGAATCAAATGAAACTTCGGAGGAATCAAAAAATAAGTCCGAAGAATTTGCCCATTTCCAGGTAGCAAATCAGAAATATCTACGGGGGAATTTGGGCAATTCCTAGGTAGGAAATGAAACGAGCTCGTTTTTATCATGCGTCAGCCCTGCCGATAAACTCTCCCTGTATAGCTGGCGAAGATCGCTAGGGAAGTCCGTCTTTCTTCTTGAGAAACTTTTGTCATCCGTAGGAGCGTTGTCAGGATAGGGGAGACGGCAAGGAATTTAGTTGTACATTTGTCCTGCATTACGAGATATGTCGATGTGACTTGGTGACAGAATGGCTGAGTTCGGTCGGACGGTGTCGCTGTTGCGCCTCTTTGGCAGGGTTATTGTATGGTCTCGTGATAGAAATATAGAGCTACTATGAAAAAGGACAATAAGAAAGGTGGCAAGCCTACAGAGCCACAACATATAGATGCCTCTCAGGAGACTGATAACAAGCAGGATGAACCACAGCAGAGCTGTGAGACGACTGATGAGTCTGAGACGGATACGGCAGCGTCTCAGTGTGAGGAGCAGCGACTGGCTGAGCTACAGGAGTCTCTGAACAAGCTCAATGATCAGCACCTACGCATACTGGCTGAGTACGATAACTATCGTAAGCGTACGCTACAGGAGAAGAGCGATCTAATCAAGAACGGGGGCGAGCGTGTCCTCAAGGAGCTGCTCCCGATCGTGGACGACTTTGAGCTCGCGGTCAAGCATGCTCGTGAGAGCAAGAGCGAGGAGGATCCTATTGTAGAGGGTCTACTCCTTATATATAATAAGCTAATCGGCTATCTAGAGAAGCAGGGGGTCGTGAGGATTGAGGCGACTGGTACACCCTTTGACGATAATCTACATGAGGCTGTGGCGATGATTCCAGCACCTACTCCAGAGCAGAAGGGGCAGGTGATCGACTGTGTTCGTACGGGCTATATGCTTCACGACAAGGTGCTACGCCATGCGCATGTGGTCGTCGGCAACTAAGAGGCATGGAGCTTTGATCTGCACAAGATAGATATATGGCAACGAAGAAAGACTACTATGAGCTGCTGGGCGTCTCACGAGACGCTTCGGCAGATGAGATAAAGAAGGCTTACCGCAAGCAAGCCTTAAAGTATCACCCGGACCGCAACCCTGGCGACAAGGAGGCGGAGGAGCACTTTAAGGAGGTTGCGGAGGCTTACGATGTGCTGAGCGATCCTGACAAGCGGAGTCGCTATGACCAGTTTGGGCATAGTGGCGTAGACGGAGCTAGTGGCTTCGGAGGCTTTGGCGGTGGTGGCGGCTTTACGGTGGATGATATCTTCTCCCGTTTTGGCGATATCTTCGGTGGAGGCTTTGGCGATTACTTCGGCGGCGGTAGAGACGCTAGCTCAGGTAGAGTGCATCGTCCTATGGGTAGTGACCTGCGCGTTACGGTGCGTCTCACGCTAGAGGATATCAATAGTGGAGTAGACAAGAAGCTACGTGTCAAGAAGTTGATCCAGTGTGATAGCTGTCATGGTCAGGGTACCACAGAGAGCGATGGCAAGCGAAGCTGCTCGACCTGTGGAGGCGCTGGTGTCGTTTATGACGTGCGCAACTCAATCTTCGGTCAGATGCGTACGCAGTCAGTCTGTCCTACCTGTGGAGGCTCTGGTGAGGTGGTCACGAAGCCTTGCGCTAAGTGCCACGGCAAGGGTGTGACACAAGGTGAGGAGGTTATCTCCTTCCACATCCCTGCAGGAGTTGTGGGTGGTATGCAGCTGACGCTACAGGGCAAGGGTAATGCAGCCCCCCAGGATGGCATCCCTGGAGACCTGCTTGTTGTGATCCAGGAGGAGCAGCACAAGGATTTCATACGCAACGGCAATGACCTGATTTACAATCTGCTTATCCCCATTCATACGGCGATACGTGGTGGACAGGTGACGGTACCGACGATCGATGGTAGCGCACGACTCAAGATAGAGCCTGGTACGCAGCCTGGCAAGGTGCTCCGTATGCGTGGCAAGGGACTTCCCTCAGTACAGGGCTACGGACGTGGCGACCTGATGGTCAATGTGAATGTCTTCATCCCGCAGAAGACCTCGGTAGAGGATGAGAAGTTGATCGATCAATTGGCAAGTTCTGAGCACTTTAATCCGACGGAAGCCGATCGTAAGGCTATAGACAAGAAGTATAGGGAGATGCTTGAGTAAGCATCTCCTGTACCTTAATATATGGGAGACAAAGACCGCTAATCGTATGGTACGAATGAACGCTGTGTGGGCTAGACTCACACTACTTATAGCATCGCTCTGTATAGCTCTGAGCAGCACAGCCTCAGCGCAGGAGCCTCTCAGTACTGACTCGCTGATTGCTGCGACTGCCGAGGGGCATCATCGTATCATCAGTATACTACTCTGTACGCCCTCGCAGGCAGATGCCTACACGATCTATGGACACGCAGCAATGCGGGTGCGTAGCTTAGAGGACCTAGAGGACGACTATGTGTACAACTACGGGGTCTTTGACTTTGACCAGCCAGGCTTCTACACTAAGTTTATCAAAGGTGAGACGGACGGTTACTTCGTTCAGCAGGAGCCGTGGAACTACTTCATCTACCGCTACCATACTTATGGGCAGAATGTCTATGAGCTGGAGCTGGCGCTCTCTCCCGAGCAGGAAGAGGCGATATGCTCTTACCTAGCGTGGAACATTAAGGAGGAGAATAAGTACTACCTCTACAACTTCGCCTTTGACAACTGTGCTACACGACCATACTCCATTGTCAAGCAAACGCTCCCTAAGGGGTGGCGCATAGAGTTGCCTCAAGTGGCAAAAGAGGAGTCGCTACGCAGTCTCATCGATGCCTATGCAGACTACCACCCGTGGTATCGTCTCGGTACGCAGCTAGCCTTGGGAGCGCCTGCAGACACGACTATGACGGTCGAGGATCGACTCTTCCTACCGATGGAGATGGATCGTCTCTTGCAGCAAGCGACACTGGTCACTCCGACGGGTGCGAAGCCTCTCGTGAGCAATCGGATCGTCTATGAGACTCCGACGCCAGCTCCACAGCCAGTGGCTCATTGGTGGCAGGAACCTGTCCTATGGATGTCGCTTCTATTAGTCGTCTCGGGCGTGCTGTGCTACTTACGTCGTAGTCGCTACTGGACACTGCTCTGGATGACGGCCTACGCTTGTGCAGGCTTCATCTTAAGCTTCCTAACCTTCGTCTCAATACATCCCTGCACCGATCCTAACTACAACTTGCTGGTCTTTCATCCGCTCCTGCTCTTGGCTTGGTTTGCCTTGGGTAGGGGAGGCAAAGCTCATCGCATCGCACGCTACTTTCACTCAGTAAATGCGTTGGCAGTAGCGCTCTTCCTCATCTTGGTCGCTTGTGCTGTGCAGACTAGTTCGCTGCCCATCATCTTGCTCGCCATCAACTCGGCACTCCTTTCGGTAGCCTACCTGACCTATTCTAAACGACAAACACGCAGATGAGATCTATTCGCTATCTACTCCTTGCATTGACCTTGCCACTGGCACTCTCCGCACAGCGTGCAAGACCTGACATACTGGTGCAGATCTATGTCAAGGGACTGCGCACCGACCTGCTGGATAGTTATCGAGCAGGGTGGGGAAGCAGTGGGTTGAACTGGGTGATGAAGCAGGGGACTGTGGCGCCTGACATTCGCTATCCATATCCCTTGCTAGACGAGGTGGCAAGACTGGCTTCGCTCTCTGCTGGTGCTATGCCGGAGATACATGGCGTGTACCAAGCTGAGCGGTATGATGCGGTGACACAGCGCTCGGAGTCTACCTTTGCCAATAGAGACTATCGGGGCATCAACAGCGCAGAGCAACTTGCTCCCGCAGGTGCCTTGCGTAGCGAACTTCTCACAGACGTACTCAGGGGCTCTTCTCAAGGCGATGCGATTGTCTATGCGATAGCGAGCCGTGCCAACGACGCCATTGCTGTGGCGGGGCACGATGCTGAAGGCGCTATATGGATCGATAAACATAGCGGTTGGTGGGCTACGACTAACTTCTATGGCGGTCTGCCTGCTCTGGCTCTTAGGGCAAACAATGAGCAGCGCATGCTGGGCGGACGCACGACACCAATCATTTGGAAGCCTCTTGCGAAAGGCGCGAAGGAGGGTAGCTTTGCGCATACCTTCGAGGGCGCTTGGCGTATGAGCGACCTCTTGACCTCTCCTTTTGCCAACGATGCGATCACCGACTTGTCTAAGGAGTTCATACGCTACGCTCACAAGGCGCATCGCACGTCGCCTACGCTCATCGTTATGGTCTTAGACCTGGAGGTGGGCGCTCGTGGAGTAGCCTATGCGGACTATTCGCCAGAGCAGCAGGATGCTTACGCTCGGCTTAATGAGCAGGTGCAGCAGACCACGGCTCTGCTACAAGAGTTGTACGGCACAGAGCATTACGCGCTTAACATCATCGGAGTTCCTGTTGCGAACTTAGCTCAGCCGAAGACTCCTTCTCGTCGTTCGGTTGTCACCTTTGACCCTGCGAAGTGTATTGCACTGGCCAATCTTTACCTCTCGGCCATCTATGGGCGCAACGACTGGGTCATCGCCTACAGCCATCAGACGCTCCATCTAAATAAGAAGGCGATAGCAGATAAGAAGGTGGATATGCAGGATATGAGCAATAATCTTGCTACTTTTGTATCCGAGATGGAAGGTGTCATCGGGGCAATCCCCGCATATCAACTACAGAGGGGGCTGTCACAGCCTGCCTGGGCTAAGCCTCTGTACTCGCACAGCTATCGTAGCTATGCGGGCGATGTGCTACTCGCTCTATCACCCTTTGCGGCAGTGGCTGGAGAGAAGCAAGGCACGGAGCAGCAGAGGCAGCGACGTGTTTCAGCGCCCTTTATCCTGATGGCTCCTGGAGTAGCTTCGCAAAGGCTTACGGAGCCTATATCTTATGACGCGATCACACCTTCGCTCGCATACCTACTCTGTGTCCCTCAGCCGATGAGCGCTGACGGCACGCCACTCTTTACCCTATTCAATCAGAAATAATAAACCACTTTATGGCTCTCAGTAATATCATCACAAAGCTCTTTGGTAGTAAGTCTCAGCGAGACCTCAAGGAGATAACACCTTACATTAATAAGATCGAGGAGGTCGAACCCTCCATACAAGCTCTCAGCGATGATGCTCTGAGAGATCGGACACAACAGCTGCGCAACGAGATCAACGAGTACGTTGCCTCGGAGCGTGCAGAGATTGCTAAGCTCAAAGAGGGCATCGAGGATCTCGACATAGACGCTCGTGAGGAGGCTTGGTCTAAGATTGATAAGATAGAGAAGGAAGTCCTGGAGAAGATCGAGGTCAAGCTCGACGAAATCCTTCCCACAGCCTTTGCTATTGTCAGGGAGACTGCACGACGCTTTGCCAATAATGAGCGGATTGTCGTCACCGCCACGCAGATGGATAGAGATCTATCGATAGACCACGACTTCGTGGAGATCGATGGCGACAAGGCGATCTACCACAACCACTGGGTAGCAGGAGGTAACGAGATCACCTGGGATATGGTACACTACAAAGTACAGCTCATCGGTGGTGTCGTACTGCATAAAGGTAAGATAGCCGAGATGGCGACAGGTGAAGGTAAGACGCTCGTCGCTACCTTGCCAGTATTCCTCAATGCGCTACCAGGGAATGGTGTCCATGTGGTCACGGTCAATGACTATCTGGCTAAGCGTGACTCCGAGTGGATGGGACCGATCTATATGTTCCACGGGCTGAGCGTCGATTGTATCGACAAGCACAAGCCTAATAGCGAGGGTCGCCGCAAGGCTTACAATGCGGACATCACCTTCGGTACGAACAACGAGTTCGGCTTCGACTACCTGAGAGACAACATGGCGACAGCGCCCTCAGACCTCGTCCAGCGTCCGCACAACTACGCCATTGTGGATGAGGTGGACTCGGTCCTTATCGATGATGCCCGTACGCCTCTGATCATTTCTGGTCCTACGCCTCAGGGAGAGGATCAGCTCTTTGAGGAGTACCTGCCCAATGTCGAGAAGGTGGTCAACGTTCAGAAAGACTTAGTCTCTAAGTTGCTCGTAGAGGCAAAGAAGAAGATCGCGAGCGAGGACAAGAAAGAGGTAGACGAAGGCTTCCTCCTCCTCTTCCGTGTCTTCAAGGGACTACCTAAGTACAAGCCTCTCATCAAGTTCCTCAGCGAGCCAGGCATCAAAGCTTCAATGCTCAAGACTGAGGAGATCTATATGGCGGAGAATATGCGCCAGATGCACATTGTCACCGATCCGCTTTACTTCGTCATTGATGAGAAGATGAATAGCATCACCCTCACCGATAAGGGTATCGAGATGCTTTCGAAGGGCGCAGAGGATGCCTCATTCTTCGTCCTCCCAGACATTGCCTCTCAGTTGGCAGAGCTAGAGGGCGAGGGTCTCACTCCCTCTGAGTATGCTGCTAAGAAGGACGAGCTAATCACCAACTATGCGATCAAGAGCGAGCGTGTCCACACGGTCAATCAGCTCTTTAAGGCTTACGCCCTCTTCGAGCGTGATGATCAGTATGTGGTGATAGACAATAAGGTGATGATCGTCGATGAGCAGACGGGTCGTCTCATGGATGGCCGTCGCTACTCGGACGGTCTACACCAAGCTATCGAGGCTAAGGAGCGGGTCAAGGTCGAGGCGGCTACGCAGACCTTTGCAACCATTACCCTGCAGAACTACTTCCGTATGTACCACAAGCTGGCTGGTATGACCGGTACGGCTGAGACCGAGGCGGGAGAGTTTTGGGACATCTACAAGCTCGACGTGGTGGTCATCCCGACCAATCGCCCCGTCATCCGTGATGATCAGAACGACCGTATCTATAAGACGGCTCGCGAGAAGTACAATGCGGTCATCGAGGAGATCGAGCGTCTCATAGCTGCTGGTCGACCAGTCCTAGTGGGTACGACTTCTGTCGACATCAGTGAGTTGCTCAGTCGTATGCTCTCGCTACGCAAGATTCCCCACCAGGTGCTCAATGCTAAGCTACACCAGAAGGAGGCCGAAATCGTCGCTCAGGCTGGTCAAGCTGGCACTGTAACCATCGCAACCAACATGGCTGGTCGTGGTACCGATATCAAGCTTTCGCCGGAGGTGCGAGAGGCTGGTGGACTCGCCATCATCGGTACGGAGCGACATGAGTCTCGCCGTGTGGATAGACAGTTGCGTGGTCGTGCTGGTCGTCAGGGAGACCCCGGTAGCTCTGTCTTCTTCATCTCGCTAGAGGATCACTTGATGCGACTCTTTGCGAGCGATCGTATTGCTTCGCTGATGGATCGTATGGGCTTTGGCGAAGGTGAAGCTCTTGAAAATAAGATGCTCAGCAACTCTGTGGAGCGTGCGCAGAAGAAGGTCGAGGAGAACAACTTCGGTATCCGTAAGCGCCTCCTAGAGTACGATGATGTGATGAACTCACAGCGTAAGGGTATCTACGAGAAGCGTCGCCACGCCTTGATGGGCGAGCGCATCGGTATGGACGTGCTCAACATGCTCTACGACGTGACCGAGGCGATTGTCAATAAGAATAAGGAGGCAGACGACTACGAGGGCTTCCGCAATGAACTCCTCTCGATACTAGCCGTAGAGACTGAGTTCACACCAGAGTCCTTTAAGTCGGCTCATACGAATGAGGTGGTTGATAAGACCTTTGAGACAGTCTATCAGGCACTCAATCACAAGGGTGAGAAGATCGCCACGGTCGCTTACCCGATCCTGCACAACCTCTACGAGACGCAGGGCGACAAGTTCAAGCGCATCATCATCCCGATCACGGATGGTAATAAGGTGTACAACATCCCTTGCGACCTCGCCGAGGCAGACCGCACTGAGGGCAAGAGCATCGTCAAGGAGTTTCACAAGACGATCATGCTCTACACCCTGGATGACGCCTGGAAGGAGCACCTCCGTGAGATGGACGAACTGCGCAACTCCGTGCAAAACGCTAGCTACGAGAACAAGGATCCACTCCTCATCTACAAGCTAGAGTCTTACGACCTCTTTAGCGACATGCTTGACGGGCTCAATCGCAAGACCGCTACGATCCTCACGCGTGGTCGTATCCCAGTCCCCGAAAACGATGAGAATGGCTCTAGTCTCTCCGTCCGTGAGGCTCAGACCGAGCGACGCACAGACCGTAGCCAGTATCGTGAGACCAAGGACGAGATCGCCAGCCAGCAGGAGGCGCAGCGTCAAGCTGGACAAGCCGCCACACAGGCTTCACAGCCTAAGGCTCAGCCTATCGTCAAGGAGCAAAAGATAGGTCGCAACGACCCATGCCCTTGCGGTAGCGGTAAGAAGTATAAGAATTGTCACGGGCGCAACGCCTAGGCATCATCGTATAGGGGCAGGCTTTGGCAAAAAGCGTTGCCCCTTTTTGCTATTTCCCAAAAGTCAATAGGGACGCAGTAGGGTAGTGTACGACGCTACCTTTCCTTTGCTCCCCCACACAGCGTAAGACTATGATTTACTCCATGACAGGATATGGTAGCAGTCAGCTACTCCTAGAGGGTGTCACCTACGAGGTCTCGATCCGCTCCGTCAATAGCAAGCAGCTCGACCTCTCGCTCCGACTCCCCTCCATCCTACGAGACCGAGAGATAGAGCTTCGTGGCATCTTGATCCCCACACTCTTCAGAGGTAAGGTCGATGTGACCATTCGCACGGCCGACAATTCGCTAGGCACCTCTCCTCAGGTGCAGATCAATGCACCCCTCCTCCGTGCTTACTACGATCAGATTCATAGCGCTATAGAGGCCGAAGGCATGCCACAACCGGAAGATCTGACACGTCTCTTGCTTAGCTACCCAGGCGTCATCGTAGAGCAGGGAGAGACTCCTCTCACGGACGAAGATATGCAGCTCCTGAGCCAAGCCATCGGGGAGGCGATTGACCAGTTCAACGCTTTTAGAGAGCAAGAGGGCGCATCGCTCGAGCGCATCTTTGTGGAGAAGCTTGATCGCATCGCCGCTTTGCTCGCAGAGGTTGACCCTTACGAGCAGAGCCGCATCACAGACCTTCGGAGCAAGCTCGAGGAGCGACTAGCCCAGCTCACCTCCATACAGTACGACGAGGCTAGGCTAGAGCAGGAGCTCATCTACTACATCGAGAAGCTAGACATCAGCGAGGAGAAGAACCGACTCGCCAACCATATCCACTACTTCCGTGAGGTGCTGGCCCAGACTGGCGATCCTGATCCCTCTAGAGGCAAGAAGCTTGGCTTCATCGCTCAGGAGATGGGGCGGGAGATCAATACGCTCGGGTCTAAGAGCAACAACGCCGCCATGCAGCAGCTTGTCGTCCAGATGAAAGACGAGCTAGAGCAGATCAAGGAGCAAGTCCTCAACGTACTATAAAACCTAAGCGCCAAAAGCTATGTCACATCTCATCCTTATCTCTGCCCCCTCAGGCTCTGGCAAGAGCACTGTCATCCAGCAGCTCATGCAAGACGAGAGCCTGCGACTCTCCTTCAGCATATCCGCTACGAGCCGTCCGCCACGTGGCAATGAACAGCATGGTGTGGAGTACTACTTCTACACGCCCGAGCAGTTCAAGAAGTTGATCGCCGAGGATCGTCTCGTCGAGTATGTGGAGGTCTATCCCGGAAAATACTACGGCACGCTCCGCAGCGAGGTTGATCGGCTAGCTAGTATGGGACGCAACATCCTCTTTGACGTCGATGCTGTCGGTGCGATGCGCATACAAGAGGCTTACAGAGACAAGGTGGTCAGCATCTTCCTCATGCCTCCGACCTTTGCGGAGCTGCGTCACCGGCTAGAGTCACGAGGCACCGAGAGCCCCGAGATGGTCGAGGAGCGTATGCGTCGTGCTTCGTATGAGATCAACTTTGCCGAGCAGTTTGACCATACCGTCGTCAACGACGACCTCAAGCTCTGCGTCTCGCAGGTCGCACAGATCATCCGCGACACCATCAGCAAGTAGCGCGCACAGCGTAGGTCCGCTTCATCAAGAAATAGAAGGCTCAGTCGTCCTCCCTGGATGGCTGAGCCTTCTTCCGTTTGTATCGTACTGGCTTATTAATAGATACGAGTTCCAAAAACAGTTCCCCGTTTGGAACTTTTTAGTTCCAGCGTAGGAACTTTTCAGTTCCAAGGGAGGAACTTTTCGTTTTCAGCGGGGCTTTTCGCTTATATGTCCCATTAGCCAAGACAGACACTTCGGAAAATCAAAATAAAGCATCAGCTCTGATTTGCGAGATTAAAAAGTTTGTCTTACCTTTGCCCCCACGTGATGACAAGAGGCTCCGAAGAGGTCTTGGATCGTAGTGGATGGATTTGATAAGCTTGCAACCACTTAGAAAAATGCTAAAAACTTACCTCCCCACCTCTCTAGAAGAGACCGCCGGAGGATCTTTCTAAGCAAGCATAGAGACATCGAAAGCACCCCACGAGCTGATCCGTCAGACTGGTGGGGTGCTCTCTTGTTGTGGCGAGAGGCTCTTGCTTAGTCAAGAAGTCTCAACTCAACACTTATTTATCTCAATAGTATATCAGCAGTATGAACTACTTCTTTACATCAGAATCGGTGTCTGAAGGACATCCAGATAAGGTGGCAGACCAAGTGTCAGATGCCATCGTGGATCAGCTCCTAGCGGGTGATCCTAACTCGCGTGTCGCCTGTGAGACGCTTGTCACTACGGGACAGGTGATCGTGTCGGGCGAGGTGCGTAGCAATGCTTATGTAGATCTAGATGCGACGGTGAGACGGGTCGTCGATCGTATCGGGTACAATAAGCCTGAGTATGGCTTTGACGCTCGTAGCTGTGGCATACTGAGCGCCATCCATGATCAGAGCAACGACATCAACCGTGGCGTGGATCGTGGTAATCCTGAGGAGCAGGGCGCTGGCGACCAGGGTATGATGTTTGGCTATGCAACGACCGAGACGGCCAACTATATGCCTCTATCTCTGGACCTCTCTAATGCGCTCCTCTTCGAGCTTGCAGAGATACGCAAGAAGGAGCCTGAGTTGATGCCTTACCTAAGACCTGATGCCAAGAGTCAGGTGACGGTAGAGTATGATGAGAATAACCACCCCGTGCGCATTGACACGATCGTCTTGAGCACGCAGCACGATGAGTTTATCAAGCCTACCGACGACTCTTACGAGGCGCAGCATGCGGCCGACCTGAAGATGCAGGAGCAAATAACGGAGGATATACGCCGCTATCTGCTCCCTCGTGTGGAGAAGTACTATCCGCAGTACGCTGATCTCTTTGCAGTGCAGGAGTATCGTCTACTGGTCAACCCGACGGGCAAGTTTGTCATCGGTGGTCCTCACGGAGACACAGGACTCACAGGGCGTAAGATCATCGTGGACACTTACGGTGGGCGCGCTTCCCATGGTGGTGGCGCTTTCTCGGGAAAGGATAGCTCTAAGGTAGACCGCTCTGGAGCCTATGCAGCTCGTCACATTGCCAAAAACATGGTGGCTGCGGGCATTTGCTCAGAGATGCTGGTACAGATCTCCTACGCTATCGGTGTCGCAGAGCCTGTGAGCATCTACGTCCACACCTCGGGTAAGAAGATCAATATGAGCGATGGCGAGATAGCGCAGCGAGTTTTGCGCATCTTTGACCTGAGACCGTACGCTATCGAGCGACGCTTTGACCTACGCAAGCCGATCTATGAGGAGACTGCTGCTTATGGTCACTTCGGACGTGATGTGCGTCGGGTCAAGAAGAGCTTTGAGACATTCCACAGAGGCACTATCGAGATAGAGGTCGAGCTCTTCCCCTGGGAGAAGCTAGACTATGTGGAGCGGATACAGCAGGAGTTTGGACTCTAATAATATCTGCTAGGTCTATGCCTCGTCTCTCGGATAGCCTCAAGGCTAAGGAGCAGCTCTTGCTGCAAACCTATCTCAAGGTGCAGGGGATGAACCGTAGCCGTGTGCGTGAAGCTATCTTAGATCTGATAGGAGAGCAGATGGGCATCTTCTCGTCCGAAGATTTGATAGCACTCGCCAAGGAGCGACAGATGGCTATCGGAGAGTCTTCAATCTATAGCTGCATAGACCTCTTTGTCAAGATTGGTATCCTGCTACCTCTACCGATGGGGCTAGCAGGGTCATTGGTGCGGAAGTCACTGTGTCACGGCAAGGCTTTACTGCTGTGCCGGCACTGTGGCTCCGCATTGCTACATCGTAGCGCAGCGGCACTGACGGAGCTACAGACAGTTACGCCGCCTCGCTTCAGCGACGTCACGCCACTACTGCTTTACTGGGGGGTCTGCCCTCAGTGCTATCGCCTCGGACGACGATAGAACCACACGGCAGTACAATCTAGTACTGCCCTCTGAAAGCGCTGGGTGAGGGTTCATAATCGCTTAAGGGAACGTCACGGGAGCATCAAAAGGTCGTTGCCGTATTAAACGACAAAGTCCTATTTGCCTCTAAATGGGTATTCCTGCAAGAACCGACTCGGGCGTTAGCGCTGTGGAGAGGGGGTTCGCTATACACTTATTATTATATGAGGCAACAGAAACATCTCATCTCTGGGTGGCGCTATGTGATGCTACCATGCTTATTCCTGCTTACGCTGACGCTCTCGGCGCAGCAACCAGATACGCTCGTGCTGACGCTAGACCAGAGCATCTCTCTCGGGCTGGAGCAGAGCCCGATGGTGCTGGGCAAGGATGTGGCGCTGGTCAACCAAATGTATGCTGAGCGTGAGGCGCAGAGCGCTCTCTACCCGCAACTATCGCTCTCGGGCAACTACGGCTACACGCTCAAGAAGCAGCGCATCTACTTCGACGGGATGCCCGGTATGGGCGCTATGCCAGGCATGGAAGACGGTATCGAGGTGGGACGTACGCACAATATACAGCTGGGACTACAAGCCGGTATGCCACTCGTCAATGCGACGCTCTGGAAGGCGCTGCAGATCAATCGCACGCAGGTTGACCTAGCACTACAGCAAGCCTCGCAGTCTCGTCAGGAGTTGGTCGGGCAGATCAAGAAAGCGTTCTACACGGTGCTTCTCGCACAGGAGTCTTGCGAGACGTTGCAACGCAGTCTACGCAATGCGGAGCTGAACCTCGAGCGAGTCACTCAGCGGTACGAAGCGGGGCTCGTGGCTGAGTACGACAAGATGCGTGCTGAGGTACAGTATGCTAATATCAAGCCCTCGGTACTGCAGGCGGAGCAGGGTGTTGACCTAGCCTATATGCAGTTGGCGGTGCTACTAGGACTAGACCCACACACAGGTCTGCGACTGGTAGGACATCTTCAGGATTACCAAGCCGAGAGCCAGCAACTCATAGCGCAGGTGCCGACGACTGACTCGCTTTGGCTCACAACCAATCCCACCTTGCGGGCGCTAGAGCTACAGCAACAGATAGCGGACGAGAGTATCAAGCTCTCCAAGCTGAGCTGGGTGCCTTCGATATCACTGGGTGCGAACTACAATTACAACTTCTCGTCAAACGACTTTGACCTCTCTAAGAGTCGTCTCTGGGTTCCCTTTTCTGTTGTGAGCCTACAGTTTCAATTTCCACTCTTCACAGGGCTTAAGAATTACTACACGACGCGACAAGCCAAGGGGCGTGCTTTGCTCCTGAAGCTCCAGCGACAAGATGCTGAGCGGTCACTCACGCTCGGCATGCAGCATCAGCGAGACCAGGCGCGCAAGGCTCAGGAGCAGTACAACACGGCGACGCAGATACAGGCGACAGCCGAGCGGGGCTACACCATCGCACAGCGTATGTACGATAAGGGGATGGGTACGCTCCTAGAGGTCAACGATGCTGAGCTGGCGCTCCTACAGGCTCGTCTTAATCAGACACAGGCGCTCTACGACTACCTCATAGCGGGCGTAGAGATAGAGCAACTCATAGCCCCCGAGACACCGCTCTCCGCTGATCCACGCAGTGATTACGAGGAGCGTCTCAACTCGATCAAACGAATGACACGATACTTCTAGCGATACAAACCATTTTAAGACAAACAGACTATCCTATGTTTCTCTCTATACGTACAGTTGCTCCCATAGCACTGAGCTTAGTTCTTCTATCTCTTACCAGTTGTAGCTCTGCGAGCAAGGATGGCAAGACGACCTTTTCGCACACGATCGACTCGACAGACATCAAGCATGTAGAGGTGGCGACAGTCTCGGTGCAGACGCTCCCAGACCTGCAAGAGTACACCAGCACGGTCGAGGCTAAGGTGACTAATCAGATAGCACCGCAGATGGCCTCCCGCATCAAGCGCATCTATGTAGAGGTGGGGCAGCAGGTCTCTCGTGGGCAGCTCCTCGCTGAGATGGATCACAGCCAGCTGGAGCAGGCGCGTCTACAGCTCGAGGAGCGCAAGAGCGCACTGGCTCGTATAGATGAGCTCTACAAGATAGGCGGTATATCGCAGTCGGAGTGGGAGGCGACACGGCGAGCCCTCACACTGGCTCAGACGAGCTACAATAATATAAAGGAGAACACACAGCTCCGTAGCCCTATCTCGGGTGTGGTCACAGCGCGCAACTACGATGCGGGCGATATGATGTCTCCCCAGATGCCTCTACTCGTCGTGGAGCAGGTCAACCCAGTGGTCCTACGGGTCAATCCCTCGGAGCGCTACTACGGGCAGATGACCAAAGGGATGCCTGTGACGATTACTTCGGAGTCCCTGCCTGACGAGACTTTTGCCGGTAAGATTTCTCTGAAGTATCCGACGATCAATCCACAGACTCACACCTTTACGATGGAAGTTGAGGCGACCAATCCTGAGCGCAAGCTGGTGCCTGGACAGTATGCTCGCGTCTCGATCAATCTAGGCGACAAGGAGTACACGGTGGTCCCCACAGAGAGCATCGTCAAGCAGATCGGCAGTGCTGAGCAGTGCGTTTACATCGTACGGGACGGCATCGCCCATCGGCAGGTGGTCCTCGTAGAGCGTACCGTCGGTAAGTATACAGCGATCAGCGAGGGCGTCTCCTCAGGCGATGTCGTAGTTACGACTGGTGCCAGCATCCTGTCCGATCAGATGCCTGTACAGATTTCGCAGGCTCAGCAGTAGTTCCCCCAACACACAGATCCTCGCCTTTAGCTTATGAGTCTTTATCAATCAGCCGTTCGCCGTCCTGTCACCACGATCATGATCTTCGTCGGGGTGGTTGTCTTGGGTCTCTTTGCCCTGACACGCCTGCCGATAGACCTCCTGCCCGATATGCAGATCAATCGGGTCATGGTCGTCACTTCTTACTCGGGAGCCGCTCCTGAAGAGGTGGAGAACAACGTTACCAAGCCCATCCAAAACGTCCTCAACGGTATCAACGGAGTCAAGCACATTACCTCGCAAAGCAAGGAAAATGTCTCTGTCGTCACGCTGGAGCTCCGAGAGGGACTGGACATAGAGAATGCGATCAACGATACCCGCGACAAGATCAGTGCTATCGCGGAGGCGCTCCCCGACGGGGCTGGCACGCCAAACATTATCAAGTTTGGCATGGATGACCTGCCTATTCTCATGCTCTCAATCAAGTCGGACGCTAGCTCGAAGTCGCTCTACAAGATCCTGAATGATCAGTTGATAACCCCTCTAGGACGCATTGACGGAGTGGGGGGCGTCAACCTACTGGGTGCTAGACAACGACAGATCAACGTCTACTGTGACCCGCACAAGCTCGAGAGCTACGGCATCACGGTCGGTGATGTGAGCAACCTCATAGCAGTGGCAAACCGAAACGTATCGGCTGGGTCGATGAACCTAGAGACAAGCAAAATCTCCCTCCGAGCTATTGGTGAGATCGTTGATCCGAAGCAACTGGAGGAGCTCCCCATAACGAGCTTCGCTGGCCGGACCATCTATCTGCGAGACGTGGCGAGCATCGTAGATGGCGATCCTGAGCAGCAAACGCTCGCTTACGTGGACAACCAGCGGGGTGCTATGCTCATGCTAATGAAGCAGTCGGGAGCCAACACGGTTCAGGTGAATAAGCGTGTCCTCAAGGCGCTCCCGCAGATTGTTAAGAACCTCCCCACGGACATCAAGATAGAGGTGATTATGGATCAGAGCGACTTCATCGTGCGCTCGATCAATAGTTTGAGCTCGACGATCGGCATCACATTCTGCGTCGTGATGCTCATCGTGCTACTCTTCCTGGGCCGATGGCGCGCCACCTTTATCATCGTACTGACGATTCCGATCTCGCTACTCTCGGCCTTTATATACCTACTGCTGACGGGCAATTCGCTCAACATTATCTCGCTCAGCTCGCTCTCCATAGCCATCGGTATGGTGGTGGACGATGCGATCGTGGTGCTGGAAAACATTACCAACCACATCGAGCGGGGAAGCTATCCCAAGCAAGCTGCCGTCCATGCGACCAATGAGGTGGCGCTCTCAGTCATCGCCTCTACGCTGACGATGCTCGCAGTCTTCCTCCCGATGGTGATGATGCAGGGCATGGCTGGACTACTCTTCCGTCAGCTCGGCTGGATCGTCAGTATCGTGATGATCGTCTCGACCATCTGTGCGCTCGCCCTGACACCTACGCTCTGTGCTCACATGCTCCGAGCCAATCGCCAACGCAAGGAGGGGAGGGTATCCCAGAAGATTCTACGCCCCTTCAACGACTTCATCCAGCGACTCACGGTCCTTTATCAAAGGACGCTCGCCTGGGTGCTACGACACAAGTGGCTCACGGTAGGCTTGTCCCTAGGCATCTTCGTGCTATCGCTTACGCTGGGCTCGCTGGTTAAGACGGAGTTCATGCCGCAGGGCGATGGTGGCTATATATTTGTCAAAGCGTACTACCCTGTAGGCACTACCATAGACCGCCCGCTCGCTGAGGGCCATCGCCTCACCGAGGAGTGGCACAAGAAGTACCCCGAGATAGAGATGCTCCAGTTCTCCACGGGTCAGGCGGACGCTTTCCAGTCTGGCGCCTCGACGCTAGCGCAGGACAATGCGGATAATCTCCTTTCCTTCAATATCAAGCTGGTCGATGCCTCCGAGCGAAAGCGTTCCTCTAAGGAGGTTGCTGCCGAGATGCGTCGTGATCTGAGCGCTACTCCTGGGATCAAGCAGTACAACGTCTCCATTCAGACAGGTGGCGGGGGACAGCAGAGTACTGTCAATGTTGATATCTACGGACACGACTTTGCCGTCACCGATCAGATCTCAAAAGCGTTTATGGCGGAGATTAGTAAGTCGTCAGCTTGCGCTCAGGCTCTGAGCAATCGGGATGAGTTTATGCCTGAGTACCAAGTCATCTTCGATCAGCAGCGACTCGCTGAGCATGGCTTGACGAATAGTATGGTAGCGAGCTACCTGCGCAACAGTATCTATGGAGCCACCGCCTCTTTCTATCGAGAGGATGGGCAGGAGTATGAGATCCGTGTGCGACTAGCTCCTGAGTTCAGACGTAGCCTAGACGATGTCGCGCAGACACTCGTACGCACCCCTCAGGGAACGAGCGTACGACTAGGCGACCTGGGCAAGGTCGTGGAGCACTTTGCGCCCCCCGCCATTTACCAGAAAGACCGCTCTCGAGTCGTTACCATTGCCCTCACGCCAGCACCTAAGGCAGCCCTCTCAGACCTCGTCCGCACCGCTCAGAAGATCCTTGACGGGATGGATATGCCCGAGGGCGTGAGCTACGAGATCACGGGAGCTTTCGAGCAGCAGCAAGAGGCTTTTGCAGACTTAGGGACGCTCCTGCTCCTCATTGTCTTCCTAGTCTTCATCGTTATGGCTGCGGAGTTTGAGAGCTTGGCCTCCCCGTTTGTCATTATGTTTTCCGTACCCTTTGCCTTTACGGGAGTTATCCTCGGTTTGCTCGTGACTGGAGTCCCCCTGAGCATCATTGCCTTCATCGGAGCGATCATGCTCGTCGGTATCGTGGTGAAGAATGGTATCGTCCTGATCGACTACACCATACTCAATCGTGAGCGCGGCATGTCCGTACGCACAGCGCTACTCCATGCGGGAGCATCGCGTCTGCGTCCCGTGCTGATGACGACCCTCACGACCGTCTTCGGTATGGTCCCGATGGCTATCGGCATCGGACAGGGTAGCGAGATGTGGCAGCCGATGGGTGTCACGGTAGCCTTCGGTCTGACCATCTCAACGCTGGTCACACTCCTCCTGATACCTTGTATCTATGCGCTGGTCTCTCGCCGTCAGATACGGCGTCGGCGCAAGAAAAGTCTCAAAAACAACCACTAAGCTATGAATAGACAAACGGCACTCTTCATCGTCTACAACATCGCCCTGCATGGGTTCGTCCTGCGTACCCTCGAGCAGCACAATGCCAAGGGCTATACCGAGTGGAGCGAAGTCTACGGACGTGGCTCCGCAACGGGCGAACCGCATCTCGGGAGCCACGCTTGGCCGACGACCAATGGCGCTATGATGGTTATCACGGACGCTGAGCGAGCCGAGCGAATCCTCTCGGCACTTCATCAGATCGATCTAGACAATCCTAAGCAAGGTCTGCGAGCCTTCGCCTGGGAGGTCATCAACAAGATCTAACGAATACGCCACTAGCACAGTAAGAAGCGTCAGTCTCGCACGAGCGGGGCTGACGCTTTCTACGTATTTGTGGAGGAGCGGGGTGGTAGCTCCCATACGAAACGTCAACTTTCCAAAACAGTTCCAGCTTTGGAAAATAAAATTTCCAAGCTTGGAAAGTTAGTTTTCCTCTCTTGGAAACTTTCTTTTCCACCGTTGGAAAGTTCCCTTTCCTCTAGGGGAAGGGGCACTGCCCCATAGAAAAAAAGGAGCTCCCCGCAGGGGAAACTCCTTCTATCTGACTGATGTTATGGCTATTTGTTGAGCTCGATGAGACGGTCGTTGAGCTCGGCGTTGCTCCGTAGGCGGGGTATCTTGTGCTGCCCGCCGAGCTTGCCCTGCTCCTCGAGCCAGTCGTTGAAGAGCCCTCGCCGAGCAACCACCAGACGGGGCATTAGGAGTGCCATATTGGCATAGCGCTTTGCCTCATAGTCGCTATTGAGCGTGCGGAGCTCTTGGTCGATGCGCTCGATGAAGTGCTCCGGATCGGCTGGCGGTGTCTCAAACTCTACGATCCACTCGTGATAGCCATTCGCCGTGTCTAGGCAGAAGCGCGGTGCCACCGTGTAGTCTAGCACCGTGACGCCCATCTCTTGGGAGACGCGCGAGACGGCTGTGGTCGTGTTGTGGACCATCAGCTCCTCGCCGAAGGCATTGATAAAGCTCTGCGTACGTCCCGTGATGATGAACTTGTAGGGGTGCAATTCGGTGAACATGACCGTGTCGCCGATGATGTAGCGGTAAAGCCCTCCGAGGGTGGAGATGACGAGCGCATAGTTGACCCCTTTCTGTACGTCGGCTAGCGGTATAGCCTGACGGTCGGGTGCGTCAAACTGAGACATCGGGATGAACTCGTAGAGAATTCCGTAGTCCTGCATCAGGAGCATAGAGCTAGAGGTGGGGTCGTCCTGAACGCCAAAGAAGCCCTCGCTCGCATTGTAGGTCTCACGGTACTGCATCCGCTCGGACGGGATGATCTGACGGTAGCGCTCACGGTACGGATCGAAGCTGATGCCTCCGTGAAAGAAGACTTCGAGGTGAGGCCACACCTCTGAGAGGTTCTTCCGTCCCGTATACGCTAGGATCGCCATGATGGTCTCGAGCATCCAGCTCGGCACGCCCGAGAGACTGCCCACATCTGCTGTCGCTACCTCTCGGACGATCTGTTGCATCTTGGCGGTCCATTCGCTCATGAGGAGGGTCTGCTTCGAGGGGACGCGGTACATCTGTCCTAGGGTGGGCATGTTTTCCACCAATATGGCGGAGAGGTCGCCCGTGTGGGTGCCTGCGGCAAAAGCGGTCGGCTTGTGGCTCCCCCCGATGACTAAGCTCTTGTGTGCAAAGAATTCACTGTCGGGTCGTGTATCTAGATAAAGCCAGAGCGCATCTTTGGCACCCTGATAGTGGCAACTCTGCAGATGCAACCCTGGCACGGGAAGGTACTTGCTGCGTCCTCCTGAGGTGCCACTGGATGTGGCGAACCAGCGACAGCTACCCTTGATGAGCTGATTGCGCTCTCCCTGCAGCATACGCTCTACCCAGGGGCGCAGCTCCTCGTACTCGACGATCGGGACGATGCGTTGGTAGTCGCTGTAGGAGCGTATAGGCTCGCTCGTGAGGGACTGCTCGTAGGCGGTGCCACGTAGTACACGCATGATGCGCTTGAACTGACGCGTTTGGATAGCTTCGCTCTGCTTGGCGTACCGCTCGATGCTTTTGAGCCGGAGGTACATGAGGCGATAGATGGTTGCGGTCTTTCTGTCCATAGTATTACATCTGGAAGTTACTTTACGGCTACCAGTCTCTGATAGCGTAGCATGGGAGAGGAGAGGTAGACGAGTGTGGTGTATTGATTCTCTGTCTGATAGTAGTCGCCCTCGATAGCGTTGCTGGCTAGGGGAGTGGGCGATGGTGAGGTGCTATATCGGTAGCTGACGTAGCCTCCCTTGACGAGGAGCGACAGCTCAAAGTGCCCTGTCTCACGGTTGTAGCGCAGCGTGCGCTGCTCCTTAGGCAGTGCATCGAAGGCTGCTCCCTCGATGAACGGGGTACCGTACCTGAGCGGGTCCTCCAGAGCTAGTCGCCAGGTGACGAGGTAGTAGTCTGTCATAGTCTCGTCGTAGTACGAGTCGTAGTCTGTCTGGCGCACTTTGCGATACCCATTGGCATCGGATACTGTGATGTAGCTACCATTCGTTGGGCGGTCTAGATAAAGGTAAGCCTCGGGGGGTGTCTCCTGACTATTCAGGTGCTCTACGCCCATATTCGCCTGATAGGGAGACAAGATCTCGTAAGCGCGCCACTCATTGCCCGCTGCAAAGGTGGCTCCGTCATGACCCCTGAAGGTGAGACGTCCAGGAGCGAGGGAAGTGGGGCTAGTGAGTTGCTGGTAGCGGGTGGAGGAGCCGTTTTGGCCGACAGTCACGAGTAGCTCCGTGAGCGGGTCGCTGGCCAGTGTGGGGGAAAAGGTTAGCTCTAGCTCCACCTGCTGAAAGCGGGAGTAGTTGCCCTGAGGGGTCGTCGGCACCACCTGCTGAGCGACCTCGGCGAGAGGCTCATAAAGCGCAAAGCTGGTGACGAAGATAGGCTCCTCTTGCAACTCTTCGCACCAAGCGGTGAGGCGGTAATTGCCCGAGAGGAGCGGCTGTAGTACGGAGGCTCCTCCGAGGCGTAGCTCGTAGTGACGGTAAGCGATGCTCGTGGCTTCGGAGGGGGTGCTTTCGTCCGTCTGCCAGCGCGCTCCGATCCAGCCGTCGAGGTATTCGCTAAGCGCCATACGGTCATTGACCTGCCAGTCAGCATCGCACAGCTCCAGCTGGTAGTGGATGCGATGCGGGACAGGGTCTGTGAGGTCAAAGCTCACCACGATCTCCTCATCGCTACTAGCCAAGCGAGCGATCGGGTAAGGTATAGCGATCGGCTCCCCGTCACGCCACACCTGACACTGTAGAGTCTGTACCTCTGTCGTGTAGATGTGATGCGGGAATATCTCTCCTCCTGAGAGTGAGCCGGCAAGGGCTAGGAGGAGCCAGCAAAGCGTCCATAGCTTATTCATCGTCCCAAAGTTACTGCTCTTTGATGGAATGACCAAGAGTCCACCACCGTACAGTAACTACTTATCTATTGTTTCAACAAACGGTTCCTCCGTTGGAACCGAAAAGTTCCTCCGCTGGAACTAAAAAGTTCCTGAATTGGAACTAAAAAGTTCCAAGAGGGGAATCATTTTTGGAACTCGTATGTGCAACTAATACAGTATGATATGAGCAAGCCCCGAGAGCATCTGTCGTTGTCTTTACCTTTACAGAGAGCAAACAAAAAGGAGACAGACCCCGCAGTGTGGATCTGTCTCCTATATTGTTGTCAGACTAGCTAGAGCGCTAGCGCATACTAGCGATTAGTTGCCGTGAGCAGCTTGGATCTTCTCGTACTTAGCGTTGTCGCCCAGTGCGTAGTAGATATTACCGAGTAGGTAGTAAGACGCATCAGGATTGATGCTGTAAGCCTTCTCGAGGTAAGGAAGCGCCTTCTTGAGTAGTGCGATGCGCTTCTGCTGAGCAGCTGTTGCACCGCCCTCCTCCTTGTCAGAGAGCTCTACAGCCTCGTTGTAGTAGATACGACCGATGTTGCAGAGAGACTCGACGTAGTTGGGGTCTATCTCGATAGCTTTGTTAAACCACTTGAGCGCCTCTTGCTCATCGCTCTCCTCGTAGAGCTTGCCCATCACGTCATAGAGCTGGGGGTTCTCAGGATTGAGCTCGATAGCTTGCTTGAGGAAGGTGCGCGCCTCGTCATACTTGTTCTGTACGATGTAGGTGTTGATCAGGTTGACGGAGTAGTACGCCTCCTTGGGGAAGAGCTTGAGACCCTCGCGCATCGTCGTGATGTAGTTGGTTGTGTCGCCCTCCTCGATGTAGGTCTGGGCGAGGATCTGGTAGACCTCGTTCTGACGGTAGCCCGTGTTCTTGAGCTCCTCACCGTACTGGATAGCTAGCTTCTTGTCGCCAGCCTGGTAAGCGGTGATGATGGCAAAGAAGTCAACCATTAGCGAGTTAGAGTCTGTCTGAGCGAACTTATCACCCTCGAATAGGGGAGAGCGCTTGATCTCTCTGAATGACTGGAATGCCTGGAGTGCGCTCTTGAAGTCCTTCTGCTCCATGTAGTATCCTCCCGCATTGATGTAGTAGAGGATGTTGTCCTTGTATGCGTTAGCAATCTTCTTCTCAAACTTAGGACGTACCTTGCCCTTATCGTTGGGCTGGTGATCGACCTCGTAGGTCTTCTTGTAGTACTCGTGCATAGCCAGGAGAGCTTTGTACATACTAGGCAGGTCTTGTTGCTCGTTTTTGAGGCTCTTCTGGTTTTCGCCTGTGAAGGCACGCTCCTCGATGAGTCCAGCTGTGTACCAGGTCTTGGCGTCGTCCTTGGTCTCAGGATTCTCAAGAGCTTGCTGGATTAGAGCGCGAGCGCCAGGATAGTCTGGCTTGCTAGCATCGGATAGACGGTCAGCCCCTCTAACGTTTGAGGTCTGTGCGAATCCGAGTGTCAGTGCACTCATTAGCACGAGTAGCACTAGGGTTACTTTGCGTGTTGTCTTCATATTCTAAATCGGTGTTACTAGTTATTTGTCTTACTCTCTCTAATATAGATGGCTTACGGCTTGAGACTAATCCTCTCTGTCCTCCTCATCTTGTGCAGAGGAGTTGTCAAGGTCATTGAGATCCTCCTCTTGTGGAACAAACTCTGAGGGGTCGTCTAGGTCAGCCTCGTCTACGAGCTCTGGCTCTTCTTCCTCGGCCACTACATTACATATAGATGCGATTTCGTCCGAACGTTTATTGAGGTCAATCATCTTGACCCCCTGAGTAGCACGTCCCATGACACGTACTTGATCCATAGAAAGACGGATAGCGACGCCACTCTTGTTGATGATCATGATGTTGTCATCGTTCTCTACGGCACGTATGTCGATGAGCTGACCCGTCTTATCGGTCACGTTGATCGTCTTGACACCCTTGGCGCCACGCTTGGTTATGCGGTAGTCGTCGATGAGCGAACGCTTGCCATAGCCTTTCTCGCTGATGACGAGGATGGTCTCGTCGCTGTTCTTCAGGCGGTGCACTACCATACCGACGACCTTGTCGTTGGGGTCGTCATCGAGACGGATGCCACGGACACCTGTCGCTGTGCGCCCCATAGGACGTACCTCCTGCTCGTTGAAGCGAACACAGCGCCCATTGCGATTGGCAAGGAATATCTCGCAGTTACCATTCGATAGAGCCACCGAAACGACCTGATCATCGTCACGTAGGTTGATCGCACGGACACCTGTCTTGCGAGGATTAGCGTAGTGAGCTAGGAGTGTCTTCTTGATCAAGCCTTGCTCTGTAGCGAAGACGAGGTAGTGCGTATTGACAAAATCCACATCGGTCGTTAAGTTCTTAATACGTAGGAAGGCTGTGATGCGGTTCTCCTCGTCAAGGTCTAGAAGGTTCTGGATATGTCTGCCCTTAGAGCTCTTGGAGCCCTCAGGTATCTCAAAGACTCTGAGCCAGTAGACACGTCCCGTAGCGGTAAAGAGCATCATCGTAGCGTGCATCGTCGCTGAGTAGATGTACTCGACAAAGTCTTCGTCACGACTGTCGGCTCCCTTGACGCCGACACCGCCACGTGTCTGCGTGCGGAACTCCGAGAGTGGCGTACGCTTGATATATCCTAGGTGAGAGATGGTGATGACCATATCCTCATCGGCGTAGAAGTCCTCAGGATTCAGATCTTCCGAAGCGTATACAATCTCCGAGCGACGCTCGTCGCCATACTTGTCAATGATCTCACGGCACTCCTCCTGTATCAGCTCCATACGCATATTGATGTCGCTGAGGAAGAGGTTCAAGTAGTCAATGCGCTCTTTGAGCTCATTGTACTCGTGCTGCAACTTGTCAATATCAAGCTTCGTGAGCTGTCGTAGACGCATATCGACGATGGCTCGAGCCTGTAGCTCCGAGAGGTTGAAAGCCTCCATCAGTCGATTCATCGCCTCGCGAGTCTCCTCACTAGAGCGGATAATGCGTATGACCTCGTCAATGTGGTCTACCGCAATGATCAAGCCCTCCAATATATGGATACGCTCCTGTGCCTTGCGAAGCTCATACTGCGCGCGACGTGTTACCACATCGTGACGGTGATCGACGAAGTGACCGATGAGGTCCTTAAGGTTGAGCTGACGAGGACGACCATTGACTAGCGCAATGTTATTGATACTGAAGTAGCTCTCCAGGTCGGAGTACTTATATAGGTAGTTGAGGACGACACCCGCGTTGGCGTCCTTCTTTATATCTATGACAATGCGGATACCCTTATTGCTCGACTCATCAGAGATGTCACTGATGCCGTCGATCTTCTTCTCGTTGACCAGCTGAGCAATCTTAGCGACCATATCGCTCTTGCGCACTTGGTAGGGTATCTCTCGTATGACAATGCGCTCATGGTTGTGGTACTCCTCTATGTCTGCCTTGCCACGTATGACGATACGTCCACGTCCCGTGCGGAAAGCTTCTTTGACCCCCTCGTAGCCGTAGATGACACCACCCGTGGGGAAGTCTGGAGCCTTGACATACTGCATCAATTCATCGACCGTAATCTCACCACGAGCCTCGATGTAAGCGATACAGGCGTTGAGTGTCTCCGTTAGATTGTGCGGAGCCATATTGGTCGCCATACCGACAGCGATACCGGCAGCACCATTGATCAGGAGGTTAGGGATACGACAGGGGAGCACGGTAGGCTCCTTGAAGTCCCCGTCGAAGTTGTCCTGAAAGTCGACCGTCTCCATGTCAATGTCACGGAGCATCTCCTGGGCAAACTGATTCAGCCTTGACTCGGTGTAACGCATCGCAGCGGGTGAGTCCCCATCGATAGAACCAAAGTTACCCTGCCCCTGTACGAGCGGGTAGCGCATGTTCCATCCCTGCGCGAGACGTACCAATGTATTGTATACGGAGCTGTCGCCGTGGGGGTGGTACTTACCCATGATATCACCGACGGCACGTGCACACTTGCGGGTAGGATTATTGTAGGTGTTGCCACTCTCATTCATCGAGTAGAGTACACGACGATGCACCGGCTTGAGACCGTCGCGTACATCGGGTAGTGCTCGAGACACGATGACAGACATTGAGTAGTCAATGTAAGAGGTCTTCATTTCGTCCTCAATGTCCACCGGGATAATCCTATCTATACTATCTTCCATAGAGTCTAATGTGTTTTATTCGCTTGGTCGTAGAGGCTAGCAGACGCACTCAGATACAAATTCCTCTTCGTCATCCACGCTCACTCAGCTGGTGCCACTAGTTGGGTTGACAGCTTTAGAGAGACCTCTACTTTCAGAAGGCTAAGTTACGAAAAATATCTCTATCCGATGAAGATCCGCTCTGGCCCCAACTCCGTAAATCTCACGTGTAGCCCTTAGTAGGGACGTACAGCTCGGATGCAGAAGTCGGTGCGTCCGGTTTCGTCAAAGCGAGACGTTGCTTTGTAGGGACCACGGCTCGGCCTCCCTTCATAGTGCTATTCAATCCTCACGTGATTATCGTGCAGAAGCCGTTTGATTGTCGTGCGTTGCTCCTACGAGGCTGTGCAAGCTACTCTACAAATTACGTCTTGTAATGCAGCAAGCGGGATGTCGCTGGGCTAGTCTGACGACTTTGGGGTCACATCTCTGATGGAGAAGGAGCTCTTGAGGACACGATTGTTGTAGTCCTGCACGATCGCCTTAAAGAGTGCTGTGTAGTGCTTTACCGCTGACGAGGTGGGGGCGGTGGCACGACTGGGCTCTGTCTGCAGGTAGGCTGCGGGCTCCTTGACAGTGACCTGACCATCGGAGGTCATCGTGAGCGTGAGTGCCTTCGTGAAGAAGAGGTACTGGTTGTGATAGAAGTTGAGCGCATAGTGCTCCGCATGCTGGTCGAAGATGTTGCTCCCGTAGCTCAGGACAGGCTCTGTGATACCGAGTAGGTAGAGGAGGGTGGGGAGGATATCTATGTGCTGCACGACATAGTCGCTGATCTCTCCATGTAGCTTGCCCTGCGGGTCGAAAAATAAGATAGGTGCTGCAGCATGTCCCGCTAGGTTGGCATATAGAGGTTGGTCGCTGAGGCTGGTATGGTCTGCCGTGATGACGAAGAGCGTGTTACGATACCACGGCTCATCTTTGACCCGCTCGAAAAACTCTCGGAGAGCCTCATCGGCATATTGAGCCGTCTGATGGATGGGGAGGGTGCCCTGCTTCAAGCGTCCCTTATAACCCTTGGGCATACTAAACGGACTATGATTAGAGAGCGAAAAGAAGAAGGCTCCAAAGGGCTCTTTCAGCGATTTCATATCGTCAGCCATGGCCTGCTCGAAGGGCAGGTCGTGGATACCCCATGTACCGACCTTAGCACTAGACTCATTAGGGTGCGTGGCTAGGTAGTCCTGAGCGGTGTATTGATCTTGTACATCTAGGCGATTGAGAAAGGAATAGAAGCCCATAGCTCCCGGCTCATCACCGTGGTAAAACTTGAGGTGGTAGCCGTAATCGCCTAGTGATAGGGGCAAGCCCGTGTCGTAGGAGTCGAAGTGCTGGTAGTTGTCCATAGTCCACGCCTCATCGTCGAAGGTGCCACCAAACGAGGGTAGTGAGACAAAGATGGAGGGAAAGGACTCGACCGATCGCTTGCCCGATGCAAAGCCGTACTGCGCATAGAGCGTGTGTGGCATCAAGCTATCGAGGTAAGGGGTGTAGCTCGGATACCCGTCGATATATCTATTAAGGTAGCCTGTATACTCTCGCGCCATACTCTCTAAGATGATGACGACAACGTTGCGCCCCTGCATGGAGCCAAAGAGCGTGTCGCCCTCAGAGAGCGGTGCCGCCTGATAGTAGGGTGTGAAGATGGTAGGGAGCTCTTCGTCTGTGTAGAAGGTGAAGAGTTGCCGTGAGGCAGCGTCTTTTGTCAGGGCGACGGGGGTGTTTTGTAGCAAGGGAAATTGCTCTGGGTCTGTGGCATAAGAGAAGAAGTGCGTCGTTGGTACGGGTTTGCTCGAAAGGTCCCAAGTACCACGCATACTGAAGAAGAGGAAGATGACCATCCCTAGAGTACAAGAGGCGTCTACCCAATAAGAGCGACGAGAGGAGCGCTCCTTGCGCTGATACTGCACCAGCCAGTAGCCAGCTATGGTGAGAGCTAGTAAGACTAAAAAGGCTATCGTCAGAGGCCAAAACTCTACGACGAAGTCTTTGTAGAAGCTAAACATGCTCTTCCCCTGGAACTCTCGGAAGATGTCACTATTGGCTCGCCTCAGGACGAACGGATAGTAGCCCGTGTCTGACACGTTGAGGAAGATGAAGACCCCTAGTGGCAAGACGTATGCTACATGGCGTACCCAGCGATACCAGCGACTCATCTCAACCCGTCTAGGTAGGTAAGCACCTACGATCATCATAAGGTAGTAGAGTAGCAGTCCATATGCGATGGCGACCATGTCTAGTCTGTAGCCTCCCTGCATGAGGCGGAGCAACTGCCAGCCGTCTACCGAGGGGAAGAAGGACTGATTGTAGAAGAAGTAAAGCAATCGGCATAGCTGCATTACCACGATAGCCAAGAGCGTATGACAGGCTATCGCGATCCAGCGATTCTTTGTCTTAAACATATATAGTGCGATATGGTCGTTTGATCCTGAGGTGAGGTGTGTGAGTTCCTTCTCTTACTGGTATTTACTGATAAAGCGAAGGATTCGCTGGCGAGCTTTGACCCCCTTGATTGTAAAAGGATTGTCAAATGTCCCCAGCTCGTTCAGACGATTCAGATCCTGAGCGAGCTCTCGCCGATCTTCTGGGTCTGTGACACGCTGCTCTAGCTTGTAGGCAATACGATTAGTGATCATAGCCCACATGCACTCACGCTGCCAGTACTTCTTTTGGCGGGGTGTGGCTCGCTCTTCATAGATCTGATAGATGTGCTCTAAGCCTTGGATCCAGTTTTTGATCTTCTTGGCCCGACTGGAGGATCGGTCTATGGATCCTATATTGGGGAAGTAGTAGTAAAAGGGTAGATCCGTGATTACCGTCCGAGGATTTTTTAGAATCACCTCGCTCCACCAGGGGAAGTCTTCGAAGATGACTCCTTTGAGAAAGAGCACATCCTGCACTAGACTCCTCCGCAGCAAGTGACGCCATACGTAGAAGTGCTTGATCGGGTACTCAATCGCCGTATGGCTATACTCCGTAACATGAGCGAAGATATCGTCGGTTGTCTGGTACAGAACTTTATCTAGCGAAAATCGTCGCTTGATTCCGCGAGGCATCGTCTTATCAATGTTAAAGCCTAGCGCATGACGTACGAGTAGGCGAGGACGAAAGAGCGGATCTTTGTACCAGGAGACAATGTCAGCCTCCTCTTGCTCAACGAGGGCATAGGCTATCTCAAACGTCTGTGGATGAATCAGATCGTCTGAGTCTAAGAAGTTGATAAAAGTACCCTTAGCAACGGCCATACCTGCGTTGCGAGCATCGGATAGTCCTCCATTCTCCTTCGTGACGATCTTAAAGCGTGGGTCTCTCTCGGCATACTCCGCTAGGATCTGCGCACTATTGTCAGGACTCCCATCATTGACACAGATAGCCTCCCAGTCTGTGAAGGTCTGCGCTAGGACGCTATCTAGACAGCGTCGCAGGTACTTCTCTACATTGTATACGGGGATGATGACGGAGATCTTAGGCATAAGAGATGGACTATGTATATGGTTCAGACTATGTCGTGAAAGCGCTCGGGTATCTCAACGATGAGACAGAGTCCCAGCATAGCGGGCTTATTCCACGCATAGGGGGGACGTATATAGGTCTGGAGCTTGCGGGCTAGTCTCGTCGTGCAGTCCCACGTCCGAGCTTTATGGTTGGTCACCTGCTGGATGGTTTTCGACCGCTTAGCGATATGTTTGGTCCAGCCCGCCTCTCGTCGGTCGGGATCGGCAAAGCGTGCCTCGATACGCTTCATGTCAAAGTAGCCGAAGTGAAAGAGGTAGAGCTGCGGATCAATGGTGAAGTTGTGCCCCTTGATACGATGGAAGCCCGATCCCCAGACGACTGGCTGGGCGATGACGCAAGGCTTGGTATAGCGTGTTGATAGCCGTGCGTAGTGGCGCTGCTGGAGGAAGGGCTGATCCTCGCGTATGTCGCCCTCCTTCTGAAGGTACTGTCCTACATCGACGCCTAATCCTGAGACGCTGATACCTACTTTGATCTGGCTCAGGTACTCTTTGAGTCCCATGCCAACGAGCGGGTCGACGACAAGTATTTCGTCTGCATCGACTCCGATGACGAGGTCGTAGCCTCCCGTGGTGAGTAGCTCCTGTGCGCGCTCAGAGAGGAAGGCTAGTCGCTCCTTCTCGGCAGAGACTACCTGTCCTTGGATCTTATCCACCGCCACGACCGTAGCTTGAGGGCACCAGTCGGGTAGGGGCTGATCCTTGCCATCTAGATAGATGTAGAGATGCTCCTCGCCTAGCTCTCGCCCGTAGTAGGCTGTCCACTTGCGCAGGTAGAAGTCATCGTTGCGCACCATCGTCAGGGCGGCAACACGCTTGGTCGTCATAGTTAGGCGCTAGGCGTCAATGTTGGCGTAGGTAGCGTTCTCCTCGATGAACTCGCGTCGTGGCTCGACATCTTCGCTCATGAGCATGGAGAAGACGGAGTCGGCGCTGGCGATGTTGTCTATGGTCACCTTGCGGAGGGTACGCGTCTGCGGATTCATCGTCGTGTCCCAGAGCTGTATATCGTTCATCTCACCGAGACCTTTGTAGCGCTGTATCTTGATACGGTTCTCCTGACCGTTGCCATATTTGGTGACGAAGTCAGCCTTCTGCTCATCCGTCCAGCAGTACTCCTCGATGCGGTCTTTCTTGCAGAGGTAGAGGGGCGGATTGGCAATGTAAACGTAACCGTTCTCAATGAGCGGACGCATATTGCGGAAGAAGAAGGTGAGGATCAGCGTCGCAATGTGCGCACCATCCACATCGGCATCGGTCATGATGATGATCTTGTGGTAGCGAAGCTTGGAGAGATTGAGCTCCTTGGAGTCTTCCTCTGTGCCGACGGTCACGCCGAGCGCTGTGTAGATATTCTTGATCTCAGCATTGTCTAGGATGCGGTGCTGCATAGCCTTCTCCACGTTGAGGATCTTACCACGCAAGGGGAGGATCGCCTGATACTTGCTATCTCGTCCCTGCTTGGCAGTACCACCTGCGGAGTCTCCCTCCACGATGAATAGCTCGCACTCGCTTGGGTCTTTGCTCGAGCAGTCTGCTAGCTTGCCTGGTAGTCCACCACCCGTGAGGGGCGACTTACGCTGTACCAGCTCACGAGCTCGGCGTGCTGCGTGACGTGCCTGAGCTGCTAGGATGACCTTGTCTACAATGAGCTTAGCCTCTAGAGGGTGCTCCTCGAGGTAGATCTCTAGCGCCTCACTGACGGCTGCATCGACGACACCGACTATCTCGCTGTTACCTAGCTTTGTCTTCGTCTGTCCCTCAAACTGTGGCTCAGCGACCTTGACACTGACGATAGCGGTCAAGCCCTCACGGAAGTCATCGCCCGAGATCTCCTCCTTGATCTTGTCTAGGAGGTGGGAGTCGGTCGCATACTTCTTGAGCGTGCGGGTCAATCCACGGCGGAAGCCGGTCAAGTGCGTACCGCCCTCGATGGTGTGAATATCGTTGACGTAGGTGTAGACGTTTTCCTGATAAGAGGTGTTGTAGGTCAGCGCCACCTCTACGGGTACGCCCTGCTTTTCCGTAATATGGTGGATGACATCATGAATGAGCGACTCTTTAGCGCCATCTACGTAGCGGACGAACTCGCTCAGGCCATCCTCTGAGTAGAAGGTCCACGCCTTAGGCTGTCCCTCCTCATCGTGTACTCTGTGGTCAATGAGCTTGAGATGTAGGCCAGCATTCAGATAGGAGAGCTCACGCAAACGGTGCGAGAGCGTGTCGCTACTATATACTGTCTCACGAAAGATCGTGTCGTCAGGCTTGAAAGTGATGCGCGTCCCCGTGTCCGAAGCCTCACCGACTACCTCTACGCCCGTCAGAGGTTTCCCTCGGCTATACTCTTGGCGGTAGATCTTGCCGTCACGATGCACCTCGGCAATGAGCGACTCGGAGAGCGCATTGACACAAGATACACCCACACCGTGGAGACCTCCTGACACCTTGTAGGAACCCTTGTCAAACTTACCGCCAGCGTGTAGCACCGTCATGACCACCTCTAGGGCGCTCTTGCCCTCCTTGGCGTGCATGTCGACAGGGATACCACGCCCGTTGTCGGTTACTTGGATAGAGTTGTCTGGTAGGATCTCAACTAGTACCTCGGTACAGTAGCCTGCTAGAGCCTCATCGATGGAGTTGTCGACCACCTCGTAGACAAGGTGGTGGAGTCCCTTCTCGCTGATGTCTCCGATATACATGGCGGGGCGCTTGCGCACTGCCTCTAGTCCCTCGAGGACCTGTATGCTACTGGCTGAGTAAGCACCTTTATCCTGTGGTGCAGTCTTTATGTCTTTCTCTTGTTCGCTCATTGTAATAGGCTTATCGTCACGAGAGGGGGCTCTGCTTTAGGAAGACAGAGAGACTCCTCCCGCTAAGTGTCTTGAACAGTACAAAGATACAGAAAATGCGGGTATAATCCTCCTCCGAGCTTCTTTCCTTTGCAACAAAAGTGTCAATGCCCCGCAGTATACCTAAGAAAGGAGGCTCGGAGGACCGGCTAATAGGGCTTGACGCTCCTGAGCCACCACTCGGTATAGCGCTTGCGCAAGGAAAGAAGGAACATATACGACGAGTAGCGTATGCCACGGAGAGGCTTTAGCCCTAGGTCTTGCAACTCCTCCTCCATCTTGGTGAGGTAGGCGTGACGCTCAGGGTGATCCATATGCGCTAGCCGATGGTACGCACGGTAGATCATCTTGAGCGGATAGATCTCCAGTCGGTGCGCCACTTCTGGTGAGAGGTGTGACGGGTTGTTGCGCAGGAAGAGGATACGGTCACGACAGGCTAGGAGCAGATCGTAGACATTCTGCGGCTTAGCCACATGCACGATGCTCGCGGCGTGCAGTCGATAGTGATAGAGTGTGCGGTCCGTGCAGATCAAGCAGGTAGCACGGGCCACTAGCCTAGGTAGCAGGTAATAGTCCTCAAAGACCCGCCCCTCGGGCATCCGCTCATTATCAAACAGCTCACGGGGGAAGAGCTTATTCCAAAAGTGCCCAGACACCTTGTCACCAGTCATCATCAGAATCAATGCCTCTTGCGAAGTGAGCGTCGTCAGGTAAGGCACCCGCAGACCACGCTGATCCTTTATTGAGCCATCGGCATGGTGCCTTTGCGTAGGACAGAGCACGATGGCAGGCTGCGTGGGCGCTTGTCTTAGAGCGTCGTAGAGCATCGAGATATGGTGAGGATCTATCCAGTCATCCCCGTCTATCCAAGCAATGTAGTCGCCTTGCGCTAGGTCTAGGGCACGATTGCGCAGACGAGCTATTCCACCATTATGCTCCATACGGTGTAGCTGCATCCGTGCGTCCTCGGCTGCATACCTGCGGGCTATCTCTTGCGAAGCATCTGTTGAGGCATCGTCCATCAGCAAGATCTCTAGATTGGGGTAGTCCTGCGAAGCAACCGATGCCAGACAACTATCGAGATAAGCCTCCTCATTGTAAAAGGTGACTATCAGTGTAATCAGTGGCTGGGTGTCGGACATATCAAGCTAGGTCAAGGTAAATGTTCAGTAGGTAGCCATTAAGCTTTGCGGGTTCGTACGAAGAGCCACTCCTCGGAGGTCGCTTCGTCGATAATCTCTAGCCCCACGGACGCTAACCCTTGGCAGATGGCTGTGCGGTCCGAGAGGAGGAAACCACTGAGCCACACCTCGCCACTCGATCGTACAGCCGCTACGTAGCTGGGGAGGTCCTGTAGGATGATGTTGCGATGGATATTGGCAAAGAGCAGATCCGCCTTGCTGGGGTAGGCGGAGAGACGCGCAGCGTCACCATGTAGTACGCTGATCCGCTCCGAGGGAACGAAGCCGTTGAGCTGGAGGTTGTGCAGCGTATTGGTCACGCATTCGGACGATATGTCTATCGCTACGAGCGAGTCGGCACCGAGCAGCAGAGCCGCTATGCCGAGGATGCCCGTCCCGCACCCCATATCGATCACCTGAGCGCCCGTCACGTCGTAGTCGAGTAGATGCTCTAGGATCATACGAGTCGTGTGGTGTTCGCCCGAGCCAAACGAATTGTACGCCTCAATGAGTAGCTGTAGCTCATGCGTTGGTAGTGTCGGAGCCAGCTCGGGCGTGGTGACCAGCATACGCCCCCGTAGCGATATCGGCTCGAAGGTCGTGCTGCGCCACGCTGCCAGCCAGTCACTGGATGGCGCCAGATCGTGGCGATAGTGCCACGCTATATCATATAGTGTGAGGGCTCCCGCATCTGTGGCGAGCTGGCTGTCAACCTCTCCGCTCTCTTGCCAAGCGTCATCAGAAATGTAGGCGTGAAGCAACCCTTTGTCAAGCTCCTCCTGAAAGCTTTCGAAGCCCCAGTCGGCTAGCATTTGAGCGAGCAGAGGCATCGCCCATTCCGTCTCGCCGAGTTGCTCCGTGGTAAAGGTGTAGTGGTGGTACATAGCGTAGTTAAGCGGCTAAGTTCGTTGGGGTTAGTTTGTCTCTCTTGGTGAGTAGTACGATGATGGCGGTGATACCCTTGCCGATGGATGAGAGGGAGATAGCCCACCAGACGGCTGGCAGTCCCCAGCCCAAGTAGATCAGTAGGAGCGCCAGCGGTATGCGTAGCAGATTTCCTACGATACTGATGATGGCGGGCGTATTGCTCCGTCCTACACCGTAAAATAGTCCCTGCGTCGTAATCTCCGCCATGATAAAGAGCTGGGAGAAGCTGGCGATGTAAAGGTATCGTCCGCCCTCTATATAGGTCTCAGGATCTGGTACAATCAGCGCAAAGAACGCCCTGCCGAGGAAGAGAAAGAGCAGCGTCCCGAAGAGACCTATGGATAGCGTCATGAGGATCGTCGTTCTGTAGCCACGCCACACACGGTCAAACTGACGTGCCGCATAGTTGTGCCCCACGAAAGTCGCTAGGGCCGTGCAAAAGCCTTGGCACGCATTCCATGTCACGCCCTCTAGCTGTCCGCCAGTCGTCATGACCGCCACGCCGATAGCGCCTCCCTGATCGGAGGCTAAGCGACCCATAAATATGCTGATCAGCGCGAAGAGCGAGTTGAGCAGCACCACTGGTACACCGATAGCGAAGATTCGTCTGCTCTGCTCTCCCGCTAGCTTTGTCACGATGGAGCTCCCGTCAAGTATCTTGTCGCGGTGCTGCATGCGATAGTAGAGGATAGCGCAGACGACCAGCTGAGAGAGGAGTGTGGCGAGGGCCGCTCCGACGACTCCTAGATGGCAGACGAAGATGAGCAGCGGGTCGAGGATCATGTTGAAGAGTAGCCCCAGCGAATTGATCTTGAATGGGGTCATACTCCGTCCATGCGCATTATAAATGCCACTCATGGCGAGCGTCAGGAAGTAGCCCGGCAGGCCAACCAATACGATGCGCAGATAGCTTAGCGCCATCTGGTGCACATCCGCCTCTAGATTGTAGATGCCCACGATCGGAGAGCCAAAGAGTAGGTAGACGAGCGCTAGGAGCGTCCCGATGATGAGCGCCCAGGTGGTACAGTGGCGGGCAAACTTGATCGCCAGCGGTTTATTACGAGCTCCGAGACTCTGCGAGACACACACCTCGGCACTGGTCTTGGTAAGCTGAGCGATCGATGTAGCGATCCACAGGAGCACCCCGATGACACCGACGGCGGCCACCTCACGCCTGCCGAGACGTCCGAGCCACGCCATGTCGGTGAAGTTGTACGCCATCTGGACAAATGAGGTGGCGACGATCGGAGCCGCCAGTCGCAGTAGTTGCTTACGGATCGGTCCTTGAGTGAAGTTTATGCTATCAGTTTTGATGATTTTACCTTCTAGTGAGAGCTGCCATCTAGCGCGGCAGCCTCGGTTACAAACTCGATGCAAAGGTATCAAAAATGGGGGCAGCGAACCTGTCCTCTCCTGAAATAGTACACAGTTGGGGAGCCAACCCCAACTGTGTACTATTTCAGGAAGAGGACAAAAAAATTCTTCCGAACTTTTATTTCCCGTCTCCGTGGAGAATATTCGTTTGCTCCCTGGAGACTCTCGATTTTCCACGTGAGGATTTGCTCCTCCTGACGATAAAGAGTATATCGGGGTGGAACGAAAAAGTCACGCCTAGAAAAGCGGTTGCTCCTAGGCGTGACTATGACAAAGTAAACTAGATGCGGGCTACTATCCGTGCGGGTAACTCCTGCAGCAGTGCCTCTACATCGACCTTTGGCTTGGCGCTGGTACGCTACCTAGCGTGAGGACTTTGTAAAGGACTCTCTGCTAGTCCCCGATTATCGTCCAGGGGGCTTGACCCTTTCTAGATATTAAGTTGAGACTCCTCGTGATTACTCCAGAGTCATAACCTTGTAAGCGATGCCGTTCAGTAGCAGGATGTAGCATCTGCTCGGCTCAAGTGTTATCTGGCTCATAGCAGGGTAATCACCCTGTGCCACGATCGTACCATCTACTGTGTAGAGTGTCAGGGATCCATGATCTGTAAGGATCAACTTAACCCCATCAATTGTGTAGGCAGGAGTTGCGACCACATTTTGCAGTGATGTGATCTGACTGACCTTGACATTGTCTACCTGATAGGTCGTGGTCCGCTTGGTCTGAGAGCTATCGTCGCCTGCGTACTCGAAGAGGATGAAGCTGTTGCTTGTGCCCTTAGGCAAGGCGATAGTCTCTGTGGTGAAGTCCTTAGCATATCCCTGAGCTGGATCCGTAGCAGTGAATGTCTTAAGATCCTTAGTCAGTTGTCCCTGAGCATCGTAAAGGCAGACTCTGAGGGTCGCTCCATTGCAAAATCCACTCTTGAGGTCAAACTGTAGCTCGTACTCCTTAGCAGCGTCTATCGCTACAAGAGGCGTAATGAGTCCTACGGTCAGTTCCTCTCCACTCTTATGTGCTGAGAACTGGGCATACTGATTATTGTTGTACTGCTTGATAATCCATTGGCGAGTTCCTTTCAGAGCCTGTGATGTCCACCCCTCTGGTAAGGAACCAGACTCAAAGTCCTCGTTGAGAGCGATAGGCGTTGCCGTTGTGTCAAAGTGGTAGGAGCCTTGGGTCGGATTGTTGTCATCGCCTTCGTCGCCCTCTACGGTCGCTAGCACAGGGATCGTCAGAGAAGCCTTGCCACTCTTTACTAGGATCTTAGTGGTAAATGATCCCGACTTTTTCGCATCAAAGGAGACCGTTATAACCCCGCCCTCCTTGGGTAGGGTCGTGGGGCTAATGGTAAAACCCTTATCACCCTCTAGGGATATCGTCATATCCTCACTTAAGCCCTCTCCAGTGAGTTTGATCTGGTAAGAGTCACTCTCTCCAATGAGAAACTCTCCAAAGTCCACGCGAGACTCACTCGCCTTGATGCTACCCGATGAGGACTGATCGCCCTCAGCATACACTTTGACATTGTCTAGGCGGTAAGCGGTCGTGCGCTTCAGGCTCTTGTCGTTACTGTCTAGCCCCTTGTATAAAAAGGCGATAAAGCTATCATCACAGCCTGAAGGTAACAAAATCTCCATCGGTGTGAAGTCATCTTTCCATAGCACATTGTCTTTGTGGGTGAGAGTTGTGAGCTCCTTAACCACCTTGCCTGTCTTGTCTAAAAGCAAAACAGACAGCTCGGCTCCATTGGCGAAGCCCCAGTTGTAATCGAAGGATAGTGTGTAGCTCTTTGTCGGATCCATATCGATCAAAGGTGTCGTTACGGCCGTCTCAACCTCAACTCCTAGACCAAAGGGATTGATATGTAGGAACCTATTGCTGTTGTAATCCTTGACCTCCCACGCTACACGACCTTTGAGGGGGATCTGACTCCATCCCTTGGGGAGATTGTAGCCAGAGTCGTCCCACCCAGTTGGCTCAAAGTTTTCATCGAGAGCTTGCGGAGCCATAGCGACATCCACATTGTAGGGATTAGAGGGATCTAAACCACGTCCGTAGAGCATGATCCCCTCATAGAGATCTCCAGACGTCGCGGAGAGAGAGGCTGAGTGACTGCCGCCCTCTGTAGGGTGGTAAGTGATGACCAGCTCTCCGCCCTCCTTCGGTAGTGTTGTGGTGCTCAGGGTAAATACCTTGCTACTATCGGTGAGTGAGAGCTGTATGTCTTCAGGAAGGTTGCGCCCAAGGAAGGTGATGGTGTAGGTGTGATCCTTGTTGATCTCACGACTGTAGAAGTCGTAGCTACTTACGGAGGCTGTGAGCTCTTGCTTAGCGTTGGCAGGCTCTACAACGATGTCATCGATTTCGTAGGTTGTGGTCATAATCGGCCCTTGCGTATTGTCGTCATTACCGATATATTCAAAGCATATATAGCCAGGTTCTGTCGTGTCAGGTAAGTAGAGGGTGTGCTCATCCCAAAAGGGAGCCCAGTCTGGATGATTCTCTTTGATGAACTCCTCTAGGACTTGTACCACGTTGCCATTACGATCGAGTAGCTTCGTCACGAGCTTTGCGCCATTGGCATAGCCTGTATGACTCCAGAAGTTTAGCTGATAGCCCCGCCCCTCATTCTCAGGGAACTCAATCAGAGGGGATACGAAAGCTGTGGTACACTTGCTCCCCGATTGGTAAGCTGTCATACGTAGAGCCGTATTCTCGTCAAAGGTCTTAAGGACCCACTGGCGTGATCCCTCTAGAGATACATTGAGCCAGCCAGTAGGGATTTGCTGATCTTCGAAGTCTAAGTCTATCGTCGTACAGGCGATAGGGGTGGCTGTCGGATTTACTCCGTATGGATTGCTCTGAGCGTGTGAGGAGCTCAGTAGTCCTAGAAGTAGTAAGGTGAGGAGGTAAAGTTTTTGTCTCATAGTAAAGTGATAAGGTTTACTTATAGTGATTAGGCTTGATGATGCGCAGTCTCTATCTAGAGCGCATCACAAAGTACTGCTCACTAGAGCAGTTGCGGAGGCAAAGATATGCTGATAATGTGACGGGACTGTTACTACGGGTGCAATCTAGTGCTAAGGCTCCCCACGTGTCGTAGGACTATGAAGTCGCTATTGTTTGCTTTTCGTATCTTTGGCACTACCAACCATTTTCAACTAGCTTCCTATGGAAGTAAATACTCCTTCACCCTATGAAAACCGAAATAAGGAGCAACAGGACAAGCCAGTAACAAATGACTATGTCCAGAACGCGGTGCCGAGTCCGTGCAAGAACCCTCTAGGTACTGCTGGCTTCGCCTTGTCGGCTGTCACCTTCGTCGTAGGCTGGGTGCCAGAACTGGGCTTTATTGTATGGGTTCTGGGAGCTATCTTTTCTGGCCTTGGGATCTTTCGTAAGCCAAGATATCCAGCCATTGCAGGGGTTTGGCTCTCTTTCTGTTGGCTTATAATAGTCATTTGGGCCTCCGGTATCTTGACGACTTACGAGGACGTTTTCTAGTGTAGGGGGGGCCTGAGAGCTGGTCGTCTCGCTACTATGTCCGCCTGCAGATGATCGACGGGGGAGTGGCTACGCTACCCTTTGACAAGCAGTAAGACATACTAGTCAGTAGAGTGTCTGGCCTATGAGCCTCACGCTATAAATAGAAACACGCCCCAGTTCTAATCTTAGAGCTTGGGCGTGTTTCATGTGCCTCTACGTAAGGAGCCTTTGGTAGTTGAATCTACGGTTACCTCATTGAGGGGTCCTTATTGTTTGCTATTCGTATCTTTGGCACTACAAACCATTATCAACTAGTTCCCTATGGAAGTAAAGACACCGCCACCTCCTCCTCACTACGTGAATCGAATACCGGAGCAACCCGCTAAGCCAGTAACAAATGTCTATGTACAGAACGTGGTACAGAGTCCGCAGAAGAACTCTCTAGGTACTGCAGGCTTTGCCTTGTCGCTGGTCGCCCTAGTCGTAGGTTGGTTCCCCGTCGTAGGTTGGATTGTATGGGTCTTAGGAGCCATCTTCTCTACTATTGGCATCTTTCGTAAGCCACGAGGTCTAGCCATCGCTGGGGCTTGTATCTCTTTCTTTTGGCTTATAATCTTCGTCCTAATCTTCGGCGTCTTTATGACGGCGGTTGTGGCCCATGGCTACGCTAATCCCTAGAGAAGCGAGATGCCCGAGAGCTGGTCGTGGAGCTGTCGTAAGACGAGGAGCGACTCGGGTCCCATATTGAAGAGCAGGTCGAGGATACTGAGATTGGCGACGAAGCCGAGCGATCCGGCGAAGACTTGGTAGTACGGGACGGAGGCGATAGTCTTTTGGGTCGCTGTGCTGGCGGTTGTGATGGGCGGCAGGATCTGTGAGCACACGCCTGCGGAGATGCCGACATACTGCTCCGTCTCTTGCCACTGGTAGGGTAGGTGGATGAGCTGGCAGATGCGTATGATGAGTCGCTGATTGTGCTGGTAGAGCGATGTGGATCGGCGCTCCTTGTCGAGGTAGAGTGGCGCTAAGTCGGGAGCGTAGTACTCGTAGTAAGGTGATGCACCGTAGCAGGTCTCTATGGTGTACCAGTGCTTGTGCCGCCAGTTGTCATGCTCAGCGATCTGCACCGACTGTACAGGGCACTGCTGTGAGGAGCCGGCGAGGACGGGGATAGAGAGCTTCATCACCCCCTCGGCGCCAACGATGGCGCAGCGATTGCGGTAGGTTTGCTTCTGATAGTACTCGTGCGCCTCAATACGAGTGGAACCGTCCAGCAGGTAGCTCATATAGGCGATCGAGGGAGCGTATGCCGTGGGGAGCACTACCATATGACTGTTGCTGAGATCTCTGAGCGGTGGATCGGTCCGAGGTGGCGAGAGTCTATCGTCTCTGCCGTGAGCGGGGGCTTGGCTAAGAGCCAATATTCATCGGCTGCCAAGACCACTTCGTAAGTACTTTGCTGTAAAGGCTGGGGGAGTGGCATGGTAAAGGTTTTCCGACCACGCTTGCCCAGAACTAGGAGTTTGCCCTCGGTAAAGCGCAAGGTGTCGCTTGGCTCGCCCACGACTCGTAGTATCAGCTCGCTTCCCGCTAAGCTATCGGCGGTTAGCTTGAGGAGTACGTCATCGCCACGATGTGGCTGTGCGATGCGACTCATCAGGTGGTAGTTGCTTCCGCTAGGTGTGGGCTGACGATAGACAAAGAAGAAGAGCCGTCCGACGATAATGAGTACTACTATGATCGTCGGAAGTCCCCAGCGTAGCCAGGTGGCTCGTCTCTTCGTTGCTATGTCAGAGTGGCTGACCATGTATCGTGTGCATCATACGTCTCCAGCGTATCTTGCCGCCCCAGAGACCTAGATCCTTGTCTAGCGAGAGCCAGAGGAGAGCGGGACGCCCTACGATATGATCTTCGGGAACGAAGCCCCAGTAGCGACTATCGGCCGAGTTGTGGCGATTGTCACCCATCATATAGTAGTAGTCCATCCCAAAGGTGTAGTGCGTGGCGGGCTGTCCGTCAATGAGAACGGTTCCGTCGGGACGCTGCTCGAGAGCGTGTCCCTCGTAGTTGTGTATACACCTACTGTAGAGTGCTAAAGCTTCGGGCGTCAGTTCGATGGTGAGTCCCTTGCGCGGTATCTGTAGTGGACCGTAGTTGTCACGGGTCCAGCCGAGGTCATAGCCTACGGGGTAGAGATTGGTATTGGGGTCTTGCGACACAACAATCTTAGCGACACGGCTATCACTGGCCAATTGCTGGCGCATCGCCTCCGCAAGAGGTAGTAGGTAGAGCGCCTGCAGGTCGCTGGGGTCGACGCCAGCTAAGCCCATCGCCTCTAGGTCGCCAGCAGAGAGCTGTGAGGGAGAGACGACATGCTGATCGTCGAGGCTAATGCCTAGATGCTTTAGCTCCTCACTGGAGAAGTATCCTCCACGGGTGCAGACCCAGTAGTTGAGCTGCATATGCTCGGGACGCGCCTGTTGCTTGCCATTGATATAGATGTCATTGTTGCGTATCTCGATGAGGTCGCCAGGCAGTCCTACACAGCGCTTCACATAGTGGTCACGACGATCCACGGGGCGGTAGACAATCTTGCCAAAGACCTCCGGTTGAGCCTCTAGCGCAGCCCGTCCGCCATACATCTCCTTGAGGTAGTAGTAGTCGGGATTGGTCACCTTGGTCGTGACGGTGTCGCCTGTGGGGAAGTTGAAGACGACAAGATCGCCACGCTGTACCTTTCTGATGCCTTTGAGTCGCTTGTAGGAGAGCTGTGGTTTGCTGAGGTAAGACTCACGGCCGAGGAAGCGGTTTTGCGTTAGTGGCACCTGCAGTGGCGTCATCGGCATACGGGGACCGTAGGTCACTTTGTCCACAAAGAGGTAGTCACCGACGAGGAGCGTCTTCTCCAGCGAAGAGGTGGGGATGGCAAAGTTCTGGACGAAGAAGATGCTGAGCAGATGCACGCCGATGACCGCCCAGAGGAGGTCTGCCAGCAGAGAGACGAAGCCTCTCAGCGTCTTGTTCTTGATGTTGCGGTACCAAGACCAATTGATGAACTTGGTAAAGTAATAGTCCAGGATAAAGGGGAGGAAGATCAACCAAAAGGGACCAGCCCAGAGGAGACAGAAGAGGAGGTAGAGAATCGGTATGACGATGGCTACAATCTTCTGAAAGATGGTCTTGTCTTGCCAGTGAAGCTTCATTTTCATAGTGTGAATGGGGTGTGTGGGAAGGACTATTTGTGTAGGATGAGGTCACGCATAGACCAGACGCCTACAGGGTGCTGCTGGAGATACTCAGCGGCGAGGGTGGCTCCTAGAGCAAAGCCCCGACGGCTATAAGCCTCGTGGCGAAGCGTTATCTCGTCGATGTCAGAGTGGTAGATGACGGTGTGGATGCCAGGCACCTCGCCTTCGCGGATTGCCTCAATGCCGAGAGAGCCGTCGTGCGTCTCAAGCCCTAGATGCCAGTCGTGTAGCGAGGGGGTCTGCTCGATGAGCCCCTCGGCGAGTGTGATCGCAGTACCACTGGGCGCATCAAGCTTGTGTATGTGATGCGTCTCCTGAATGCGTGGCGTGTACTCGGGGTAGGGAGCCATGAGCTGGGCGAGCTGCTCGTTGAGGATCATCATGAGATTCATTCCGAGGCTAAAGTTGGACGCTGCAAAGAGTCCCCCACGTCCAGAGCTTTGCACCTCAGTCTTGAGCTTTTCTAGTTGCTCTTTCCAACCCGTACTGCCTGTGACCACGGGGAGTCCCGCTTTTAGGGCAGCCAGGCAAAGCTGATAGCCACTCTCAGGGGTGGAGAACTCAATGGCGACGTCGGCCTCTCGCAGAGAACCGTCCTCCAGTAGGGCAGCGTCAGCCTTATCTATACGAGCGACCACCTGATGTCCGCGCTGGGTGGCGACCTCTTCGATCATATGCCCCATGCGCCCGTATCCGAGTATAGCGATTTTCATAGTAGGTAAGTATTTAGCGAGTGTGCGTGGCTTACGGCACACGAGATGTGTGGATTACTTCTTAGACTTCTTGGCGTCCTCGGCCTTAGCTTTGTGAGCAGCGTTGAGGAAGTCAATGACTTCTTGGGTGATGTCAAAGCTTTCGCCAGCGTACATCACGCCTTCAAGTCCTGCGGAGGTGAGGATCAGGTCGTACTTCTTGTCCTCGTTGAAGGCTTTGAGCTGAGCTACCACCTCATCGTGAAGGGCTTTCTGAGCATCTGCTTGAGCTTTCATCGCCTCCTCAGCGTAGCGCTGCTCCAGCTGAGCGCCTTCCTGCTGCATGGCGGTGATGCGCTTCTCTTCGGCATCGACCTGAGCCTGAGTGGTAAAGAGACCTTTCTGAGCCTTCTCCATATAGCTGGCGTAGGCTTGCTGAGCTTTCTGCGCCTTGTTGGCAAGTGCCTGCTGATTGCGCTTGATCTGAGCCTCGATCTGCTTGTTTGCCTGAGTGTAGTACTCGTAGTTCTTGTAGAGCGAGTCAAGAGACACGACGCCTATCTTGAGCTGATGCGTAGGAACGGCGATAGCAGCTGTCAGGCTGTCTGAAGTCGTGGGTTGACCATTCTGTTTTTTATTGCAGCTGCCGAGTAGGAGAGACGCAATGAGTAGGGGGAGTAGGAGAATAAACTTCTTGTTCATATAGTTATTGTGTTGATTTGACTAAAGGTGGAGAGGGCACTACTGTGGATCATCGGCTAGACGGTCGGCTAGGTCTTGTCTTGTAGCCAACTCCGCCATCTGCTTGTTGGCACATCCTATGCCTCTCTTCTTAAGAGCTTTGCTGTCCTCTATGTGCGAGCTCTGAGGGCTCTTGTCGCCCTTGACGACCAGTCGCAAGGCGAGCAGAAGTACGGCGAGTCCGACTAGGAGAACGGATATGATGATGAGTTTCATAGTTTTTCTTAGTATATTTGCAGAGGGAGAGTAGCACGGTGCTACAGCTCTCAGGTAGACAAAGGTATACCTTTTGTCGGACTTACGCACGCATTTGAGGTGACAAACTGATATCGTGCGGTAGTTAATCAGCTAATATTCTAACTTTTCAAAGCAATAAACGATGCAAATAACAGATCTAACTCACATGCCCATCTGGCAGCACTTCTACGAAATCACTAAGATACCTCGCCCCTCTAAGCATGAGGAGCAGATATTGGCTTTCCTCAAGAAGTTTGCCGAGGAGCATAACCTAGACTATGCACAGGACAAGACGGGCAATATAGTCATCCGCAAGGGTGCTACACCAGGCATGGAGGACCGTGAGACCATCATCCTCCAGGGCCACGTAGATATGGTCTGCGAGAAGAATAGTGACGTAGAGCATGACTTCTACAAGGATCCTATCAAGACGCAGATCACAGACGGATGGATTCACGCTGAGGGTACGACTTTAGGTGCCGACAATGGTATCGGAGTCGCTGCAGGGCTTGCTGTCCTAACTGACCCCACCGTAGAGCATGGACCTGTTGAGTGCCTCTTTACAGTAGATGAGGAGACTGGTCTGACTGGTGCCATGGGTATCGAACCAGGCTTCGTCAAGGGACGCATCCTCATCAACCTCGACAGTGAGGACGAGGGCGAGATGTTCATCGGGTGCGCTGGTGGTATGGGTACGATGGCCTTCTTTGACTATACGACAGAGGCTACGCCCGCTGGGCAGATAGCTCTCGAGGTGAAGGTAAGCGGTCTCAAGGGCGGACACAGCGGTGGCGACATCCATGTCGGCCTAGGCAATGCCAATAAGCTCCTCGTGCGCTACCTATATAAGGTACTCAAGGAGGTGCCCGAGATGCGCCTAGCTATGATCGATGGTGGTAATCTACACAACGCTATCGCTCGTGAGGCTAAGGCAGTTATCACGATCCCTGCCAATCGCAAGGAGGATCTAGCTATCTGGGCAAACGAGATGGACGCTGAGTTCCGCAACGAGCTCAAGAAGGTTGATCCTAATGTCAACCTCCGTGTGGAGACGACCACGACTCCTAAGGAAGTGGTCGATGCCAAGACGGCTAACACGCTCATCCGCACGCTCTACGCTTGTCCTCACGGTGTGATGGGCATGAGCCACTCGCTAGAGGGGCTCGTAGAGACATCGACCAATCTAGCTAGTGTCAAGATGCGGGAGGGCAATGTGATCAGCATCGAGACCAGTCAGCGTAGCTCTACCGAGTCACTCAAGGAGGATGTGGGCAACATGCTCCTCGCTCTCTTCGAGCTAGCTGGTGCACGCACAGAGGTTCGTGACGGCTATCCTGGCTGGGCTCCTAACCCCGACTCTGAGATCCTAAAGGTCGCTGAGAGCACCTATCGTGAGCTCTTTGGCAAGGAGCCAAAGGTCAAGGCTATCCACGCAGGTCTCGAGTGCGGACTCTTCCTTGCGAAGTATCCTTACCTTGACATGGTCTCCTTCGGCCCGACGATGCGTGACGTGCACTCACCCGCAGAGCGTATGGAGATCAAGACGGTGGAGATGTTCTGGCGTCACCTCGTAGCAATCCTCAAGAACGCTCCTAAGCGTAAGTAATCATAGCTAAGACTGCCGACTAACCAGTCCGCAGTTCCACTAACGAGAAGGCTCAGTCGCAGCGATGCGGTTGAGCCTTCTTTAATGTTTGCTCTTCTTACGACTAGTCTGCGAAAACAATTAAAAAGGCGAGAGGAGTGCTACCATCACGGTAACACCCCTCCCTATCACATACACTAAACAAATTAATGTCTCTTGCCCGCCTTACTCGTGGTCGTGATCATGGTCGTGGTCGTGGTGATGATCGTCAGGAGCGTTCTTGGAGAGGATGACGGTACGCGCCACCATCGACTCATTGCCCGAGCGATCCACGCAGTAGACGAGGAGGTGGTACTCACCTGGCGTTGCGTCTGCTGGGATCTTGATGTCGTGGTGGTGGATATGGGCGTTGCGCTGGTTGACCGTGTACTCCTTGTTGAAGCTAAAAGGCTTCGTCTGGTCGTCACCGTGACGTAGATCGCGGGTGTGCGAGTGCCCGTCGAAGTTGTTGTGGACGTCGATCTTGTACGACTTGACGAGGTCGTTGTCCGAGAGATTCATCTCGAAGTGCACGCCGTTCTCACCGCCGATGCGGAGCGAGTCATTGTCTTCGGGCTCGATGAGTTCGATGACCGGTTTGGTCGTGTCAACAATTGGTTGATTCTTGGGCTCCTCTTTGCAAGCGGTGAAGGCTGTCGCTAGAGCGAGACAGCTAAGGAGCGTGATTGATGCGAAAATTGTTCTTTTCATCATTGTATTGAAGATTAAAATGATAGATTGATTGTTAGTAGTACATTTCGTCCAGCCTCAGGGAGATTGACTCGCCTGTAGTAACTCATATGGTCATAGTAGCGGCTGTCCAGTAGGTTTTGGATAGCTAGAGAGATGCTGTAGTTGCTCTGTCTGAGCTGTCCGTCGTAGGTCACAGCTAGGTCTAGTAACGTGGCTGTGCCAGGTGTCGGCTCCTCATTGCGCGCTATGCGATGCTGGGGAGCGATCATGCGGTGCTTGAGCGAGAGCGCCCAGTGCTTAGGGTGCCAAGTCAAGTCGTGGCTCAAGCGTGCTGGTGGCGAGTAGGGTAGCGCTAGGCGGTCTGCCACATTGTAGGTGTAGACATAGTCACCCTGCAGGTGGTAGTCCCACTGCGGATGCAGATGCCAAGTGCCCTCCAGCTCGACGCCTGTAAAGAGCGCCCGTGTGGACTGGTAGCGGTATATCTGTCCCGAGTGGGGCAGTATGGACCACTCGCCCGAGGGCTGCAGGAAGATGTAGTTGGTAAAGTAGGTCACAAAAGGCGCTACCGTACAGCTCCACACTTCATTATGAAAGCCCACCTCGCTATCTAGTAGCCAGCCCTGCTCACTACCCAGCGAAGGGTCGCCCACCTCGTGGCGGAAGGTGCCGTGGTGGATACCATTTGCTGCAAGCTCGTAGATGCCTGGTAGGCGAAAGCTTCTGCCCAGATTGACCTTCCAGAGCCAATGTTGATCGATCTGCCAAGCTAAGCCGACACTCCCCGAGAGGTCGTGCCAATGACGCTCGCCCTCCTGGCTACTGTAGTAGTACTGCGCCAAGGTTGCCGAGGACTCGCCACGCTCCTTGAGGTAGTCAGCTAGATAGGGGTCGTGGTAGGGGCTCATCGAGATGTATCCTAAATCGTAGCGCAGACCACTGGTGAGGTGTAGTCCCTGAGCTATGCGCCCTTGGTAGGTTAGGCTCATGCCACTCGTTGCTCGCTGGTAGTCTGGTAGGAGGAAGCCGTAGCCTCTCCGCTTGTGCCACTGGTACTGTCCATCAGTGGCTAAGGTCCACTTGCCACCCCAGGGCGCATAGTAGCTAGCCTGCAAGCGTGCGGAGATGGTCTTGAGGTCAAACTCAAACTCCAAGTCTGCGTCCTGCACGGGTCGCTGCATCGTCCCGTAGTGCGTGTGGAAGGCGCTAAGCTCACGGCGCAGGTTCTGCTGCCAGCCTAGCTCGCCGACCAATTGCCACTGCGGAGAGATCCGCCACTGCAGAGAGCCCTGCGTAGAGAGCTGGCGCACGCTGCTGTAGGGTAGCTCGATGTTGTAGCGGCTTTTGTCCGGTAGCACACGCTTTAGGTCTGGTACGCCGTGTGCTCCAGGGAAGAAGCCACTGCGCTCCCCGTTGACAGAGGCTTGTAGCGAAGCTTTGATCTGTTCTCCCAACCACTCGTAGCGTAGTTGGGAGGCGTAGGTCTGTGTGGCACTATTCTTTAGCCTACGATTATGTATCGGTATCCAGCGGGTGAGGTAGGTGATGCTGTCAGCCGTCACATTGCGGTCGCCATGATACTGACCACTCACACGGAGACGGATGTGATGCGCTCCGTGCAGGTAGCCCATCATGAGACTACCACCACCGCCCATCGTACTGCTCTGTCCCAGTAGTGTGCAGGAACCATAGAGCCCCTGCTTGTGAGGAGGATCTGCTGGCTGTCTCACAATGACTCCTCCTAGGGCGTCGCTGCCGTATAGGAGTGAGCCAGCCCCCTTGATTACTTGGACAGGGTCTTGGTCGAAGGCATCTACCTCCAGCCCATGGTCGGCGCCCCACTGCTGTCCCTCTTGCTTGAGTCCCCCATCGACATAGGCGATGCGGTTGAAGCCTAGACCACGGATCACAGGCTTGCCGTAGCCAGATCCGATCGTGATCACATTGACCCCGGGCAGCGTGCTTAGGGTCGCTGCAAAGTTGCCCGTAAAGTGTTTCGTCAGATAAGTGCTGTCAAGCCACTCGATGGTCTGACCGAGGCGAGCGGTCTGAAGCCGATGGTTATTGGCTCTGACGACCACCGTCTGGAGCGTCTCGTCAAAGGGGTGAGGCTCTAGCGCTACGCTGTCAGGTATCGATATGGATGACTCAGCTAGAGCACCCATCGGGATGAGATATATTAATAGATGGCAAATGTATCTGCAATACATCGCAAAAATGATTTGAACCAGTGAAATGTAAGGAGGGACAGTGCCACTACGCCGATAGCTTCGCTCGCTCACTACGGAGGAGCAGGCGTGCGTAAGTGGTTGTGTCACATAGATATGGTCTAGCTACGCTAGGGAAGGTAGGGGAGCGACACGACGGTCACTCACACTATGGCAAGAAGCCAAAGCAAGCGCATACGGCGGAGCATCAGCATAGAGCTAATCCGCCTATAGCCACGTAGTAGAATAGGTGTGGCTAGCAGTATCTCACTGGTGGGGCTCTTAGAGCTTCGCCCTCTCTCAGGGCTAGGTGTACAGCTTCGGGTTGTAGCACTGGAGCGGGAGCATCCCACTCATCCACCGCAAAGGATGGCGCTACTGCACACTGGTCTGTGATACCGAGGTGAAACTCGCAGATGGGGCAAGTTACATTATTAACTAGGTATACCCTAGAGCTAGTGTCACTCTTCTTGTTATCGTCACTCTGGTGCCCGTTGGCATCAGAGATTAGACCGTAGTAAGTTGACGAAAAGATCTCCGCATCGTGCTGGTGCACAGCTTGCCCCATCAGAGCCAGTACGTACACTAGCCCTAATAGCAAAGCCGTCATTCGCGTCGGCATATCGATATGCGTGAGTCTCTTCATAAGCTGTATCGACCGCAAAGATAGTAAAAAGTTTTCTTTGCACAATAGATGCCTGTTCAAATTTAATGCGACAAATTGGATTTGAAGAGTCGAGGTGCCTTACGGTGTCCCCCGAAAAGCCAATTCCTCCGAAGAAATCCTCAAATTGTTCGGTGGCAAATCAGTATTTCCTCCGAAGTTTGAAATGAAACTTCGGAAGAATGAAATGAAACTTCGGAGGAGTTTTCAAATAGCTCCCTGGAGAATTAGAATTTCCTCCGTAGAAAGTCGGATAAATTGGGATCTAGCCCACGAATGTCACCAAGCGAAGAAAACTTAGAAGGGGTAGCCTACAGCAAAGTGGTATCCGAGCGAATTGGCAAACTTGGGCAGGTTGTAGTAGCCATGGCGTGAGGTCTCGAAGGGTAGGTGCAGACCCACACCGACATCAAAGCGGATGACTAGGAAGTTGAGGTCGTAGCGTAGTCCTACACCAGAGCCGAGGGCGAGCTGCTTGAAGAAGTCCTTAGCCCCAGTGATCTCCTGGAGTGATGCTCCAGGGCGGTTTTCGTCGGGACGAAGCAACCATATATTACCCGAGTCGAGGAAGAGCGCACCGTGCAGATCGCCCGCAAGACGGAAGCGGTACTCAGCGTTCATCTCCAGCTTGAACTCTCCTGTCTGATCCATAAAGGCGTAGCGACTATTGCGTGGCACAAAGCGCCCTGGTCCGATACTGCGTACGGTGAAGGCGCGGATGCTGTTTGCTCCGCCGACGTAAAACTGCTCACTATACGGCGCTACGGTCATATTGCCATAGCTGTATATAGCTCCCACACCAGCTCTCAAGGCTAAGCTCTGGTTGCGATCGATGCCGTAGGTGTAGCGCAGCTCGGCGGTACCCTTGACAAACTGTGCAAAGGGGACTCCGAGGATCTTTTTAGTCTCATGATAGTTGCGCCCAGCTAGCGAGTAGATGCCGTTGAGGATATTGCCCGCCTCAGAGATGCCTAGGTCGATGTGCAGGTGATGACTGCCTAGTCCTGTGAAGATATTGTCAAAGGTGTACTGGTAGCTCATCTGCGGGATTAGTTGGCTCCGCAAGCTAAGCCCTAGGATAGGATTGTCGGCGATGACCTTTTGGAAGATTTCTGACTGGCGAGAGAGCCGGTTGTAGTGTATCCGCAGAGGCGCGATCAGGTGCTGATGCTGTTCATTGCGTACGCTATAGCTGGCGCTCAGTCCTAGAGAGGTGATCTGGAAGTAGCGAGCACGATTGAGCATGGAGGCGGATAGGGTGTAGGTGGTCTGCACGTCGTGTGTGAGGTGCAGATCGTAGAGCCACGGCAGCAGGATGCGTGGAGCCTGTAGGTTGAGATTGGAACCGACCTCGTAGCTGTTGATGTCGGATATGGATACGTTCTGACTGCTCCGTGTACGATTGGTCTGCCACTCGTAGGAGCCGTAGAGATCGAGTGAGAGGCGCTCTCCACCTCCGAAGAGGTTGCGACGTCCGAGTGATAGGGTGAGTCCTGGTCCGATGAAGTTGTTGGACTTGGTCGTGAAGACGGCAGAGAGCGAGGAGTCCCACGGCTTGTCTAGCTCGGCTGTGATGTAGAGGTCGAGGAGGTTGTGCAGTGTATCACTAGCGACAAACTGCATGTCAACATAAGAAAAGGCGCCTAGTCCCAGTAGCGACTGACGTGTAGCCTGCTCGCGGGACTGTGAGTAGAGCTCTCCTGAATGTAGCTGTATCCTATTGGCAAAGACTGAAGGTCGTACTTTAGGGTGCTCTCGGTAGTGTAGTGTGATGCCCTTGAACTGCATGGTGTCTGTCAGCGAAAGCCGATCGTCCTCGGTGAGTAGGACGTGTACGGAGCCTATGCGCCATGGCTCGAAGGTATAGTTTGGGTAGCCACTTTGCTCGCGTACCTGCATATAGACTTTGCCTGGTGTGAGTAGCGTGTCTACCTGATATACGAGCAGGTCTGGTGTGTAGAAGTAGTAACCACGGTCTCGCAGATTCGTGACCAGCGTGTTGCGGTCCTGGAGAATCTGAGAGAAGTTGAACTGGTCGCCCTTGTGTATCTTCGACAGCTCAGCATGACTTAGGATTTCTCCACTACCTAGGAGCCATGGCTCCATATAGCTAATGCTGTCGTAGCGGTAAGGCGCTCCAAGATCGGCTTTGTAGTAGACACGAGCCTGTAGCGAGTCGCTAGAGGCGCGCGCTATACTATCGGTCACGACAGCATTAAAGTAGCCGTGCTCGTGGAGGATTAGCTGGGACTGCTTGGCACGCACGTCGGGGCGTACATCGCTGATGAGCTTGGGCTCCTCGGCAAAGAGCTTATAAAGACGTTTGCCCACCCAAGTGCTGTCGTTGACAAAGCCGTTGTAAAACCAGAGCCCGATGGGGATGCGAAAGCGAGAGCGTGCACTGCCGAAGAAGGCATCGTTGGGTGGTACATTGAGCACTTTCTCCATATTAGATATGGCGCGATCAGCAGCGTCACTGCCGTCGTCTCCCTGGATGCGTGTCTTGCCGATACCTATATATAGTAGCTCTCCCTGGGGTATGTGTTGTGTCACAGAGCAACTACTCATAGCCAGTATGGTGCCGAGTAGGAGGAGTAGCGCATGAGCTATGGTTGGTCTGTAGCGATAACTGTTCATAGCTGTGGGGTCTGTGAGGTTGGGGTTACTGAGTCTGGTGTGATAGGCGTAGCGTGTGACAGGCTATCAAGGGGATTCTTGGAGTCAGCGGGCTTTTCGGACTTCTTCTTTTGCCACCACATGTAGTTGCGCGGATCAAAGAGATCGACGAAGCGACGTGCCTTGAGCTTGACGAGATAGCCGACGCCCGTCTCGGTCACTACGCCCTCGAGCATGTTGTCGTTGTTACGCTTGTGGAAAAGCGTCACATACTGCCGGCCAGCCTCGTCAAGACGATACTCGAAGGTTACGTTGTCGATGAAGGTCTGCTCGTAGTTGGTCGGTAGATTGCCTGAAGCGACGCGCCCACCGATGACGAAGCGTATGCGATCGTTGAGGAAGCGACGACTGAAGCTGTAGGTATAGTTTGTCTGCTGTAGCTGCGACTGGTTGTATCCGCCCAGCTCCATGCCGAGGGAGAGATTCGTCCCCTGGAGGAGCTTGCCCGTAAGGTTGTTGAGCTCGCTCATGGCGACGTTGCTGAGTACTTTCTCCATTGACATCTGTCCCATGTCGGAGGCGAGGTAGGTGCCCGACACGAGCATAGCTACCGCCTGCTTGCCACGCTCCTCTTCGCTCATAGAGGAGAGCTGCGTCTGCGTCTCTAGGTCTTCGGGGGCTGCTAGGTCGAAGGCGAGTGACATATCCTTTAAGTTTTCATCAGCCTTGATGGATACCTCAAAGTCTACCTTATTGGTTGTCTCGCCTCTGGTCACGTCGGCGCGTAGCTTTTGCGAAGCGATGAAGTGTAAGTAAGGATTTAGCAGATCGCCGCTCCAGACGAGGTAGCTCTCGGGTTCTATGTCGAAGTGGCGTCGCCCTACGACGGGGAACTCATACTGTACCTCGCCACCGTTGAAGTCGTACCGCCCTACGAGGCTCATCGTGCCGAGTGGCGGGTACTTCAGGCGGAGGTCTCCACCGCCCTGTATGCGTACGTAGTCTTGTCCTCGTGAGGAGAGGTCTATGCCTATCTGTACTGCGGGCTCGATGTGAAGCGCCACAGCTAGATCCATACGACCGAGAGACTGAGAGCGCTCCTTCTGAGGCTCCTCGACAATCGTAGTGTCTGAGAGATTGACAAACTCTACGACGCCCGACATGTTGTCCTGGGCCTTGATGGCTGCTTGCGACATGACGTAGGTCGCATTGGTTCCTCCATGTAGCGTGACTGATCCCAGTAGCTGAGGCGCTGTCAGGTAGCCCTGCAGGCGTAGGTCCGCAGAGAGGATAGCTCGTCCGTAGATCGACTGCTTGCTGTGGTACTTGCTGTCGATCACCTGTGCATGGTCGGCATAGAGACGAAGGTTGCTCTTGAGCGCCTCAGGACCAAAGAGATTTAGCCAACCATCAAGGTAGAGCGAGGTCTCCTTGCCTTGTAGCGTTAGCTTGTAGTCCTGGAGGTTTAGTCGGCTCTGCTCGATAGTCAGCGGACGACTGTCTAGGGTGTACTTATTGCCTGTCAGAGAGAGTGCGACCAATCCATCGGTAATGTGTGGCGCTCCATTGAGAATAGGATTTTTTGGCGTACCCGTCACCGCAATTGAGCCATTGAGTGCACCTTCCAGACTGAGCAGATTGCCACCTAAGAAGGGGTTAGCCAGACGTAGTGGTAAGGATTCGAATGATGCCTTCATATCCAGCGCCTCTTCGCCCTTACGACTATGGTAGATACCGTCTACCGTGAGTGCTAGGTTACCATTGCTACTCACCTGTGCGGTGACATATTGCGAGGCATTGTCACGAGGCTCGTAGAAGAAGGCGACACTCACGTTGCCTAGGTCCCCATTCATGTAAGTCATGTCGTTCACCGAGAGATCGCCCGTGGCACGGTAGACGTTGTCCACACGCTCGATGCGCAGATCCATGAAGGTGCGTCCACTCATATCGGGTAGGCGTAGGATGCGTGCCAGATCGCTCAGCTCTAGTCGCTGTACGTTGCAGAGCAAACTCTGTACATTGTTTGGCTCATCTAGATCGCTGTGGACAGAGAGCTTGGCGCCTTGCGGATTCGTCAGCTCGAGGTTGGCAAAGATCTGGTTGTCCTCACGGAAGTAGAAGAGCGCATTGTCCTCATTCGCACGAAGTCGCTCGCCAGCAAGGTAGATATCCTTGTCGGATAGGCTTACGCCAAAGCCCTGCGCATTGTAATACCCGCTAGCGCCCAAGCTGTAGTACAGCTCGTGGTCTCGTAGCCAGTCGAAGTCTAGGTTCATAGCTACAAGGTCTGTCTGAGCCGATCCGATGATCTTGTATGGTGGACGCTTTTCCTGTCGCTCACCTTCGAGGCTGAGGTCTATCTGTAGCAATGGGTGTACGTATCGCTGGGCAAGTTCATCAGAGCTAAACTGATCGGAGAGGTCTGATAGGAGTAGCGGTCGCATAGCCTCGGAGGGCAATTGCTGGCTCACATGGGTCAGATGGTCTAGGAGTACGGGACGAGTCGGGGAGAGCGTCGTCAGCTGGAGGAGAGCGTTGTCACACTGTATCGTATCGTACTGTAGCTGGTGCAGCTCGATGCGCCCATTGATCCCTAGCTTAGGGCTGGTCAGCAGATCAGCGTCGAGAGACTCTACGGAGACATTGTACTTCTCTAGCAGCGAGCGGAGCGGGTGGTGTGATCCCATGTGCAGTGCTATGTGAGCATTGGGGAGGACGCTGATGAGGTCGCTGTAGGCGGTCAGTCGGGGCTTGTCAAATTGATATCCCCCTGCCCACTTGGAGACTCCTGAGATAGAAGTCAAGAGGTGGTTCAGTCCCTCCTGCGTTGTCACGCTCAGGTCTATATCGCTAGCCCCTAGCTGTGCCATCACTTGCGTCGTATCACTAGCCAGGCGCAGGTTGATCTGCTCGTTATCTATTCGCTGTGAGCCGACAGCTAGGTGCAGACCAGACAATTGTCCATCGACCATATGAGTCTCTGCAAAGTCGCTATAGAGATCTGCCGTAAGCCTCATACGCCCTTCCATAATACTATCGCTTAGTCCTATAGCTTGTAGGTCTAGGTGAGAGACATCTAGGTCTATCTTGCCTCCGAAGGAAGGCCGTTTGCCAGTTGTGATAAGCGTTCCCGCAAGGTCTCCGGATAACTGTGCCGAGGGATCGTTAGCCTGCAGGGAGACAGATACAGAGTCCCCACGTAGGAAGCCGTCGAGCGAGAGATCGCGGAGCTTATAGTTCTTATAGTTGACTTCGTCTAGGGCTACCGCGACGAGCCCATACTTGTTCTTGGACTTTAGAGAGAAGCCTGCGCCATCTGCTTTGATTGATCCGGAGATTACTCCGATGGAGTCGCGAGGCATAAACTGAGCGACATCAAGACCGTCGAGCTGGCCGTCAAGCTTGTAGCGCTGCTGGTGCAGTGCATACATTCCGTTGAGGGAGAGCGAGCCTCTCGGTGTGCCAAGATGCAGATCCGCTGTGATCTGGTCGCCGTGGAGTGTGCCGTCTAAGTCGAGGTCCATCTTTGCTGGTAATGTCACAGATCCTGACGCTTTGTCTATCCCTGCCATGGCTAGAAGTAGCTTAGCCGCGGGGCCTGTCTGTATGCTACTTTTCAGGGAGGCTGTGCGCCTGTGCTCGTCAAGGATATGCGAGGCTGTGCCACTGGCCGTGAGTGCGATGAAGCCCTCTTGTTGCAACTCTAGATTGTATATCTCCAGGGCACTCAGTGAACCTCGCGAACTCAAGTCTACGGACAGAGGCACATCGGCCAGTTGCTTGTGACCTCCAGGGCTATAGAGCATACTGTCCAGACTAATGCGTGTGTAGTAGTATAGGTCTTGTGGAGCTAAGGTACCCTTGAACTCAGCCGTGACGATCGCCTCTTCATCGCCCGAGAAGAGATCTAAGGGAAGGATCAGATCCCCCGTTAGCTGGCTCTTAGGCGTAGCGAGCGCGAAGTTGCGCATGTTGATCACTTTGTCCTCAAGCTTGAAGTAGCCCTGGAAGTGCTCCAGCTGTGCTCCACTCTGCTCACGTAGACTCAACTCGTTAATGTCCATCTGCACCAGCCCCTTACTATTGATAGAGAGCCCATCAATATCGGCATGCGCATCGTGATAAGACATATGACTGTAGTCCACATAGGGGAGTCGCACCGTGGCTGTATCTCTTGCATAGCTCGCCCTAGTCAGGTCTACATTGATATGCTCTACGAGTAGGTTGAAGTCGGGGATCTCGACCATTACCTTGTCGATAGCGCCACGGTCGATCACCGCATCGGTGTGTACGCCCGAAGGGTAGAGGTGTATGTAACTAGCAAAGCGCGTGAGATCCACCCGATTGATATTGATGCTCATAGGCGGTCCAGGCTCGCTAGTCTCGGTCGTGTCAGTCTGGGTGTAAGCAAAGAACCCATCCGCCAGGGAGACTGCTGCGATATCAATATCCATCGAGCTCAAGTCTACCTGCACATGTCCTGCCTCCATATTCCCTAGACGGGCATCGATACGGCTGCGGTTGAGACTGTCTAGAGGCATCGCCACAACTGCGTCTCGCAGGTTCAGGCTGGGAGCCTCTAGGCGCTTGTTAAAGAGAGGCATCAGTGGCAGACTGGTGCGCAGCTCATCGACCCATATGACCGTGTCCCCCTTCTCCGTGGCGAGCAGTTTGTCAACCCGCACCCGCAGAGGGAAGCTAATGCGCATCTCCTCGACCGTAATCTTCCAGCCCGTCTGCTCCTCGAGGGTACGGACGAGACGGTCTACTGCCCAGCGCTGTACACTAGGTAGGTAGATCGATCCTATCAGTAGCAGTAGTACTGTCAGTGGGGTGAGGAGTAGGATCCAAAAGAGTTTACGGCGTCTTCGTATGGGGTTCATGGACTAAGTTTGGAGCCATCTGAGTAAGCCGAAGAGCACTCTCGGTGTGAGCTCTGAACGGAGCATTCCTGAGGCGAAACGGCTAAATGCATACAAAGGTACGAATTTAGTGCTAAGATCTTATTCTTCTTGCCGCTGGAGTTACGGCTTCTTATCCTTTGGCGGTGCGACAGCTTCGTAAGCGCCTACGGTGTAGCCTCCCAGCTTGTTCTTGCGTCGGGGCATACCCGTACGATCCAGGCCGCATACCGCAGGAGCTAAAGGCGAAAGCTCTTGCAGACCAGCTGTCTCTACAGGGTGAAAGTCAAAGTGAAAGTGATACTTAGCCTGTCTATTGCTACGATCCTTGTAATCCTTGCCCAGCATCCAGTAACTATCCACAAAGGGGACAGTGGCTCGATGACAGGTAGGGAAAAGCTCATCAACGAGTTGCTTAGCCACGATAGAGTCCTGCTCCAATCGTAGGTAGCAATGCTGCAGATCCAGTTGCGTCTGATCCGAGGGGTGCCACGCTAGTTCGCCTGAGCGACGCAGCGTATCGCTCTGTAGTGCAATCGTCTGCCTACCATCCACGATGCTATTGATCATCTGTAGCTTACCCTCCTTACCTACATAGAGTACAGGGCTGCGCCTGTGGTCAAATAAATAGTCGCACACCACCGTCATCTGCTCTGCCTGTACGGTAGCTTTTCGCATGGATAGGCAGGAGCCACCCACATTGCTTAGCTCGCTGTTTCGTAGCGTATAGCTACCTCCTGCGAGGGTCAAGCCATCCCCGCCCATATTGGTGATGGTGCTTGACTCTAGGAGCAACCGCTTCGCTAGAGGATCATTTCCCGGGGCAAAGGTTACCCCTTCACATCCATTGCGAATGGTCGTATAGCGTATCTCATTGTCCTGGCTCTCTGCCGTAAATTGTATGTAGTCCCACTGATTCGGTAACAAGCGATAGGAGACATCTGTCGTGAGATTGTCTCGTCGTACACCCTCTATGAGGATGGGACTAGCCGCCGATCCCGCCAGTGTCAAAGCACCTCGCACGATGATCCGCCCCCCTTGAGGCAGTAACAGGTGCCCCCCTTCGGCGATCGTTAGCCGCGCGCCTGGCTCTATCGTGATGCTGTCGGTTATTAGGTAAGGACGCTCGCTACGCCAGAGGGTGTCCTTTGTTATGTGCCAGTTGGCGGATAGGGTAGAGACGTTTTGCCGATAACCCTCGATGCGCGTATAGTGCGTGACCCCATTGCAGCGCCACAGGAGCGAATCGGTCACCAGTGTCGGCAGGTCTGAGTCTCCCGCCGTAAAGGTCGCCTCCACAAAGACAAAGATGCTATCACGCGGAGGCAGCGTCACATCTCGTATCTCCGAGCCACTACATCCGTCCACGTTGATGCGGTACCCCTTATTGCCACCGCTCAGGAGTGACACCTCATCGAGGAGTAGCGGATGGTCGTGCGGGTTGTAGATCATCGCCACGTGGGTCGCCGAGGAGAGCGCGCTGTAGAGCGTGTCCAGTCGTATCGTGTCAACGGAGAGGTGGGGCTGGCTACCCTCCGAGCGGTCATACTGCCAGGGCGACCGCACGCACGCCACCAGCAAGAGAGCTGCGCAGAGTGCTATGCTGGTCAGTCGTGACAGAGCTCTGATAGATCTTCTTATTTCGTTCATCGAGTGTTCATCAGGTATGGAAAGTGTGGAGCAAAGCAACCTCCTGGTCACCGAACCTGTTGCGGGTCATGCTCCTCCTAGCAAAAGTACTGAAAATAGCGATTGGCGCAACCGCTCACACAGGGCTGACGCATGATAAAAAAAGAGCTCATTTCAATTCCTACCTAGGAAATGGCAAAATTCCTCCGTAGATATTTTTGATTTGCTACCTAGAAAATGGCCAAATTCTTCGGACTTATTTTTTGATTCTTCCGAAGTTTCATTTGATTCCTCCGAAGAATTTTTTATTTCCTAGGTAGGAATTGGGCCAATTTCTAGGTAGCTATTTGGCAAATTCCTAGGTAGGAATTCAATTCTTCGGAAGAAAGGTATAATCAGAGAGGATCCGTAGCCTCTCTGTAGTAATGCTCGAACCCTCTGTAGCGGTGGTCGAACAGCACATCCCTAGTTATCGTCATATGCCGCTCCTAGACGGCTGGCTATCATGCGTCAGCCCTGACCGCTCACACTCTGTACCCTTGTAAAAACAAACGAGTGCACTCCAAACATACTGGACTGCACTCGCTAAGTGTGAGGATGCAAGGCGCATCGTGGTGGTCCCACTTGGGCTTGAACCAAGGACTCCCTGATTATGAGTCAGGTGCTCTAACCAACTGAGCTATAGGACCCGAGGAGCGGCCGTGTGGCTTACCTCTAAATGTCTGTTTCGAAGGGCAGGACGCCTACTGATGAAGCGCCGTTCGCTCTGTCGTGGTGCAAAGGTAATGCTTTTTTCTGATATAAGGGCTCCCTCCTCCTCGACAAAAAACTCGCAGATAGTAGGTATGCGTACCACGTTGCTTAGGTGGAGCAAATGAGTTACCTTTGTCCTTAGAGTAATATATCAAGACACAAGTACTATGAACAAGAAAAAATCTAATCTACCCTCTGAGTGTACGACCATCATCGTCGGCAGTCAGATGAGTGCTGATGGATCACGTATCGTAGCGCGCTCAGAGGATTGGGACGCTATGTTTGCCAAGAACCTCACCATCCACCGTCCCGGCGAGCCTGGCTCGGTCGATCCTATGCGCTTTGACGCATTCGATAGCCCCTTCGCCTGCGATCTGCCCGGCAATGCGCAGAGCTACTCGGCGCTGCCACCTTATCATCTGCCAGGACACTGGGGAAGCGCAGGCTTCAACGAGTCCGGCGTCGGCATGAGCGCCACCGAGTCTATCTTTAGTAGCGATGCAGCACTGGCTGTCGATCCTCTTGTGGAGAATGGTGTGGCTGAGAACTCAGTCTTCAACATCGTCCTCCCCTACATCCACACAGCTCGCGAAGGCGTAGAGCGCCTCGGCAAGCTCATCGAGGAGTATGGTGTCAGCGAGGGCTTTGGCATCGGCTTCGTTGATAGCGATGAAATATGGTATCTCGAGACCGCTTCGGGACATCGCTGGCTAGCTTGTCGTATCCCCGAGGAGCAATACTTCGTCACGGGCAATCAGAGCCGCTTCCGCCAGTATGATCCCAAGGACAAGGAGCACTTTATGGCATCCAGCGACCTGATCGAGTTTGCCCAGGAGCACGGGCTGTATGATCCTAAGGAGGGTGCCTTTGACTTCCACAAAGCTTACATACGCGACGTGGAGCTAGACACTACGTACAACTATCCACGTGTCTGGGGACTCCAGCAGATGTTTACCCCCGCGATGAAGCAGGATGTAGCTGTCAACGACTTCCCTGTCTATGCTAAGGCTGAGAAGCCAATCACGATGGAGGCTATGCGCCATGCTTTCCGCTTCCACTACGACGGCACGGAGCATGATCCTTACCTCCACAGCAATCCGCACGAGGTGTACCGCCCAGTCTCCATCTTCCGTACCACGCAGACGCATATCCTACAGGTGCAGCCTAAGCTACCCGTAGCCGTCGGGCGTATCAACCACGTTTGCTTGGGTATGGCAGACCTAGGTCTCTTCGTACCGCTCTTCCAGGGTGTGACCTCCTATCCCGAGCCTTATACCAAGGGTGGGGGAGAGTCCTCACAGGAGTCAGCCTACTGGACCTTCCGTAAGGTGCAGGTGCTCGGTATGACCAACTATAATAAGTACGCACCGCTGATCAAGGAGCGCTACCACGCCTTCGAGCTGGAGTGCGACGAGCGCATTGAGGAGATACAGCGTCGCTACTGTCATAAGCTGGACAAGGGGATGCCACACGCAGCTCAAGATATGCTACAGGAGGAGTCGGACGCCATCTTGTGGCGCGCCCTCGAGGTGGCTGATGCGCTGATCGAGGAGCTCTTCACGCAGATGACCCGCGACATACAGGCTGAGTACCTCTTCCACGGCGCTTAGTCGATCAACGTCACGCAACAAAACAAAAAGGAGACCGCTCACTGATTGGAGGGCGGTCTCCTTTTCTCGTATGACATGCCCGTCATACTGGAAAATAACTACGGAGGAATTTCCGATTTCCTCGGTGGCTCTTAATTTGTCAGGCTAAACTCTAGGTTTTCGCCACTGCTTTGACTTATAAGTCAGGAGTTTAGCCGATCAGGCGGATCAGACAGTAGCCCCCGATAGTGAGCCAGAGGTAGAGCGCTCCTGCGAGGAGGAAGGGTTTGCCACCAGCACGCTTGAAGCGAGCGAACGAAGCATCGCTACCGAGCGCTGCCATAGCCATACAGAGTCCGAAGTCGTCCGCCCAGCGGATTCCGCCACAGACCTGATTGTAGAGGTCGTTCACGCCCTGCTGCTCAGCGAGGTAAGCGATCAGTGTATTGACGCAGATCATGATGAGGAACCAGATGGCAAACCAAGGTATAGACACCTTGCGCTGGCCTGTGACTGCGCCACGCCCGCCACGATGTAGGACGGAGGTGAGGATGAGTAGGAAAGGCGCCAAGAGGATCACACGGATCATCTTCGTGATGGTTGCTGTGGAGGCGATTGCTTCGCCCATAGCACCGCCAGCACCAGCCACATGCGCTACCTCGTGGAGCGTGCCTCCAGTGTAGATAGCCATCTGATGGTCGGTCAGTCCGAGCCAGCCAGTCGCGTGGACGAGTGGGTAGAGAAACATGCTGAGCGTACCAAAGAGCACCACCGTAGCGACAGCTATGACCGTCTTCTCCGAGCTGGCTCCCAGCACAGGTTCGGTGCCTAGCACCGCAGCGGCACCACAGATAGCGCTACCCGAAGCGGTGAGGATGGCAGTGTCTCGGTCCATCTTGAGCCAGCGACCGATGAGCACTCCGAGGAGGATGACCGAGGAGACGATGATGAGGTCGTAAATGAAGGCGGTAGCTCCCGCCTCGTAGATGTCTGCCAGCGTAAGGCGAAAAGCGTAGAAGACGATCGCTAGGCGCAGGATACGCTTCGATGAAAAGGCTAGCCCAGGCACCCACGTGGGGTTGAGCTTATGCCGTAGCGTATTGGCATAGATCATACCAATCAGGACACTTATGATGAGTGGAGAGATGCGGAGCGTCTCCTTAAAGAGAGGTAGCTGCGCTAAGGCAACAGCTACGCCAGCGAAGACTGCCATTAGGAGTAGCCCACACCAGAAGCCTCGTGAGGGACGTGAGATTGTTTTTGTCATATATATAATTAAGGTATAGGTCTAGTCTAAGCTTTTACAGAGCCATAAAGGTGTAGAACAGCGAAATGATAGCTATCAAGGCAAAGATGAGCGCAAAGATGCGATTGAAGGTGCGCAGATTGCGCAGACTCACCAAGTCTCTCAGGCGGGTGGCTATGTAAGTGATAAAGAGCCACCAAATCAGAGCTCCTAGCGCGATGGAGATGAGTCCGAGAATAAACATCCCGTAGGGAGGCTCGCCAAATGGATAGACGAAGTTGAACTGGCTGAAGAGGACTACATAGACTGGGACGATGAGCAGGTTGGGGATGGTCAGCAGGAAGCCACTCCCAAGGTGGGAGAGGTTGCGCTGATTGATCTGCCCGACGACACGCTGCGAGACGCCCAGCCGTGGCGTGCTGAAGTATAGGTAGCAGGCAAAGGCTAGGAAGAGGAGACTTGCTATAATGCGCAGGACCATCTTGTTGTGATCTATATAGTCCAGCATGATCCCTGTGAAGAGATAGGTAATAACCGCATAGAAGAGGTCGCCCAGCGTGGCACCCACGCCTGTGACCACTCCTGCACGTCGTCCCTGCTCGATGGCTCGTCGCAAGCAGAGGATCCCCGCAGGACCCATCGGGGCGGAGATGCAGATGCCTATGATGATACCTCCGAATAACTGTAATATGTACTCTGTAATCAACATCGTATATAAGAGATAGAAGAGGAGACTTGGACCGCCGACCTCTAGTGACTCCGGCACAAAGGTACAAAAAGGAGAGATTAGAGGTTAGAAGTTAGAGATTAGAAGTTAGAGGTTAGAGGGGGCTAGTGTTTCTAGTGACACTAGTGCTTCTAGTGCTCCTAGTGCCTCTAGGGCCTAACTTCTAACCTCTAACTTCTAATCTCTAACTTCTAACCTCTAATCTCTAGCTTCTAATCTCTAACCTCTATTTTCGTATCTTTGTCCCCGTATATGATACCTTAACTATAGATATGCAACAGAACTGGCGACTGTACAATCTGCTGAACAATGTGGTGGGCTGGGTGACTTTTGTCATCGCAGCAGTGGTCTACCTGATGACCATCGGTCCCTCGGCGAGCCTGTGGGACTGCCCCGAGTTTATCTTATCGGCCTTTAAACTGGGGGTGGGGCACCCACCTGGGGCTCCCATCTACATGCTTGTGTACAATGTCGCTGCACACTTAGCCCCGACACCTGCACTGGCGGGACTATACACCAATGCGCTGAGTGGACTGCTCAGTGCGGGGACGATCCTCCTGCTCTTCTGGAGCATCACCCATCTGGTGCGTCGTGTGGTATTACCAGGCGCTTCGCCTTGTGCCAAGCAATTGATCCCCGAGGGGGTGACTCCTGTGCCTACCTTAGCGCAGACGATACTGATCATGGGCTCTGGACTGGTGGGAGCGCTGCTCTACACCTTTACAGATACCTTCTGGTACAGTGCTGTGGAGAGCGAGGTCTATGCCTTTAGCTCCTTCCTGACGGCACTGGTCTTCTGGCTGATGCTCAAGTGGAGCGACCGCGCGGACAATGCCCGCTCCGACCGCTGGATAGTCCTCATCGCCTATGTGATGGGACTCAGTATCGGTGTGCACCTGCTCAACCTGCTCTGTATCCCTGCGATGGCGCTTATATACTACTTCCGCAAGCATGATACGCTCTCCTTCAAGGGGATTGTCACGACGCTGATCGTCTCCTTCGTCTTGATTGCAGTTATCATGTTTGGTATCATGCAGGGTGTCGTGGCCTTCGGAGGAACGATAGACCGCTGGGTGGTCAACGGGCTGAAGTTGCCGTACAACAGTGGCTTCTACCTCTATCTAGCGGTCCTCATGGTGGTGCTGGTCGGTTCGCTCACGCTCTATCAGCGAGGCGAGCGTGGTCGTAATCTGATCATCAGCTCGTTTATCCTCTCCTGGTGCTTGATCGGTATCCCATACTTCGGAGGAGCGGTCTGGTTAGGCGTGATCGTGACGATAGCATTGGCGATATACCTTTTCCAAAATAGAAAGGTCTCTCTACAGCTCCTACACACGGCTCAGATGTGTATGCTGGTCATCATGATCGGCTTTAGCTCCTACGGGGTGATCCTGGTGCGTTCGCTCGCTGGCACGCCGATGAATCAGAATGAACCGAACACGGCGCTTGCCATCAAGAGCTACATCAACCGTGAGCAGTACGGTGCTATCCCGCATCTGTACAGCGCTACCTACGTGGCGCGTCCTATAGCTATGGAGGATGGAAGTCCTGTCTATGCGCCCAAGGTAAAGAGCAATCCCAACGAACCTGACGAGTATGTCAAGATCTATAGCCAGCCAGTGGTGAAGTATGCTGAGGGGAGCAAGATGCTCTTCCCCCGTATGTACTCTCCGCAGCCGGAGCATATCAGTGCGTACAACAGTTGGGTAGACCGCAACCCCGATGATATGTCTAAGCCCTCGATGGCGGACAACTTAAAGTACCTCCTGCGCTATCAGGTCAACTATATGTACTGGCGCTACTTTGGCTGGAACTTCATCGGCCGTCAGAACGACTTGCAGGGCGATGGTGGCATGCTCAAGGGAGGCGTCCTGACGGGCTACTCGTTTATTGATCAGATCGCACTGGGTAAGACCAAAGATCTGCCAGATCAATTCCGCAATAACAAGGGGCGCAACGCTTACTACCTCTTGCCGCTTCTCCTCGGCTTCCTCGGCATTGCCTTTCAAGTGACGAGGCGCAAGAAGGGGATGCAAGCTTTCTGGATTACGCTGGCGCTCTTCTTCATGACGGGCTTGGCGATTATCCTGTACATCAACCAGACGCCAGGGCAGCCACGCGAGCGAGACTACGCCTATGCGGGCTCTTTCTACGCCTTTGCGATATGGATTGGCTTTGGTGTGGCAGGACTTTACGAACTGCTGAGCCGTGCTAAGCTCAAGCCTGTACTGAATGCCTCGATAGTCTCCGTACTCGGGTTGATCGTGCCGATACAGATGGCTTCGGAAAACTGGGACGACCACGACCGCTCAGGACGTGTCCTAGCAAGCGACTTCGGCTACAACTATTTGATCAGTTGTGATCCCAATGCGGTGCTACTCTGCTTCGGGGATAACGATACCTTCCCCTTGTGGTACTCCCAAGAGGTGGAAGGCGTGCGCACGGATGTCAAGGTGGGCAACCTGAGCTACCTGCAGTCGGAGTGGTACGGCAAGCACATGCTACGTCACAGCTACGAGGCGCAGCCGATACCTAATAAATATATGAGTCCAGCCTTCTTCGTGTCGAACTCCTATGTACTGATACGTCCGACGAGTGCGATGCCGATGCCTTTCGACCAAGCGATGAAGGCAGCGACCAAGGTCGTTCCTCAGGGGCAGGCGCAGATGCCTGCGGACAAGGTGCTACTACCTGTGGACACGATGGCTGTCGCTAAGTACTTCCCGCAGCTTCAGGGCTTGCCTATGCCCGAGAGTATGGTGCTTTCGCTGGAGGGCAAGACAGCTGCCACGAGAGATCAGCTCTTCGTCCTAGACATGCTGGGCGCAGCGAAGTGGCAGCGACCGATCATGTGGGTAACATCGGCTCCTCAGAATGTCTTTGCTAATCAGAGACAGTATATGTCGCAGGTGGGTATGGCGCAACGCTTTAACCCGACGACTGTGGCGGGGACGCCTTACGAGGTCGATGTAGAGCGGATGTATGACTTGGTGATGAACAAGTACCGCTATTTCAATGCCAACGACCCGAACATCTACTTTGACGAGAATATCCGACGCAACATCTCTTACTACTATCGAGCACGTGTCTTCGCGACGCTAGCCCAGGCGCTCCTACGTCAGGGCGACACCGAGCGAGCTAAGGAGGTGCTGACGAAGTGTGCCGAGGTGATCTCGCCCAAGGCGGTTCCCTACGACATGACTGACGTAAGTCTAGCGGACGCTTACTATCGTGCCGATATGACGAAGCAGGGCGACGAGATCGTTCGCGCACTCTTCCGCGACACGGCACAGCTCCTCTACTGGGTCAGCCAGCAGAGCCCACGCCATCAGTTGGCACTCGTCAGCGATGCGACGGTACGCTACTCGCTCGTCACGCTTATGGACTTGGTTCGCATAGATATGCTTTGGGGTCGCAACCTCTTGGCAGAGTATGAGACGATGCTACAGCAAGCGTTGCCCACCTTTGGCGGATCACTGGAGGCTGTCAAAGAGATGACCGCTCAGCAGCTTGCTCAGAGGCTCTCTGGCTCAACAAATCAGTAATTCCCTAGAAACTCCTTTATCTCACCCTTATGAAAAGACTTGTATTAGTACGCCACGGACAGAGTACGTGGAATAAGAGTAACCAATTCACAGGCTGGACAGATGTCGACCTCACCGAGCAAGGTGTCGAGGAGGCGCACGAGGCTGGCCGACAGCTACGCAAAGCGGGCTTTCGATTTGGCAAGGCTTACACATCATATCTCAAGCGCGCTATCAAGACGCTAAACATTATCCTCGATGAGATGGACCTCGACTGGATCCCCGTGGAGAAGTCGTGGCGTCTCAACGAAAAGCACTACGGCATGCTACAAGGGCTGGACAAGTCCGAGACAGCAGCCAAGTATGGCGAGGAACAAGTGCACATCTGGCGACGCAGCTACGATGTACCGCCTGCACCGCTAGACCCGACCGATGAGCGTGCGCCGCAGCACGACCCACGCTATGCAGCAGTCAATCCTGACGAGCTCCCACTCACGGAGTCGCTCAAGGAGACGGTCCAGCGCATCCTTCCTTACTGGGAGAGCAACATTCGTCCCGACCTGGAGAAGTATGGCGAGATCATCGTCACGGCTCACGGCAATAGCTTGAGAGGTATCGTTAAGCACCTCAAAGGTATCTCAGACGAAGAGATTCCTGCGCTCAATCTCCCGACAGGCATCCCGTACGTCTTCGAGTTTGACGACAAGATGCAGTTGCAGCGAGACTACTTCCTCGGCGATCCCGAGCAGATAGCCAAGCTTCAGGCAGCCGTTGCCAATCAAGGCAAGAGCAAGTAACCACGATCCTGTTCATTTCACTAGACACTTCCAACTATTATGACATACGATCTCATCATCATCGGTGGAGGACCTGCGGGTTACACAGCTGCTGAGCGTGCTGCTCGTGGAGGACTGGAGACGCTGCTCATCGAGGAGCGTGCGCTCGGTGGCGTCTGCCTCAACGAAGGGTGTATCCCTACGAAGACGCTCCTTTACTCTGCTAAGGTTTGGCAGACAGTGCAGAGCGCCGCTAAGTATGGCGTCACCTGTACGCCAGAGCAGATAGACCCAGCCAAGGTTATCTCTAGAAAAAATAAAGTCGTTCGTAAACTCGTCGCTGGTATCCGTGCACGTATGAAGGAAGCTGGCGTGACCGTGGTCACAGAGCATGCGACCGTCACGGCGCACAACAGCGACGACACCTATACCGTCACGGCAGCTGCTGAGACATATACGGCTAAGCATCTACTCCTCTGTACAGGCTCAGAGACAGTCATCCCGCCTATCCCTGGAGTCGAGGAGGGGCACTATATTACCCACCGAGAGGCTTTGGACAGCAAGGAGCTTCCCGCCTCGATTGTCATCATCGGCGGTGGCGTCATCGGCATGGAGTTCGCCGCTTACTACAACGAGATGGGCGTGACCGTCTCCGTAGTCGAGATGCTTCCCGAGATTATCAATGGAATGGACAGCGAGCTAGCAGCGCTCCTTCGTGAGGAGTACACAAAGCGTGGCATCAAGTTCTACCTCCAGCACAAGGTGACGCATCTCTATGCCGACGGCGTAGAGGTCGAGTATGAGGGCAAGACCTTTAAGGTAGAGGGCGAGCAAGTGATGCTCTCCGTGGGTCGTCGTCCTGTGACCGGCTCCTTCGAGGCATTGCTCAGCCAAGGGCTCGAGCTCGAGCGTCGAGGCGTTAAGACCGACGAATACCTCCGCACCTCGCTCCCCAATCTTTATGCTGCGGGCGATGTCAACGGACACTCGCTCCTAGCCCACACGGCTGTGCGTGAGGCAGAGGTGGCGGTCGATCATATCCTCGGCCGTGAGATCAATCCGATGAGCTACCGAGCCATTCCTGGGGTCGTCTACACGCATCCCGAGATAGCGGGCGTAGGCTTCACCGAAGATGCGCTACGAAGTGGAGACAAAGTCTATACGAAGCTGATGCTCCCGATGAGCTACTCAGGACGCTTTGTTGCGGAAAACGAGATGGCTTCAGGCTTTTGCAAAGTACTTGTCAACCCCGAAGGCAAGATCCTCGGAGTGCACATGCTAGGCAATCCTTGTAGCGAACTGATCGTCACCGCAGGGCTAGCCATCGAGCGTGGTATGACAGCGCACGAGCTGAGCGAAATCATCTTCCCGCACCCCTCCGTGGCTGAGATCCTCAAGGAGACGCTGGAAACCTTCCCACGTACGCTCTAGTTAGCCATGAGAACTCCTCATATAGTTATCCTCGGCTTAGGAGGCGTCGGCGGCTACTTCGGCGGGCTTTGGACACGCTACGCCATGGAGCATCCCGACCAGCTATGCGTCTCCTACCTGATGCGTCCAGGAGCGCACTACGATCGTGTACGCAGTGAGGGCTTGAGCATCTCTTCGCCTCGTCTGGCAGAGACCGTTGTACGTCCCAGTTGCGTCACTTGCGATCCGCAGGAGCTGGGTCCGATAGACTATCTAGTCGTCGTGACCAAGAGCTATGACCTAGCCGATAGTATTCGTCCACTGCAGTCCTTCCTGACCAAAGAGAGCGCCGTCCTGCCTCTGCTCAATGGACTAGATATCCATGAACAGCTCCGCACGATGCTTCCCGCAGAGGTCGAGCGCTGGGCGGGCGTTGCGTATGTCACCGCACGGCGCACAGAGCCCGGTGTCGTGGAGAGCCACTCCGACAACGAGCGACTCTACATAGGTTCTCTTGCACGCCCCATCGGTAGTGAACGAACGGCTAGCGAAGAGCGACTCCTCAAGATCTCCCAAGCTGCCGGCATTGACCTCGTCATCCCTGACGATCCGATGGAAGAGGTGCGCAAGAAGTTTCTCATGCTCTCCAACTCAGCTGCTGCAACAGGCTACTACGACTGCGACGTCGAGGGCTTGCTCTGTGCGCATCGTGCCTTTGTTATCGGACTCACCGAAGAGCTCTGCCAGCTCTACCGTGCTAAGGGGTGGGGCATCAGCGATGCCGATCCAGTCGCCTCAGCGCTCCGTCGCATAGAGCGTATGCCACCAGGCACGACCACCTCGATGAATAGCGACTTACGTAATCATCATCAGAGCGAGGTTGAGAGTCTCGTCGGCTACGTGGTCCGTGAGAGCCATCGCTTAGGCCTCTCAGCGCCACACTATGCAGAGGCTTACGCTGGCATCCTGCAGCGCATTGCTCAGCAGTAATCTACTTATCAGCGTCTCGGAGCTGTCGGTCCCTGTCCGATCACTCCGAGACGCTTCCTCTAATATCTAACCTCTAATCTCTAATCCCCCATGAAGCGTCTACTCGTCATCTTGCTTTGCCTCCTCACTTTGCCAGCCTTTATGGTTCAAGGGCAAAAGCTAGACTCGCTCACGCAAGCCTTTCATGCGAAGCCCACTGTAGCTACCGCCACGCAGCTCGTGGAGCGAGCTACAGCGCGAGGACGCAGTGACCTAGCCGTCTCAGCTTATGAGTACCTTGCTCATCAGAATGGTAAGTACCTGCCCGCTCTCTGGGAGTGCTACCTCCGAGAGTTGCGACTAGACGCACTGTCCGCTTCGCTAGAGAAGCAGAGCAAAGCGCGCAAGGCTCAGCACGTCACCGACCTCTACGCTGAGCGACTGCATACGCTGCGACGTCTTATGGGAAACGTCCTTTGGTTAGAAGTGGCAGACACCATCACCGTCGCACGAGAGCAATTGGCCAGCTACCTCAATGGACAGGGCGTCAAAGTCTTCTCCTGTGATAGCCTAGGTCTCGGCTTCCTCACCGAGCGAAGTGATCGCTATATCAGACCGCTCCGAGAGCGTCCCGGTGCACCCGTGCGTCTCGTCTATGGCGATCTTCTAGCCAATCAGCCGATACCGATGACTCTTCAGTCAGATGCTAGCATCATCACCGCTATCCCAGACAGTCTCGAGGCCCCCTCTTATCCTACGCTAGCTCCCGACGGTATCACGCTTTACTTCTCCGCTATTAGCAAGCAGGGGCTTGGCGGGCGAGACCTTTATATGACCCGCCAGACCGCTTCGGGTGCTTACCTACAGCCTGTCCCGCTAGGATTGCCGTACAATAGTTCGGACAATGACCTGCTTCTCGCTTTCAACGCTGAGCGCCATCTCGGCTACCTCGTCTCCGACCGCTATGCCCCCCGTGGCATGGTCACCGTTTACCGCTTTGTTTACAATGATGGAGAGGTGACAGAGGTCCCGTCCAACGATCCCGCTCTCTTGCGCCAGTACGCTATGCTACGACCTTACCATGTCACGCAGCGCTCGGACGTAGACTACGCTGCTTTGCTGGGTAAGCATACCTCTGCACAGCCTGCCCACAGCAGCGCTTCTCAGGGTAACTTTGTCGTGGCACCAAATGTGATCTACACCAACCGCGATCAGTTTCACTCCGCCGAGGCTGCGACCCTCTACGATCAGTATCTGAGTCAGCAGAAGCAGCTCACCGAGCAGGAGCAGACACTGGCTCGTCTCCGCACTGCCTATCACCAGCATAGTGGTAGCGATGCTGACCTGACCGAGATGATCCTACAGCTCGAGCGTGAGCTCCCTGCAGCCCGCAAAGCGTTGCGCACGCTCGCCCAGAAGATACGACAGCTCGAGCGCCCGCATCTCTAAGAGCGCCCTATATTTTGGAAAAGTAGTACCTTAGCGGGCGTTAAACCAATAAACGCCCTAATAACAATGAGAAAAGAACAATTGATCCGCATCTGCCTAGCCATGCTACTAGTCAGCACCACCCTCATGCTCAGCTCCTGTAAGAAGGATCCAAAAGACAAGGGCCCCAAGGAGGCACTCGTCAATACCCGCTGGAAGATGGCTACAGACCTCACAGGGCTTGACATTGACAAAGAGATCGGTGAAGTATCTGGCGGCGAGCTTCGCTTCACTTCTCAGACGGAAGGCGAGCTGACAGCAGCTATCAAAGGGACGAAGCTCACACTCTCGGTGACTTACAGCTACGATGCTACGCAAAAGGCTTATCCCGCCACGGTAAAGATAGGAGATGATATCAACCAGTTTATCTTGAAGGTCGATTGGGACACTAACATCTTGATAGCCTACGAGCTGGAAGCTGGAGTCGTCATCCCGAAGCCTATTATGTTCTTTAGATATGTCAAGTAGTCAGTCCTAAGACGCAATAACCCGTAAGCGCCGTTTGTAACGGCATTATAGATAGGGGGGTAGAGACCAGAGCGGTTTCTGCCCCTTCTTTTATCTCTGCGCATCAAAGTGATTACTGGGTGGAATTAGAAGGTTAGTCTGATAGTCTCTCTCCGTTAATCTGTAATTCGTATCGTGCTGTACTCGTAGTAGATACGAGTTCCAAAAACAGTTCCCCTCTTGGAACTATTTAGTTCCAAGGGAGGAACTCTTTAGTTCCAGCGGAGGAACTCTTTATTGGATAGCAATATTTTTCTAACTTTGTCTTCACAACAAACATTGTTTTAACCGACACATATCAAAACAACCTATGCAGTACTATTTACATGCTTCGCTACGAGGAGGATTGCTGGCAGGTTTGCTTCTTCTCTTTGCCACGAACTGGCTAGAGGCAACCCCCTTAGCGACCCTCGCTCCAGACACAATCATCGAGCGAGACGACTACAAAGTCATTATAGAGTCTAGTAAAGATCAGACCGATGTGACACTCGTCGATTACAACGAGCGGAACCGCGTGCGTCGTATGGAGACGACCGCTTTCTCGCTAGATCGTGATTTACGTAAGGCTCTATCGGGTGTAGGTGGTGTACTCGGTATCTACGATGATAATAGCTTTCGCTGGGGTACGATACGACTCTTTCCGAAGCTGTACTTCGGCTCGACGATGATGCTGGGCGATGCTTTTGACCATGCAGCTACACCCTGCTTCAACCACTACATGGTGGCGCCGATAGGGTATAGGTATTACCTGCAGGGTCGTTACTTTGTTGGCTTTGACTTTGCCTTTGAGGGGCGTACCTACAGCCTGCGTGATGGCTACTATTTCAAACCAAATAGGGATCTCAACGAGCTGCATCAGAGTCACTATGACGAGGATATGGGACTACGCCAGAGCAAGCTGGTGACACGCTACATATCGTTCCCAATCACGCTGGGGATGCGCCCGATGATGAATAGTCGTATGCGTGTCGGCATCGAGGTGATTCCACAGATCAAGTACAAGGAGTACGTGATGCACAAGCAGTATGGCAATCGTCACAAGGAGCGTACCAAGACAGAGGCGACACCGCCACTCTCGATGACTTATGGCGCTTTTATCGACTTTAGACCTCTAGGTCTCTATCTCCACTACACGCCTCAGTCGCTACTCCTCGTCAAAGACGCTATGAGCGGGTACAACAACAAGGGCCTTCTCACGGCTGGACTAAGTATCACCTTCTAATCGTATCGTCACTATGTACTCAAGAGTTTATACATTACCCTTATTTGCGTTAGTCACCTTACTGCTTACTACGCTAGGTGCCACGGGGCAGACGGTGACCTCGTGTGATACGATCCAGTTCGCTGACCGCACGGTCTATGTGATGCGAGGTGAGAAAGATAGTCAGATAGAGGTGGAGCATCGGCTCCCTAAAGGTCAGGCGCAAGAGGTGCCACTCTATATAGATAGGGTATGGACGAGAGGTGGTCGTCAGTCAGTTTGGAATCGCTCTCGCATTAGCACCGTTCACAAGCAGGATGGCCGACCTATCATCTACAAGACACTGATGGGAGATGTCTCCTATCACTTTGTAGGCTCCTTCGGTTGGAACCTCTTTACAGCTCCTGAGTGGAGTGGCAAGCAGCGCTTTTGGTGCTCTACTCGTGGAGAATTTGGTGTCTATGGTATCCTCCAGATCGGGCGTAGTCCGTGGGCTTTCAACGTGGGGACTTCGCTTGTGGGCAGTAGATTTGCCTTTGACAAGAAGTACGCTATGCAGCGTGACGATAAGGAACAGACGATCCTAAGACAGGAGCCTACAGAGGTGGGCTATGCGCAGACGGAACTAGACCTCCTCTCCATAGAGATGCCGATAGGGCTGTCGCTCTCATGGGGCGAGACGAATGCCTGGAGCTCGCTATCGATCGTCCCGAAGTTCGTATGCCTACAAAAGTCCCGCACACGCTCGCTCGATGAGCGGATCAATACGCTTGTGGACGATGATCTCAATGTACGCCCCTTCGGACTAGATCTGCGTGGCGAGATAGGGTATGGCTTCCTCGGACTCTTCGGACGGGTTAGTCTGCTCAGCACCATACCGTCAGCGCAGGCTGAGGTGAGCACGAGAGACTACTCGGTGGGAATAGTGGCTCGCTTCTAGAGGAGAGTTCGCTAATCCACTATCAGATACGATATTCCCTTTGAATTGCGGGTAGTGCTCAGACGAGTGCTACCCGCTTTTTTGTACCTTTGTGGTGGCTCTGCGCCTTGACACTTCACTAGATGCTCACCTCCCGATCCATACAGTGGTTCACACCGATTCAGGTAGCTCCTCTGCCCACCTCTATAGCGGGGCGCTATGGGGATCGTATCCTGACGCTTGGCTCTTGCTTTAGTGAGCATATAGGCGAGCATATGCGACACCTCGGATATGATGTGCTGGTCAATCCTTACGGTACGCTCTACAATCCGATCAGTATCTGCGACACGCTGGAGGATCTGCTCCTCGATGAGCAAGACTGCCCCGACTATACACCTTATATTATAGAGCGAGACGGATTCTACTATAGTCTGCGTCACCACAGCGCTATCTATGGCGAGAGCCAGGAGGCGCTACGTGAGGCGACCGCTCAGCTATGGCATACGGCTCATCGCCGACTAGCAGAGGCAAACTGGCTCTGGATCACACTCGGCACGACGCAAGTCTACTACCTTGCGGAGGGTGGTCGTGCTGTGGCAAACTGTCAGCAACTTCCCGCACGTCTCTTCGACAGACGGGACCTTCCCTTGGATCTTCTGCAGGAGCGTATGCTAGCGACGCTTTCACAGCTCCTTAAGCATCATTCGCTGCAGATAGTCCTGACGGTTAGTCCTGTGCGCTATCTGCAGGACGGCTTGGCGGAGAGCAACTTGTCAAAGAGCAAGCTACGTATCCTCTGCGACACGCTTTGTCGTGAGCTACCTGCCTGTCACTACTTTCCCGCGTATGAGATCCTACATGATGAGTTGCGGGACTACCGCTTTTACGCCAGTGACTTGACTCACCCGTCTGATGAAGCGGTCGCCTACATAGCCGATCACTTCGTCGCCTACTGGGCAAGCCAAGAGGAGCGTGAAGTGGAGAGGCGTCAGGCTGCTCAGCGTCTGCGCAAGCTGGCACTGCATCGGCCTAAGACGCCACACGGAGCCGAGCGACTACAGGCTCAGATCGCTGAGCGCATAGCACACTGCCGTGAGCGCTATGGAGAGAAGCTATGCGTAGCCTCCGTAGTAGAACCATGATGACCCTTATTTACAACACGATAATGTCTACACTGCAAAACATCCTTGAGTATCTTCGTCCTATCCAAACGCATCTCGTCGACGAGCGTCCGATACGACATATCCTGACCGATAGTCGTAAGCTCACTTCGCCGAGCGATAGCCTCTTCTTCGCGATGCGTACCGCCTCTGGTGACGGGCATAAATATATTCCCCAGCTTTACGAGCATGGGGTGCGGGCTTTCTTCATTTGCGAGCCGATCGAGCCCTATGTGGAGCGCTATCCTGATGCCAATATTGTACAGGTGCAGGAGACACTCCGTGCGCTCCAGCAGATAGCTAGCCACTGGCGTATGCGCTACAACTACCCAGTCATCGGCATCACGGGAAGCAACGGCAAGACGGTCGTCAAGGAGTTTCTCTATCACCTCCTCTCTGGTTGCTATCGCATCGTGCGTTCGCCAAAGAGCTACAACTCGCAGCTCGGTGTGCCGCTCTCGATACTGAATATGGAGGAGGAGCATACGCTCGCTATCTTTGAGGCGGGGATCTCGATGCCGATGGAGATGCTACGTCTCCAGCGTATCATACGGCCGACGCTCGGTATCTTGACCAACATTGGGGCGGCGCATCAAGAGAACTTTGTTTCGCTCAATCAGAAGATCGAGGAGAAGCTGCAGCTCTTCGTCGATGCTGACCACTTTGTCTATGATGCCGACAGCGATGAGATACAGCGAGGCATTGACAATTTGGGTCTTTCGGACAAGGCGATCGGCTGGAGCCTCACGCCTGGCAAAGCTTACTACCATGTCTTCTATAGCCCCTCAGGGGACGGCACCACAACCATCACAGTTCAGCATGCGGACGAGAGCAGTACGGTGACCATTCCCTTTGCGGATCAAGCCTCTATACAAAACGCTACGCACTGTCTCTGTCTCATTGGTCTCCTGCCACTCACCACGGCTCAGCGCCAGGCGGTGCTGGCTCGCTTTGCGACGCTTGAGGCGATCGAGATGAGACTGGAGGTCAAGGAGGGGCAGGCGGGCAATCGTCTGATCAACGACGCTTACAACAACGATATCAATTCGCTACGCATTGCGCTTGACTTTCAGAAGCAGCGCACGGCCACCTCGCATCAGCAGGCGGTGATCATTCTCTCCGATATCCTACAGAGTGCCCAGCTACCACGAGACCTTTACAAGCAGGTGGGCGAGATGATTGCGCAGTATCCCCACACGCTCTTCATCGGTGTGGGTCGGGAGCTGTGCAACTATCAGGACTACTTCCAGGGGAGTGGGGAAGGGAAGACCGCCTTCTACGAGACGACCGACCAGCTCCTTGCCGATGACCTCCTCAGCACCATCACTCATGCGGAGATTTTGGTCAAGGGGGCTAGACAATTCCAGTTCGAGCGTATCGTACAGCACCTAGCGAAGCAGGTGCATGAGACGACTCTAGAGATAGACCTCGAAGCTCTGGTGAACAATCTGAAAAGCTACAAAGCGCTCCTCTCACCCGAGACACGTATCATCGTCATGGCCAAGGCGCAGGGCTACGGTATCGGAGCTTACGAACTGGCCAAGGCGCTGGAGCAGCAAGACCTCGCAGCGCTAGCGGTGGCGCTGGCGGACGAGGGCAAGGAGCTTCGCAGCAAAGGGATCCTCCTGCCGATCATCGTGATGAATCCTGAGGTCGAGGCTTTTGAGGTGATGACGCAGAGTCGCCTAGAGCCTGAGATCTACAACGAGCGCATCCTCCGAGAGTTTGCCCGCCATGTGGAGCGTCAGGGCCTGAGCCACTATCCTGTTCATATCGAGCTAGACACGGGTATGCACCGTACGGGCTTTACGCCAGACAGAGCGACCCTCGAGCATCTCGCTCAGACGCTTCATGAGGTGGAGCCGCTGATACGGGTGCAGAGTATCTTTACGCACTTGGCTGCTGCCGATGAACCGACGATGAGCGACTTCACGGAGCAGCAGTTTGCCCTCTATGATGCAGGTGCCGACTACCTTACCAGTCAGCTCTCCTATCGTCCTCTGCGTCACGTCCAAAACACGGCCGGCATGGAGCGATACAACCATCATCACTACGACATGGCTCGTCTAGGAGTAGGGCTCTATGGTATCAGTGCTACGGGTAGTCTCACCCTCGAGCCTGTCGCTAAGCTACGTACCACGCTCCTACAGATTAAAACGATCCCTGACGGGGAGACTATCGGCTATGGACGTCGTGGGCAGGTCGCTCCTGGCGGGCAGATTGGCATTATACCTATTGGCTATGCCGATGGCTATGATAGGCGCTTCAGCTGTGGCGTGGGGAGCGTTATGATCCACGACACGCTCTGCCCGATTGTGGGCAACGTCTGTATGGACACCTGTATGGTCGATCTCACGGCACTCAAAGGGAAGGTCGCAGAGGGTGACGAGGTGATCATCTTTGGCGTGCCAGGCTTGCAGGTGAGTGACCTCGCAGAGCGCATCGGCACCATACCATATGAGGTGATTTCCAAGCTCTCGCCACGCATCAAGCGTACTTACTACAAGAGCTAACGCTCACTTTTGAGTTATTTTTCTCCTGAAAAAGCTTGACAGGACTTCAAATAATCAGTAACTTAGCGGAATGTTTCAGGAAACCTATCGAAAAGGCTTACCAAGATATCAAAACACAACACTATAAATAGATAATACTATGGCTATTCAGACAAAGATCGTAGAGTGTGTCCCCAACTTTAGCGAGGGACGTGACAAAGCAAAGATTGAGCAGATCGTACAACCCTTTAGAGAGACTAAGGGTGTCAAGCTCCTAGACTACAGCAATGACGAAGATCACAACCGCTGCGTGGTGACCGTCATGGGCGAGCCTGAGGCTGTCCGTAAGGCTGTCATCGCTGCTGTCGAGGTCGCTGTCAAGGTTATCGACATGACTAAGCACCAGGGCCAGCACCCACGTATGGGCGCTGTCGACGTTATCCCCTTTATCCCCATTCGCAATATGGAGATGGAGGAGGCTATCGAGCTCTCTAAGGAGGTTGGTAAGGAGATCGGCGAGCGCATCGGTGTGCCCGTCTTCCTCTATGAGAAGAGCGCTACAGCTCCTCACCGTGAGAACCTCGCTAAGATCCGCAAGGGTCAGTTTGAGGGTATGGCTGAGAAGATTCACGAGGATGAGTGGCACCCAGACTTCGGTCCAGCTGACATTCACCCCACAGCAGGTGTTGTAGCTGTCGGTGCACGTATGCCACTCGTCGCTTACAATGTTAACCTCAACACGGCTGACCTCTCTATCGCTGATGCCATCGCTAAGAAGGTACGTCACATCGGTGGCGGTCTACGCTTCTGCAAGGCTATGGGCGTAGAGCTGACTGACCGACACATCGTACAGGTCTCTATGAACCTCACCGACTACACCAAGACAGCTGTCTATCGTGCTCACGAGATGGTACGCATGGAGGCTCGTCGCTACGGTGTCGAGATCGTTGGCGCTGAGGTCATCGGCCTCGTACCTATGAAGGCGCTCATCGACTGCGCTGAGTACTACCTCGGCATCGAGAACTTCTGCGAGACCCAGATCCTGGAGCTCCGCATGATGGAGTAATGCGAACATAGAGATTAGAGGTTAGAAATTAGAGATTAGAAGATAGAGTGGCCGGCAAGGATCATAGAGAGTTGATCGTTTGGCAGAAAGCCATGCAACTGACCATAGATGTCTATAATCTCATACGCCAACTGCCACTGGAAGAGAAGTACGCACTCTCAGACCAAATGAGACGGTCGGCTCTCTCCATCCCCTCTAATATTGCAGAAGGGAATGCAAGGGAGAGCACTAGAGATACGAATCACTTCCTATACATAGCGCAAGGCTCTCGAGCAGAGCTAGAGACACAGCTAGAGCTTTGTCTGCGCATAGGGTACCTCTCAGAGCCTCAGATAAAAGAGCCTTTGGACCTTTCCAACGAAGTAGGACGTATGCTTGCAGGTCTCATCAAATCTCTAAAGTCTAACCTCTAACCTCTAACTTCTAACCTCTAAAGTCTAACCTCTAAATCTCTAATCTCTAATGTCCAATCTCTACCTATACAATATCGGTCAGATCGTGACTCGTCCAGGCTCCACCGCACAGCACGGCGCTGAGGCGATGCGTCAGATCGGAGTCATCGAGGGACCTGCCGCCATCATCGTACGACAAGGCAAAATAGCCTTCGTAGGAACTATGCAAGAAGCCGAGCAAGTAGACCACACCGACTGCGTCGCTTATGACGCTCAGGGCGGGTGCGTCCTGCCAGGCTTCGTCGATAGTCACACCCACCTCATCTTCGGTGGGTACCGTGAGGACGAGTTCCAATGGCGACTAGCGGGCGATAGCTACATGAGCATCATGGAGCGTGGCGGTGGTATAGCCAACACGATGAAGGCGACCCGTAGCGCAACGGCTGAGGAACTTACTCAGCGCGCCTCTGCACATCTAGACGCCATGCTATCCATGGGTGTCACCACCGTCGAGGCGAAGAGTGGTTACGGCATGGAGCTCGACACGGAGATCAAGCAGCTAGAGGTCATTCGGACACTACAGAAGCAGCACCCGATAGACCTTTACCCCACCTTCATGGGAGCGCACGACACACCGCCCGAGTACAAAGGTCGTTCCACAGACTTCATCCACTACCTCTGTGACACGGTCATGCCAGTAGTCGTAGAGCGAGGCTTGGCAGAGTGTTGCGATATCTTCACTGAGAAAGGAGTCTTCGACCATGAGCAGACACGCATCCTCTTGACCCATGCTAAGGAGCTAGGCCTCAAGGTCAAGATGCACGCCGACGAGATCGTCTCCTTCGGTGGCGCTGAGCTAGCAGCCGAGCTAGGTTGTCTCTCTGCAGACCACTTACTACAGATATCTGACAAAGGTATCCAAGCATTGGCTCAGAGCGACACCGTGGCTACCTGCCTTCCCTGTACAGCTTTCAGCCTGGGTGAAAAGTATGCGCCAGCACGTCGCATGATCGATGCTGGTTGCGCTGTAGCCGTTGCTTCCGACCTCAATCCTGGAAGCTGCTTTAGCTCCTCCATCCCACTCATGTTCGCTCTAGCGACCATCTATATGGGCATGACCGTCGAGGAGGCCGTCACAGCACTCACGCTCAATGGCGCAGCCGCCATCGGCCGTGCTGACCAAATAGGAAGCATCGAGGTAGGCAAGGCGGGAGACCTAGCGCTCCTACGCTTCCCCTCGTACAAGTTCCTCTCCTATCACTTTGGTGTCAACCTCGTACGAGCCACCATCAAGGCGGGTACCGTCTACGAAAACAAACTCGTGACCCCCACACCCAGCGTCTAGCCAGGCTAGTCGCTACCCATCTAATTAACTAACAAACAATCTCAATCATCCTATGAATAATAGTCTAACAGATTTGACTGTCAAGGGGCTTCTTGACGTCACCGCAGGCAAGGACCCTGTACCTGGAGGTGGTAGCATCTCAGCACTCAGTGGTTCCATCGCTGCAGCTCTCACCGAGATGGTCGCTGGCCTCACCATTGGCAAGAAGAAGTATGCCGAGGTCGAGGAGCAGATGAAGGAACTCGTCGAGCGTGTCCAGAAGATCCGTCAGCAGTTGATCCTCGATGTAGATCGTGACAGCGAAGCTTACAACGTTGTCTTTGCCGCTTTCCAAATGCCCAAAGAGACTGACGAAGAGAAGGCTGCTCGCTCTGCACAAATCCAAGAGGCCACCAAGATTGCGGCCAACGTACCCATGGAGGTCGCTCGTCGTGTCTACAGTCTGCTGAGCGATATTGAGGAGGTTGTCTCCAATGGTAACCAAAACGCTGTCACCGATGGCTGCGTCGCTATGATGTCCGCACGTAATGCGATCATCGGCGCACTCTTTAACGTCCGCATCAACCTGACCTCCATCAAGGACGAGCAGTTCGTCGCAGATATGACTGCTGAGGCAGACCGTCTCGAGCGTGAGGTGATCGAGCGTGAGGCTAAGGTCATAGAGTATACTAAAGAAGCTTGCAAATAAAGAAACATGTCAGCACGTAAATCATTCGCCATCGGTAGCGAGCAGCTCACCATCGAGCTATGCCGAGAGTATCTAGAGAACCACTTCGAGCTAACCCTCTCACCAGAGGCCGTCAAGCGTATCGAGCACTGCCGCAACTACCTAGACCGCAAGGTCGAGGAGGTCGACAAGCCCATCTACGGTGTCACCACAGGCTTCGGTTCACTCTGCAACCGCACCATCTCACCTGATCAGCTCACCAAGCTTCAGGAAAACATCGTCAAGAGCCACGCTTGTAGCTGTGGTGACGAGGTCGCAGCCCCCATCATTCGCCTCATGCTCCTTCTGAAGGCTCATGCCCTCCAGATCGGCAATAGTGGCGTACAGGTAGAGACCGTACAGCGCATCGTTGACATGCTCAATGCCGATGTCCTACCCGTCGTCTATGACCGCGGTTCGCTAGGTGCTTCAGGTGACTTAGCTCCTTTGGCCAACCTCTTCCTCCCGCTCATCGGTTACGGTGAGGTACGCTACAAGGGCGAGAAGCTTCCCTCCTGCGAGGTCCTCGGCAAGTTCGGCTGGAAGCCCATCAAGCTCAAGAGCAAAGAGGGTCTAGCCCTGCTCAACGGTACTCAGTTCATGAGCTCACACGGTGTCTATGCCCTCATACAGGCAGAGCGCCTCAAGCTAGCCGCTGACTGGTGCGCAGCACTCTCACTAGAGGCCTTCGCTGGACTAGATGCTCCCTACGATGATCGTCTGCATCAGATACGTCCACATCAGGGGCAAATACAAGTCGCAGCCCACATGCGTGAGCTACTCAAGGGCAGCGAGATGATTGCAAAGCCCAAACCACAGGTACAGGACCCATACAGCTTCCGCTGTGTGCCACAGGTACATGGAGCTTCCCGTGACGCCATCGCTTACGTGCGCAGTGTCGTCGAGACTGAGATCAACTCCGTCACAGACAATCCCACCGTCTTCCCCGATGACGATATGGTCGTCTCAGGTGGTAACTTCCACGGTCAGCCACTAGCCATCGTCTACGACTTCCTCGCTATAGCACTCGCTGAGCTAGGCAATATCTCAGAGCGTCGTGTCGCTCAGCTCATCCTTGGGCTACGCGACCTGCCTGAGTTCCTCGTTGCCAACCCCGGACTCAACAGTGGCTTCATGATCCCACAGTATGCCGCAGCCTCTATGGTCAGCCAAAACAAGATGTACTGCCACTCAGCAGCTAGCGATAGCATCGTCTCCAGCAATGGTCAGGAGGATCACGTCTCCATGGGAGCCAACGCAGCAACCAAGCTTATGCCACTCATCGCCAATCTCTATCGTCTCTTCGGCATCGAGCTACTCAATGCCGCTCAGGCTATCGAGTTCCGTCGTCCTATGAAGACCTCGGAGCGCCTTGAGGGCTTCCTCGCTACCTTCCGCAAGGTTTGTCCTCGCGTCGAGGATGACGTCGTCATGTACGAGCAGATGAACAAGGCTGAGGAGCTCATCAAGACCTTCCCCTTTGAGTAATCACTCGTCATAAGGTAGTGTAGGGACATCGCCCCCTCATACTACACCCCAATCGTGAGCGTGTCTGAGCACAGTCAGCACGCTCACTTTGTTTGCCATAGCCTGAAGGCCCCTGTGCCCTGCTCGAGAAGTAACCCTTGGGCAAATAAGTGAAACGCTACAGTCAAGCGAATCTTTTCCAACGGTGGAAAAGAAAGTTTCCTCCCTTGGAAAACTAAGTTTCCTCACTTGGAAATTTCATTTTCCAATACCGGAAAGCTTTTGGAAATCTCTCAGAATGGTTTATTTCGGTCCTCCGACTCGACACTCATCGTGCGTTCCTACATTTCGCTACTCGTTCCATGCATCCTAAAGCTCCTTCAATAGGAGCTGGGGATTAGCTGATTTGTCCCCAGTGGTGGGCGTTGGGGTGGATGCGCTCGAGGTTGATGCGGTAGAGCTCTGTGTCGGGTTTGTCGAGGAGGGGGCTATAGTCGAGGAGGTAGTTGACATCTAGCCGTGTGAGGGCGAGGAGATTGTAGTCCGCCACGGGGTCGGCTATGCTGATGCCCGCTAGGGTGCCGCTCTGTCGTGTCCCCTCCATCTGTCCAAAGCCTCGCAGGCGCATATCCTCCTCCGCTATCTTAAATCCGTCTTGCGTGGCAACCATCGTGTCGATGCGTTGCTTGGCATCGCCCTGCAGGTCGTCGGGCGTGACGAGGATGCAGTAGCTCTTGTCGCCACCACGTCCCACACGTCCCCGCAGCTGATGTAGCTGTGCCAATCCGAAGCGCTGCGCATCGTTGATCACCATGACCGTAGCGTTTGGCACGTTGACGCCCACCTCGATGACCGTCGTGGCAAGGAGTATCGGCACCTCTCCCGAGGCAAAGCGCTCCATCTGCTCCGCCTTGTCCTCGGCACTGAGTCGTCCGTGAACGTAGACGACTCGCTCTTCGCCAAATCGCTCTACGTACTCTTTGTAGCCTACCTCTAGATTAGCAAAGTCAGACTCTTCCGTTCCTTCGATCATGGGGAAGACGACGTAGATCTGTTGCCCACGATTGATCGTTTCGTTGATGAGACTGTAGAGTGTCTCCTTCTTCTTTTCTGCTATTTGGACGGTTGTGATCGGTTTGCGCCCAGGGGGCATCTCGTCTATGATCGAGACCTCGAGGTCGCCATACATAGTCATCGCTAGGGTGCGGGGGATGGGGGTGGCGCTCATGACGAGGATATGGGGTAGTGTCAACACGTTCTTGCCCCAGAGCTTGGATCGCTGGGCTACGCCAAAGCGGTGCTGCTCGTCAATGACGGCCATGCCGAGCTTGCGAAAGGCAACCCGCTCCTCTAATATAGCATGTGTGCCAATCAAGATGGAGAGGCTGCCATCGGCTAGTGCCGATAAGGTCTCACGTCGCTCTCTTGTCTTGCTACTTCCCGTGAGGAGTGCGATGGATACATCGAGCCCCTCGACGAACTCGGAGATGGTTTCGTAGTGCTGTTGCGCTAGGATCTCCGTCGGAGCGAGCATGCAGGCTTGGTAGCCGTTGTCTACGGCTAGGAGCATGGCAAAGAGCGCGACGAGGGTTTTACCACTGCCCACATCTCCCTGCAGGAGGCGGTTCATTTGTGCTCCCGATAGGGTGTCCCGACGTATCTCACGGAGGACTCGCTTTTGCGCTCCAGTGAGGTCGTAGGGGAGTGCGTGGTATAGACCGTTGAAGAGCTGACCCACCTGATCCAATCGGTAGCCCTCGTAGCGCATGCGCTGCATGACGGCTAGGCGACGTAGGTAGAGATTGAGGTAAAAGAGTTCGTCGTACTTGAGTCTGAACTTAGCCACCTGCGCCTGCTCGACACTTTTGGGGTGATGAATCCATCTGATAGCGGTCTGGAGTGGCGCTAGATGGCGGTGCGCTATGAGTGGCTCGGAGAGCGTCTCGGGGATGGAGAAGTAGGGGCTCTGGAGAAGCTGGTCGATGTAGCGTCCTAAGAATGCGGAGTCAATGCGGGAGCGCTTGAGTCGCTCGGTGATTCGGTAGATCGGTTGGTACCCACCGACGGATGGGTTGGGCTTGTCTGCGAGTTTGATCTCAGGGTGTGTGATCTGCAGTTGATTATTGAAGAACTGTAGTTTGCCGTAGACGATATATTTGCACCCAGGGGTGAGTGAGCGCTGGATGTAGTTGAGCCCCTTGAACCAAACCAAGAGCAACTCTCCCGTGTCGTCCATAAGTCGTGCCGAGAGGCTGCTCTTGCGCCCCAAAGAGGGCGCGCTAAAGGGTTGTAAGATCCCCTCGACCTGTACCTCCGACATGGAGGGCATGAGCGAGCCTATGGGGTAGATGACCCGACGGTCGGCGTAGCGGTAGGGGATGTAGTAGAGCAGGTCCCGATAGGTGTGCAGGTCTAGCTCTTCGGCTATCAGTTGCGCCCGCTTGGTGCCCAGTCCAGGCAGATCTGCTAGGGGTGTGGTCAGGAAGCTCATAGCAGTATGGGCAGAGAGGGGAGGATGGGCTACCGACTTGAGAGTAGTCGCTGTGTAAGTCGCAGACGCTCCTGACGGGATATGGTCAGGAGATGCTCACCCCAGTAAAGCTGGTCAGGAGTCGTAATCTTGATATTCTCCGTGGTGTCAGGGACTAAGACAAGGTCGCTGTAGAGCTGGTCATAGACAGAGCAGTCGTCCGTAAAACTCTCCTGAAAGGGCTGCTGATAAGCCTCCTTGATGCGCTCCGACCAGAAGACTTGTGGCGTGCGTACCAAGCGGTAGCGACTACGATCTACAGCTTGCGAAGGTTGTGCTCCTGCCCCTTCGTCAGAGAGGTAGCGTAAGCTCTCCGAGAACTGTAGGACAGGCACAGCAGCACCCACTCGCTGAGCCTCTTCGTAGCATTTGTCCACCACTTCCTTAGAGACGAAAGGGCGTACCGCATCGTGTATGCCGACGAGCGTGCCGTCGGGTACGGCCCGTAGAGCCCGACGCACTGTTTCAAAGCGCGTTTTGCCTGCCAATGTGAGATGGGTTCGATCGGCAAGACCTATCGTTTGGAGCATATCCTCAATGATGATACGGTACTCGTACGATATGCCTATGACGATGTAGTCCACACACTTAGAGAGAGCCTCTACGGTGTGCTGGAGGATCGTCTTGCCACCCAGCTTGATATACTGCTTGGGCAGATCAGCCCCCATACGGACACCCGACCCTCCAGAGGGGATGACGAGATATCTCTTAGTATGATCTGACGCCTTTACTGCTTGCTCCATGTTTATAGTAAGTTGTGAAGGGGAAGATTACTTCTCTCTGAGGAAGACATTGATGGGAGTGCCGCAGAAGTCCCAGTTCTTGCGGATTTGATTTTCGAGAAAGCGCTTGTACGGCTCGCGCACCCACTGAGGTAGGTTGGCATAAAAGGCAAATGTCGGCACCGCTGTGGGGAGCTGCTGGACAAACTTGATCTTGATGTACTTACCCTTGATAGAGGGTGGTGGAGTCTTCTCGATGAGTGGCAGCAAGACTTGGTTAAGCTCGTGCGTCGGTATGCGGGTCGAGCGCATATCGTAGACATGCTGCGCCATCTCGATCACCTTCAGGATGCGCTGCTTATTGAGTGCTGAGATGAAGATGATAGGAAAGTCGGTAAAGGGGGCAAACCTTGCACGGATCGCCTCCTCCATGGTGCGCTGTACGGGCAGGCTCTTGTCCTCGACAAGGTCCCACTTATTGACGCAGACGACCAGCCCCTTGTTATTGCGCTGGATCACCCGAAAGATGTTGGCGTCCTGAGCCTCGATTCCTCTCGTAGCGTCGATGAGCATGATGCAGACATCGGCATTCTCGATAGCACGGATGGCACGGATCACGGAGTAGTACTCAAGATCTTCGTTGACCTTGCCTTTCTTGCGGATGCCTGCCGTGTCGACGAGATAGAAGTGCTGATTGTACTTGTCGTACTCGGCAAAGATGCTGTCACGCGTGGTGCCCGAGCGGTCGGTGACTATGTTGCGTTCCTCGCCGATGAGAGCGTTCAGGAGCGAAGACTTACCCGCATTCGGTCTGCCCACGATGGCAAAGCGAGGCAACTCAAGAAGAGGTTCATGGTTGCCCTCCTTGGGGAGCAGCTCTAGGATATGATCGAGGAGGTCACCCGTTGAGGAACCGTTGATAGCAGAGATAGGGTAGGGATCGCCCAGACCTAGAGAGTAGAACTCGGCGGCGTCGTTGTGCTGGGTGAAGTTGTCCGCCTTGTTAGCCACCAAGATGACAGGCTTGCTGGTCTGTCGGAGCATCAGAGCTATCTCGTCGTCTAGGTCTGTCACACCGTTGAGGATGTCCACGACAAAGAGTATCAGGTCAGCCTCTTCGACCGCTATGCGGACCTGCTTATTGATCTCCTCCTCAAAGACATCATCACTGCGCAAGACCCATCCGCCCGTGTCTACAATCGAAAAGGTACGCTCACACCAAGTGACGTGGCCGTACTGTCGATCACGAGTCGTACCCGCTTCGTCTGTGACGATCGCTTGGCGGGAGCGGGTCAGACGGTTGAAGAGGGTACTCTTGCCCACGTTGGGGCGCCCTACGATGGCTACTAGATTACTCATAGCTTGATATCTCTTATAGACTACGTCAGTCTGCTTAGTATATAAATAGGTGCGTCAAAAGCTACTCAACGGCTAGATGTCATAGCCGAACTGTGTCAATGCTTGATCGCTCTGACGCCAATCCTTATCCACACGAACCAATAGTGTCAGGTGGATATGCTTGTCAAAGAATCGCTCCAGATCCTTTCGTGCCGAAATGCCTAGACGCTTGATTGCGGAGCCTTTATGCCCGATGATGATTCCCTTCTGAGACTCACGCTCCACGAGGATCACGCAGCGCATGTCAATCCTGTCTGGACTCTCGACAAACTCCTCCACGACTACCTCCACAGCGTACGGCACCTCCTGATGATAGTACTGAAGTGCCTTCTCGCGAATGATCTCCGAGACGAAAAAGCGTGCTGGTCGATCGGTCAGCGCATCCTGCTCGAAGTAAGGTGGCGATACGGGAAGTAGCTCCTCAATGCGCTTCTTGAGCGGCGCTAGGTTAAACTGTCTCAACGCCGACACGGGGATAATCTCCGCCTGTGGGATGACACTGTGCCAGTAGTCGACCAGCTCCTCCAGATGTTTCTGCTCGGTCAGGTCTACCTTGTTGATGACAATGATGATCGGGCAGGAGAGTCGCTGTACACGCTCCACAAAGTCGTGATGCTTGTCTCGCTCCTCCATCGTATCGGTGACGTAGAGTAGCAGGTCGGCATCCTCTAGCGCTTGCTCCGAGTAAGCACGCATACGCTCTTGCAGCTTGTAGCTAGGCTGTAGCACACCAGGCGTGTCGCTGTAGACCACCTGCATGCGATCGCTATTGACGATGCCTAGGATACGGTGCCGCGTCGTCTGCGCCTTGCTCGTGATGATGGAGATGCGCTCTCCGACCAGGTAGTTCATCAGCGTCGACTTACCCACATTGGGGTTGCCGACGATGCTCACGAAGCCACTCTTGTAGCCTTCTGGCAAGGGCTTACCGGCGCGGTGCTGTAGCTCCGTCATAGCCCCAGACTAGATAGATAGCTCCCCACGTGTACCCGGCACCAAAGGAGCTTAGGATGAGCTTGTCGCCCTTCTTGAGTTTAGGCTCATACTCCCAGAGACAGATAGGTATCGTAGCGGAGGATATGTTACCATACTTCTGAATGGTCACCATCACCTTGTCCATCGGCACATCGGTGTACTCCGATACCGCCTGGATGATACGCATATTAGCTTGGTGAGGTACTACCCAAGCGACATCATCGTTGGTCAGATGATTGCGCTTCATCACTTCACGGCTCACACGAGCCATGTCGAGGACAGCATTCTTGAAGACATACTGCCCCTCCTGATAGACAAAGTGCTCACGTCGTGCGACCGTCTCTGCCGTGGCAGGGCTAGCCGATCCACCCGACTTCATGATCAGGTGCGAGCGTCCATTGCCGTCTGTCTTGAAGAGGGCATCCTGCACGCCTAGCGAAGTGTCTTCCGTACGCTCTAGCAAGACGCATCCCGAGCCATCGCCAAAGAGCGGACTCGTCTGGCGGTCGGTGTAGTCGACTGCTGCGGACATCTTTTCGGTAGCCACTACGATCAGGCGCTTGTACTGTCCAGAGCGGATGAAGTTGGCACCCGTCTCTAAGGCGTAGAGCCAGCTAGGACAGGCCGAGTTAATGTCAAAGGTAAAAGCGTGGCGACACCCAGTCTCAAAGGCTACGATCGAAGAGGTCGAGGGAAAGTGGTAGTCGGCCGTATTGGTTGCTAGTATGACACCCTCTACAGAGAGCGGGTCTATATTCCATCGCTCCAACATCTGGCGAACAGCTTGGATAGCTAGGTAGGAGGCACCGAGGCTCTTGTCCTTGAGTATGCGGCGCTCCTTGATGCCTACACGTGTCATAATCCACTCGTCGGTGGTGTCGACCATCTGCTCCAGGTCGGCATTAGTCAGTCGATCCTCCGGTAGGTAAGCCCCTACGGCAGTGATCATCGCATTGTATTGGGTCGAAATCATGTACTAGATACTACTCTGAAATGGTATTCAGTCGCTAAGGTAGTAAAAATCGACCAACGAACATACATCTTGCCCGAAATATATTAGCTAAGTGCCACGGCTCTGCCATAAGGGGAATAAATAGATGCTGGCCGTTTGTCATAAAATAACTAACTTTGGGACGAGCAAGAAACAAGCTCGCAAATACCAACTAGAAGAACAGACTAACATGCCAACAGCCCAAAAGAAAAACACCTCTGCTACGACAGAGCGAAAGGAAACCACCAGCAAGAGTCACTCTAAGACGACACCCCGCTCCAACGCCAAGAGCAAGGCTACCGTTGTGTCGCATAGTAAGAACTTTGTCCTAGACACCAACGTCATCCTGCACGACTATGAGTGCATCGACAAGTTTGAGGACAATGATATCTATCTCCCGATCGTCGTACTCGAAGAGCTGGACAAGTTTAAGAAAGGCTCCGATCAGATCAACTTCAACGCACGCGCTTTCGTTCGCAAGCTCGACGACTTGACTGACGCTGACTTCTTCGAGCATGGCGCTGAATTAGGAGAGGGGAGAGGGCGCCTCTACGTTTACCTAGGCAATAAGCCTCATGAGCGTGTGGCGCATGCCTTTGGGGAAAACATCCCCGACCACAAGATCCTGAGCGCTACGCTACACATCGCTGAGGAAAACGAGAGTGAGCAGACGATCCTCGTGAGCAAGGATATCAACCTGCGCATGAAGGCTAAGTCGCTCGGCATACCTGTGGAGGACTACTTCAACGATAAGGTGCAGACCTTCGACCTCTTTGACGAGGCTCAACCAGTTTTCGAGGGGATCGATGTGGAGCTCATCAATCGTCTTTACAATGATGATCAGGGAGTTCCACTTGACGAACTAGAGTTTGGCAGCAAGTTGATACCCAATGAGTGCTTCGTCCTCAAGAGCGATCAGAGCAGTGTGCTGGCGCGCTACAACCCCTTTGAGGCGATGGTGCGACGGGTCGATAAGTTCACCCATATGGGCATCACGCCGAGGAATGCGGAGCAGGCCTTTGCCTTTGACGTGCTGATGGATCCCAACGTGCTCCTCGTGGCGCTCTCGGGCAAGGCCGGTACGGGCAAGACGCTCCTAGCTCTAGCGGCTGCTCTAGATCAAGCTGATCGCTATGGGCAGGTCATGCTCGCGCGTCCTATAGTGGCGCTCTCCAATAAGGATTTGGGCGCTCTCCCGGGTACGGAGCAGGAGAAGATACGTCCCTATATGCAGCCACTCTTTGACAACCTGAATGTGATCAAGTCGCAGTTCAAGGGTGGTAAGCAGCAGGCTGAGCTGGAGAAGCTACAGCAGGACAATAAGCTCATCATTGAGGCGCTGGCTTATCTGCGTGGTCGCAGTCTGGCGGACGCCATCGTGATCGTCGATGAGGCGCAAAACCTAACCCCGAACGAGGTCAAGACGATCATCACGCGTGCTGGTGAGGGGACGAAGATGATCTTCTGCGGTGACGTGGAGCAGATCGACTCGCTTTACCTAGACAGCCAGAGCAATGGCCTCGCCTACATGATCGACAAGATGCGTGGCGAGACACTCTTTGCGCATGTCAACCTGATCAAGGGCGAGCGTAGTGAGCTCAGTGAGCTGGCTTCGCACCTACTCTAATACTATAGACACCCCAAATCTGGAATATGAAAGAAACTACATCACCCTCGACGGCTCGTGACGGAGCCGTCGAGGGACTCTCCCTCCTAGGCAATAAGCGCACAGTCTACGCACAGGACTACGATCCGAGTGTGCTGGAGGCTTTTGAGAATAGACATCAAGACCGAGACTACCGCGTACGCTTTGAGTGCCCTGAGTTCACGGCGCTCTGTCCTATTACGGGGCAGCCTGACTTCGCCACCATATATATAGAGTATGTCCCAGACGTGCGTATGGTCGAGAGCAAGAGTCTCAAGCTCTATCTCTTTAGCTTCCGCTCGCATGGCGCCTTTCATGAGGATTGTGTCAATATTATCATGGACGATCTGATCCGTCTGATGGACCCGAAGTATATTGAGGTGACAGGTGACTTCTCTCCACGAGGGGGCATTAGCATTGTGCCATTTTGCAACTACGGTCGCCCTGGCACCCCATACGAGGCTTATGCTCGTGAGCGTATGCTCGCCTTCCACCACTAGCTCTACTGCGGTATGAAAGGGTCTAAGCGAAAGTACCTAACCATCATCAATCCTAACTCTGGCACAAGTCGCAAGACGAGTATCCCAGAGCTGGCTTACAACATCCTCTCTGAGAATGGCAGTGAGCTTTACTTCGTCTATACCAACGAGCAGGGTCACGTGGCGCAGATCATAGACGATGTGGCGGGCCAGGGCTTTGACGTGGTGATAGGCGTCGGTGGTGATGGTACAATCAACGAGGTAGCTGATGCGGTACGCCCTACGGATATGACGATGGGCATCATCCCGATGGGCTCGGGCAATGGACTGGCGCGCTCCCTTGACATACCGATGGACCCCGAGGCTGCTCTAGAGGTGATTCGCAAGGGGTATATTAAGCGAATCGACTGCTGCGAGGCCAATGGGGTCCCATTCTTCGTGACCTTTGGCGTAGGCTTTGATGCGCAGGTGACCGCTAGCTACGATCAGAAGAGCTTTCGAGGTCCGCTCTCTTACGTCCTCTCGACGGTCGATCAGTTTATCAAGCACAAGTCCTCGCTCTATCGCCTCCATCTCAATGGTGAGGTGATCGAGCAGAAAGCTTTTCTCGTGACCTGCGCTAATGCGGATCAGTATGGCAACAATGCCATCATAGCTCCCGAGGCGGAGCTAGACGACGGACTCTTTGACGTGGTGGTCATCCGCAATATGTCCTTATTGAAGGCTCCGCAGGTGGCGATCAACCTCTTTACCAAGAATATCAACGAGAGCGCCTCCATCGACATCTACCGCACCGACCATCTCATCATCGAGCGTGAGAATGCGGACTATGCGCAGGTGGACGGTGAACTCCTCGAGTTGGGTCGTCGCATCGAGATCACCATCCAGAAGCAACAACTCCCCATCCTAGTCCCGCTGCCCAAAAGCTAACTCCCCAAAGAGACTGTTGCAATAGTCAACAGACTCACAATCTTGCTTGCAAGATTGTCTTGACTTTGCAGAAAGGATGAAGCGCAAGGCGCTGAGGGTGAGGTCTGAAGGGAGCATACATCCGTATGTGACCGAAGCCGAATCCCGAAAGCAACGCAGCGATTCGCCTTTATGCAATAGTCTCCAAAACGGAGCTTTAGCACAAACCTAAATCTATAAAACAAGAGCCTGCCCGCTGGTTAGCGAGTAGGCTCTTGCTTTGCTTAGAGCACTGGGACTGTCGCACAGGGGCGACAGGCTCCTTGCTTAGCGGTGCATGTAGTGCGTGTTCAGGCGGATCTGCTTGCCCGCTTGAGGCTTGTAGTCATCGCCAGGCCAGAAGTCTGAGACAATTAGTTTGGAGCCTATTCCCGTTAGCTTTACTACATGGAGAGAGATGCCGTGCTCTGCATTGTAGTAGTACCAATACTCGTTGCCGAGCTGATCCTTGCCTAGACCAGTGTACTGGTAGCCAGCCTTCTCGAGGGCAGCTTTGAGCTCCTTGTCAATACCCGTCTTGAATTGCTTGGTAGAGTTGATCGTTAGAGCACCCTTATTATAGACATGCATATTGTCCTTGGTTGCATTCTCGGCGGCGCAGTAGTGATAGCCATTGATGGCAGCTGCTTTAAACTTAGAGAGGTCCTTAATAGAGACCTGCAGGCGGGTAGAGGCATAGTCTATCTTGCCATCATCGCCTTTTACAGGAGCATAGTAGGTGACATCCTCTCCCTTAGCCATCTCACTGGTGTAGATAGAGCCCGCGGGTGTCCCTGGGGTGGGCTCGTCGGCGGGGTTAAACTTCTCACCAAAGTTGTAGGAGGGGAAGATGCTGGTGTCCTCTGCGGGATCAGGTGTGGGAGCCTCCTTCTTGGCTGAGAAGCTAAAGGCGACGCCACCTTGAGCCTCCATGATGAGGAGTGTGTAGTATTCGTTTTCGCTGCTGTAGGCGTTGTTGCCGACAGCCGTCTTTTGGGGTTTGCTAAAGCCGTTGTTTACAAACCACTCGGCTACATCGGGATTGCTCTCGACCATCTTGATGGTGAGCGCATAGCTGAGTGCTAAGATACCAGGCTTGTAGGTTTCACCATTGGATGTGTAGCCCTTCGGGTAATAGCTGACTAGGTCGAAGTTGCCCTTGTTCTTGTCCTTAGCTACAAAGTTTGCACGCTTAGGATCATTCAGCGGCTTCTCCTGTCTCAGCCCTAGAGCCGTCTCATATTTGCGAATCTCATCTAGAGAGGTCTCCTCAGCCTTCTTGCTAGTGAAGGGGAAGTCCTTGAGTGTCTTGTCTAGGTCTACCTTGGCAACTGACCCTGGCAACGGGAGGAAGGAGAGCTGAGCATATCCAGCCTGATCTTTGCTCTGAGAGACCCCTACGACAAGGTTCCCCTTGCTGTACATAGGCGTTTTGCTGGAGATGTCGTCCATCGCTGTGAAGCCATCATTGATGGTCATCATGTCAAACTCTTTTCTGATTTCGCCCTGCTCATTGTAGACAAGCTTCTTATCGATGAGGAGGGTTGATATCTGTAGTTTACCCTGGCCTGCGTTGCCGACGAGGTAGATGCGTAGAGGCTGCTTGCCACTCTTGTCCTGCGTGTTGAAGACGTAGTTCTTGATCTTCTGACCCTTAAAGTCAGCGACCACCTCTTTCGCTAGCATGGCTCCGTGCGCTGCCTCCCACTTTTTGAGGGGTAGTTCACCCGCTGTAAAGTCTACAAAGGGTATCGGCAGGTGCTTCAAGTTGCCATCAGCATCTAGCTCATAGATGGGCGTGTACTTGCCCATCGGGATGGTGTCCTCCTTGTTGGGGTCGCCTCCATCATCAGGGCACTCTGGGTAACAGCCGACTAGCCCAAAGCATGTTGATAAGATCAATGCGAGGACCAGGTAAATTTGCTTATTCATAGTTTTCTAACCTTGTTAGTGTATATATCTGCGATGTCTTAGAAATTAAATAGCGAAGGGAGGCAACCACAGCAGATGATTGTCGTCATTCATCTGAAGAAATAGACCTCCCCTGCGGACAAAGATACGAAAACAAAGAGAACTACGCCTCTTCGCTAGACAGTTCCTCCGTTGGAACTGAAAAGTTCCTCCGTTGGAACTAAAAAGTTCCTCCGTTGGAACTAAAAAGTTCCTGCCTTGGAACTAAAAAGTTCCAAGAGGGGAACCGTTTTTGGAACTCGTAAGTATCACAAGGATAGTGCGATACGAAGGAGCTTTAGCAGCACCCTTTGTAGTAAGGGGACGATAAAAAGAGATGTAGCCCGCTGGTAGGAGAGATTTCCTACTAGCGGGCTACATATTTAATGTGTTGGCTTTTAGTCTAAAGCTCTTGATGTGGCATAGCGATGGACTAGCTGCGTTACGATGGCGAGGCAGCGCTCCATAGCATCGAGCGAGCAGTACTCGTGGATGGAGTGGAAGTTGCCCCCACTGGTGAAGATGTTGGGGCAGGGGATGCCTCGCTCCGAGAGGACCGCCCCGTCGGTACCGCCACGTATCGGCTGGATGATAGGCTTGACACCGACAGCCTCGTAGGCTGCCACCGCATGCTCGATGACCTCTGGGTGTGGAGCGATGTAGTCGTACATATTACGGTACTGGTAGGAGACTTCGACTGCCAGCTGAGCGGCGTGAGGCTCTTCGTTGATCTGCTGAGCCACCTCTCGGATGCGTTCTATGCGCTCCTCTAGGAGCTGACGGTCGTGGTCGCGTATGATGTACTTAGCGGTCGCAGACGAGACATCTCCCTCCATGTGGCATAGATGCAGGAAGCCTTCCCGCCCCTGGGTTACCTCGGGTCGCTCGTGCGTGTAACCTAGTCTGTAGTCGAGCTTGATGAGCGACTGGAGTGCGTGGCGCATCGTGTGGTAGGCACTGCCTGGGTGAACGTTGAGCCCCGTGGCTGTGATGCGTGCAGAGGCTGCGTGAAAGCACTCGTACTCAAACTCGCCTTCGAGTCCTCCGTCGATGGTGTAAGCGTAGGTCGCCTGAAGCTGGCTCTCGTCAAAGGACTCCAGACCTCGCCCCACCTCTTCGTCTGTAGTGAAGGCAAGTGCGATAGGTCCGTGCGCTAACTCGGGCTTGCTCTGTAGCTCCGCAGCAAGGGTCATCAAGATGGCGACACCCGCCTTGTCGTCAGCTCCGAGGAGTGTCGTCCCGTCGCTCGTGATGAGCGTATGCCCCACATAGCGTAGTAGATCGGGGTAGTCACTGGGACTGAGTATGCTCCCCTTTAGCTGGATCGGCTTGCCGTCGTAGTTAGGGTGGAGACAGGGAGAGACCTTTTCGCCAGGAGCTTCGGGAGAGGTGTCTACATGAGCGAGGAGCGCGATGCGGGGAACCTCTTCGTAACCGGCCGTGGCTGGGATTTGCGCTATCACATAGCCCGCATCATAGCAGGTGGCTGGTATCTGTAGCGCCTCTAGCTCCGAGTGAAGCAGACGGAGCAAGTCCCACTGACAGGAGGTCGAGGGCTTCGTCGGACTATTCGGATCGGAGGTGGTGTGCACCTTTACGTAGCGGAGGAATCGCTCTAGGAGTTGACTCATAGCGTGTGCAAAGGTTTAGCGCTGCTTGAGGATACTATTGATGACACGGCAGGTGGAGATGAGCTTACCGCTCTGTGTGGAGTAGATATCCACGTTCCAGACGTGGGTGCTGCGCCCCTTGTGAAGTATCGTGGCGACACCTCGCACAGTGTCTCCGACGACTGTCGAGGAGACGTGGTAGCCACTCACCTGCATGCCGACTTGTATCTCGCCTTCGTTGGCTATAGCTACTGAACCTAGCCCTGCGAGGGTCTCGGCAAAGGCTAGCGAGGCGCCTCCGTGCAGGATGCCCATCGGCTGTCTCGTGCGACTGTCCACGGGCATCGTGCCAGTGACATAGCCCTGCGCGATCTCTGTGCAACGTATGCCGAGCGCTCCCATGAGCGTGTTGGGCATGATAGCGTTGGCATCTTCTGGGTCAAAGGGAACTCCGTCGTAGCGTAGCTTGATTTGCTTAGTAATCATGTGGGCTAAGCCCGCTGCGTCGCAAGAGGTGGTGATGTAGTCGGCGCAGCTCTTGAGCGGCTCGGGAGCGTTTGCCATAGCTACGCCTAGTCCAGCGCGCTGCACCATGGTGACATCCTCTAGGGTGGTGCCGACGGCGATGATGTTTTGCTGATTAAGGTCTAGTCGGTCGAGAATAAAGTCGAGTGCTCCTCGCAGGCTGACGCCAGAAGCTACGATCGAGAGCTCATTCATCGGCTCATCGTAGAGGGTGGCGGTCAAGGCTTGCTCAGCTTTGAACCGTTCGCTCAGCTTCTCCAGTCGATCCTGTCGGGCTAAGATAAGCGCTCTAAAGATTGGCTCGGAGGGAGCCTGGAAGGGCTCATCTGCCTTGGTCAAGTCTAGGATTGGCATGCCCCAGAGCTTGGCGAGCTGTAGGACACGTGGCTGATGAGTCTTGGTGGCGTAGAGTGCTTTCTCTCCGATGAATACTAGCGTGTAGTCGCTATCCACCAGCTCGTAGAGATGGGAGAGCTCGGCGGGGCGGAGTGGGCGAGAAGCCAGCTCACGACCCGTGCGACAGTTGTGAACGCGTGCACCTAGGTGGGAGATGATGTAGCCACTATTGCGCGGTAGTTGTAGCTGCTCGGAGAGCTTCAGGAGACTAGTCATAGGCGCTTCGCTGGCGATCGCCACACGTAGAGCGTACTCCTCCTGTACCTCTAGGAGAGCTTCGCGATCCTCTAGCGCTATCTGCCCATTGCTCCCGAGCAGACAGTCACGGTCTTTGATGGCGAGGAACTTATAGCCACCACTCTTTGCTTGATCTGTCATAGGACTCCTTATTATAATGCGGACCAGTTAAACTGTACCCCGATGCGCCCGCTGTAGGGCTGCTTCATATTGTAAGCACCTAGTCCATAGTACTGACTGTCGAAAGTGGCAAAAAGCGTCCACATATCCGTCAAGCGATACTGTGCTGTCACCTCAGCGGTAAACCTTGTGAGCGAAGCCCACGCTGCGCCCACTAGAAGCCCAGTCTTGGGAGCCTGAGCGGGGTGAAGGATCTTGGGCGAAAGACAGGTGTCGTAGTAAACCACCCCACGAAGATCTAGGCGACGTGTAGGACGGACGGCCAACTTCGCATAGCTCTGGAAGTAAGGCTTGGGAACGCGGACGGTGAAGTTAGCCAGACGGTTGAACTGCGCTCCGAGGCTTAGCTCACAAACCTTTGCGATGACCGTAGAGAGGTCTGCGCCTGCGTAGAAGATGTCGAGCTTCGTGTAATCATTGCGCTGCGACTGTAGCCATGAGCACTGTAGCTCCTCGCCAGTGTAGTAGGGTAGGAGGTCGAAGCCGTAAGTGCGGCCGTAGTGATCGTACCCGCCGTACAGCTCGTAGGTACCAGAGCCGAGCTGGAGCTTGACGCCTGTGCGAGAGGCGAGCTGCTGACGCTCAGGTCTAGGCAGTGCGTCGAGCATGACACCTGGTAGGCGAGCTAGGTAGTCAAAGGGGTTGACATCTTGTATTCCGCCCGAAGCCCGCAGGTACCACTCCCAGCGTCTCTGGTCAGAGAGTGACAGCCGAACCTCTGGGTAGACCAGTACCTCTTGGTTGGCAAAGTCCACGCCGACACCGCCTGAGAAGTCTAGGTCGGCAAAGTTAACGAACCCACGATAGCGGAACTGCGGGTGTGCCCCTAGGAGGAAGAGCTGTGACGGCTGGCTCGTGCGGATACGCATATCGGCGCTCAGTCCTAGAGACCAGTCATCAGAGAGCTGCACGGCGGTAGCTCCATCAGCGTCAATCACATGTAGATGCTCGCTAGCCAGGATGTCGCCCTGAGTTGGGCTAGGTAGTGAATGGGATAGGAAGGCGTAGCGTGCGCCAAGGTCAAAGGACCAGTTCTGCGCCTGGAGGTTCTCTATGCGACCCGTCAGACTGTACTCGCGTAGCTTGTCTTGCCAGCGGGTGCGGTCCAATAGGGGAAGCGTACCCATCTGCATCCTCTGCTGCGTAGGTGTGTGCGCAAAGATGTGACTACGGATCCCTCCCTGTAGCTTGACGGTGCTCTCCTTCCAGTGATAGCTGTAGCCTAGGACTCCCTCGGTAGCGTGGCGGTACATCTCCGTCTGTCGGGGAACTTCCTCAAGGTAGTGATAGTCAGGATCGGTCTCCCGAGTAGGACCATGCACGGAGCGGTTGGGCCCGTTCTTGCTGAGCGTGAAAAGCTCCGAGCGGTGCGTCAGGTCGAGAGAAAGGACGTTATGCTTGCTCCCAAAGTGCCACTGCCCCGCCAGATCCCCACCGAAAGCCGGTGCAAAGCCTCCGAAGAGACGGGCCATGATCCCATTGTAAGGCTGAGGCACCTCACTGGCAAAGCTAGACAGCTGAGGCGTCGGCGCTGGTGAGAGGGTCGGCGTGAAGTCTCTCGTGGAGCGAGGCGTGGCTGGGTTGTAGCGCTCTATCTGAGGCTTAGTCAGAGGTATCAGCGTAAAGATAGGATTGGTGTCATCTATCTGTCTCACCTTTTCGCTCACCACGGTGACCTCACGGCTGATTGTGTCACGCTTGGCGGGAGGGGTGGGCTGTTGAGCTAAAGCTGGGAGCAGGCTGCTGAGCAGTACTGGGAGAAGTATGTATAGTCGTTTCATCGATGATAGGCTTAATCGTGAGAAATGGAAGGCGAGAGGCGCATTAGCGAGTCGTACTTTGGCGAAGCTGTGCGAGCTTCTCTGCGGCACGCTGACGTATCGGCGAAGTCTCGTCGGTGTAGTTCTTGAGCAAGCTCTCTAGATATAGTCTTGCCGTGTCGGGATCCCCCTTGGCGAGGTACCAGTCGGAGAGCGTTATGATCGTCTCGGCAGATAGATCGGGGTCTGGGTAAGCTTCGTTGACCAGCTTGTCCAGTAGCTGCTTCGAGTAGCTTTGCTGCACCTTGTTGGAGACGTAGTACTGAGCCAATAGGAGCGTCCCCTGACTGCCTGCGTAGGTTCCTATACGGGCTACAAGCGGCTTTAGCAGAGCCTCGATCTGGTTGCTCTGTCCTGTCTTCAAGTAGCTGGTAGCTAGGCGACAAGTCAAGAGGTCTAGTTGCTCTTGGCTCCATCCCTTAGCCTTGTCTAGCTGAGGGGTTACGACCTTGATGACCCACGCATATTGTCCCGCTTGGAGTGCGCTCTCGGTAGCTGAGAGCAGTGTCGTCTGATAGCTCGCGGGGGCTAGTGGTAGTGTGAGGAGCTCCTGTTGCAAGGGCAATGCCTGCGCATAAGCTCGCTGATGAAGGCGAATCGTAGACATCTTCTGGAGCAAACCAATGTGCAGCTCCTGCGACAGTTGCTTGCGACTGGGGTAGATGCGCTCATAGAGTGCTAGAGCGTCTGCCTCCTTGCCAGCACGTTCGTAGAGATCGCCCAAGTAGTAGTGCGCTAAGAGCGAAGAAGCACCTTGTGGCTTCAGAGCTAGGTACTCCTTGAGCAAGCGCTCTGCCTGTGGCTGTCGGGACTGGTAAGCACGCTCGGCCGTCTCGAAGGAGATGCTCATCGCCTCGCTCTCGTTGATGGCGTAGCTGCCGCCAATGCTGTTGGCGTACTGGACAAACTCAGTGGAGCGTCCCTCCTCGATGTAGATACTCTTCAGCGCTTCGTAAGCCTGCTTCGCCTCGCCACTCTGTGGCGCCTCGGCCAGGAGCGCTTTGTAAGTCTCGATGGCTCGGTTCGTCTCATTCCTATTATAATATAGTAGTGCCAACTGCAAGGCAGCCTTGCGCCCATACTCGCTCTGCGGGTACTCCTGCGTCAGACGTGTGAAAGCTCCGATAGCCTCCGCATGCTGTCCTGACAGCTCCATAGCTCGTCCCTGATCATACATAGCGCGAGGCTTGTAAAGGCTGTTCGGGTGGCGAGCGATCAACTTATCGAGTGCAGCTATCTGCGCCTTGTAGTCCTTCTTGAGACCCTCTATGTCGGACAGCATATAGAGCGCATAGACCTGATTGTCAGGAGCGATCCTGTAAGCCTCCTCGTAGTAGCGTACGGCAGGCGTGTAGTGCCCCTGCATATAGTGCGCATCGCCTAGGCGGGCGTGGACATCCGCCTGCAGTGTATTGTCGAGCGTGCCCTCTTGGAGTAAGATAGAGAGCGTCTGCGTGGCAGCTCCGTACTGCTTCTGCTTGATCTGGCTGTAGCCCAGTAGGTAGCGAGCTATCTGTAGCTGTTCGCTAGTGGCTGTGCGCTTATTGAGGATAGCAGTGAGAGCTTGTGATGCACGCTTGTAGGCTCCCTGCTGCGAGAGAAGTTGCGCTCCTAGGAGCTGCGCCTCAATGTGGTGTGTGGAGCGCGTGCCGAGCCCTTGTGCTTGCTGGTTGTAGCGCTGTGCTAGGGCTAGGTCGCCCGTCTGTTGTGCCTGCTGTGTGAGCTGATTGAGCAGATAGCACTGCGCCTCTACAATAACGGGCGAAGGACTCTTGATACGTCCTATGGAGGCTAGACTAGTCTGGTAGTCGGGGCTGCGGTAGTAGCTCTCGATGAGAAAGCGCTCCATCGCCTCACGGTGTGCCGACTGGGCGAATGTATTGAGAAACTCCTCGCAGAGCCTCACCTCCTGACCAAACGAACCGCCCGCCTTACTGCGCATCAGCAATACCTGCTCATAGATAGCTGCTTCACGGATCGTAGGAGCTACAGCTCTATCTGCTGCCACCTGATAGGATGCCAAAGCTTCGGAGTAAAGCCCCATATCTCTACGAGCACGGGCTAGGTAAAGGTTGGCCACCCCGCTCGTCTCCGCATCGCCACGGGTCGCTAGGAGTAGATGCGGGATCGCTTGCTCCGTGCGCTCCGTCTCCATGTAGGCGGCTGCGAGGATAAGTTGGTCTTCGGGTGTCAGGGCATTAGCCTTTTGCTCTGCTAGTGGAGCGAGGCGCTCGATAGCTTTGCTCGGCTCCTCAAGACGATACCAAGCGTTTGCCTCTAGTATCTGACTCTCCGTGCGCTGCTCCTCTGAGAGGCGTGCCGTAGCAAGTGCCTCGGTGTGCGTGAGCACCGACTGGTAGTTTTGTCGATAAAGGGCTATCCGCGCCAGTCCTAGACGAGCGTCATACTGCAGATCGCCCTGATCCTGTATCGGGAGGAGCGTGCGCTCAGCCTTGTCCAGATTGTTTTGCGCTATGTATAGCTGCGCCAGATAGAGCCTAGCCACATCGCCCCAGTAACCTCCATTGTCAGCGGTCAACTCAAAGAGTCGCTCGACCTGATCTACAGAGCGACCAGACAGTAGGAGCGCATAGACCATCTTGACCTGCCACTCGCTCTGCGCCTCACGTGTCAAGGTCTGCTCACGCACCTGCTCTAGCGTATGGCGAGCACGATTGTACTCCTTATTATATAGGTAGTGTGTGGCACGAGCTATGCGCGCTATCTGCGCCTCACGGGAGACGGGCTCTCTGGTAATATACTCCTCCAGCTCGGCAGCAGCACTCGGACGACCCAGTAGATGCGCCCCGTAAGTGGCAAACCACCCATCCGACTCGCTCAGACGTCGTGTAGAGGAGAGGAGCGTCGTGGTGCGTAGGGGCGAGCCAGCTGCGAGGGTCACCTCGATGGCATGCTGCTCGGTGGGTATGCTAAAGGTCTCCTGCGCCTGTAGTGGATAGGCTAGTGGCATGCTGCCACAGAGAAGTAGCGTATATAGGTATCCTTTGTAGTTCATCGGTAAAAGGTCTTACTTAGGGGGCTCAGTCCACAGGATGCGCCCGATCGATTCTCACGCAAATCTACTGAAATAACTGCTGAGAGCAAAATCTGGCAGGGCTGGCGCATGACACAAGGTGACTGATTATCCACGGAGGAACGGAAAAATTCTTCGGAACTTTGATTTGCTTCTTCCGAAGTTTCATTTCCTGGCTCCGTGGAGAACTTTTATCTTCTAGCGAGTTATTTGGAAATTCCTTCGAGGAGTTTCGACGACTTTCGCTCCTATCCCTCTAGAGACTGTCGCTAGCTAGCTGCAGTCTCTAGTCGTTTTTAGGATCGTATTCATCTTCAAAAGAGCCTCTTTACGGAGAACTTGTCAGGAAAACAATCTTTTTCACTACCTAATGGTAGGTATTTCGAATATTCTTCGTAACTTTGAGGTCGAAGAAAACTAATTGTATCACAGTACTCGACTTTTGTCTGCTGACGGGAGGAGGGTACAATTATCTATAACGTACTACACATGGCAAAATTTAGAGGAGCAATCGTAGTCAACGAGCAACGCTGCAAGGGGTGCAACCTCTGCGTTGTGGCGTGTCCTACTACGAGTATCTCGCTTCACCCAGACGAGGTGAACGACAAGGGGTATCACTACTGCTATATGAGCAGCCCCGAAACGTGCATTGGCTGCGCAAATTGTGGCGTAGTTTGTCCCGACGGCTGTATCAGCGTCTATAAAGTAACCCTTTAATCCTAATAGCTATCATGGCAGAAGTAAAACTGATGAAGGGCAACGAGGCCCTGGCACACTCGGCAATCCTCAACGGACTGGATGGCTATTTCGGATATCCTATCACACCTCAGTCTGAGGTTCTTGAGACACTTATGTCGCTACGCCCCTGGGAGAAGACCGGTATGGTCGTCCTACAGGCTGAGAGCGAGGTCTCTTCTATCAACATGGTATATGGAGGTGCTGGCGCTGGTAAGCGTGTCATGACCTCCTCCTCTAGCCCTGGTATCAGCCTTATGGCTGAGGGTATCAGCTACATCGCTGGTGCTGAGCTGCCTGCACTAATTGTTAACGTGATGCGTGGTGGCCCTGGTCTAGGTACGATCCAGCCAAGTCAGGCTGACTACTTCCAGACCACCAAGGGTGGTGGTCACGGTGACTACCGCCTCATCGTACTGGCTCCTTACTCTGTACAGGAGATGGTAGACTTCGTAGGTCTCGGTATGGACATGGCGTTTAAGTATCGTAACCCAGTTATGATCCTAAGCGATGGTATCATCGGACAGATGATGGAGAAGGTCGTACTACCTGAGCAGAAGCCTCGCCACACCGATGAGGAGATTGCTGCTAGTTGCCCCTGGGCTACTACAGGTCATACACCTGACAAGCGTGCTATCATCACATCTCTCGAGCTAGACTCAGCTGTGATGGAGCAAAACAACCTACGTTTCCAGGAGAAGTATCGCAAGATCGAGGAGAACGAGATCCGCTACGAGGAGACGATGACAGAGGATGCTGACTACGTACTAGTAGCTTTTGGCTCTTCTGCACGTATCTGCCAGAAGGTCGTTCAGGTGGCTCGTCAAGAGGGTCTCAAGGTAGGTCTTGTACGTCCTATCACGCTATGGCCTTATCCATACGAGGTGATCTCCAAGCTCGCTGAGCGTGGTGTCAAGGGCTTCCTCTCTGTCGAGCTCAACGCTGGTCAGATGGTCGAGGATGTCAGACTTGCCGTCAATGGTCGCTGCCCTGTAGAGCACTTCGGACGTATGGGTGGTATGCTATTCTCTCCAGACGAGGTCCTCAACGCTTTGCGTACGAAGCTCGTCAAGTAAGCTTACCCTTTATCAATAACCAGTAATAGACAACGAATATCATGGATATAAAGGATATAACCAAACCAGAGAACTTGGTCTATCAGAAGCCAAGTTTGCTCAACAATAACACGATGCACTACTGCCCAGGCTGTAGCCACGGTGTCGTGCACAAGCTGGTTGCAGAGGTCCTCGAGGAGATGGGCATGGGCGACCAGACTGTCGGTGTAGCTCCTGTGGGCTGCTCCGTCTTTGCATACAACTATATAGATATCGACTGGCAGGAGGCTGCTCACGGTCGTGCGCCTGCTGTAGCTACTGCTATCAAGCGTCTCTATCCAAATAAGCTCGTCTTCACCTATCAGGGTGATGGTGACCTAGCTGCTATCGGTACTGCTGAGACGATCCACGCTGCAAACCGTGGTGAGAACATCGTCATCATCTTCATCAACAACGGTATCTACGGTATGACCGGTGGTCAGATGGCTCCTACCACACTACTCGGTATGAAGACTGTCACCTGCCCTGATGGTCGTACACCAGAGCTTAACGGTTATCCTCTCGTTATCTCCAAGATCCTCTCTGAGCTAGACGGTACTTGCTACGTCACACGTCAGAGTGTACACACGGCTGGTGCTGTTCGCAAGGCTAAGAAGGCTCTACGCAAGGCTTTTGAGAACTCACTCGCAGGCAAGGGTACCAGCGTCGTTGAGTTTGTATCAACCTGCAATACAGGCTGGAAGATGAGCCCTGCTAAGGCTAACGAGTGGATGTCGAAGTTTATGGTCGACAAGTACGCTCTAGGTGACATCAAGGATGTCGAGTCTAAGGGTAGCAACGACGAGGTGGTTACAATGAAAATCTAATCAGACGAAAGGAACAACTATGAATTACGAAATAGTCATATCTGGCTTCGGAGGTCAGGGCGTACTCTCTATGGGTAAGATCATCGCTTACTCTGGTATCATGGAGAACAAGGAGGTATCCTGGATGCCTTCTTACGGACCTGAGCAGCGTGGTGGTACGAGTAACGTTACGGTCATCGTCAGCGATGAGCCTGTAAGCTCACCCGTTGTCAACGAGTATGATGTTGTCATCGTGCTCAACCAACCATCACTCGACAAGTTCGCTCCTCGTGTCAAGAAGGGCGGTATCCTGATCTACGACCCAGCTCTGATCCAGCACAAGTCTGACCGCAAGGACATCAACATCTACGAGGTTCCCGCTACGGAGCAGAGTATGGAGATGGGCAATGACAAGATCTTCAACATGATCATACTTGGTGGTATGCTCCAGGCGGCTCCTATGCTCAAGCTCGAGAGCATCATCGCAGGACTCAAGAAGTCTTTGCCTGAGCGTCACCACAAGCTGATCCCCCTCAACGAGGAGGCTATCAAGCGCGGTATGAATAGTTTGAGCAAGGTCAACTAATCTAGGGAGACCCGCACACACTATATAATATAATGTCAAGGCGTCCGCCGATCTACTCGTTAGATTGACGGACGCCTTCTCTTGCAGTGCTGACGAGTAACGATATGTAGGGACGCACGGTCGTGCGTCCGTTGTATCAAATGTTACAGCATCGTGGTTGTGACGAGGACAGACGCACGAGCCGTGCGTCCCCACATGTCGCTACACGCCAAGATCCTAATGACTACACAGCGGATTACGTATCTCATTGAGCTAATTGATTTGCGGAGTTGAGCGCTTTTTCGGCTAAAGCGTTCGTTTCCTTATAAAAGAGTACCTTTGCACCGATTGAGACTGAGGCAACGGTCTCAGATAGCGTGAGAATATGGCAAAGCAGAAGAACTTAGTAATAGTAGAGTCCCCCGCAAAGGCGAAGACGATTGGCAAATTCCTCGGAGCTGACTACAAAGTGCTCTCGAGCTATGGACACATACGAGACCTCAAGCCGAGTAGCTTTAGTGTAGACGTGGAGCACCACTTCGCACCCATCTATGAGATCCCCGCAGACAAGCAGCGTCTCGTATCGGAGCTTCGCAAAGCGGCTAAGGCGAGTGACATCGTCTGGCTCGCATCCGATGAAGACCGCGAGGGAGAGGCGATCGCTTGGCACCTCTATCATGTGCTAGATCTACAGAACAAGGAGACACACCGTATCGCATTCCACGAGATTACCAAGAGCGCCATACAGCACGCCATACAGAACCCACGCTCGATCAACGAAAACCTCGTAGATGCCCAGCAGGCACGTCGTGTCTTGGATCGTATCGTAGGCTTTGAACTCTCGCCAGTCCTCTGGCGACGTGTCGGCCCCTCGCTCTCGGCTGGACGTGTGCAGAGCGTCGCTGTGCGTCTCATCGTAGAGCGGGAGCGCGAGATACTAGCCTTCCAGCCAGAGATCTCTTTTGCCATCTCATCTCGCCTAGAGACCAAGGGTGGAGAAACCTTTACTGCGACACTCCCTGACAACCTCCCCTCCGAGGAAGCCGCTCGCCAACTCATGCAGCGAGCTATCGATAGTCAGTCAACCTTTGCCGTGCAGCAGGTTGAGCAGAAGCCTGGGCGTCGCTCTCCGTCGGCACCATTCACCACGAGTACGCTCCAGCAGGAGGCTTCTCGCAAGCTCGGTATGAGCGTCTCCAACACGATGCGTGTGGCGCAAGCTCTTTACGAGCGAGGTCTCATCACTTACATGCGTACCGACTCGGTCAATCTCTCCAGCCTCGCACTCCATGATGCCGAGACAGTGATCCTAGAGCAGTGGGGCGCCGACTACTATCAGCGCCGACGTTACCACGTGAAGAGCAAAGGGGCACAGGAGGCGCACGAAGCTATTCGCCCGACCTATCTGCGCAATGCCACGATACAAGGAACTAAGCAGGAGCAAGCCCTCTACGATCTCATCCGCAAGCGCACGCTCGCTAGTCAGATGGCCGATGCCCGCATCGAGCGGACGATCGCACAGATCGCTTCGCAGGGTGCAGAGCCCGTACGTCTAGAGGCTCGTGGCGAGGTCATCGTCTTTGACGGCTTCATCAGCGCTTACACAGAGAGCCGTGATGACGAGGAGGATACGAGTGGCAATGAGCTTCCCAAGCTGAAGGAGGGCGATGCGCTACAGCTGCGAGAGATAGAGGGACGCCAATCCTTTACCAAGCCCAAGCCCCGCTACACCGAAGCATCCCTCGTTCGCAAGATGGAGGAGCTAGGCATCGGCAGACCGTCTACTTACGCTCCGACGATTCAGACCATCCAAAATAGAGATTACGTTCGTCGTGGCGAGAGCCAAGGCGAGAGTCGCGATGTGCTATACCTCAGCTGGCAGCATAGCGCAGGAAATACAACTATCAAGTCGCACAAGCAGAAGGAGCGCTACGGTGGAGACCGTGGACGACTCGTTCCCACTGATATGGGAATCGTGGTGACCGACTTCCTAACGGAAAACTTCTCCCGTGTCGTGGACTACAACTTCACGGCCGATGTCGAGGAGCGCTTTGACAAAGTTGCCGAGGGTGAGGCTCAGTGGCAGGATCTGATTGGGACGTTTTACGATAAGTTCCACCCGATGATTGAGGAGCAGAGCCAGTCAGGTGCCAAGCGCTATACAGGCGAGCGTCTGCTCGGTACCGATCCCGTCAGTGGCAAGCCAGTCATCGCGCGCATCGGTCGCTACGGTCCGATGGTACAGATCGGAGAGGCGCCCGACAATGATCTGCCCGAGGCGGAGCGCGAGCGCCTGAAGCCACGCTTCGCCAGTATCCCCAGCAATCTGCTTATAGAGACTATCACGCTAGAGGAGGCGCTGAAGCTCTTTGACCTGCCCCGCACGGTCGGTGAGTTTGAGGGTGGTGACGTGGTCGCTGCCGTTGGTCGCTTCGGTCCTTATCTACGGCACAAAGGCGCCTTCACCTCAATCCCCAAGAGCAGTGGCCTGACGCCCGAGGAGATAACGCTCCAGGAGGCGATCGAGCTGATCGAGGAGAAGCGTCGCAAGGATGCTGCCAGTCTGCTCAAGAGCTTCCCCGAGGATCCCGACATTGCGATTCGTGACGGACGGTGGGGCGCTTACATCAAGGCGGGCAAGAAGAACTATAAGCTCACCAAGGAGCAGAAAGCTGACCCCACGAAGCTGACATACGCCGAGGTCGTCGCCATCATCGCTGAGCAAGACAAAGAGACCCCGAAGAAGGGACGTACCACGACGAAGAAGACTACGACGAAGAAGGCGACTACCACTGCCAAGAAGGCTGCGCCTAAGCGTAGTGCAGCCTCTAAGTCTTGATAGCTCCTCACCCTTAAAAGCCATGGAGGCTCCCGTACAGCGTGTATTCCTCGAGGTAGCTTACGACGGCACCAACTACTGTGGCTGGCAGGTACAGCCCCGTGGTGTCTCGGTGCAGTCTGAGCTAGAGCGCGCCCTGTCCATACTCTTTCGCCAGCCGATCTCGGTCACGGGAGCTGGTCGCACAGACGCTGGGGTACACGCCTACAGTATGATGGCGCATGCCGACCTTCCGATCCCGCACCCACCGCTAGCACAGATACAGAGAGGTTTGTGTGGCATACTGCGTGGTGGCATATCCGTTCGCTCTGTCACGCCCGTCATCCCGACGGCTCACGCCCGCTTTGACGCTACCTCGCGAAGGTATCACTACTACATCTCGGCTTGTAGCAACCCCTTCTGGGGTGACTACTGCTGGGAGCGACGCACGCTCCCTGATATGGCGCTGATGAACGAAGCTTGTCGCCACTTCATCGGTGAGCACGACTTCACCTCCTTTAGCAAGCTACACACGCAGACGAAGCACAATCGCTGTACCGTCTACACAGCGCATTGGGAGCAGGTTGAGATGCCTGGTCTCTGGGATGCGATGCGCTACGAGGTGTGTGCCAATCGCTTCCTCCACGGCATGGTGCGTACGATGGTCGGGACGCTCCTCGAGGTGGGCTACGGACAGCGCACGCCAGACTCGATCGCAGAACTGATCCAGAGCGAAGACCGCACGCTAGCCGGCTCGGCCGCTCCAGCCCGTGCGCTCTTCTTCGTCGAGGCCACCTATCCCGACTCGATCTATAGCCTAGATCCTCAGTAAGAGCCTCATCGGCTACTCACGCTCCCGTTACATTGATTCCCCAAAAACAGCTCCTCAAGGGTTGGCGTATCTACGGCAACTCCCATGTTGTTTGGGCAAACTTCAGTTTCTCCTGCATGAAACTCCAGTTTCTTCCGTATGAAACTTTAGTTTCTTCCGTATGAAACTCTAGTTTCTTCCGTATGAAACTCCAGTGCCAAATGGGGGTGAAACTCTAGTTTCACTAGGTGAAACCAAGGTTTGGCGGGGTTTTGCTTCGAAGGCTCAGAGGCATTTGTTGCATACCGCTCCAACCAAAGGTGTAAAGGTTAAAACAAAGGACGGCCACAATAGTGACCGTTCTCCGTTTAATAACTATTTAATTGATACCTCCTACACGTTACCTCCTGGTCCAGTACACTTATCGGAGCAAGAATTTCAAGTGCACTTGGAAATCCTGGGGCGGTTAGCGAGAGCGCCGCTTGCGTCGGAAGTAGGAGACCATCAGTTCACGGCACTCCTCCTCGCAGACGCCTCCCACGACGACACTCTTGGGGTGGGGGAGCGCATTGCTGTAGTGCATATAGCCGCCCTTGGGGTCGGCTGTGCCATAGACGATACGTCCTATCTGTGTCCAGCGCAAGGCGCCCATACACATGGGGCATGGCTCGACGGTCACGTAAAGTGTGCACTGCGGGAGGTACTTGCCACCGATGGCTGCGGTGGCCTGCGTGATGGCTAGCATCTCGGCGTGGGCCGTGGGGTCGTTGAGTAGCTCGACTTGATTATGACTCTTTGCTAAGATGCGTGTGCCGACCGCTATGACAGCTCCGATGGGCACTTCGTCAGCTTCGTCAGCTACGAGAGCCTGCTGGAGGGCTAGCTGCATCATGCGCTCGTCTAGGAGCGGATCTATGGGAGGGAGCCCGGTCATACCTTAGCGATAGATTGACTCGAGCGTGTCGAAGAGCTCGGCACCACGTAGGGAGCGTGCGGCGATTGTCCCGTCGGGCGCTATCAGCATAATCTCGGGGATGCTATAGATGCCGTAAGTGATGGATGTACGGGCGGTGGGCTCGTAGAGTTGTGGCCACTGGAGCTGGTACTCGGCTTGTAGCATCTTTAGATTGTACGGCTCGTCCCAGAGGAAGATACCGACCATGTTTAGTCCGCGCTCATGGTAGATTTTGTAAGCTTTGATCAGGTTGGGCATCTCGTCTAGGCAAGGCTTGCACCAGCCAGCCCAGCAGTGCAGGAGGGTGTAGCAGCCTGGGAGCAACTGCTTGGATAGATAGGTCGTATCGCCCTCTAGTGTCTCTAGTGGAAGGTCTATGATGGGGGTGCCAGGAGCGGTACGGTAGAAGTTGTCTACGGTGCTTAGGTAGAGATCTATTTCTTTATTCTTCAAGACGAGGGGTCCCATATGGCTTCGCACGAAAGGCGCCGTCTCGAGGAGGCTCTCATAGTTGATCGTCAGGAGCATTACCGAGGCGATGATTCCGACGGGGTCGTTGGGGTGGCGCAAGCAATAGTCTTTAGCCAGTGCGGTGTAGTTGTCGATGGCGGACTTAAAGCCCTGATCGAAGGCGTCATAGAGCGCACTGTCGGGTGGTATCGCCGCAAGATTTTGCTTGAAGTCACCTCCCAAGCTGTCGAGGGAGACGTAGAGGCGGTCGAGCTCTTGATTGAGATAGTCACCCTCGATTAGTCTACGCTTGATGAAGTCAATAGCGAGTGGCTGTGTCGAGAGGACGATTGGGATAGGCGGCTCTCCGGTTATCTCTAGGTAAGCGATGTCTTGGCTCATACTGTCCACATAGTTGCCCTTGAGGTGGAACTCCCCTTCGTACACAAAGCAGCTGTCGATGGTTTTACCGTCTAGAGTCAACTTAAGCAAAGGTGGGTCGGCACCTTCCTGCGCATCGGTGTATCCTGATATGTGGTATCTCTGTTGCTTGTGGCAACTGCAGAGGAGGCTCAGCACAAGGATGGGGAGCAGGAGGAGTGTCCTAGAGAGACGCTGCTGACAGAGCTGTCGTGTGGTGTGAGTAGACATGAGCAGAGGAAAAGACTATTACGACTGAGGCATCAGGATGTCTAGCAACTCTTTGACCCCTTGCGTGGCAACCTTCTGAATGTGTGTGACATGAGCGATGCCGTGCGTATTGACCTCTTTGGGATCAATGAGGTAGATGGGGGTGCCGTTGGGAACGTAGGCGAGGAGACTCGCGGCGGGGTAGACATTGAGCGAAGTCCCGACGACCACCATAATGTCTGCCTGGCTTGCCTCACGAATGGCTGGCTCGATCATGGGGACAGCCTCGCCAAACCATACGATAAAGGGCCTCAGCTGCGATCCGTCGGGAGCTAGGTCGCCCACATGCAGGTCGGGGTGCTTGGGGTCTACGGGATAAGTCTTCTGGGTATTGCGCACGGAGCAGTTTTTCATCAGTTCGCCATGGAGGTGTATCACCTTGCTACTGCCTGCACGCTCGTGGAGGTTGTCCACATTTTGCGTCACGACGGTCACATCGTACTGACGCTCTAGCTCAGCTAGCCCGTAGTGTGCCGCATTGGGCTCGCAGCCTACATAGTCGCGACGACGATCATTGTAAAAATCTAGCACCAGCTTGGGATTGCGCATGAAGCCTTCGATAGAGGCTACGTCCTGGACGGGATAGTTTTCCCACAGTCCGTCACTATCTCTAAAGGTCGATATGCCACTCTCGGCACTGACGCCAGCACCAGTGAGGATGACCAGCTTGCGCTTCGCTTGATTGCTTGGATTAGTCATAATGTCTGTCTTCTTTATAGTGTGCATCTAAGGTACGAAACTTATCTCTCAAGGTCAAATAAGAGCTCGGGCTGCAAGAGCTGGAAGCCCTGTCGGTGCAATGGGCAGGAGCCGTGCTGGCGGATCCCCTCACGGTGCTGCGCTGTCGGGTAACCTTTGTTTTGCTCCCAGCCGTAGTGCGGGTAGTGCTGTGCCTGCTGGGTCATATACTCGTCTCGGTGCGTCTTGGCTAGGATAGAGGCGGCGGCGATGGCGAGGTAGCGGTCGTCGCCCTTGACGATGGTGTGGTACTCGACCTCGTCGGGGCGTGGGTCGTAGTAGTTGCCGTCGATGAGCAGACGCTCGGGTGTGCAAGGCAAAGCCTCAATGGCGCGCTGCATGGCGCGCATAGAGGCGTGGAGGATGTTGATCTGCTGGATCTCCTGAACGGTTGCCACGCCCACGGCCCACGCTGTGGCATGCTCCTCGATGAAGTGGCGTAGCTCCTCGCGCTGTCTTGCCGTAAGCTTCTTACTATCTCGCAGGTGCGGGTGGTCTAGCGTCTCGGGCCAGACGACTGCTGCAGCGTAAAGGTCCCCAGCAAGGGCTCCTCGTCCAGCCTCATCACAGCCGCACTCGATGAGTCCGTCCGATGCGTAGCGATGTAGTAATGGCATGGCTTCTTTAGCCTAGCATAGTGAGCGCACGGTGTAGCGCTTTCGCAAAGATCTCTAGATCCTCGTGTGTATTGTACAGTCCGAGGGAAGCTCTGATTGTGGCGTGGTGTCCCATACCCTCGATGAGCGGGATAGCGCAGTGATGACCCGTGCGGAGTGCTACGCCCTGCTGGTCTAGGAGCAGACCGAGATCGTAAGCGTGTGCCTGATGGCTGATGAAGGTAACGACGGCTCCCTTGCCAGGGGCGGTACCGAGGATCTCGAGCGAAGGCTCCTGACTGATGATCTGCGTGAGATGCTCTAGGAGCTCGGTCTCGTAAGCGTGGATGCGGTCGAGACCGATAGCGGAGATGTACTCAACGGCTGTGGCAAAAGCGTGCGAACCGATGAAGTCGGGCGTGCCTGCCTCAAACTTGTACGGCAGTTCGTTGAAGGTGGTCTCCTCAAAGGATACATGCTCGATCATTTCGCCACCATACTGGTAGGGCGGTATCTGCTCGAGGAGCTTGCGCCGTCCCCATACGATGCCGATGCCTGTGGGGCCGTACACTTTGTGAGATGAGCAGACGTAAGCGTCGATGCCTAGCTCCTGCACATTGACTGACATGTGGGGCGCTGACTGCGCTCCATCAACGATGATGATGGCGCCCTTGTCGTGAGCCAGACGGGCTAGCTGTGCGACGGGATTGACCGTGCCGAGGACGTTGCTGACATGCGCCACAGAGACGATCTTGGTGCGGTCGGAGAGTAGAGCCTCAAAGGCGGGGAGGTCCAGCGAACCGTCCGCTAGAAGCGGAGCAACACGCAGATGCGCTCCTTTACGTAGGCAGAGCTGTTGCCACGGCACGAGGTTAGCGTGGTGCTCCATGGCGGTGATGAGCACTTCGTCATCGGGGCCGACGAGTGTTTCGCCAGCCGTAGAGGCTAGCAGATTGAGCCCCTCGGTGGTACCACGTGTGAAGATTACTTCGTTGGGGTCGGACGCCCCGATGAAGTGTGCCAGCGTGGCGCGCGCAGCTTCGTGGCGATCGGTCGCCTCACGGCTGAGCTGGTAGACGCCTCGGTGGACGTTGGCGTTGTATCGTGTGTAGCCCTCGGTGATAGCATCGATGACCACTTGGGGCTTTTGCGTAGTGGCACCGCTGTCTAGGTAGACCCAGCCAGGCTGCACTGAGGTGTAGTGCTGTATGAGCGGGAAGTCTAGACGATATGAGGAGAGGTCTGTGGAAGACATAAGGATAAGGGAGAAATGTTTTGACTAAAGCAACAGCCCGTCAATCAGATAGGCTGCTATATGTACGACGGCTAGCAAGACGACACCTAGGGAGGTGCGCCTGAGCACAGCGTTGAGCTGGCTGCCAGTCACATGGATCATCTGACGGTATACGGATAGCGCATAGAGGAGATAGGGGAGGAGTAGGACGATGCCCCAGATGTTTCCCTTGAAGGCGACGATGGAGAGCAACCATGCGAGGAGTATGTTGGCCAAGTAAAACTTAGGGGCAAACTCTTGGCCGAGACGTACGATGCTCGTCCGCTTATTGTTCTTGCGATCCTCCTCGTAGTCTCGGTAATTATTGACCACTAGGATATTGACGGCCACCGCTCCCATGGCAGTCGCCACGAGAAAGCTCTGTATCGTGACCGCTCCCGTCAGCAGGTAGTAAGTGGTCATGACAGCGACCCAGCCGTAGAAGGTCATCACCGCCACATCGCCTAGACCGAGGTAAGCGAGCGGGAATGGACCGCCTGTGTACATCCAGGCGAAGAGTATGATGAGTGCCCCGAGGAGGAGTAGCCATGGGTTGGTCAGCAGGCATAGGGTCACGCCTGCCACGGCTGCGATAAGCCCCCAAAAGAGAGCCACCCCGATGATGTCACGCTCTCGCAACTGACCCGAAGCAAGTGGACGGCTAAAGCCTACACGCTCCTGGCTGTCAGCGCCACGCTTGAAGTCGTAGTAGTCGTTGCAACAGTTAGAAAAAGATTGCGCCGACAGCCCCACGACAAGACAGAGCATCGCTATGAGCCAGTTAAAGCCACCTTGTAGCCCAGCCAAAGCGATGGCAACGGCTATCGGTGCTAGCGAAGCTGGCCAACTGTACGGTCGTGAGACCGAGATGAATTGCTTGAGGGTCATAACGTAGAGCGCGTGTCTAGCCTACACCTTTTATTATAGTACTTCAGGGCCTGGGGTACGTAGATGAGCGAAGAGGTGGTCCGAGAGATAGATCATCGCACGCTTCTTCTCCTCCGTTGCGATGACTAGGTCGATGCTGTTACTGCTAGTTCCGTAGCAGATGAGCCGTACAGCGACATCGTCCACCGCCTCAAGGATGCGTGCCTCAAAGCCTATGCGATGCCACCCCATATCTCCGACGATTGCTAGGATCGACAGGTCGCTCTGCACGGAGCCCTCCGCCCAAGGCGTCATCTCCTCGATCAACGTAGCTATAGCCTCCGGGTCTTCCTCTGCAACGATGACGTAGCCATCGCCCGAAGCCATTAAGATGTCTGGCTCTATGTGCAGACGGTGCATAGCCTCCGTCAGCGTAATGAGGAATTGCCCCGTAGAGACGTCACTATTGCTCAGATGTTTCAGCAGGAGCGTCACGACACACATTCCGTCCTTTGCCGAGATCGCCTTGATCATATCTCTGTTTGTCACATGAGATATGAGCGTGCCAGGAGCCGAGGGGTCGAGCGTGTTGAGCAGTCGCACTGGGATACCCGCACGTCGTGCCGGCTCGATGCAAGCAGGGTGCAATATCTTAGCACCGCAACGCGCTAGCTCGGCAGCCTCGCCAAAGCTCAGACGACGCACTGGCGACGTCATATTGACCACCCGCGGATCGTTGTTGTGTAGCCCATCAATGTCGGTCCAGATCTGTATCTCCTCAGCTTGGACCGCCTCGCCAATGAGCGTGGCGCTGTAGTCGCTCCCGCCACGACGTAGGTTGTCCACCTCGCCGAAAGCATTACGACAGATGTACCCCTCTGTGAGAAAGAGCGCCTCGGCATCGCGCACCTCCTCAACCATCGGGCGCAACCGGTGAGCAATGTACTCGATGTCCGGTCGCCCCTCGTGGGTAATGCGCATGAAGTCTAGCGCCAGAAGCTTGTGCGGTGTGATCCCCTCGTAGAGCTGTAGTGTGAGCGCCATCAGGGCAGTACACATCATCTCTCCGCAGGCAAGGATCTGCTTCTCGTCGTTGTGGGTAAAAGCCTCGTTGAGCGTCTGTAGTAGGAGGCTGTCCAAGATTGGGGTCAAAGCCTCCTCCGCCAACTGCTGATGTAGCTCATGCCCTGCGAAGAGCTCTGGCACCACATTGTCTATGTAGCGACTGCGGAGCATCTCCACATGGCGGGTCGCACGGTCACGCTCGCCAGAGGTGATCAGCTGCGTCAGCGTCACGAGGTCGTTCGTCGTGCCTGCCATAGCCGAGAGTACCAGCGTCTTGCGACCTGGCATACACGCCACCAGATGCGCTACCGAGCGTATGCGATCCGGTGAACCGACAGAGGTGCCGCCAAACTTCAGTACGATCATAGTGCTACTTCAATAGGATCTGTAGAAGGTTCTGAACTAGTTTCCTCGACCTCCTCTAGGGTGGGGGACAAGTCGATGCGCTTCAGCGTACGACTCTCCAGATCGATATGGTATCTCGTAGCGGGTAGCTCCTGTATGAGCGTCTCATTGTGCGTACTCATCAGCACTGCTACACCCTCCTTAGCTAAGGACTGGATCAGCTGACCGATTAGTAGCGACGTCTCACTATCTAGTCCCGTCGTAGGCTCATCAAGCAGGATCAGTCGTGGACGTACGACTAGGGCACGCGCTATGCAGATGCGCTCAGCCTCGCCACCGCTCAGCTCGTGCGGGTACTTGTAGTGCTTGCCCTCCATGCCGACCTGCTTCAGCGCCTCCTCGATACGCATAGCACGTTGCTCTCGCTTTTTTACCCCCACAGCACGCAAGACGAAGTCTAGGTTGCCCTGCACCGTGTAGTTATATAGGAGCTGCGCCTGTGACTGGAAGACGATCCCCAGCGAGCGCCTCAGAGCTTGTCGCTGACGTACTGACATGCGGTGCAGGTTGTAGTCCAGCACCTTAGCGACGCCTCCCTTAGGCGCCAGCTCTCCATAGAGTAGCTCTAGGAGTGAACTCTTGCCACTCCCCACGGGTCCCGTAAGGTAGGCAAAGTCTCCCGCTTCGAGCGATAGTGTGACGTCTCGTAGTAGTTCATGCTCCTGGCGTGATACCGTAACGCCCTGTAGGTCAATGATCGTACTCATAAGTGGCTAACGTCTAGATTAAGTGTTTACTGTAGCGCAAAGCGCAGATACGCCTCGCAATTTGCCGGCAACCTCTCGGCGACCGTATCGCTATAAGTATCGTAAAAGGCGTGATGCCCTATATAGTCAGCTCGTGCGAAAGCTGCTAGCCCCTCATAAGGCGTGAGGAAAGTCGCTAGCGTATGCTTTTGAGATCCGCCCTCGCAGAAGTTTGCCTCAGCGCTACCGCATGAGACAGCGACACCGAGCTGACGACCAACCCATGCGTCGCCCCCCTCACCGAAGGCCCAGCCCTCGCCAAAGACCTCGTCAGTCCACTGCTTCAGGATCGCCGGAGCGGAGTACCAGTAGAGGGGGAACTGTAGTATCACACGATCGTGACACTCCACGAGCGCACGCTCATGCGCCACATCTATAGGCGTCCCCGTGGGGTAAGCGTCACAGAGGCTATGTATCGTAGCGTGCCCCGTGAGCGCCTCCATCCAAGCTTTGTTGATGACAGAGTGCTCCAGGTCGGGGTGCGCTACAATAATCAGCGTGTTATGATTCTTCATAAGGACTTAGAATGTAAAGCCAGCACCGAGATAGAAGGAGGTATTGCGCATAGCCTTCTGACCAAGCTTCTCTAGCTTGGGATCATTCTTCTCTAGTTTCAGCTCATCGACGAAGCCCAAGTCAGCACCTAGCATACCGTACCACGATCCGAAGGTTACCTTAGCCTTAGCACCCAGACCGATGTCGTAGCGCTTGAGCTTGGCACCATCCATCCCGAGGATACCATCCTTGTAGACGTTGTAAGTCTTCTGGATATCGTCTAGAATCTTGCCCTGGCTAACGGTAGCTCCCAGAGCGTAAGCAAAGTAAGGACCAGCCTCTATGGAGCAACCGATGCGAGGAGTCACGTTCAGGCGCACACCCACGTTGACGGGGATCTGCATATAGTGGCTGTAAACCTTGATGTCGCCCTTACCCTTTTCGGAAAGGAAGCTGTATTGATTTCCCTTCATAGCAAAGGTCAATCCCGTGCCGACGTACATCATCTTGCCCACGTTGACATCCAGTCCAGCACCTAGGCGGTAGCCCACGAAAACCTTGTTTTCAGAGGCATCTTGGAGTGTCTTGGCTTGTGAAAGGTTAAAGAGCGGAGCTGCGTCAACGTAGATACGCAGAGGCATCTGAGCCTGCGCCGTGCCACCGAGCGCGCAGAGCGCCACGAGTGAAAGTAGTAGTGTACGTAGTCTTGTCATAGTAGTATATGTATAAGCTAAAGTTGCAATTACTCCTCAAAAGTACAACAATCTTGCGAGATGAGCCTTCGTAGGCTCCGCAAGTCTTACGGGTAACGATATGTAGGGACGCTCGGTCGAGCGTCCGTTGTGTCAAAGCGAGACGTGCATCCCTACACCTGCGGGCTCTTCTAGTCCACGTGTATCACATAGTGCTCCTTGCGCGGTGCAGACTCGGGCGACTCATCGGGATAACCTATGATACAGCAGGCGACACCCACGAGGTCTCCCTCCAGTCCCCACTTCTTGAGAAGTGCTTGACCCTCCTCCAGTTCGAAGATGCCCTTAGCCGCATTGACCCAGCAAGTGCCAAGACCGAGTGCGTGAGCAGCATTCTGCATATTGCCTACCACCAGAGCTCCATCTTGTAGGTAATTGCTCGACAGCGACTTGTCAGCCAGCACGACGAAGACCGCTGGAGCACCGTAAAACTGATCCTTGTCTCCACCGCGAGCTTTGTTAGCCAGCTGCGAGAGCTGGTCACGCACTGCGCGATTGGTTACAGCCACGATTGTGACGGACTGCTTGCCCATCGCCGAGGGCGCGTAGGTCCCCGCCTCGAGCACTTTGTCTAGTAGCTCCTGTGGCGGTAGTTCAGGCTTATACTTACGTATACTCCTGCGTGTTAGGAAGATGTCCATTTTTTCTTGTGTTGTCATACGCATAGTTTCTTCTGTTGTGTCTGATTGTTCTGTTGTTGTAGCCTTCTGACAGGCGACAGCTCCCACGAGGAGCAGTATCATCGCCATCGTCAGCGGCATCCATCTACGTAGCATAGTCGTTAGTATCTGTTGTTTGGATTACTATATAGGCTCTTGTTACTTACGGCAAAAAGCTCTCTATCCACAAATATACGAAAAGCTCATCAGAGCTAACCGGACTGATGCAGTATAAAAATGAACTTGTTTCAATTCCTACCTAGGAAATGGCCAAATTCCTCCGTAGATATTTCTGATTTGCTACCTAGGAAATAGAAAATTCTTCGGACTTATTTTTTGATTCTTCCGAAGTTTCATTTGATTCCTCCGAAGTATTTTTTATTTCCTAGGTAGGAATTGGGGGAATTCCTAGGTACTTATTTGGCAAATTCCTAGGTAGGAAATCGGAATCGTCGAAGATGTGAGTAATCAGAGCGAATCTGTAGCGCTGTATAGCGACGCTGGAGCTGACATACTATCAGTAGGTTCGTCTCAATATGGAGGGAATACAGAACTTCTCCATGGATCTATCTCATCTCCCAGTGAGGAACGGAAAAGCATTTCGGACTTGTGATTTCATTTTTTCGAAGTTTCACCTCTCTCTTCGGCTTAAATGGATGATGACACCGTACATATTTATAAAATTCCTCCGATGAAAGCTTCTCCAGACTCTTATTTTCGGCCGATTGCTGGGTTTTGTAAGATGATTACCCCATTTGTTTTACTATTTTGATGACTTTATCTTATTTGTAGTCAGTATGTTTTGACGGTTTAGACCGCAAGTTTTTGTTTTTTGTTAAACATTCCGTACCTTTGCCAGTGAAGTTCCTATGGAGCCCCCATTTCGAAACAATCAAAGATAATGGACTTAAATACAGCCGTACGGGAGGATATTGTTGCATACTTTGCAGATACCCAGGAGTTGTGCTTTAACGAGCGCGACCTCCAGATGCATCTGGCTCTATGGCTGCGTGGCTCTACTCATAACTATGACGATGTAGATGTAGAGTACTATGTGCCATATCAGCTCCTCGGACAGGACTACATCTGGCGAAACGAGCTACGTCTAGACCTTATGGTGAGAAAAGCAGACGCTTATCTACCCATAGAGTTGAAGTATAAGACAAAGCGTATCCGTAAGCGTATCATTCGCTTTGGTGAAGTAATCCCCGAGTCTATTGACGTGATGAAAAGCCAGGGAGCTCAGGATATAGGTATGTATAGCTTTTGGAAAGATGTGCGACGCCTCGAGCTACTACATCGACACTTCGAGCGAGTGGTAGGAGGGGTGGCCCTTTTTGTCACCAATGATCGCTCTTATCTCAATCAAACTAGAGAGTCCTCCAACAATTGCAAGCTCAGTATGGCTCAAGGCATCCGCTCGAGGGAAAAGTCTTGGCGAAACTCAGAGAGCTCCTGTGCTAAGAACTATCCAGCCTTTTCGGTTGATAGGGATTATGATCTGCAGTGGCATAGCTTCAATGTAGAGGATGTGGAGCTCTACTACAACATAACAACAATCAGATGATGTAAAGACACTTATGGGACGCAAACGATCAACACCAATACCAGGTCTCTCCTTCTCATGGCAAAGAGCCGTAGGCGTAACAAAGCTCAGACAGCGAGTATCTCGTCGGACAGGTATCCCAACGAGCAAGAGTGGTCTGAACCAAAAGGTAGGTCGTGGCATCCTGAAGAAACTGTTTGGACGGTAACACTATAACACTATAAACCTCATGGACAAAATCAAAGTATTTGGCAAAGCCCAAAACCGTACAGCGCTAGGTATCGTACATGCCTACATGATTATGTATCCGCATGCAACCCTCGCAGACTTGCGCAAAGCATTTCCCAACGAGCTGAACCCAGACAAGGGTGTCCCAGAGACCTTTATCTATGCAGAGGAGGAAGGAACTACAGCCAATTGGAACGGCTACTTCAAAGCTCCCGACGAGCTACTCACTATGGGTGACGGCAAGAAAGTTGCTGTCGTCAGTATGTGGACCAAACCGAGCTTCGAGAGGATCGTACAGCATGCTACGCAGTATGATATTGTGGTGGCAGAGTTTGAGAAGGCTGGACGAGTAGGCGAGAAGGGTGGCTTCCGTCTAGAGTATCTCAACGGCTACATTCCCCCAGTGGCTAAGAAGAAAGGACTCCCCTGGTGGCTCTGGCTCATCATCGCACTACTCCTCATCGGAGGCATCATAGCATTCTTCCTACTTCGTAAGCCCAAGGTAGTCGAGGTCGAGAAGGTCGTTACGGTCGAGAAGGTCGTCTATAAAGACCGTGTTAAGGAGATCGAGAAAAACTTCAATGCAGCTAAGTTTGTCCAGGGCAAAGCAGACCTAACAGACGAGACTAAGTTTGTCCTCCATGATCTAGCCAAACTGATGGAGGAAAATCCTGAGCTAAAGCTCAAGATCGAAGGCCACACCTCAGAGGAGGGCGATGATGCCTTCAATCAGCGCCTCTCAGAGGAGCGAGCTCAAGTCGCTGTAGACTTCCTCATCAGCCAAGGCATCTCGGCAGACCGCCTGCAAGCTGAGGGCAAGGGTTCCAGTGAACCGATTGATCCAAACAACCCAGAGGTCAATAGACGCACTGAGTTCATCGTCATAGAGTGAGCAAGCAGAGGCTCACCATCACAACGCAACTAATAACCAACTAAGTAATACTACAAATGGCAGTAAAACGAACTAAATCAGGTAAGATCGACAAGCGTACCAAGGAAGGTAAGGCTATGCTCGATAATCTTGCAAAGGCTCGCGCAGCAGCGGCAAAAAAACGTCGTCAAGAAGACGCTAGTATACTCAGACGTATCAAACGAATGCTCAAATAAAAAAGACAACGACAGAACTATGAAATCAGACATAAAGAATGTAGCAGCTTTTCTGGCTGTAGCCATCTGGGCAGACGGTGTATACTCTGAGGAGGAAAACGAAATGCTTACTGACATCGCTGAGGCGCTCGACGTAAACTCCGCAACACTCATCCAGCAGGTGCAGGAGGCGGTCAACACCCTAGAGGGTAAGGATGACGACGCTATCCAAGAGTACCTCATCAACAACGCTTCGGCTATCGAAGATGATGAGACCAAGAAACTCTTGCAGTGCGCTATCGAGATTGTGATGGCAGACAATGTTATCACAGTGGATGAAGTACAGGTACTCTTTGACCTAGCCGACGCTATGGGTGGAGAGATCGAGCATGCTGACGTGACGCTCATGCTGCTAGACCTCGTTAAGTACAGCCCTGAGATTGAAGTCGAGTTCTAATAATACTAATAACCAATAACTATAACAATATGGCAGACTTTCGCATTGACAGCCGCATGAAGGTTAAGACCCTCAAGGCAAACTTTAAGAAAGAGTTTGGAGCTACGCTCCGCGTCTACACGACGGAAAACTGTAAGGCAATGGCCGACGACGAGGCTACAATCGGATCTCTCATGACCTCCTCTGCAAAGGGTGGTGTGCTGACCGTAGGTGGCAACCTAAGAGTCGGTAACTTCGAGAAGAAGATCGTCGAGCTATACGGCATTGGCGTGCAAGTGGCAAATGCCAAGAACACCGAGCTCAGTAGCGACAACATCACACTAGTCGCTGCAGGCAAGAAGTAATCTACGTAAATGTCAATGGAGCACTACCCCTCAGTAGTGTCTCCATTGACTATCGTCTCACCCACACGTGGCTAAGCCATATCCCCTATGAGCAAGAAGAAGATTATAACTTACATTGTCCTGGTCCTCATCGGCATCGGATTCATTGGTGATTGTGTTAATAGGAGACAAAGGAATAAACTCTATCGTGAGCGGGTAGAGGAGCTGGAGCAGAACTTCAACGATGTCAAGTTCGCCAAGGGCAAAGCTGATCTAACCAGAGAGGCGCAGCTCGTCCTATGCGACCTTGCTGAGTTTATGAAGAGTCATTCAGGCCTAAAGCTCAAGCTAGAGGGACACACTTCAGAGGAAGGCGATCAGACCTTTAACCAACGGCTCTCAGAGGCTAGAGCTCAGGCAGCTGTGGACTTTCTCATCAGTCAAGGGGTCTCTGCAGAGCGTCTGGAAGCAGAGGGCAAGGGATCCACAGATCCTATAAACCCAGACAGTCTAGAGGTCAACCGTCGCACAGAGTTTGTCGTGATAGAGTAAGTCTCACAGGCTAACAACTAAAAACCTAACGAAACTATGGCGCAGCGGACGAAGCTCGGAGATCTAGATATGCGCTTCAAGTCAAGCCACAGGATCGTAGCTCGGAGGAACTTCTTCGGATGTCTAGGTTCAGTCCTGTCAGTTCCATTTATATTGATTTGGAAACTGATTATATTGATTTGGATCCTGATACGAACTGCGGCTGTGATGGCTTACACGAAGATCTACAATTCTGTGACATGGTACTCTAGCAGTATCAAGTTACTCCGCCGTGAACTTGGGCCGAAGAATTTCCGTCTCTGTCTCAAAGTCATTCTTGTCTCATCTTTCATCCTAAGTCTTGTTCTCATCACTATTCTTGCGCTGATATCATTGGTGGTTTATTCTCCTTAGGCATTTGCTCTATCCATCTAGAGAGTTATTAGACCCATTCTTATGAGTACGAAGAAGATTATCATTTATGCTGTTCTAGTCCTTCTAGGGATCGCATTCATCGTCAACATAATCAGCACGGCTTGTAGTAGTAGTGCTGTCAAGCAGTTTAAGAAAGCCCTCGAAGATGGCAATCTCACCGAAGCCTCCAAGTATATCGAGCAGATTGACGACAGCTCCGACAAGAAGCGCTGTGCGCTACGTCTGATACGCGTCTACCTAGAGCTAGATAACCCCAAGCAGGCAATCTACGTATACGAGGTGCTCACGCCATACCACGAAGGTCGAGATAATATTTCGTACTCCTTTAACACCTACGAGCGGGATGCCTGTAAGCTCCTCAGAGACTACTTAGTCAAGCATGGAGACTACGAGACCGCTTGGAACTACTATCCCCTAAAGGCTCTTGATGAAAACTATATAGGTAATGCCCCCTGTCTCTACGACTACATGAATGATGTCGTAGTGGCTATGTGTGCTGCTGGACGACAAGATGAGGCTAGTCAGTTTGTACGGAGCAAGCTATCGTGGTTCGCCACCTATGTAGATGCAAGCAGTAGTCAGTACGCTAGTGAGTATGCAGCTTTCCAAAGTAATCAAGTGAGAGAGCGGTTAGAGCAACTCATCGATGAGTCTTATTAATTACTAGACAGAGAGAAGGTATGAAAGGGCTGTTACAGCTACTCTATGGAGGTTTGCTTCTCTGCACACTCCTGACTTGTGCTGGGTGTGGGCAAGGCAATAAAAAGGATGCAGAGCTTGACAAGATCTCTGAACTAGAGCAGATGAAGTATGACAACATATCGCAAAAGCTAGACCTCCTCTGCTCAAAAGCTCAAAGTGCTCACACCGATTTAGACTTACGGACGATCTATACTGAGTTAAGTCAGATTGAGTACGACTACAATCCTGACGGTATGGGCGAGCGTGCGCAGCAAAAGTGCCAGGAGCTCAAGGAGAGACTCGCTGTGCTGCAAGCAGATCCGAGTAGTATACTACAGTCATCACCCTCTGATGGGTCTAGCGCATCAGAGTCAACTTCTTCTTCTTCTTCTTCTGGCAAGGGACTTATATCTAGGAGACACATGAAGGTAGACGCTGTCAAGCGTTATCCTTATTATCTCAAGGCTCAGGACCAGCTCCGCATCTCTTTGACTCCTCACGGCTCAGCGCTTGTCTCCCTCTTTGACGTCAATCACCAGAAGCGTCTCAAGCAGTGGCACGTCCAGGGTACTCTAGAGGAGCAGGTGACTATACCATCGGACGGCATCTATATGATAGAGTTGCGACCCAATGGTGGGGAGCTCATCGTCGATCTATCGCTCTCATATGATGGCATAGATGACGACAAGCGACCACGCGTCTCGGAGCGAACGGTAAGCTGTAAGCAGGGAGACTTCCTGGCAGAAGCCACTGAGAGTGTTCGAGTATCAACAGTGTTTAAAGAGCCTAAGAAAGTCGGACTACGAGGCAATCTCAAGTCTTTCTTCTCTGGTAAGTCTCGAGCTTTGATATCCGTACCTGTGCCTGCTGGTAGTGATGCCATACTATACTCTCTCCGTATATCTACCAATGAGAAGACAGCTCCCAGCGATGGCAAGTTTGCCGACAACTTATCCCTCGCCTCTAAGCAGATCAAGCTTTTAGGCATCAAGGTATACGAAAAGCGCACCCTCAGTAGTAGTGTCATCGACCGACTGCTCTTTAATACGCGTCCAGCTCGTGAGGAGGATGCCTTTTGCAATATGTATGTCTTGACCGATGCTACGCAAGCTAAGAAGTTTCAAGACGAGACAGCTTCCTCTGGACACTATAAGTATGATGTAGAGCAGTCTCAGATGGGAACCCAATCTTGTAATGGTGAACTCAAGCCCAAAGGGCGTAAGACCATCTACCTCGGCTTCGAAAACGAGCGCATGCGTTACGACAACTACATCTGGCTAGAAGTAGCCTCCTTGACACATACCAAGGAGTACACACGACCAGTATATTTCACTAGATAATTCTTAAAACCAAACTAAATCCAACTAAAAAACTATGGCAAAGAAAACAGTAACCACAGGAGAGTACATCCTCAACAAACTAGACAACGGTAGTATCACCGTGTACCGTGTATACGACAACGTAAAGGGAGCCCTACGTGAGATAGCAGAGCAGGAGGGCTTTGAGTACGACAACGACTGGACGACACGCCAGTTCGGCTCTAAGCTGATGTCCTTCCTAGAGGATAGAGAGGGCTAGCACGGCGCCTCTGTAGTCATTCTTCATAAATACGACAGAAGAAGCAAACTTATATCATGAGCAAAGAACACTATAAGAAAAAAATCATAGATCTACGTGCCTCTATAGCAAGAGAGCGAGAGAAGAAGAAGCGAGACAATGAGTACTACGCAAGTAGGATCAGAAGTGCCTCGTCTCCCTCGTCAAAAGCATCCTATCGCAAGAGCAAGATAGATAAGTCAGCCTATCACGATCGCCAGATCGAGAACTATAAGAGACAGATCGAGAGTGCTAAGGCTAGCCTCAAGAGGTGTAAGTAAGGACAACAAAGACACGCAACGTGTATACCGTACTAGTGACAGGGTTTGAACCGTACTGGAACTACCCTGAGAATTCGTCGTGGGTGGTGGCTCAAGAAGTTGCCACCCACGATCTAGCTGGGGTTCGTATCTGTACGGAGTTGATGCCTGTCAGCTTTCATCGAGTGGCGACGGCTTTCCGTAGGGCTATCGACCAGCACACTCCAGACCTAATCATCATGTTAGGACAGTCTGGAGGTAGCGATCGTGTCAAGCTAGAGCGTATCGCTATCAATATGATGGACTCTAAGCTCCCCGACAACGATGGCTATCTCCCCGATGAGGAGATCATCTATGCCGATGGTAGTTCGGCTCTATTCACCAATACAGCAATCAAGGAGCTACGCACCACCATCGAGCAACTCGGTATAAAAGTCAAGATCTCCAACTCCTGTGGGCTCTACGTCTGCAACCGCCTCTACTACGAGGCACTCTCGATCATTCAGAGCAGACCGTCCACGCAAGCTCTATTTGTACATCTTCCATACTATGAGGGTCAGCCCTCAGCAAAGCCTGCCAAGCCCACCATGCCTCTAACCGATATGGTGCAGGCTATTATAGCTATAATCAGACAAACCAGTGGGACGCATCAAGCAGTTTAAGCATAAGCTCGGGCAGGTCTTTGACGCCAACCTCAAGACTAAGCAGTGGGGTAATTATGTCGACTATACCATCGTCGGACTGATTCTCCTGAGTACGCTCTCGGTCTTTATCTCCACCTTTGACATATCCGAGAGCTGTGAGCAGGTACTCCATGTGATAGACATCGTTACGGTCATCATCTTTACGATAGAGGTGTCGCTACGTATTTGGACTGCTGATGAGCTTAGTCCCAAGTACAAAGGCTTCTGGGGCAGGGTGCGCTACTGTCTCACCTTCTACGGTATGATAGATATACTCTCTACCTATACCTTCTATCTAGCATTCATCTTCCCGTTGCCCTATCAGGTGCTCAAGTCCCTACGTGTCGTGCGTGTCTTGAGGATCTTCCGCTACATGCGCTCATTCCGACTGCTACAGCAGGCTATCGCCTCAAAGTCCAAGGAGATACTCATCTCTCTACAGGTTCTCATAGTCGTGACCTTGATGCTGTCGTTCGTACTCTTCTTCTATGAGCATGAAGCACAGCCCGACATCTTTAATAATGGTATGACTTCCGTCTTGTGGGCTTTTGCACAGTACATAGGTGATCCAGGTCAGTTTGCTGAAACACCGCCAGTTACTCCCGTGGGGCAAGCAGTCGCCTTTGCCGTAGGGATCCTCGGCATCGCACTCTTTGCCATACCTGCAGGTTTGGTCGGAGCGGGCTTCTCGGAGGCGCTGGAGGATGAGGTGCACAAAGAGACTATTAAGAGAAATAAGGAGAAGATGCTCGGAGCCTTCGAGCGAAAGCTAGACCGCCCGACAGGCTTCCAGATTGTGCCTCAGCACCTCTCTATATGTGATCTACAAGCTCGCATAGGACTCAAGGTGGGAGATATACTAGATGTCGTGGACGAGGCGGACAACTTTCGCCTGATCAACCTAGCCACCACTCAGACCATCGACGAGCGACCACAGGACAAGCTTGCTGTAGAGCATTTTATAGTCAATAAGCCTTACGGCTACTATATAGACAGAGGATCTAAGGTGACGATCATATCACCCTCCAGTCTGGCTGACGCAGCCATCGGCAATTTTTCCTACTACCTGGCTCTGATCGGTGGATTTAACTATATCAGTCGCGAGGTCGGAGAGATGAGACCCTATAAGTCTTACTACTCTTTTGACAATCGTCAAGTCGAGCCCAATCTAGCTCAATACATGGAGGATCTGGAGGAGCTCACCTCACGTCCTGGTAGCTGGACTTTGACCCCGCTCGTAGCTAGCGGGGCCAACGAGCCGAGCTATCCGACCATCTTCCACTTCTCTGCAGGAGGCGCTAAGGGCGACGAGAGCTTTACGGGAGACAATCTATTCGTGCAGGATATGGAGGGGTATCAAGCCTTTTATCAAGACTTGACCGCTGAGCTAGAGCAACGATTTGCTATGACTTCAGATCATCAAAGGTATCACAACTTGAGCTCGCCACGGCTCTTCGCTCGCCACTTTAGTGAGGGGCGAGGTTCTCGTAACAACATAGTCTTACGTATCGCTTGGAGCGCCTGCCTCTGGGACTCAAGGCGTATTGCTATCGCGAAGACTATAGCGGATGCTCTCAATCGCCACTTCGAGAGCGACACGGATAAAGAGTATTCACCTGAGCTAAAGGTCAAGCGAAGCGGGTATTAAAATACGCTGCCTGTATGAAACTCTAGTTTCTACCCGATGAAAATCCATTTTCCTCGGGTAGGAACTCTACTTTCCTCTCAGGACTGATGCAGTATAAAAATGAACTTGTTTCAATTCCTACCTAGGAAATGGCAAAATTCCTCCGTAGATATTTCTGATTTGCTACCTAGGAAATAGAAAATTCTTCGGACTTATTGTTTGATTCCTCCGAAGTTTCATTTGATTCCTCCGAAGAATTTTTTATTTCCTAGGTAGGAATTGGGGGAATTCCTAGGTAGCTATTTGGCAAATTCCTAGGTAGGAAATCGGAATCGTCGAAAATGTCTGACGACAAAAAGAGAGGAGATGCCGATGACGACATCTCCTCTTATCAAGTGTTGGGGCGAAGTTTACCGCTGCGTCTAGCTGGGCTAGTGGCTCACGATGAGCGTGAGGCGATAGTTGCGCAGGGGCATGGGGTAGTTGGCGACTACATCGTAGGCTTGACTTAGGAGGTTGTTGCACTCGAGCTGCAGACGCAGGCCGTACCCTCGGACGGTGCGCTTGTAGGCGAGGGCTAGGTCGTTGGTGTACCACGGCTGGAGATGGTTCTCGGGGAAGTTTTCCAGCTGACTGTACCGCTCGCCGGCGTAGATGAAGTTGTAGTTGAGCTGCCACCCCTTGTACTGCAGGATTGCCGTAGCGGAGCCGCTATGCCAGGGGATGTAGGGGATCTGGTGGCGGTAGTAGCTCTCCTTAGGATCGGTGACCTCGATGGCTCGCTGATAAGTGTACTGAGCCCGCAGAGATAGCTGCAGGTCACGGATCGGGACGAGGCTCCAGGTGCACTGAGCGTCGATGCCTCGTATGTCGACCTTGCCAAGGTTGATCATGGTCCAGCGAAATTGCTGTCCCTTGGGGTAGGCTATGATTTTGTTGGTCACGAGATTGTAGTAAGCGTCTACCTTGAAGTCCAGGGTGTGGAGCCAGGGCTTTTGCGGTGCGAGCTGGTACTGCAGACCTACGTTGTACTGGGTGGTGTGCTCAGGGTCGAGCTTGACATTGCCTATCTCGGTGTAGTATAGATCGTTGAAGGTGGGTAGGCGAAAGCTTTGCTTATAAAAGGCGTTGAATCGTAGATCAATCGCTTCCCACGGCTTGACCGACAGGATGGCTGCGGGGGTGAGCTTGCGAAAGAGGGGAGCCCGTGTGAGTAGCTTCGCTTTGTCCTGAGCTAGCGTGCCGAGGAGGCTGACCTGCGCATTGATCCACTCATTGGTATAGGTCGAGGCGAGGGCTAGCAGGTGGGTGAAGCGGTGCGGGTAGACGAAGTCGTAGAGATTGGCGTCGAGCTTGTTCCACTGCAGATCATAGGCGGCGGAGAGGTACCAGTGGTCGATCAACTGAAAGGCTGAGGCGACTGAACCGTATAGCTCTTGCTGCTGGTAGAGGTTGTCCACCTTGAAGGCGGCTGTCGGCTCGTTGCGCACGAAGTGGGTCTGGTAGTAGGCATACTTGGCGATGGCGTGTAGACGTATGCGGTCACTGAGCTGCTGCTCGTAGGTGGTCTGGACGAAGCTGTTGTTGTCCCAGAGGCGCTCACCACGACGCCACACATTATTGACGATAGCGCCGGGTATGCCTCGCTCGCTGTTGTAGTTGTACACCTTGACGAGCATCTGCCCGTCGGGGAGACCGATGTGGAGATTGCCCTCAAGTCGTGTGGCGTTGATGTCTCCGTTGTGTCGGACGGCTGTGGTGTCGTAGGCTATCTCGTGGGTGAGGGGAAGGACCTTCTTGTATCTAAACTTGTACTTGCCACTGCTCTTGATCCACTCCGCATTGAAGGACATAGTGACCCTGGGCTCTAGGCGGTGCTCGATCAGTATGGCGGGGTTGAAGAGGTCGAAGGAGCCAGTCCGTAGAGTTGCTCTCAGATTGGTCTGCGCCCCATCGGTAAAGGTTGGCTTGCGTGTCTGCAGGTAGACGGTACCACTAGAGCCAAAGTCTTTAGCAGGCTGGAGGTAGCTACCCTTTTGTCCATTGAAGACCTGTATCGCCTCCATATTGTCGAGGGAGTACTGGCCGAGGTCTATCTGCCCGTTTTGCGCATTGCTCAGCTCGACCCCATCGTAGAAGATCCCGACGTGGTGGGTGCCCATGCTGCGGATGTTGACCGTCTTGAGTCCGCCGACTCCGCCGAAGTCCTTGACCTGAACGCCCGAGAAGGAGCGGAGCGCATCGGCTATGGAGAAGGCACTGAGCGCCTTGAGCTCTTGTCCTGAGAGCTGCTGTGCGGGTATGACGCCGCGCTTGTAGTCTGGTTCACGGGGAGCTCGTACCACGACGGTCTCTAATAGATGCGTCTGTACGGTGTCGTGTGGGGAGGGTTGCTGCGCACATAGCTGAGGTGTGGTGGCGCAGAGGAGGAGTAGAGAGAGGATGAGAGTAGCCATCGGGATAGAAGTCCTAGATGTGAAAATAGTAGGGGCGAACTCCCTAAGAGTCCGCCCCTACGTAGCTGTCTAACGGACTTGGATTAAGTTGTAGACCAGCCCTATAATAGCTTACTGATTTACGAAAGCAATGTGAGCGGGAAGCATCCCCGTGCGTCTGGTCTGCCACTTGAGCTTACCATCAGGTGTGTAGCAGTATAGCGTACCGCTAGAGACAAAGTCCTTGGCATCCGTAATGTAGATGTCGCCCGAGGCGGGATGGATAGCAAGACCATAGGCGGTCTGAATGTTTGCATCCGTACCATCGGTGATAAAGCTCTCGGCGAGAGGCTTAGCAGCATTGATGTCAACGAGTCCGAAGCCTGTCTTCATCTTCTTAGCTGCACTATCCCAGACGCTGCTGTAGTAGTAGAGCTTGTCGCCATAGAAGGCCATCTCAGCACAAGGTATATTGAGCGAGTCAAGCTTTGATACCTTTTGCGTAGCTGGATCGATGTCTATGTAGTAGAGGTTCGAGGGTACGTTGCCGTAGTTACCACGAGAGGTGACCCATAGTCTACCGTTGTGGTCCATTCTGAGGCGGTGGAGGTTCATACCAACTTCGATCTTGTCTACCTCGGTGAAGCTCTTAAGGTCGATGACTGATACGGTGCGCTCATAGTTTGGCTTCATGTAGCCACCAGAGTTAGCGACGTATAGTCTTTCGCCCTTGATAACCATCTCCTCAGGCTGGTAGCCTACGACGACCTGTCCTGTGATAGCGAGCGTGTTGAGGTTGACACGGTAGACGGCTCCTGGTACCTGACCCTTAGCATCTCGTGTGCTCGTGCTGACGTAGCTAGAGACGTAAGCGTTGTCACCCTTGAAGCAGATGTAGCGACAGTTGGGGATGTTTACCTGACCTATGCGCTTACCGCTCTGAGCGTTGAGCACCTCTACCTTGTTGGAGCTGTTGATGACTGCGTATAGTCTAGAGCCGTATGCCTGTAGGTCATTGCCCGTATCGCCAAGCTCCTTGACGACATTGGGATTGACCGTAGCATAAATGTTGCGTGTGTAGGTACCACTGACGAGGTTCATGTAGTCCAGCGAACTGTTGTTTGCCTGGAAGTTACCTTCGTTGAGTAGGTAGAAGCCGACTATGCCCCCACTAACTTGAGAACTATTTGCTATCTCCTCCGATTCGGCAGGTACGACGGGTGCGTCCTCGCGACAAGAGTTGAGGAGTCCTAGACTGAGGATACAGAGTAGGAGTAGATTGCGATACAAGTGATTCATAATATGATTGATTTGATTGACTTTGTTGCAAAGGTAGTGAAAGGAATTGGTATAGGCCCCTTGGGGTATACTAAAGGCTTCCTGCGAGTGTGCAGATAAGTCGCATAGCATCTGCAAAGGGGGCTAGGAAAAGGTCGCTCTGCTGCCAGAAGTTTGCGTACTGCTTGCCATGATCCTGCTCCGTGAGCGGGGTGTCGCTGACGATGCGTAGGCTGACGAGTGGCGTATGATATAGGTAAGCTGTCTGAGCGATGGCGGCGCTCTCCATATCAACTGCGATGAGGTCGGGGTGTTGCTGTGCGAAGGCCCTTAGGTGATCAGCATCGGGGATGAAGGTGTCGCCACAGAGGAGCAACCCTTCGTGAAGTGGTATGCGTAGTTGCTTAGCCACAGTCGCCATGGCTACCGCATCTGCTGAATACTGTGCGGGCATGCCCTGTACCTGTCCACGCTCGTTGCCCTCGCCACACCATACGTCGTGATAGCGGTAAGCTGTCGAGAGGCAGAGGTCGCCGACCTGCGCTCCTGCGTAAAGTCCTCCCGACACACCGACATTGACTAAGAGCTGAGGCTGGTAGCGCACTATCGCTAGTTGAGTGGCAAGCGCTGCGTGGACCTTGCCGATGCCTGTCTCAATGAGGTGAAAGATCCACTCCGTCTGGTGCTCCTCTATTCGTAAAGTGTAGCGATAACTGGCAAAAGGCTCCTCCTCAACCAAAGTACGCTCCACTAGCTCCACGGCGGGAGCTAGAGTCTCTATTGCGGAGTGTATCGCCATGCGCTCTTTGCTCATAGCGCATAGCAGGACAATGGAGGGGAACATGCGACTAGCTCTTGCTCAGAACTTGATGATCTTGGGCTGATTGACTGATTGGGTGGTGGGCTCGCTGCCTTCCTGTGTCGGATCTACGCTGGGGAGCTCCTCTACGTCTGCGCTAGGCGTCCTAGTAGGCGTGGAGCGCTGGGCAACCTTTGAGGTGTCCAACGTTTGCGACATAGCAGGTGTCTGGTTGCCGTACTTATACTTAGCACGTCGTTCCTCCACCTCTGAGTAGCTGTGGTTCTTAGCGGGCTCCTCGTCGAGGTAGTCGATCAGGTCGTCACGATCTAGCTCGTCGTCGGTCAGCACGATAGGCACGAAGGTGGGCAGAGAGCTACGTGGCTCCAGGTCAAACTCGGAGTAATACTGGTTGAGCAGCTTGTTTTGCTCCTTCTCGATCTCCGTCTGACGCACATAGTCCTCTACATCCATAGCGGTCATGGGCATGTGCGCCTCCTTTTGGAAGCCTGATGCGATGATGACGACCATCACTTTGTTGCCCAGTTCCTCGTTGAAGGCGTGACCCGACTTGTTGTTCTGCAGATTGCGGATGGAGGAGGTGAGCTTCTTGATCTCGTCCATCTCGTCTGTCGTCAGCGCGTCGGACGGGTCGTAGAAGATAGCGAGCTGTAGCCTCGTCGCTGTCGTGATATCGTCGTTGTTGAGTAGGGGAGAGCGCAGTGCCGAGTCGATAGCCTTGCTCACACGATCGGAGCCCTCGCCGTAGCCGATGCTGATGTGTGCGATGCCTCCGTCCTTGAGTGTGGTGCGTACGTCGGCGAAGTCTTGGTTCATCTCCATCTCGTTGGTGATGACCATGGTGATGGCGCGAACGGCATTGGCTAAGATCTCGTTGGCTTTGTTGAGAGACTCGTCCCAGGGAAGCTCTCCGTAGACTTGGTTGATGTTTTCGTTGGCAATGATAACCAGTGAGTCCACCTCTTGGCGCATGCGCTCGGCACCTTGCGCAGCTTTGATCATACGCTGTCTCTCCTCACGGACGAAAGGCATGAAGATAAAGCCGACCGTGAGCAGTCCCATGTCGCGAGCTATCTTTGCAATGACAGGCGCAGCGCCAGTCCCTGTGCCACCTCCCATACCAGCACAGATGAAGACCATCTGTGTCTCGTTGTCATCGAGGAGGGCGTGGATGAGCTCTCGATCTTCTAGTGCGGCCTCTTCGCCGACCTCAATCTTACTTCCCGCGCCTAGTCCTTGGGTTAGCTTCTGTCCGATGACGGCTACATCTTTTAGCCCACTCTTGGCGAGGTCTTGCTCATCTGTGTTGAGGAGCAGATAGGATACCCCTTGGAGTCCAGAAGCGTGAATGTGCTTGACGGCGTTGCCTCCAGCACCACCTACGCCGATCACCTTGATTAGCTTTTTCTGAGCAACCGCTTTGTTATATTTGAAGTTGACGAGCTTGTCTGCGTTATCCATTTGTCGAAAGAGGTAAGAGGTTAGATAAAATGGGAGAGTGGGTGTGACTGACTAGTCAACATCATCGTTGGTCAGAACATCCTTAATCTTGGAGAACCAATTGAAGGACTTCTTCCGCTTGGCACTCTTAGGCTCCCGCTTTGTAGCTTTGCGAGGCTGATCAATATCGGGCAGGTCAAAGAGCGACGTTTGAGGCTGTTGCTGGGAGTGCTCCTCTGTAGTTTCAGTGCTATGATCCTCTTCGGGAGTTTCCTCTGGCTGGCTAGCTTGCACCGTGGCTTGAGGTACTGGTGTGGCGACCTTGCTTGATGGAGCGGTGGTACTCTGAGGCGCATCGATGGAGCCGATGCAGTTGACCTCCGCACGATAGATGAGTCCTGCGCAGCCAGCGTAGTCTACATCTCCAGAGAGAGGCGTATCGCCCTTGTAAACCTTATCGTTGAACTCACGAGCTAGCGAAACAAACTTGCTCTCGCCCTGTAGGTAGTTCACGAAGCCAGTCATCAGAGCGCCTTGTCCCGCTAAGACAATGCCAGACCCCAGCCGAGCACCAGCCTCGAAGTCGTGGATGACACGGAGTACGTTTGCTGTGATCTCCTTCATGCGGGCTGTCACGAGGCTGTTGACATCACGCATCTTAAGCTCACGGTCACGGGTACCATCGGGAGAGCTGAGCGTGAGCGTCTCATCATCGTAGGCATCGGTAAAGGGGGTCGCATTCTCCAGCTTGATCTTCTCTGCCTCGGGGTAGGTGATGTGGAGGGACATCAGGTCGTTGGTGATGTTTTTCGAACCAAAGGGGATGATCCGTAGGCACTTCAGCGTGTCGTTTTTGTAGATAGCGACAGAGGAAGTACCCGCACCAATGTTGACTAGCGCTACGCCGAGCGTCTTAGCATCAGGGTAGAGGAGCACGTCCGCCTCGCAGCATGGTGAGGGAAGGATGGCCTCTAGCTCAAGTCCTAGACGGTCCTCGATAGCCATACGGATGAAGTTGACATTGCTAGAGCGGGTCGTGATGAGGTTAAAGTGGATCGAAAACTCCGTGCAGAGCAACCCCTTGATATTCCGCTCCACGCGTCCGTCTACGAGACAGTAAGGGTCAGATACGTCTAGCACCTCGTGAGCGTTGAGTCGGTAGTTCTTGACGCGCTCATTGATCAGGTTGATATGGTAGTCGCTGATCTCCTCTCCGTCAGGATTGTCCATCTTATGATTGATCTTGTAGGATCGAGACATAAGGGACTTACCACCGAAGCCTACGTAGACCTTTTTGATCTCAGTGTGCTTGTCGGGGAGCTGCTCGTTGAGTCGATCTATAAGTACCTTGAGCTTGTTGTGTAGCTCCTCCATATTGTTGACGACCCCCTTGCGGATTGCGTTGCTTGTGGGCACCTCGGCTATTGCGATAGGGAGGACTTTGCCATCCTTCTTAGTACCTACCATACCCCGTATGGTAGCACTACCTAAGTCTATGGCGGTGTAGAGATCTTCGTTGTATGACATTCGAGTGCTTGCGATTAAGTCGTGAGAGTGGTATTATAAAGTCTGTGCCGGGAGGCTTGGTTGGGAGTGTTGTAGCGCTCCCTCCTCTGACGGGACAGTTACTATCTGGTCTTTGTACTCCAAATTTACTGAAATAAAGCTATTCCAGCCAAATATGGGGATCACCTGCTCTACGAAGAGCTTGAGCTTGTCCAGCTTCTCCTTCCAGTTGGAGCTAGAGCCGAGGATAATCTCCGTATTACTAGCTCGTGGCGTGGCTATGACCCCTCGGTATGGGTCTACATAGATGTGTATGAATAGATCTCGCCAGAGAGGGTCAGAGAGGATTAGCTGCATCAGTGGGTAGAGCTGATGAGAGGCTTGCTTTACAGATACGCTCCCGCTGACTGGCAGGAAGGTCGTATAGTAGTCCTCACTACGCTCTATCGGGACCACCGTCTGATCCTTGCAGACGAAGTAGTTACCCTGTGGTGTGAGGAGCGTAAAGAGCGGTTCGCGCTGTAGCATGGATACGTGCAGCACACCACCCGGAGTGGTGTAGAGGTCTATATGGCTAAAGAGTCCGTTGCGTATCAGCTGTGACTCGATAGCCATCGTGGAGAGTGAGTCTACCGACTGACCTATGGGACGAAAGCCTAGCGCCTTCAGTTCGCTCACGAGATCTCGCTCCGGCATCAAGGGGTGCTCCCCCTCATACCTAATATCCGCCTTCACGTCGACGATACGTGCTGGCGCTATCTGAGGAGGCACGAGTGCCATGTAGCAGAGTAGTCCTACGAGGAGCAGAGCGAGAGAGAGATATAGGTAGCGCATACCTTATTGTTATAGTGTAGCTAGATAATCTCTGATCGGGAGGACCAGCTTGTCAATGTCTCCTGCACCGACCGTGACCACCACTCGTGGTAGTTCTATCTGTCGAAGCAGAGGGAGCAGCTCCTCCTTGGTACATAGCCAGCGATGTGGCGCTGTCAGCTCCTTGTATATAAGCTCCGATGTGACGCCAGGCATAGGCTCCTCACGGGCTGGGTAAATGTCTAGCACGATCACCTGATCTACATGTGAGAGGCTCTTGGCAAAGTCCTGATAAAAGTCTGCCGTGCGCGAGTAGAGATGTGGCTGAAAGATAGCCAGCACATCCTCCGAGCCGTAGATCTCCTTGATCGAGCGAATGGAACTGTCTAGCTCCACTGGGTGATGCGCATAGTCATCGATGAGTAGGTGACGATCCGTCTGCAGTACCAGCTCGAAGCGTCGCTTGGTACCTCGAAAGCTCTCCACGCCTCGTACGATGTCAGCAGGAGCGACCCCGTTGAGATAAGCGATGGTCATAGCTGCCGTAGCATTCTCTAGGTTAGTACGTACAGGCACCCCGAGAGCGACCTGCTCCAGATGAAGCCCCGCCTCTGGGTAGTGCCAGTCGAAGCGGATCGTCCCATCTCCGACGGTCACATGGTCGTAGTAAACGTCCGCCGTAGAGGCACTGCCATAGGTCAATGTGCGTACGCCCTCAGCTAGGTGTGGCTTGATCGGTAGCCCTTCCTTCATCAGTAGCGTGCCACCAGGCTGTATTTGGCTACAAAACTCTTCAAAGCCTGCTAGGTACCCCGCATAGTCTCCGTAGATGTCTAGGTGATCCGCATCGGTCGAGGTCACTACAGCCATATAGGGGTTGAGGTGTAGGAACGAGCGGTCATACTCGTCCGCCTCTACCACCAGCAGATCGGAGTGGTCGGAGTAGATAAAGTTAGATCCCGTATCCACAGCCAGCCCGCCGATGAATGCGGTACAGCCCACCTCCTTGGCACCATCTAGGATATGCGCTAGCATGTTGGTCGTCGTGGTCTTGCCATGCGAACCAGCAACAGCCAGTGTGCGGTAGCTCTCGGCTATGACGCCAAGCGCCTCAGCGCGCTTTAGCACACGGAAGTGATGACTACGCAGATAGCATAGCTCAGGGTGGTCGTGCGGTATAGCAGGCGTGTAGATGACTAGCGTATTATCAGGAGTCATCGGAGCGCTCTCCAGCCACGAGGCATCGCTGTCGTAGTGTATAGCGATGCCTAGCTGCTCTAGCTCGTCGGTGTACATGTTGTGTGAGCGGTCGTAGCCCGACACGTTGTATCCCTTGAGGTGATAGTAACGTGCTAGAGCACTCATGCCAGCACCTCCGATACCGATAAAATAAACGTAACTCATGCGTTAGCGAATGGTCTTTGCAAAGTAAAAAGAGACTACCACAGTAGCTCCATCTGATCCACGATGCGCTCTACAGCTTGCGGTGTAGCAAGGTCACGGAGCGCCGCCTTCATCTCCTCTCTCCGCGTCTCATCTTTGAGTAGCTCAGTGATGGTTAGCCCCATCTGACCTACCGCTTCGCTGTCGGGAAGGAGTATTGCAGCGCCACGAGTAGAGAGTGCACGCGCATTTTTCGTCTGATGATCCTCAGCCACATTGGGCGAAGGAATTAGGATGGCTGGTAGCTCCGAGAGACAAAGCTCCGAGACGCTCAGGGCACCCGCACGAGACACCGCTACATCGGCCAGACGGTAAGCTAGATCCATGCGCTCTACGTATGCCGAGACGTAAGCTCGCTTGCTAATATCATACTCCTTGATCAGCTCCTGTGCTTCATGCTCGTAGCTACGTCCCGTCTGCCAGATCAATTGATAGCCTAGCTTGCTCCACTCAGGTAGCGCAGCCACGACCGACTCATTGATCGTCCTAGCCCCTAGACTACCGCCCATGACCAAGATAGTACGTGACAGTGAAGAGGGGAGCGCAAAGTAAGCGCACGCCTCCTCACGAGTCGTATGGTTGTACTCGATAGCGTGGCGTACAGGATTGCCCGTTAGGATGATCCGATCACTCGGGAAGAAGCGCTCCATACCTGGGTAAGCGACGCAGATACACTTCGCCTCACGAGCCAGGAACTTATTGGTCACGCCGGCATAGCTATTTTGCTCCTGTAGGAGCGTTGGGATACCGCTACGCTGAGCCTCCTTGAGCGTAGGGGCGCTCGCATAGCCACCCACACCGACGGCTAGATCGGGGTGAAAGTCTGCCAAAGTCTTGCGAACCATCAGGCGGCTCTTGATCAGAGAGTGCAGCACCTTAAAGTTGCGCCAGAGACGCTTGCGATCCATCCCCATGACAGGCAGGCCTACGATCTCATAGCCTGCAGCGGGGACACGCTCCATCTCCATACGTCCCAGAGCTCCGACGAAAAGTATCTGACTCTCGGGATAGCGTCGACGCACCTCGTCGGCAATAGCTAGGGCGGGGTTGATATGTCCACCAGTACCGCCTCCGCTGATGATCACTCTAGGTTTGTTTGGCTCTTGCATAGCACGATGAGATCGATAAAGTCTACTGAGATAAAAAAGGTCTGTCGCAGTCAGCGCTAGCTAGCCCGACTGCTATCGCTTACAAATGTACGAAAAAGCACTCAACCGCCTGCCTCTCCTCCGTTTCATGCGGACGAAACTTTATTTTCATACGGAGGAAAATCGATTTTCATACGGGAGAAAATCCATTTTCATAAGGAGGAAACAAGCAAAGGTACGGCTAGGGGGGCGAATCCGCCTGGACAGGCTCGGGAACTTCCAACGACAATACCTCAGGAGAAAACATGATTCGTCGGCGTATTTTCCGCGCAATCGTAGACCGTATCTAATGTAAAAACGGTACCTTTGCACCACTACTTAATCACATAACGCTAAGCAATACAAACTATCTTATGAAACAAAAGATCTGTCTGCTCCTAGTAGCTTTAGCTACGCTAACGCTTTTCGGAGCTTGCAACAAGAACGCAGAACCAACTAACGGTAATGTTCGACTCAGTGTGAAGCCTGACCATGTACTGCTACAAGTCGGTGGTAAGAAGCAGCTGACTATCTTGACCAAGCCTAGTGGTGTCGCTTACAGCTGCACTTCCTCTGATAAGTCAGTAGCTACGGTGGACAATCAGGGTCTAGTAACTGGAGTCAAGGGCGGCGAGGCTGTCATCACGGTAGTGGCTAAGGATCAAACCAAGACTGTCAATGTGACCGTTGTCGACCCAAATGCCGCTTCAGAGAAGCGCTACATCGGCTTAAATAGTCCAAACAAAACTATCTATCCGATATATATCCCCGTCTTATCTTCTGATCTAGCTGACAGTAAGGAGGCTCAGAATCAGCTCATTGCTGCCAACTTAAAGTATGGCTGGACGCTTCATACCAATGAGGGTGGCGACGAAGATGATCATAAGATAATTCGCATGCAGGCTCCTAAAGATGAGAAGGGCAAATATACAGACGATCGCTACATCATAGAACTCTTTTACCACTTTAGGAAGAAGGATGATGTGTACTTCGACTGCTGGACGAAACCTATCTTTAAGAAAGATGTCGTCAAGGCTGCTCACGAGGGATCTGAGGAGGATATCAAGGTGCTCCGAGATCTCCTGACCCTCTACGGCTTTACAGAAAATCTGCAACCATCAAAGTATAGCAAAGGAACGCTAAACTATGAGGGGTACAATATGAAGCAGTTCCCCGAGGGGCCAATGTGGGGCTCTATCTACTGTACGAAAGTAGATGGCGAAGATGCGTATTATCTAGAGTTCCAGGTAGTCCAAAAAGCTCCGAAGAAATAATACTCTCTAGAAGAGCTACTCATACAAACGAAGAGAATACTCAACCGCATCAAGCAGTTGAGTATTCTCTTCGTTTTAAGCTGTCGCAAAGGCGCGACAGTGGCAGGTATCGTAGGGTATGCTCTGCGCTAGTAGGAGACTTTTGCAACAGTCTCAGTAGGGGAAGTCGCTCTCCTCGTCGTCAGAGGCCATCGGGTTGAAGTCAGAGGCTCCGACGTTAAAGGTTTGCCCGAAGGGACTGCCAGCTTCTGCGCCTGGCGTGACTCCTGGCGTGGCAGAGGATGTCTGTCTAGCTTTGACACCATTGATCTGGGAGGTGTAGTGCATGTTTGCCTCTTCGAGTGGGTAGAACTTGGCAAACTCGCCTCGGAAGCCGATACGCACATCGCCGATAGGACCGTTACGGTGCTTGGCAATGATGAAGTAGCCGATGCCCTTGGTGTCTCCGTTGTCATCCTGCATGATACCATAGACCTCGGGTCTGTGCAGGAAGCAGACCATATCGGCATCCTGCTCGATAGCGCCTGACTCACGCAGGTCGGAGAGCTGAGGCACCTTGCTATTGGTCCCGCTATCGTTCTTGCGGAGCTCGACAGCACGGTTGAGCTGTGAGAGAGCGATGATGGGGATGTCAAGCTCCTTGGCAAGCATCTTGAGCGAGCGGGAGATGGTACTCACCTCTTGCTCACGGTTGCCAAAGTTCATCCCGCTGGCATTCATGAGCTGGAGGTAGTCGATGATGATGATCTTGATGTCGTGTTCCCGTACGAGACGGCGTACCTTGGTACGTAGCTCGAAGACGGAGAGGCTAGGGGTGTCGTCGATGTAGAGGGGGGTATTCTCCAAGACGCTGATGCGCTCATCAAGCTGGGTCCACTCAAACTGCTCGAGCTGACCGCTCTTGAGCTTTTCGCCAGGGAGCTCACAGACGTTACTGATGAGACGCTTGACTAGCTGTACGCTGCTCATCTCTAGGTTGAAGAGGGCTACGGGGATCTTATTGTCCACAGCAATGTACTTGGCCATGGAGAGGACGAAGGCTGTCTTACCGATAGCGGGGCGCGCAGCGATGATGATGAGGTCTGACTTCTGCCACCCAGCTGTCATCGCATCGATGCCGTCAAAGCCGGAGGAGATACCGCTGATACCCTCGGCACTATTGGCGGCAGCCTTGATATCATCGATGGCAACTTTGAGGACTGTATTGATCGGCTGTACGTCTTTGCGTAGATGCTTCTGCGAGAGGGCAAAGAGTGCACCCTCAGCAGTCTCCATCTGATCCTCTATGTCGATGGTATCTTCGTAGGCAGATGTGAGCACCTCGGTAGAGAACTTGATCAGGTTGCGACTGAGGGCTTTTTGCGCCACAATCATGGCGTGGTACTCGAGGTTGGCCGCACTGATGACACGGTTGGAGAGGTCGACGAGGAAGGGCATCCCCCCGACCTGATCCAGCTTGCCATCACGCTGTAGTCGCTGGCTGACGGTATGTAGGTCTATCGGCTGCTCCTCCAGACTGAGGTCACGCATGACCTCAAAGATGATCTGGTGCGCATTGATATAGAAGCTCTCGGGCTCTAGGATGGTGCTGATCTCAGAGAAGGCCTCCTTCTCTAGTAATATGGCGCCCAGCACAGCCTCCTCAATGTCTGTGGCTTGAGGTGGTACGCGTCCCTCGGTCGTGCGGTCGAGAGAGGCTTGCGGCTTGCGGAGCTGCTTCTGCTGTGTAGGCTTTAGGGATGGCATGATCTAGATGGTTTGGCTAGGTAAGTGTTGCGTGCGGGGGCAAGTGGGTAGCCTAGACGTTGGAGCCTAGGCTGAGGAGATGAAATGAGTTGTGGAGGGGCTTTAGTCGAGCTTGAGGACAGCGAGGAAGGCTTTCTGCGGTATCTCCACGTTGCCGATCTGCTTCATACGCTTTTTACCCTCTTTCTGCTTCTCTAGTAGCTTACGCTTACGGCTGATATCACCACCGTAGCACTTGGCTGTCACATCTTTGCGAACCGCCTTGACGGTCTCACGGGCGATGATCTTAGCACCGATGGCGGCTTGGATGGCTATGTCAAACTGCTGGCGCGGGATGAGCTCCTTGAGCTTCTCGCACATACGGCGACCGAAGGGGACGCTATTGTCAAAGTGCGTCAGCGTCGAGAGCGCATCGACGGGCTCGCCATTGAGGAGGATGTCTAGCTTGACCAACTTGGAGGGACGGAAGTCGCTCAGATGATAGTCAAAGGAAGCGTAACCTCGTGAGATACTCTTGAGCTTGTCATAGAAGTCGATGACGATCTCCCCAAGCGGCAGATCGAAGTAGATCTCGACACGATTGCCACTGATGTACTCCTGCTTGATGAGGATGCCACGCTTGTCGAGGCAGAGCGTCATGATAGGTCCGATGTAAGTGGTATCTGTGATGATCGTGGCTCGTATGTACGGCTCATCGATGTGATCGATCTGCATCGGATCGGGCAGACCAGACGGGTTGTGCACCTCGGTCACGCCACCCTTCTTGTCGTAAACCATGTAGGAGACGTTGGGGACGGTCGTGATGACGTTCATATTGAACTCACGGTCGAGACGCTCCTGAATGATCTCCATATGGAGCAACCCGAGGAACCCGCAGCGGAAGCCGAAGCCTAGTGCTGCGGAGCTTTCGGGCGTAAAGGTGAGCGAAGCATCGTTGAGCTGTAGCTTCTCGAGCGAAGCGCGCAGGTCCTCAAAGTCTTCCGTGTCGATGGGGTAGACACCAGCGAAGACCATCGGCTTGACCTCCTCAAAGCCTGCGATAGCCTCTGAGGCGGGTCGCTGTATGTGTGTGATCGTATCACCCACCTTGACTTCTTTGCTGGTCTTGATGCCAGAGATGATGTAGCCCACGTCGCCTGTGTTGACCCGATCTCTCGGCATCATGTCAAGTTTGAGCACGCCCACCTCATCAGCGTCGTACTCCATGCCTGTATTGATGAACTTGACTTTGTCGCCCTTAGCAATAGAGCCGTTGACAATCTTATAGTAAGCGATGATGCCACGGAAGGGGTTGAAGACGGAGTCGAAGATAAGCGCCTGCAAGGGAGCTTCGGGGTCACCCACAGGTGCTGGCACACGCTCTACGATGGCGTCGAGGATTTCGTTGACACCCTGTCCCGTCTTACCACTCGCAAAGAGTACTTCGTCTGGATCTACTCCCAGCAGACTGACGATCTGGTCCTGCACCTCTTCGGGAGAAGCGCCTGGCAGGTCGATCTTGTTGACCACAGGTATGATGGTCAGGTCATGATCGATCGCCATGTAGAGGTTGCTGATGGTCTGCGCTTGTATTCCTTGCGAAGCGTCCACAATGAGTAGCGCCCCCTCACATGCAGCTATGGAGCGAGACACCTCGTAGCTGAAGTCCACGTGTCCTGGCGTGTCAATCAGATTGAGCGTGTACTCCACATCATCCTTAGTATAGGACATCTGTATGGCGTGGCTCTTGATGGTGATGCCACGCTCACGCTCTAGATCCATATTGTCCAGGACTTGGTCCTGCAGATCCTTCTTTTGGACAGTACCTGTGTACTCCAGAAGACGATCGGCGAGGGTACTCTTGCCGTGATCAATGTGAGCTATGATACAAAAGTTACGTATGTGCTGCATGTGCTAAAGGGGTTCGTGCGCTAAACAAAGAGCAACAGTGCTACAGCTTATCTGCTGTAAGAAAGGAAATAAAGGACGGAACCGAGAGGGGAGGTGAAGATTACTCCTCTTCGTCCTCCATATTGGTGAAGACGTTCTGCACATCTTCATCCTCTTCGAGTCGCTCGATGAGCTTGTTGAGCTCTTCGCGCTCCTCAGCGCTGACCGAGCGGGTATCGTTGGGGACACGGATGAACTCGACCGAGCTAATCTCAAATCCTAGCTCCTCGAGCTTGGCCTGGAGAGCACCGTTCTGAGAGAAGTCGCCCTCGATGACCCACTCCTCCTCGTCTTGCTCTATATCCTCCACACCATAGTCGATCAAGTCTAGGATCAGCTCCTCCTGGTCTATCTCTGCTTTGGGCTGAACGTGGAAGACGCAGCGGTGGTCAAAGAGAAACTCCAAGCTACCCGTCGTACCGAGGTTGCCGCCAAACTTATTAAAGTAGCTACGCACGTTGGCGACCGTGCGAGTCGTATTGTCTGTTGCCGTCTCTACAAAGATGGCGATGCCATGCGGACCGTAGCCCTCATAGTTCATCTCCTTATAGTCGGTGTTGCTGTCCTTGTCGGTAGCCTTTTTGATAGCACGCTCCACGTTCTCCTTAGGCATGTTCTCCTTCTTTGCCGTCTGGACGAGGACACGTAGTCGTGGGTTGGTGTCAGGATCAGGTCCGCCAGCCTTAACGGCAATGGTGATCTCCTTACCTAGCTTCGTGAAGACACGAGCCATGTTGCCCCAACGCTTTAGTTTGCGTGCTTTACGATATTCAAATGCTCTTCCCATGATTGGATTGGATACTTAACTATGTTAGTTGATTTATATGTCAGATGATTGGATAAGCTAGTCTAGTCTAGCCTAGCGAAGCGTGGCGTGGTACTCCTGCTCGATGGCTTGCCAGATGCGCTTCATAGCGGCATCGATCTGGGCATCTCGTAGGGTGCCCTTGTCGTCACGTAGGTAGAAGCTCAAGGCGTAGCTCTTCTTGCCTGAGGGTAGCTCCTTGCCCGTGTAGACATCAAAGAGTTCAACCCGCTGAAGCAGCTTACGCTCAGCCTTGCGAGCGGTGCTAGCCAATGCTTCGTAGGTAATGTTGTTGTCGATGAGCAGCGCTAAGTCACGCTTCACCGTTGGGAACTTGCTGAGCTCCGTGCTGACCACCTTGTGCTGTAGCAGATGAGCCATCAAGGTGTCGCTGTATAACTCGGCGTAGTAGACAGGCTGCTTGATGTCGCACTTGGTAAGCCAGTAGTTACTAATGACTCCTACGTAGGCGAGGTTCTTGCCCTCTCTATCGGTGTAGCAGACTACGTCGCTCCATAGATCGTGGCATTCGGCTGGTGTAGTCACCGAGTAGTCTTCTGTCGTAAAGCCCATATGCGCTAGGAGCTTCTCGACGACCCCTCGCAGCATATAGGGAGAAGTCTCTTCGCCAGCGGTCGTCCAGCTGTTTGGCATGAGCGTCCCCGAGAGCCACAGCCCTAGTCTGTGCGCCTGGGTATACTGGTCTAGGGGTGTAGTTGCCTGGTCGTTCTGCTTATAGCGGTAGACGTTACCCCACTCATAGAGTGCGCAGTAAGGTTGCTTGCGGTGTACATTGTCAGAGATCGTCTCTAGGCCACCCACGAGGAGGGTGGGGCGTAGCACGTTGAGCTCTTGGCTCAGCGGATTCTCTATCGGCACGAGTTGGTTAGGGTCAAAAGCCTTTTGCCCCTCAAAGTATTGCCGGGAGGTGAGCGAATTGTTCAATATCTCCCGATAGCCAAAGCCTGTGAGTAGCTCCGAGAGCTTGAGCTGAGCGTGATAGATATGGTCTTGGTCGCTCTGCTTAGAGAGACTCGCATGCACATAACCCGATAGCGGGACGGCATTGTAACCGTAGATGCGTAGCACCTCCTCGACGACATCCACTGGGCGTGTCACATCGTAGCGATAGCGAGGTACAGAGATGGCAAAAGCTCCACCCTCCACAGCCTTAGGCGACATCTCTAGAGCGTCTAAGATGAGCTGTAGTTGCTCTGCCGTCAGGTCACGACCGATGGTCCGAGAGACATAGTCCGTAGAGATTGTCAACTCTACTGGATCTAGGTGCATACGATAGTGATCCACCGTCTCACCTGCTAGCGTACCTCCGCAGATCTCCTGAATAAGAGATACAGCGCGCTGGAGCGCCCAGTCAGTCGCCTCGGGATCTAGTCCACGCTCGAAGCGGAAGGAGGAGTCGGTGCTCAGCCCGTGACTTCGAGCAGCGCGACGTGTGATCGTCGGATTGAAGTTGGCCGCCTCTATAAATATGTCTGTCGTCTCCATCGTCACGCCCGAGTCCAGTCCGCCCATCACGCCTCCGATGCAAAGCGGTGTGAGCTGGCTGTCGCAGATCATATTCTCCATGCCTGTGAGCTTATGCTCTACACCATCCAAGGTGGTAAAAGGCGTGCCAGCAGGGAGATGAGCTATGCGCAGCTTCCCGCCAGCAATCTTCTGAGCGTCAAAGGCGTGTAGCGGTTGTCCGATCTCATGTAAGACGAAGTTAGTCACATCAACCACCGCATTGATAGGACGCTGGCCGATACTTTGGAGTCGTTCCTTGAGCCAGTCTGGGCTCTCGACACACTTCAGACCACGTATCGTCACCCCCTGGTAGCGAGGGCAATCTTCAGCGGAGACCTCCATCTCAACCTGTATGGCAGAAGCCTTCGCATCAACCGACTGAGGCTTCGTCAGGGTAGGACGCTCCGCACGGATTACCTGACCCTCACGATAGGAGTAGTAAGCCGCAAGGTCGCGCGCCACGCCATAGTGCGAGGTCGCGTCGACACGGTTAGGCGTTATGTCTATCTCTATGACGGTGTCACTGGCTAGGTCAAAGTAGTCAGCCGCCGGTGTCCCAGGCCGCACCGTCTCATCCTCTAGCACCCAGATGCCAGAGCTGTCAGTCCCCATACCTATCTCCACTTGCGAGCAAATCATACCCATGCTAGGCTCGCCACGTAGCTTAGACTTTTTGATCTTAAAAGGCTCGCCATCGGGTCCGTATAGGGTGGTGCCGACAGTAGCGACGACGACCGTCTGACCGGCAGCCACATTGGGCGCTCCACAGACGATCTGCACAGGCTCCTCCTCGCCGAGATCGACCGTGCAGACATGCAGGTGGTCGGAGTTAGGGTGGGGGATGCACGTGAGCGTGCGTCCTATGACGATACCACGCAGACCGCCTCGTACAGACTCCGTCTGCTCGACGCCAGCCACCTCAAGACCGATGGCCGTGAGCGTCTCCGCCACTTCATTTGGATTAGAACCCTCTAGACGAGGTAGGTATTGCTGTAACCAGTTGAAAGATATATTCATACGAATCAGACATGGGCTCTCTAGGAGCCGATGAATAGAGTTAGAAAGCGAGACACAAGAGACTAGTCGTCAGACTTGGTCTCCTTATTATATGGAGTGCTATTACGTAGCTCAACCTTAGAGTATGGACGTGGGAAGCCTTCGCCCGTAAAGAGCTCGGTAGCTCTACCATTGAAATCCCAGAAGAGATCCCACATATTGTCATTGGTACACCACACGCGGATCATGATCGTATAGTTGCTCTCCGTCATATCCGAGATGACGGCTAGCACCCCTTGATCTGTTAGCACGCGCGGATCCTTGAGAAGCTCCGTGAGGAGGATCCCCTTGGCCCGCTCGAAAGGCACGTCGTAGTCCACGAGAAACTTCCACTGACACCGTCTATTAGGCATCTCGGAGGTGTTCTTGATGATGTTGGTGCTCAGATTACCATTAGGCAAGTAGATCTTTGTATTGTCCGTAGTGGTGATAGAGGTGTGGAAGATACCGATATCATATACCGTACCCTCGACATCTTGGTAAACAATGTAGTCGCCAATGCGGAAGGGGTGTGTGATCAAGATGATAGCTCCACCAGCGAAGTTTTGCAACTGACCAGAGAGAGCCATACCGATAGCCACACCGAGAGAGGCGAGCAAGGCAGCGAAGGATACAGCTGCAAAGCCAAGGATATTGATCACCACAATGATCAGTACAATCCAGAGCCCCGCACGCGCTATCGATCGGACGAAGTGCCGCAAGCCAAGCGCCTGGACACGCCTGTCAAGGAGTCGGGTGATGCCCTTCATGATAAGACCTATCAGCCAGCGACCGATATAGAATATGACGAGTGCTAGCAGTACGCGGATACCTATATCAAGAGCTTTATCAACCCAAGAGCCGAGCGTGTCAGCTAGGTTGAAGTTGACGATACTATCTACGATCTCATCCTTCGTGAGAGCCGAGTCGGGGATGATAATGTTTTCGGGGTTTATCTCAGGCATACGTTTCTATTTCGTTGTGGCTATCGCTCGTGCGACAGCATTCAGTTAGCAGTGCCAAAGGTACAAAAAAGCGACAACCTAACCTCACAGCAAAGGTTAGCGTAGATTCAACTATCAAATGCAACTGAATTGGTTTCGTCTAGTTTTTGACAAAAAAGGTTCATCCGAGATTCTGTGTGATGACTTAACTGTGGGCTAAGAAAGAAGCTGGCTCTATCTTTAGAACCTTTGAAAAAGTGGCGTAAAGGTCAAATTTTACTGCTCCCATACGACAACGCAATTGTATCCCTCCAACTCCTCAAACCTTACGAGTCACGATTGATAGGGAATCCCACCCGCTAATTCCTAATCTGTGGGGTGTCATCGAGCGGGGACGTTGTCTGTGTCGTCTGTATCGTGCTGACTCTGTTATACATACGAGTTCCAAAAACAGTTCCCCTCTTGGAACTTTTTAGTTCCAAGGGAGGAACTTTTTAGTTCCAGCGGAGGAACTTTTCAGTTCCAAGGGAGGAACTTGACGAGTGATACGACTAACCTGTCCTCTTCCTGAAAAAAGTACACAGTTGGGGAGGTGTTACTGAGATGGTACTCGGGTTATTTTTGTTAGTCCTGGGAGTGTACTCATCTGTTAGTTTTGCTCCTGCTGGGGTACATGACTTGTGGTCGTCTTTACTGCGGAGGTACACAAAGATAGCTCTTTGTTGGGAGTTGGGCGGCATGGGCTCGGAGTTTTGAGGCTCGGAGCTTTTGGTGAATTGTTCTTAGATGTCTGTTTCTTAGATGGTTGTGTTGTTAGAGGGTTGGGGTAATCCGGTATGAGCATCTGCATCGGAGTCTTCTTGTTGAGGGCTCGATGAGGACGCGCTGTG
>NZ_KI535306.1:300957-388310 GCF_000482365.1 Porphyromonas uenonis DSM 23387 = JCM 13868 | reverse complement strand
ATCACAGCTACAAAGAAGATCGTTGTCAAGGACAACCTGACCGTCAAGGCAACCTTCGCTAAGAAGAGCTTCGCCGTCTCTCTAACTAAGGAGGGTGAGGGTATGATCACTGCTACGGGTGCAGATGATCTCAATGCTGTGGCTTATGGCACAGAGTTGACGATCAACGCTACACCTGCCGAGGGTTACGAACTTGTATCCATTACGGCTGGTGGTACGGATATCACAGCTTCTAAGAAGGTAGTCGTGACTGGCAACCTGACCGTCAAGGCAACCTTCGCTAAGAAGACGTTTGCAGTGACGTTGACCAGCAACGAGCATGGAGAGATCACGATCGTTGAGCCAGTAGACCTTGCTGCAGTGCCGTATGGTACGACTCTGACGGTTAAGGCTACAGGCAAGAATGCACAATGTGAGCTGACAGCTCTCACGGCTAACGGGGTAGATATCCTCGCTACAAAGAGCTTTGTGGTCAAGGGTGCGACGGAGGTCAAGGCGACGTTTGTGGATCACACGGGCGTGGAGACGACCGTCACGCAGCAGACCCAGCTCTACCCGAATCCAGCGACTGACTATGTCATCGTGGAGGGTGTGGCGCCTGCTAGCGAGGTGACGCTCCATAGCATGACTGGCGAGCGGCTCTATGCGGGTCGTGCGGATGATCGAGGCACGCTGCAGATTGACCTGACACCCTATGCGGACGGGGTTTACCTGGTCTGCGTAGCGGGCGAGACTTACCGAGTGGTGGTAAGACACTAGAATCAAAAAAGGGGCGAACGACAGTTCGCCCCTTTTTTGATTAGAGGTTAGAGATTAGAAGTTAGAAGCTAGAGGAGACAAGTAGCCCTGTGTAGGGACGCACGGTCGTGCGTCCGTCCCCGTTAAAACGGGACTGTAACCCACTGTTGGTAATACAACGGACACCGTAAGCTTTGACACAACGGACGCACAGATCGTGCGTCCCTACATTTCGCTACTCGTCTCGTACGTCCCTACAACCGTTACTCGTCCTGTGTATCTTTACGGAGAGCAGACGACCGCTTGCGGTCGGACGCATCGTAGCCCCCAGTCAGAGGGGCAAAGCCCCGAACGACTGCGGGGTCAGGAGTGTCACACGAGGCAAACGACCTCCCCGGTGTGGGAGGTCGGACTGGGACTGTAGCCGTCGTCTAGTCCGACCCGCGAGGGGTCGATCTCCTACCATGTCCGCCTATCCATCGGTCGTTCGAGGCTGTGCCCCTCCGACCGACGGCTACGAATCGTCGGACCTCTTGCGAGGTCCTTTTTGGAGACTGTTGCACAAAGGCGAATCGCTGTGTCGCTTTCGGGATTCGGCTTCGGTTACATACGGAGGTATGCTCCCTTCAGACCTCCCCCTCAGCACCTTGCGCTTCATCCTTTCTGCAAAGTCAAGACAATCTTGCAAGCAAGATTGTGAGACTGTTGACTTTTGAAACAGTCTCATATCGTTATTCGTTACATCGCTCTCTGTCTGCGAAGCGCTCGTATCGTGCTGAACTTGTTATAGATACGAGTTCCAAAAAATGTTCCCCTCTTGGAACTAAAAAGTTCCAAGGGAGGAACTCTTTAGTTCCAAGGGAGGAACTTTAAAGTTCCAGCGGAGGAACTTTTCGGTTCCAAGGGAGGAACCGTTGAGCCTGCCTGCAGAGAGGACAGAGACAAAAGAAGCCCCCTCATCGCTAGACGAGGGGGCTTGGTTAATTTATAGGGCTTCGGTGCGAAGCTATCACGACTGTGAGATGAGCTGCTCTAGCTGGTCTACCCAGCGGGGCAGACTGTCGCCATCTTGTAGGGGTGCATAGCGTGTGAGCTCGACCTCTGAGAGGAGGGTGAGCCAGGCGTTGACCTCTGCGTCTGCTACGCCTTGTTGCTTGAGTGCACTCGCTAGTTGCTGTCGCGTGAGACTGGAGGTAGTGAGTGCGTAGCGATCTTGTAGATACTGCGTTATGGTCGCATAGAGTCGGGTTGTAGCCTCGGACTGCTGCCCCGCCTTGACGAGCTGACGTATCCCTTGGATCTGCTGCTCTGCCATGGGCGCAGAGCGCTTCTTGTGATAAGCAACATGGTCGGCGCGCAGGCGCTGACCGCTATGTATGATCCAGTAAGCGACCCCACCAGCGATGATAAGTAGCAGGTAAAGAAGCCAGTAAGCCCATCCAGCACGGCTCCAGGGCTGCCACCCGCTAATCGGAGCTGGTGCCTCGTAGGGGTAGGGGGCATATTGCTGTGAGTTGGTGCCTGCCTCTCCAGCTTTACCCACTTGTGGCACATCGTTGGAGCCTTGCGCGACCTCAATACGGATAGGCGCTGTGGTGGCGGTGCGGTAGCTACTCGTAGCTGGATCAAAGTAGGGGAGACTAACGGCTGGTAGCGTCTGCTGTCCCGTAGCATGCGGTATGATGGTGTATTCGTAGGTGCGGTGCACCTCCGTATTGCCGTTGCGCACCTCTTGGTCGTCACGGATGAGCTGCGGCTCGTACACTTCAAATTTATCGGACAAGCCTAGCTCTGGAGCTAAGAGTAGGGAGACATTGCCCCGCCCAGTGATGTCTAGTCGATAGGTCATGGCGCGGCCCGTCTCGTAGGTCGGATCGGGTGCGGAGAGAGTGCCTTGGACCTGGTAGGAGCCGACCAACTGATCGTACCCCTCGGGAGCACCCTCGGGGAGTGGTCGTACGGTCAACTTCAAGGGTTGCGAGCGCAACTTCTTATGAGCCGTTGCGACAGCTTTATTGGCAAAAAGGTCCTCTTCGTTGTCCACATTCCGATTCACCGCCACTTGAAATTCATACTCAAAGGAGGGGATGATCAGCTCACCACTGCGCTGCGGGTAAGCGAGGATTTGCCAGATGAGCGCCTTGTACATGAGCCTGCCACTGACCCGCTCGGTGCCCCAGGTGGTGCGCTGTATCGGTATCTCCTTGGTGACGAAGTCGGTCACCTCGGGGGGCTTGCGATCTACGCCCGCGAGGTTGCCATAGCGGGAGTAAAGGTAGAGCGATACGAGGACTGGCTGCTGCGTGTAGACCGACTGCGAGGAAACGACGGCACGCATATACATATCTCGGTCCGCTATCCGTAGCGACTCGCCCGAGGCGAGTGACTGCTGTGACAGACCCTGAGCCCTGACGACTTGTACGCGCTTGGGTAGTGCCCTGAGGCTCCGCTGCCCGACACGTAGCTGAGCTGCGCTGATGGCGTAGGTGCCCGCCTTGTTCGCTTGCAGGGTATAGGTGATGGTGGTGTACTCTTTGGAGGCGCCTCCACGCATCTCATGTAGCACGTTGAGCTGCGGACCGTAGAGGACCTTCAGCTCGGAGGCAATCTGCGGAGCGGTAAAAGCGCCCAGCTCGTGCGCTCCGGCAGCACGATAAACTAACCGAAAGGTCTCGCCCTCGGCGACCTGCGGAGGAACGATCACTGTGAGCTGTGCTAAGCCCGCGAAGGCGACGGCACAGAGCCATGTGAGCGTCAGAAGGGTGCGTTGTATCGAAGTGCGTAGGCGTAGCATTACCAGTTCTTCTTGTTCTGATTCTGTTGCTGTGGCTGGCGCTGATTGATGCGCTGGCGTGTGTGCTGCTCTTGCTGGCGGAGCGCATCGAGGAGACGGTCAGCCTGTGACTTGTCTAGGTCGGGCTTCTTGCCTTGCGGCTGCTCGTTGGGCTTCTGCTCGTTGGGCTTCTGCGACGGATCGGATTGTGACCCTCCGCCACCGTCTCCACCGCCACCTTGCTGTGGGGGCTGCTTGTTGAGCTTGATCGCTAGGGCTAAGTTGTAGCGTGTCTCATCGTCGGTAGGGTTTCTGCGGAGCGACTCTTTGTAAGCCTCGATCGCTTTGTCATACTGTTGGGTATCCATACAGCGGTTGCCTAGGTTGTGCCATGCTAAGGCCTGCAAGCGTGGATCTGCCTTGCTGTCGCTCACTATACGCTGCCACATCTGCACGGCAGCAAGCGTGTCGCCTGACATATAGAGTGCGTCGCCTAGACCAAGTCGGGCTGGAGCGTAGACCGAGTCACGAGCTACAGACGAGAGGTAAGCCTTACGTGCTGACGTGTAGTTGCCCCGCTGGTAGCTCTTGTTGCCCCGCCGTGCGTCCAGTCGTACGGTCTGCCCGACGAGTGTCAGGCTAGAGAGCAAGAGTAAGACAATGTATAAAGACTTACGCATCATGATGACCAAAGATTTGAATACGACTGAAGAGGCGACTCTTGCGACGCATGATCCCGTTGGCGAGCAGGAGCAAGATAAGCGCTGCTAGCGTGGGTAGCGCATAGAGCTCCTCGATCTGATCTCCCTCGCCACTCAGATTGGCTTGGGGCAAGGTGCGGAGCTGGTTGACCAACTGGTTGCTAATGGCTCGGGGGCTGCTGCCGACGAAGCTCTGCCCGCCCGTGGCGTTGGCTATCTCTGCCGTGATCTCAGGATTAGGCTTCGAGAGTACAGGCACGCCGAGCGAGTCGGTGAGGAGCGTTTCGCCAAAGGGTATGGTGGCTCCCTCGGGGAGTCCGATGGTTACGACGTAAGCTTTGACGTCCTGCTCCTTGAGTCGATCGATACCTTCCTCTAGGTTGCCTTCGTGGTCCTCGCCATCGGTCAGGATGATGACCGCTTTGCCAGCTCGTGAAGGAGCGGAGAGCGCCTGGGCGGAGCGTTCGAGCGCTTGTCCTAGATTGGTGCCTTGGTTGGAGACCATGCCCGGCTGTATGTCTGCGAGAAAGGTCTGAGCCGTCGGCAAGTCGGGCGTGAGTGGCAGACGTATGTAAGCGCCTCCGGCGAAGACGACCATAGCGATCCGCGAGCCCGCCAACTGCTGCATCGTATGGGTCACAATCTGCTTGGCAAAGCCGATACGGTCGGGCTTGACGTCACGTGCTGCCATCGAGTTGGAGACGTCTATACAAAAGGCGAGGTCCACACCGATCGTCTGCTGTGACGAGACGGGCGCATGGGTGTAGAGTTGCGGACGAGCCAGTGCCACGATGAGCAGAGCGATGGCGATAAGCTTGAGCGAGGCGCGCCACCAGTCGCGCTTGACTGAGCGGTCGGGCATGATCTGCCGTAGCATCTGAGGCGTGGCGAAGCGTAGCTGCTGCTTGCGCCGCCGTCTCTGATCGACGATCATAACGAGTAGCAGGAGCGGCACGAGTAGCAGGAGCCACAGCAGGAGGGGATAGGCAAACTGTATCATGGGTTAGCTCGCAGCAAGGTGTTTCGTAATAAGAAGGCGGCGCCAAGGAGCACGATAGCGAGCAAGGCAAAGAGCATATAGCGCTCTTCGTAAGCGCTTACCGAGCGAGAGGTCAGTCGAGACTTCTCGAGTGAGTCGATCTCCTTATAGATCTCGTGTAGCTTCGTCTCGTCGGTCGCACGATAGTACTTCCCGCCCGTCTGCTGGGCGATGTGTCGTAGTGTACCTTCGTCAATCTGTACATCAGCCTCCACATATTCGATGCCAGAAGCGGTCTGCACGGGGAACTTGGCGACGCCATTGGTTCCAGCCGCCACGGTGTAGATACGTATGCCGTACTGCTGCGCTAGCTCAGCGGCCATCGAGGGGGTTATGTCGCCCGCATTGTTTGACCCGTCGGTCAGGAGGATGATCACTTTGCTCTTATTGTCGCTACCGCGGAGCGTATTGATAGCGGTCGCTAGCCCTAGTCCGATGGCGGTACCGTCCTCCAGCTGTCCTATCCCCGTGGCCTCGAGCATCTGCAGGATCACTTCGTGGTCCACCGTCAGCGGACAGAGCGTAAAGCTCTCCCCGGCGAAGACCACCAGACCAATGTTATCATTCGGACGAGCAGCGATCATCTCGCTCGCCACAGTGCGCGCCGCCTCAAAGCGGTTCGGCTTTAAGTCTAGCGCCTGCATACTGCCACTGAGGTCCATGGCGAGGACAAGGTCGATGCCTTGTATCGATCGCTCCTCCCAGTGGTTGGAGTCTTGCGGGCGAGCCAGTGCCACGATCATTGCCGCCAGCGCTAGGAGCTCTAGGGCAAAAGGCAAAGCCCGCAGATAGCTTCGCCAACCGCTTCCTTTAGGCAAAAGGCGGTACGCCGAGAGCGAAAGCTTTGCTTGGTGACGCTTGTTGTAGCGAATGTAGAGCAGCACCAGTATCGGTAGGAGCAGGAGCGCCCAGAGCCACTCAGGATGAACCCATATCATAGCGACTTATCCTCCTTTCTGCTAGCTAGTTGATGCACTACCTCGTAGATGGTGGTCGCGTCTTCGTCTTGCCAGGCGTGCTCCGCCCAGGTGTCGGCAAAGCGCACCCACTCCGAGTGGATTACCCACTGCGCTAGCGCATTCGGAGCTACATCGTAGGGAGCCTTTTGGAGTAGCTGAGCTAGTTCGCGAGCGGTCAATTCGTCTATCTCCAAGCCTAAGCCTTCTGTCAGATAGCTTCGCAAGGCGGTGATCAAGCCATCGTAATAAGCTATCTGCTCCTCTTGCTGGTCAAAGGGTAACGCACGCAGCGTGGCAAGCGTTTGGTCGAAAGTCTCCAAAGCGGTCAACGGGACCACGACCACCTCTGGCTCGGGTCGTGTGCGCCTGTAGTGTCGGTACCACAAGATGAAGAGCACCACTGCGGCGATGCCCAGCACCACCCACGTAATTGGGCTCATAAGGACGAGGAGGATGTACTCCCACCAGCGTAGCGAGACTGAAACAGGGGCTTTGATCGGGTTGTACTTGAGCGGCTGTGTCGTGTCCACCTCGGGCATCGTCACCTTGAGGTAAAGGGGCTTGGAGAAGTAGCTCTTACCGCCTACTGTCAAGCCAAAAGCGGGTAGCTCCGCCATCCCTTCGGCAAACGAGGTGATGGTCATCAGCGCGTTCAGCTGTACCTCGCTCCCTTGGAGCGGTATGGTGTCTAGCACCTCGAAGGCGATCATCTCCGCCTGTCCCATCTGCTGTTCCTCAGGAATGACGAGGAGCGTGTTGTCCAGATCGTTCGTGCGGATAGTCATCTTGATCTGGGCATACTCGCCGATCTGAATCGTCGAGGGCGTCAGCTCCGTCGTGATCGCAATATCCTGCGCCGCTGCGAAGCTCCATAGACCTCCGCCGCCACAGATCAGTAGTATATATAGTAGTAGACGATATCGCATAGGTTAGACTCAAGCATCTAGACTGGCACTCGATGACTATGTGCTTCTAGACCGTACAACGCCACAAAAGTACCGATAATTCACGAATAGGAGGTAAATAAGCAGGGCTGACGCATTGTAAAAATGAGCTTGTCTGATTCCCTAGGCGGAAATTCAATTCTTCGGGAGGAGGAATCAGAGAAGACCGGTAGCCACTGAGTAGTGATGCTCGAACTGCGTATCCCTGGTTATCGTCATGTGCAACTTCTAGACGTCTGGTTATAATGCGTCAGCCCTGGGTAAATAAACCCTGAAAGTCTCACTGAGATGAAAGATCCTTATCGTGATAGTATGCGAGATGTTTGTTTAAGTGCTGTTCTTATATCTTGCTGATAGCTAAGCACTATTGCGTATTATGTGCTAGATGTGTATCTTTGCAGATGATAGATGTTTGTTATGAGTGAGAGAGAAGATAAACTTCGGCTATTTGAGCCGAAATTTGATAGTGAGTTGCTGACGTTAATCTTGGAGCTGGAGCATTTGCGCCAGCTACAGATATCCTCAACGACTCACCCGATTGTATTCTTGCAACTCAAGAGGCTCTTTCACGTGCTGGAGAGTGTTGGATCAGCAAGGATTGAAGGTAATAATACGACAGTTGCTGCGTATCTGGAGATGCAGCCTGACGGGGGCCATACACAGCGGGAGGCAGAGGACTTCAAGGAGATAAAGAATATTGAAGAGGCTCTACTCTTTATCGAGGAGCACTGTGCGTCTAGACCTATTGACGAGGTGCTAATACGAGAGCTGCATGCGATGGTCGTTCGGGGCTTGTCTTCTGGTGCTGGAGGCGAGGGGGATAGTCATGCAGGTGCGTACAGAGAGCACTCTGTGCGTATCAGTGGCTCCTCTCACACGCCTCCAGAGGCGTATCGTGTCCCTTACTTGATGGCAGACTTGATGGCGTTTGTCAATCGCAGGGATAGTCTTCAGTTTGACCTGATCAAGATAGCACAGGCACACCATCGGTTTGTATGGATACACCCCTTTGGTAATGGAAATGGGCGTACCGTGCGCCTGTTTACTTATGTAATGCTCTTACGAGCAGGATTTCGAGTTGACATAGCAGGAAGGATTATCAACCCCACTGCTATCTTTTGCACCAACAGAGACCAATACTACCACTACCTAAGCGAAGCTGACAAGGGAACCTACGAAGGCATCGAAGGGTGGTGTACCTATGTCTTGTCGGGACTGCGCAACGAATTGCAAAAAGTGAATCGACTGAGTGATTACGAGTATCTGCAGGACAAGATCTTACGACCAGCCATCGAAGATGCTTGGGCTAGCGGGCGAATAGACAGGGATACGGCAGAGGTTTTGTCCGTCGTTGCTAGAAAGCAGGTGGTTATGAATAAGGACTTGAAGGAGGTCTTCCAAGGTAAATCTCCAAGTACCATCTCTAGAAAGATTAGAGAGCTAATGGATAATGCACTCGTAACTCCTGAGGAGGAAAATGGGCGTAAGTATGTGCTCTCGCTGGCCAATCGGCTCTTAATGCCGTCTGTCACCAAGATGCTTGCGACTGAAGGCTTTTTGCCAGAAACAGAGCTCTAAGCTTAGGATATTTCTTATTCTCTCTTCGTTAGATGCGCTTGCGGAAGAGCTGTGAGAGGACGGGGATGATGTCTTCGCCAGTCTCGGCGATGGCGTGGTCGATGCCTGACTCACGCATTAGTCGCTCCCACTCGGTGGCAAAGGTCGTATAGTTGGTCGCGTACTGCTCACGAAGGCGTGCCGACGAGGTGTCTACGTAGCGACTCGCTCCCGTCTCTAGGTCACGTACGAGTGTCAAGCCCATAGCCGAGAGGTCGTAGTCACGTCTGTCCACGACGCGTATCGCCAGCAGGTCATGTCTGCGTGCCGTGCGCTGGATCAGAGCTCGCTCCGCAGTGGTCGGCTCGTCGGTGATAAAGTCGCTCACGATGAAGGCTGAGCAACGCTTCTTGACCACTCGCGAGAGCATCTCTAGGCTAGAAGAAATCTGCGTAGAGTGACGCTCAGGGCGGTAGGTCAGGATCTCGCGAATGAGCTGTAGCACATGCTTGCGGCCCTGTCCTGCGGGGATGTAGCGCTCCACACGATCGGTGTAGAGCATCAGCCCGACACGGTCGTTGTTGTGTATGCAGGCGAAGGCGATCGTTGCGGCAATCGTTGCGACCAGATCACGCTTCGTCTCACTCGTAGAGCCAAAGTCTAGACTGTGGGAGACGTCCACGAGGAGCATGATAGTCAGTTCGCGCTCCTCCTCAAAGACCTTGACGTGTGGCTGCGCATAGCGTGCCGTCACGTTCCAGTCAATGTCTCGCACATCATCTCCTATGTAGTACTCACGCACCTCGCTAAAAGCCATCCCTCGGCCCTTAAAGGCGGAGCGGTACTGCCCAGCCAAGATGTTTTGGCTGAGGCCCCGAGCTTTGATTTCGATGCGCCTGACCTTGCGCAAGAGATCTTGCATGAGACTTTAGACTTTAGAGGTTAGACTTTAGAGGTTAGGAGTTAGAGATTAGACCTTAGAGGTTAGAAGTTAGAGATTAGACCTTAGAGATTAGACCTTAGAGGTTAGACATTAGAGATTAGGAGCTAGATGTCCGATCATTCCGATGGCTCCGATACCTCCGATACTTTTAGCCAACAGCCAACAGCCAACAGCCAACAGCCAATTAAGGTACCGGCACCACGTTGATGATCTCGTCGATCGCTTTGTCGGCACTCATGCCGATGGCATCGGCCTCGTAGCTCATGCCGAGACGATGACGTAGCACGTCGTGGCATACGGCACGCACATCCTCAGGGATCACATAGGCTCTCTGAGCGATGAAGGCGTATGCCCGTGCAGCAGCTGCCAGCGAGATCGACGCACGTGGCGAAGCGCCATAAGCGATCATCCCTTGTAGCGCTGGGACGCTCTCCGTCTGTCGTGTTGCCATCACCAAGTCTACGATGTAGCGGAGGATCTTCTCGTCCAGATAAACCTGCTGTACCGCTTCACGAGCTGCTAAGATCTGCTGAGCAGTCGTCACAGGCTTTACCGTGGGTAGCTGGCTAGCCAGATTCATCTCAATGATCTTCATTTCCTCCTCATGCGAGGGGTAGTCCAGCACCACCTTGAGGAGGAAGCGGTCTACCTGCGCCTCGGGCAGTCGGTAGGTACCCTCCTGCTCAATGGGGTTTTGCGTTGCCATCACTAGGAAAGGCGAGGGGAGCGGATAGGTCTCCTCACCGAGCGTCACCTGTCGCTCCTGCATCGCCTCGAGGAGCGCACTCTGCACCTTGGCTGGAGCACGGTTGATCTCATCAGCGAGGACAAAGTGAGCGAAGATAGGTCCCTTCTTGACCGAAAAAGACTCGCTGCGCTGACTGTAGATCAGCGTACCGATGAGGTCGGCCGGAAGTAGGTCGGGGGTAAACTGTATGCGGCTATAGTCTGCATCAATGAGCTTAGCGAGCGTCGTGATAGCGAGCGTCTTAGCGAGCCCCGGCACACCCTCGAGGAGGATATGTCCATCGGCTAGTAAGCCGATCAAGAGCGACTCCACAAGATGCTCCTGCCCGATGATCGTGGTGTGCATGCCCTCCTGTAGCTGGCGTATGAAGCCACTCTGCTGGGTGATGTATGCTTGACGATTCTCTAGATCTGATACCTGCGTCATAGTTTTCTTCTAGCTTAGATGCTACAAAAGTAACGATAATCTCCGAATGGACGCTCTTCCCGCCTCCCAACCTCAGTGATTTAGCCCTCTCGACAATTCTTTTCTGATACCCGTTTGCTAGCAGGAGCGCTAAGTAGAGACCGTAAAAAACGAGAGCGACACCATGCTCCATAGCGTAATGCTAGAAACGTGGTGCCGCTGTCGTGTGTGGGGAGACGGGAAGCTATGCAGCCGTTGTCTCCCTCTGTGTGGATGTGCGCTTACTTCAGCGCTGCGATAGCCTTGTCGTAGTTAGGCTCCTGGGTGATCTCGGGCACTAGCTCCTCGTAGATGACCTTGCCCTCAGCATCGATGACGATGACGCAACGAGCCTGTAGCCCTGCGAGAGGTCCGTCCTGCATCATCAGCCCGTAGCCCTTGCAGAAAGCAGGCTCTGAAGAGGGAACCGTGCAGCAACGGAAGGCAGAGAGCGTCTCGACATTGTCCAGACCCTCAGCGCCGCAGAAGCGTGCCTGTGCGAAGGGTAGGTCCTGAGAGATGCAGAGGACGACGGTGTTGTCGAGCTTAGCAGCCTCAGCGTTGAAGCGACGTACAGATGCTGCGCAGACACCGGTGTCGATGCTGGGGAAGATGTTGAGGACGACGCGCTTGCCACGATAGTCTGAGAGCTTAGCTGTGGAGAGGTCCTTGCGGACTAGCTCGAAGTTGGGAGCCATCGTACCTACCTTAGGTTGCTCACCAGAGAGTTTGACTGTGATCTTATCTTGAAATTTTACTGTAGACATACTGTTTGTTTGGTTTATAGTTACTGTGTATTAAGTGTTTTACTGATTATTCGTCTTGACGCCTATCTTGCCGAGGAGTCCCTCAATGTGATCCATGGGAATGTCTCCGAGGCTCTTGTAAGGCAGGTCATCGAGTGGCACGAAGAGTACCATCGGGATGCTCTGTACACCAAAGAGTGAGGCCAGCTGCGGGTTCTCGTCCACATTGACCTTGTAGACGACGAGCTGGTCAGCGTATCGGTCGGCAACCTCTTGTAGCTTGGGAGCTAGCTGGCGGCAGGGACGGCACCAGTCGGCGTAAAAGTCGATGATGGCCGGCTTGTCCCCCTTATAGACGAAGGTGTCGGGATGCGCCTCAAAGTCGTAGATATGCTCGCGCATATAGTTGGCATTGATGTGCTGGATCTCGGCCTTAGGCGTCTCTTTCTTGCTCTGAGCTGTGCAGGCGACACTGAGCGTGAGGAGCGCAGTCATGAGCAGGAGAGACTTCTGTATGAATTGTATTGGTTTCATCTATTATACTCGTTAAAATCGCCCTCTAAGATAGGGAAAACTTGCGACACCGCCAAAAGTGCACATCAAGAGAAAGGCTAGTGACGCCATCGGATCGGGCCAAAACAACGAAATAAAAGCGCGAAATCGGGCCAGCGTGGCCCGATTTTGCGCAAAAAGGGAGGCTTCTTGTCCCGATAGACAGAAAGCCAGCTCTCCGACGCTCATGGGTCGAGGAGCTGGCTCTGTGTAAATACTCTGTCTCTATAAGACTAGAATGTTATTACAGGAGTCTTTGTGTAGACACCCATAGCATTAGGCATTGGCTTTGAAACTAGGCTGTACTCAAAGTAGATGCCTAGCTGAGCGTTGTAGTACTGGTAATATTCAGACGTCATACGAGGATCGTCGATCTTCTCCTTCCCCTTGTAAGTAAAGCCGTTCTTCGTCATAAAGTCCTTGATAAGGGCATTGTCACCTGCAATCTTGGCCTTCACCCAGTCTGGAGAGAAAACGTAAGAAATCTGCTCTATAGCCGAACCACTCTTTGACTCGTAGGCGTAGTTTAGCGTACGAGGCTTGTTGCGATCAGCAGGAGGAAGGTAAACTGGCATGTTCACCTTAATGGCATCGTGCTTATATCCTTTAATTGAATCGGCAGCGATAAACTCAACGTAGAAGTTGGGGTGTAACTCTTTCTCACGGGCGATGATGGGACTGTCCTTGCTGATCTCCTGACCGAAGACATCTAGCAGTGGCAGGTAGAGCGCCTGGAAAGTGGGATCAACAGGTTTCGGATCCTTGTGATAAAGGTCGGGAGCGTCTTCAAATGAGATGATGGCTCCAGGTCTCTGGTCGGAGAGGCGAAGACGTACGGCGAGGGACTTGTTGACAAACTTCTGTGCATAGATTTGGAATGCTCCCTCGTAGGTAAAGCCGTTGAGCTCGAAGTAAGAGCGTAGCTCAGGCTGTCTGTACATAGACATTGAGAAGCGATCGGTGCGGACTATAGGTCCAGACTTGCTCTCGTCATTGGGATTGATGTCGTAGCGAACATAGGTGAAGTTCACCTTGCTGGGTTCTATCGCCTGGTAGATGACACTGGTCGCTGTCTTCTTGGTCTGCTTGCGTAGCCCGAGCTTCTTCTCATAAGCATCGATCTCCTCAAAGGTGTAGGCACTCATCTTGGTCTCCTTCTTGAGATAGGGGAAGTCCTTGATCTGTAGGATGCCTGCGAGCTGGGCAGGATCGCCTGCGGACTTGTATGCGATAGCCCAGGAGCTATCGTTGACCTTAGAGAAAACGAGCAGGTAAGTGCCGTTGGAGTAAGCGATGCCCTTAGCTTCGGGGACCTTCTGATAGCCTGCGTCGAAGAGCAGGATCTCCATGTTGTCATTGATGTCGTCTCCGTCGGCAACTAGATGCGCTGCAATCTGTATGGAAGAGGTCTCGAGGCGAGAGTTCTTGGGGTTGATGATATACATACGTGTGGGCTGCTGTCCCTTGGGGTCGCCCGTCTTGTAGCGAAGGACCTTCTTGCCATTCTTATCCACGGAGCCTTCGAAGGTCGCACCCTTGCTGTGCTCGAAGGCTTGAACAGCCTTCTCGCCACCAAGCCAATCGACGCAGGGGAAGGGGATGGCTGTGAGCTTGCCATTGTCATCTAGCTCGAGGATAGACTGGAAGGGCTGTGGCCCTGGATTAGGCTTAGTACCGGTGGTGTCCACGCCTGTCGTGTCGGGTCCAGGGTTGGGCTCTTGTTTGGGGTTGCAACTACTCATTGCAAGGGTCATGCAGATGACTGCGGTGAGTGCTGCAAGGATACGTTGTAAGTTTTTCATAATGATAAGTCTATGTGTAGTGAATTACGAGTAATGCAAACGAGCTGGGGATAAGCTGTGGACAACCAGCAGAAGACGAAGTAAGAGGTAGCGGAGCCGTGCCACTAGGTCTTACTGGGCTCTGTTGCTATCCACTACTTAATCCCAGCTCGCTCTATAGTTGGTCGTCAGGACTCCCCTTATCCGATGATGAGGATGTCTGTACCCTCTAGGATGGAGTCTCCAGCCTTGACCTTGATCTCGGTGATGGTGCCGTCACACTCTGCGTTGATGCCGTTCTCCATCTTCATAGCCTCGAGTACAGCGACCTGCTGTCCGCGCTTGACCTGCTGACCGACCTGTACGTCTACTGATATGATGACGCCAGGTAGGGGAGCCTTGACCGCTTTGCCCTTGCCTGAGGAGGCTGGAGCCGCAGCGGGTGCGGGTGCTGCAGTAGCAGCGGGTGCTGACTTAGGAGCAGACTTGGCGACCTTGGGGGTCTCCTTCTTCTCCTGTATGATCTCGACGCTGTATGGGGTGCCGTTGACCTCTAGCTGAGCTTGGTCACCCTCGATCTTGTCTATCTTGACGGCGTACTCTTTGCCATCGATCTTATACTTATATTCTTTCATAAGGGATTTGATATGGGTGCTTAGTAGTCTAGCGAGCTAGCCTGCTAAGGTACTGCCGTTTAGGATTAGATATAATACTGCTTCTGTGGTGTGACACGCATGTTCTGTAGCTTGAGCGACCAGGGGTCGAACTCCTTGTGCCGTATCGTCAGGCGGTAGGACTCCTCGTCGTGAGGGGAGCCCAGAGCCTGCGCTAAGGCGAGCGCTATAGCAACCTCTTCGGGAGAGGGCGCTGGCGCTGCTTTTTTAGCTCTCTTGGCGGGTGCCTTCTTACCCTTTTCTATCTTCTTGGTAGCCATCGGTAGGAGGGATTAGAGAGGTACGTTGTCATGCTTCTTAGCGGGGAGCGTCTGGCGCTTCGTGCGTAGCTGCTGTAGCGCACGGACGATGCGGAAGCGAGTGTTCCTCGGCTCGATGACGTCATCGATGTAACCGTAGGAAGCAGCATTGTATGGATTGGCAAAAGCATCACGATACTCTTGCTCTTTCTCCAAAGCTGTCTTGGCGGGATCGTCGCTCGCCTTGACCTCCTTGGCAAAGACTACCTCGACAGCTCCTGACGGACCCATGACGGCGATCTCGGCAGAGGGCCAAGCGTAGTTGATATCTGCGCGAAGGTGCTTAGAGCCCATCACGATGTAGGCACCACCGTATGCCTTGCGTAGGACAACCGTGATCTTAGGCACGGTAGCCTCGCCGTAAGCGTAGAGAAGCTTAGCACCGTGTGTGATGACGGCGTTGTACTCCTGACCAGTACCTGGGAGGAAGCCCGGCACGTCGACGAGTGTGACGATGGGGATGTTGAATGAGTCGCAGAAGCGTACGAAGCGTGCTGCCTTGCGAGAGGAGTTGCAGTCGAGGCTACCAGCCATTACCTTGGGCTGGTTGGCTACGATACCGACGCTCTGCCCGTTGAAGCGTGCGAAGCCGACTATGATGTTGCGTGCGTAGTCACGATGTACCTCGAGGAACTCGCCATGGTCCACGATAGCTCCGATCACTTCGTACATATCGTAAGCACGGTTTGGCGAGTCGGGGATGATCTCGTTAAGCAGGTCCTCACAGCGGTCTGCGGGATCGTCGCAAGCGACGAAGGGTGGCTCCTCCATGTTGTTTTGTGGCAGGAAGGAGAGCAGCTGACGGATGAGCTGAAGGCCAGCCTCGTCGTTGTCTACGGCGAAGTGTGCCACGCCACTCTTAGAAGCGTGTACGTCTGCACCGCCTAGCTCCTCCTGTGTGACGTCCTCGCCAGTGACCGTCTTGACCACCTTAGGACCCGTGAGGAACATGTAGCTGGAGTTGCGTACCATAATGTTGAAGTCGGTCAGTGCAGGCGAGTAGACAGCGCCACCAGCGCAAGGACCGAAGATACCAGAGATCTGAGGTATGACGCCCGAAGCAAGGATGTTGCGCTCGAAGATCTCGCCGTAACCACAGAGCGCATTGACCGCCTCTTGGATACGCGCACCACCTGAGTCGTTGAGACCGATACAGGGAGCGCCCATAGTCATGGCTAGGTCCATGACCTTGCAGATCTTAGCAGCGAGCATCTCACCGAGTGCGCCACCGATGACGGTAAAGTCCTGAGCGAAGACGTAGACGAGACGTCCGTCGATGGTACCACTACCTACGACGACACCGTCCCCGAGGAACTTCTTCTTCTCCATGCCAAAGTTCGTGCAGCGGTGCTGGACGAACATGTCTATCTCCTCAAAGGAACCCTCATCGAGGAGCATAGCGATACGCTCACGAGCTGTGTACTTGCCCTTAGCGTGTTGCTTCTCAATGCGCTCCTCGCCTCCTCCGAGACGAGCCTCCTCACGCTTGGCAAGGAGTTGCTTTATCTTCTCTTGTTGTACACTCATTATTCTATGTAGCGTTTGTTTGATTGGACGATATTACTTAGCGACATCCTTGCAGTCGCAGATCTCTAGGAGTATGCCGTGTGCACTCTTGGGGTGAACGAAGGCAATGTTGAGACCCTCAGCACCCTTGCGAGGCTTCTCATCAATGAGGCGTATGCCCTTGCCCTTGAGCTCCTCGAGGGCTGGTGCCACATCGTCTGATGATAGTGCTAGGTGGTGGATACCCTCGCCACGCTTCTCGATAAACTTTGCAATAGGGCTCTCATCGCTTGTGGGCTCTAGGAGCTCCAGCTTGACCTCGCCTATCTTGAGGAATGCGGTACGCACCTTCTGGTCAGCGACCTCCTCAATGTTGTAGCAGGTTAGTCCGAGGACTCCCTCAAAGAAGGGTAGTGCCTCCTCTATGCTCTTGACTGCTATCCCAAGATGCTCAATGTGTGACAGATTCATACGCTATACTGTTTTTTGATTTATGTGTCTATTCAAAGGGGGGCGGACATGCGCCCACCCTATGGGGTCAATCTCTTTGGAGATCAACACCCGACTGCAAATATAATAATAATCGCTCACGTAGCGAAAGGGTTTGACACCCAAATATCGATTTGCTCTCTTGGAAGAGCCAGCTCAGGCGAAGGTGAGCGCATGGACAGGTGGGCGACTGGTCAGTTGACCGTCACGGTAAGCGACCTGACCATTGACCCAAGTAGCTACGATGCGATGAGAGAAGGTGTAGCCCTCCAGTGGCGACCAGCCACACTTGCTGTAGAGACTCTCCTTAGTCACCGTGGTCTCCTGATGAGGATCGACGAGGACTAGGTCGGCGTAGTAGCCTGTGCGGATGTAGCCCCGCTCACGGACCCCAAAGAGCTGGGCGGGAGCGTGCGCCATCTTCTCAACCACTAGTTCTGGCGACCAAAGCCCCTCGTGAGCCAGCTCCAGCATCATCAGAAGGCTGTGCTGTACGAGTGGACCTCCCGAAGCTGCCGTGAGAGCGTCGCCCTCCTTGTCGGCTAGCGTGTGAGGTGCATGATCAGTGGCTATTACATCGATACGCCCCTCGACGAGCGCTTGGCGTAGAGCCTCACGGTCACGAGCCGTCTTGACTGCGGGATTCCACTTGATTCGGTTGCCTAGGCGGCTGTAGTCCTCATCGGTAAACCATAAGTGGTGGACGCACACCTCAGCGGTGATGCGCTTCTCTGGCGAAAGCGGTGCTGCCGAGAAGAGCTCCATCTCCTCCGCTGTCGATAGGTGTAGCACGTGTAGCCTAGCCCCAAGACGCTTGGCACGCTCTATGGCGCTGTGCGAAGACGCGTAGCACGCCTCACGAGAGCGTATCAGCGGGTGCGCCTCAATGGGTGGATGCCCATCGTATCGCTGGCGGTAAAGCTCTTTATTGCGTGTGATGATCTCCTCGCTCTCGCAATGCGTGGCGATGAGCTTAGGGGCATGGGCGAAGAAGTAGTCGAGAGCCTCCTCGCTGTCCACCAGCATATTCCCCGTGGAGGCTCCTAGGAAGAGCTTGTACCCAGGGATCAAGGCTGGGTCAATGGCACACGCTTCGGGCGCATTGTCATTGGTCCCGCCGAAGTAAAAGGCGTAGTTTGCCCAGCTTGTCTCCTGAGCGCGCTGACGCTTGTCGAGGAGCGCCTCGAGGGTGACCGTTGGAGGCTTTACATTCGGCATGTCCATGTAGGAGGTTACACCGCCAGCCACGGCAGCACGGCTCTCGTGCGCAATGTCGCCCTTGTGAGTCAGTCCAGGCTCTCTAAAGTGCACCTGATCATCGATGCAACCTGGTAGTAGCCAGAACCCGTGTGCATCCACGACCTCCGCTCCTTGGAGCAGTTCGTCTGGGAGGTCAGACGCTTGGTCCACACCTATATATATAGACTCAATTCGCTCGTCGGAGAGGCATACGGAGCCGACGACCTGCCGACCTTCGTTGATTAAGGTAGCTCCGAGTATGATCTGTTTCATATTATTTCTCAGGATTACGACGCTTGGGAAAGCCCTTGAAGAGTCGCCAGTAGCGTAGCTTGAGGACACCCGTGAAGGCTTCGCCAAAGATCGACCCATTCATCTTCGAGCTTCCGAGCTTACGATTGACAAAGGTGATGGGCACCTCCTTGATCTTGAAGCCCAGACAGTGAGCCGTGTACTTCATCTCAATCTGGAAGGCGTAGCCCTTGAAGTGCACCTCGTCTAGTCTCATCGCCTCCAGCACCTCACGTCTGTAGCAGACGAAGCCCGCTGTCGTGTCTCGTACGGGCAGCCAGGTGACGAGGCGCACGTAGACCGATGCGAGATAGCTCATGAGGATACGGTTCAGTGGCCAATCCTTGACCCCGCCACCCCGCACGTAGCGCGAGCCTACCGCCACATCGTAGCCCTCCTCAGAGACCGCACGTAGGAGATGGGGTAGTGCCGAGAGTGGATGGCTAAAGTCGCAATCCATCTCAAAGATATAGTCGTAGCCATGCTCTAGAGCCCACTCGAAGCCTGTGAGATAGGCGGTGCCTAGTCCCATCTTGCCTGGGCGCACGATCAGATGCAGACGGTCTGTGTAGTCCGTCTCCTGCTGTAGCGTACGGACGATCTCAGCGGTCCCGTCTGGCGAATTGTCATCCAGGATCAGCAGGTCGAAGGCTTCTGGCAGTGCCAGGACAGCGCGAATCATCTCAGCGACATTCTCGCTCTCGTTGTAGGTCGGTATGATGACAAGGCTAGCGTGCATAGTGTGGTGGACTCGGTGGGTGTCATACACAGGGTGTGGAGCGTGCTCAGCTGCCCCACACCACTGCAGCACAAAGGTAGTAAAAAACTATTTGCCGTCTGACCGAGATACCTCAAAACGGATAGCCCGATTTGCGGAGTCTAGGAAGGTTGTGACTGATGCCTTAGATGCGGTAAGCAAAGCCCGCAAAAGCGTAGATATTGTACAGCGGGAAAGGCATCATCGTAAAGCTTCTATCCAGAGCAGGCTCGAAGCTCATGTTGAGCTGTGCGGTCACGCCGAGACGCTGGTGAAAGAAGTAGTCGAAGCCTATTCTGACGCCCATGTCTAGCTTGTTGAAGTGATCCGACAGGTCGTAGTCGACGAGATGACCTGGGGCGATGGCTTCTCCATTGAGCGTGCCGTCACCATCCAGCGTTACCTTAAAGCTCTGCTGCATCAGGTAGGAGAGGTAGAAGCCTACTTGCATGCGAAACTTGTCGCTATTCGTGTGGTAGGCGACCAGCATCGGGAGCGTGAGGTAGTAGTTGATGAACTCGGTGCTGTTATTGCCCGTAAAGAGTCCCCACGCAGCTTCCTGCCCATCGCCCATATTGATGCGCATATCTGTCGCATGGGTACAGACATACATTCCCTTGCGCTCCATTTCTAGACCGGTGTCTAGGTGCCACCCTTTGGTATCGGGAAGCTGGTAGGAGAGCCACCCCTTGATGGCTATGTTCATGTGGGGATTCCACGTATAGATCTTGTCAATAGCCTTCGGTTTGGGCAGTGGTGTGGTAGCTCCGATATTGAGACCAGCCTTGACGCCGAACTCAAGATTATCTTTTTTGTTTTCCTTAGGCGTCTGTGCCCATAATAGAGGAGTCGTGAGGAGTGCCAGCAGGAGACCGATAGCCCCCCTGTGTAGTTGCCGTATAGTCATATCTGTAGCGGGTTACTTCTTGGTGGGTATGCCGAGTGTCACAGTAAAGTCGTCGATGCGCAGGCGACTGCCGACAGCTCCGATGAATTGGTCGCCGCGAGCACTCGACGAGAAGATAAGTGCCATGCGGTACTTGCCTTTCTGAAGGTCTATCTGCTTGTAGGCAGCCTCTTTTCCTGCGATAACCTCCAGCTTCCCTTCAAAAGGTGTCCAGGCGCCATCCTTCGTAGGGGTGGGGTGTAGCTGTACCTTTGCTAAGATACGTGAGTCGGAGTAGAGCGTCTTACCACTGAGGTAGCTGTCGTCTTGCGAGATGTCGTAAAAGACGCAGGCGATGGTAGCCTCGTCCTGTCCTTTGATCACCTGGTTCTTCTTCGTCCCATCAACCAAGTCTTTGCCAGGGAGCCACTGGTAGTACCCTTTGATAGAAAGCGGTATAGCAAAGACGGGTTGCCCAAACTTTGTGGACTCTAGAGGCTTGGAGGTCATAATGCCCTCGTCCAGAGATCCGCAGTAAAGAGCTCCAGCGATGATGCCTTTTCGAACGATAGGCATTCCTTTAATGGTTTCCAGCTCCAGAGCTTGTCCTGTACGACCAGATGTCAGAGGTCGTACTGGATAGGTGAGCTTTAGTGCCTTGGCAGCCCCCACATTGCTTGCAGACATCCAGTAGGGGTCGCCCGCAAGTAGCTTAGAGAGACTCTTCTCTACGGGTAGCTGGTAAGAACCCTTTGGCTTGACCCAGTTGTCAAAGGTGAAGGTGACATTCTGTAGATCCATTTTGTCATCAGGATCAGGATCAGGATTGGGGTTGGGGTCGGGATCCGGATTGGGGTCCGGCTCTGGCTCAGGCTTGGGCTTAGGCTTGTAGGTGCCGTTCTCGATAGCGATACGCTTAGCCTTGATAGGGTCTTCGCCACTGCAACTCATCGTCATGAGGAGTGACAAGGCAAAGAGCAGACCGAGGGTCCAATAGGTTCGTTTCATACCGTACTACGTTTACACTAAGATGTGGCAAAGATAATTATTTCCACTTATATAGCTAGACCCCCTGCGATGGCTGGCGCATGATAGCCAGCTGGCTAGGAGTGGTACATGACGATAGCTAGTGATACCCGGTTCGAGTATCACTACAGAGTGGCTACGAGACCTCACAGATTACACCTTCCTCCCGAAGAATGGAATTCCTACCTAGGAATTTGTCCAATAGCTACCTAGGAATTGCCCCAATTCCTACCTAGGAAATAAAAAATTCTTCGGAGGAATCAAATGAAACTTCGGAGGAATCAAATCATAAGTCCGAAGAATTTTCCATTTCCTAGGTAGCAAATCAGAAATATCTACGGAGGAATTTGGGCAATTCCTAGGTAGGAAATGAAACGAGCTCATTTTTATGATGCGTCATCCCTGGATGGCTGTCGCCAAGATTGTCTCAGCTCAGATATTATTGTTATCTTTGCGAGTGAATTGTGTGAGCCACCGCTTGCGCTAGAGGGGCGGGGGCCTTCGCACACCCGATGTATGACGACTAACGTATTTAATTTCACCTAGAATGAAAAGAGACCAAGAAATCTTTGATCTGATCGAACAGGAGCATCAGCGCCAGCAAAAGGGCATTGAGCTGATTGCCTCTGAGAACTTTGTCAGCGACCAGGTCATGCAGGCTATGGGTAGCTGTATGACCAACAAGTACGCTGAGGGATACCCCGGCAAGCGTTACTACGGCGGTTGCGAGGTAGTGGACAAGTCTGAAAGCTTAGCTATAGAGCGTGTTAAGAAGCTCTTTGGCGCTGAGTATGCCAACGTGCAGCCACACTCAGGTGCTCAGGCAAACATGGCAGTCCTCTTCACCTGCCTCAAGCCAGGCGACACTTTCATGGGTCTAAACCTAGACCACGGTGGTCACCTCTCACACGGTTCGCCTGTTAATAGCTCTGGTATCCTCTACAATCCTATAGGTTACAACCTGAGCAAGGAGACTGGTACGGTCGACTACGACGAGATGGAGCAGCTAGCTCGCCAGCACAAGCCTAAGCTCATCATCGCTGGTGGATCAGCTTACTGCCGCGAGTGGGACTACGCACGCTTCCGCAAGGTAGCTGACGAGATCGGCGCTATCTTTATGGTTGACATGGCTCACCCCGCTGGTCTGATCGCTGCTGGTCTACTCGAGAACCCTGTCAAGTATGCTCACATCGTCACCTCTACGACGCACAAGACTCTACGTGGTCCTCGTGGTGGTATCATCCTCATGGGTAAGGACTTTGAGAATCCTTGGGGTCTCAAGACACCTAAGGGCGCTGTCAAGATGATGTCTCAGCTACTCAACTCGGCTGTCTTCCCAGGCATCCAGGGTGGTCCGCTAGAGCATGTCATCGCTGCTAAGGCTGTTGCCTTTGGTGAGGCTCTTGATCCTTCATTTAAGGAGTATCAGAAGCAGGTCATGAAGAACGCTAAGGCGCTTGGCGAGGCTTTCGTCAAGATGGGCTACAACTGTATCTCTGGCGGTACGGACAATCACTGCCTCCTCATCGACCTACGCTCTAAGTACCCTGACCTAACGGGTAAGGTAGCTGAGAATGCACTCGTACGTGCTGATATCACGGTCAATAAGAACATGGTTCCCTTCGACTCACGCTCTGCATTCCAGACCTCTGGTATCCGTGTGGGTACGCCCGCTATCACGACGCGTGGTGTCAAGGAGGACAAGATGCCATACATCGTCGAGCTCATCGACCGCGTACTCCGCGATCCTGAGAACGAGGCTGAGATAGCTAAGGTTCGTAAGGAGGTCAACGAGATGATGTCTCCACTACCTATCTTCGCTTGGTAAGATAAACTACACAGAGGCCACGCCTCTTAACCTGATAGAGACTGAATGCAGGGGGGACGCACGCTTAGACTTCTAAGGAGCAGACCCTAGCACTCAGTCTCTTGCTTTTCCCACTATTTGAGTCTGACCAATCCGTTGGCAGACTCCGTACACACTTAACAGACACACGAGAGATGCCCACACCACCGTTTAAGTACCAGCCGATGTATCCCGTAGGACCCGATCGGACTGAGTACGAGTTAATCACCTCTGACTACGTGCACACGGTCGACTGCAATGGTCACCAGATGCTCCAGGTCGATCCTGAGGCGCTACGCATACTTGCGGAGCGAGCTATGCACGATGTAGCCTTCTACCTACGTCCCGCTCATCAGGAGCAGGTCGCATCGATACTGTCCGACCCGGAGGCTTCGGACAATGATAAGTTTGTCGCTCTCACCTTCCTGCGCAATGCCGAGGTGAGCGCTCTGGGGCAGCTTCCCTTCTGCCAAGACACGGGTACCGCCATCATCTTGGGTAAGAAAGGTCAAAACGTCTGGACTGGCGCTTGCGACGAGGAGTACCTCTCGCACGGCGTCTACGACACCTACACGCGCTACAACCTCCGCTATTCGCAAAATGCGCCCCTCGACATGTACCGTGAGGTCAATACGGGGTGCAACCTCCCCGCGCAGATCGATCTGATGGCGACCGAGGGTGACGAGTATAAGTTCCTCTTTATCGCTAAGGGCGGTGGCTCTGCCAATAAGACTTACCTCTATCAGGAGACCAAAGCACTCCTCACGGAGGAGCGGCTCTTCCCCTTCTTAGTTGAGAAGATGCGTTCGCTAGGCACCGCCGCCTGCCCGCCTTATCACATTGCTTTCGTCATCGGAGGCACCTCAGCAGAGGCAAACCTCAAGACGGTCAAGCTCGCCAGTGCTAAGTACTACGACGAGCTACCGACCAAGGGCAACGAGCTGGGACACGCCTTCCGTGATCTAGAGATGGAGCAGCGGCTCCTGGAGGCGACCCACGAGATTGGTCTCGGAGCGCAGTTTGGCGGTAAGTATTTCGCCCATGACATACGAGTCATCCGCATGCCACGCCATGGAGCTTCCTGTCCAGTCGGACTAGGTGTGAGTTGCTCTGCCGATCGCAATGTGCGGGCTAAGATCAATAAGGATGGACTGTGGATCGAGCGACTCGAGAAGCACCCCGCACGACTCATCCCCGAATCGATGCGCCACGGCACCGAAGGCGAGGTCGTGAAGGTGGACCTCAACCGCCCGATGGACGAGATACGCAAGCAACTGAGCCAGTACCCTGTCTCTACCCGTCTCTCGCTCTCAGGCACTATCGTTGTAGGACGTGACATAGCCCACGCCAAGCTCAAGGAGCGCCTCGATCGTGGTGAGGAGTTACCTCAGTACATCAAGGATCACCCGATCTACTACGCTGGTCCCGCCAAGACGCCTGAGGGGATGCCGAGCGGCTCTTTCGGTCCCACCACGGCAGGACGTATGGATCCTTATGTGGATCTCTTCCAAAGCCATGGCGGTAGCCTCGTTATGATAGCTAAGGGCAATCGTAGTCAGCAGGTTACGGACGCTTGCAAGGCACATGGAGGCTTTTACCTCGGTAGCATCGGTGGTCCCGCAGCTATCCTAGCGAAGGAGAGCATCAAGCGCGTCGAGTGCTTGGAGTATCCCGAGCTAGGCATGGAGGCGATCTGGCGCATAGAGGTGGAAAACTTCCCTGCGTTCATCCTGGTCGATGACAAGGGCAACGACTTCTTCCAGCAAATCAGACAGTGCGCTGGCTGTCCCCGCAGTTAGTTTCACGGCACGGCATCACCGCTGAATAAATAAAGAAGAGTAGGAACACACTGTCTAGTGCGTTCCTACTCTTCTTTAGTTTGTGGAGGTGAGGAGTAGCCTTTGGAGAGCTCGGCGATCAAGCTTGCCGTTGTCATTGTGTGGCAAGTGCGACACGAGACGGATCTCTTTGGGGCGGTGGTAGGGTGGTAGGATCTCTTGGTAGGCTTCAGTAAGAGTTTCTGTAAAGCCTTCGGCGAGGCTGTCGCCTTCTAGTACGAGTACCAGCTTTTGCCCTAGAGCTGCATCGGCTATCCAGCTGATGGCGAGCGGTCTATCTAGGACTTCGGCAAGCTTTCGCTCGATTGGCTCGGGGCTTATCTTGATCCCGCCACTGTTGATGATGTTGTCGGCTCGCCCCACGATGGTAAAGCCACCATCGGGGTGTAGCTCGACGAGATCATGGGTCGTGAGGCGAGGACCATCGGGGTAAACCAGGCGATCCTCAATGATGAGTTCGCCTTCGGTGCCCTGGGTGAGGTGCACTCCCTCGAGGGGATAGAAGAGAGGCGAGGCGTGAGGACCGTTGAGCCGTCTCAGGGCGATGTGCGAGATGGTCTCTGTCATGCCATAAGTGGCGAAAGCTGACACGGGGAGCGTGCTGAGCTGCGCCTCCACGGTGGGGTGAATGGCTCCGCCCCCGATGATCAGTTGCTCAGCCTGACTGAGCCGTTCACGCTCCGCTGGCACCTCCAGGGTGTGGTGTAGCTGTAGGGGGACGAGGGAGACGAACTGCGGTGCTACATTGAGCGTCGCTAGCGGATGGCTCGAGGGGGGCACCACGACTAGCTCGGCTCCTGCGAGTAAGGCACGCACCACCATCATCTTAGCGCCTATGTAGCGAAGGTCCATCGCGAGGAGGAGATGAGTGCCCGCTTGGATCTGGAAGTAGCGGTTGCTCCTGAGTCCGCTACGTCGCATGGCAAGCTTCGCCAGCTGAAGCCGTTTGGGCGTGCCAGTCGAGCCGGAGGTTTGGACGGTCACACACTCCTCTTCGCTCCACCACTCCCTGAGGAAGGTGAGCAGTGGCTCTAGTACCGCTATCCGCTCGGGTGCTAGCCCTCGGGCGAACGGCTCTAAGCTCTCTGCATCTACTCGTGCGCTGTCTATATATAGGTGCTCGGACATGGGATGGCTGTTGGCTGTTAGCTGTTGGCTGTTAGCTGTTGGCTGTTAGCTCTTGGCTATTGGCTGTTGGCTCTTAGCTGTTGGCTCTTAGCTCTTGGCTGTTGGCTCTTAGCTCTTAGCTGTTGGCTATTGGTGGCTAAAAGCTAACGGCCAAAAGCCAAAAGCTAATTTCTAACTTCTAATCTCTAACCTCTCTAAAAAACATCTGGTCGCCTACGAGTTGCAGCGTGGAGGGCGTGTTGTTGAGATAGAGAGCTCCTGTGCCAAGTCCTTGCGGGCGGACGATCGGGTACTGGCTGACCCACTGAGCGATGGCGCTAAGCCCTACGTTTGACTCCAGCGCTGAGGTTGCCCACCAGCCGATGCCTCGCTCCTCGGCGAGCTCGATCCACTCATCGATCCCGCTATGGAGCGACGGCTTGAGGATGATGTAGTGCGGCTTGCCTTCGTCTAGTAGTTGCGCCTTGCGCTCTCGGCTGTGGATCCCGATGAGCTCCTCGTCGAGTGCTATGGGGAGTGGCGACGCTGACGTGAGCTTGGCCAGCTCGTCCCACTGATCGCTCGCAGGGATCGGCTGCTCGATGGAGTGTAGGTGAAAGTCGCTCAGCCTTTTCAGTCGCTCCAGAGCCACCTCTGGGGCAAACGCTCCGTTGGCGTCCACCCTCAGCTCCATCTCCTCAGGCGAGAAGTGCTGCCGCACGTAGCGGAGTAGCTCTAGCTCTTCGGAAAAGTCTATTCCGCCGATCTTAAGCTTCAGGCATCGAAAGCCTTGCGCCAGCTTAGCTTTGATCTGCTCGTACATATAGGCTTTGTCGCCCATCCAGATCAATCCATTGATCGGGATACCCAGCTCGCCACGGGTGAAAGGGGTATCGCAAAAGGGCTTTACCGCCCCCTCCTCACTACTGTGGCCGGCAGCGATGAAGCTGTTGATTGCTGTGGCTAAGCCAAAAGCGATGGAAGGGTAGGGGCGCAGCGAAGCCAAGTCGAACCGTTCGGGAGCCTGCGCCATCTGACCCGTCAGCTGCTCCAGCACAGCCTGATAGTTGGGCAGATCGTCGCAGCTGAGCTGAGGCATCGGGGCGCACTCGCCACAGCCCACATGACCTGCCTGCTCGAGGCTTTGGAGGCGTAGGTAGTAGACCCGCTTCGTCTCGTACTCGCCACGGGAGGTCTTGGCAGGGCGACGGAAGCGCAGGGTGTACGGCTCCACGCTAATGGTCACCCGCTCAGCTATCTGTGGTAGCAGTGCAGGGAGGTGAAGGATGCTCTCGTGTGGTGACATCGGCGGCTAGGGAAACTTAGGGTACTGCTCGAAGTTGGGCTTGCGCTTCTCCAGGAAAGCGTTCTTGCCCTCCTGCGCTTCGTCCGTGAGGTAGTAGAGGAGCGTCGCATCGCCCGCCAGCTCTTGGATACCTGCCTGACCGTCCAGCTCGGCATTGAGCCCCGCCTTGATCATGCGAAGGGCGAGCGGACTCAGCAACATCATCTCCTCCGCCCACTGCACGTACTCATCTTCCAGCTGGTCGAGAGGCACCACCTTGTTTACCAGCCCCATGTCGAGAGCCTCCTGAGCGGAGTATTGGCGGCAGAGGAACCATATCTCACGCGCCTTCTTTTGTCCCACGACACGAGCCAGATAGGAGGAACCAAAGCCCGCATCGAAGCTACCCACACGGGGACCCGTCTGACCGAAGATAGCATTCTCCGAAGCGATCGAGAGGTCGCACACCACGTGGAGGACATGTCCGCCGCCGATGGCGTAACCATTGACCGCCGCGATGACAGGCTTGGGGATACTGCGGATCTGCTTCTGCACGTCTAGGACACTCAGGCGAGGCACGCCGTCCTTGCCAATGTAGCCACCCCGACCCTTGACGTTTTGATCTCCGCCAGAGCAAAACGCCTTGTCGCCAGCGCCCGTCAGGACCACCACGTTGATACTCTGATCCTCACGGCAGATGCGCAGAGCGTCGCTCATCTCGGCCGTCGTGGTCGGCGTAAAGGCGTTGCGGTAGCGCTCACGATTGATCGTGATGCGAGCGATGCCGTTGTAGTAGTCAAAGAGGATATCTTCGTACGCTTTGAGGGGCTTCCACACCCTTTGGTTCTTTTCACTCATAACTCTTCTCTTGGTTGTAATTGCTTGAAATAGGTCTGTAGTTCGGCGATCTCATCCTCTGAGGAGACGAAAGCCTCGAGGAGGCGAGGACGCTCGGCGGGGCCGACGAAGTAAGCCATCGTCTCCTCGAGCTCGCTTGCCTCGTGCACCGATAGGTACTCCCAGCCACAGCTCTCGGCCCAGCCCTGCGCTCGCAGCTGATGCTCGGCGGTGATGTAGCGTCGCGACAGCGGGTCCATCTCTAAGGTCGGCAGGCTCTGGAAGATGCTTCCTCGCTGGTTGTTGAGCAGGAGCACCCGCACGTTGCTCCCCACCTCGGGGAGCCCCAGCGCATTGAGATCGTAGAAGAAGCTCAGGTCCCCGATGACGATGAAGTGGCGCTCCTCGGCTCTCTGGCGGGCAAAGCCTAAGGCGGTCGAGAGCGAACCCTCTATGCCACTGGTGCCTCGATTGCAAAGCGTGAGAAGCCGACGAGGCTTGCGAAAAAGCTCCGCATAGCGCACCGACGAACTGTTCGCTAGGTGTAATACGCAAGGCTCTTCGGGGAGATGACTCAGAAGGTTTCCCACCACGGCCAGAGAACTGTAGCGTGGCGTCGGTGGCGGCAGTCGATCAATTCGCTCCCGCCACTGAAGGACGTAGGGAGAGCTAGCCTGACCAGCCAAGCCCTGCGCCAGCGTCTCCAAGCCCTGCGCCATTATTTCAAGGAATGGCCCGACAGGAGCCGTGATCAACTCGTTGAGACTGCAAAAGAGATCCACCACGCTGGGATCAGGCGACAGGTGCCACGTCTCGCGTGGCGGATAGTTGCGCAGGTACTGCTTTATCTTGTTGGAGACGATATGCCCTCCGAGGGTGATCAGCAGGTCGGGCTGCAGGGCTCGTCGATCCGTCTCGCTGAGAGACGCTAGGAGCGCATCAAGCGAACAGATCGTCACGGGCCTATTGGAGAGCGACTCGCCGATGCAGAGGAACTGCTCCCGCAAGCTTTGCGGAAAGGCCGCCCCTGCGCTAGTCGTAGCTGTCCAAGTCTCCTGTCCTACCAATATCATCTTGCGCTCGAACGTGGCGAGCCTCGCTAGCAACGGCTTGACCGCCTGCGCATCCACACCACACGGACAGAGTTGCTCGATATGGCGTCCTGGCTGCATTCCGATGGGTCGTCTGTCGCTCGGCTCAGACTGTTGCTCTGCTGGAGTTGGCGGGAGCAGAGAGACGCTCGGGTCGCTGATCGGAACATTGATCTGTACGGGCCCTGGGAGCGGAGCCAGCGCTGCGAGAAGCGCTTCGTTGATCAGACGGTTGCAGTACCACCGCTCCTCATCGGTGTGTGGCTCGGAGAGCTGTACCGCTTTACGTACCAGTGAGCCGAAGAGTCCTGGCTGAGGAAGCGTTTGCCCAGCCCACTGCCCGATCCATCGCTCGGGTCTATCGGCCGACAGGATAACCAGCGGGACACCCTGATAGTAAGCCTCAGCGACCGCTGGGTGCAGGTTTGCCACCGCCGTGCCAGAGGTGCAGCAGACCACGACCGCTCTATGCGTGGCGAGTGCCAAGCCAAGGGCGTAGAAGCCTGCGCTGCGCTCATCAATGATCGAGTGACAGGTCGCCCCCGTGAGCTGGTGGCTGAGCGCATGTACGAGTGGCGCATTGCGACTGCCCGGGCAGAGCACCACGTCACGCACGCCGTGTGCTTGAAGCAGAGCGATTAGTTCGCTGATCACAGGATCGTCCATCGGTATCATTGCGCTCCTTCCTTCTTTACCTTATAAGACTATGTATTGCCGAGAGCTTGTGCAGGACCTCCTGCCATTCGCTCTCTAGACTGGACCCACGCACGATACCGCCTCCCGCATAGAGCCGTAGAGCTTGCTCGGGGAGCAACTGCAGACAGCGTATCTGGACAAAAAGATCGACCCGCCGCTCAGGCTCGTACCACCCCAGGAAGCCTGCATAGTAAGAGCGCGCTGCAGACTCCTCCTCGAGGATCAGACGCTGCGCCACTCGCTGGGGCGTGCCACAGACGGCTGGCGTGGGGTGAAGGCGCTCCGCCAAGGTGATCGGCGCGTACTCCTCGGGAAGCTGCAGAGCGAAGCGAGCCTGCAAATGTTGCAGCTGCCCCGTCGTTGTCGTTTCCACATCAAGCGCACGGTAGGGGATCCCCTCCCGCTCCAGTAGCTCTCCGATGAAGCGCTGCACATAGCGATGCTCCCGCCGATTCTTCTCACTCCAGACGGACGGCTCGCCATCCGCCTGCCGAGGCATCGTTCCAGCCAGTGCCACCGTCTGCCAGTCGGTGCCGTCCCCTCGGAGGAGCATCTCCGGCGAGGCGCAGAGCCATAGCCCCGACTGAGGCGTGTAGCAGAGCGACACGAAAGCATTCGGGTAGTGTGTCAAGGCTTTGTCAAAGGCGCCAACCACTTGTGCCGTAGCGATGCTGGGCAGTTCGACACGGTGCGCCAAGACAAGCTTCTCCGCTATCCCGTCCTGCAGATGCTCCATAAAGCGACTGTTGCAAAAGTCAACAGTCTCACAATCTTGCTTGCAAGATTGTCCTGACTTTGCAGAAAGGATGAAGCGCAAGGCGCTGAGGGTGAGGTCTGAAGGGAGCATACCTCTGTATGTGACCGAAGCCGAATCCCGAAAGCAACACAGCGATTCGCCTTTATGCAACAGTCTCATAAAGCGAGCGAAAGTGACTCGGTAACTATCGGGTAAAGCCTGCGGTATCGGTGCCACAGGCGGAAAGCTCTCTAGCTCTGCCTCGTCACACGCCGCAAGCTGTAGCACCCTCGTCCCTTGCTTCCCCAGCTCCTCTTCGATCCAAAGCATCGGCGTCTCAGCCGTTACCGCAAAGGGTGCCATCAGAAAGCCCGCCAAATGCTTCCGCTCTCTCAGCTCCTCAGCCGTAGTCGCCACAGCCCGAGCCTCGTGCTGTAGCCCGATCTCATGCACCGCACGACCTTCGCCAGGTAGGCGAAAGCAAGCAAAGGGCGCGCAACGATTCATCCGCTCCGCCACCAGCGTGACCAATTCGTCACAACTACAGCTCTTACCGCTTAGTTCCTTATAAGATCTCTTACTCAGCACAGCATTTACCTCCGTCGACCGCTTGGGGGCAAACCTTTTACTTCTTGCCCAGCTCTCGGATCACAGCGACAATGCGCTGCAAATCCTCCTCCGTCACCAGCGTACCGCTAGGCAGACAGAGTCCACGGTCAAAGAGCCTCTCACTCGTGCCATCGACATAGCGAGGCGCCTCGGCAAAGACAGGCTGCAGGTGCATCGGCTTCCATAGCGGACGGCTCTCGATAGACTCAGCCTCCAGTCGGAGTCTCAGATCCTCACGGGTGAAGCCCGCTTTCTCAGGATCCACTAAGACACAGCTGAGCCAGTAGTTGCTATCGTACTCCTCCGTGGGGGCGCACTTCACCTCGACCCCAGGGCAGTCAGCCAGCAGAGCGCAGTAGCGAGCATGATTGTGCCGACGCTTAGCCACATGCTCCTCGAGGACGAGCATCTGCCCACGACCTATCCCCGCCGATATATTGCTCAGACGGTAGTTATAGCCGATGTGCGTGTGCTGATAGTGGGGCGCATTGTCACGAGCCTGCGTAGCGTAAAAGAGGACACGTCGAGCAGCCTCTTCACTAGGACAGACCAAAGCTCCACCACCCGACGTGGTGATCATCTTATTACCATTGAAAGAGAGCGCTCCGTAGCGACCTAGCGTACCGCACTTGTGCCCCTTGTACTCAGATCCGAGCGCCTCAGCAGCATCCTCGAGGACAGGTATATCGTACTCCTCAGCGATCGCTAGTATCTCGGTCATCTTGGCGGGCATGCCATACAGATGAACCGGTATGATCGCCTTAGGCTTGCGCCCCGTCTGAGCGATGCGATCCTCGATAGCTTGACGTAGCAGCGTGGGGGACATATTCCACGTGTCAGGCTCGCTATCGACGAATATAGGCTTAGCCCCCTGATAAGTAATTGGGTTAGCCGAGGCTGAGAAGGTAAAACTCTGACAGATCACCTCATCATCACGCCCCACGCCCAGCATGACCAGCCCTAAGTGCAGAGCAGCCGTGCCAGCGCTGAGTGCTACGACATGCTTGCCTGGCGCTCCCAGGTAACGTGTCAAGTCCTCCTCGAAGCCATTCACATTGGGTCCCAGAGGCACCACCCAGTTGGTGTCAAACGCCTCTTGTATAAACTCCTGCTCTCGTCCTCCCATCTCGGCGAGTGAGAGCCAAATCTTCTTCTGCGCCATACTTGTTAGCTCTGATTTAGTTGTCTACAAATGTAGTGAAAAAGGGGCTTATCCCAAGCCCCTCGAGAAGAAATCTCTAGAGATTAGCTTTTGGCTTTTGGCCGTTAGCTTTTAGTCCATCAGCTAACCAATCGCCAACAGCTAACGGCCAATCACCAATCGCCCTATCTACGACTTGAACTTGATAGGGCGAGCGGGACACCCCACAGCAACGCAGTCTGCAGGAATGTCTTTTGTCACTACAGCTCCTGCTCCTATCGTTGTGTTTTTTCCTATGGAGATACGATTGATGATCGAAGAACTTGTACCCATATAGACTTCCGCTCCGATATGAGTCTCCCCAGATATGTTTACTGAAGGCATAAAAGAGCAGAAAGGCTCTATGACAGCGTCATGCCCGACCGTACAGCATAGGTTCAGTAGCGTAAAAGCACCGATAGTTATATCACAAGTGAGGATTGTTCCCGCACAGCAAAGAACGCCCTCACCAATAGAGACACTCTCCTCGTCTAGAATCGTAGCATCGGGACTGATCAGCGCAGGAAATGAGAGGTGCTGCTTGTTAAGTCCGTCATAGACTTTGCGTCTTGTGCTTGAGTCGCCAATAGCGATTGCTACATCAAGAGCCTCTTGCTGAGCGTTGAGATCCTCCACCTTGCCCAGTATGGGTAGTCCATGAATAAGTTTTCCGCATTCCGCACCATCATCGTAAAATCCCTTGACACGCCACCGAGGCTCCTCTTTATTGATAGATTGTATAAGCCCTAGGATCTCTCGACCCAGTCCTCCAGCTCCGATTATTACAATATCCTTCATAGTCTCTCTATCCTTCAAATGGCTCCATGGTGTCACAGCTAGCAGAGCTGATGCCCTCTCTTCTCAAGACCTTGACGATGGTACGCCATATAATAATACAGTCAAGACGAAAAGAGAGATGATCTACGTACCAAACGTCCAGGGCGAACTTTCTCTCCCAGCTTATTGCATTTCGACCGGACACTTGCGCCCAGCCCGTAATGCCAGGCCTCACCTCGTGGCGACGCCGCTGTGATGCGCTATATAGTGGTAGATACTGTACCAAGAGCGGTCGTGGTCCGATGAAGCTCATATCTCCCTTGAGGACATTCCATAGCTGCGGTAGCTCATCGAGCGAGGTCTTGCGGATGAAGCGACCAACAGACGTAAGCCGCTCCCCATCGGGGAGCAGATTGCCCTCCGCATCTCGCTCATCGGTCATACTCTTAAACTTGTAGAGCTTAAAGATTCGCTCATCCTTGCCTGGGCGCTCCTGCGTGAAGAACGCTCCTGCCCCCTTATTAGCAAAGTGCAGCCACACCGTCACTACCAGTAGCAATGGCGACAGCACAATCAGCATAATGAGAGCTCCTATGAAGTCCAATATGCGCTTGATATACTTCCTATAGATCATATTCATTATTAGGCAGGCTCGAGCCTCTACAAAGATAACGCTTCCAGTGCAAACTGTTATAGTCTAAAATCTACGCGAAGGGGCTACTTAGCATCCCCTGTCAAGCTTCGATACATCTCCAGCGTTGCCTGCCATACATCCTCCTGCTTATAGCGAGAGGCGATCAGAGGGCGAGCATTCTGCTGGCAGTGCGTGTAGAGAGCTTTGTCCTCCATCATACGCTTCATGGCCTGATATAGTGCTACAGCATCGTGAGACGGTATGATTAGCCCATTCTCTTCCTCTATGATGATTTCGTTGCAGCCATTGATGTCGGAGACAACGCAGGGAAGCTCCATAGCACCCGCTTGCATTACAACATTGGGGAAGCCCTCCCGATAAGAGGGAAAAGCCAGTGCATCCGCCGCAACAAACCAAGGGCGCACATCATCTTGCCACCCTGCACAGTAGATAGCTGGGTGACTCTGTATCGTATGATAGACATCCTCAGGTAGTGGGTCTAGCTCCTGCTCGAAGTTGCCTACAAGTAGCAAGCGAGCTTCGGGATGTTCTTGTTGCAGACGGGTGAACGCCTCCACAAGTTCACAGATCCCCTTATCTCTCACGATCCGTCCCACAAAGATAAAGGTGAAGCTCTCCTCAGAGAAGCTCGTCTCAGACTTAGCTTGACTCAGCAAGTTTATAGGTATGACACTCTTATCATAGTATGCCAAGTCAATTCCGTTAATGTTCCCGTTGTGCAGCTTCTTGAGAGGCTTCCGTGTAATACGTTCGTCACGTAGTGTCTTTGCCACCCCATCGCCCTCTGGGATTACTTTGGTGCTGAGGCGACAGGTGATACGCTCCATAGTGATAAGTAGCCAACGAAAGAAGCCTTTTGCCGTTTGGAATCGGAGTCCTGTCACCGTATAGATGCGATGTGGCACGCGACACAACCAAGCAGCCATCATACCAAGGAGGGAGGCCTTAGGCGTATTTGCATGGACTACATCAGGTTTTTCCCTTCTGATGAGCTTAATCAACTCAAAGAGAGCTCTTATGTCATTCCAAATAGAGATAGGACGTACCAAATGAGGAACCAGTCTATGTGGCGTCCCGTCCAAGAGTGCAAGATCTATATCCGAAAGACGTGGTCCCCCTGTCACGACAACAACATCAATACCATGCTCTCTTAGGTAGCGATATTGTCCCTTGATAAGCACCAAGGATACGGTTGAAGTAACGATTCGTAGTAGCTTCATTTGTAAGCACAGGCTTCAATTAAAGATTTAATCTCGCTATAGATATGAGGAAGAGAGTAGTGTTTAGCACGTTCCATTCCTACCATAGAGTAGTGAGTGTATAGCTCAGGATGAGAAGACAAATGTATAATGGCTGCAACAAGACCTTCGACATCTTTTGGATTGATGAGTACCCCATACTTAGCTAGAGCAAAACCACCTTCAGGTATGTCGATTGCTTCATTTTCATTTAGCATTTCTAGAGGGCCAGAAAGACAGTTTGTTGAAATCGTAGGGATCCCTACGCTGAGAGCCTCTAGAAGAGCATTGGGGAATCCCTCTGTGTCTGAGCTAAGAACAAATAAATCATAGTTGAGCAAGGTCTCTTGCGTATTGGTAGTTTGACCAGGCAAAGAAACCTGCGTTTCTAAATTAAGACGCTTGACCAATGCTTCGTATGCATTGCGAAGTCTTCCGTCTCCAAAGATTGTCAGATCATGATGTGGAAGTTTACTCATCGCTTGTATGAGTAACGGATGATTTTTGACCTCTTTGAAGCTCCCTACGGTTACAATCTGCTTAATCTCGTCCTTTTGAGCAGAGTCGTTCTCTAGATTTCTGAACTTTGACGGGATAATTATGGGGTTATAGATCACTTTCATTGGAATGTGTACACCATAATCCGTCTCTAATCCTTTGATGATGTAGTTTGAGTTCCCAAACAAGACATCTGCTTGATTGTAATACTTTCGAATCATCCTCTTTATGAATCCAGACTCAAGCACAGATCGATTGGCATACATCTGATGTGTATAGTTCCGCTCACTAAGTATGAATCGAGTCTTAGGAAACTTAGACTTCAACATCCCAGATATGATGTTAGGACGGGTGAGAAAAGATATAACACAATCGATTTTCTCCGATTGGAGGTAGCTTCTGAGAAATCTTTTGATTTTAAAGAGGCTGGTTAGCTTTCTTCTTAGACCATTTTGTGCATCAGGATACACCGTCTGGATCCTTACCCCTTCAGGTATTTCATAGTAGATACTATTATACATGAGGATGAGGTGTACTTCGTAATCTTTAATTAGTTCAGGTAGCAGTAAGCTGATTACACGCTCTGCACCACCTGCTCCCATAGAGACCGTAAATATGGCGATTCTTTTCATAATATCCTACTCCTTGTATTCTGGTTGGATTTCATCCTAATATCTTCAAGTAAAATTAATCCCACGGTTGTGTAGTATATTATAGACCCCTTATCAGCGAATACCATGCTGAAGCTTGTTCTTACCAAGAATATGACTAGAATGATTAGTAAAAGTCGAGATTCTTGTTTCTCACTCTTAATGGCAGCTTTCAATAGAAAGAACAGTATCAACAAATAAAGAATCAGTCCAACCAATCCAAAGTCATAAGCTATCTCTAGCCAGTCATTATGAGCTACTGTTCCAATATCGCTTCCAAAAGATCTTTTATTAAGATCTGCTGTCGCATAAAATCCGTGTCCATATAAAAGAGCTCCAAAAGAGGACTGCTTTACTCCATCAACAATGCTAGAGTATATTTCAGATCTTCCAGAGCCACTAGTATCTTCAAATCGATCTAATGGGGATACTTCCATACTCTGAATATGTGACACTATGGGCATTAAAGCTAGAAATCCTCCGATGCACAAAACAGCAAATCCCCATCGCCCGAACTTATAGGGTCCTCTAAAAATAAAGATCAAAATGATTAGTCCTTGAGAGAGAATAGCTCCTCTTTTTGCACAGAGGAATACGAGTGTGGATAGTAATAGTAACAGAAGCAACCCCATCCACTTTTTATCTTTATACGCAAAGAGCGCCAAGGGTGTGAGAATAACGAAGTTATAAGCAACATTATCTCCATGGAGAAAGACATCTTCAGAATAGCCTCCTAGGACTCTGAATTGCAGCAGTCTATTAAGGAAAACGTATAAGTAGATAGGCAGGAAAGCCCAAAATAGGACTTTTCCGGTGATCCTATAATTTACGTCTCTCAGATAGTATAAGCTAGCTGGAAGACTGAGGCAGACGCTGATAATAGTTGGTAAATTGCCTGATACTTTTTGTACATCTCCAAAGGCTAGCTCTACTATGGCATAGCCAAAAGAAAGCAAACTGAAAGCAACGAAAGAGTTTACCAACCTTTTGACGTGCTTGTAACTACGAGAGACTCTAATATTGTGAGCACAGTAAAATAAGAATGTGCCAATAATCTCTACCACAACAAATAAAACAAGCAATCCTCGGTCAAGGAGACGACTTTCTCCCAATGGAGCCAAGATAGTGTAAGCAAGAGTGTACAGAAACAGACTCCCGATGAAAGCCACTGCTCCAAACTTTGAGGCCTTTTTTAAGGTGGTATGTTCTCTCATAGCATTAAATCAAATCTCTTTTCCATCTGAAAAGGACTTCAGTTGTAGATTACGACTCCTTTGAAGTGAAGTAGTAGAGCTGCTCCAAATTGGAAGAGACCATGTCTCTATGAGCTTCGCAACGTAAAACGTTCATAAGGAGCAGCTCCTTTTTCCGACTAATAAATGAAGGCAACAGACCTCTTGCGTTCAGGGCTTGAGCTATTCGTCCTCTATATGGAGACAAAATGTATTTCCGAAGTCGATTACGCTTGGCTAGCAGGGCAAAAGCTTTTGTCAACTCTTCGTCATCGGCTATTATACCATTTTTCTTTTCTATCTCTTGTGCGAACTCAACCGCCTCCTCTTTTCCTAGATTATGCAGTAAGACAGGATCCCCTTTTACTCCTTGCTTGTATGGATGTAGTACAAAGCTTGGGGAGATCTGCCCGTTTTCTTTTGTGAGGCTTAGCTCCAGCATATATCCATAATTCCATATTGACAACTCTGACGAATCCCCTTCAAAAACGAAGTTGCCTAATCCATAGAAGATAGGAGCCTCGTGATAAACTTCATATCCAGTATAGCAATGAGCATGGTGACAAACCACTGCATTGGCTCCTGCATCAACAAAAAACCGGAAGTCTCTCTTCATCCGAGGAGAGGGAAGAGGATACTCCTCATGTCCTGCGTGGACGATTAGAAGCACAAAGTCTGCAAGACGCTTCGCCTCCTTTATTTGATAGAAAACATCTACTAGATTATAGCTATTGGCTTGAGGTTCATTAGGTCGAGCTAATGTGGAGAATTCATTCTCACAGAAATTGATGATCGCAAGTTTGACTCCGTCAATCTCAATATAAAGAGGTCGCTGTGCCGCCTCTTTCGTGCGGGCAGCACCCACTGTCTCGATTCCATTTTGCTGAGCCACCTCAAGAGCATTCTCAATGCCTTGACCTCCTAGATCTCGTATGTGGTTGTTTGCAAGGGTGACACAATCAAAACCCATTTCCCTAACAATCTTCATCGCATCTGGAGATGTAGATAAGACAGGACCCGTCTTGGATATACCTTTGAGCTTTTCGGATATATGTACTGCAGATTCATAGTTAGTTATGGAGAAATCTGCTTTTTGTATCACAGTACATAGTTCTTCTGAAAAAGACCTATGAACTCCATTTGTGTTGATACTCTTTATATTTGACTCAGTGAGATATAGATCTCCTGTCACTATTATATTCATTGTACAAGTTGTCGTTTATACTTTCTTGCGAGTAGCCAAGTCACTACCCCTCTTATCCCCCATATTATTACGTATGTGTAAGCCGCACCTATGTAGCCGAACTGCTTTATAGAGAAGTAAGCGACAAACAGTCCTAAGAATGAACACCACATGACTACTTGTCGATACGCTTTGTCTTTCCCAATTACAACAAGATAATTGGTGCCAAAGGCATTCATCAAGTAAAGAAATAGTGGACATATAGCCATGATTCTAATGACTGTAGCAGAGTCTCTAAAAGCTTCGCTATAGAAAAGGTCTACTAACAAATCTGCCCCCACAAAGAGAGCTATGCCCATGCCCAAGCTGACTACTAATAAGATTCTGCTAAAAAGAGCGTGCTTCTCTGGGCGTCGTGATAAGAAAGGAAAGAAGACCCTCGCAAAGACTGTGGAGACTTGATCTGAGAGATCTATAAACGTCCTTCCACTTGTGAAGAGTCCAGCCCCCACACTTCCACTGAACATCTTCAAATACGTTGTTGACATATTCGTATACAAGTTCGGCACAATGAGCGAAAAGAATATGTTCCATCCTGACTTTAGGGTGGATATGATGCTTTTCCAAGAGATAGCAGTGGGAAACACTTTGTACTTGTGAATGACAATCACTTGAGAGATCACACCTGCCACTAGCAGTCCAAAGGCACTGAGTACGGGATGCAGAATGTAGTCTGCCTCCTCCTTGATCACAAAAAAGATGAGTACGGTGAAGAGTAGTTTGGATATGACATTGACAATCGTGATGTACTTCATCTTTTCAATTCCCTGGAAGAACCATTCAGGGAATAGCATGTAACAAGGCACGGATAGGTAAGTAAACCACAATAGCAAGCGATGCTCTCGAAGTAGTGGGATTGTCTCTACTAGTATTGCAAAGATGATCGTAGAGATGACAAACAAAAACAACTTTGTATAGAGCACATTCCAAAACAGTTCTCGGACATACTGCATGTTTCCTCTGTTCTTGGATAAATCTCTCGTTGCAGTATAGTTAAATCCGTAGTCTGTGATTGTCATGAAGTAGACAGTAATTGAGCTGGCAAACGCTATATCTCCAAATCGTGCCACCCCGATAACTCTTGAAAGGTAAGGAAGCGTAACTAACGGAAGGACGAGTCCTAATGCCTTTAGAATAGAGAGCGAGGCAAAGTTCTCAATAAGAGTCCTTGCATCTTGATTACCTCGCACTCTATCTATTAGCGACTTGAGTTTACCGCTTACCATTGATTACCCTTCTAGGATGATACTCAATACTTGTTGCATGATTTTTTCGGTCATGCGGTCTTGATCTAGATTGGCATTAAGCTCTACCAGATCAATTGACTTAACCAAATCCGACTGCACAGCCTGTCGAACGAGGGTATACGCAAGAGCTGGCGTGATGCCATCCTTTTCCGGGACACCCGTACCAGGGGCATATCTAGGGTCAATCACATCCACATCGAAGCTGAGATGGATATGGTCAATACCTTTGCGCTTGATGTCAGAGAGGATATCAACGATAACCTCTGCGGGATCTGAGGCGTTGAGCTGCTCGGAGCTACGGATGTACATATTGAGCTTAGCAGCCATCTCTTTCTCCCCAGGATCTAGAGCTCTAGCTCCCAAGAAGTAGATGTTTTGAGGCTTCAAGAGCGGGCTTACTCCCCAAAAATTAGCGATGTCATCCTCTCCAAACCCCATAAGATAGGAGAGATGCATGCCATGCATGTTTCCCGTTGAGGAGCTAGCCTCCGTATTGAAGTCTCCATGTGCATCGATGTATATAACGGCATAGTTGTCTGCTCCTTTAGCTAGACCAACGCCAGCGATACTACCAAAAGCCATTACATGGTCACCTCCCACACATAGGGGAATATGTTGCTGCTCTATCGAATGCTTGACCCGCTCAGCCAAGGGACGAGAGGCTGTTAAGATAGGATTGAGGAACTTGATCTTAGGGTGTGAAGCATACTTCTCCTCCATGATAGTAGCCCTTGGCGTGCAGGGTTGGTCGCCCAAGTCATTCACTTGATGCTTAGCGGAGGTATAGCAACCATCCCGCCTAAGTATAGACGGGGTTAACTCGTTGCCATCTTTATCGCAACCTAAGTTGATGGGGTAACCTATGACATCAAATGTTTTCATGCCTACCCTCTTTTACTATACGAGACGGCTTTGATAACTTCTTCTATCATCCAGTATACGCCATTAAGCGGCTCACAATGATGCTCGCCATCACGAGTCCAGTATCCGTGCTCAAATTCATCTGCATCCAGTCCGTAACAATAAGAGACCTCTATCAGATATAACTCTTCCGACTGCTTCTCTCTGACAATGTCGAGAGCTACGGACTGCACTTCTAGCTTGTCATAGCACTCAAAGGCAAACTCAACAACGTCTTGCGGAATTAGAGATGCGTCATATCTGTCATCATGTCCTCCAGAGGCTCTGAAGTCACCCTCTCTACACATACGCACCATAGCTATTGCCTTATTGTTTGCAATCTCCAATCTATAATCAAACCCGTTATTAGGGATGAACTCTTGAAAGTAGGCATACCCTTTTTGTCGAGGCATACGCCTACCCCCATTAAGTCCAGGGAATAGATATAGCCCTATATACTTAGCAACATCGTAAAACCGACCTTGTCCCTTGACGAAGTTTTGCCATTGAGTTTTTGCCGAAAAGAGGGGATTGGTAGATGCAAAGCCTCGGCGCAAAGCTTTACGAACGAATGCCTTTGCCTGTCTCTTACTTCTAGCTAATCTCACATTAGCTGAGCCGGCGCCTCCTCTTAGCTTAAACACCTTGGGAAAGTCTGTCGTCTCAATCCACTTGTAGGCACTCTTCTTATCATAGAATACCCATGACTTAGCAGCTCGAACCCCTAAAGCCTCAAAGAGGTACTTCTGTCCTAGCTTATCATCAAAATGCCAGCCTGTTCTAAAGTTAGGAAAGACAATCTTGCCAGCCTGCTCAAGGGAGAATAGTAGTTGCTTGGCAAAGAGGATGTCTTTAAAGCTTGCATGATGGTGATGCCACATAAACGCATCGCAATCACTTACCTGCTCTATAATGTCTGTGTCGTAAGGATTCACAACTTTGTAGGGAATACTGTGCTCTTCGCAGTATTTAATCCAGTAGTCTGAAAAACTGCCTTTGCGGTCAGCTATAGCGATCTTCATAAGTAGACTTGTAGGAGGTTCTTATTTGCGACACGACCCATGAACTCATTGTCGTATTGCTTATTGATGTTCTCTTCAAAGGTCATTAGGGCTGGTAACTTAGGGGTGAGTGTTGCTTAGGGGTGGAAGAAGGTGTCTAGAAAGTCAGCGGTGATCATCTCTTTGTAGAGAGGGGTCTTCTTGCCAGCGTTGTAGTCGTTGACCCAGGCACGAGCTTGCTCTATGTGTCTGTCGCTGAATAGAAGCACTAGAGCAGGCGCAAAGCCAGCTCCGAGATCTTCGTCAGACAATAGCTGTTTAGTGCCACGGACCTTTTTCTCTAGCTCACTTTTTGTAGGTGGCGTGAGGCTTTTCCGATCTTTCTTCTTGCCGCCTACTCGGTACTTACACTCCACAAGCTGAATCAGATTGTTCGTACAGCCGAAGAGCATGTCTACACTACTGGGCTTATCGGCCTGTGGTGTATCCGTTGCTAAAGCGTCCACATCAATAACTGGGTCTTGGGGGATTACATTCGCATCCGCTTTCGCCCCCTCATCCTTCAAGAGGTCGGAGAGAGGCTTAGCATGACCTCGCTTATATGCGATGGATCCCGTTAGTTCTCTGCAGTGTGGAGCAAAAGATAAGGATTGCCGCTTCTTCTGTGCCATCTTCTTACTCCTCTGCAATATACTGGTTCATAACGTCGTAGGCTGTATTGAAGCAGCTGAAGATAGGCTCTATACCCTCCTCTTCGGTCAACTTTCTAAAGCGGTAGCGCACGGGCGTGGTCCCTGTCGGCTCACTCATATAGAATAGCAGGGACTTCGCGGTCTCCTCCTCTTCGCTGGCGAACAAGGAGAGCGACTGTACCAGCCTCGGGCTGTGGGTCGCAAGGAGAAATTTGACGCCAAGCTCTCGGTGCAATGTTGTGATGATACGGGCGTACTCGACCGTCCACTGCGGGTGCAGATGAGCCTCAGGTTCGTCTATGATGAGCAGAGTTCTCTCAGTTAGTAACCCCTTCTGAAGTAGCGACTGTATGAGTGCAAAGCTCTTGATGCCCGTGGCAACCTCTTTGATAGCGTAGCTCTCCCCACTGCTCTCGGTAAAGTATATCTTACGTGTCTGCCATATGGCCTCTGGATTATTAGAAGGGAGCTCCACTTGACCATGTGTAATCTTTGTAAGGAAGGCTAAGACCTCAAGTTCCTTATCACTCAACATCGTTGATTCTCTATTATAGAAAAGCTTAATGAGATCAACCCAATTCTGATCAAGCAGACTTGTTAGAAAATCACCTGAGAAATTGGCAATCACAGGAGTGTTAATGTAAAAGACATTATCGAATGAGGAGAAAAGTCCAATGCTTTTCCGTTTAGAGCTGATGATTTCCACTTCTTCTTCCCTCACCTCTAAAGCGTTTATCAAGGTCTCTTTTGATGTGTCGAAAAGCTCAACGAGCTTGTTTAATAGATGGAGAGATGGTCGCTCATAAAGGGTCTTGTTATAATCATCGTAAATGTCATCAATATCGCTCTTTAGCCCATCTAGATGGTTTAGGAATTCGTATCTGTTCTTGATTTTCTTGCTAAAGATTTGTCCCAACCGCTCTCTATCCACGGACTTTACTTGAGCCCCACCCTCATAGTACGCTTGTAGAGCTGCAATTATCTGATATGACTCCTCTTTGGAAAAAGGTTCGCATAAATAGTTTCTATAGCCTTTTCCCATAAAAGACAATCTCAAATCATCTGATAGCAGATCTAAAGATCGGATGAAATAAAAAGTAATACTCTCCATCCTTTTTGCCAGACGATCATCGATCAGCTCTTGATAGTGACTTGCATAATAACCTGCATAGTACATCATGCGACTGATCGTACTCTTGCCAGTGGCATTGAGCCCAGTGAGTACAGTGATCCCATTTAGGGCTATCTGTGCATCTTCGATAGCTCTAAAGTTTGAGATATGTATCTGTAGCTTATCCATGATATTTCTTTCTAATTCAACTGAGAGTGATAGGTGCATGCCTCTCGTTGAGAGGGGGGGCGTGTTACAGTCGCTGGTCGTAGGCGTGGGGTGGGAGGAATGACTTGACGTCGTAGACGACGGCGTTGCCAGCCTTGAGTTTGTCGAGGTCGAGACCCTCGAACTCTCTGTGGGAGACGGCTAGGATGACGGCATCGTAGCGGTCCGTGGGGAGTTCGTTCTGTATCTCCACACCATACTCACGCTGTGCAATCTCGGGATTGGCCCATGGATCGTGGATGGTGACGTTGACATTGTACTCGCGAAGCGTCTTGACGATGTCGATCACCTTCGTGTTGCGCACATCGGGGCAGTTCTCCTTGAAGGTAAAGCCTAGCACCAGCACGTTAGAGTTCAGCACCTGTATACCCCGCTTGAGCATCAGTTTGACCACCTGCTCAGCAACATAAGCACCCATACCGTCGTTCATACGCCGACCAGCGAGGATGATCTCCGGATTGTACCCATACCGCTGTGCACACTGAGCTAAGTAGTACGGATCGACACCGATGCAGTGACCACCGACGAGTCCTGGGCGGAAGGGCAAGAAGTTCCACTTCGTGCCAGCAGCTTCGAGCACTTCTAGCGTGTCGATACCCATACGATCAAAGATCTTCGCCAACTCATTGACAAAAGCTATGTTGATATCTCTCTGAGAGTTCTCAATAACCTTCGCAGCCTCAGCCACCTTGATGCTAGATGCTAGGTGGGTACCCGCGGTGATGACGGAGCTGTAGACAGCGTTGACATACTCCCCCACCTCGGGTGTGGAGCCAGAGGTGACCTTCTTGATATGCTCTACGGTATGCTGCTTGTCGCCTGGGTTGATGCGCTCAGGGCTATAACCTGCGTAGAAGTCCACGTTGAGCTTAAGTCCCGATACTTGCTCAACGACTGGGATACATTCGTCCTCCGTGACGCCTGGATAGACGGTACTTTCGTAGACCACAACATCGCCCTTTGAGATCACCTTACCGATGGTTGTGCTGGCTCCAATGAGGGGAGTCAAGTCAGGGTTGTGGTTCTCATCTACGGGGGTCGGCACGGCTACAACGTAGAAGTTGCAAGAGCGTATCTCCTCAATGTCTGAGGTGCAACGAAATCCGTTGTCCAAGGCAGACTGGAGAAGTTCGTCAGAGACCTCTAGTGTGGCATCGTGTCCCGCCATCAGTGCCTCGACGCGCTTGGCGTTGAGGTCAAAACCGATGGTTGTATATTTAGTGGAGAAGAGTCGGGCTAGTGGTAGTCCTACGTAGCCTAGTCCGATAACGGCGATTTTGGCTGTTGGCTGTTGGCTGTTGGCTGTTGGCTGATTCATATTCGTAATTGGCTGTTGGCGATTGGCGATTGGCTGTTGGCGATTGGCTGTTGGCGGGCTAATGGCTAAGAGCTAAAAGCTAACGGCCAAAAGCTAACAGCCAACGAGCAACTATTTCTTTTGCCTGATTTTGGAGATTAAGCTATTGATTTGTTTCTGCAAGATGGTTAGTTGATTGAGGAGTGGCTCATAGTTCTCAGCTGTTACGTAGCCTAGTTGATTGGCAATAAGTATTTGTGTTTCTACTTCAAATGCGGATCCTAGAGATATCTCAAGAAATCTTGCGAAGTCTACTTCAGACTCTCTAGAGGCTCCCTCAGCAATATTTGATGCTATAGATACTGCAGCTCTTCTGACTTGATTCGTTAGTCCGTACTTCTCGTCTTCTGGAAAACACTTCGTTAGCTGGTAGATAGTCTCCACTACCTGTAAGGCGTTCTGCCAAGCATCGTATTTTCTGAAGTTGCGCATATTTTGTTGGCGATTGGCTATTAGCTGTTGGCTGTTGGCTGTTGGCGATTGGCGATTGGCTATTGGCTGTTGGCTGTTAGCTGTTGGCGATTGGCTGTTGGCGATTGGCTGTTGGCGATTGGCTGTTGGCTAGCTAATGGCTAACGGCCAACAGCTAACGGCCAGCCTATAGGTTCTCCCAGTACCAGTCACAGCAAGCGGCTAAGCCTTGACGCATAGAGTACTTAGGGTCGTAACCTAGTAGTCTCTTAGCCTTGTCAATGCAGGCTAGTGAGTGGGGTATGTCACCGACACGATTGGGACCATGCTTAGGCTCGATGGCCGCAATGGCGGGGTCGTGCTTGGAGAGGTTCTCCTTGAGGTAGTCGACCAACTGATTGAGCGTGGTGCGCTCACCGAAGGCGGTGTTGTACACTTGGTTGACCGCTTCGGGAGAGGTCGTCGTCAGGGCACGCTCGTTCATCTGTATGACATTATCTATATAGGTGAAGTCGCGACTGTAGGAGCCGTCGCCATTGATGACGGGCGCCTCGTGAGCCATCAGCTGCTTGACAAAGAGCGGGATGACCGCAGCGTAAGCTCCGTGAGGATCTTGCCTACGCCCGAACACGTTGAAGTAGCGTAGCCCGATTGTCTCAACGCCATAAGTACGCGCGAAGACATCAGCATATAGTTCATCGACGTACTTCGTGATGGCATAAGGAGACAAAGGACGACCGATCACCTCCTCTACCTTGGGGAGCTTCTCGCTATCGCCATAAGTCGACGAACTAGCCGCATAGACTAGTCGCTTGATGCCCGCATCGCGTGCAGCTACGAGCATATTGAGGAAGCCCGATATGTTGACCTCATTGGTCGTGATCGGGTCTTTGATAGATCGGGGCACAGAGCCTAGGGCTGCTTCGTGCAGCACATACTCCATACCGTCGACGGCCTTGCGGCAGTCGTCTAGCTTGCGTATATCGCCGACGATGAGCTCGAAGCGGTCGGGATAGGCTGCTAGGAGCGGTAGGATGTTGGCGGGCTTGCCCGTCGCAAAGTTGTCGAGACAGCGGACGGTGTGTCCTTCACGGAGGAAGTGCTCGCAGAGGTTGGAGCCGATGAAGCCTGCTCCGCCAGTGATTAGTAGTTTCATGTTTGTGTAAAGATGGGGGCCGAAAGAGGACTCTTTGACATCCAAGTGCAAATGTACATATTTCTGAGCAGTTAGGGGTCGAAGCAAGGGTGACGCATGATGAGACTGTTGCATAAAGGCGAATCGCTGTGTTGCTTTTGGGATTCGGCTTCGGTCACATACGGAGACTGTTGCATAAAGGCGAATCGCTGTGTTGCTTTCGGGCTTCGGCTTCGGTCACATACGGAGGTATGCTCCCTTCAGACCTCACCCTCAGCGCCTTGCGCTTCATCCTTTCTGCAAAGTCAGGACAATCTTGCAAGCAAGATTGTGAGACTGTTGACTTTTGCAACAGTCTCATGATAAAAGTGAGCTCGTTTCAATTGCTACCTAGGAAATGGCAAAATTCTTCGGACTTATTTCCTACCTAGGGAATGACCAAATTCCTACCTGGAAATTTGCCCAATAAGTACCTAGGAAATGGTCAAATTCTTCGGACTTATGATTTGATTCTTCCGAAGTTTCATTTGATTCCTCCGAAGAATTTTTTATTTCCTACCTAGGAATTTGCAAATTCCTAGGTACTTATTGGGGAAATTCCTAGGTACTTATTTTGGGAAATTCCTAGGTAGACGTTCAATCCCTACTTAGGAAGGTGTAATCAGAGGGGAGAGGGGAGAGGGGGGGAGAGATTAGAGGTTAGAAATTAGAGGTTAGAGGGGAGAGCTAGTAGCTCTAGTGGCACTAGAGGCACTAGTGACCCTAGCCAACCGCCAACGGCCAACCGCCAACGACTAACCGCCAACAGCTAACCGCCAACAGCCAACAGCTAACGGCCAACAGCCAACAGCCAACAGTCAACCGCTAACGGCCAACCGCCAACGGCCAACCGCCAACGGCCAACAGCTAACGGCCAACAGCCAATAGCCAACCGCCAACGGCCAACGGCCAACCGCCAATAGCTAACCGCCAATAGCTAACCGCCAATAGCCAACCGCCAACGGCCAACGGCCAACAGCCAACAGCCAACCGCCAACGGCCAACAGCCAAAAGCCAACAGCCTTTTTACGAGAAGAGATCGGCGTCTTGTAGCACGCGGTAGAGGCGCTGCACGGGGAGGCCCATGACGTTGTAGAAGGAGCCCTCGATGTGCGAGACTCCGATGTAGCCGATCCACTCTTGTATGCCGTAGGCGCCCGCTTTGTCGAGCGGCTGGTAGTGCGCTACGTAGTGGTCTATCTCGCTGTCCGTGAGCTGTGCGAAGGTGACCAGCGTGTGGCTCGCGAAGGAGATTTGCCAATCGATCGTGGAGAGCGAAACGCCCGAGACGACCTCATGCTGGCGACCGCTCAGGAGGCGTAGCATACGTCTTGCGTCGTTCAGGTCGTGAGGCTTGCCGAGGATTTGCCCGTCGAGGAGGACAACCGTGTCGGCCGTGATGAGCAGTTCGTCAGCTTGTAGTGTGGGTAGTAGCTGCTCCGCTTTGAGCTGGGAGAGATAGAGCGGCACCTCTTCAAGAGGGAGCGTGTCAGGGTAGGCCTCGCTGTGTCCCTCGATGGTACGTATCTCAAATGGATGGCCGAGTGTGGCGAGGAGCTCTTTGCGCCGTGGCGATTGGGAGCCAAGGATCCAGCGGTAGGGTCTCATAGGGGATAGTCTTCTAGAATAGCTTCGGTGAATAGGTTGTAGAGTTGCGACACCTCTTGCTGCGACTCGGGCAATTGCTCGAGTAGTGCACGGTGGCGAGCGATGGTATCTAGATCGTGCCGGCGGGCGGGTCCCGTCTGCGCTATGTAAGGGTCTATCGTGGTCGCCTTCGAGGCGGTGCGCAGGATGAGTCCGTCGAGCAGGTCTGTGGGGAGGTCAGCCTGTGTCAGCAGACGATGCGCGAGCGTGTAAAGGCGGTTGGTGCAGTTGGAGGCCAGCACGCCCGCGAGGTGTAGCCAGAGCCGTTGGTCCAGTGTGGAGGGGATCGCCTCAACCTGAAGCAGTTCGTTCCACTGCTGTAGGGTGGTCAAGCCTTCGACAGAGGCGAGCTGGTAAAGGACCTTTTGCCCCTCGAAGGGTACGACGACCTCCTTGGCAAAGCTATTGAACGGGTACCAGACGCCGTAGGCGCGCTGTCCGCTGAGGCAGTCGATCGGGGTCACGGCGGAGGTGTGGACGACCAAGCCGTCTAGCGGTGGCAGAGCCGTGGCGACCTCTGCGATGGCTTGGTCGCTGACGGCGATGATGTAGAGGTCGGCTAGGGGAAGCTGTCGCAGACTATCAGTGACGGGGCAGGTGAGTGCGAAGCGCTTGCGGAGCGCCTCGGCATGGGCTAGCTGACGGCTGTAGATGCCGCAAAGCGATGTGGCGGCGTGGCTCGCCAGCGCAGCTGCTATGGAGGTGGCTACGCCTCCTGAACCTATGAGTACGACTTTCATGGAGTATCAACTATAGAGCGGTGTGTCAAAGGTACGAAATTAGAGGTTAGAGGTTAGAGGTTAGAAGTTAGAGATTAGAGGTTAGAGATTAGACTTTAGAAGTTAGAGATTAGACTTTAGAAGTTAGAGATTAGACTTTAGAGGTTAGCTGTTAGCTGTTAGCTGTTGTGTCAAAGCAATACGAGTAGCCCTGTGACGGAAACGACCGCTTGCGGTCGGACGCATCGTAGCCCCCAGTCGAAGGAGCGAAGCTCCGAACGACTGGAGGGTCGGAGTGCCACACGAAGCAAGCGACCTCCCCGCTGTGGAAGGTCGGACTGGGACTGCATCTTCGCTTAGTCCGACCCACAAGGGGCCGACCTCCTATCACGTTCGCCTATCCATCGGTCGTTCGGGGCTGTGCCCCTCCGACCGACGGCTACGATGCGTCGGACCTCTTGCGAGGTCCTTTTTATAAGAGCGATCGGAGCGATCGGACGAATAGTCCAATGAGGAAACGCACGGCGGGTGTCTAGTGGGAGGGCGTCCGTCCCCGTTAAAACCATGATGCAGTAAGCTTTGACAGAACGGAGCCTTCCGACTAGACACTCCCGTGCGTCCTTACAGCAGTGATACGTCTCCCGAAGAAATCGGGAAGCTCCAGGGAGCGAATTAAAAAACTCTCCACGGAGGAATGTGCGATTGCCTCCGTGGAGAGTGTTTAGGAGCCGGTTAGCTGGCTCGACGAAAGTCGCCGATTAGAGCGTGTCGATCAGGTCGCTGAGCGTTTTCTTGGCATCGCCGATGAGTAGTGTCACACCCTCACCACGGCTGTAGAGCGGATTCTCGACGCCAGCGTAGCCAGGCTTGAGGTCGTAGTTGCAGATGATGACCTGCTTCGCCTGATCTACGTTGAGGACCGGCATACCATAGATAGGCGTCCCCTCGGCATTGCGGGCAGCGGGGTTGAGGACGTCGTTGGCTCCGATGACGATGACGGCGTCGGTATTGGCAAACTGATCGTTGATCGCCTCCATCTCGTAGAGACTATCGTAGTCCACATTAGCCTCAGCGAGGAGCACATTCATATGTCCTGGCATACGACCAGCGACAGGGTGGATGGCGTACTTGACCTCGGCACCGCCTCGAGCGAGCTTGTCGGCGAGCTGCTTGACCTCCTGCTGTGCTTGTGCTAGAGCCATACCGTAGCCTGGCACGATGATGACGCTCTTAGCGTTGTGTAGCACCTCGGTGGCAGACTGTAGCGGTGTGGCTGTGCTGGTAGCTGACGAAGCGGCGGGGGCTGCGGGAGCACTCTCCGCATGATCCAAACGATCCATCAGGTTGGAGAGCGTTGCCTTAGCATCGCCTAGACAAAGGGCTACGCCTTCGCCACGGCTGTAGAGCGGGTTCTCGACACCAGCGTAGCCAGGCTTGAGGTCAAAGTTGCAGATGATGACCTGCTTCGCCTGATCCACATTAAGGACTGGCATCCCATAGATAGGCGTTCCCTCAGCATTGCGCGCAGCGGGGTTGAGGACGTCGTTGGCACCGATGACGATGACCGCATCGGTATTGGCAAACTGATCGTTGATCGCCTCCATCTCGTAGAGACTATCGTAGTCCACATTAGCCTCAGCGAGGAGCACGTTCATGTGCCCTGGCATACGACCAGCGACAGGGTGGATAGCGTACTTGACCTCGGCACCGCTCTTGGCGAGCTTATCGGCCAACTGCTTGACCTCCTGCTGCGCTTGTGCAAGAGCCATACCGTAGCCTGGCACGATGATGACGCTCTTAGCGTCACGGAGCATGCCGGCAGCCTGTGAAATAGGATCGCTAGCGGAACTGCTGCTAGCGGGCTGTGCGGTGGCTGCGGAGCTGTCCAGTCCAGAGAGGATCTGATCGATCGTAGCCTTAGCATCGCCTAGGCAAAGGGCTACGCCCTCGCCACGGCTGTAGAGCGGGTTCTCGACACCAGCGTAGCCAGGCTTGAGGTCGTAGTTGCAGATGATGACCTGCTTCGCCTGATCCACATTGAGGACGGGCATACCGTAGATAGGCGTTCCCTCAGCATTGCGCGCAGCGGGGTTGAGGACGTCGTTGGCCCCGATGACGATGACCGCATCGGTATTGGCAAACTGATCGTTGATCGCCTCCATCTCGTAGAGACTGTCGTAGTCCACATTAGCCTCAGCGAGGAGCACGTTCATATGTCCCGGCATACGACCAGCCACAGGGTGGATGGCGTACTTGACCTCGGCACCGTTTCGAGCGAGCTTGTCGGCGAGCTGCTTGACCTCCTGCTGCGCTTGTGCTAGAGCCATACCGTAGCCCGGCACGATGATGACGCGCTTAGCGCCACGGAGCATCGCAACAGCTTGGTCGATAGGAGAGCTTTCCTGCTTAGGCTGAGGCGCAACGGGAGCTTTGGGGGTAGTTGTGGCAGGCTTGACGGTAGCTTTTGCCTTGCCGTGAGGGATGAGGATATTGATGAGCGAGCGGTTCATCGCACGGCACATGATCTGCGTGAGGAGGAGGCCCGAAGCACCGACGACACCACCGACAGCGACGAGGAAGATGTCGCCAATGGCCATACCAGCGATAGCGCCAGCCACACCGCTCAGGGAGTTGAGCAGGCTGATGGTGATCGGCATGTCGGCACCACCCACACGTATGGAGAAGTAAAGCCCGAAGAGCGCACTGAAGAGCATCGTGCCGATCATAGCGTAGAGGAGGGCAGTAGGCATCTGGTAGTTGATCGTGCCGATGAGTAGGAAGAAGACTGCGACGACGAGTGTGAGCGAGGTGGCTACGTTGTGAAACGGCCAGACGACCGACTTCTGAGGCAGTACTCTATGTAGCTTGCCCGCTGCGACGAGGCTCCCGACGAGGGTGAGCATACCGATGATGATCGCGAGGAAAGCGGTGACCAGCGTGAAGTGGACGTTGCTCTCAGGTAGCTGGAAGAGTGTCAAAGCACCGACGAGTGCCGAGGCACCACCGCCGATACCGTTGAGCAGAGCCACCATCTGCGGCATCTGGATCATCTTGACTCGTGTGTAGAGTAGGACGCCGATGATACCACCGATGAGGATGCCTGCGATGAGCCAGGGGAAGGTGACGACTTGTAGCTTGAGAAGCGTGACGATGACGCCTAGCCCCATGGCGGTAGCACTAAGCGCATTACCACGAGCAGCGCTCTTGACCTTGCTCATCATAGCGATGCCCACGAGCACGAGGATGCTGAGGATCCCGCAGATGACGTAGTAGACGGGATTAGAGATCTCTATGAGTGTATTCATGCCTTGCCTCCTTTCTTGTTTTTGGTAAACATACGGAGCATGCGGTTGGTCACGCCAAAGCCCCCGACGACATTGATGGTGGCGAGGATGACGGCTACGACTCCAAAGATTTGCTGGAAGAGACTACCGTCTTCAGCTATGATAGCTGTGGCAGTGGCGGCGAGTGCTCCCGTGATGGTGACGCCACTCAGGGCGTTCATCCCCGACATGAGGGGGGTGTGCAACAAGCTAGGCACATTGCTGATGAGCTTGTAGCCGACGAAGGTCGCCACAAGGAAGATGGCGACGAGGATCAGTGGGTTCATTGAGAGATAAGAGGTTAGAAATTAGAGATGAGAGGTTAGAGATTTAGAAAGTAGAGGTTAGAAGCCAGAGTATGACCCATTAGGATCATATACTCTGACGTCTAACCTCTAGAGACTGGGCGGGAAGTCAAGTTCCTTCAATCTAGGCTACTTCTTGAGTCCCATAGCCTCGAGAGTACCCTCGTGGATGATCTCACCAGCCTCGGTCGTGACGACGATAGAAGAGGTGATCTGATCGCTCATGTCAAGGTGCATCTTGCCATCCTTGACGAGGTACTTGACGAGGTTGTACATATTTTGTGAGAACATCCAGGTAGCGCTCTGTGGAAGCATACCAGGGATATTCTTGATACCCTCGATGACCACGTGGTGCTTGACGTCACGCTCGCCTGGAGTCGTGATAGCGCAGTTACCCCCCTGATCAATAGCGATATCAACGATGACAGAGCCAGGCTTCATCGACTTGACCATCTCCTCGGTGATGACCACGGGAGCGATCTTGCCTGGTACGAGTGCGCTACAGAAGATGACGTCCATATCCTTGACGTGATCAGCTAGCACCTGACGCTCATGCTCTAGTAGCTCAGGGCTCAAGTGTAGTGCATAGCCACCGGGAGCGACAGCTTTGTCAGCGGGGATGCCTAGATCAATAGGCTTAGCACCGAGACTGGTAGCCTGCTCAGACGCTGCGGGACGGATATCAGCTGCGTAAGTGATACAGCCCAGACGACGAGCTGTAGCGAGTGCCTGTAGACCAGCTACGCCGACACCGATGACGAGCACCTTGGCGGGGTCAATCTTACCAACGGCGGTAAACATCTGTGGCATGAAGAAAGAGAGATCGTTCGCAGCCATCAGGATACCCTTGTAGCCAGCGCAAGTACTCATAGAGGTGAGGGCGTCGAGGTTCTGCGCACGAGAGATACGAGGCACACCGTCGAGGGTGAGTCCGATGACACCCTGTGCAGCCATCTTGCGTACCATGTCATGGTTCACAGGAGAGGCGGGGTGGATGAAGGTGATGAGGTACTGCCCCTTGTGCATCATGTCGATCTCATGCTTGCCAAGCTGCTCGTTGAAGAGTGGCTCCTTGACCTTGATGATGATCTCCGCACGGCGGTAGATCTCCTCGGGACCTTGTATCAGCTCAGCGCCAGCTGCCTGATAGTCCTCGTCGTGATATGCTGCGCCTTCGCCAGCTCCACGCTCAAATAGTACAGTGTGTCCATCAGCGACATACTGCTTCACTGCCTCGGGGCTCGCTGCTACGCGAGCCTCATCGTGCATGATTTCTTTAGGTACGCCTATTATCATAATTCAAATGTGTAGTGAATGAATAGTCTTCTGCCTAGAATGGGTCGCATGCGAAAACATCCGTATCGCACCTGCACCCCTTCATTTCGCAAATATACACACTTAACTTCAAAGTCACAAGAGCGCGCCCCGCGACTAGGATAGAATTACATCTCTAGTACGGAAAAGCGAAGCATGGTTGTCTACTGCTTGCTATAAGTCGTCTAGAAAACTTTGATCAGCTTTTATTCCATTTAGATAGTCCTGATACTCAATAGCGACATATCCCTCGTTATAGGCACTAGAATTGCTTCTAATAGCTAAATAAATTGACCCTATAAACTCCCCTTTTGAAGAACCAGCTCCATAGTTGCACAAATAGGTGCAATTGTCTAAAACGAGTTTTCTCATCTTATCGCTATCGCTACTTGGGGGATAACCTTGGAACTCCTCAGTGCTTTCGAGTAGCAAGTATTTCTGAGAGAGCCAATCTTTAAATTTGTTATACCTCATCTCAATTTGAGACCAACTGTCTTGCCCTGGAAAGACAACTCGTACTTTATACACATTGGCTGTAGCTGGATACTTGTATATGAATACATCAGAGTTAGATATTCCAGCGAATGTCCCCGTCATCCATATAACATCAGGAGAGAGTGGATCCTTAAGGGTAAAACCCCGACTTTTCAGTTTGTTCGCAAAGGATTTAGGCGATCCATCAATGGGAATCCCCATAAACTTCAAATGTTCTGTGGTCTTTGGCTGACTTTGGCTCTTATCTTGCTGAGCTGTAAGACCAGTGAAGGCGATTAAAGCTACAAAAAGAGTAGCTAGGATCATTCTGTAGTGCTTCATAGTAGTGTTTGCTTGTATGCCCCAAAGTTAACAAAAACTAGAGAGATGATGCAAGAAGTATTCGCCACAAAAAAGAAAAAAGCAGAGGTCTCACTCACGGGAGAGTGGGACCTCTGCTGATTAGTTATGAGTTAGCTCTACTAGAGCTTAGGACCTGCCTCGACGAGCTTCTTGCCATGCTCGTTGGTGGCAAACTTCTCGAAGTTCTTGACAAAGCGCTTAGCCAGATCCTGAGCCTTCGTCTCCCACTCAGCGGGATCAGCGTAAGTGTCTCGTGGATCGAGGATAGCGGGGTCTACGCCCGGTAGCTCCGTCGGGATGGCGAAGTTGAAGTGGGGTAGCTTCTTCGTCGGAGCCTTGTCGATTGAGCCATCGAGGATTGCGTCGATGATGCCACGGGTATCCTTGATCGAGATACGCTTGCCAGTGCCGTTCCAGCCCGTATTGACTAGGTAAGCCTTAGCCCCGACAGCCTTCATACGCTTGACCAGCTCCTGACCGTACTTGGTCGGGTGGAGCGAGAGGAAGGCTGCGCCAAAGCATGCCGAGAAGGTCGGTGTTGGCTCCGTGACGCCACGCTCGGTACCAGCCAGCTTGGCCGTGAAGCCTGAGAGGAAGTAGTACTGCGTCTGCTCTGGATCGAGGATCGAGACAGGAGGTAGCACACCGAAAGCGTCTGCCGAGAGGAAGATCACCTTGTTTGCATGACCTGCCTTAGAGACTGGCTTGACAATGTTGTCGATGTGGTAGATAGGGTAGGAGACACGTGTATTCTCCGTGACAGACTTATCGGAGAAGTCAATCTTACCGTTGGTATCTACCGTCACATTCTCTAGGAGCGCATCACGGCGGATGGCGTTGTAGATGTCAGGCTCTGACTCTTTGCTCAGGTTGATCACCTTAGCGTAGCAGCCACCCTCGTAGTTAAAGATACCATTGTCATCCCAGCCATGCTCGTCGTCGCCGATCAGCTTGCGCTTGGGGTCGGTGCTGAGGGTCGTCTTGCCCGTGCCCGAGAGACCGAAGAAGATAGCGGTCTCCGTCTCGTCCTGATTCGTATTGGCCGAGCAGTGCATTGAGGCATTGCCACGGAGCGGGTTGAGGTAGTTCATATAGGAGAACATACCCTTCTTCATCTCGCCACCGTACCAGGTGTTGAGGATGAGCTGTATCTTCTCGGTTAGGTTAAAGACGACAGCCGTCTCGGAGTTCAGCCCGAGCTCCTTATAGTTGGTCACCTTAGCCTTCGAAGCGTTCATGACGACAAAGTCGGGCTTGCCAAAGTTTGCCAGCTCCTCCTTGGAGGGGCGGATAAACATATTGGTGACGAAGTGAGCCTGCCAAGCGACCTCCATGATAAAGCGAATCTTGAGGCGCGTGTCTGGGTTAGCACCGCAGAAGGCATCGACGACGTAGAGCTTCTTGCCCGAGAGCTCCTCGGTGGCAATGCGCTTAAGCTCCTGCCACGTCTCCTGACTGGTGGGCTTGTTGTCGTTGGGGTACTCGGGGGTGGTCCACCAAATGGTGTCGCGGGTTGTGTCGTCGAGGACGAAGAACTTGTCCTTTGGTGAGCGACCCGTGTAGACGCCCGTCATCACGTTGACAGCGCCCAGCTCGGTGAGCTGTCCGCGGTCATAGCCCGTCAGGTCTGGCTGTAGCTCAGCCTCGTAGAGCTGATCGTACGAGGGATTGTAGATGATCTCAGCTGGCGCTTTGATGCCATACTGGGAGAGATCAATGTTGTGCTGTGTCATAGCTTTATATAGTTTATTGAGTTCTCGTAAGTGTCTGAAGGAAGCTCTGGTGACTCCTTGCCACCATCACCCCGAACAAAAGTAATAAAAAAACTGACACCCTGCACTAGAGATCTTCTCGTCTCAACTCTGCAAATCTAGTCAGAGGAGAGCTCCTCAGTCTTGAGATATCTGCGCAAAGAGCGCCCAGCAGAGAGCGATGCAGACCCCGATGCAGACGAGGATCAGGAGCGCATTGATGTACTTCGCCTGCGGCTTCGAGTCTTGATGCAGATCTAGAGCGAAGTACTCGCGGAAGAAGATGTACAGCGCTGGTATCGCCGTGAGTACTAGGATGAAGTCCTCGGGGATTCCGAAGAACCAAGTCTTCGTCACTCCCACCATAGCCCAGTTGAGGAGGAGTAGGACGATAAAGATATTGACCCGACTTGTGAAGAGTAGCAGCAGTCCGATCGTGTAGATAGCCACCGTGCAGGGCATCACTGGCGTGGTGATGTAGGGGAAGGAGAGCCCTCTCGTGATTGACGCTAGAGGGTACATCAGCGGGAGCAGGAGTACGAAGATGCCAAAGGGCTTGAACTTGTCTCTGAGGGCAAACAGCGTGTCGTCCTCCACAAGATCCTTAACCCACGCTAGAGCCAGTATGCCCCAGTATATGCTAAGTAGAATGGAGTAGCTACGCTCTGCACAGTAGATGGCGTAGTATGCTACAGCGATCCATACATATAGGAGTATCAGATAGGACTTAGCGATGATCGTACTGCTACGTGATGGGCGCTTGACCAGGAGGTACAGAACCACAACGGCAGCGATGACTAGGAGTATCTGTATCGGCCAGGTCGCCGCATTGTACTGGGCGATTGTATTCCAAAAGGTATTCATAGTAGAGCTCAGAGCCTAATGTTTCTTACGAGTTAGAGAGAAGGTGCGCTTAGGAAAGAGTAGGATAGGAAGTGTAGCCCCCGCCGCTAGGACGAAGATGACCGTGACGGCTACGATAGTATTGAAGAAAAACATCTCCATATACTTCTGCTGTCCCTCCACGCTGTCTAGATTTTGCAGAAACATGATCTGCGCGAAGAACATATTGTACGCATATTTCCCAGGGATCATCGGCAGGAGCGCTGGGATCGAGAGGACCGTGATAGGCGTCTGTATACGTTTCCCCAGCCAAAGCGCCCCAAAGCCTATCGTCAGCGAAGCGCAGAGCGAGCCGATGGCGATATTGATGCCACACACCGTCATCAGGACGAAGCGTAGTGCATGTCCCACGGCTGCTAGTATAGCGATACTGCGATAAGCCCTCATCGGAGGGTCAGAGATAGCTCCAAAGCCCATCGCAGCCACCGCTGCAAAGAGCCCATCTAGTAGGATATCTACAATCAGCATCATAGCAAGCTACTCCTAAAGATAAAGAGCGTGATCGAAAAGCCCCACCCGATACAGCCTATCAGCAGGAAAGCCTCCACAAGCCTGGAGAAGCCCGTCTGTATGTACCCCTCCACGATGTCTATCACACCATTGATGAGTGGCACCCCAGGCACTAGATAGAGCACACTCGTCGTCAGGGCGATCTCACTGTCTGTGTTGAAGATCAGCGAGATGCTTGTGCAGAGTGATGCTACAAAGGCTGACACCATAAAGGCTATATAGTGGTTGACATGCTCCTGGATCAACTTCTGCTTGCAGATGAAGCCCACGACGGTAGCCCAAAAGACGATCCCCATAGCTGGTAGATCACCTCCGAAGAGTCGGCAAAACGAAGCATTTGCTAGCCCCACCAAGATCAATACGAATAGCGGGTGTGTACGCGGCGCAGCTAGTATCTGCTCATACCGCTCATGCACCTCCTCTAGGGATAGCTGCTCATCGACCACCTCCCAGCTCAAGGCGCTCAGGCGGGCATTGTGCTCGAAGCTGATGGGTAGCGGGGGGATTGCGCCCCCGATGGCAAAGTGTGTATTACTCTGAGGATCGTACAGCTTGATCAGTACGCCTTTCTGCACCATCATCGTTACGACGGTATAGCCGTAGCGCTCGCCTATACGCTGCGTACAGCGCACGACACGAGAGGTGTGCACGCCACATCCCATCATATGTGTCGCGTAGGCTGAGAGAAAGGTTCCGACAGCTTTCAGACTATTACCGTGAAAATCGTTTTCCATAGTCGTTCTTCTCTGAGAGTTGGTTGAAGCGTCTTCAGCAGTAGCTCACCTGACTCTGTAATGTGTGTGTCTGTTCCCCTTGCGTCACGCCCCAGTTCGGAGCCAGTATGACGAACAGCCGATGAGCCTAGACGCTGGGCTACAAAGGTACGAATTTAGAGATTAGGGGTTAGAATTTAGAGATTAGAGGTTAGAGACCTTATGAGCGCTTGTTCTGACAGTGAGGGCAGATGCCCTTGATGACGAAGGATATGGCGTGGGCGCTGTAGCCCTTGGGCAGGCGTAGCGGAGGCACCTCGAGCATTTCCATACAGTAGGAGTGCTGGCACCGCTCGCAGTAAAAGTGTATGTGCTCATCCTCGCCGAGACAGACGCCATCGCTGGCGCAGAGCTCATAGTTGCACACGCCTCGCCCGTCCTCAAAGGCGTGGACGATGTCGTGCGCCAGAAAGAGCGTCAGCACCCTTGAGATGCTCGACTTGTCCATCGGGTAGAGTGTCGTCTCCAATTCGTTGAGACTCATCGGTTGCGTCGCGGCCATCAAGGCGCGCAGCACCAAGATGCGGTTTGCTGTGGTCCGTACTCCTTTTTGCTTGAAGTACTCTGCTAAGTTATCGTGCCTCGTCATCGCTTAGAAGCTTTTGCTGTGAAGATCCATCACCCCAAAGGTACGAAATTAGAGGTTAGAGATTAGAAGTTAGAGATTAGAGATTAGAAGTTAGAGATTAGAAGTTAGAAATCAGAGGTTAGAGATTAGAAGTTAGAGATTAGAAGTTAGAAATCAGAGGTTAGAGATTAGAGAGGGGGGGGGAGGGAACTATTCGGAAATTCCGGATAGTTCAATAACTGGAGCAGACACTTAGTCTACTCTTTCCTCTAACCTCTAATCTCTTCCCTCTAACCTCTAACTTCTAATCTCTAACTTCTAATCTCTAGCCTCTAACAAAACAAGCGGGTGAGCCAACCATCGTTGACCCACCCGCTTGTTTAGTAAGGGGATTGGAGATTACTTGATCTCCTCAAAGTCTGCGTCAGCTACATCGCCCGAGTCGTTGCCCTTTGCAGAGGCATTGTCATTAGGCTGTGCGCTAGCACCTGGCTGAGGCCCAGCCTGCTGCTGTGCATTGGCCTGATTGTACATCTGCTCGGTGGCTGCGTGGAAGGCCGTGTTCAGCTCCTCCATAGCCTTGTCGATAGCGGGGATATCCTCCGCCTTGTGCGCCTTGCGCAGATCCTCCAGAGCAGCCTCGATTGGAGCCTTCTTGTCAGCAGGGATCTTGTCGCCGAGCTCCTTGAGCTGCTTCTCCGTTGAGAAGATCATGCTGTCTGCCTGGTTGAGCTTGTCAATACGAGCCTTAGCCTCTTCGTCAGCCTTAGCATTTGCCTCAGCCTCCTGCTTCATACGCTTGATCTCGTCATCGCTCAGACCGCTCGAAGCCTCGATGCGGATGTTTTGCTGCTTGCCTGTAGCCTTGTCGACAGCTGTGACGTTGAGGATACCATTCGCATCAATGTCAAAGGTAACCTCGATCTGCGGCGTCTGACGAGGTGCTGGTGCGATACCATCTAGGTTAAAGCGACCGATACTCTTATTATCCTTCGCTAGCGAACGCTCACCCTGTAGGACGTGGATCTCTACAGAAGGCTGGTTGTCCACAGCTGTGGTAAAGATCTGACTCTTCTTCGTTGGGATCGTCGTGTTCGCATCGATCAGGCGAGTCATCACACCACCCATCGTCTCTAGACCGAGAGATAGCGGAGTCACATCAAGGAGTAGGACATCCTTTACCTCACCCGTCAGGACAGCACCCTGGATAGCAGCACCGCAGGCGACTACCTCGTCGGGGTTCACACCCTTAGAAGGCTCTTGGTTAAAGATCTTCTTGACGATCTCCTGGATAGCGGGGATACGTGTCGAGCCACCCACGAGGATCACCTCATTGATGTCGCTTGCCGTGAGCCCTGCATCTTTGAGCGCCTGATTACAAGGCTCCACACAAGCGTGGATCAGCTTGTCAGCCAGCTGCTCAAACTTAGCACGAGTCAGCGTACGAACGAGGTGCTTAGCGATACCATCTACAGGGATCAGGTACGGTAGGTTGATCTCCGTCGATGTCGAGCTAGAGAGCTCTATCTTAGCACGCTCAGCAGCATCCTTGAGACGCTGGAGTGCCATATTGTCCTTGCGGGGGTCGACGCCCTCGTCCTTCATAAACTCCTCAGCGAGCCAGTCAATGATCACATGGTCAAAGTCGTCACCACCGAGGTGCGTATCACCATTTGTGGACTTCACCTCAAAGACTCCGTCGCCGAGCTCTAGGATGGAGATATCAAACGTACCACCACCGAGGTCGAAGACAGCGATCTTCATATCGGAGCCCTTCTTGTCAAGGCCGTAAGCTAGCGAAGCTGCCGTAGGCTCGTTGACGATACGGCGTACCTTGAGTCCAGCGATCTCACCAGCCTCCTTGGTCGCCTGACGCTGTGAGTCGTTGAAGTAAGCAGGCACCGTGATTACCGCGTCGGTAACCTCTGTGCCAAGGTAGTCCTCGGCCGTCTTCTTCATCTTCTGAAGGATCATCGCCGAGATCTCCTGAGGCGTGTAGAGACGTCCGTCGATGTCTACACGGGGCGTGTTGTTGTCACCCTTGACTACCTTAAAGGGAACACGCTCAGCCTCCTTTTCTACCTGATCATAAGTCTCGCCCATGAAGCGCTTGATCGAGTAGATCGTGTTCGTCGGATTCGTGATAGCCTGACGCTTTGCGGGGTCACCCACCTTGCGCTCACCGCCCTCTACGAATGCTACTACTGAGGGAGTCGTCATACGTCCCTCGCTGTTGGGGATGACCTTGCTCTCGCCACCCTCCAGGACTGCTACACATGAATTTGTAGTTCCTAAGTCTATACCAATTATCTTACCCATAGTATTGTGTTGTTTGTTGATTTCTGATTTGTTAATGTGTCTGTCGGCTGACCTGGACCATCCGTAGGTCAGACGCTTACATCACATAGGTATCAAACATTGTGCCACGACGCAATCACTTGCGACATTATGTCAAAGTGCCACCAAGTCCAAATGAGACGAGTAGCCCGTTGTCGAACGATCTTAATGATGCAGCCGTTAACAAAAACGACCGCTTGCGGTCGGACGCTTCGTAGCCCCCAGTCGGAGGAGCGAAGTTCCGAACGACTGGGGGGAGGAGTGCCACACGAAGCAAGCGACCTCCCCGGTGTGGGAGGTCGGACTGGGACTGTGTCTTCGCTTAGTCCGACCCACAAGGGGTCGACCTGCTACCACATTCGCCTATCCATCGGTCGTTCGGGGCTTTGCCCCTCCGACCGACGGCTACGATGCGTCGGACCTCTCACGAGGTCCTTTTTACGGGGTGGCTGTCGGTCGTGCGTCCGTTGTGTCAAAGCGAGACGTGTAACGATGATACGTGTAGCCCTTTGTAGGGATGCACGGATACTATCGAGCCGGAGGGCGTTCGTTGTAGAACGGCAAGGCAAGTATTGATATCGTCTCCTTTAACGGGGACGGACGCACGACCGTGCGTCCCTACAAATCGTTACACGTCCGCCTCGCTGCGTCTTTACCATTCTGGTTAGAAGCGGACGATGAGCGAGGCGTCGTACTGGCGTCCCGTCAGGTAGTTGGGCACGGCGTATTGGTTGCGGTAAGCGTCCGAGAGCCAGTAGTAAGAGCCGATGTTGGTCATGTCAAAGAGGTTGAAGACATTCACCCCGACCGAGACCTTGCTGAGCGCTTGTAGCCAGCGCCACGCACCAGGCTGTGCAGTCTCGCGATCCCACAGCGTGTACTGCATGCCGATGTCGACTCGCTTGTAAGGCTTGCCACGGAAGAGTGGGCGACCGAATCCCTCGGCGGCGTTGAGCTGAGGGAGTCCTCCCGTCAGCACACCTCGCAAGCTGAGCGTGATCCGCTTGTAGCCGGGGAAGTAGTCCTGGAAGAAGAGCGACAAATTGTAGTCCGGCACGTGTGGTAGTGGCATCTCGCCATACCCCTCGATGGTCTGCCGGCCACGCATCAGCGAGGCTGTGAACCACGAGTCTACGTCTGGGACAAATTCCCCAAAGAGCTTGACATCTAGCCCCACGATGTAGCCCGTGCCGAGGTTTTGACCTAGGTAGCGCTGCTTGACATTGTCCACATAGTAGGGATTGATCCGAAAGAGATGCTTGTAGTAGCCCTCGGCGGTAAGGCGAAACTTGCGATCCGCCACGAGGAAGTTGTAGTCCACACCGACCAAGGCTTGTGCCGATCCTTGCGAACGCACCTGATCGTTGAGCAGTACCGACTGATTGCCCATGGCGTCAGCCTCGATGATGCGTATCTCCTTGTAAAAGGGGCTCTGGTAGTATAGTCCTCCAGCTGCTCTGACCAAGAGGTCGGACAGTTCTTTCGGTCGCCACGAAGCGACCAAGCGAGGCGAGAAGTCTGCCTTCTTATTGAACGACCAGAAACTCCCCCGCACGCCGGCCGTCAGATTATAACGCCCCGAAGAGGTCTGCCACTGCATCTCATCCTGCAGATAGAGCGAGGCACGTGCCGAGCGCAGCGAGACGTTGGAGTAAAGGTTGCTCTGCATCTTGATTAGCTCTGGATCGCGTGGCAGGTTGTAGCCCGCCGAGTCAAGCTTGACCCACTCTGATATGTAGTCCGCTATCTGCTCCCCCCGTAGCTCCGCACCCCACATGAGACGATGCGTCTCGCTGAGGCGCTGGTTGCCACTGTAAGCGAGTGCGGCGACCGAGTAGCGGAGCAGGTTGCGGGCATGCTCATGATTGACACCCGTGGCGAGGAGCTCCTGCTTATCCGATCCAGTCGTCGGGTCAGCCTCCTTCTGTAGATAGTAAGCGCCCGTTATATCGTAGCTCTCCCGCTCGTTGCTGTTGTAGAGGCTCAGGTCCAGCCTGTGCGCCCCTTGACTGCTGGGGCGCCAGTGTAGCGTCAAGGCACCAAAGAGTGTGGAGAAGCGATCTCGCTCCTGCCCATCGAAGTAGACGGTAAAGTGCTTCGCATTTTGCAGAGAGCCGACGGTCGTCTCGCGCTGCTGTGGACGAAAGCGGTACTGCGTCCAGGAGTAGTAGCCGATGCCCTCGATGCGCCAGCGATCATTGAAGGTGTAGGTCAGATAGGTCTGCGCATCCGCATAGAAGGGGTTGTACTCCCCACGGGTCTCCATCTTCGAGAGCAGCAGCTGCGTGGTGCGCGTTCGGATGCCCGTGACATGGGTAAAGCGCCCATGCTTGCCCCCCACGTAGAGACTATTATTCATCAAGCCAAGGGTGACAGCGCCCTCCAACTTCGTGGGACGTTTATATTGTATGTCTAGGACCGAGGAGAGTCGGTCGCCATAGTGCGCATCGAAGGCTCCCGCCGAAAAGTAAACCCGCTCCACCAGATCAGTATTGACAAAGCTCAAGCCCTCCTGCTCGGCTGAGCGTACCAATAGCGGACGGTAAACCTCGATACCGTTGACGTAGACGAGGTTCTCATCGAAGCTCCCCCCACGTACATTGTACTGCGTGCTCAGCTCGTTGTGCTGCGTGACCCCCGCATAGGTAGCCACCATCGACTCGATGCTACGTGTCGGCGAAGCCTCCATGGCGAGCGTCTGAGTCGTGATCCGCTCCATACTCGGCGGCCGCGCCTCGCCTCGCACGGTCACCGTGCCGAGGTTGATCGCATTCTCGCCCAGCATCGGGTTAAAGTGCATGTCTCGTGAGATCCCCTGCGGGTACACTTGACGCACCGTCTGATAACCGATGGAGCTGTAGGTGACCACCACGCTGTCGGTCGTCGGGGCCAGCTCCAAGCGGTAAGCGCCCGTCAGGTCGCTCCAGGTGCCGATGCTCGTACCCTCGACACGTACCGAGGCAAACTCAATCGGCTCACGGTCACGATCTAAGACGTACCCTGTGAGTGCCACACGGTGAGGCGTCGCGACAGCCATCGTGTCGGTCGCCTGACCTGTCGTTTGACCGTGCAGAGCCAGCGCGCATCCCTGCAATAGGACGCAGAGCAGTAAGACGATGTAGTGAAGTGATCTCATCGCTTACAAAGGTAGACAAAAGTCGCAAGCTATGAGCCATGCTTGTCGTCCGTTGTGTCAAAGGTTACAGCGACCGTTGTGTCAAAGCGATCCGTGTAACGATGATACGTGTAGCGATGATACGTGTAACCCTTTGTAGGGACGCACGGCTCGTGCGTCCGTTGTAGAACGACTAGACGAGTATTGATCCCGTAACCTTTAACGGGGACGCACGGCGAGTGTCTAGCCGGAGGGCGTCCGTTGTGTCAAAGCGATACGTGTAACGATGATACGTGTAGCAAAATGTAGGGACGCACGGTCGTGCGTCCGTTGTGTCAAAGGTTACAGCGTCCGTTGTGTCAAAGCGATACGTGTAACGATGATACGTGTAGCGAAATGTAGGGACGCACGGTCGTGCGTCCGTTGTGTCAAAGGTTACAACGTCGTGGTTTTGACGGGGACGGACGCTCGACCGAGCGTCCCTACAAAGGGCTATACGTAAGCTATGCGCTATGAATAGGGGGCGCAAACTGTCGGGACGAAACGATCCCAAGGGCGGGACGAACAAATCCCAAGCGGGTCGGAACGAAAGCTTCCCATCAGTTTGGAACAGCATCTTCAGGGAAAATGAGGCTCCCGGGGAGAGCTTGTCCTGACATATAGCAGAGGCGGTGCCACCCCACGCTGGGGAGACACCGCCTCACTGTATCTATTTCGTGTAGCCTCGCTCGGAGACTAACGATCTAGGCGACTACTTGTCACTGAAGAGACGTACGGGAAATCGTCTTGGAGTCGTTGAGTTCTTTGGTTTATTGCCGAAGACGTTCATAAATGTAGAGCAATCCCTATTTGTCAATAGAGCTGTTGTAACTCTCGATTTTACTTGATCATCTGTAATCTTCTTACCTTGATTGTTGTAATCAACGCTGACAGAAGAGATTATTATGGCTTGCTCGCCGATCTTTAATGGTTCATCTCCATCTTTTCTCCCTAGAGCATAGAAGCGACGAGTGGCATCATTTTCATTGTTGTTGTTCCAAAACTCCTCTTTAGCAATGCCATCTACGCCACCATTCCAGTTGGGACCTAAATAGCGGGTTGTAACCTTATAGTAAGAGGTGACAGCTCCAGTAGTTATGGGTGTCCAGTCACCCACCCACTCATAGCGGTATGCTGTGACAAGCATATTATTATAACCTTCGTCCATCTTCTTGAGGCGCAGACCATAGGAGACTTTCTTTGCTATATCTGTACGGTAGTCAGAGGTGACACGAACTGTACCGCTTTTTCCTCCAACTAGGTAGGCCCAACAAGGCATAACAACCAAACAAGAGGCATTGTCTACAGCTCTAGCATTTTCCCCGACACTGTAGTAGGAATAACCCGTGGAGGGGTTGTTGAATTGGGGAAAGATACTATTGAGCTCAAAACCATAGTCTGGGAGGTGATACTTCTTACCATCGATGGTTACTTGCTTGTGCTCTTTTTGGAAGCCGAGCGCATAGAAGTATCCTACATTGTTGAAGTCAGCATCGTCTGTAGCAAACTTAAAATCCTCGCCTTCAGTATGAGGTGCTAGAGAGTGCGCTGTGACATACTCTAGGGGCATCTTGATACGACCATGCTTGATGGTGACGTTCTTGACTGTTGCTCCTGAGTAGTTCTTGGCAACAAGAGGTATCTCTTGGAACTCAGGCTTTGCTGGCTTGCCATCCTTAACGAGTGGAACAAAGTCTGTCATAGCAGGGATTGAGAGCTTGTAGCTGTGCGAGATCTTGCCCGTCTTAGGATCTGTCGTTGGATTACCTAGATCTGTAAGTGTAGCATTCATCGTGTTGTCAAAGCCCTCAGCAAAAGCTAGTGTGCCTGGCTCGATGTATCCTCCTACAGTGATGGTTACATCACTGGCTCCTTTAGTTGTCGTGTAGATGTCTTCGGGAGAATTGATTAGGTAGGGCGTCATGTAGGGAGCATTGGAGATCTGAGCTGAGAAGTCTACGTAAAAGGGTTTGAGGATGTCGTCTTCTGCGTAGTTAATCCCTTTCTCGCTATCGTTCCAATCTATGACCTTGATAGTGTACTGGAACTGACCGAACTTCTTTGTCGGGTCGTCTGGCTCGTGTGCACCGCCCACATCATGTAGGATGATGTTGTAGAGGTGGTTGCGCTTGATGACGAAGTTCTCTAGACGGACAGTCTCGGGCTTGAGTGGCTTGCCCTTGTAGGTAGCCTCGATGGTAAAGAAAGTCTCGTTGCGCACGTCGGTCTCGTAGCCGTAGATGGTTGCCTTAAGGGTGTTACTCTCAAAGAGTGAGCCGTCGTAGACCTTAGCATTCTCCGTAGCCTCAATGCCGTCCATCTTGCCAACCTGAGCGAAGAGGTGAGACTGAATACGGCGCTTGCCGAAGGTTACCTTCTGGATCTCCAACCCATCGATGGTGTTGTAGATATCAAATCGGGCAGCGACACGTACCAGTTTGATAGCTCCTAGATCGGTAGATTTCTTGGATTGGACAGTCACATTCTTACGATCTGAGGTCATCAAGAAGCTTGAGGCTTGATTGTCCTCACCTGGAGTCTGGGTTGCAACAAGCATCCCTAGATCCTCGGGAGTTGAGGGACCAGCCATCAGCTTGGCTACAAGGTCAGCGTCTGGGTTAGCAACGAGGAAGAAGTAAAACTCGCCACTCTTCTCATTGTCAAACTCAAACTTACCATTAGTTAAATCCGTACACTTGACCGTCTTGTGGTGTAGACCTGATGAAGTTTTGTAGACGACGGCATAGAGGCTTTCTATCTTGCGCTCACGCTCTAGTGCTGGCGTGGGGCGTGTCGTGTTTTCGTCACCGGCAGCACGAAGTGAAGACTCAATGGTGAATCTTACGGTATTGCCTGCTCCCTCGTCCATCTTGAGTCCCGTCTCTCTACTACAAGAGAGGAGAGCGAGTGACAGCATCAGGAGGGCTGCTATATAGTTTATGGTATGTCTCATATTACTTCTTATAGTCTGGGTTTGTATAATCCTTATCGTAAACGACTGTTAGAATACACTTAACATCAGGTGCTGCATCGCTTGAGATTGCAAACTGTGCTACACGTTTAGAGGTGCGGTCCGTTGGATTTTTCTTGTTCGTCGTATCAATTTTAAGTTTATCTCGACCATCTAAATCTTTGATTTGGGCAAATTCCATAGTCTGTGCATCCTCGTTGATAGGCTCTACAGTATAGCCTGTATGCTCCTTAAAGCGGTTTAGTAGTTTGAATTTATAGTCGTCTATATCTGCTGTATAGAGAGTGTGGTTTAGATAGTCGTACTTAGCTAGTTTTGTCTCAAAGAACTCAATAAGTTCCACATCCAAGACTGGCATGTGGTGATTGAGGAGGACTGTATTCCATGGCGTATCCTCGATGGAGAAGACGAGCTTGCTGCCTGGCTCCAGGGGAGAGTTGTCACCGAGAATGATTCGGTAGAGATAGTTTCTCTTGATATTGACAGGCGTGTAGGTAGCACTCGTGCGAGTGAAGGGGATGAGGTACTTGACTTCCTTGCCGTTGGCGAGCTTGCCCTCGACGATGATTGTCGTGGCATTAGCCTTGTCAGCCTCATTTTCTGGCTGGGGACCCTCGTAGAGGTAGAAGGCTTTCTTGAGTTCCTTACCCTCAGCACCTGCGATACCGGTGAAGGGATCGGGTAGTGGAGCAAAGCCTGCACTCATTGTTACCTTCTGAGCACCCGCAGGAGCCTGATAAGTGGGCTCACCTGCCGCATCCTTCGTGGGGAAGGTAGTGGTGCGGTCGTAGGTGTTCTCGACGTAAAGCTTGGTGATGGTTAGGTTAGGCACGTGGTTCGATACATCGACACGAGCTACGGCACGAGTCAGGACGACTGTGGTTCCCTTGTTGGTACCCGTCAGGGCAATCAGCTCGGTATTCCCCTGCTTAGCTACGCCAGACATAGGGATGGTGTAGTCGGGATCGGTGCCTGTGAGGATGTCCTTTGAGGTTCCGTTCGCAGTAAGTCGCTTGGTCATCAGGAGCTTCTCAAAGTCGGCACGGCTCATGCCCACAGTGACGCCATCTATCTCATCGTTGGCGACAAAGAGGAAGCGGCTGGTCGTACCAACCTGATTCTCGGCAAACTCTTTCGTATAGCTGTACTCAGCATCTGCCGTCTGCTGAAGCTTTTCCATGTCGATGTTGTCAATGCTGAGGAGCTTGGAGCCGTCAGCGTTGAACTGATACATGGTTAGTGACTTGACCGTCCACTCAGGCTGATCATGGATTGCTGAGCGGTAGGTGACAGGCTCTCCTTGCGGCATCTGCAGCGTGAAGGTGAGCGAGGGCTTGCCCTCTGTGAGGGTTGGCTCTTCGGCTCCCGTACTCCTATTACAGCCTACGAGCAGTGTGAGCATCGAGGCGAGTAAGAGTAGAGGTGCGATTGCAATTGTCTTTTTCATACTCTAGTTTGTTATTGATTTCGTTATTTGTGCTAATTGATAGTGTGCGGTTACTGCGTGACTGTGCCACCGGGCACCCAGTCTGCAACGCTTCCACTGAAGTAGGGGAATAGGGTGACGCTGCCATCATCATTGATGCGTAGTAAGATGCGGTAGATCTGCTCGGGTCTCTGGTCTGGTATCCAGCCAAAGGAGCGGAAGGCGCGTGTCAAGTCTATCGGCTTGGTGATCGCCTGGTCGCCGTGCCACACCTGAATGGTGGGGATGCGGTCGTTGAGATAGCGTAGCGAGATGAAGCTGCCCTCTAGCGTGTGATTAAAGAGCTTGGGCTGCTCCTCGAGCTGTATGAGTTGTGGCGCATGTAGCGGGAAGTCGTGCGTGACCTGCATTTCAGCGTTGATCGGCAGATGGAGGTTCGACTTCGCTGGGTCGAGGCTGTACTGCTCCGTCAACTCTGAGAGGCGTACGGTGTAGCCATCGGCATAGGGCGGTACAGACTCCCAGATGACGCTATAGTAAAGGTGCGTATGTATATTGGCGAGATCACAGATGTAGTGATCGTTGGCACCTGGCTGTATGTCGATCGTCTTATAGTTCCAGAAGAGCTGATCACCCTGCGGAGCATAACGTCCATCAGCGAGCTTGCGCAGCGTGAGCGTCATGTCAGACAGATTGCTTCCTCTAGCTAGAGGATCAAGTAGCGTGTGCTCCTCAGTGGCATTACCCACGGTGAGGATCGTGTAGCGACCCACGGGCAGTCCCGATAGGGAGAGCGTCTGGGGCGTGGAGGGGCTCTGTGGCACCTCTCTGAGTAGGTTGCCGTGAGCGTCATAGAGGAAGTGCCTCATCTGCTGCACCTCAGTAGGATACTCGTCCACATTGTGGCGCACGTAGCGATACTCGAGCGTGACCTTGCTACAGCATATGTCGCGCGGGTCTTGCGGTACACAGCTAGTCAGCAACACTCCGCAGAGGAGTAGCAGACTGAGTACGGCACTTTGGTATAGTGTCCCAGAGGGTCGCTTAGCCAAGCTGTGGAAAGGGGGCTTCCCTTGCATTATACTCATCATACGTAGCATTACAGAGCGAAGGTCTCTAGGTTATGACGAGCCACTGCAGCGTCTCGTGTAGTAAGAGCTTGGCGCAGGTATTGCCCCGCCAGCTGCTCATTGCCCGAGAGCATGTAGTAGACTCCTATATTATTGTATGCTGCAGGCTCCGTCTGGAGTGGCTGTAGGATCTGCCACGCCTCCGAGAGCTTGCCCTCTAGGAGTAGCAGGCGGCTGTAGTTAAGCTGTGCACCGACGTTGGTCGGGTTGCAGGTTGCTGCTATGCGGTAGACCTCGTCAGCGTTGCGTCCCTGCTGCTCGTAAGCGGCAGCTATGCGGTTAAGCTCCGAGACGGATAGATCCTTCGGTCTGCTCTTCATAATCTCGATAGACTCCTCTAGGTTAAAGGCGCGCACCTCATACTCTACGCGCAGGGTAGAGCGACGTAGCGGTGGGTAAACGTTGCGCAGCAGATCGCCATAAGTGGAGAGCTTAGCCAGCTCCTCCTGACGACGCTCTGGGGTGTAGCTAGCGTCCAGGACCGCTAAGACATCCTTTTGGTCTGCGCGATCAGAAGAGCGGGCGATCACCTCACGTAGTCCTGTCCAGTCAGCACCCGCACCGATCACCTGGAGCCCGCCAAAGAGCTGCTCGCCGTACTGCTTGATGAGGTACTGCTTGATGCTCTGAGCACGACGCTCGGAGAGTCCCTTGTTGTGTAGCTCTGGTCCCTCGGGAGAGGCGTAGCCTGTGATGCTCCCGAGGACAACTTTGTAGCTCGTCGGATCTTTCAGGATAGGAGCCAAGGCATTGGTTAGCGCTGTGAGCTGTTCGTCGTTTTGCTTGTAATTAGGCAAAACCTCAGAGCAGTCAAAGCGGTAGTTGATCCGTAGCTCGATCTCCTCCTGACGTCTCTTGATCGGTTCGTCTTGAGCTGCTAGGAGGGGCGAGAGATTCTCCTCAGTGATGGTGATGCGGTCAGACTTAGCCGGTGTCAAGGTGAGTAGCCCCAGCGGATCGGTATCGCAGCAGTCCATACCGTAGTAGCGCATCTCTAGCGCTCCAGTAGCTCCCTTGGGTAGTGCCTGCGTGATCTCATAGTTGATCGTGAGCGGCTCGGCATCGCGCCGACCCGAGAGGGTAGCGACACCATAGGGGCGGGTATTCATATACTCCTCATGACTCTGGAGAGCCACCTCGCGCTCGTAGTAGGGAGCCTGCCACTTACCGTTGAGGATCAGGTGCGGCAGGAGTATCTCTTCAGCCTGAGCCGTCTTGTAGACAGGCTGTATGAGGAGCGCTTTGCCACGAGGCGTAGCGTCTTGGGGGATGACTATTTGACAAGATACCGAGAGGACTCCAGCGCGGTTACGCACCTGCAGGCTCTCATACTGTATCGCATCGGTCCGGAAGCCACTCTGCGCCGTCAACGTCGTAGACGATAGGGTAGCGACGAGTAGCAGAGAGCTGAGACAACTTATTATATAGGTCGTAAATGTCTTCATAGGGCGTGTATTACTTCAGGTAGTAGATAATGTTGAGAGCCGCCTTGGTAGGAGCAAAGGATCCTTTGCTACCCTGCGACTGGAGGGTGCCACAGGCGCCGCACTCATACTGCTTGTAACGGGTGTAGACGTAGCCTGCACCGAGGGAGAGCTCTACGCCCCATCGCTTGGCAAACGCCCACTGGTAGCCCCACGAGAGGCCGACCCCTACGAGGTCGCCATCATAGCGACGATCCTTCAGCTGCCCGGGAAGAGGTAGCCCACCCACGTTGTAGGTCGCATAGATTCCGTGCAGGCCGATGAAGTGCCGCTCGAAAGTTTTACAGGGCCACCACTTAATCTCAGGCATAACCAGTAGATGCATCGCCTTGGGGTTGGCATCGACCTGAGCCCCATTGGAGAGCGTCACCTGACGGTCACTGGGGAACTGCCACGGGTTGTACCCCACGAGGATCGATCCGCTCCACTGCGAAGCGATGCGAAAGTCCACGCCCGCATTGAGCGTCGAGGTGGCTAGGTATAACGTATTGACCTTGGCACCCACTTGCTGCGCTGACAGAGGACCAGCGAGCGAGAGGAGCAGGCATACGAGCAAAGTCTTATAAAGGTTTTTCATAGACAAACTATTTATAGGATGCTTCAAAGGAAGCATATCTGATTAGTCGGAAACTAGATAACTGAATGAGGTGAGAGATGTCGATGCTTCCAGCTCTGGGGCTGTGCAACTGTCCTCGATGAGTGCTCGTCTCAAGCACTCTAGACGAGTAGCCGAGGGAGCGTCTTGCTGGTGAATTGCTGCCTAAGCAGTTGGAGGTCCGCAATGTCTCGCACTCATTTAGAAGAACGATGGTTCCCAAAAGGGGACACTTCCCCAAGTAAGAACCCGTGACGAAGGTACGACAAATAAACGAAATATGCAAGAAATTACACACCTAGATGCCGTATGTTGCGTCGTTGACCTTATCAGCAATTTATCCGACTTGCTAGATTTCCTCCGAAGAGACTGTTGCATAAAGGCGAATCGCTGTGTTGCTTTCGGGATTCGGCTTCGGTCACATACGGAGGTATGCTCCCTTCAGACCTCACCCTCAGCGCCTTGCGCTTCATCCTTTATGCAAAGTCAGGACAATCTTGCAAGCAAGATTGTGAGACTGTTGACTTTTGCAACAGTCCCCCGAAGGAAATAGAAAATATCCACGAAGATATTGAGCATATCTCCGTGGATATTGGGTTTTATAGGGATCGTGTGTCAGCTTTAATTGCTCGCTCTGCTAACTTTGACGGGGCGCAGGGCGCGCATCGCGTTGAGCACGGCGAGGACGGTGACGCCTACGTCGGCGAAGACGGCCATCCACATGGAGGCTACGCCGAGCAGTGCTAGGAGCAGCACCAGCACCTTGATACCGATGGCAAACCACGCGTTCTGAAGTGCGATGCCGACTGTGTGGCGTGCGATGCGTATGGCGGTGGCGATCTTGAGCGGGTTGTCGTCCATGATGACCACGTCGGCTGCCTCTATGGCCGCATCAGAGCCGAGTCCGCCCATGGCGATACCTACATCGGCACGCGCTAGGACAGGTGCATCGTTGATGCCGTCGCCTACGAAGAGGACGGTGCCGTGAGCCGGCTGCTGGAGGATCGCCTCAAGGCGAGACAACTTGTCCGCTGGGAGCAGATCCGCATAGTACTCGGTGATACCCACCTCCTTGGCGACCTGCTGAGCCACCTCCTCGTGGTCGCCCGTGAGCATAACCAGTTGGCGGATGCCTAGGTGGCTCAGCGCCTCGATGGCTTGGCTAGACTCCTCCTTGAGCGTGTCGGATACGACGATATGTCCCGCATAGGTGCCGTCGATGGCGGCGTGTACGATAGTGCCCGCATGGTCGCAGGGCTGCCACTGAGCCCCGATAGACTCCATGAGCGCTACGTTGCCCACGTGAACTACGGAGCCGTTGACACGTGCCTTGACCCCACGCCCAGCCAGCTCCTCGACCTCCTCGATGGTGCAGTCGTCCTGTTCGTTGGGGTAAGCGTTACGCAACGAGGCGGCAATCGGGTGTGTGGAGTGACGCTCCACGTGAGCCACCATATGTAGCAGATGGTTTGCCTCGCAGGCTGTCGGGTGTACTGCATTAGCGGTAAAAGTGCCTTTCGTCAGGGTGCCTGTTTTGTCAAAAAGGACGGCACGCGCCTTCGCCAAAGCGTCCATGTAGTTAGCCCCTTTGACCAAGATACCAGCCCGTGAAGCGCCACCGATGCCCGCAAAGAAGGAGAGCGGGATGGAGATGACTAGAGCGCAGGGGCAGGAGATGACTAGGAAGGTCAGTGCGCGGTACAGCCAAGTGGCGAAGTGGTCGGCGAAGCTGCCCATCAAGAGTGGCGGGATGAAGGCGAGCAGGAGCGCTACGATCACTACGACGGGGGTGTAGACACGGGCGAAGCGACGTATGAAGGTCTCGCTCCGTGACTTATGATCGGTGGCATGCTCGACCATCTCGATGATCTTCGAGGCGGTGGAGTCGCCCGCTGTCTTGGCGACACGGACGGTGAGCAGACCCGAGAGGTTGACACAGCCAGACATTACTTCGTCCTCGACGGTGACGCTACGGGGTACGCTTTCGCCCGTTAGTGCGACCGTATTGAGCGCTGAGGAACCCTCGACGATGAAGCCATCGAGTGGCACCCTTTCGCCAGGCTTGATGATGATCGTTTCGCCCACGGCCACCTCCTCAGGTGCGACCGTCTGCTCGACGCCGTCACGCAGCACGTTTGCCGTGTCGGGGCGTATCTCAAGGAGGTGGGAGACGGCACGACGACTCTTGCCCTCGGCGTATCCCTCAAAGAGTTCGCCCACCTGGAAGAAGAGCATGACGAAGACCGCCTCGGGGAACTGCGCCTCGGCTCCCGGCAGGAAGCCTATGCAGAGCGCGCCGATGGTGGCGATGCTCATGAGGAAGTGCTCGTCAAAGAGCTCGCCATGCGCCACTCCTTCGACCGCCTCGCCGAGCACGTCGTACCCTATAATAAGGTATGGCACGAGGTAGACCAAGAGGAGCTGCCACATCGGGAGCGCCGAGGTGCGCTCTACGATGTAAGCCCCGATGAGTAGCAGGGCTGTGAGTATGATGCGGATTAGTTTCTTATTCATAAGCTAGAGATTTACTGTTACGAAGGCAAAGGTAGAGCTAACTGGGTGCAACTCTGTTGCAAAAAATCGCCTCGCCCAGGCGCAACGTCAGTGCCATCTAGGTGAAACTGCAGTTTCTCCTATATGAAACTTTAGTTTCTCCCGTATGAAACTCTAGTTTCTCCTATATGAAACTCTAGTGCCATCCGATGTCGGCACTGGAGCCTCGTAGGAGATGGAGCGCAGGGTGGGTGAAATGAAGAGCGGTCACGGAGCTACGCTAGGGTAACTCTGTGACCGCTCGGTCGTTTTAATAGAATGCTGTTTCGCCTACTACAGCTACAGTGTGATGTGTGGAGGCTAAAGCTTAGAGTTTAGAGGTCGAGGGGCTGGCCAGTGGCGACGTTGACGGCGAGCTGAGCTAGGCGCACGGCGACGAAGGTCTCGATGTACTGCATCTCCGACTCGAGCCAGTTGCGCTGCGCTAGCGAGAGCGTCTCAAGTGTGACGACGCCCTCCTTGTGTCCCTCGGTCGAGAGGTCGAGGTTGAGCTGCGCATCGGTGCGGATCTGCTCTGTCTCGGCGTATCGTGCGAGTGCCTCGGTGAGCTGCCGTGAGGCTTGCTCGTTTTGCATTTGGATAGCACGCTCAGCGTCTTGCAACTCTAGCTGACGTACCTGCTGGGTGGCAAGCGCTGCGGTGCGACTCTGCACGCCTTGGTAGATGCCCGTGATGGGTATCTGAACGGCTACGCCGACCATCCAGGTACTGCCGAACTGCTTCTTGAAGCCGTCCATAGGATTAGGCGACATGGTGAGCAGCTGTGCCGTGAAGCCTACCTCGGGAAGCATCTCTCCGAGTGCCATCTGAGCACGTCGCTTCTCCGCCTCGACGGCTAGATTGGCGGCTTTGAGCTCGACACGCTCCATCGGATTGACCGTGCTGTATAGCTTGGGTTGGCACGGATCGATCGGTTGCTGGCTGGCGATAGTGAAGTCTGGCGTGAGCTCTATCGCCTGCTCGGCGGGGATGCGACACTGATGCTTGAGTAGGATCAGCAAAGCCTGCAAGCCCTCGCGTAGCTTACCTTCTTGTAGCTTGGCATTGTTACGGTTGACCCGTACGGAGACCACTTCACGGTCAGCGACGACCCCTTGATCCTTCATGGCGGAGACATCAGCGAGCGTTTTGTCTAGCATAGCGTTGAATTGGCCGATCGTTTTCAGCTGCTCCTGTAGTTGCACCGCCTGCCAATAAGTCTTGGCGATCTGCTCCTCCTCGCCACGCTGCTGGATGGTCCACTGGTACTCGGCAGCCTGCTCGCCGATCTGCGCTAGGCGCACTCCGTTATAGATGCGTCCACCAGCGAAGATGGGCTGGCGTAGCGATAGGGATCCGTAGAAGATGTGTCCAAGCTCGAGACTCATCTTGTCGTCTAGCCAAGACTGTGCTTCGCTCAGTGAGGGTACGTTAGGAAGCTTCGGCAACTGCATTGGTGGAAGCCAAGAGGAGATGTCGATCGAGAAGGGCTTAAGCTTCGCTGGTGTGTAGAGCCATCCGCCCGACAGGGAGACCTGCGGGAAGAAGTTGCTCTGCGCCTTGAGGCGTGTAGCGTGCGCTGCTTGTCGCTGCGCCTCTAGTTGTGTGGAGGGCGCAGGGCTCTCCTGGTGGTAGCGTATGCAGTCGTGTAGCGACAGCTTGAGGGGCTCCGTCTGTGCGTAGAGGGAGCTGGTAAGTATGCCACAGAGTGCGAGTATCAGTACGCCTCGCAGTGGCGCTAATAGATCTCTCATCATAGGGTAAAGGTGGTATGACCGATGCGATGTCCATCGGCAAAAACGTCTGCGCGGTAGCTTCCCGAGAGAAGCGCCTGTGTGATCTGACAATAGATGGTGACGGGGGTGTCCTCGCCTGTGTACTCAATACTCTTGGAGGCCGTCGCCTGAAGGGTCTGCCCCTCGAAGCTGAAGGCTCCGCCAGAACCGCTCATCGGCATGTCGTTCGGGTTGAGGATACGTACGTAGATAGCTTTGTTGCCAACGGGAGCGGTGACATTCTTCTTGATGGTAAAAGAGACCGCCAGCGTCTCCACCTTGTCAATGCGTGAGGTACGCTTGCCACGGTTGTTGAGCGGAGAGACGGAGAGCCCAGAAAGGTCTAGGCGGGCAGCGATGGCAACCTGGTTGGATAGTGCGGTCTTCTCCTCCGTGAGCCGTGAAGCCTCACTGCTGACGCGGGAGTAGTCCTCTTTGACTTGCTGGTTTTCGGCTACTAGTCGCTCATTGGTCGCATGGAGTGAGTCGATCTGTACGATGTAACTACGGAGTAGGGCGCGGAGCGTATTGATCTCTCCCGTTAGCTCGCTGATGCGCTTCGCGTTGGACGCCTTGACGGTAGCAAGCTCTTGGCTTAGCTGCTTGACACGCTCCTGCTCGCTCTCTAGCTGAGCGAGTAGCTCATCATTGTCAAAGGAGAGACTCGTCTCGCCCGATGCTGAGGCGAGCTTGTCGTACTGTAGCTGATACTGCGCTGCGAGCTCGTCTAGCTCTTGCTGCATGCGCTGCTTCTCCATGTCGACCAGTTCGCTCTGGACGCTCTGCATCTGCTGTCGCTCACTCCTTATATATATCCATGCACCAACGATGACGAGGAGCACCACGAGAGCCGCTCCTGCGATGATGTACTTGATGTGCTTGTTGTCTAGTCTAGCCATGGGTCTCACTTGATTCGTTTCAAGATGCCCCGCCGTGTCAGTTTGTAGGGTTGGGGCGATGTGCTGATGAGTTCTTTGATGCGCTTGGCCTCCTCCTTAGTGGTCCAGCCTTCTGGCGAAGGCGTCGCAAGGATCCGCACCTCTCGCCTGCCCTGCTCTGTGGCGAAGGTTAGCACGATCGGCATCTGAGTCAAAAGGGATTCGGAAGAGGTCGATACTGGCTCTTTAGAATGCAAAAGCCAGTCCGTGTATGGTATGGTAGGGTTAAGCTCCCACTGCTGGTCTCGCTTGGGTAGGAAGGCTGTGAGCTGGCTCACACGGTAAGGCTTCTCCAGAGTGGTGATCTGCAGTAGGGGCTGCTCGCCCTGAATGCGCCAGGGTGCAAGTAGAAGTTCGTAGGTAAGCAGACCAGATACGGAGATTGTGCAGCGGAGGCGAGCTTTGTCTATCCGCATCTCCAGCGAACCCTGAGACTTGGTCTGCAGAGTGACGGTGGAGTCGGGCTTGTCGAGCGCCTTCTGGATGAGTTGTCCCCAAGCGCTGTCGCTGATGGCGGGGGCTACGCCGAGGGGTCGCTCGATGATCGTCTGATAGCACTGCTCTAGCTCGGCTCGCTCCTGCGCTACGAGTGGATAGCAGCCGACCGCCAGCAAGAGAATAAGGAGATATCTACTTATGAGGTGCATAAAGCTTCAGAGTAATGCGATGCCAAGAGAGACTTAAAGTAAAGAGCGACAGTCACACGACCTCAAAGGTAGAGCTACGTCCCTTCCTTACGCTTCGCAAAGGTACTGAAATAAGCGATTGGAGCTTCTTGTGCTGGTGAGCACTTATGGCGAGAGCTTTAAGCTCTAGACGGCTTAGCGGATGAGAAAACGCAGAGGCTTGAACTTACGGCGGAGGAACCCTTTTGCCATGCCCAGGCCTACAGTCCACAAGATCGGCTTGGCGAGGGACAAGCCAGTACTGAGGATCCGCTGTGTCACTCCTTGGGATTTCTTTTCGTCCTGATCGCTCTGTGTCAGGGAGTTGTAGGTGGATTGCTTAGAGCTCCCCGTCAACTTAGAGAATAATGAGTTCCCCTTACGTCGCTGTCTACGTGTGGATGGCGTGATCAGACGACCCAGTAGAGATCCGGGAGGAGCTATCTGCTCTTTTGCCTCATTGATAAGTGTCTTCTTGATGCCCTGCCCTTTGATATATCCCAACTCTCTCTGCCAGACACGCTCAGCAATTTGGAGATCAGCCTCAGCGAGTTTCTGACGTCTTTGGAAGTCTTGATATGATGCTCTTTTCTTCATGATTGTATAGTCAGGTTAGCGGGTTGGTGTGGAGGACTCGTCGTTGGTAGGGAGGAGGGTGTCTTCGCTCTCAGTAGCATAGTCGCTAGGATCAGCCTCGTCAGCTGCTATCGGCCGCGGGCGTAGCTTGTCGTCCAGCTTGAGTAGAGAACTATGCACCTTACGGTAGATGTGTGTGCTGACGGAGCGCACGATAACCTTGCGAAGGAGTAGGATGATAATCCCTAGTAGTAGTAAGACTCCAGCGCCTATAAGTAGGCTCCAACCCCATCCTAGCTCTAGCCAAGCATTGATACCCGCCACTCCAGCGAAGAGTAGGAGGATCATCACGAAGGGCATTAGCGCCAAGACTAGAAGTATCGTAAGAAGATTTCCTGCGGCCTTCATGCCAGCATCAGTGCTTGAGTAGATGGCTCGACGAGCGTATGCCTTGAGGTACTCCTTGGTGTGATAGATAAAGCGAGAGATTTTGAAGTCTTGCATAGAGACTAGAGATTAGAGTTTAGATATTAGATATTATTAGAGGTCTAGAGATGAATAAGAGAGTAGCGTGCTCATCTGTCGTGAGTGACTCGAGGTCTCTCTGGTGCGGATGAGTATGCTACTCTCTAAGTCCTTGTTGAGTGTGTATAGCTCAATGGGAATAGCCTCGGTGTGAGGGTTTACTTGACGGCCTTTTTAGCCTCTTCGACAGTCTCCTTGGCTTTGCTGGCTGTCTCCTTAGCCTTGTCTACGGTCTCGTCAAACTGCTCCTCGACCTCCTCGGCAAACTTTTTGCCACGCTTTTGTAGCTTGTCGCGATAAGTCTCAAAGCGGTCCTTAGCCTCATAGTATCCCTCTACGAGAGAGTCACGAGTGCGGTCGGCCGTCGTGCTGAGATCGTCATAGAGCTGATCACGCTTGTCGCGGTCTGAGAGGTAAGTGATGGCAGCGCCGATAGCAGCGCCGATAGCAATGCCTAGTGCTATACGTCCTGTGTTGTTCATATCTATTCTGTTCTTTAATAGTGAATATTACTGTCTTGGTTTAGTAGTCTGCAGATCGCTCCTGCAGATCTCTGTCTGTCTCGATGGCTCCCCTATATAAGTGGAAAGTATCACCTCGACACCCTAAAGGTACGAAAAAATAGTTACACGACAAGCGAAAGAGGATTTTAGTAGTCACATTGGGACGCTAAGACCTCTCAGCATTTAAGCGCTAGATGCGCTCTAGGACGAGCTCGATGAGCCCGTCGATGCCTTGCTTGTAGTTGGTATTCATATTTAAGTTCTGACGGCCTGCGATGATGTAGCAGACGGTCAGCGTGTCGTGTCCTAGGAGGCTACCGATACCACTGAGTGCGGCCGACTCCATCTCAAAGTTGGTGATGCGCTGACCCTTGAACTCAAAAGCCTCAATCTTCTGATTCAGCGTCGGATCTGCAAGAGGTAGGCGCAGCTGCCTTCCCTGAGGTGCGTAAAATCCATTGGCAGCGATCGTACAGCCACGGACGATGTCTCCATAGTCCCCGACGATCTGCTGGTAGAGCGCCTCGCTACAGTTGACCACATAGGGATCGAGACCCTTGATCGGCCACTGCAACTGCTCCTTGAGCGCCGCCTCAAAGGGGAGGTCACGTATCGCCTCCGTATTGGCATAGAAAAAGAGCGACCCCTCGAAGCCAATCGCCTTGTGCGCTGCGACAAACGTGCCTATTGGCGTCTCGGGCTGCAGACCGCCACTGGTGCCCACGCGTACCATCGTCAGCTTGCGGTGGTTGGGACGTACCTGGCGAGTCTGCAGGTTGATATTGGCGAGTGCGTCTAGCTCGTTGATGACGATCTCAATGTTGTCACAGCCTATGCCGTGGCTCTGGACGGTGATCCGCTTGCCACGATAGGTACCGGTGATCGAGTGAAACTCACGATTGCTCACCGAGCACTCCTGAGAGTCAAAGTGGGAGGCGATCATATCCACACGAGAGGGGTCGCCACAGAGGACGATCTTGTCAGCCAGCTGCTCGGGCTTCAGATGGAGGTGAAAGATAGAGCCATCGTCATTGACAATTAGTTCGCTGGGAGGTATGATTCGGTTTTGTGTACTCATAGCTGTATTTCAGTTATAGTGAATGATGACACTCCAAAAATACAAAAACTCCGCCACACCACCTCGTCTTCGTCGGGAAGAGGTGTCGGACGCTATTTGCGTAGTAGCTGATGTTTTACTACTTTTGCATCGGTAAGTAACTAAGTAACTTCACTGAATAGACAAATAATATATGGCTACAACAGCAGACTTTCGCAATGGCATGTGCCTAGACATTGATGGGCAGTACTTCTTCATCGTAGAGTTTCTCCACGTTAAGCCAGGCAAGGGACCAGCCTTCGTTCGTACGAAGCTACGCAACGTCGCTACGGGTCGCATCATCGACAAAACGTGGAATAGTGGTGTCAAGGTAGAGGAGGTGCGCATCGAGCGTCGTCCCTATCAGTATCTCTACAACGATGATATGGGCTACCACTTTATGCACCCCGAGACATTTGACCAGATCGCTATCAATGGCGAGCTGATCGAGGGTGTCCGCTTCCTCAAGGAGGGCGATATGGTTGAGGCAATGGTACATGCTGAGAGCGAGACAATCCTGACCTGCGAGCTGCCTGCACACGTAGATCTACGCATCAGTCATACGGAGCCTGGTATCAAGGGTGATACAGCTACCAATAGTCTCAAGCCTGCTATTGTCGAGACGGGGGCTGAGATCCGTGTACCGCTCTTCATCAATCAGGATGATGTAGTCACGGTAGATACGCGTGACGGCTCTTACGTAGGGCGTGTCAAGGAGTAAGCCTCACTAGCACATATCTCTCCTAAAGCAGTCGCTCTAGTCCGCTAATGGGCGACGCCGCAGAAGCCGTGTAGTTCTCTCTTTCAGAGCTGCATGGCTTCTCCGAATCTACCGCTGAGGTGACACTATATATAATATGAGTCAGATACCGCGTCAGGCTGGGGTCGCCGTCCCTCTCTTTAGCTTGCGTCGCCAAGGCGATGCGGGCTGTGGAGACTTTGCCTCGCTGGAGGCGTTTGCCCCAGTGGCGGAGCGGATGGGCATGCGCATCATACAGCTGCTCCCTCTAGAGGACACGACCCTCTATGGCGATAGCCGTGACTCCTATCCCTATCGATCACTAGCCTCGACGGTGCTCAACCCTATTTACATAGCGGTAGATCAGCTCCCCCCGCTGGCGGATCAGCAACTGGAGCAGGAGCTGCGTGCGGAGGCTCAGAGGCTCAGTGCGCAAAAGACCTTCGACTATACGCAAGTGTGGCAGCTCAAGCGACGCTGGCTGTGGGCTTCCTTTACGGAGCAGGCGGACGCTTCGCCATACTTCACCGATGAGATCAGTTGCTCTGCCGGTCTGACTAAAGGCAGCGCCTCTCGCCATCGTATGCCTATCTGGCACTACTGGGTCTGTATGCGGACGGCGCTAGACCTATTGCCCGACCTCAATCGCGAGGAGTGGGACTTCTGGGAAGCGATGGAGCGGGTCAAGGAGCTGGAGCAGGAAAACAAAGCCTTGGTCGTCCGTACGGGCAACTTCTACGTTTACTGCTATATGGTAGCGCAGCGACAGATGCGCCGTGCCGTATCAACGATTCGCCAGCACGGGCTGTCACTCATGGGAGACCTGCCCGTGGGCATAGATCCGCATGCAGCGGACACGATAGCCTACCCGAGCTACTTTAACAAGCAACTCTCGTGCGGAGCTCCTCCCGACTACTTCTCTCCCGACGGACAGAACTGGGGCATTCTGACCTGTCTCAGGAACTTGAAAAAACTATGGCAGGAGCGCTTTGCCTATCTAGAGAGCTTCTATGACTATCTGCGCGTGGACCACGTGCTAGGCTTCTTCCGTATGTGGTCCATACCACGTGACGGGCGCTCTGGGATGCTGGGTTACTTCGTTCCCTCTCAGCGCTACTCGGAGGAGCGGATCGCCAAGCTAGGGCTCTCCGAGACACTACGACCGGAGTGGATAGCGCCGATCGACAAACCTGCAACGACGCAAGAGGTGCTTTGGGTAGCCACTCTCGAAGGAGACTATGTGCCACGCTACGACGTGGCGAGTGCTGCACCCTTTGCGACACTACCTCACGACCTGCAGAAGCGCATGCAAGCTGTCTGCGAGGAGTACTACTACGGAGGCAACGAAGAGCTGTGGCGCGAGCGTGGACTGGAGCGTCTAACCTTCCTGAAAGATCTCACGAGCATCCATCTCTGTGCCGAGGATCTGGGGATGGTCCCCCAGTGTGTCTACCCCGTCCTAGAGGAGCTCGGCATCCTCAAGCTATACGTGGAGCGCATGCCGAAGAGTGCTGGCATCGAGTTTGAGGCGGCGCCCTACTTCTCCGAGGACAGCGTCGCTACCACCTCAACGCACGACTGCGCCCCACTGCGCCTGTGGTGGGCAGAAGACGAGGCTCGCTCACGACGCTACTACGATTACTTCCTCGCTGACTACGAAGTCCCCTACGACACCACGCTCACGCCCGAGCTGGCAGAGATCATCGTGCGCCGGCACTTAGAGAGCCCCTCACGACTCTGCATACTGCCACTACAAGACTGGCTAGCCCTGAGTCCCGAGCACTGCGCCACGGTCGATCCGCATAGCGAGCAGATCAACGATCCTAGCAACCCCCATCATGTGTGGAGCTATCGCATGCCCATCGCTATCGAGGAGCTCCCAGACGACTGGATACGACAGCTCCGCCAGATGATCGCAGAGACGCATCGGCTGTGAGCGTAGCATCCTATTATTTTCTCCCAAACTTCTACAAACAACCCAACCTATAATCTATGCGAAAGCTTAATTCAAAAGAGATTAAACAACTAACGGATCAGGGCTGCCAAGCGCAAGACTGGTCCTTGATTCGCGTTCATAGATACTTTGACGCTAGTCGCTGTCAGCAGGTTCACTTCATCGGGAGCTGTGAGATCGGAGACAACCGTGGCGGTCGTCCCTCCGAGGAGGAGCCGAGCTACGTCGAGCCTTACCGCTTGGCTCATGTGAAGCTGGTCAACTGTACCATCGGCGACCGCGTCATCATTGACGGGGTGCGGGACTGCATCTCGCATTACGACATCGCTGATGATGTGATCATTCACGATATAGCCGCTCTCAAGGTAACGGGCGAGACCACCTTTGGCAATGGTTACCTCGTCGAGGTGCTCAACGAGACAGGCGGGCGCGAGGTGCCCATCTGCGACATCCTGACCGCCCAGACCGCTTATATGCTAGCCATGTATCGCCACGACAAGGAGCTACAGACCGCACTCTCTAAGCTCGTCGAGGGGTACACCGACTCCGTGCGTTCGGACCGCGGCACCATCGGTGAGAGCTCCATCATCAAGCATTGCGGTCTTATGACCAATATCAAGGTTGGCCCCCACAGCTCCATCATCGGCGCCTCTGTACTGGAAAATGGATCTGTCAATAGTACCATTCTGAGCCCCACAAAGGTTGGCTACGGGGTGATCTGTCGGGACTTCATCTTCTCCGCTGGCTGTGTCGTCTCAGACGGTTCCAACGTCTCGCGTAGCTTCATCGGTCAGGGTTGCTCGGTGACCCACCTCTTCAGTGCGCACGACTCGCTCTTCTTTGCCAACTGTCAGTGCGAAAACGGCGAGGCGTGTGCCGTCTTTGCCGGTCCCTTTACCGTTACGATGCACAAGAGTAGCCTCTTGATCGCTGGCTACTACTCTTTTCTCAATGCGGGCAGTGGATCTAACCAGAGCAACCACCTTTACAAGCTCGGCCCCATTCACCAGGGCATCGTAGAGCGTGGTAGTAAGACCACCTCCGACTCGTACGTCTTGTGGCCTTCGCGCATCGGTGCTTTTAGCTTGATCATGGGTCGTCACGTGGCGCATATTGACTCGTCAGACTTCCCCTTCTCCTATATTATAGAGAATGACAACCAGAGCTACCTCGTGCCAGGCACCAACCTGCGTAGCGTCGGTACCATCCGTGATACCAAGAAGTGGCCTAAGCGTGACAAGCGTCACCCAGAGGAAAAGCTCGACTGCATCAACTACAACCTTCTCTCGCCCTATACGGTCGGCAAGATGTACAAAGGGTGGCAAAAGCTCAAGGCGCTGGAGACGCACCTCGGCAGTTCCAATGCGACCTACATCTATCACGACATGCACATCCGTTATAGCTCCCTCGTCAAGGGTTGTCGCTACTACGAGATGGGCATCGTCAAGTTCCTCGGCAACTCACTCATCCAGCGCATTCAGGACCAAGCGCCCAAGAGCAAAAGCGAGCTCGTCGCCTGCCTACCGCCCACCAGCAATGAGGGGCTCTCAGACTGGCTCGACCTAGCTGGTATGATCGCTCCTCGTCGGCTCGTGCGCAATCTGATCAAGCAGATCAAAGAGGGGCAGATCAAGACGCTCGACGAGGTCAACGTCGCCATCCGCTCCATACATAGTCGCTACTACGAGATCGAGTGGCACTGGGCTTACGACCTCTTGCTACGCTGGTACGACATCGCCGCCAAGGATCTGACCGTGGAGCGGGTCATACAGATCATCAAGGAGTGGCAAGAGACCGTCATCACGCTAGACGAGTACCTCCTCCAGGATGCCCACAAAGAGTTTGAGATGCTCACGCAGGTCGGCTTCGGCATAGACCTCGACGGGGATCACAACCGTCGCATCGACTTCGAGCAGGTGCGAGGCAACTATGAGGACAACGCCTTCGTCGTAGAGGTACACGACCACATCAGTCGTAAGAAGCTCCTCGGCGAGACGATCCTCGCGCAGATCGAAGCCCTCCCAGAGTAACCTCGCAACTCGCTACAGCGAGACGACTGGCGAAATAAACGAACGCACGGGACGTGCAACCCACTGTTGGGATGCACGGCTCGTGCGTCTGTTGTGTCAAAACGAGACGAGTAGCGGATGTAGGGACGCACGGTGAGTATCTACAGCGGGTTACTCGTCCCAAGTGTCCCTACACCAGTTATTCCTCTGATCACTTTGACAGCTTCGATGCTCTCTAATTTCTAACCTCTAGCCTCTCACTCCTCCGAGGTACTCCGACGCTCTTCGACTCCCTAGACCCCACACCTCCGAGAAAATCAAAAATGCCTCGGTAGTAAACGAACTTCCTCCACCGAGGAACGAAAAAATTCTTCGGAACTTTGATTTGCTTCTTCCGAAGTTTCATTTCATTCTTCCGAAGTTTCATTTCCCGATTCCGTGGGGAAAGTTCGTTTCCTCCCTGACGCTTCCCGATTTCCTCGGTAGGAAGGAGATTAGATGTTAGAATTTAGAGGTTGGGGGGTTAGAATTTAGAAGAGAGATAAGTAAATGATATACAATGAGTATGGGCATCCCCGAAAGTGGGTATTGCTAGGAAATCTGACCCGTACTACCTTTGTACCTTAAATCAAAAGAAAGGGGTCATCAAGACTGTGCCGATAACTAGTCTGATGGATGATTGTGTCCGCTACGTTCTCTCTAGAGAGGGGATTGTGTGGATACTTTTCGTAGTACAACCTATAATAGTACATCATATATTATGAAACAGAGATTATTACGCAACAACTGGACCCTCCTGGGGATCCTCCTTATCACGATGCTGGCAAGTCTGTCCTACACTCATGCGTCCGTGAAAGACGCAGAGACGCAGGCGACGACTGGTTGCTTGGTTACCTTCTCAGAGACTAACGAGTGGGGAACCATCGAAGCTTACTACTTCGACGTAGAGAACGGTCGTGGCAAGGTCTTCTTTAAGTCTGGAGAGAGGCTTCCTAAGGGTACAGCTGTTAACTTTGTGGCGACAATCTCCAAGGGCTGGGAAGCTGGCTCGTGGACTGTCAACGACGAAGTAAGAAAGGGCAGGAACCGCACTTGGCTCAACTTTTATCTTGAGGAAGATAGCAAAATCGCATTGACTTGTAAGCGTCTCAAGCAATATAAGATTAGCTATGCGAGTGACCCTACAGATGGAGGAACAATCAAGGTCTACTGGAAGAAGCAAGTGGGCTACTATGGTTCCGACTTTGAGGAGGTTTCTATCCCCAATGATGGCACCGTCCTTGATAAGACAAAGGTCTACATAGAGGCACATCCCAAGGCTGGCTACCGCTTCGACCGCTATGTAATCAATGGGAAGTCGCAAACAGGGGATAGTTCAGATAAGAATACCTATGTGCTTACACCTACGGAAGACTTGACTATACGAGGGATCTTTATCTCTACACGTCCAGTCACCTACGCCATTCACTTTGCACAGCCAGCGCATGGACATCTGAAGCTCTTCGCAGGGGAGCAGGAGATCCAGCCTAATGCTACGCTAGAGCGTGGTACAGAGGTTAAGGT
>NZ_KI535306.1:204469-300712 GCF_000482365.1 Porphyromonas uenonis DSM 23387 = JCM 13868 | reverse complement strand
AAGGTTGAGGCTACGCCTGATGAGGGCTACGAGCTCAAGAGCCTGAAGGTCAATGAGCAGGACATCCTCTCGGCAAAGAAGTTTACGGTAGCGGGTGAGTCGACCGTTGTCGCTACCTTTGAGCAGAAGACTGCTGTGGAGGAGCCTGACGAGAGCTTGCTCCTTAAGGTATACCCTAACCCTACAGATAGCTACTGTATCGTCTCTGTACCGGCGACTTACATTGGCGAGACCGCATATCTCCTGGGCGCGGGTGGTGAGTTGCTATGTCTCCTACCTCTAGTGCAGAGCGAGGTGACGCTAGATCTAGCATACCTACCTGTAGGCATCTATCTGCTCAAGGTCGGTACTACAGACCTCTCTCTGACCATCATCCGCAAATAATATAGATGGAGTATGACAATCACAAATCTACACCGCCAGCCCCTCTTGAGAGGAGTGACCACGGTCTGTCTCTCCCTCCTTGCAGTCGCACTACTATGTAGCTGTAGCGATGAGATGCCGAAGCCTCTACAGATGACCTTGTCGTCTCGCACCTTCCTCCTCACGGTAGGTGATACAGCTCGACTTAATGTAGCTATAACGCCACAAGCGACCTCTTCGCAAGTAACCTTCAAGAGTCTTGATGAGACCATCGCACGAGTTGATCCTACGGGTCTTATCACCGCCTGTGCCTCAGGCGAGACAGCGATAGCTGTCGCACTCGGATCTCTACGGGATACTTGTCGGGTGCAGGTATCTGCACAGGCAGTGGCTATATCACTCCCCGATACTGATATAAGTGTTGTCGAGGGTGATACCACACGAATCCGCTATACGGTATCTCCTGAGGGCACTCCGGTGACCTTTACCTCTGCAGCTCCTCAGGTCGCCACGGTGGATGATCGTGGATGTGTCAGAGGTGTCTCCGTAGGCGAGACGACGATCACGCTACAAGCTCTCTCGACACAGGCCTCTGTGAGGGTGTCTGTGACGGCTCCTAATATTAAGGTGTCGACAGAGTTGCCTCTGATGAAGTTTGCTCCTCAGCGAGATGCTACAGGTCACATCACAGAACCCGACATTCTATCGTATGAGCAAAGCTTAGGTCGCAGATCGCAATCCATTCGCTATAATATGCAGCAGACCTACGAGGGCTTTGTAAATCTAGACTTGACGACGATACCAGCCGTCATCTATGGTATACCTACGGAAGATGGTCATGATAAGCGTATCATAGCCTATAGTAAGGAGACCATAGCTCACTGCCCTCGTACACGTACGATGCTACGGAGTAGTGGGTTCTCCCAGATAGAGTCTGCTGTAATAGATGTGGCTGGTGAGAAGACTTCGGTCTTGCGCGCCAAGAGTGACATAGATCCAGATATAACGGTCGTGATGATGGATGAGGAGTATCCCGAGTTTGGAGCTCAGATGTATATGGAGTTTGTCAAGCGTATGCCTCGCCATCATAGTATTATGACCAATGTCCAGGACTTCCCCTCGCTCAAGGCTCTAGCGACTGGCTCGCTGGACAAAGCGCAAGCTTTCGAACAGCAGTTGGGACTTCGTGAGTTTAGCAAGCAAGACTCAAAGCACTACAGCCGTATGTTTGTCACGAAGAGTGAAGCACTAGAGAAGAGCAATATCAAGTGGGTCTACTACACCCTACGCGAGGATCCCAGTCACCCCTTTATCAATGCTGAGCTCAACTGCCCCAATGGCAAGGCTGATATCAAGTCTACTGCGCTCAAGGAGTATCTCGCTCGCAACGGCTTTGATCAAGAGTACTACGTTGATGCCACCGCCAATGTGGTAATGGTGTATAATCATGATGGAGATCTATGCCAGATCTATGAAGACTCTAAAACTAAGCGCATACTCCTACAGCTAGTTCTCAAGCGGGATTTGCCAAATTACGAGGGCTAGCTGGACGAGTACGCAGGAAGCGTTTGCTACTGAATACGAGTAGCACTCTTAATTGAGTAGGTTGGGAAACGAAAGTAGGTCAGAAAACTTTTTGTCCCCCGACCTACTTGATTTTCTTAGTGGCTAGAAGCTAGAGTTTAGACATGAACCGTACATTCCGACAGCGGGTGTTAGAAGTCCCGTGCGAGCGTCACGACAGCGCTGGATCCCCTCCGACAGCAAGATAATTAGTACCTTTGCAGGAGAGCCGAGCGGACACACGAGCGAGGCTTCGTCACGTTGTATACTTATCCTTGTAATATATGTCGCTACAGTGCGGTATCGTAGGACTACCCAACGTCGGTAAGTCCACTTTGTTTAACTGCTTGTCGAATGCTAAGGCGCAGTCGGCCAACTTCCCCTTCTGCACGATCGAACCCAACGTCGGGGTCATCACCGTGCCGGATGAGCGTCTCAATAAGTTGGTCGAGATGGAGCACCCTAAGCGGACGGTGCCTGCCACGGTAGAGATTGTCGACATTGCGGGGCTGGTCAAGGGTGCCAGCCAAGGCGAGGGGCTGGGCAATAAGTTCCTCTCTAACATCCGCGAGACCGATGCGATCATACACTTGCTGCGCTGCTTCGACGATGACAACATTACCCATGTCGATGGTTCCGTAGATCCAGTCCGGGACAAGGAGATCATCGACACGGAGCTACAGCTCAAGGATCTAGAGACGGTGCAGACGCAACTCAAGAAGTCTGAGCGACAGGCTCAGACGGGTGGTGACAAGCAGGCGAAGATCCGTGTGGCGCTCCTCAAGCGTATCGAGGAGGCCCTGCTGCAAGGGCTTAACGCGCGCTCGGTGACGCCAGAAAACAAGGACGAGGAGCAGGCGCTGCGAGACCTTTTCCTCCTAACGGCTAAGCCCGTCCTCTACGTTTGCAACGTTGACGAGGCTAGTGCCGCTACGGGAAATGCTTATGTGGAGGCCGTTCGCAAGGCTATCGCTCACGAGGATGCCGAGCTACTGGTCGTATCGGCGCATATCGAGAGCGAGATAGCAGAGCTGGAGGAGTATGAGGAGCGTCAGCTCTTCCTGCAGGAGCTAGGGCTGGAGGAGACGGGTGTCAACCGTTTGATCCGTGCAGCCTACAAGTTGCTCAACCTCGAGACCTTCTTTACGGCTGGAGCTGATGAGTGCCGTGCCTGGACTTTTGTCAAGGGGAGCAAGGCTCCTCAGTGTGCGGGCATCATACACACCGACTTCGAGCGCGGCTTCATACGTGCTGAGGTGATCAAGTATGAGGACTACGTCCACTACGGCTCTGAGAATGCTGTCAAGGAGGCTGGTCGCATGGCGGTCGAGGGCAAGGACTACGTCGTGCAGGACGGAGATATCATGCACTTCCGCTTCAACGTATAGCGCCTCTAGTACAAAGTATTAACACCGAAATAGAACCAACCTATGCCGGACAAGATAATTATCGCAGACTTTGGCTCGCAGACCACACAGCTCATAGGGCGTCGTCTGAGAGACCTGAACACTTACTGCGAGATAGTCCCCTACAACAAGATTCCCACAGACCTGACAGGCGTTCGCGGCATCATCCTCTCGGGGAGCCCTTACTCGGTCTATGCTGAGGAGGCTTTTACCGCAGACATAGCCGCTATCCGTGGAAGACTACCGATCCTAGGCATCTGCTACGGTGCCCAGCTGATGGTGCATCAATGCGGAGGCGCCGTGGAGAACTCTAATACTCGTGAGTACGGAGCCTCTACACTACAATTGGTAGACAAAGGCGATCCACTGCTCGCAGGGCTCTCGCCACAGCACACGGTCTGGATGTCGCACGGTGACACGATCACACGTCTTCCCGAAGGCTTTAAGGTGATCGCCTCGACTCCCTCGGTGCAGTATGCCGCTTATAGGATAGAGGGCGAGGAGACGTGGGGTGTACAGTTTCACCCAGAGATACATCACAGTGAGGAGGGTACGAAGCTCCTCGACAACTTCGTCACGCTCTGTGGCATCAAGGGTGAGTGGTCGTCCGAGTCTTTCATCGAGAGCAGCATCGCCTCGATCCGGGCTCAGGTAGGTGACGAGCAAGTCATCATGGCGCTCAGCGGAGGCGTGGACAGTTCGGTCGCTGCGGTCCTCCTGCATCGTGCTATCGGCGATCAGCTCACCTGTATCTTTGTGGATCATGGGCTGATGCGACTAGGCGAGGCGGAGCAGATCTTGGCGGACTACAAAGCACTCGGACTAGGCTGTATCAAGGTTGATGCGAGTGCTAAGTTCCTCGGAGACCTGGCAGGCGTCCGTGATCCCGAGGCTAAGCGTAAAGTGATCGGCCGAGACTTCATCGAGGTCTTTGAGGCTGAGGCGAAGAAGCTGCCGCAGGCTCGTTGGCTGGGTCAGGGAACCATTTACCCCGACATCATCGAGTCCATCAATATCACGGGCAAGGTGATCAAGAGCCACCACAACGTGGGCGGACTGCCTGAGCGTATGCACCTCAAGCTGGTGGAGCCGCTGAAGCATCTCTTTAAGGATGAGGTGCGTCGTGTTGGCTTGGCACTCGCTATGCCACGACACATGATCTTTCGCCATCCCTTCCCAGGACCAGGCCTAGGCATTCGCGTCCTGGGCGAGGTGACGCCTGAGAAGGTGGCTATCCTCCAGCAGGCTGACAAGATATACACCGACATGCTCCGCAAGTACAACCTCTACGATGAGGTTTGGCAGGCAGGAGCTATCCTCCTGCCGGTACAGAGCGTGGGCGTCATGGGTGACGAGCGCACCTACGAGTACACGGTGGCTCTGCGGGCGGTGACGAGTGTCGATGCGATGAGTGCTGACTGGGCTCGGCTGCCGTACGACTTCCTCGCAGAGGTCTCTAACGAAATCATAAACAAGGTGCGTGGCGTCAATCGCGTCTGCTACGACGTGTCGTCCAAGCCACCCGCAACGATTGAGTGGGAGTAACCTTTCGCTCAATCAATCTACTTAATATCTAAATCAATATGTCCACCTATCAAGCTACCGATAGTCGCAAGGTAACCACCCGACGACTACTCGAGATGAAGGAGCGTGGGGAGAAGATCTCCATGCTCACCGCTTACGACTACTCTGCAGCACAGATCATCGATGCTGCTGGTATGGATGTGATCCTCGTAGGCGACTCTGCCAGTAATGTGATGGCGGGTAATGTGACTACGCTACCTATCACACTCGACCAGATGATATACCACGGCAAGAGCGTGATGAAAGCGGTGCAGCGTGCGCTGGTCGTCGTTGACCTCCCCTTCGGCTCTTATCAGGGCAACTCTAAGATCGCTCTAGAGAGTGCCATCAAGGTGATGAAGATCACCCACGCTGATGCGATCAAGATAGAGGGAGGTAGCGAGATCCGTGAGTCGGTAGAGCGTATCCTCTCGGCCGGCATCCCGATCATGGGACACCTCGGGCTCACGCCTCAGTCGATCAATAAGTTTGGCTCTTACGCTGTCCGTGCTAAGGAGCAGGCAGAGGCTGATAAGTTGCTGGCCGACGCACACCTCCTCGAGGAGCTAGGGTGCTTTGCCCTCGTACTGGAGAAGATCCCAGCGCCACTAGCCACCAAAGTCGCCTCGGAGCTAACGATCCCCGTCATCGGTATCGGCGCTGGCGGTGGGGTGGACGGCCAAGTCCTCGTCATGCACGATATGCTCGGCATCACGCAAGGCTTTAGCCCGCGCTTCTTGCGTCGCTACGCTGACCTTGGCTCCATCATGACTGATGCGGTACAGCACTACATAGCCGACGTCAAGAGCCAAGACTTCCCCAACGAGGAGGAGTCTTACTAGTCGCCACAGATACACAAATAATATATAGCGAAGGCACCGCCAGCCAGTGAGCTTGGTAGTGTCTTCGCTACATGCTACAAATCTCTCGTCGAGCCCTTTGTCGGGGCGCAAGTGCGACTTGTGTGCCTCTATATTAAGATTACTCGCCTCATCTAATCTTTAGCGGGGACTTATTTACCAGCATAGTGTCCTATCATGGAGATGAGGATGACTAAGACTTCGTCGTTGTCTATACTGTAGATGACTCTGTTTTTCTTATCAATACGTCGAGACCAAATTTCTTTGTCTTTATAGTGCTTGAGTTGCTCGGGCTTGCCAGTGCCTACCCTAGGGTTCTGCTCTATCTCTGCTAGGAGGTTGATAACTTTTCTTACGGAGGCTTGGCTCCAGTTCTTAGTGATGAAGTTGTAGTCGCTCTCAGCTCTTTGTGAGAAAAGGATTTGAAACATAGGGCTACTCGGTCATACCAGCTTTAGCTTTTAGCTCTTTGATAGAGTAGCTCTTAGTGCGTCCCTCTTTGTAGTCTGTTAGAGCTTCGTCAATCATCGCATCTAGCTCACGATCGCTGTATACTCTGTCGCTTTCAGTTAGGGGCACGATGCGAAATGAACCATAATCACGTGTGTATAGAATTATGTCTCGCCCGTCTAATGCTTGCTTTAGATACTTGCTTTGGCTCTCTCTGAAGTCTCTTGCGGATATTGTGATCATAGTGTTTGTTGTTTTTATGGACACCAACTTGGTATCCACTGCAAATGTACAGACAATTTATAATAGATGCAAGAGGCAGTGAGAATTTAGAGAGTGGGATGTACGACGACTTGTGGTATTGATGTCTTTGTGTCTATGCTCCCCGAAATGAGTACTTTTGTGGAGCACTCTTTCGCTTACTCAACGAAAGGGTCGCCCAGCTCAAGTTCTCATGCCAGCAAAGCCAATCTCCATACTGATCCCCACGCGCAACTACGACTGCCGTCCACTCGTAGAGACCCTGCATCGTCAGCTCCTACAGGCGCACGTGGATGGTGAGGTCATCCTCGGAGACGACTCCTCCGATCCTCGCTACGCTCAGCTATACGACTCACTCCAGCAGGAGGGGCTCATACGGCTCGTCCGCCCCACGACACATCTTGGGGCGGGGCGCATGCGCAACTACCTAGCGCAGCAAGCCGAGGGCGACCAGCTCCTCATCATTGACTCCGACACAATGCCCGCCTCCGAGAGCTTCGTCGTGGACTACCTGCAGGCAGCGCATCCCGATAGGGTAGTGGTAGGGGGCTTTCGCTATCCTACCGAGCGCCCCACCAGTGATAGACTTTTGCGCTATAAGTATGGGCACAAGGTCGAGACCCGCAGCCTTGCCGAGCGACAGCAAGCGCCCGCAGATGCTTTCGTCAGTATGAGCTTCCTGATACCTCGTCACATCTTTCTAGAGGAGGGATTCCCCGCAGAGATGGGTATGGGCTACGAAGACGCCTACTTCGGCTATAGACTAGCCGAGCGAGGTGTCGCCATCACGCACATTGACAACCCTGTCATCCATGCGCTCAAGGAGACCAGCGACCAATTCCTCGACACCACCGAGCGCTACGTGGAGAACCTCTACAGACACCGTGCCCTGCTCGCGCCCTATCCGATACGTCTCCTCCAGCTTTACTTACGACTGGAGCGCGCCAGGCTCGTCCCGTTGCTCGGCAGCCTCGCTCCGCTCCTCAAGCCCTTGCTACGACGACAGCTCACCTCGCACCACCCCTCGCTCCGCCTCTTCGCTCTCTACAAGCTCCTCCACCTCTGCTCCCTCCGATCGTAACCTCCGTCGGTCGTGTAGCGAGTGTTTCCCTCGGGAGCAACTGAGACAAGCTCGTTTTTATAATGCGTCAGCGTATTTTCCACTCCAAAATGCAATTTGGAGTGTAGCTCGCCCTGCTCCAGATGCCCTTGAACAAGAGTTGGCTAATTCAAATAATGTTTCTATATTAGCGGTTGAAAACAACAGGAGCCAGCTCCTATCTAGAACTATGGACTCTTATCCTATAAGGTATGAAACGAACTCTACTTACTCTTCTGTCTGGAAGAGTCGTGTGCTAAGCTTTACACTCGTCTCTGTATCTATAACGCAGTCCACTTTAAAGTCATCTAGTTGTGTTGTCCATACGCTACCTTGTAGAAATATCGAAACTTACTAAACAAAGAATCTGTAATATGAAAGCATTTTGTAATGTGAAAGTGGTCGTGACACTGCTTCTATCTATGCTAGCCATAGCTTCGTGTCAAAGTCCCAACTCTTGTCCAGACTTACCTGACCCCACTGAAAACACCTTTAAGGCGGAGTTCAAAGCGACTCCTGATGCATTCTCAGCTCAAGGCGGAGAGGGACTTGTAACAGGTGTCTTAAAGGAGATCAACGCAGAGGGCGTAGAAGTCTCAGAAAGGCCTCTTACCAAGAGCGAATTCACACTAAAGATCAAGTCTGGCGATGCTAGCCAAATCTCAATTGACAACGATACTAAGAAGTTTGTCGTAGTTAAGGGATCAACAGCAACTTTTGAGCTAGAGGCTATAGCAACGGTCGAAAAAGCGACAAAAAACTCTCAGGTATTAACTATAGTACGTGGGGGGGAAGTCAGCTACTCATTTGTCGCTACACCAGCTGTCTTTACTGCAATGGGCGGAACTGGGACAGTCTCTGGCCTCTGTAAAATCACAAATGCATCGGGCGAGATAGTCTCAGAGAAAGCTCTTGAACCAAGTGATTTCACCCTTTCTCTCAAGGCCGAAAACAAAGAGATTACTGTGGATGATGCCACTAAATCCTTTAATGTGGCTATGGGCAATGATGCCACATTTGAGCTAATTGCCTCCTGTGCTGGTGAAGAGTCTCAAGTTTTAACTATCAGTCGCAAAGGTAGATTGACTTACAAGTTCAAGGCTGAGCCGAGAACTTTTGATGCTGCGGGTGGAAAGGGCTTTGTTGCAGGTATCTGTACTGCTGTAGATCAAGCTGGTAGTCCACAGATTAGCTCATCGCTAGCCTCTGAAGACTTTACCATCTCGCTCAAATCTGGGAACAAGGCTGAGATTGTAATTGATCAAGCAGAGAAGAGCTTTCTGGTAAAGGCTGGAGAGAAAGAAGCTGACTTTATACTGGAAGCAAAAGCATTACACAAAGATGCTACTCCACAAGAAATTAAGATCCATAGAGAAGCCAAAGCAACCCCTGCTCCGACCAATAGGTTGCCGCTAGAATATGTAGCAGAGTATAATATCGACCCTAGCGGGACGGGATTTGTCAAAACTCATGCGACGAATGAAAGTGGCTACTTTACATTTGAAGACGCTGTCGCTAAGTTTAGCGATATAACTATTGCAGGCAAGAAGTATCATTTGCCTAGTCATGAAGAGTTGATGTCAATCGTTCCTTCATTCAGCATGAATCTAGGTAGTAACTTTATGACCCCAACCATTGTCAAAGATGCGTCAGAGACCGTCACCATTAAGGGTAGAACGGTTTCCTCAAAGAATGACTATCGAGGAGGGATCTCGGGGGTAGCCTATGCAGTACGATTCAAAGGAACAGACTTTGTCTCTGCGTGGAAATATGAATGTACACGGCTAGACAATCATCTGGTGATGAAAGTGACAGCACGACCTCTCAAGGGCTCGGCCTCGATTATCATTGACGATGTGGTAAAGCCTAGCTTTTGGGCAAGTTCTACAGAACATGATGTCGTTAGGTACTTCCCTGCTTCTGGCCTAATAAAGCCTGGTTCAGAAAATGTATTAGAGCGTGATGTCATGGGCTATTTTTGGGCTTCCGACTCATACGATGCTACTAATTCGTGGGGTTGTTTCTTCAATCAGATGTCTTCGTTCGTCGCAATGAGCAAACAGGAGTTTAAGTTGACGATTCGTCTCTTTGAGACTAATTAGGAGTTTAGACGTCTATAGTCTCCACAGTCGAGGGCAGCCCGCTCATTATGGCGACGGTGGACTATGCAGTGAGCATAATGTAGACTATGTCTGTGCCGACGAACGTGTCGGCGACTGAATGATAAGAGGGGACTCGACCGCCAATTATTGGCGATCGAGTCCCCTCTGCTACGTTGATCCGCTGGACCATCTGTTGCGGTGTTTCTTTTCTCACAGGATCCTATAAGTGGGAAGCAACGAGAAAATCTTAAATAGCTCTATGGAAAACGAAAAGTCTTCATGGAGGCGGTGAATGAAACTTCGGAAGAACGAATCGTTTCCTCCGAAGTTTCATTTCATTCTTCCGAAGTATTATATCTCGCCTCGGAGGATAACTTTCGCCTCCCAGTGAGCTATTTGCAAATTCTTCGGAGCGACTCCAACTCCGCGAATCTCACAAGTAACAATAAGTATGGACGCTCGAATAGAACTTACCGTGCCTCCCCACAGCGAGTTACTCGTTTTCTCTGGCGCTCGATTTGCGGCCTTGCGTCTTCGTGTAAGTATAGGGTAATCCGAATAAAATGTTTATATTAGTGGTCGAAAAACCACTGGAGCCAGCTCCTATCTAGAACTATTAACTCTTATCCTAAAGGTATGAAACGAATTTTACTTACTCTTCTGCTCATCGGCTTGCTGCCACTGAGCCAATTTGCACAGACACCCACCGAGGAACCGCAGTACATTATGACGGTCCATCTCAAGGGTGAGCAACCTATCCTTGTCCCAGTCGAGGAGATCGACAGCGTACGATTCGTCGTCAGCAAAGCGGTTCAGGACTTTACACTCTCACCCGCACAGGTGGAGCTCAATGTCGGCGACACTAAGCAGCTGACAGTTGCCGTGACCCCCACGGATGCTAGCTACGCAGTCTCCTACGAGAGTAGCAATGCCACCGTCGCCACCGTCACTGCAGAGGGCTTGGTGCAAGCCTTAGCTGCCGGCACAGCAACCATCACGGCGACCATCGGCAAGCTACAAAAGCAATGCTCCGTCACCGTCCTCGCCCCCGCAAAGCCCACCCGTCCGAAGCTCGCAATCGAGTACTTAGCCCCTTACGATGTTAATCCTGAGGGTACGGGCTTTGCCACCTCGCATAGCAATGATGCTTCAGGACTGTTTGCTCTATGGCGCGCAGAACAGATTATGGAGCAAGACTTTCTCAAGGATTACCATATGGGTAAACCAACAGAGTGGCTTGGTGTCTTCCCCGCTTACACCAACATACGTCTGATAGACTTTTTCCGAAAGATTGACTATCTAGGTATTAAAGAAAAGATCGAAGTACATGGAGAGTTGGGAGACTACACAGCGGACTATCGAAATATGGGAGATGAGCTCACCTACGCTATACGCTTCAAGGGAGGCGATAATAGCCAGCTAGCTGCCTATCGGTATGAGGGCATAGGAGAGTTTGATGACAATGACCTTACTTCTCATGTTCGTGTCACGGTACGTTATCTGGGACCAAACTTTACAGGTTCTATTGATGATATTGCTAACGCAGACTACTGGAGCAAAAACAGTGAGGAAGACGTTGTACGCACGTTCCCCTGCTCCGGTTTTTGTGAATATGCAGATGATTACGGCAATGGAGCTGCTGATGCTCTGACAAATCGAGGTGTATATGGTGGATACTTATGCAAACCAGCGGAAGGAGCTGACAAAACGTGCAATGTAAGCTACGGCTTTAATACTTGTGCTGTATTTGTCAACGACACTGCAGGTTCAAGTCGCTCTTGGCAGTTGCGTCCCTTTACGAACGATTGATAAGCTAGCTATTGATATATGAATAGGTCTGTACGCTATGCGATACTTGGCCTTCTTCTGATGGGGAGTCTGTTAGGACTCCCCACAGAGGGTCAGGCGCAGCAAAAGACAGAGCATGACTGGCTCAAGCTTGCTACTAGCTACAAAGGGGTAGACATATATGGACGGTCTGTTAATATGGCCGATACGTTACGTGCCAATAAGCGTATACTACTCTACTTCTTTACCGTATGGGACAAAGCTAGCTACTATTACCATCAGCAGCATATCCTAAGGAATCTAGCTCAGACTAAAGATGGTCAGGCGATATCCGTTTGGATGCTAGAGATGCAGGGAGCTCCTAGAGCAGCTATAGAGGGGAAGGAACCATATCCAGAAAATTCGCCCTCTCAAGGAGACTGGACTGCCTGTGATGGGCGACAGGCTCCTTATACGATTATTAGTGACAAAAACATTGTTGAGAAACTCGGTGTCAAGGCTTATTATCTGCCAACCACCTACTTGGTCTGTCCCTCTGGCTTTTATATAGACTGTTACTCGGCCCTTGAGAGTGAAAAGCCTATAGATGAGATGAAGGCTATGTCTGACATGTGCTTGACTGAGGAGGATTCTCCTAGAGATATAAAGATTATTGCACCGGTGCGAAAAGAAATAGGAGAGCCGTGTAGCTTCTCTTCGTTCGCCCGTTCGTATAGTCCGATCACTTCGTATGAATGGACTTTTGAGCAGGGCACTCCAGAGCGAAGTAATGAAGCAGAGCCGTCTGTACTCTGGGCTGAAGCTGGTGATTATAAAGTCACGCTCACGGTAGGGAATAAGAATGGAAAGCAGACAAACTCCACAACGATGCATGTCATAGATTGTACAAAAGGGGTCAACAGCTTCCCATTTGTAGAGAACTTTGACGAAGACTTAATGACCCATCCAGACTGCTGGCATCTCTATGATGAAGATGGAGATGGTATCAACTGGAGATGCATGTATCAAGAGCAACTTGACATCCCAGGCATGCCTTCCCCTTCAAAGCTTAAGCTCGGACGCAATAACAGTGTTAACTGTATGGTCTCTTGGAGTAGCTTCCCCACACAGGCTTCATTTGATGGGGGAGAGCTATCCTTCAATCTAATTCCTCAAAGCGCTTACAACTGGCTGATCCTCCCTAAGATCTCTATCCCGAGTGATGCTCCAACTCCCACTCTGCACTACTCCGTGATGAGCTTGTCTGGGAGTGATACGGAGCGCTACTCTCTATTTGTATCTGAGAAAGGGTATCGGCGAGTAGACTTTACCCATGTCTTAGCTAGTCAAGAGCTAGCTCCAGCAGGCAAGTGGGCTAGCAGATCTGTGTCGTTAGCACCCTTTGTGGGTAAAGATATTTACATTGGTATCAAGCATACAGATAAGGAGAAAATAGCTCTCCTTGTGGACGATGTAGCTGTCACTCTAGATGGGCACTATGAGTCACTCTCTCCCGTCCCAGGAGGTGATGATCTGTCGCTATATCAACATGGGGCAGAGATGTATATCCACTTTGATACGTACCAAGCGACACGTCTCACCGTATACCACTCCTCAGGAAGTCTCGTATACGAGAGCACACATCCTCAGAGCGGTATGAGCCTGAATGTGTCAGGGTGGGTGCCTGGAGCCTATATTGTTGTGCTACAAAGAGACTCTGAGAGAGCCTTGCTAGGCAAGGTGATGATAGGAGGCTAGATGTCATCGTATCCACAGTCGAGGGCAGTCCGCTCATTATGGCGACGGTGGACTATGCGGTGAGTGTGATGTAGACTATGTCTGTGTTGACGAACGTGTCGGCGACTGAATGATAAGAGGGGACTCGACCGCTGCATTGGCGATTGAGTCCCCTCTGTTCTGTTGCTACTGACTATACCGTCAGGCTGTAAGGCAGTTATTGCCTAGTGAACGATGACTTTGCGGACGAGCGTCGTGTCGCCCCCTGGATGACCACCAGAAGGGTCTCGCCAGTCGTGCTGACCATGCGTAGGGCATTGTTGCCTGAGCTACGTAGTGTAGTGAGGTCATAGATAGAGATCTGGCCCTCAGCAGTGACGCTGAGCATACCGTCAGCAGTTGTTATCTGGACATCAGGAGCGAGATGACGCTGACAGTTGGTAGGCAGGGGAGCCTCCTCAAGCGGTTTGATCTGGGCAAAAGCCTCTGCATAGGCTGGCACCTTTTTTTAACTGACAATGATTAGTGCGTCCCCACAGCGGGTTACTTGTCATTACTATTGCTTCGATCCCGATTACCTCGGAGGAATCGGGAAATATCCATGGAGCTATTTTTCATTCTTCACGGAGGCGGGAAATAAAAGTCCGGAAGAACCAATCGTTTCTTCCGAAGTTTTATAGCTCGCCTCAGTGGATAACTTTCATTTTCCAGTGAGCTATTTGCAAATTCTTCGGAGAAAATCCAACTCCGCGAATCTCACAAGTAACCATAAATAGGAACGTTCGGATAGAGCTTACCGTGCATCCCCACAGTGAGTTACTCGTTTTATCTGGCGCTCGATTTGCGGCCTTGCGGCCTTGTGTAAGTATAGGATAATCCAAATAATATGTTTATATTAGCGGTCGAAAAACCATTGGAGCTAGCTCCTATCTAGAACTATTAACTCTTATCCTATAAGGTATGAAACGAATTCTACTTACTCTCCTGCTCATTGGCTTGTTGCCACTGAGCCAATTTGCCCAGACACCCACCGAGGAGCCGCAGTACATTATGACGGTTCATCTCAAGGGTGAGCAACCTATCCTTGTCCCAGTCGAGGAGATCGACAGCGTGCGATTCGTCGTCAGCAAAGCGGTTCAGGACTTCACACTCTCACCCGCACAGGTGGAGCTCAATATCGGCGACACTAAGCAGCTGACAGTTGCCGTGACCCCTACGGATGCTAGCTACGCAGTCTCCTACGAGAGTAGCAATGCCACCGTCGCCACCGTCACTGCAGAGGGCTTGGTGCAAGCCTTAGCTGCCGGCACAGCAACCATCACGGCGACCATCGGCAAGCTACAAAAGCAATGCTCCGTAACTGTCCTCGTCCCCGCAAAGCTACCACTGGAATATGTTCTAGAGTATAATGTAGATTCAAGTGGCACTGGATTAGTTACGACACATGCGACTGATGTGAGTGGCTACTTTACATTCGAAGATGCTGTAGCCAAGTTTAGTAATATAACTATCGCTGGCAATAAGTATCATCTGCCATCTACAGCTGAGTGGAGTGCTATCATCCCCGCTCTTCAGTCCAATGATAAACTGTGTGCTAAGTTCGATAAAAGCAACAAGTCTTTTATGGACGTAAATGAGAAAGTAGTAGTGCAGGGGGATACGATTATCTCTAACAATGACTACCGCTTAGGAGTTAATAAGATAACTTATGGGTTGCGCTTCAAAGACACTCAAATGGTCTCAGCTTGGCGGTATGAGTACACTAAGGTGGATGATTGTCAAGTGTTGAAGATTACAGCTCGTCCAGTAGCAAATGGTGCAAACATTTCTATAGAGAAAGTTGCTGATCCCGCCTTTTGGGAGAGTGATACCGATGCTGATGTCATTCGCTACTTCCCCGCCTCTGGCTATAAGATGTCCGATGACGGAAACGTTATCTACGGAGGCAGTGATGGAAGCTATTGGACTGCTACGACAAAGAGTGACAAAAATGCCTGGGGTATGTACTTCTACTATGAGGAGGCACACCTATTTGACCTTAGTCCGAGAAGTTTCCTTCGAAGCGTACGGTTGTTTTCAGAAAAGTAACTTGAGCTTCAGCATTAAGAGACAAAGAAACTCTTGTCATGTGTAGCTCTCCGTATATCACTCCTCGGGCAGTCTCGTATACGAGAGCACACATCCTCAGAGCGGTATGAGCCTGAATGTGTCAGGGTGGGCGCCTGGAGCCTATATTGTTGTGCTACAAAGAGACTCTGAGAGAGCCTTGCTAGGCAAGGTGATGATAGGAGGCTAGATGTCATCGTATCCACAGTCGAGGGCAGCCCGCTCATCGTGGCGACGGCTGACTATGCGGTGAGCGTTATGTAGACTGTGTTGGTGCTGACGAATGTGTCGGCGACTGAATGATAAGAGGGGACTCGACCGCTACATTGGCGATTGAGTCCCCTCGTATTATGTCGAGTCGCTGGGCTGTCTATTGATTTGTTCCTTTCCTCACAGTATCTTGTAAGTTGAGCGAAATGTGTGAAGGTGGGTGGCTTGAGGGTAAGTTTGTATCTTTGTACCTATGAATGAACGTGTAGAGAGAATAGAGTCGGTCGACTCGATCATACAGCGTGAGCTGGTGACGCTCCCTGAGGAGCTGCGTGATCCTAGTCGCTACGAGGTGATGGCGCCTGTGGGGTCGTATGAGTGCTTGAGCGCTGCGATACGTGCTGGAGCGAATAGTATATACTTTGGCATTGAGGCGCTGAATATGCGTGCTAAGTCGGCCTACAACTTTACGACTGACGACCTTTATCGTATCGTGGAGATTTGCCGGCGGAGTGGCGTAAAGAGCTACCTGACGGTCAATACGATCATCTACGACGAGGACTTGACACTGCTCCGTGAGATCCTCTACCATGCGCACCAAGCGCAGGTTACGGCGGTGATCGCTGCGGATGTGGCGACGCTGATGGAGGCACATCGCCTGGGTCTGGAGGTGCATCTCTCTACGCAGCTCAACATTAGCAACTGGGAGGCTTTGCGCTTCTACGCACAGTTTGCCGATGTGGTTGTTTTGGCTCGTGAGCTTAACCTAGATCAGGTGGCGGAGATCAGACGCAAGATAGCTGAGGAGCGGATCGTCGGGCCGTCGGGTCGGTTGGTGGAGATCGAGATGTTTGCCCACGGTGCGCTCTGCATGGCGGTCTCGGGCAAGTGCTATCTGAGCCTGCACCACCAAGCTACGAGTGCTAATCGGGGCAGCTGTGCACAGATCTGTCGCCGTGGCTATCGCGTCTACGATGATCGTCAGGGGGTGGAGCTGGAGGTGACGCACCCGAACATTATGTCGCCGAAGGATCTGAAGACGATCCATTTTATCAATAAGATGATGCTGGCGGGTGTCTCGGTCTTTAAGATAGAGGGTCGCGCTCGTGGTCCGGAGTATGTCTCGACGGTGGTGCAGTGCTACCGTGAGGCTATTGACGCTGTCTGTGCGGGTACTTACGACGAGGCTCGGATAGCGCAGTGGAATGAGCGACTACGGGAGGTCTTCAACAGAGGCTTTTGGGATGGTTACTATCTCGGTCAGCGGCTGGGCGAATGGACACCTTTTGCCGGCTCTAGTGCTGTGCGGGAGAAGGAGTACGTGGCGCACATTGTCAAGTACTTTAGCAAGATTGGGGTCGCTGAGGTGGAGGTCGAGAGTGGCGAGCTGGCAATGGGTGATCGCATCCTGATCATCGGGCCGACGACGGGCGTGGTGGATATGACGCTCTCGGAGATGCGCTACGAGCTGGAGCCAGTCTCTCATGCGACCAAGGGGCAACGCATCTCTATCCCTGTGCCACGCAAGGTGCGGGCGAATGACAAGCTCTACCTCTTTAGAGAGCGAACGGAGGTGCATCATTTCAAGGGCTAGCCGAGTTTGACTAAAAGCATTTTACCCAAGACACTTACATATCATATGAAACAACCAATCAAATATCAATATGGTCTCACGCTCAAGGTGCGAGACTACGAGTGCGACCTCCAGGGGGTGGTCAACAATAGCAACTATCAGTGCTACATGGAGCACACGCGTCATGAGTTTTGGCTGGCGCTGGGCGATAGCTTTGCGGAGATGCACGATTTGGGCCTTGATCTCTTCGTTTACAAGGTCTCGATTACCTATCACCGCTCGCTGCGTAGTGGGGACACCTTTCACACGGCACTGCGTGCGAGACGTGAGGGGGCTAAGCTTATCTTCGACCAAATCATCGTGCGCAGTGACGGCGTGAAGTGTGCCTCGGGTGTGGTCGAGGCGGTCGCTGTGCAGGATGGACGGACGACTCGTGGAGAGTGCTTCGATGGTATCATGACTCGTGCGGAGGCTTACAGCGAGAGCCATCCGTATGACTTAACGATCCTCTCCTAATGGCTCAGCTCCTCTTCGTTCTCTACCTGCTCTCGGTCATTGGGGGCATCGTGATCGTGCTCGGAGAGGAGCGTAGTGCGGTCTCTTCGATCCCGTGGATCCTGGTGGTCATCTTTCTTCCAGTCGTAGGGCTCCTGCTGTATCTTATCTTTGGCTACTCACTGAGGCGCAAGCAGCTGATCGATGTGGCGGTGCGAAAGGCTCTCTCGGACGCGGCTACAGAGACGCAGTCCCTCCCTAGTACAGATGTGGCGGAGGATGCAGATCATACGCTGCAGTCGCTCTCCTCGCTGATAGAGCGAATGAGCGATACGCCCCTGACGACTGCTTATGAGCTGACGCACTATGACGATAGCCGAGCGTGGCTCTCAGCTTGTCGTGAAGCGATCTCACGAGCTGAGCGCTATATCTACATTGAGCTGTATCGTATTGAAGAGGGACCGTGGCTAGATGTCTTACTAGATCTACTCGCAGAGCGCATTCAAGAGGGGGTGTCGCTCTACTGGCTCTACGATGACGTAGGGTCACGCAACCTGAGCCGTCGCTATCGTAAGCGTATGGCGCAGTTGGGCGGACAGGTGGCTGCCTTTCTCCCCGTACGCTTTAGACTGCTGACGAGCCGTGTGAACTATCGCAACCATCGTAACCTCGTGGTGGTGGACGGTGCCGTGGGCTTTACAGGAGGAAATATTCTTCTCTCGGAGCTCTCGCATCTGCGTGAGGGACTCTTCCCTCTGGCGACGACTCATCTGCGCATAAGCGGGCCAGCGGTACGACAGCTGGAGTACAGCTTTGCGCTGGACTGGTATGTAGCGACACAGCAACTGCTCTCGCCACAGCCGCTCCCCGCTATGCAGCCGACGTCTACACCTATCCAGCTACAGATCTTCCCGACGCATCCTACGGACGACTTTCCCTCGCTAGAGATGATCTTCACGCATGCTTTTCTACAGGCGCGTCGGTCGCTCTACATCGAGTCGCCTGTCCTGATCCCCACCTCTAGCATACAGCAGTCACTCATCTCTACGGCACTCTCTGGGGTACAGGTGCGGGTCATCCTCCCGCGTCATGGTCGTAGCCGGCTGGCGCCTAAGGCTTCGCACGCATTCTTTACCGACTTGCTGCGGGCTGGCGTGGAGATATACTATTACGATGGTTTGCGTGAGGCGACCTATGCGGTGGTCGATGGGGAGAGCGTGCTGACGGGAACGCCGTATCTAGACTTTAGAAGCTTTGAGTACAACTTCGATCTGACCACCATTGTCTACTCTTCGGAGGTCGCACGGCAATTTGTCGATAGCTTTGAGGAGGCGCGCTCGCTATGCCACAGAGTCACGCTGCAGCACAATAGGTTGTGGAGACGTATCGCCCATGGGGTGATGCGTCTGCTCACGCCGTTGCTATAAGACCACTGATTGCACTACTAAAGGGCGTAGATCCACGCTCCTGCGAAGCTATCGGATAGTGCAGAGACCGTGCGGCGCAGCTCGCCTGCACGTTCCTCGGAGGAGCGAATGCCTGCGATGACGAGACAGCGAGAGGACTCCTCTACAATCTGTAGCGAGACACCCTCAGTCTGAGCTGGGTCGGCGCTAACCTCTTGGATAAATCGCTCAGCACGCTTAGGCCCTTTGAAGACACCTACGACGACAGCGTGGCTACCTTGCTGCAGCGCCTCGTCATGTGTGATCAGTAGAGCGTGAGAGGCGGGGGCTTCCGAAGCTTGTTCTGGTGTAGCAGAGACGATCTCTGCTTGTTCTGTTGCCTTGTTGGATTGCGTGGTTGTTGTCTCGCTACCCGACAAGGCCTGCTTTTGGTCAGAAGTCACTACGCTCGCCTCATCGAGCCAGCCGTAAGGTACGAAGCCCGCACTGTAACGGTCTGGATGACTGTCCGAGCTGATGGGAAATAGGCACAGGAAACATATAGCACCCGCTGCAGCCCAATTGGCCGCGGTCCGATTGATACGGATCGTCCAGTACTTCCGGTCACTCTTCGCCTCGCTAGTTGGCTCGGCAGGGGTATGAGCGGAGGGCGCAATGGCTGGAAGCAAGCAGCTCTGCGGATATAGCCCGTAAGAGTGTATCGACCTGAGCCCTTGACGCTCCTGTACTGGGGTGAAGAGTAGCTCGCCACTCTCCTGTAGCGTGATGGTGCCGAGGTTGGAGCCGATAGTCAGAGAGCCCGACTGGTATAGCTGGTGCCTGATGACGGTCACGTCGGAGTCTACTACGAGACGCGCTCTGCGTACGGATAGCCCTAGGGTACGTGCGTAGCAACTGTCTAGGATGCCGTCACGCTCGACTAGAGAGGCGTTGAAGGAGATGCGCTGACCTGCGGGCGTGATGATATTGAGATCCTGGTCATAGAGTGGAGGCGTTTGCTCCACGATGAAGGCTCCTATCGTGGGGAGTACGACGCAGTCGTGCAGTAGTAGAGCTTGCTCTAGGATATCTCCGATGCGATACATTGGGATGTACAGGCTAAGAGTGGATGATTACGAGTCAAGAGAGGCTACATGGCGTAGCACCCTCGGGAGAGGGGAAAGAAGACTTCCGCTCCTCACCACAAAGTTAAGCAATCTCCACGAACTGGAGCGTGTGGTGCGGAGCGGAAGTATCAGTTGTTTCCGTTAAGTGTTTGAAAGCTAGCGATTCGTCGAGAACTAGTCGTTCATCGAGGCGAGGAACTCAAGGTTTGTCTCCGTCAGCTCGATGCGCTGCTTGAGGAACTCCATCGCCTCCACCGTATTCATGTCAGATAGGTGGTTGCGTAGGATCCACATGCGCTGTAGTGTCGTCGAGTCTAGTAGGAGATCGTCACGACGAGTGCTACTCGCGAGGATGTCGATAGCGGGGAAGATACGCTTATTGGACAAGCGACGGTCAAGCTGTAGCTCCATATTGCCGGCCCCCTTGAACTCCTCAAAGATGACGTCATCCATCTTGGAGCCGGTCTCGGTCAGAGCCGTTGCTAAGATGGTGAGGCTACCGCCGTGCTCGATGTTGCGCGCAGCACCGAAGAAGCGCTTTGGCTTTTGCAGCGCATTAGCCTCGATACCTCCCGAGAGGATCTTGCCCGAGGTGGGCTGTACCGTATTGTAAGCACGAGCGAGACGGGTGATCGAGTCTAGCATGATGAGCACATCGTGACCGCTCTCGACCATGCTCTTAGCCTTAGCGAGTACCAGCTCAGCGAGCTTCACATGGTGGTCAGCAGGCTCGTCAAATGTAGATGCGACAACCTCCGCATTGACATTGCGAGCCATATCGGTCACCTCCTCAGGACGCTCGTCGATCAGGAGGATGATCATGTAGACCTCAGGATGGTTTGCGGAAATAGCGTTGGCAATGTCCTTGAGTAGCATTGTCTTACCCGTCTTAGGCTGCGCCACGATGAGGCCGCGCTGTCCCTTGCCGATGGGGGTGACTAGATCCACGATACGCATGGCGGTCTTGTCGTAGACAGCTGCGATGCCCTGAGACTCTAGCTTGAACTTGTCCTCTGGGAAGAGAGGTGTCAGCATGTCAAAGGAGACACGATCCAGATTGTCCTTAGGATTGCGTCCGTTGACGAGGAGGATGTTCTGAAGTAGGAAGTACTTCTCGCTACCCTTGGGCGGGCGGATGCTGCCCTCGATGACGTCACCCGTCTTGAGGTGCCACTTCTTGATCATGTCCCCTGGGACGTAGATGTCGTCTGGCGAGGGGAAGTAGTTGTAGTCCGAGCTGCGGAGGAAGCCGTATCCATCTTGAGCGACCTCTAGTAGTCCGCTAGCGGTCAAGATGTTGGAGAAGTCGTATGAGGGCTCCTCCTCTTCTTTGCTCTTGTTAGGTTGCTGCTTGCCCTTGTGAGCTGAGTCGTCAGAGTCTGTCTCCTTCTCTCGCGGCTCCTTGTGTGATTCGCCTAGTACCTCGCCTAGCAGTGAGTCGGCGTCGGGATGTGTGAAGACCATGGGCGTCTCCTGCTGCTCCTCAGCATGCTCCTGCTTGCCCTCATTGTCGGACTGATCCGCAGGCTCTTGGCGCTTGTTGTTTCGGTTGTTGCGCTCGTTATTATTGCGCTCCTTATTATTGTTGCGCTGGTTGTTGCGCTTCGAGCGGCTGGACTCTTGAGGCTTGGTGTCGCCTTCCTTGGTATCGCCATCTGCGGACTGAGCTGCAGCAGCCTTCTCAACGATAGCAATAGCCTCCTGGCGGTCTATCTCTGTCGGCTGGTCAGCTGCGTCACCCTTGGCGGGACGCTTGTTCTGTCGTGAGTTGGTGCGGCTCTTTCGCTCGGGGCGCTCCTTCTCGTCGTTAGACTCTTTCGTCTCCTCCTTGTTGGCGCGGTTACTGCGTGAGTCGCTCTGCTTGCGCTTCTTGCCCTGCTGTTGCTGCTCGACAGTTTGCGTAGCGACAGCTTCGGCCTGTGCGTCTAGAATCTGGTAGATGATCTCCTTCTTTTCGGAGGCCGTCTTGGTAATCTCAAGCTGGGAGGCAATCTCTTTGAGTTGCTCTTCCGTCATACCGTTGAGATCTACGATGGTGTACTTCTGCATGGTGTGTACTATGTTATGCTGGATAAATGCACCTTACCGCTTATTGCAAAGGGCTATCACGTTACAGCGCTGAGCCTCTGTGTGAAGCTACAGATGAGATGATAGAGGCAAGGGAACCGGCTCACTAGCAGGAGCTGTGTCGAGACAGGCTAGCTAGGATGAGGGGCCTACCTAAGTAAGGTGTGTCATGTGTGAATAGGATGCGTGATGGGTCAGTCCAGTGTGATGTCGGACGCGCTGTTCGGCCGTTATCATCTGGTTCGATACAGAGCCACAGCTACTTCGTAGCAGATCGTAAGCATCTCCGTATGAGCCGTATCGTACTGTGCAACTCTTTGTCTCCGTACAGCCAGGGGGGTGCGTCGATCTAGTGACTCATCCACTACTAGTGACAAAGGTACGAAAAAGCGCGCAGATAGAGCATCCCCCGCCTCTGTCTTCTAATCTCTAACTTCTAACCTCTCTAATCCCTCCTTTCATAAAAAACATTGCTGTCTGGTAAGAGTCTCTTGGAGGCTCGAGTAGGTCGTCCTACAGAAATTAGCTAACTATCAGTACCACTTGGGTGAAACAAAAGTTTCATGCCTCGTGGCACAAAAGTTTCATACGGGAGAAACTAGAGTTTCATACGGGAGAAACTAGAGTTTCATGGGTAAGAAACTAGAGTTTCATCGGAGGAAACTGGAGACTGGTCGAAGTCAAGTATTCGAACAGCAATAATGAAAAAGGACGCACGGATCGCGCCTACCCCATGAGCGGGTGACACGTCCGTGCGTCCTGACGGGTTGCCTCCTATATAGTAAGGTTAGGAAGCTTTGATGAGAGTGCTACATACCTTACTTGACCAAAACCTTTGCTGTGGTCGTGCCGATAGAGAGCAGGTACATGCCAGCCTGTGGTGCGGTGAGCGTGCAGAGCTTGTCGGCTACGGTGCGCTGCTCGATGAGACGACCTGCGTAGTCGTAGAGAGCGACGGTCCCGAGCGCCTTGTCTGTGTTGCTGGTCAGGGTAATCGTCTGACCCTCTAGGGCAATAGTTACGTTGGCATTGGCTGCTGTAGGAGCCTCGATGGCGTTGCCCTCTTCCTCCTTGGCGTAGTAGGCTACGATGCGTAGATCCTTAGTTGCCTTGGTCGTGTACTCTAGCGAGCCGTCGACAGGGTTGATGCGCTCCCTATTGACCATCCAGTAGTCTAGACGGTAGCCCTTATCAGGCTCGACATAGACACGTATGTCCATATTCTCAGGCACTTTGCTCTTGAGCGCACTACGTACACCACCTACCTCTAGGTAGATAGGACCACCGTTGCCCTCCTGTGACACATCAATCGTATAGTAGACCTTGTCACGCTCGAAGAGGACCTCGACGACATAGTCCTTGCCCGAGATGACTTGCCACTGATTGTTTTCAGCAGGCTTGGGGCCCTCCTGACCATTGACGAACCACTTCTTGACGTGGTAGTGCTCCGCAGGGTGTGCGGTGAAGATGATTGTCTCAGACTCTCCAGCAGCTGTCGTAGCTCCTGAGTCGAGAGGCTTCCCCTTGTAGGTAGCTGTGATCGTGCCTCCTACATTGTCTCGTACAGAGTAAGTGACCGTATAGGGACGATGGACGAACTCAACCGTCACCTCTGTGGCTGCTTCGATGTTGCGCGTATACGTCTGGACGTTTTGCTCACCAGCGGTCATCGGGGTCTCTGTACCATTGATCTTAAAGCTCTTGACGATGTAGTCAAGCTCAGGATCTGCGGTAAAGGTGACGGCCGTATGCTCCTCGACCTCTGTCTGCGAGGGTATTGCTACGCCTGTAGCCGTTGTGGCCTTGAGGGTACCATGCTCGCCAATGACACGATAGGTGAGGAGGTACTTCTTGACTTGTGGCTCCGTGCCTGGGATGGGGGCGATGTGGAAGCCCTTCCACACATTAGCCGCCTTGTAGGCATCCTGCGCATCATTAGGTACGAAGAGATTGATGGTGCTAATGTCCGCAGGCTTAAGCCCATTGAAGGCCTTGATGTGAGCCTTAGGCGGCTGCACCGCCTCGACAGTAATATCTGTCAGTGCCGTACACTGAGCAAATGCGCCATACACAACCTCTGTGGTCTTGGCTCCGAGATACACTTTAGTAAGAGCCTTACAGCTGGAGAAGCAGGTCCTAGGTACGATAGCAACATTGGGTAGGCGCACCTCAGTGAGTCCAGAGCCAGAGAAGCTCTCCGTGTCTAGCGTCGTCAGTGTCTCAGGCCAGGGGAAAGAGGCGAGTGCCACACACTCTTTGAACGCGTAAGCACCAATAGTGGTCAGCGCAGGCATCGGGCTGAGCTTGGTGAGACTGCTATTCTGCGCAAAGGCGCTATCGCATATCTTAGTGACCTGAGTGCCGAGGACGACCTCCTCCAGCTTATACATCTGAGCTAGTGCACTCTCTCCGATCACCTTGAGGCTATGAGGTAGTGTCACTTTGCTAACGAGAGGCATATTGTAAAAGGCTCTCTCGGGGAGCTGATCCTCAGCAAAGGTCGCATCTGCGATGTTGATCTCTGTCAGATTGCCCATCTTGTCACGGATTGTCTTGCAGTCCTCCGCATTCATCGGACCAGAGACAGTGATGGACTGGCACTTGAGGAGATCCATCCCCTGCATCAGCTTGGCTAGTGAACCAGCCTCGGTGAGCTGTACGACAGGATGTATCGGATCGTAGCTAGGCTGAGGCGTGCTGGCATCGCGGAAGGTGATGCGCATCACGGCACGATCCTTCTGACCACGATCAGCGGTCTCACCGAGTACACCGACGAAGCCCTCGCTGATAGCCTTGTCTGTCGCTTTATTGATTGTGCGGACGGGCATCTCTTTGACATTCTTAGGATAGCTACAGAACTCGATATAGGATCTGCCTGAACCATTGACAGCAGACTTACTAGCCTTAGAGCGTACGGAGAGAAGGATAGACTGCCCTGTGTAGACAAAAGGCTTGTCGAGCTCTAGCTCTAGCGTGTGATAGGCTACGCCAGCCTTTGAGGTTTCGTTATTACCACCGATGGTCATGTCCATCAGATCGAGCGTAATCGTCTTCTTCATATAGAGATCTTGCGCTGGATTGATAGGTAGCCAGTGATACTTGCCAGCTACTGGCTCAAAGTGATCGTCGGATACGTTGGTGAGGTAGATCTGGAGGTCGTTGGTGTACTCCGTGTTGTAGGACGTACCATCAGACAGATAGATCTGGAAGGCGAGCTTGGTGATCTCCTTGCCCTCTAGTCCTTGTAGCTCTGCAGCGGTATAGATCTGCTGGGTGACGCTACTGAGGTAATCAAAGTCAAAGGGTGCCGTCTGCCCTACACTCTGATTGAAGTGTGACGAGGGATTGGCAAAGTCCCCCAGGTCTATGGTCTGTGCCTGTAGCTGCCCGATGAGCGGTAGCAAGAGGCACAAGAGTAATGTACTAAAACGTAGTCGTTTCTGTTGCATAGATAGATGTTTATTTGAATAGTAGTGACTGGGGAGCAGTGCAACTCTGTGAGCTCCCCTTTATCTATGCAAAGTTACGGGCTATTATCTCTGCTGGAAATACCTAACAGTACTGATTTCCTCGGAGGTGAATACCTATATACGATTAGCTGAAGTCCTCGAAAGCTGTAGGGGAGTGGGGATCTCTAAGGAGCATCGGTAGAGGGGACTGAGATATTTGGAAATTGAAAGTTGTAGCACTGGTTATTCTGTTGAAGCTCTGGCGGTTGTATCCAGCTCTGCGGAGGCGGCGGCTCTCTGTGTCGAAAGTTTTTTGCGGAAAAGGCTTGCAGGTTCCGAAAAATGTTGTACCTTTGCATCTGCAAACGGGGAGGAACGCCTCACTCTTGTGAGCTTCCGATTGTTTCAACCCCCTTGTTTGTCGTTTTAAGGGTTTAGTTTTCATCGGCCGCGTAGCTCAACTGAATAGAGCATTTGACTACGGATCAAAAGGTTGCAGGTTTGAATCCTGCCGCGGTCACAAAGAGAGCCTCCTGTGATGGGAGGCTCTTTTTGCGTTTATAGGTCTGATGAGTTACTTGCTGCTTTTGAGTAGGGCGATGGCACGCTCTATGAGGGCATCTTGCTGCTGAGCTGTCGCCTCGGCTGTCTGCTCCTGGATGATGTGTGGCTCGATGCCCCCCTCGATGCTCTGTCGCTGAGCGTCGTACATACGCGAGGAGGAGTAGCGTAGCCACCAGCCGTTGGGCAGTTCGCTACTACGTGGCAGACCTCCGCCGCCACCCGTACGGTCTCCCATGAAGAGGACGTGACGGGTCGTCCCCTTGACATAAGCGACCAGCGAATTGGCCGCGCTGTAAGTGCCACGATCCACGAGGATCACCGTGGGGCGCTGCCAGCTAATAGGGGCACGGGCGAGCTGGATCTCCTTGAGCGGGCCGAAGTCTTGGTGGCCAGGACCAGTCTTCGTACTCATATAGCCGACGATCGTGTCGGAGGGGATCAAGACACTAGCCAGACGATCCGCATTGGAGAGCAGTCCACCGCCATTGCTACGCATATCAATGATCAAGCCACGGCAGTGCGCCAGCCGTGTGAAGACCGCATGCAGATGAACCAAGGAGATACTGGAGGAGAAGGAGGGAATGACCATATAGCCGATCGAGTCGGAGGCGTGGCCATTGTAAGTAATCGGCGCATAGTAGATAGAACCTGCACGACGCATGTGAGGCTGCAGGTAAAGGTTGCGTATGCGGCTGTCTAGACAGTGTCTAGCCCCTTTGCGAATGTCCCAGCCTCCTACGTCAAAGGGCGCAAAGAGGTTTACATGCCCATCCTTGAGGTGACACATCAGCTCTACCATCAGGTCGAAGAACTCATCCTCCGACTGGCACTGCGCGACCCGTGGCGTGTAGATCGCCTTGAGGTCGCTCCAGGTGGTATCGCCTGAGGCTGGTAGCTTATCGTCAAAGAAGCAGTAGCCCTCGTCTAGTATGGTCCAGAGCGCTGAGAAGTTGGTCTGATAGTCCTTAGTGTATCGCTGCTCCTTAGGCTCCTGTGTGCAGGCTATGAGCAGTAGTGGTAGGAGGAGCAGGCCGACAAGCCCGCTTTGTAGTCTCGTTAGATTCATAAGCTGATGGCAGTCGTGTGGTTGGTACTTTGAACCTCTTGATAACCTCTGAATGGGCGGAAGTAAGTGGCTAGACCTACACCGAGATAGTGCCCCGAGAAGCCTCGGTAGATGGAGTGGATCCGTCTTGCCGAGTCGGTATAGTCGTAGCTCATGCGTAGCGTCATGATGCGCCATATGGGGATGTCTAGAGATAGCCCTATCTGGTAGTAGTGGCGCCGTCCGAAGGTGTGTGGCGCAATGTGGTTGATGATCTTATCGTAGTAGTAGGCCTGCAGGTAAGACTCATTGTAATAAGGCGCAAAGCCTAGCCCCGCCAGTGCCGAGGTCATCTGCAGGCGCAGGTCAGCGACAAACCATCCGATGCGCAGTCGGTAGGCTGCCAAGGCTTGTGCCGTCAGATCGCCATTGAGTTGCTGGTCGACTGGGTTGTTTTGGTTGCGCCCGTTGTAGGAGGTTGCCCCCTCGACCAGGACGCCAGGACCTATACCGAGGACTAGCCCAAAGGGCAGGCGCCACTGATGTACGAAGCTCCACTTCGTGTCGAAAGCGAGATGCCTGGTGGCACTGTTGCGGGCAGGATTGAGGAGCTGAGCATAGGAGATCTGTGTGCTCTGCATGACGAGCCACTCGGGGTGCGACTGCGTGAGTGGTGACTCCGAGGAGAGTCGGTAGCCTAGCGATTGACCACGATAGTAGAGCGGTGAGAGGTACTCGTTGTATAGTCTATTCCATCCGAAGCGAAAGTCGTGCGCTAGGTAGAGCAGTCGGTGCGGCGCAGTGGCAGTCGTGTCCGCCTCCTGCGCAGAGAGCGAGGCGCTGGTGCCTAGCAGTGATAGTCCCAAGCAAAGCGCTAGAAGGATCTGTCGTAATCTCTGTGTCATAGCTCGTGATGCTTAGCTTATTCGTTAGTTAGCTCCTCCTCTTCGTCCTCTGTCTCGTCTGTTACGGACTCAACTTGCTCAAAGCTGTCGATAGGTAGCGCCGTGATCCGCTTGCCTCGTGCAGAGATCTTCTTGAGAGGCTCATACTCAGTCACTGCGATGTCAATAGTGGCAGCTTTCTTGCGCCCTTGCGGCTTCGTGGTGAGTGTAAACTGTGCCTCAGGATCATCCGTGAGCGCCAGGAGCTGCTCCTCAGACTCTATGATCGGTTGTGGCTTCTTCCTATCGGGTAGGTAGACACGCTTGATGTAGGTAACCCCCTCAGGCGTTGTGTAGATGACGCTCCAAACCTTGTCAGGGTCATACTTCTCAATGACCTTGGGAGACTCAGAGAAGTGGTTGCTCTCGCCAAAGTCGGTCGTATAGGCTTGCTCCGTGGGCAGAATGACGAGGATGCGGTCGCTCGACTCAAACTCGCCTAGGTAGTCCCCCTGATTATTGTAGTTGATGCGGTTCACATCTGAGTCAAACCATACCTTACGTCCTCCGAGCGTCGACCCGCCTTGCTCCTTAAGTGAGATGCGCTCGATCGGAGCGCGGGTCACGATGTTACCCTTGGCCGTGCGTCCCTTGATAGCAATGTCGGCAAAGTCTTTGTTGAAGAAGAGAATGCGTCGTGAGGTGCCTCCACGGAGTAGTTTGATCGTTACGCTCTCCGCCTCGCCATTCGGGTTGGCCGAGAAGTAGAGCACCTTGCTCCCTGGTGTCCCCATCGTCAAGTCGTACTCACGATCACGGACGCTGGAAGACACGTGAAAGCGCTTGATAAACGAGGTCTTCGTCTTGCCATCCAGATAGATCGCGTTGTAGATGGTGCGTTTGTCGCCTCGCACATACTTATTGATGTGTAGGACACGCTCCTTGCCGAGGAACTTCTTCTCCTCGATCTTCGTAATCATGTAGGTGCCATCACGGAAGAAGACGATCATGTCATCGATCTCGCTACAGTCACACACATACTCTCCGCCCTTGATGCCCGTCCCGGCGAAGCCCATCTTGCGATCTATGTAGAGCTTGAGATTCTCCTCGACCACCTTCGTCGCCTCGATCGAGCCAAAGTGCCCGATCTGAGTGCGTCGCTCCCAACCTGCGCCATACTCCTCTAGGAGTGAGCGGTAGTAGTGTATCGCATAGTCTGTGAGGTGGTCTAGGTGGTGCTGTATCTGCGCCATCTCCTCAGTGAGGCGTAGGATGAGTTGCTCGTTTTTCTCGAGGTTAAACTTCAGGATCCGCGCCATCTTGATCTCGAGGAGACGTGCTAAGTCATCGTCCGTGATGGGTCTTAGCAAAGAGTCGCCCACGATAGGCTCCAGAGCCTTGCGGATCACATCTAGAGCGGTCTGCTGGTCAGGCGCCTCCTCAAAGGCTGGCAACTTGTAGATACGATGCTCGATGAAGAGCCGCTCCAGCGAAGCGCCCATATACTCCTCCTGACGATCGTGTAGCTGTAAGCGCAGATCCTCTTCCAGCAATCCACGTGTATGCTCCACCGAGTGTCGTAGCAGGTCGCTCACGCCGAGGAAGCGTGGCTTGTCGTCCTCGATGACACACGCATTGGGCGAGATAGAGACCTCGCAATCGGTGAAGGCGTAGAGCCCGTCGATCGTCTTATCGGCCGAGACACCCACGGGCAGGTAGATGCGTATGTCGGCCGTCTCAGCGGTCATATCGTCTATGCGCTTGATCTTGATCAATCCCTTGTCATTTGCCTTTAGGATCGAGTCAATGAGCGTCGAGGTGGTTTTGCCAAAAGGTAGGTCGCGGACACTCAGCACACGATCCTCGATGCGCTCGATGCGTGCTCGGCTCTTGACCTGTCCACCACGCTTACCGTCGTTGTAACGATCTACATCGATGATGCCACCCGTGGGGAAGTCAGGATAGAGCGTAAAAGGCTCCCCACGAAGGTGAGCGCAGGCAGCCTCAATCAGCTCTTTGGGATTGTGCGGAAGGATCTTGCAGGAGAGTCCCACGGCGATACCCTCGGCACCTTGCGCTAGGAGTAGGGGAAAGCGGGCGGGAAGGTAAACAGGCTCGCGCGACTTACCGTCGTAGCTCTTCATCCAGGGCGTGATCTTGTCGCCGAAGAGTATCTCGAGGGCAAAGTTGGAGAGCTTAGCCTCGATGTATCGCCCCGCAGCCGCCTCGTCACCCGTGAGTATGTTACCCCAGTTACCCTGCGTGTCGATGAGATAGCCCTTCTGACCGAGCTGTACCAAGGCATCATTGATCGAGGCGTCACCGTGTGGGTGGTAAGCCATCGTAGCGCCCACGATCTTGGCAACCTTGTGGAGGGTGCCGTTTTCCATCAGGTGCATCGTGTAGAGTACCCGTCGCTGCACCGGCTTGAGCCCGTCCTCAATGTGTGGCACCGCACGCTCTAGGATTACGTACGAAGCGTAGTCAAGGAACCAGTGACGGTACATGCCGCCGAGGGTATGCAGTCGCCCCTCGACTTCCTCCTCTTCGGGAGCCACGTAGCTCTCGTCCTCCGCTTCTGTGGCGGAGGTTGTCTCAGCGGAGGTTGTGTCTATCTCTTCTTCTTGCTCTATGTCGTCGCGATTGTCTAGATCCATATGATGCTAATTAGCCTTGGTGCCGTCACGAAGGTACAACTTTTCCGCCAAAGGTCGCTCTGTACTGTCTAGCTCTAACTAATCAAAAGAGAGGAGCACCACACAGTCTAGATACTGTGCGGTGCTCCTCGTGTGTAGCTGGCGCTAGCTAGAGACTATCGCTACTGAGCGATGGTCTGCTCGCTGCTTAGCGACGACGCATCTGCTGTAGCTTGCGATGCTTAGTGAGAGACTTCATCTTATCGAACTGCCTCATAGCTAGACGACGCATCTGAGTAGCAGACTGTGTCGAGTCATCTTCATAGATTTGGATCTTAGCTGCGGTACCCTTTGAGTTGATGAAGATATCAGCTACAATCTTGCCTGTAGCATCTTTGCCAGATGCATAGCCATTATCAGTGTCAACAAAGAAGTCCTTGCCATAGCCATTGGCCGTGAACCACTCCTTGATCTTAGGATCTTTTAAGTCCTTGACACTCTTGATGAAGTTCACCTGACAGTCGATAAACTTAGTGCCTGACTCAGGAGTAGTTACGTAGTAAACCCAATAGAAGTTGGTCTGAGCCATCTTACCATCTGGTGTGTCGAAAGATAGGTTCTTCTGGGCCTCATCAGACTCACCTGGAGTGTAGTCACGGAAGCCGAGGTTTGCCTCGAACTCCTTCATCTTAGCCATATCCCCTGTTATGAACGCCTCCCAGCTGGGGAAGTCCTTAACGGCAGGCAGGAGAGCATGCTCTATGTCAAGATCCTTCTTGGGGGGCATGGGCTTCGCAAATAGAAGCATCAGTGTAGAGCCAATCTCTGCGTTAGGATCGTCAAACATCTCTACATAGACCGTAGGATCTGTGTCGCATACACTCTTCTTGAATGGGTTATTGTCCTTGTCTTTACCGTCCGTAAACTTTGTAAAGCCATACTCTTTAAGCATAGCCATCGTCTTAGGACAGTCTGCGAGCGTCTCCTTACTAAAGGCGGGGAGCACGTACTCACCAAGGTCTTTGAAAGAAAGTCCGTATATAGCACCTACGATCGTTAGATCCTTATTGACAAAACCTCCTTTGAACGGGCCTTGATTCCAAAACTTGAAGGGCTGTGCCGTACGACCGACCTTAGCCTCGTGATCGAGAACCGCTTGGGTGGTGACACCATTGGCACCTAGAGTGGCCTCAAACATGAGCAGAGGCAGCTCGTTGCCCTGAGTTACAGTACCACCGCCAACTTCCGTTACGGTGACTGCTACCTGTGCCTCTTGGCCAGGAGCATCAACGGTGATGGTAGCGCTGCCTGCAGCGACTGCTGTGACGAGTCCCGTAGCATTGACAGTAGCGATGTTGGTCTTGTCACTAGTGAAGGTGACGGGCGTATCGGCAGGCGTGACGGTGTATTTGATCTGAGCAGTCTTGCCCTTTTCAATCGTTAGCGCAGGTGGATCGACCGTTAGCGTGACCTTGGGGGCTGAGTTAGATACGGTGACGACACACTTCTCCTTGAGGTCGCCTACCTGAGCTGTGATGTTGGCAGTACCCTCGGCAACTGCCTTGACGAGTCCGTTGGCATCGACCGTAGCGACCTGCTCATTGTCGCTGGTGAAGGTGACGGTGTAGTTCTGATCTGTGGGCTCTACAGTAGCTGTGAGCTGCTTGGTGTCGCCTACCTGGAGTGTGGCGACTGAGGGGCTCAGCGTCAGAGACTGGGGCTGAGGAAGAACATCATCGCAGTCCTCGTAGCAGGATGCTAGTCCTAAGACTACTAGTGTAGCGAATAGGAAGGCTGTTAGTTTTCTCATAGATATCTATTAGTTTGATTAGTTAGTATGTGACTAAATAGTGTGGCGGAGATAGATCTCGTGGATAGTTACCCGCCCTACGTAGGCTAAGTTAAGAAAAATCTAATCTATATACAAATGTTGCGGGCGTCTGGAGTGATCGGGGGAGACGGGCAGGGCTGACGCATGATAAAAAACGAGCTCGTCTGATTTCCTACCTAGGAAATGGCAAAATTGCTACCTAGGAATTTCCCAAATTCCTACCTGGAAATGGGCAAATTCTTCGGACTTATTTTTTGATTCCTCCGAAGTATCATTTGATTCCTCCGAAGTATTTTTTATTTCCTAGGTAGGAATTGGAGGAATTCCTAGGTACTTATTTGGCAAATTCCTAGGTAGGAATTTAATTCTTCGGGAGGAAGGTGTAATTAGTGAGGTTTCGTAGCCACTCTGTAGCGATACTCAAGCCATGTATTCCTAGCTATCGTCAGGTGCAGCTCCTAGACGGCTGATTATAATGCGTCAGCCCTGGGGAGACGGGTAGTCGTCCTCACGGCAAAGAAAAACGGGCGAACCGTAAGGCTCGCCCGTCAGCTTGGGGGTGATATAAAATCAGTGTGATCTGATCAAGCGGAAGCGTGGTAGAGGAGTCCTGCCCCTCCTTTGCTAGGACCAGATCCTACCGTAGTTTGCTAGCTCAGGTCTATGGCGTAGTACTTCATAGAGCCACCAGGGTAGAAGCCCTTGACTAGTATCGCTTTGTCTCCCGTGCGTGTCTTCTGAGCAGCATCGACTAGCTTACGTGCTGCAGAGACGGTGCGTACTGGCTTATTATTGATCGAGAGGATGATAAAGCCTTGCTTGATGCCTGCAGACTGGAACTTGCCATTGCCGACCTTGGTGACCTCTAGGCCATAGCTGATGCCTTGCTTGCGTAGCTGGTCGCCCGAGATCTCGCGCAGGGTGGCTCCGAGGAGGCTACTGCCGTCTCTCTTGACGATCTCTGTGCTACCCTCATCGTTTTTGAGCTTTACCTTGAAGTCTCGCTTGGTGCCCTTGCGGTCTACGGTGACGACGATGGTGTCTCCAGGACGGCAACGACCGATGCGCTCCTGTAGTTCGCCCATCTCGGTGATCTTGTTGCCATCGATGGCTACGATGACGTCGCCCTCCTCGATACCAGCAGCATAGGCTGCACTGACCTCGGAGAACTCATTGACGTAAACGCCCTGAGAGACCTTGAGGCCTTTCTCCTTTCTGACGTCCTCATTGACCGTCCCGCCGATGATGCCTAGGACAGCGCGCTGTACGGAGCCATACTTCTTGAGGTCGCTAACGATCTTGGCTGCGGTATTGATGGGGACAGCAAAAGAGTAGCCTGAGTAGTTGCCCGTCTCGGAGAAGATCATGGTATTGATACCGATGAGTCGTCCCTGAGCATCTACGAGAGCGCCGCCGCTGTTGCCACGATTGACAGCAGCGTCGGTCTGTATGAAGCGAGCTATCTGAGCATTGCCTTGTGGCCCCTCGACAGCGGTGCTACGCGCCTTGGCACTGATGATACCTGCCGTGACGGTGCCTGTCAGGTTGAAGGGGTTGCCCACGGCAAGTACCCACTCGCCGAGCTTAATCTTGTCACTATCGCCAAAGGGAATGGTGGGTAGATCCTTAGCGTCGACCTTGAGTAGTGCAATGTCTACCGTGGGGTCGGCCCCGATGAGCTTGGCCTCAAAGGAGCGACCATCGTTGAGAGAGACGGATATGCTCTTAGCCCCCTCGACGACGTGGTTATTGGTAATAATATATCCGTCCGTACTGATGATGACTCCAGAGCCGAAGCTAGTGACGGTACGTGATTGTGGACGGTCGAAGCCACGGCCTCCACCGAAGAAGAACTCAAAAGGATCTATATAGTCGACGGTCTGCTCTCCCTCGACCTTGATATGTACGACAGCCTGCACCGCCAGCTCAGCAGCGGGGGAGAGGTCGGGCGCATTGCCTACGGTACGACTGGAGGTGAGCTCGTAGTCGGACTGTAGGAAGCCGTAGTCGTTTTCGGAGGTTGGGTAGTTCTTTAGCATAGCGGCGTAGGGAGAGCCGGTTGCTGACGCCTTCCTGAGGGTGGTGCGTACGACCGCCCACGATACAAATCCACTGACGAGGGCTATGCCTAGCGTCAGGAGTGCGTATTTGAGGTATTTATTCATAGCATTGAGGTTATACTTCTTACTAATAGATTGATCGGATAGTCCTCAAGAGCGGCCTTATAGTCGCTTACGCCCGAGAGGGTTTATTCATTAGACGGTTGAAGTGGCGAAATGTTGCATTGGAGAGACTGTTGCATAAAGGCGAATCTCTGTGTTGCTTTCGGGATTCGGTTTCGGTCACATACGGAGGTATGCTCCCTTCAGACCTCACCCTCAGCGCCTGGCGCTTCATCCTTTCTGCAAAGTCTAGACAATCTTGCCTGCAAGATTGTGAGACTGTTGACTTTTGCAACAGTCTCATTGGAGGTGTGACTAGGTGTGTGTCGCGGCCCTTATGGTGGTTGCCTCTTAAGAGAAGACGCACACCCGCTCGTCTGCAGGTGTGCGTCTACTATGAAATTTATAGGAGCGTACTTAAGAGACGCTTATCTATAGAGAGTCTTACCAGAAGCGATAGCGTGTATCCTCAATGGGAGTCCGCATGATGAGCTCCTGCATCGCTCTGTAGGCCATCTGCTGTCCGTAGGAGCGACGCTTCTGAGCCGTCGCTGCGGGAGAGGGCTTCGTGACAGAGGCGTCTACATTCTCCGATATTGGCTGGAGGACAACGACCTCTGTGCCTGCACGGAATGGTGCTGAGAGCTGACCGATGCCGGTCGTCATGGCATTACCCACGAGTGCTGCAGGCGTATTGGGCGAGGAGACGTAGCTGATGTTGTAGAGGGTGTCTACGCTCGACTGCATCTCTGTGGCATAGCTGTCGAGGCTATTCAGCTTCTTGCTTGCTAGGTTGGAGGCAAGCTGATCACCACGCTGCTCCATCAGGACGTAGTCACGTACTTGATCTGCAACCTGCTCGAAGGGCTGGAAGCCTGCGGGGTACTTTGTCTCAACCTGCGCTACGACTAGATAGTCGTTATTGCCACAGCGGAAGATCTTGTCTGATACCGTACCGGCCTTAGAGCGTAGGGCCCAGCTGACGACCTCACGAGAGTTAGGAATAGAGGCGAGAGCAGCTGAGGTACTATTGATATACTCACCACGGACGACGGATAGACCAGCCTTCTGAGCTGCATCCATCATTTGGTCAAACTTCTTGTCGCCCGTAAAGATATCGTTGATCTTAGCTTGCTCCTTACGGAAGGTCTCCTCGGAGAAGTTGATGGGTACTGTGAGCTGAGCAATCTTGTAGTGGTTGACAGACGCTTTGGGAGCTGTCTTACGAATGAGAAGCGTAGCTCCGGGGCGCTCCATCTTGACAAACTGATTGACAGGGGTCTTGTTTAGCGTGTCTAGCCCCATACCGAAGAGCTCAGACTCTGTGAAGGTGCTGTCGGGCATTCCGGTGTATTGATCCTGATTGATGAGGTAACCACCATTTGCCTTGGTCTGCTCGTCCATAGAGTAGTTTGCTACGACCTGTGCGAGCGTGGCTGACCCACTCTGGATAGCAGCTATCAGGCTGTCAGCCTTTAGTGCATTGACTGTGTCTAGTGGGATCACGTTTACCTTTACCTCCTCGGGTGCTTGCTTGCGGTCGATGAGCTTGATGAGTGTGTAGCTATCGTTGACAATGATAGGCTCATTGACACTTCCTATCGCACCCTCGCGAAGCATAGTCATAGCGTTGGGTTGGGTAGAGAGGAACTGCTCTAGCTCCTTGTCTGTGAAGTAGGTCTCGTAGGCATTGCCATTCTCATAGTTGCGGACCACCTTATCGGGTGTCGTCGTGGCTAGGAGCTGCATGCGAGCTGAGTCTACCTCAGCCTTTGCGGCAGCGTAGTCAGCTTCGCTAGGACGTACCAGCGTACTGTAGTAGTTGACCTTAGCCTGCTCGAAGGGGAATGCGTACAGTAGCTTGTGGCTATCGTAGTAAGCCTTTACCTGCTGGTCTGTGACTGTGACCTGATCATTGGGCAGGATAGTGCTCGGTGTGCGTACGACAGCGACGGTGCGTGTACCTAGACCTGTGGTGTACTTCTCGTCTAGTGTGTTGATAGCATAGCTACGGGTGAGCAGAGCGTTGAACTTCTCAGAGAGCCTCTGGTTACGGATCTGCTTCTCAGTCTCTAGCCACTGGTTGCGTACAGAGAGCATCATGCTCTGCTGCTCTGCGGGAAGTCCCTTGATCTTGTCCATATCCAGCTCGCTCATGACGTTGCGAATCTGCTCGGGGTCACCCATATTCACGCCAAACTGAGAGAAGAACTGAGCTGCGAGCTGTGAGGTGGGTAGCCCCTCACCAAAGATAAGGGCCGAAACCTCTGCGGGGGTGACACGTAGTCCGACCGCCTTGGCTTCTTGCTCTAGGACGTAGTCTGCGATGAGCTCCTGTGCTAGCTGATTGCTGATCTGCACACGATCCTGGTCCGTTAGCTTGCCCTGGCGCTCGTATGGCTCGGTGCGCTCGGTCAGAAGCTGCTGGTACTCGTCGTACTTGACCTTTTTGCCGTCAATTTTGAGAGCAACCATCTTGTTGTCCTGAAGCAGTGATGAGCCAGATCGTAGACCATCACCAATGATAAATGCTAAGAGTGCGACACCCACTACGATGATGAGTAGGCCGGCACGATTTCTAATTTTCTGTAGCGTAGCCATTATATAGTACTATCTGTTTTTTCTTTCTCTAGTGTCTGGTAGCCCTGCTTTCGGCTATTCCCTCAGAGGAGAGAGTAGGGGATGAAAGCCATCTAGATGGCAAAGGTAGTTAAAATTCAGTTATCAGAGGTCTTTCCACATCTTGACGAGTTCAATACGGGTATCCGTCGACTTGATAATATCGAAGTGTAGCTTGCCAATCACAATCTGCTCCCCTGGCACAGGGATGCGCTCGAGATGATGGATAATCAGTCCAGCTATGGTGATATACTCATCATCGGTGGGGAGTGCGAGCTCCCACTGCTCGTTAGCGTCGTCTATCTCTAGTCGTCCACTGAAGGTGTAGGTCCCGTCAGCATTGTGCTTGGATACGATTTTGTTTTGGTCATGCTCATCCTCAATGTCTCCAAAGATCTCCTCGACGAGGTCCTCGAGGGTGATCAGCCCAGAGGTGCCTCCCAGCTCGTCGATGACGATGGCGATGGACTTCTTGCGCTGCATGAGGATCCCCATGAGTTTCTGCCCGTTCATGCTCTCAGGGACGAAGACTGCGGTGCGGACACGTCCTTGCCAGTCGGGACCCTTGAACATCTCTGCCGAGTGAATGTAGCCCAGCACGTTGTCTATATTCTCCCGATAGACGATAATCTTGGTCAGTCCAGTAGAGATAAAGAGCGAGGTGAGCGTCTCAGCATCTGTACCAATCTCACAGGAGACGATCTCGTTGCGCGGGATCATACAGTCCCTCACCTGAGTGGTGGAGAAGTCGATAGCGTTTTGGATAATCTTGACCTCGGTGTCAAGGTCACTGGAGCCCTCTCCACTCTGACTCATGTTGAGATAGTTGTCTAGGTCTAGGGTCGTAAGCTTGGGGTGCTCCTCAGTGGTGGGCATAGCGTCCTTGGGTAGTAGGAGCATGAAGAGCTTAGAGAGACCAGTGGAGAAGAGTGTGATCGGGTAGAGGAGTATGTGAAAGAATCCCGAGGGCAGAGCTTTGCGATACATCTGCTGATTGGGATTCATGCGGTTGCGCGCCTTGGGTAGGTACTCCCCGAAGATAACTATGATAAAGGTAGAGATGAGCGAATTGACCGTAATCTGGAAGACAGGACTACTGCTGATAGAGGTTAGCACAGGGGCAAAGAGCTGAGTCATAACCATACCGTAGATGACCAGCACGATGTTGTTGCCGACGAGTAGGGTCGTGATGAAGCGATCTGGTCGACGGTAGAGCATCGACAGGGTGCGCCCGATGACTCCTCCGCGATTACTGTCTAGCTTCAAGCGCAGACGATCTGCCGAGAGGTAGGCGATCTCAGTCCCTGAGAAGAACCCCGAGAGGAGTAAGAGCAGGACGATGTATACTATTAGCCAAATCGTATCAGCCATGTAATGGATCTCTAGCTGTGTGATTCATACATTTGCAAAGATAGTGGAAATATGTGCATCACGACACGCTACTCACTCATCTCGGGATCATCTTTTACGAGCATCTGACCACTGCTCCCGTGGAAGGCGTAGCGGGTAAACTGCTCGTCGCTCTCGAAGTTGCACCCCTGAATCTTTCGCTCTGGGGTGTCTATCCAGACGCTATCTGGTGTGTAGATGCGCTTTTCCTCTTGATCCCAATAGAGGAGATGCGAGTAAAAGCGTGAGCCCGCACGGTTGCGTACGTTGATCTCGCCATGTAGCTCCCATAGCTTGCGGTCTGTCCAGTAAAAAGCTGAGTCAGCCTCTACAAAGACGGTCGTACTGTCCCGCTCGTCAAACTGCTCCGTGTAGAGCCCGTGAGGGAAGTACCAGTGAGCCTCACGGCCCACTTTGTCGTTCTTATTATATACGTACCACTCAGGCGTGATCAATCTGTACTGAGTGATGCCTGAGTCAGCGACGAGAGCACGCACATCTCTCGTATACATCGAGTAGGCCGTCTCGGGGTCTAGACCTACGTCAGAGAGTGGCGGGGGATCCTTGCGCTGACAACTGGTCACGACAAGCAGACTCCCCGCCAAGAGGCATAGGAGTGTCCGCATCATCTGCACGGTGCTACTCTTGTCGTGTCTCATAGGGTGATGGTTGAGGGATATAACAAAAGTCAGCCAGTATAGCGAGTCTCATTGTCTTGCTAAGCTGGCTGACTTTTCTAGTTGTTGTGAGATCTATAGATGTGCCCCACAGTGTGTGGGGACGTGACTTCCTTAGCGGATGCGTGTAGACTCTCCAATCCAACCGCCTACGTAGAAGGAGTCTCCCACATTCAGGTTAGGATCAAAGAAGATATCCTGCTGAGAGGGTAGCTGCCTTGAGTATTGACTGATGAGTCTACCAGCCTCACCAGCGACGCTACTGTCTATGCTACGAGCTCTCTGTAGCTTGTCAATAGCTAGACCGTACACGAGACGCTGTCTGATAGGATCACCGGGGAAGATGCTCTTAGCAGAGGCCGCGTACATCTGTGCGATCAAGATAAGCGGAGCGCCAAAGGAAGGATTAGCAGCCAACGCCTTGTTGCAGTACTGACGTGCAGATGCGTAGCTACGAGCCTTCATATCGATGACGCCGAGTGTGTAGTATGCCGTGGCCTGGAGACGCTTGTCTGAGGTAAGCGAAACAGCATCCGTGAGGTATTGCTTAGCTTGGCTCATCTGACCCTTGTTGATGCAGTCTGAGGCTAGTCCCATAGCAGAGGCTGCGGTCGGCTTGATGTTATAGAGGTAGCGGCTAGCGGTAGCGTAGAGAGGACTGTTCTCACACTTAGCATAGCGAAACATATCCAGCATCGCCTGTAGGTACTTGATGTTACCTTTGTTCTTCTCTAGGCCGTCACCATAGATCTTGATGAGCATGTTGCAATCGGCGAGACCGCTCGTGGCAAAGAGCTCATCGAGCTGACCCTTGAGCGCCTGGAGGTTCTGTAGCTTGACCGTGTCGCCTGCCTCGGTGAGGTTGTCTACGTCAGCCTGTAGGATACCGTTGCCCGTCATGTAGTCATCGACATAGTGCTCGTGCCAGTCGGGGTTTCCGATCGCCTTATTCATAGATGCGAAGACAAAGAAGTATACGAGCTGGCTCTCCGTCTGATCGCCCATCTCATCGACGATAGGCTTAGCCCACTCATAGATCTTGTCGTAGCTAGCCTTGTCACCGTAGAGACGTAGGTAGTCGTTGATCTTAGCCGTGGTTATGTAGTCCTTACCATACTTAGGGTCATCGCCAAAGTACTTGATACGCATATCGTATAGCTTGAGAAGCTTCTCGATAGCGTCTTGACGAGCAGCATCGTTCTCGGCTTTTTCGATCTTCCAGTTCATGATCTGCACGCCATAGAGGTAGATGTTCTTTGTCGAGCCTGGACACTTCTCTAGGGCCTCAAGCCAGAAGGGGTAAGCCTCCTTAAAGTTTTTAGCCTTGACATAAGTGGTGAAAAGGCTAATGTTTTGCCGGCACTGAATGCTATCATCTCCAGAGCCAAAGGGTGTTCCCGTCTCTACGCCCGTCTGAGCTCCCAGTGTTAGTGAGGTCGCTAGCAGGACGAGTATGGAGGTTATCAGTAGATTCTTCAGTTTCATAGTTGTCTGTATGGCTTAGTGCTTATATAAAAGGTTTTAATCCAGTTTGATTGGGTTGAACCACGACTCGTTGAAGCGTAGCGCCACACCCAGTGTCAAGTAATGCTCCGCTAGTCCTGTACGGCTAGAGGGGAGCAGGTAGGAGTATCCGAGCGTTACGTCCACATGTGAGCGTCTATCCACGAGTGGTAGTCCGAGTCCCAGATTAGCTCCTATCTGGTAGTAGGAGTTGTGCCCTCCTAAGCTGTTGGGGATACGTAAGTAAGCGTTCTCACCTTGTAGTCCAGCGCGATAGGCTATGCGCTGCCCGTAGCGTGAGGAGCGCTCGTTAGGTATCCACGACATACCTAGTGCCACTTGCCACTGATCTACCCCCTGGTAGTCTAGTGATTGGTTCGTGGCAAGAGCCTTGCCCCATCTGCTATATTTGACATCCGCCCCGGCGATAAGTTTATTCTCTATTTGATACGCTAGACCTGCGCTGAAGACGTGTGGACGGGCAAAGAGTGACTTGCTCGTGATCGTGTCGGCATGGATGACTTGAGCCCCCTTGCCAGACACGGTCTCCGTCTGGAGAGAGAGCTGTCTGCTCCACATAGGAAGCTGGGGCTCGTAAGTGAAGCCTATGTTAATCTTGTGCCCATCAGCTGAGAGCGGTATGATGCCCTGCGACCCGATGCGTACACCCACCGAGCGAATACGAAGGTGGTCGAGGAAAGTCGGATTCAGACTCTCCTTAATATCGTATGTGATGCGACGCTCATGCTGTAGATTGCCAAAGAGGTAGGAAGCGTTGACACCGAGTGACCAGTAGGGGAGGATCTTCCATGCGAAGCCTAGATAGACCTCCTGCAGGTTGCCCTGTCCCTTGTAAGCGTGCGCAGCGTAGTGATCCTGGACTCCAGGTACAGGTACGCGTGTGCCATAGCGATAGCCGACAGTCGAGTAGGGGAGTAGTCCAGCACTGGCTGCAAAGTGCTTGCCGAGCGGTATCAGAGCCGTAGCATAGTCAAAGTTGCCCACCATACGTGCATCCCGCTTTCCCGCTTCGGTGAGCATATTCATGCCCATAGAGAGTCCGAAGTCAAAGAGAAACGTCATCGAGTCCACCGCCGTGTAGGAAGCGGGGTTGGCAGGGTTGATGATCATGTTGTCTCGTATAGCGGTAGTCAGTCCACCCATTCCTCTGAGGGCATGAGGTGTCTGCTTATCTAGTCTGCCCAAGCCGAAGCGACTGTAGGGTGACTCCGTAACGTTGCTCTGAGCAGAGACTGTACTCGGAATTAGGAAGGCAGCCGCTAGGAGCGTTACTATGGTAGTGATGCGTGCTATGTGTCGAGACATATATGCTGTATTATAATAAGGAGTGGTAGCTGTGACCGTCGCAAGTCACGGATAGATCAACTGTCGTGCGAGCGTGCTACTTGATACTGAAGGATGTCACGTAGCCCCCGCTCGACTAAGTTTGTCTCCACAAAGGTCGGATATTTTAGCCACTTGACAAAATCCACTGCATATCCACCCGTGATCCAGACCGCTAAGCTAGGGTAGCGCTTGCGTAGACCCTCTATATAGGCGTCTATCTCGTGAACGATGCTTCGTGCCACCCCCAACCATATCGCTTGATCAGTCTGCCCGCCTAGCTCTTGGTGCCATAAATCAGCGTGTGACTGGATGTCAGACCACGGCACACGAGGTAGCCGAGCCGTGTAGTCATGCAGTGCTTGTAGACGTAGCTCAGGACCTGGGGATATGTTGCCCCCCATATAGCGCTTCTCGGGCAGGAGCAGATCGTAGGTGATGGCAGTGCCAATGTCGATGACTAGCGAAGGCTCCGTCGTGAGCTGTGCTACAGCGACGACGCTAGCTACGCGATCCACCCCCAGACACTGCCTGTCATACTGTACCTCTGCTAGAGGTAGTGGAGTCTCAGCGTCGAGTGTGACAAAGAGTTGGCAGACGCTTTGGATCGATTCCAGCCAAGGTGCCTCTCGCTCTCCCACGGAGCTGTAGATAGCGTAGAGGGGCTGTGTAGGCAACTGGTACGAGTGCATCAGCTCCAGTAGTTGGTCGCTGGTGGGAGGCTCGGGGTAGAGTCGTGTCGGGTAGAGCTGTTCGTCTGTCGCTAGAGCGATCTTCAGGCGACTATTACCCTGATCTATGAGGATGTACGTAGGAGACATATGGGTCGTACTACAGCTTCGCGGCACAAAGGTACAGCTTTTGGGGATTAGGACGGAGTGGCATATGTGGAGCGTAGATTCATCAGGATTGAAGAGCACTCCTATTATAGTAGTGTAGTGAGGGCTGTGAAAGGCTGTACTATAGCCGTCTGGAGGGGCTACGAACGGTGTAATTAGCTTCAGTATGGAGCACTTTGTAGGTCAAATTCCTTCTCAATCTTGCATCTCATTTGGTTAAGTCAATAAATAATACTACTTTTGCAGTGTACTACGTGTTTTGGAATGCCAATCTTCGAGCGCGAAGAGCACGCTAAGACGCACTAAACTAATCAGAAACAAACCAGTAACAAGACTAAAGTATAATTATGAAAGTAAAGTTCTTTCTGATCTCCCTCTTGTTGGGAGTTACTACTCTAACGCTGAGTGCTCAGGAGACTGCAGCACCTCAAGCTGGCACAAAGCCTGTCTACAAGACAACCTTTGAGCGTGGCACAGCAGCAGATCATTGGTTCCTTACGCTACAGGGTGGTGTGGGAGCTCAGTTCCTAGAAGGCAATGAGGAGAAGCCTTTCGGTGATCGCCTCCAGATGTCTTACTCGCTCTCTCTGGGCAAGTATCACACGCCTTCTTTTGCTACACGCCTCAATCTAGTTGGCGCTCAGGCTCACACCTACTATAAGGTAGGGAACGATGTGATGAACTACGAGACGAGCTTCGTAGGTGCTCACTACGACTTCATGTTTGACATGGTCAATCACTTCAGCCGCTACAATGCTAAGCGTGTCTTCCACATCATCCCATTTGCAGGTGTGGGCTACAACATGAAGTTCAACAAGGCTTTTGAGGATCTGCATCACACAGCAGCTATCGACGCTGGTCTACAGCTCCAGTTCCGTCTAGGTCGTCGTGCTGATCTCGTCATCGAGGGTAAGGCTATCTACAACAACTTCAACTTTAACTACAGCCACTGCCCCAAGTCTACTGCTTGGAATCCTAATGCCTACAACGGTCTCTACGGAGCCCTCACAGGAGGTCTTAACTTCCGCATGGGTGGTGTCGAGTGGACTGAGGTTGTCCCGATGGACTACAACCTAATCAACGATCTCAACAGCCAGATCAGCTCACTCCGTGCAGAGAATGCTGAGCTCAGCAAGCGTCCTGTCTCTTGCCCTGAGTGCCCTGAGCTAACCGCACAGACTACTACGACAGAGGTTATGTCTGACAAGACGATCCTCTTCAAGTTCGATAGCTCTCGCATCGACAAGAACCAGATGATCACGCTCTACAACGTTAGCGAGTATGTCAAGGCTCACAACACGCCTATCCTAGTTATCGGCTACACCGACACAACGGGTGATGCCAATTACAACTTGGGTCTATCTGAGCGTCGTGCTAAGGCTGTCGCAAATGCCCTCATCAATGACTTCGGCGTATCAGCTGATATGATCACCACTCAGTGGGAGGGTGCTACAGACAAGCTGTTTGATACGAAGGCTTGGAACCGTGTTGTTATCATACGCTCTAAGTAAGTCGTATAGCTCACTCAAATCATCAATCTACGAATTAAACACACTAGAAATATGAAAGCAAAAGTATTTATGCTATCACTCGTTGTTGCCCTAACAGCATTCGTGGCTCAGGCTCAGGAGGCTTCACAGGTCGACAACCGCCCCGCATACATGACGGAGTTTGAGCAAGATCCTGCAGCTCATTGGTTCATCGAGCTACACGGAGGTGCAGCTATGCTACCTTTTGGCAATAAGGTTAATAGGGAGGCTGAGTTTGTAGACCGCATATCTCCCATTGCCAGCCTTTCGTTCGGACGTTGGCACTCTCCTTACTTTGCTACTCGTCTACGTGGCTACGCATGGAACGTATATAGCTTTGACAAGCTCCCTGGAGCTACCGAGCTCACTCGCTATCAGAACGTCTTCGGTGCTGCTTCACTAGAGTTTATGTTTGACCTGGTCAACTACTTCGCTCCATACAGAGAGAACCGCGTCTTCCACCTCGTCCCCTTCGTTGGTCTAGGTGGTCATATGAAGTTCTACTCAGCTGACGATAAGAGTGGTGACAAGCTTGGTGCTGAGAACACAATCAGCGGCCTCCTCAATGGTGGTCTAGCTCTCAAGTTCCGTCTAGGTAAGCGCGTCGACCTCAACCTTGAGGGACAGATGATGGTATCTAAGAATGACTTCCAGGGTACTCATACAGTACATGAGCCTGCAGACGTTACGGCTCTTGTATCTGCTGGCCTAACCTTCAAGCTCGGTCGTGTAGCCTTCCAGCCTGTTACTCCTATGGATTATGACCTCGTCAACGACCTCAACGGTCAGATCAGCTCACTCCGTGCTCAGAATGCTGAGCTCAGCAAGCGTCCTGTATCTTGCCCTGAGTGCCCAGAGGCTGCTCCTGTTGCTAAGAGCGTCATCGAGAATGTCGTAGCCTTCCGTATCGGTAGCGCTAAGATCGACAAGAACCAGATGATCAACGTGTACAACTCCGCTGAGTCTGCAAAGGCAAACGGTGGTAAGATCTACATCGTAGGCTATGCTGACGAGCAGACTGGTAATGCTAACATCAACATGACTCTCTCTCAGCGTCGTGCCGAGGCTGTCAAGAAGGCTCTCATAGACAACTATGGTGTCAGCGCAGACAACATCGTCATCGACTTCAAGGGTGATACAGTACAGCCATTCGCTACAAACGAGTGGAACCGCGTTGCTATCATCGATATCAAGTAAGAGACAGCTATAACTTACCGTCATAAGGCTAGACAGGACACATCCTATATAAGCGCTAGTCAGACGAGCAAGTAACAAATGAGAGAGGTGGTGACCGACACAAGGTTGCCACCTCTCTTTCGTTATACCCTGTCCAAGCTCACTACACCAGTTGATCTAGAGACTAGGTCATCGGATAGGTCAATGGACTGTCTATGAGTACAAACCAATATCTACCTAGGAATTGCCCAAATTCCTCCGTGGATATTTCTGATTTCCTACCTAGGAAATGGCAAATTCTTCGGACTTATTTTTTGATTCCTCCGAAGTTTCATTTGATTCCTCCGAAGAATTTTTTATTTCCTAGGTAGCTATTGGAGGAATTCCTAGGTAGCTATTTGGCAAATTCCTAGGTAGGAATTCAATCCTTCGGGAGGAAGGCGTAATCAGAGGGAATCCGTAGCTACTGAGTAGTGATGCTCGGACCGTGTATCCCTAGTTATCCTCATGCGCCGCTCCTAGACGGCTGATTGTAATGCGTTAGCCCTAGGAGGTGATCACCCGTATCATCAGAAAGTAGTATATTTGCAGAGCGTAGGTTGTGTTCACTCCGTTCTGTCGCGAGTGTGGCATACGTTTGGACGACCTGCCGGGTGAGGCTATAAGCGCTGAGAGGCTTGCTAGCTTGGTCAGAGTGCTATAGTCGCGCCGATGATATAGAGTATAAATCTTAAGACTACAAAGTTTATGAAACGCATTGCAATCCTTACAACAATCCTCCTCCTCTGTGCTACACTAGCTGGAGCTCAGAACAAGCAAACTGGCAAGCAGTCTGGCGCTCAGATTACTGCTACGGAGACTGAGTTTGACTTTGGTACGATCAAGGAGGTCGATGGCCCCGTAAGTCACACCTTCACGATCAAGAACACAGGCACAGCACCCCTCGTGCTCACACGTGTCGTAGCCTCTTGTGGCTGCACGAAGCCTGAGTTTGAGACAGCTCCTATAGCTCCAGGTAAGAGCACGACAATCAAGGTAACCTACAATCCTGCTGGACGTCCTGGACAGTTCGTCAAAACTATCTCGGTCTATAGCAATGGCAAGGATGGTAGCTACATCCTACGCATCAAGGGTATTGTCGAGTAGCCCTTACTCGCGAGAGATAAGTCTACAGTCACTTGATGCGACGCTACACGCCCCAGAGCCTTCATGACGAAGGCCGTGGGGTGGAAGGGCGTGTCTCAAGCGAACTAAGATAGATAGTGTATGGCTACAAGAAGAATAGTAGCTCTCCTGCTCTGCCTCGCTACTACGCTAGGTGTAGTGCGAGCTCAGCAAAGGAGGGAGATGATAGACTCGCTCTCAGCAATCCACAACTTCGGGACGATTGCTGAGGAGCGGGGCACTGTGTCGCACAGCTTCACCTTGCACAACGTCTCTGATCAGCCGATGGTCATCCTGCGCGTCAATACGGACTGTGGCTGTACGACCCCTAGTTATGATCGTACTGCTGTAGCTCCTGGGGATTCGATACCTATCCAGATTACCTACAATCCGCTAAATCGTCCTGGCTCTTTCGTCAAGTACACGCGTGTCTACACTTCTGCAGATCCGAATAAGCCTGTCAAGCTGACGATCAAGGGGAATGTGGCTACACTCGGTAGGCAGACCCCAGCGAGTGCGCTCTACCAGCAAGAGATCGGAGCACTGCAGGTGAGTAACCTCTTTTTGGACTTTCCACTACAGCCTGCAGGCGAGGAGAATACGATTCGTCTGATGCTCAATAATCCGACGGGTCAGCCTCTGGAGGTTTCGCTGGATACAGTTCCCAACTTTCTATCTAGTAGTATAAGCCGAGCTACGCTAGCGGCTTACGAGCCTGAGGAGATCTTCCTGACGGCACATAGTGATGGGTCTGTGACGCCTGGCATCCACAAAGGGTGGATAGGCATCACGGTGCACACGCAGGATGGCGAGCCAGACCTCTCTGGTGGTGTGATGGTACGTCTTGTGATGCCACCCCACTTTGTCAAGGATGCCGCAGCACCTCGTGCCGAGCTGAAGACTTACCAGCGTCTGACTGACTTAGCTCCAGAAGAACTGGTCTATGAGGGGACGGTCGCACTAAAGAATGAAGGCGAAGCTCCTATGCAGCTCTACTCCGTGGAGAGCAATACCGCCTTCCTGACCATCTTGGATCATCCCGAGACGATTGCCCCAGGTGCCAGTGCTGACATACGCTATCAGCTCAAGCTGGAGGGCGTGGATCGCTCACGTGGAGCTGTCAAGGCAAACTTTGACCTTCTGGTCAACGATCCGAACGCTCCGCTGCGCAACGTCCTGATCGTCATTCCTAAGCGGTAGATGTTGGCCGTTAGCCCTTGGCTGTTGGCTGTTGGCTAAAGTTACTACTGACCTCTAATCTCTAACCTCTAACCTCTAAAATCCTCCATGCTCACAAATGATCATCCTGAGAATGACCCTCGCTATGAAGGTCTCAAGGTGAATAAAGGTGTCTCCGCCCAGCCTATGGTCAATCCTTATCTGCGCCAGCAACGGGTGCAGCGTGAGGACTATCCCGCTGAGCGCTATATAGAGGAGATCTTAGCGGGCAATCGTACCTTCCTCGCTCGTGCCGTGACGCTCGTCGAGAGTACACGCCACGACCACCAGCTCAAGGCACAGCAGATCCTAGAGGGTTGTCTGCCATACAGTGGGCAGTCGATGCGTGTCGGCATCACGGGCGTGCCTGGCGCAGGCAAGAGTACGTCGATAGATGCCTTCGGTATGCATCTCATCAAGCAGGGGCACAAGCTGGCGGTGCTGGCGATAGACCCTAGTAGTGAGATCTCGAAGGGAAGTATCCTAGGCGACAAGACTCGTATGGAGCGACTCTCACGTGAGGAGCATGCTTTCATTCGTCCGAGCGCTAGTAGCTCTTCGCTGGGTGGTGTGGCACGCAAGACGCGTGAGACCATTATCCTCTGCGAGGCTGCAGGCTTTGACACGGTCTTCGTTGAGACGGTGGGGGTCGGGCAGAGTGAGACGGCAGTACACTCGATGGTCGACTTCTTCCTCCTGATTCAGCTGGCCGGCACAGGCGATGAGCTACAAGGCATCAAGCGTGGTATCATGGAGATGGCCGATGGAATCATCATCAACAAGGCTGATGGCGACAACGTCGACAAGGCTCGTCTGGCAGCGCAGCACTTTCGCAATGCGCTACAGCTCTTTCCCGCTACCGAGTCGGGCTGGGAGCCGAAGGTCATGACCTACTCCGGACTGAAGGGGATAGGTATCAAGGAGATCTTTGACATGATCGATACTTATCGTCAGACGACTAAGGAGAGTGGCTACTTTGAGTACAATCGTCGCCGGCAGGAGAAGTGGTGGATGTATGAGACGGTCAATGAGGAGCTCCGTCGCTCCTTCTACGACAATGAGCAGGTCAAGCAGCTCCAAGAGTCGATAGAGCACGAGGTCCTAGAGAATCGTATGACCCCCTTCGTGGGTGCGGGACGGCTTCTGGAGGCTTTCTACCAGTCCCTGAAGTGATGGAGCGAGTGACAACATTTAACCTACACATATAATTATAGTATGATGGCAGACTTAGACTTTGAGCAGATCGATCGAGGCGCGGTCCACTACCTGCGCGATCATCTCGATCCCTCCTTTATCAAGGAGTATGACGATGATGAGATCTTTCTCTACGTGATGGATCTCTGTGACGACTATACTGAGACGCAGGGCGATGATGAGGAGGTCTGCCTAGACATAGACGCAATGGCAGCCTATGTCTCTGATCACTTGAGTCAGGATATGGGCGTCAAGATGCACGAGGACGATGCGTACGATCTTGTCTCTACGCTCTACGACTACTATGCCGAGGAGGGGCTGGTCGATGTCATAGACACCGATGAGGATCAGGAATAATCGATCCTGAGGAGCGCCTATGGCTAGACGTAAGCTGGAGAAATTTGCCGACCTGCATAGCTATCCCAACGTATATGAGTATGGCTATGCGGAGCTCTCCTCACCAGAGGTGGCGGGAGAGATAGCTGGCGGGTGGAGCCAGCGAGCCTTTGACGCGGATCGTCCGCTCGTCCTAGAGTTGGGCTGCGGACGAGGTGAGTACACGGTGGCTCTGGCTCATCAAGATGCTACGCACAACTATATTGGCGTGGACCGCAAGGGCGCACGTATGTGGCATGGCGCTACGGAGGCTCTAGACAAAGGGCTGACCAACGCAGCTTTCCTGCGCACGGACATTAACTTATTGCCACTTGCCTTTGCCCCTGGTGAGGTGAGTGAGCTCTGGATCACTTTCCCCGACCCGCAGATGAAGCGCACACGTGCTAGACTTCTCTCGTCAGCTTTCTTGGCTAGTTACAACCGCTATCTCAAGCCCGATGGGGTGGTGCACCTTAAGACCGACAGCACCTTCCTCTATGAGTACACGCTGAGCTTGCTGGAGGTCAATGGCGTGGAGCCTATCGTGGCGCTGCCAGACCTTTATCAAGAGGAAGCTCCGCTGACACAGTACGGCATACCACGTGTCCTGACTCACTACGAGAAGCAGTGGCTGGGGAGAGGTAAGGTGATCAAGTATATCCGCTTTGCCCTACCTATGCGCGAGCAGTGGCTAGAGCCCGAGAGTGAGCCGGAGCATGACGACTATACCAGTTGGTCGCAGGTCCCGGGTGGACTCCTGCATCAAGTGGAGCGGGCGTTTGCTCAGGAAGAATAAAAGCTCAGACCAAGTAATCGAAACAAGATATGAATAGCTATACAACCGAGCAGGTACTTGATGCGCTGCGCAATGTGCGCTATCCAGGTACGGGTACAGACATTGTCACGTCAGGTATCGTGACAGACGACATACAGATCAATGGACGGCAGATCTCTCTGACGCTACACTTCCCCCGTGTGCGAGATCCGTTTGCTCGCTCCGTGGTCAAAGCGGCAGAGACCGCTATCCTCACCTTCCTGGACGCCAAGGCAGATGTGGCGGGTCGTATCAAGGCAACCTTTAGAGAGGAGCCGGAGCAGCCTGAGGTGGAGAACCCGCTCCCGATGGTTTCTAACACGATCGCCATCTTCAGTGGCAAGGGGGGCGTGGGCAAGAGTACAGTCACGAGCAATCTGGCGGTGGCTCTAGCTCGCCAAGGGTATAGAGTAGGGCTCCTCGATGCCGACATCTATGGTCCGTCGATGCCTAAGATGTTTCACTGTGAGGACGCTCGACCTGTGGCTGAGGAGGTGGACGGCAAGGATCGCATCGCTCCGATCGTCGTGACGGAAGGGATCAAGATGCTCTCCATCGGCTTCTTCGTAAGTCCCAACCAAGCGCTCCTATGGCGTGGTACGATGGCTTCGAATGCGCTCAAGCAGTTGCTCACCGAGGGTCATTGGGGAGAGCTGGACTACCTACTCATCGACATGCCTCCTGGGACAGGCGATATAGCCCTGACGCTGGTACAGACACTACCGCTCACGGGCGCTATTGTGGTGACCACACCGCAAGAGGTGGCTCTCGTTGATGCGATGAAGGGGATCAACCTCTTCCAAACGGATCCTGTCAATGTACCTATCCTCGGCTTGGTGGAAAATATGTCTTGGTTTACGCCTGCCGAGCTACCCAACAATAAGTACTACATCTTCGGTCGTGACGGGGGTAAGCGATTGGCCGAGCAATTCCACATCCCGCTCCTGGGTCAGCTGCCACTCGTGCAGAGTGTCTGCGAGGCTGGCGATGCGGGAGAGCCGATAGCAGCACAGAGTGACCAGGTGATGAGTCACTACTTCACTGAACTAGCCACGGCTGTGACGGAGCGCGTGCAGGAGAGACTAACGATGGCTCCCGCCACCAAGCGGGTGCACGTGTCGCATTAGACTTTAGACTTTAGAAGTTAGAGTTTAGAAGTTAGAGATTAGATCTCTTCTCGTATCCTCTTGGGAGCGTGTAGCGTCTCTAACCTCTAATCTCTAAAGTCTAATTTCTAACCTCTAATCTCTAAAGTCTAATCTCTATTTTCGCGGGAAGTAGTATCTTTGTCTTCATATCAAGTATTCTATATGATTCGCACCATACAATCTCTCCATAGATACCTACTCCTCGCTGTAGCTTTGCTACCGCTCATCAGCTTGCCCTCCTGCCAGCGCAAGGCGCTCGTAGAGGATGTGCAGGTAGAGAGCGTACTGATCTCAGAGCTCAAGATGAGTGACAAGTCTGTCCCTGAACTGGAGAAAACGATCTTCTCTATAGATCACCGGAAAGGACTGATATACAACGCTCGTCCGCTACCTAAGGGAACAAAAATTGGAACGGTCAAGTTGAAGATTACGGCCTCACCAGATGCACTGCCTAAGGTTTACATAGGCGGTGTCGAGCAGTCCTCAACGTCTGGGCTGGACACGGTCAACATGTCCAAGTATGCCGATGGGGTGCGCATCGTGATGCATCATCGTAAGAATACCTCCCTAACCAAGGAGTACGAGCTTAAGATAAACGTCTATGACCGTGATCCCTACACCCACACATGGACGAAGTCAGCGCACGCAGCGCCAGCCACAGCGACGAATGAGAATATCGTCTTGAGCCGTCTCGTGGACAATGGCGAGGCTTACTACTACTTTGCCCGTACCGCTACCGAGAGGCATCTATGGCGCGCCTCACACAAGGAGCCTGAGCTATGGCAAGAGGTGACGATACCTACGATGCTCGACTCACCCATTATGGACATCGCAGAGCAGGGTGGCAGTGATGCAATCCTCTGTCTGCAGGAGAGCGGACAGGCGACTATCTATGAGCATCAGGGTGGTAAGTGGAACCAGAGCAACGCTTTGCCTGGTAGAGCTTCTTACCTCTTGGGCAACCTATACTACAGAGGAGAGAATACCCCTCTTGTGGCTGTGAAGTCTACCGATGGCGTACACTTCGGCAGTGAGCGTGGCATACGAGTTCCGAAGGCTTTCCCTCTAGAGGACAACGCTCGTCTCTCGTTCACCGTCGAGCATCATCCTGTAGCGTTTCTCATCGGAGGCTCCGTAGCAGATACCACGGCACTGGTCTACACCTCTTCCAACGGCCGTGACTGGCTTACGCCTCACGATGCCAAAGTCGTAAGCAAGATCTGGCCGAGCAATCTGCCAGGAGCTATGATCTATGAGCCACAAGACCAGACGATACTGCTTGTCAAGCCTGCAGCTCGTCCTAAGCATGCTGAGCAACCAGTGATGCGTGTCTACGTATCGCTAGACTACGGCACTGTATGGCAGCCATTGACAGAGGAGTCGATACTTCCAGCTCTCTACTATGACAAGTCGCAGACGCAGCAGCGTGGCTTAGCGCTTTACCGTGGCGATGATGGTCGCATTTACCTCTTTGGCGGACTGAAGGGTGGGGCTCCCACGCTTTGGATCGGGCAGCCTATTCGCTTTCAGTAAGTATACCCTCGCAGACCTATGTCGACCCGCTCTCGCCTTCTGGCTCCTCTCCTCCTGATGCTCTGTGCTGTCTCGCTGACGGCGCAGGAGTATCGCTATGAGATGGGAGGATATGTAGGTGCTGCGTCCTATCTGGGGAATGCCAATAGACGTATTCCCTTCGTACCGATAGGGGGAACGGGCGGAGTGGCTTTTCGCTACAATCACAACTTCCGGTTGGCCTTTTCGGGTGAACTGGGCTACAGCTTCCTCCCCTTCGACTGTCGCTATGCGCAGACAGACTATCCGCAGGCTAGAGAGGCTAATCAAGCTACCCGTGGAGCCTCTCATCTGCTGACGCTAAACGGCTGGGCGGAGTACAACTTCGCTCACTACAGCGACAAGTTTCGCTACCTGCAGACTCGCTCTTTGGTACCTTATATAGGTGCTGGCCTCAGTGTCGGTACGACGCTTTCGGGGCACAAGATGGCTTTCCTGCCAGGGGCTGGCATCAAGACGGGGATCAAGTACAAGCTTCGCAATCGTCTTAACCTGATCGCCGCGCTGCAAGGTATCTATTACCTTAGCTCCCACCTGGACACGCCTACGGAGCAGACGGGCTGGCTCAACAACCCTTACGGGATGCCTGCGAACTGGATCAAGGGGGGCGACGCTACGATAGGCTTGATCGTGAGTATAACCTATGAATTTGGCAAGCGCAGCGAACCTTGCCACGGATCGGACAGCTACCCTAACTGGCAGACACCAAAATGATGAAACAGCAGACACCGCAACATATAGCCATCATCATGGACGGCAATGGGCGCTGGGCTCAGCGACGAGGCTTGTCGCGTAGCTATGGACACAAGCAGGGTGTCGACGCGCTGGAGACTATCCTCAGTGCCGTAGCCGAGCGGGGCATCCCATACCTGACGGTGTACGCCTTCAGTACAGAGAACTGGAACCGCCCAGAGCCTGAGGTTAACTATATCATGCAGCTTCTAGCAGAGGGGCTACATCACTACACGCCTCGCTTCATCGAGGAGGGGGTGCGGCTACGAGCTATCGGAGATATTGACCAGCTCCCCGCCGAGACAGCAGCGCAGCTCAGAGACTCCATGGAGCAGACCAAGGATGGCAAGCGGATCACCCTAGGCATGGCGCTGAGCTACTCCTCCTATACGGAGGTCAGTCATGCGATACAGCATATCGTTGCGGATGTGCAGTCGGGACGTCTCAGTAATGACGACTTGTCACGCACCGATCTGATCAATGACTATCTCTACACCAGTGGCATGCCGATGCCCGACCTGCTCATTCGTACAGGTGGAGAGCAGAGGCTCTCGAACTTTCTCCTACTCCAATCAGCTTACACAGAGCTGTACTTCACAGACACATTATGGCCGGACTTTGATGAGGCAGAGCTGGACAAGGCGCTTGCAGACTTTGCCTTACGCCAGCGACGCTTCGGCACGGTGCCACAGTAAAACAAAGACCCATACATCACAGACCCATCTGATCTCCTAATGATGACAATGCAACGATATCACAATATACTCTTCGCACTTATAGCGCTCCTCGCGGTGACCACAGCGAGTGCACAAGTTGCTACCACCCCAGCCGACACGATCTATGCCCCCAAGATCGACTACGCTCATCCCGTCACCAAGACCATCGCGGGCGTGACCATCACTGGTGCTCAAGGGTACGATCAGGAGGTCTTGCTAGGCTATACGGGTCTCAAGGTGGGGAATCAGATAGAGATACCAGGAGTGGCGACGAGTGCTGTGGTACAGCAGTTCACACGCAATGGCGCCTTTGCCAATGCACGTGTACTCGTGACTAAGTATGTGGGCGACAAAGTGTGGCTGGAGGTGCAGCTGGAGCAGCATCCTCGTATTGCCTCGGTCACCTACCACAACATTAAGAAGTCCGAGCAGGAAGACCTGCAGACCAAGACGGGGCTACGAGAGAGCATGCAGCTCTCGCCCAACGTCCTCGACCGCACGGAGCAACTGATACAGAAGTATTACAATGAGAAGGGCTATAGCGAGATGGAGGTCACCTTCGACCAGCAACCTGACCTATCTCGTGAAGGGTATGTCAAGCTCGGCATCACGGTCGATAAGAAGTACAAGACGAAGATCGCTAACATCTACTTCTCGGGCAATAAGGCGCTATCCGACACCGATCTGCGTAAGGCGATGAAGAAGACGAACGAAACCTTCCGTCTCAATCGTGGCAACCTCTGGAACTCGCTCCTAGAGCTCTTCCAGAGCAAGAAGTTTATCCAAGACACTTATCAGGAGGACTTGCGCAACATCCTAAATGCTTATCACAAGGCGGGCTACCGCGATGCGGAGATTCTCTCAGACTCCATCGCTCGCAATCCGAAGAACGATAAGCAGATCGATATCTTCATCAACATCTCCGAGGGGCATCGCTACTACATCAAGGATATCAACTTCGTCGGCAATACGAAGTTCCCCACGCCCCTTCTCGAGGCTATGCTCGGTATGCAGCACGGAGACGTCTATGATCAGGATCGTCTTACGAAGCGTCTTTACGCCGAGGACGATGCTGTCGCCAACCTCTACTACAACAACGGCTATATATTCTCAGGCATAGACCCCGTGGAGACCTACGTCGAGGGCGACTCCGTATCGCTCGATCTGCGCATTGTCGAGGGCCCGCAGGCTACCATCGACAAGGTGATCATACGAGGCAACCATGACATCTACGAGGAGGTGATCCGTCGTGAGCTCTATACGAAGCCAGGCAAGCTCTTTAGCAAGGAGGATATGATGAACTCCTGGATGACGCTCAACCAGCTCGGACACTTTGATCCAGAGAAGAGCTTCCCCACGCCAATCCCCAACCCTCAGGAGGGTACCGTAGATATAGAGTACTCGCTGCAGCGCAGGAACAATGACAAGTTTGAGCTCTCCTTCGGTTGGTCTCAGGCCGGTATCATCGGACGTGCGGGTATCAACTTTACCAACTTCTCGATCTACAACCTCTTCCACCCGAAGGCGTACCGTGGTCTCATCCCGCAGGGCGATGGCCAGACCCTCTCCCTCAATGCGATGAGTAATGGTCGCTACTACCACTCCTTCAGCTTACAATTCTCCGATCCCTGGTTTGGTGGCAAGCGCCCGAACTTCTTTACGGCGTCGCTCTTCTACTCCATGCAGACCGCTATCGATACCCGTTACTATAACAACCGTACGCAGGGGATGGGCTACTACCCAGGCTACTATGGCGGATACGGAGGCTATGGTGGTTACGGTGGTTACGGCTATGGCGGTTACGGTGGCTATGGCTACGATGGTGGGTACAGGCAGTCGCTGATGGAAAACTCCTACAACCCCAACCAGTCCATGCACATCTTCGGAGCAACGGTCGGCTTCGGTAAGCGACTCAACTGGCCAGACAACTGGTTTAATGTCAATGCTACGCTCAACTATACCCACTACTACCTCCGTGATTGGGTCTACGAAACCTTCCAAGGCTTTCACAATGGTCACGCTAACGACATAAGCCTCACACTGGCGCTCTCGCGCAACTCGATCGACAACCCGATCTACACCCGTCGTGGCTCCTCCTTTACGCTGTCCGTCAGTGCCACACCTCCATACTCCCTCTGGGACGGCATCGACTACTCCAACATCAATCTCAAGTCGGAGGATCGCTACCGCTTTGTCGAGTACCACAAGTGGAAGTTCTCGGGCAAGGTCTTCACCCCGCTCATGAACCCTGTCACTGTGAAGTATACGCCCGTCCTCATGACGCGTCTAGATGCGGGCTTCATCGGTCACTACACACCGTTCAAGCGCTCACCCTTCGGCACCTACTACATGGGTGGTGACAATATGAGTGGCTACGTAGGCAACTTCCTCAACGAGACCATCCCGCTACGTGGATATAGCAACGGCTCGATCGCTGGTGGCAACTATGACTACGCTTACGCCTATATGCGTATGATGGCTGAGCTACGTATGCCGATCCTCTTCGAGGGGCAGTACAATGTCTGGGCCGTCGCCTTCCTCGAGGCTGGTAATGCGTGGCGAGACATCAGCAACTTCAACGCCTTCAACCTCAAGCGCTCCGCCGGTGTCGGCTTCCGTATCACGCTACCTTTCCTTGGTATGCTCGGACTGGACTGGGGCTATGGCTTTGACAAGCCCGACGGCTCCTCACAGCGTGGCGGTAGCAACATTCACATCGTCATGGGTCAGGAGTTCTAACCCTCTGAGTGCGTGCGCAGACAGCTTGACCTCCTTAAACAATGAGCTCCCCAAGCCATCTATACACACTAGTACGGACCTTCTAAACATCAATATTATGAGAAAGCATCTATATCTCCTCACACTCCTCCTAGCTCTTACGCTAGGAGCATCAGCACAGAAGTTTGCCCTTGTGGATATGCAGTATATCCTCAAGAACATCCCCAACTATGAGATGATGAATGAGCAGCTCGAGACCGTCTCTAAGCGTTGGCAGCAGGAAGTCAAGACACTTCAAGACAAGGCCGAGACGCTCTACAAGAAGTATCAGAGCGACCTCGTCTTCCTCACCGCCGAGCAAAAGCGTCAGCGCGAAGAGGAGATCGTCAAAACCGAGCAGCAGGCTACCGAGCTACAAGGCAAGTACTTCGGGCCCGAGGGTGAGCTCTTCGAGCGTCGCTCTAAGATGGTCAAGCCTCTGCAAGACGAGATATGGCAAGCGATCAAGGAGATCGCATCGCAGAGCGGATTCCAGCTAGTCCTCGACCGTTCTACGGCAGGCATCGTCTTTGCCAATCCATCTATCGATATCAGCGACCAGGTCCTAGAGAAGCTAGGCTATGGGCGCAAGCGCTAACCCTATACATACGCATTATCAATAACTTAAATACAGAACAATGAAGACAAAGAATCTGTTTCTATCCCTACTCCTCCTCTTGCTACCTGTTGTAGCTACGGCTCAGCAGAAGATAGCTGTCGTCAACTCACAGGAACTCATCGCAGCTATGCCTGACATGAAGGCTGCTCAGGATCGTCTCCAAGAGCTAGACAAGAAGTACACCGCAGAGATGCAGACGATGAACGACGAGTATCAGAAGAAGCTCGAGCTCTATATGAAGGACAAAGGGGGGCTCTCCGAGGCGCTCCTCAAGAGTCGTGAGCAGGAGCTCGCTGACCTGCAAAGTCGCATCCAGCGCTCCTATCAGGCTATGCAGCAAGACATGGAGAAGCAGCAAGGCACGCTTATGGCACCTATCCAGCAGAAGATTGTAGAGGCCATCAAGAAGGTAGGCGATGCAGGTGGCTATACCTATGTCATGGAGGCCACGATGATGCTTTACTCAGGTCCCTCTGCGGTAGATATCACGGCTCAGGTCAAGAAGCAGCTAGGCCTCTAGTAAGCTCACGACCAGCATAGCGAGCCAGCGGACTCATCGATAGTCCCCCTCGGCTCCCATCATACGAAGCCCCACGCTCTGCTCAGCAGACGTGGGGCTTTTTTGCTACCCTCGGTACAGGGCTGACGCATTATAAAAATAAGCACGTTTCATTTCCTACCTAGGAATTTTCAAAATTCCTCAGGAGATATTTTTGATTTGCTACCTGGAAATGGGCAAATTCTTCGGACTTATTTTTTGATTCCTCCGAAGTTTCATTTGATTCCTCCGAAGAATTTTTTATTTCCTAGGTAGGAATTGGGGCAATTCCTAGGTAGCTGTTTGGCAAATTCCTAGGTAGGAATTCCATTCTTCGGGAGAAAGGTGTAATCAGAGAGGTCTCGTAGCCACTCTGTAGTAATAATCAAACCGTGTATTTCCTAGCTATAGTCATGTATAGCTTCTAGACGGTTGGGTTATAATGCGTCAGCCCTGACCCTCGGCATAGCTCTCACGAGCGGTCTAGATGAATTGCTAGCATGCAGGGCACACCTGCTCGATCTCCACGGAGGAAATCCTAGACTCCTCGCTGGAGATCTCTTATTTGCTCCGATGTGCGAAATAAAACTTCGGAAGAAAGAAATCACAAGTCCGAAGCATTGCTCCTTTCCTCCCTTGGAAAACTAACTTTCCACTATAGGAAAACTAACTTTCCTCCGTTGGAAAACTCAAATCCTTCCGTAGGGATTTCTTCGTTCCTCCGTAGGGATTTCTTCGTTCCTCCGCTGGAACTAAAGGGTTCCTCCGCTGGAACCGAAAAGTTCCTCCGTTGGAACTGAAAAGTTCCAAGGCAGGAACCGTTTTGGAACTTTTACAAAAACGCTCGCCTCCCCACACGAAACGGCTACCGAGAGGCTGATCGAGAGGATTGTGCTGGGGAGCGCTCATAGCTAAGCATTGGGACGGCACAAACTTAATTACCGACGTTTAGGTATTGATTTGCGTAGGCTCTCCTTCATACCTTTGCAGTGCAATCAGGTAATCAACTTTTCAAAGCAATCAAAGTATAATGAAGAAAACAATCCTACTCTCTCTAGTGGCGCTTATGACGCTGCTACTATGCGCTTCGTGCGACAAGGACAATAACGAACCGAAGCCTAATCCCTCACAAGGCGAGTGGGTGACCAAGAAGATCGTTGTAGACGCTTCCGACTATACGAAGTGGGTCTACATCAACTTTGCCAAGGGCGAAGTGGTCACCGTATCCGCTCCTGAGACCGATCTCTCGTGGGATCTAGGTCTGCACCGCTACGACTTCAAGACCAATGGCGGTACCTCTGGCAAGGGCAAGGGCGCTGCCACTCGCACCACCCAAAAGGACCTAAAGGCAGACATCGCCACACCTAAGGATAGCGAGTGGACGCTAGACCGTGAGGGTATGCTCCTGATGAAGTTTGGTGCCAACAAGGATGGCAAGCACGATATAGAGTACAAGAAGCAGTCGGCCAACTTCCTGCTCACCTCAGAGCCTAAGGGCAACGGGAAGCCTGGCTACCTAAATAAGGGTATCATCAGCATGGCTGGTATGCCTCCCACGGTGACGGTAGATCCCTCCGTCTTTCTCGTTCGCTCGGCAGCTGGTCAGATCGTCCGCGTCCGTGTCCTAGACTATCGGAATGCTACGAAGAAGACGGGACACATCACCCTCGAGTATGCCATGCAGGCAGACAAGAAGTAATCACCCCTTTACCAGCTCGGAGCTACTAGAGAGACCCCTCTCTGTAGCTCCGAACTTTCTTGGCTCTAAGCGTCTCTTAAGCGCACTGAGCCTATTTCCTTTTACTCCCTAAGCTTCACTATATGAAAAGGTCTCTATACACCCTCCTCTCCCTACTCACCCTCGCAGGAGCTCTCTCTGCCACACCCACTTTGCAAGACTCGACACTCGTAGATAGTACGAAGGTCAAGTGCCTTGACGTAGTGGTCGTCACGGGTACCCGCACACGCTGCCCGATGAAAAATATCTCCATACCGATCCGCGTCGTCTCGCCCAAGGAGATCGAAGCGGTGCAGGCACGATCCGTGGAGGATCTGCTACAGATGGTACTCCCTGGAGTGCAGACAAGTATTCACGGTACGCAAAATCGAATGAGCATACGGGGGCTCTCGGCAGACTACTACCTCTTCCTCGTAGATGGTGAGCGCATGACCAACGAGGGCTCGGCCAGTAGCGTAGACCTGGAGCGTATAGACCCTTCATCAATACAGCGCATCGAGATGCTACAAGGCTCTAGCTCGGCTCTCTATGGGAGCAATGCCATAGGTGGCGTGATCAACATCATCACGAAGCGGAGCCACAAGAAGCTTGGTGCCAACCTCTCTAGCCACTATGATACGCAGAGCATACAGCGCTACAACGGTCGTCTGGTGATGAGACTGGGTCGTGTGACCAGCACCACAACGGGCGGCTATGCCAAGCAGCACGACTACGAGTTGCCAGGCGTCAGTGCCGATAGACCACGCACGATGCCAGGCTTCTACACCTTTCACATTGGAGAGAAGCTACGCTACCTTTCCCCAGACAAGCGTCTCTCGATCACCGCTACGGGACGCTTTCACTCACGCATGCAGGACTTTGACGATAAGGAGAAGAACCGCTACCAGAGCCCCACGGGTAATCTGCAAGTACTCTACAAACCCACCGACGGACACTCCATAGAGACCAGCTACCATATCGAGGGGTACAAGCGAGACAAGTACTTCTTCCTCGCCACGAAGGAGGAGGGCCCCTGGGATCCACAGTTTAACTACCTGACGCAGACGGCGCGCATGCAGTACAACTACGACCCGACGGAAGATCCCTACAAGCCGAGCTTCAATGCGGGCGTGGAGATCCTCCACGAGAACCTGCGTAGCGTACAGGTGACCAATATGAATGACGTACACAGCGCTTCGACCAAGACGCTCTACGGGCAGATGCTCTGGCGTATGGACAATAACTGGAGCACCACCGTGGGGCTCCGTCAGGATATGCACTCGACCTATGGCACGCACCTGACGCCTCGCCTGTCGATCATGTGGCGCAATCGCAACTACGCCCTACGCGTTAGCTACTCCGAGGGCTTTAGATCGCCTTCGCTCAAGGAGCTCTTTATGGACTGGGACCACAGAGGCATGTTTCGCATCAAGGGCTCTAGCGACCTCAAGCCTGAGATCAGCCACCTCGTGATGATTACTCCTGAGTACAACAACTCCTTTATGAATCTCTCCCTCTCGGCCTCCTACAATCGTATCAATAACCGCATCTATCTGCGTCCCGAGCAGGAGGGCAGTGTACTCCAATATCGCAACGGGGAGAAGCCCCTAGACCTGTGGAGCGGTACGGCGATGCTACGGGTCACACCCTTTGCAAACTTTGATATCAACCTCAACTACGCCCTCGTCCTAGAGCAGATGAAGGTGCAGGGCAAGACGCAGTCCTTCCATATCCGCAACACGAGACCACACCACATCAATGGCTCCGTGCAGTATGGGCACCGCTGGGGCTCGTACACCCTCTCGGGGCAGGTCTCAGGGCGCTACCTCAGTGGCGTGACCTCTGCCGTCTACGATGTCAATAAGGATGACTACAGCTACGCCTCCTACCCGGGCTACGCACTCTTTAGGGCGAGCGTCACGCAGCGCTGGCAGACCCTCCTAGACCTTAGCCTGACGCTGGGCTGCGACAACCTTTTCAACTACATGACCCCGATCGTCGAGCAGGGCGCTTCGCTATCGCCTGGACGTAGCTACTTCGTTTCGCTCTCACTGAACTACTAAAAAGGGCTTCCCCCTTAAGACTTTCTTACGTATGACTCTCTCTAAGAAGCATCTCTACTACATAGGAGCACCAGTACTACTGATACTCATCATCCTCGGTACCTATCTCTTGTGGCCTAAGCCAGTACGGGTCGCACTGGTCAATATGCCGGACTTCGTAGCCTCTCGTATGGCAGTGGCGGTCGACAAGAAGAATGTGCGCCTCACAGCCGTCACGGAGCTCTCCGAGCTGAAGAACTACGACGCTATGATCGCTTTCGGCATGGGGCTCAAGTGGACCGACGAGGACCGTGCGCTAATCAAGCAACTGGGCGAAGAGAAGGGACTGAAGTACCTCGCCTACATGACCACGACGCCAGAGAATAACATCTCCAACCTAGACTCGCTACAGCGAGAGAAGCTGGAGTCTTATCTGGCCAATGGCGGTACGAGCAACTACCGCTCGGGCTTTAACTACATTCGTAAGGAAGTCCTCGGCAAGTCGCTCCGCACGGGTACTATCGAGGAGCCGATAGAGTACGGCTACGACCTGCTCTTTACGGACGAAGATCCCGATCTCGCCTTCGACAGTGTCGAGAGCTTTCAGAAGTACTACAAGGAGCATGGCTACAAGGAGGGAGCTCCTCGCATTGCGCTCTTTACAGGTATCGCAGGACCCTTCGGATCGAGCCGCGACTACTTGGACGAGCTGATCGGAGCGTTGGAGGAGTCAGGATTTAACGTCTATCCGATCAGTGCTATGACACGCCGACTGGAGTTCCTCTCGGAGATCAAGCCACAGGCGGTCATCTACTTCGCACACGGTCGCTTCGGTGGCGACCCCGCCATCGCTTGGCTCAAGGAGCACAACGTGCCTATCTTCACTCCGCTCATCGTATCGGAGCTATATGACGACTGGATCAAAGACAAGCAAGGCATGTGGGGAGGCTATCTCAGCCAGACGGTCGTGACGCCTGAGATAGATGGCGCGATCAACCCCTTTGCGCTGGTGACACTGCGAGAGAACAAGCAGGGCTTTAAGGAGTTTCACACGATCCCCGAGCGTCTGCCCGACTTCTGCTCACTACTCCACCGCTATATCAAGCTACAGACGATGAGTAATGCGGACAAGCGCATAGCCCTCTTCTACTTCAAGGGTCCTGGACAAAACAGTCTCGTGGCGCAAGGCATCGAGGTAGTGCCCTCGCTCTACAATGTCCTGAAGTATCTACAGAGCCAAGGGTACGACCTGACGGGATTGCCCGACACGGAGGAGGCTTTTGCCAAGGATCTGATGTCTCGTGGCGCGCTCTACAACAACTATGCGGAGGGCAACAAGCAGCTGCTCCTAAGTAGCAACTACCCCGCCTTTGTCTCGACGAAAGAGCTGACGCAGTGGATTGACGATACCTTCCCCCCTGCACTCAAGGACAGCATAGAAGGTCGCTACGGGGCGATACCTGGTCACGACCTCGTCTTAGAGCGTGACGGTGTCGAGGGCATTGCGGTGACCCGACTCACTTATGGTAAGGTAGCTCTCCTTCCTCAGCCAGGATCTGGTAGCGGAGAGCTAGACTTCAAGATGGTACATGGCTCCACCTCCGTACCCGCTTACCCATACATAGCGAGCTACTTGTGGGCTCGCAACGGCTGGCACGCTGATGTCCTGATGCACTTCGGTACGCACGGCAGTCTGGAGTTTATCCCTGGCAAGCAGGTGGCGCTAAGCAACTATGACTACACCGACAGACTCGTGCGTGACCTGCCACACATCTATTACTACACGACGGCCAACGTCGGCGAGTGTATGATCGCCAAGCGTCGCTCCTACGGGCAGGCGGTCTCTTACTTGGCTCCGCCCTTTATCGATACGCAGCTAGACAAAGAGATGCAACCGCTACGCGACTTGACCGATCGCTATCTAGCTTCGGAAAAAGATGACGACGCCCTCTCCAAGCGGATCAAAGAGATGACCATCGCTAAGGGCTTCCACAGAGACCTCAAGCTAGACTCCACGATGAGCAAACCCTACACGAGAGACGAGATTGAGCTGGTCGCTAGCTTCATTGACGAGCTAGCCAATGCTAAGATCGTGGGCGGTATGTACACGACAGGCGTCCCATTCTCCTCGGAGAAGATTCGCTCCAGTGTCCGCCTCCTCTCGGTCGATCCAATAGCCTATGCACTGGCGCAGGTGGACAAGTCTCGCGGACGGATCACCGACGCTCAGATCAAGGACGATGTCTACTTCAACGCTCGTTACCTCCGTCCTGCCGACCGCTTCGTGGCTCGTGTTCAGGATCGGGAGATTGCCTCGGGAGAGGTCGATGCGCTCATTCAGTCGCTAGGCGTTAGTGGTGCCGAGCTGGCTCGTGCCGATCAGTTCCTCAAAGCACAACAAGAGGAGAGCGCACAGGCTGGTATGACGGGCGGAATGCCTGCAGGTATGATGGGCGGTGGAATGCCTAAGGGAATGCCAAAGGATATGCCTAAAGGTATGCCCAAAGGTATGCCCAAAGGAATGGGAGGCGGTATGCCTCCTCACGGCAAGCCCGCCAGTGCCGAGACGAAGAAAGATCCCAAGCTGGTACTCCTCGCCGAGGGGGTCAGTCTGTTGCGTCGCTCCGTAGCGCAGATACCATATTACAAGCGTATGCTGGTCACTTCGCCACAGCTCGAGCTAGCTTCGCTCGCCAATGCGCTCAGTGGTGGCTACACGGCACCTTCACCAGGCGGTGACTTCATCGCTAGCCCCTCCGTACTACCCACAGGGCGCAACCTCTACGCCATTGATCCCGAGATGACACCCACGGCAAAGGCGTGGGAAGACGGACAGCAACTAGCCGATGCGCTTATCGCCGACTACCGCTCTCGTCACAACGACTCGATACCGCGCAAGGTGAGCTTCACGCTCTGGAGCAGTAGCTTCATCGAGAGCGAGGGCACCACCATCGCTGAGATTATGGCGCTCCTCGGTGTCGAGCCCGTGCGTGACCGCCGTGGCAAGGTGATCGACGTGCGCGTCATCCCCATCAAGGAGCTCGGCAGACCTCGTGTGGATGTGGTCATACAGACCTCGGGCCAACTCCGAGACATCGCTGCCTCCCGACTCTTCCTCTTGCAAAAGGCTATGGACCTCGTCGCAGAGACCAAGGATGGCAAGACTCCCAACCAGATAGCCCTCGGACGTGTCGAGGCGGAGCGTGTGCTCCTAGAGCATGGCGTCCCCCCCGAGCAGGCTCGTAAGCTTAGTGGCAAGCGCATCTTCGGCGGTCTCAACGGTGCCTACGGTACTGGCATTCAGGAGATGGTCGAGAGCGGTGACCGCTGGGAGAAAGAGAGCGAGATTGCTGAGGTTTACATGAACAATATGGGCGCCATCTATGGAGACGAAGAGCTCTGGGGCGAGACCGCCAAGGGTATTTTTGAGGCGGCACTGCAAAACACCGATGCCGTTGTTCAGCCCCGTCAGAGCAATACGTGGGGTGCGCTAAGCTTGGATCACGTCTATGAGTTTATGGGTGGGCTCACCCTCTCCGTACGTCACGTCACGGGCAAGGATCCCGAGGGCTACTTCACCGATCTGCGCAACCGTCGTCGTGTCAAGACGCAGGAGATCAAGCAAGCTATCGGGATCGAAGCTCGCACCACTATCCTCAACCCCACCTATGTGCGTGAGCAGCTCAAAGAGGGCGCTGGAGCGGCAGACGCTATCGACGAGACCATCCGCAATACCTATGCGTGGAACGTTATGAAGCCCTCCGCCATCGACAAGGAGCTTTGGGATGCCCTCTACGATATGTATGTCGTGGACAAGCATCAGCTCGGCACGGTCGACTTCTTCGAGCGAAACAACCCTGCAGCCCTGCAAGACCTCACCGCCTCCATGATGGAGACCATTCGCAAGGGTTACTGGCAGGCGACTGCTGAGCAAAAGCAGACCATCGCTCGGCTCCATGCTGAGAGCTTGGCAAAGGCGGGTGCTGGCTGTAGCGGTATGGTTTGTGACAATGCTAAGCTGCGTAAGATGATCCAAGATCAACTCACACCCGAGCAGCAGCAAGAGTACACCGCCGCCCTAGACAAAGCGCTCAAGGTGACCTCACAGTCTGACCAAAAGCAGCAGGTACTCTCGAAGGACTCGGACAAGGCCCAAGGCAAGAAGCACTCCTCAGGCTCTGCCTCTGCAGAGGATCATGATAGTCTCTCCACAACCGAGGTAGTTGTCATCGGAGGCGTCGTACTCGTCCTCATACTGGTACTCTCCATCCTTTACAGCAGACGTAGGAAGCGTACGAAGTAAGAGATGATACTCATCGTTTCCATCTTTGCGCTCCTAGTGGCGCTCACCACCACAGCCGTACGATCTGACCGTAGGGTGCGACTAGCACATGCGGTACTCTATATCGTAGGCTTGGTGGCGACCCATCAGGCGACCCTGCGGGTGAGCAAGCTAGCCCTCGACACTATGCTACGTCAGGCGGAGCAGCTCTCCACACTCGCCATGATGGTCTCGCTAGAGCTACTGCTCACGATGGCGGTCGTCACCTACCGACCCGCGCGCCGACCTCTGCGTACGATCTATCATCGGGAGGGACTAGTCGTAGCGGTCATGACCGCCTGCCACCAGATAGCCGTATGGCTGCCTTCGCTATTGATGCTACCTGCGCTATGCTACCTGAGGAGCTTCGTCATCTACAGCATGCCTGGGGTCCATTACTGGGCAGTGACCATAACCTTTGCTGTGGTGCTCCTATTACTCATCGAGCTGACACCTCGCCTAATCCGTGATCGGGAGTTCCTCCGTCTGCTCGCCATGCTCTTGGCTGGGGTGCTAGCCGTGGGTAGCGTCATAGCCTACATCCTCATCCCAGAGCGCACCCAAGCACCGGAGGTTCAGCTAGACAGCTCCTCGCCTAGAGAGCTGTGCATCCTCCTCGCGACCCTCGCAGGTGGCGTGCTCGTCGGCTATATAGCCATGCTCATCAAGGCAAAAGGCTCACGCAAATAAGACAGTTACACACAACAGATTACTATGAAATTCATTTCAGACACTATGTTTCTCCTCTCCAATGGTCTCCTCATACCGGTGATCATTGGACTACTCCTACTCTTCCTCCTAGCCCTCCTCATGCTGGGCGGACTTATCGAGCGGGCACAGCGCTACAAGCGACTACAGCGACGCTACTTCTCCCATCAGCGTGAAGACGCTAGCGCACTACTCGGCAGACTACGCCAAGAGCTAGGCGGTGAAAGTCCAGAGACAGCACGGCTAGACCTCTTTGAGGAGCTACTGCGCTCGCTCCTCACGGCTCCCGCTGCTGAGCGTAGCCTACTCATCGGCGAGTATGAGCTACGCCTCGACAAGCGACTCGTCTACCCGCAAGTCTTGACCAAGTTCGGCCCGATCCTCGGACTGATGGGTACCCTCATCCCAATGGGGCCAGCGCTCGTCGGGCTTAGCAGTGGCGATATGGCGACCATGGCGTACAATATGCAGGTCGCCTTTGCGACCACCGTGCTGGGACTCTTCGTCTCCGCCATCGGCTATCTAACCTTGCAGAGACTCCACCGCTATCACCACCAAGAGCTCATCTACATTGACTACATCGACGAACTCCTAACTCAAGCTGAAGATGAGACGAAGAAGTAAGCGACGCCCCCTACGCCACGACGATACCGATCCATCGTCGCTCGTGAGCAACCTCTTTGACGTGGCGATGGTCTTTGCCGTGGCACTCATGGTGGCACTGGTCACGAAGTTTAGCATGACCGAGATGCTCACGCAGGAGGACTTTACCATCATCAAGAACCCAGGCAAGGACAATATGGAGATTATCTCCAAGAAAGGCTCCACCATCGAGCGGTACACCCCGACAGACAGCGAGGACGCCTCCAGTCAGCGCCGCGGTAAGCGCGTCGGCATCGCCTACGAGCTGGAAAATGGCGAGGTCATCTACATCCCCGAGGAGTAAAGCGGAGCAGACAGCTCACAGACCGCTAAGCCATCCCTAACTCATCGCTCAACGGGCGCTAACCAGCCCCTAAGTAGCCCCTAAATCATGACAGCCCCCACGGCTCTCTACGACCAGAGCCCCGTGGGGGCTGTCGTTTGTGCCAATGCTTCGCTCGCTCATGCGGAGGAACCTAGAGTTTCCTACCGAGGAACCGAACAGTTCCACCCTTGGAACTAAAAAGTTCCACCGTTGGAACCGAAGAGTTCCTCCGTTGGAACTAAAAAGTTCCAAGAAGGGAACCCTTTTTGGAACTTGTATGTGTCAGAAATAGAGTGCGATATGATGCTTCGACTACGAGGACTAGAGCATCGTGTCTTGGTAGTAGTCGAGCGCCTCGGTGATGTCGAGAGATGCGTTTTGTAGTTCGTGGACCTCACCGATGGCCGAGAGGGCGACAGTGGTGATGCGCTGTGCGTCGCTATTCTTCTTGTCGTGGAGCATCAGCTCTCTGAGCGCATCGTAGTCTCGGCAGGTGATGGCGAGCGGACGGTATAGCTCCTGCACTACGGCGAGCAACTGGTGTAGCACCTTCTTGGGGAAGCCCAGCTTGACATGCGAGAGATATAGCTCGGGCACGAGTCCTAGAGCGACCGCCTCGCCATGCAGCAAAGGCTTGTCGCCGTGCTGATGGCTCCACGCCTCAAAGGCATGTCCGAAGGTGTGTCCGAGGTTAAGCTGGTGACGGAGCCCCTGATCTAGACGATCCTGAGCCACGATGTCGAGCTTGAACTGCACCGCTTCACGAATGAGCGGGGTTAGTTGCTCTAAGGAGAGCGGTTGCTCGGGCAGTACCTGCAGTAGTCGGCGCCACAGGTCGGGACTAACGAGCAGGCCATACTTGATCAGCTCGCCACAGCCTGAGCGTAGCTCCTCCTCTGGGAGGCTCTCCAGCCAAGCTGTGTCGCAGAGTGTCAGCGTGTCAGCTTCATCGGCAAAAGCTCCGAGGAGGTTCTTGACACCCGCAAAGTTGACTCCGCATTTGCCCCCCACAGCAGCGTCTGCCATGGCGAGGAGCGTCGTGGGGAGTAGGACAATCGAGATGCCCCGCATATAGATCTGAGCGAGGAAGCCGACGGCATCGCTCACGGCTCCACCGCCTAGCGCGATGAGTGTAGCTCCACGATGGGCACCCTGCTCTAGGAGCCAGCGAGCCATCTCGGCGATGCCCTCAAGGCTCTTTGCCTCCTCAGGGTCATTGATCAGATAGCGGGGTAGCTCCGTTAGCTCGGGATAGTTTTTCGCTATAAGCTCTTGGCTCAGATGCCACACCTGCTCATCTGCCAGTAGGTAGTAGCTCTCGGGCTTGCCTTGGCGGAGCAACTCCCGCAGGTAGTCGCCCATTAGATTGCCCACGAGCACCCTTGACTGGGTGGAGATGAAGGCTAGGGGTGGCATCTGGCTAGCTGCTAAATCAGCGAGACGATATGGTCGATGGCTGCTTGGAGCCCCTCGGGGTTGCGTCCACCAGCCGTCGCAAAGTGTGGCTGGCCACCGCCACCGCCCTTGATGAGCGAGGCGACCTCCTTGATGAGCTTGCCTGCGTTGAGCCCCTTGTCGACAAGGTCTGGCGAGAGTATTACCGTGAGGGTGCACTTGCCCTCCTCGGCAGCACCGATGAGCGCTAGGTAAGAGCCCTGTAGGCGCTCGCGGATGGTGCCAGCGACATCCTTAGCCACGTCGCTACTCATGGACTTATTGACGGTGACGATGGCTGTCTCGCCATGCTTCGTCTGATCGGCTAGAGCCTGCAGAGCTATTTGCTCCGCCTGAGCCTTGGTGTACTGCTCGATAGCCTTGCGCTGCTCGGCACTTTCGGCAATCAGTCGGTCTAGCGCCTTGAGCGGATCGGGCACATTGTTGAGTCGCTCGTTGAAGAGCTGCAACTGCTCCTCCAGATGGTGTACATACTCCTCCGCCTTGGGACCTGTGACCGCCTCGATACGTCTGATGCCGGCGGCAATAGAACCCTCGCTGATGATCTTGAAAAAGCCTATCTGCCCCGTGCTAGCCACGTGGGTACCACCGCATAGCTCGACCGAGTCGCCATACTTGATGACACGCACCTCGTCGCCATACTTCTCGCCAAAGAGTGCCATCGCACCCATCTCCTTAGCCTGAGCAATCGGCACATTGCGATGCTCGTCACGAGGTCTGTCGGCACGAATCTCCGCATTGACCAGACGCTCTACCTCAGCAATCTCTTCGGGGGTCAACTTCTTGAAGTGTGAGAAGTCAAAGCGCAATAGGTCTGCCGAAACGAGCGAACCCTTTTGCTCTACATGAGTGCCGAGCACGGCTCTCAGAGCGTGGTGCATCAGGTGCGTCGCCGTATGGTTAGCCTCCGTGAGGTGACGTAGCTCAGCCCCTACACGAGCGATGAGCGGCTGCTTGGGATCTGCGGGGAGGGTGGAGAGGATATGGACGGTGAGGTTGTTCTCCCGCTTGGTGTCTAGGATCGGGTACTCGGTGCCGTCCTGGGCGATCAGCACGCCCTTGTCACCGACCTGACCACCCATCTCAGCGTAGAAGGGAGTCTCTGCCAGCACCACCTGATAGTAGCTGTGCTTCTTGTCAGCCACCTTGCGGTAGCGCAGGATATGCGTCTCGATCTGGAGCGTCTCGTAGCCTACGAAGGTGCTCTCGGAGGTCTCCTCGTCGAGGACTTCCCAGTCGGCAGCATCGACAGCTGCAGCCTGACGGGCACGGCTCTTCTGCTCCTGCATCAGTTTGTCAAAAGCAACCTGGTCGAGCGTCATGCCACGCTCCGACAGAATCAACTCTGTGAGGTCTAGTGGAAAGCCGTAGGTGTCGTACAGGACGAAAGCGTCGGCACCCGATAGAACTTTCGCGTCCTGGGGTAGCTCTTGGATTTTGCTTTCTAGAAGCTTGAGTCCCTGAGCGAGGGTGCGTAGGAAGCTTTCCTCCTCCTCTTTGATCACCGAGGCGATCAGTTCGCGCTGCGCCACGATCTCGGGATAAGCACCGCCCATCACCTCATTGAGCGTGGGTAGGAGCGTGTAGAGCATCGGCTCATCGGCATGGAGGAAGGTGTAGGCGTAGCGCACGGCACGACGTAGGATACGACGGATCACGTAGCCCGCCTTAGCGTTGCTCGGGAGCTGTCCGTCGGCAATGGCAAAAGCGATCGTGCGGATATGGTCAGCGACGACACGCATGGCGATATCCACCTGCTCATTCTGACCGTACTGCTCCCCGCTGAGCGTCTCGATGGCACGTATCAGAGGGGTGAAGAGGTCGGTGTCGTAGTTAGACTTCTTACCCTGCATAGCCATACAGAGGCGCTCGAAGCCCATGCCCGTATCGATCACCTTGTGGGGTAGGGGCTCTAGATGCCCGTCAGCCTTGCGGTCGTACTGCATGAAGACAAGGTTCCAGATCTCGATGACCAGCGGGTGGTCCTTATTGACTAGATCACGTCCGCAGACCGCCTGACGCTCCTCCTCGCTACGCAGGTCAATGTGTATCTCGGAGCAAGGACCGCAGGGGCCCGTGTCGCCCATCTCCCAGAAGTTGTCCTTACGAGAGCCGTCGATGATACGATCCTCCGTGGTGTACTGAAGCCAGTAACCTGCCGCCTCATCGTCACGGCTCAGTCCCTCCTCGGCACTACCGCCGAAGACGGTCACGTAGAGCCGATCCTTGGGTAGCTGGAGGCGCTCCGTGAGGAAGGTCCAGGCGAACCCGATAGCCTCTTTCTTGAAGTAATCGCCAAAGGACCAGTTGCCCAGCATCTCAAACATGGTGTGGTGGTAGGTATCGCGTCCTACCTCCTCGAGGTCGTTGTGCTTACCGCTGACGCGGAGGCACTTTTGCGAGTCTGCCGCACGACGATACTGAGGCTCTTTATTGCCCAGGATGATATCCTTAAACTGGTTCATCCCGGCATTGGTAAACATAAGTGTGGGGTCGTCCTTGATCACCATCGGTGCCGAAGGGACTATGCGGTGTCCGTGCTCCTCAAAGAAGTCGAGGAAGGCTTTTCGTATATCGTGTGCTGTCATCATAATCTATAAAGCATGCTATGCCAATACTTAATACGCTACAAAGGTACGAAATTAGAGGTTAGGGATTAGAGGTTAGAAGTTAGAGATTAGAAGTTAGAGGCTGGTTTCTAGTGGCTCTAGTGTTCCTAGTGGCACTAGCCAACAGCCAACAGCTAATAGCCAACAGCCAACAGCTACTCGTGGCGTAATAGGTAGTGGTGGTCAGTCTTGTCGTCCTCGATGAGGCGCCAGGTGCCTGAGTAGTAGAGTGTGTACGGGGGCTCGTCGTGATGCCATGAGGCTAGCTCGATGCCTCGCTCACGGTCATGATAGGTGAGTAGTACGGAGTGCAGGAGCTCCCCACGATAAAGCAACTGTCGGAGTGCAATCCGTTCGCCTGGGTGTAGGATGATTTGTTGTGCCATCGATGTGATGCTGCGCTTGCCACACGGGGCTACGAGTAGACGCTAGCGAGCGACGATGCGTAGGTCATGTAGCTTGAAGTGTAGCGACTGCGTACCCAGATAGTCTGTTGGTAGGCTGTAGATGGAGATGGTGACGGTGTCTTTTGCAGAGAAGTGCGGGACAGCACGTGCACGCTCTTTGTGCGGACCACTCACGGAGAAGCTATCCGTCATGCCATCCGTCAGACTACTTAATAGACTATCGGTTGGGATGGTAGGCTCTTCAGGCTCGCTTGGCTCTGCTGTACTCTCTGAAGCGGATTCCCCTAGGGTGAGTACGAAGACTCCTCCGATGGGCAACCTTGTTGATACACTCTCCATAGCTAAAGGTGGCATCTTAGCATCTAACTGCTTGGAGAGCGCTATGCAGGGCATCTGTCCCTGCTCTGGTATGTGTGAGCCACTGATGAGTCCCTGTATCTCTATCTGATGTATGGTGTCGGGGAGGTGGGGTATGTCTGCGAGAGCTACCTTCCAGAGGTAGTCGCTCTGTCTATTATTGATGCAGATAGGATAGGAGGACAGCGGGACGACAGGACAAGAGATGGTGTCCGGTAGTGGCGAGTAGAAGTAGCCCCCGTCGCCTTCTGAGCCTGCCCTGAAGAAGCCTGTCGTGCGCTCCAATATCTCGACCTCTCTCTGTATGCTGGCTGAGGATTGAGCGATGATCTTCTGAAGTAGCTTTGCCTTGGAAGCGGAGAGGTAGTAGATGGTGCTGTCTAGATCCTCTTGAGATACACCATGAGCCTGAAGTATGGAGACGTAGATCGAGTCTTGCTGGTCGGAGCTAAGGTAGAGCGTCTGACCTATGCCACGAGCTGAGTAGAGCTCGGTGAGTATTTGCTCGAGCTTACCATTCGGTATGCGTTGCCAGGAGCGTTTCTTACAACCGCTCCCGAGTAGGAGGAGCAGTACGCTTAGTAGCCCAAGCTTGAGCAGAGATGCCTTGACGCTGAAAGCCCGCATTATAGCTTACTTAGCTTGTTTACTAGAGTGGCGATGCTTGCCTCGGAGGTAGATCCAGAGACGATCAAGCGCGCGGGTCGTGGTGCGTGGGTAACAGAAGAGTAGCGACAGCACGCCTACGGTGATGCAGCTGTCGGCAATGTTAAAGATGGGGCTGAAGAAGGTATACGCCGACCCACCTCCTATCGGGAACCATTCGGGTAGTACCGTCGTGAAGAGGGGGAAGTAGAGCATATCGACCACATGTCCCTCAAGCCACGGGGCATAGCCCACCGCTCCTGCTGTCGTAGGAACAAACTGTGCCACCTGCCCGATGGAGGAGGTGAAGAGCTGTCCATAGATGAGAGAGTCAATGAGATTGCCAATGCCTCCTGCCAGTACGAGTCCTATGACAATGCAAAAGCCTAGCGAGTAGTGCCTGCACTGCCGAACGAAGCGGGTGAGCCAGACGCCTAGCCCAGCCATCGCTACGATGCGAAAGGCGGTCAGGAGGAGCTTGCTCCCTAGTTCCACGCCGTATGCCATGCCACGGTTCTCTACAAAGTAGATGCGAAACCAGTCGAAGATGTGGTACTCCTGACCAACGTACATATGCGTCTTGATCCAGACCTTGACGACCTGATCAATGACGATGAGAAGCAGAATGAGCCCTGCGACAATCCAGTGGCGCTGGCTAGTTCGAGTCATATAGGGAGCGGTATGACTTTACTTACGCTTGTCGCGATTGAGCTTAGCCTCGATGCTCTTCGTCGTATGAGGTACCGCACGGAGACGCTCCTTGGGGATGAGCTTGCCCGTGACGGAGCAAATGCCGTAGGTGCCGTTTTGGATACGTAGGAGAGCTGCCTCGAGCTTCTCAATGAAGTCCTGCAGACGCTGTGCCTGAGCATCGTTCTCAAGACGAGTCTGAGTGATGGAGCCTTCGTCTAGATCCTTGTAGGTAGGCGTCGTATCGCTGATGTCGTTGACATTGTCCGCACGAAGCATATTGAGGTCTTCACGCGCCTGAGCGATCTTCTTCTCAATGAGGATGCGAAACTCCTCCAGCTCCTCGGGGTTATATCTTTTCTTGCTGCTATCTTCCATACTATCTGTGAATCTATTGGTGCGCTGTAGGCGAAGCTCTTTAGGTAAAAGGCTTTTATCGCCTGCAGGCGCCGTGGTTTGTATTATGCTTTGCTGATTTGTACCGCTATCAGGGTGCCGTCAAGGTCGATCTCCTCGGCATCGCTGAGCACCTCGGAGTAGTCTATCGTGTCGGCTTGTACTTGCGTCTGGACGTACTCCTGATGAGTGCGAAGCGCTTGTACAACCTCCTCGGGAGCCATCACGAGTAGCTCGATATGATCGTTGACCTCGTAGCCAGACTGCTTGCGAAGGTTCTGTATACGGTTGACAAACTCACGAGCTGTACCCTCTGCGATGAGCTCGGGCGTGAGCGTGATGTCCAGAGCCACCGTGTGACGGCCCTCATTGGCGACTGTCCAGCCAGGTATATCCTGAGCAATGATCTGTACATCCCCGAGATCAACCACAATAGGCTGATCCCCGATCGTCAGGGTGAGCTGACCTGTCTGCTCTAGCTCATTGATCTGCTCAGTAGAGAGCGTGCTGATCTGAGCTGCGAGCGCTTTCATATTCTTGCCCACCTTAGGGCCTAGAGCCTTGAAGTCAGGCTTGACCGTGCGTACCCAGATCGAGTCTGAGGGATCGACAAAGCGAATGTCCTTCACGTTGACCTCGCTGAGCAATAGATCATGTACCTGCTCGATGTGGATCTTGTCCGCAGGGTTGTTGACCGGTAGCATGATAGCACTGAGCGGTTGACGCACCTTGATATTGACCTTGCGACGCAGGGAGAGGACCAGTGTTGAGTAGATCTGAGCGAGCTCCATGCTGCGCTCCAGGTCTAGGTCTATCTGCGCCTCGTCTGCTACGGGGTAGTCGGAGAGATGCACCGACGCAGACTCCTCGTGCAGGTCACGGTAGAGCTTATCTGCGTAGAAGGGCGCAATGGGCGCCATCAGCTGAGCCACCACCGAGAGACACTGGTAGAGCGTCTGGTAGGCACTCAGCTTGTCGTCGGTCATAGAGCCAGCCCAGAAACGCTTGCGCGAGAGACGCACATACCAGTTGCTCAGATGCTCTGTGACAAAGTTTTCGATGGCACGTCCCGCAGGTGTGGGGTCGTAGCTTGCCAGCTTGCCGTCCACCTCCTTGATGAGCGAGTTGAGACGCGAGAGGATCCAGCGGTCTATCTCAGGACGATCCGCATAGGGGATCTGAGCCACGGCAGGATCGAAGCCGTCCAAGTTGCCATAGAGGGCGAAGAACTGGTAGGTGTTGTATAGCGTGCCGAAGTATTTGCGGCTCACCTCCTCGACACCCTTTGGGTCAAAGCGAATGTTCTCCCACGGATTGGCATTGGTGATCATGTACCAGCGAAGGGGGTCTGAGCCATACTGCTGGATGACCCCAAAGGGATCGACCGCATTGCCTAGACGCTTGCTCATCTTGTTGCCATCCTTGTCGAGGACGAGCCCGTTGACGAGGACATTTCTAAAGGCTATGCTCCCCTGCGTCATCGTAGCGATAGCGTGGAGCGTAAAGAACCAACCACGTGTCTGATCCACACCCTCAGCGATGAAGTCGGCGGGGAAAACCTTTCCTCTCTCGACCTCCTCGCGATGCTCGAAGGGATAGTGCACCTGTGCAAAAGGCATCGCACCCGAGTCAAACCATACGTCGATCAGATCGCTCTCACGACGCATCGGACGCTTGCCATCCTGAGCCACAAGTGTGATCTCGTCAACATAGGGACGGTGCAGATCGATCTTGTCGTAGTTCTCCTCGCTGTAGTCGCCAGGGGTAAAGCCTGCGAGCGGATTGGCCGACATGACGCCAGCCTGCACTGCGCGCTCGCACTCTTTGTAAAGCTCCTCGACAGAGCCGATGCAGATCTCCTCATCGCCATCCTCGGTGCGCCAGATAGGTAGGGGAGTACCCCAGTAGCGACTACGGGAGAGGTTCCAGTCCTGGAGGTTCTCCAGCCACTTGCCGAAGCGTCCTGCACCGATCGCTGCGGGATGCCAGTCGATTGTCTCATTGAGGCGCATCATCTCCTCACGGCACGCTGTAGAGCGGATGAACCAACTATCTAGCGGATAGTAGAGGATAGGCTTGTCGGTGCGCCAGCAGTGGGGATAGTTGTGCGTATGCTTCTCAACTCGGAAGACGCGGTTCTCATGCTTGAGCATGACGCATATGTCTACGTCCAGGGTCTCCTTGTCAGGTGTGTCCTTAGGATCGTAATCCTTCTTGACATAGCGCCCAGCGTAGGTGTCGTAGAGAGGCACATTGACCGACTCCTTGAGGAACTGATGATCTAGCGCCTCAATCTTGTAAAAGCGTCCCTTTAGGTCGACCATCGGGCGCTGCTGCCCCTTATTGTCGATCATTAGAAGAGGAGGAATGCCCGCCGCCTTAGCGACACGCTCATCGTCTGCTCCGAAGGTCGGTGCAATGTGCACGATACCAGTACCATCCTCGGTGCTGACATAGTCGCCAGGGATGACTCGGAAGGCTCCTTCACCAGGATTGACCCACGGGATGAGTTGTTCGTAGCGAATGCCAACGAGGTCACTACCTTTGCAAGTTGAGATGCGGTGCCAGGGAGCTTTCTTGTAAGTCTCCTTGTCCCACGTCTCAGGGAGTTCGCTCACCTCGCTCTCAGCGTCGAAGTAACTGCCGAGGAGCGTCGTGGCGAGTACTACCGTGATCGGCATAGCGCTGTAGGGGTTGAACGTCTCCACGGCGCAGTACTCGATCGAGGGCCCCACGCAGAGAGCCGTATTCGACGGAAGCGTCCACGGGGTTGTGGTCCAAGCTAGGAAAAAGCTTTCGCCACGCCCACGAAGTGACTCGGGAGCATCAATGATGCGAAACTGTGCGGTACAGACCGTATCCTTGACATCACGATAGCACCCTGGCTGGTTTAGCTCGTGCGAGCTCAGCCCCGTACCTGCGGCAGGACTGTAGGGCTGTATGGATAGACCTTTGTATAGTAAACCCTTCTTGTATAGCTCCTTGAGAAGGTACCAGAGCGTCTCGATGTACTTATTCTTGTAGGTTACGTAGGGGTGCTCCATGTCGACCCAGTAACCCATCTGCTTGGTCAGCGACTCCCACTCGGCGGTGTACTTCATCACCTCCTTGCGGCAGGTCTGATTGTACTCAGCGACAGAGATCGTCTTACCGATCGCATCCTTGGTGATGCCGAGCTTCTTCTCGACACCCAGCTCTACGGGCAGACCGTGCGTATCCCAGCCCGCGCGACGATCTACACGGTATCCGTGCATCGTCTTGTAGCGACAGATGATATCCTTGATAGAGCGCGCTATGACGTGGTGTATGCCGGGCATACCATTGGCAGAGGGAGGACCCTCGTAGAAGGTAAATAGCGGCGCATCCTCACGCTGGTGTAGCGAGCGGTGGAAGAGCTGCTCCTTCTCCCACAGAGCTAGCATCTCCTGGTTGATCTGTGCGAAGTCGGCAGACTGGTATTCCTTAAACGGTTTCTTCATTGGAGCTTTCGTATAAGATATGCCCACAAAGATACAGAAACTTGTCCAAATAGGACTAGCAAAGAGAGAGACTGTTGCAAATGCAGCAGCCTCTCTCTTTGAGTGCAAACCGTAGCTAGTACGGTTTATTGCTTAGTAGTCAATCTCGTCGGGACCATTTAGGGGTACGAAAGCCATGCCAGCGCCCTTCATCGTGAAGTTATTCACTTTGACCTTGCTCCAGGTCTCAAAGGTGAACTTGCTAGCCTTGTCCTTATTGTCGTAAACCTGACGATTGTTGGCACCCTTGCGAGAGACGTATCCATCCTTCTTTATCATATTGATAAAGTATTGGTAAGGATTGATGGCATCTCCACTGAGCTGGTAAACGTAGTCATTAGGGATTACGATAGAGGTGGCCTTGATGAGCTTATCGCCCTGGAAGTCGTATAGACGAATGAATAGCTCGGTAAACTCATCTTTTTCCGTCTTCTTGGAGAATTGGTAACGCTTTATTTCCCCATTCTTGACCGTAGACTCCTTGGGACCGGTGAAGCCTGCTTGAGTCTCAAAGGCCTTGACATCATCCAGTGAGGCTTGCCAATTTAGCAGAGGATAGGGTACGCTACTTAGTTCTGGCGCCTTCATCGCGAAGACAAGAGCTGTAGGCATAACATTTCCCTCGCCTAGATCTATAGGTGCCACTACCGAGTAGACGGTCAATTGCTTATACTTCTTAGAGGTAAAGTACTGCATTGAGTTTTGAGGCTCACCTGTAGGCTCGAATCCATTCTCCTTCATAAAGGCGTAGAAGCTAGGACTAGTCAGGACCTCAGTGGCCATCTCCATCTGTGCATACATACCGACGATGTATGAGATCTTGGGTTGTAGCTTGTTGCCCGTGCTATAGACGTAGAGATCGAAAGAGGGATCGTAAGACTCCTGCTTGCTACCACGAGCAGACTCAAAAGCCTTGATTCCATCACTTCCGTCCCACCATCTGAGGAAAGGCAAGATGTAGGTACTGTCTTCTCCAGGCGTCGGCGTCGGCGTTGGCGTCGGCGTTGGTGTTGGGGTAGGCGTCGGCGTCGGGGTAGGTGTTGGCTCATTGTTAGGACAGTCTGACTGGCAGGCGTTGAATCCTAGAAGGAGAGCTACAAGAGCTAGAGTAGAAAGAATCTTTTTCATAGCTATAGTGTGATTTAAGTATGTTATGCGAGAAGTATCCGGACGCAGGTCGTCACTAACGAAACTGTCTCTATCACAAAGATAGAAAAAAATCTATAAGTATCCACTAGTTTGTGTATCTCTTTTGGGGATAGGTCAATCCTCACCGAGGAGTTTGCAATATCCTCCCTAGAAATGAAAAACATCTAGGTGCCCATTGGAGTAAAACTCGAAGGTGTCTGTATATACGTCAGTCCTGCTGTATAAGGATTAAGAGAATCTGTTCGGATTCGAATAGTTACCTTTGCACTGCACTAGAGACTGAGACACGATGATACAGATAGAGGACAAGAAGCGTTGCTGTGGCTGCGAAGCGTGCCGACAGGTATGCCCCAAGGAGTGCATACGACTGGAGCGTGACGAGGAGGGCTTTGGCTATCCAGTCGTCGATCTGGAGCGTTGCATTGAGTGCCATAGGTGTGAGCGCGTCTGCCCCTTTATGAAGCTGGGTGCGCCTCGTGAGCCACTGGCTGTCTATGCCGCATGTGCTACCGACGAAGGGCTCCGCGAGACGAGTTCGTCGGGAGGGCTCTTTACGCTGCTTGCTGAGGAGACGCTACGTCGTGGGGGCGTGGTCTTTGGGGCGCGATTTGATGAGACCTGGGGCGTCTGTCACGACTACACGGAGGCGGTGGCGGGGCTGGCACCTTTTCGGGGTAGTAAGTACCTGCAGAGCCGTATAGGCGATAACTATCAGCGGGCGGAGCAGTTTCTCAAAGAGGGGCGACCCGTCCTCTTCTCTGGGACTCCCTGTCAGATCAAAGGGCTGGTCCACTACCTCGGGCGTGCCTACGACAACTTGACAACGGTTGATGTGGTCTGTCACGGCGTACCCTCACCGATGGTGTGGCAAAGATATCTGACAACACTGCGAGCAGGGCAGGGACAGATCACGGGAATCTCCTTTCGTGATAAATCGGTCTCGGGGTGGCGACGCTATGACTTTGTGGTACAGAGCACTGAGGGGGAGGGCGTGCGACAGTTTTACGGAGACAATATCTATATGCGGGGCTTCCTGCACGACCTCTACTTGCGTCCCAGTTGCTACGCCTGCATGGCGAAGGGGGGCCGCAGTCAGAGCGACCTGACGCTGGGCGACTATTGGGGCGTGGAGCGCACTTGCCCCGATCTAGATCGAGCGCTGGACGAGAACAAAGGCACTAGTGTCGTGCTGATCCACAGCGCACAGGGGCAACGCCTCTGGTCCGAGCTCACTTGTCGCTCTCAGGAGACGAGCTACGCAAGTGCCGTGGCGGGCAATCCCGCTATCGAGCAGAGTGTCGCGGAGCCACCGAAGCGCCAGCTCTTCTTCGAGCAAATCAATGCAGAGCCATTAGACTCGTTGATCGCTCGTCTCACGGTCACGCCCCTCCACAAACGCCTCTGGCGCCGTCTGCACCACCAAGCACACCGCATCAAGCTACGCCTCCGCCGACTGGCTAGAGGCTAATCGGAGCTATCAGACCCCTCGGAGCTGTCAGAGCTGTCGGAATGATCGGATCTCTAACCTCTAACCTCTAACTTCTAATCTCTAACTTCTAACCTCTAATTTCAGTATCTTTGTAGCAGTACCAACCGTTATCTTACGCTTATGTCTATCATGAAGGGACTCGTGCCTGAGTTTTTTCTCTCTCTACGTGGTTATTCACGACAGGACTTTCTCAAGGATCTCACAGCGGGTATCATCGTCGGGGTGGTCGCCCTGCCACTGGCTATTGCCTTCGGTATCGCTAGTGGGGTCTCGCCGACGGAGGGCTTGCTGACGGCCATCATCGGTGGCTTCCTTGTTTCGCTACTGGGCGGTAGCAAGGTGCAGATCGGGGGACCGACGGGGGCATTCATCGTGATCGTCTATGGGATCATCCAGCAGCACGGACTGGATGGGCTGGCCATTGCGACGATCATGGCGGGCTTGCTCTTGATGTTGCTGGGCTTCTTGCGCTTGGGCGGCTTGGTGCGCTTCATCCCTTATCCGATCATCGTGGGCTTTACGGCGGGTATCGCGGTGACCATCTTCACGACGCAGATTGCGGATCTTTTCGGGTTGCATATCAAGTCAATGCCTGGGGACTTCATCGGCAAGTGGCAGGTGCTGATCGCCAACTTTGCGACGGGGTCGTGGATTCCCTTTGCTTTTGCGGTCTGCACGATACTGATCATCTGGCTTTTGCCTAAGGTAAATGCGAAGATCCCTAGTACGCTGGTGGCGCTGGTGCTGCTCACGCTGGTGAGCTTTGGACTCCAGCAACTGGGCTACCTCAGACCAGAAAACATCGGGGACAACTATACGATAGAGCGTGCGCTGCCGACCTTCGTCATGCCTACGATCACGGTGGAGCGTATCGTGGCGCTTTTCCCCTCTGCGCTGACGATCATGCTACTGGGCGCTATGGAGAGCTTGCTCTCGGCCTCGGTGGCGGACGGTGTGATCGGGTCAAAGCACAACCCTGACAGCGAATTGATCGGTCAGGGTGTGGCTAATGTGGTGGTGCCTTTCTTCGGGGGGATCCCGGTGACAGGGGCTATCGCTCGTACGATGACCAATATCAATAGCGGTGGACGGACTCCTATGGCGGGTATCATCCATGCGGTGGTGCTCCTGCTGATCATGCTCCTGCTCTCGCCCCTGACGGCGCATATCCCGATGGCGGTGCTGGCGGGCGTGTTGGTGGTGGTCTCTTATAATATGAGTGGCTGGCGCTCCTTCGTCTCGATCTTTAGAGGCCCACGAGGGGATACGGTTATCCTGCTGGTGACCTTCCTGCTGACGGTGCTGACAGATCTGACGGTGGCGATCGGGGTGGGTATGCTGCTGGCGATCGCGCTGCTCTTCCGTCGTATCCTCGACGTGAGCTCTGTCGAGCAGATCGGCGTGGGCGAGATTACGGACGAGCCTCTCGCTGATGAAGATGTGGAACTCCCGTCTCGAGTGGAGGTTTACGAGGTGGAGGGTCCGTTTTTCTTTGGCATTGCCAATAAGTTTGAGGAGGTGATGGTGACGGTTCACGACCATCCAGAGGTACGCATCATTCGCATGCGTCGCGTGCCTTTCATCGATAGCACGGGGCTACACAACCTGCAGATGGTCCTATCGCGACAGCGTAGGCGTGGCGTGCATGTCGTACTGAGTGGTGTGCGTCCTGCGGTCTATACGCATCTGGAGCAGACGGGTATCATCGATCAGCTGGGGCGTGAGAATGTGCTACCGACCTTTGCCGAGGCGCAGAAGCGTGCCGTGGCACTTTACGAGGAGATCAGTAGGGGTGAAGCATGATAAAAACGAGCTTGTCTGATTTCCTACCTAGGAATTTGCCAAATAGGTACCTAGGAATTTGCCCAATTCCTACCTAGGAAATAAAAAATACTTCGGAGGAATCAAATGAAACTTCGGAGGAATCAAAAAATAAGTCCGAAGAATTTTTTATTTCCTAGGTAGCAAATCAGAAATATCTACGGAGGAATTTTGGCAATTCCTAGGTAGCAATTGAAACGAGCTCATTTTTATCATGCGTCAGTCCTAGGAAAATCAGTGCGACAGAGATCAGATCTCAGGAATAGTATTAACTTTGGGGCATAACCCAAAGACGTTACGATGATGACAGAACGATTGATGCGACTGATGCTCTGCACGATGCTACTAGCACTGAGTTCCCTCGGGCTAGCTGCTCAGGAAGTCGTGGTGCCTGGCGAGCCTGAGCCTCCGACGCCCGAAAAGCGCAACGAAGTACGACTGAATCTACAAGCTCCGATACCTTATCAGGCTGTTTCACTGGAGTATGAGCGTGCGGTGGCACTAGATGTGGGTGTCGGGGTTATGGCCAGTGCTTACTTTGGCACTGAGCGGGCTAACGTCCTCTTTTTCCCCACGGCGGGCGTGATGCCTTATGGCCGCTGGTACTTTGGTGGTCTCTTGTTTTCTATGGCCAAGCCTAATGCTGGCTTTTTCCTAGAGGCTAATAGCTCGATCGCTTACAACGACAATCTGCACAATGTGCACTATGACAAATCTTCTGGTAAGTGGGAGCAGAAGATCGAAGATCGAAGAGGCATCTCGTGGGGCATCGGCTTAGGAGGTGGATTCAAGCTGGTCACTCGCAGCAACTGGAGCGGAGAGATAAGCTGTCGTCTAGGACGTAATATCGCGAAGGTGAGTAAGTGGAACATCGCTTACATATACCCTGCGATCTCTGTGGGCTACCGCTTCTAGCAGTGTTGTGATAGATCCCAAGAGACTACGATGATACCGCGGATACGGACGAAACTAACGCTATTGACGATCTTCCTGACACTAGGCTCACTCGGGCTAGCTGCTCAGGAGGTTGGGGAGTCTTCATATCTCATCAAGTATCACGAGGTTCGGCTTAACCTTTTTGCGTTGCCTTTTGCATCTGAGTTCTCTGCGGAGTATGAATATGCGACAGCGCCAAACCTTAGTATTGGTTGTACTATGAGTGCCTATATAGGTGATAAATCGGCTTGTAGACTCTTCTTCCCAACTTTTGGGGTGATGCCTTATGGACGCTGGTACTTTGGCGGGAATTGGTTCTCTATTGCTAGCCCTAATGCGGGGTTCTTGATAGAGGTGAATAGTGCTATTGGCTACTATGACAAACTGAAAAATGTGCACTATTCGGGTAATTGGCTAAACTGGAAGAGAACAGAAGAGATCGTGAGCGGCACTTCGTTCGGTATCGGTCTAGGGGCTGGGTTTAAGTATGTAACGCGAAATGGTTGGAGTGCAGAGGCGAGTCTGCGTCTAGGTCGTAATCTTGTGAAAGCATCTAATAGAAATGGGGGTTACATATACCCCGCGATCTCTGTGGGCTACCGCTTCTAGCGAGTGTCAAGCTCTGGGCGAAACAAAAAAGGTTCTAACCTCTCTCGTGAGGCTAGAACCTTTTGTCATAATGTGACTGTTGCATAAAGGCGAATCGCTGTGTTGCTTTCGGGATTCGGCTTCGGTCACATACGGAGGTATGCTCCCTTCAGACCTCACCCTGAGCGCCTTGCGCTTCATCCTTTCTGCAAAGTCAGGACAATCTTGCAAGCAAGATTGTGAGACTGTTGACTTTTGCAACAGTCTCGTAATAGGGGTGTGAGAGCTTATGCGCCTTGCTGCTCTTGGGTGCTGAGCATACCGCAGGCGGCGCTGATGTCTTCGCCACGGGAGGTGCGGATGGTGGTCGGGATGCCCGCCTCGCAGAGCCGATCGCGTAGCCACTCCATGCGGGTCATATCGGAGCTGGGCAGGTTGATGTGCGGGATGCGGTGGTAGCGGATCAGGTTGACGTGGCAGTCGAGCTGGGCGAGTAGACGCTTGAGTGCGGCGAGGTGGCGGGGCGTGTCGTTGAGCCCCGAGAAGACGATGTACTCGAAGGTGAGGCGACGCTGATGGCTCCAGTCGTAGTGCCGTAGGAGTGCCACCGTGTCGGCAAGGGGCATGGCGCGCTCCACGGGCATAATGGATAAACGCTCCTCCGGCAGAGGGTTGTGCAGGCTAATAGCGAGATGACAAGTGCACTCCTCCAGAAAACGCTCCAAACCTGGACGCAGTCCGATGGTCGATACGGTGATGCGCTTCGGACTCATCGCTAGTCCCTGCGGATCGGTCAGACAGCGGATCACTTGTAGGAGCGTGTCTATATTGTCCATCGGCTCGCCCATCCCCATGAAGACGATGTTCGTCAGCTCATTGACCTCGGGCACGGAGAGGATCTGGTTGAGGATTTCGCTCGCCGAGAGGTTGGCGCCGAAGCCTTGCTTGCCCGTCATGCAGAAGAGGCAATTCATCTTGCAGCCTCGCTGGGAAGAGACGCAGAGCGTGGCGCGGTCTCCCTCGGGGATCATGACGGTCTCAACGAAGCCTCCACCAGCGGCAAAGAGATACTTGACCGTCCCGTCTCGTGAAGTCTGCTGAAGATGAGGTGCAGCGCGACCTATCTCGTAGTGCGAGGCGAGCAGAGCGCGCGCTTTCTTGCTCAGGTTCGTCATCTCGTCCCACGAGGAGACATGCTTCTGGTAAAGCCAGTCAGCGATCTGTCGACCCGTGTACTTGGGCAGTCCCAAGCCGACGGCTAGCTCGGTGAGCTGCGCGGGTGTTTTGCCGAGGATCTGATGCGTTGCTGTCATGAGGAAATGGCGTATCAGACAAGGTCAAAGTCGAGCTGTCGCTGCTCTAGGTCGGCACGAGCGACACGTACGGTGATCGGATCGCCAAGGTTGTAGCGCTTGCCGGTGCGTCGCCCACGGAGGCGGTAGTTCTTCTCGTCGTACTCAAAGTAGTCGTCCTCGAGCTTGCGAATCGGTATGAGCCCCTCGCAGTGCGACCCCTTGAGCTCGACATAAAGGCCCCACTCGGCGACCCCGCTGATGACTCCGTCGAAGACTTGTCCCATGCGAGCTTTCATATACTCCACCTGCTTGTACTTCACCGAGTCACGCTCTGCCTGCGTAGCGATCTGCTCCTGCTCGCTACAGTGCTGGCACTGCTCCTCGAGCTTGCCCTTTGTCACAGAGCGACCACCCGCATAGTAGCGTGTCAAGAGACGGTGCACCATAAGGTCGGGGTAGCGACGGATGGGCGAGGTGAAGTGGGTGTAGAAGGCAAAGGAGAGTCCGTAGTGCCCGATGTTGTCAGGCGAGTACTCGGCACGAGTCATAGAGCGGATGGCGAGCGTCTCGATGAGATTCTCCTCACGCTTGCCCTGGACGCTGTCGAGGAGCTTGTTGAAGGAGCGGCTCACCTGACGATTCTCGCCACTGAGGTTGACTTTGTAGCCAAACTTACCGGCAAAAGAGGCGAGCGCCATCAGCTTCTCTTCGCTAGGCTGTGCGTGGACACGGTAGACGAAGTTCTTCGCCTTCTTGCCCTTGGCACGAACCTGCCCAATGTCCTCGGCAACGGTGCGATTGGCCAGAAGCATAAACTCCTCGATGAGGTGGTGCGACTCATTATCTACCACCTCCTCGACACCCGTGGGGCGCCCCTTGGGGTCTAGCGTGAAGCGCACCTCTTGGCTCTGGAACTTGATCGCGCCATCGTCAAAGCGACGCTTGCGCAACTGCTGGGACAGCTCGAAGAGTGGCTGGATGATCGCCTGCTGGGTGTCACTGCGCCCCTCGATTACATCCTGCGCCTCCTCGTAAGTCATGCGCTGGTCACTCCGTATCACCGTGCGACAGATGCGGTACTGCTGAACGTGCGCTGCGTTGTCTAGCGTGAGGATACAGGAGTAAGCGTACTTATCTTCGTTGGGGCGTAGCGAACAGAGATTGTTGCACAGCACCTCGGGGAGCATAGGGATCGTGCGGTCCACGAGGTACACACTGGTACCACGTGCATAAGCCTCTTCGTCGATCTTGGATCCCTCGGTGACAAAGTAGGAGACATCGGCAATGTGCACGCCCACCTCGTGGCGACCGTCGCCGAGGTCACGGTAGGAGAGCGCATCGTCAAAGTCCTTAGCGTCGGCTGGGTCAATGGTAAGCGTCGGCACCTCGCGAAAGTCCTCTCGCTGTGCCAGCTGCTCTTGGGTAATCTCTCCCGAAAGTCGCTCCGCCTCGTCAATAGCTGCTTGTGGGTAGTCGTAATCTATATTGTACTCGGTCAGTATGGCGCGCATCTCGGTGTCGTTGTCGCCCGCCTTGCCGAGTACCTTGAGGACACGCCCCGTGGGTATCTTGTCCGAGCTAGGCCACTCGGTGATAGCCACCTCCACCTTGGAGTCTCGCTGAGCGCCGTGTAGTTCGCTGAGCGGGATCAGTATGTCGGTCGAGAGGGTGCGGTCTTCGGTGACGAAGATGGCCCAGTCCTTTTTGAACTCTAGTCGCCCGACGAAGGTATGCTTTGACCGCTCAATGATATTGATCACCTCAGCCTCTAGCTCTCCGCCCTGCCTCTTGGCAAAGAGACGAGCCTGCACCCGGTCACCGTTGAGTGCGTGCATAGAGTTGCGCTCAGCGATGAAGATGCTCTTGCCATCCTCGTCAGAGATGACCGCGTTGCGTCCATTGGAGCGACGCTCGAAGGTGCCGAAGAGCAGAGCCCCCGAGAGATTGTAGCGGTAGGTGCCTGGCTTGACACGTGTGAGCGTGTCGTCCATCGCGAGCACATCCAGGATGCGGCTGATGGTCAGGCGCATCGGGTGCTCCGTGATGTCAAGCTGCTTGGAGACCTGCTTGTAGTTCCACGTGTGGGTCGGGTTTGCAGCAAAAAGCTTGACGACGGCTCGTGTCAGTTCGTCAAGGTTAAGTTGCTTAGCTTTGGACCGTTTGGAGGGATTCTTCTTGGGTGTGTTTTTCTTTCTAGATGGTTTCGTCATAATCGTTTGGTTAATGTGTGTATGCGTTTGGGACTTACTGCTCGGGTCGGTAGGGCCCGCTGTGCTCGTCCTGGAGAATGCTCAGATAGCTCTTGTACCGTGAGGGGGCTATGCGTCCCTCCTCCAGCGCCTTGAGGACAGCGCAGCCAGGCTCGTGGAGGTGCGTGCAATTGGCAAAGCGACAGTCGCTCGAATAGGCGAAGAACTCACGAAAGAAGTGGCTCGTGTCCTCCTCGCTCATCTCTAGTGTGCCAAAAGCTTTGATCCCAGGCGTGTCAATGATCCAGCCCGAGTGCGGGCTCGGTAGCTGATACATCTCCGAGTAAGTGGTCGTGTGCTGCCCCGTCTCGTAGAGCGAAGAGATCGCCTGCGTGGCTAAGTCTAGGTCGGGTATCAAGCTATTGAGCAGGGTCGACTTGCCCGTGCCGGAGTGCCCAGCGATGAGTGTGCACTTGCCCTCGAGGAGCGATAGCAGCGCATCGGTGCCTTGCTGTTGTAGAGCCGATATAGGGTGGCAGGGATAGCCTAGTGGGGTGTAGATCTCGGTCAGTTCGCGCATCACCTCCTCCTCGTCGGGCTTGAGGTCGTCGACCTTGTTGATGAGGATTTCGGTGGGGATGCGGTACGCCTCAGCTGTAGCTAGGAAGCGATCGATGAAGGTGTAGGAAGTGCGAGGGCGAGCGATGGTGACCATCAGGAGGGCTAGGTCAATGTTTGCCGCAAGGATGTGCGACTCCTTCGAGAGGTTGGTGGCGCGCCGTATGATGTAGTTGCGCCGCGGCTCGATAGACTCTATATAAGTGACCTCTTGCTGTGGATCAGGCGTGAAGTGCACCCAGTCACCGACCACTACGGGGTTGGTACTGCGGATGCCCTGTATGCGCACCCGCCCTTTGATCAGGCAGGAGTAGACCCGCCCCTCCTCGGGGACGTGTACTGCACAGTTGTTGCCGATGACCTTGATGACTCTGCCTCGCATAGGATAGGAAAATGGGGAAAATGGGAAGAGCAAAGCCACAGCCCACAGCTTGAGGGGAAAAGGTCAGACGATGCGAAAGAGAGTCTCTCTGCTCCGCCTGCCCGCTCAGGCTGTAGGTGTGACTTGCATAGAGTGAAGTGTGATAGGGGAGTGGCGCAGAGTTAGATCGTCATGATCTCCTTCTCCTTAGCCGCAAGCGCCTCCTCGACACGAGCTATGTACTTGTCGTGAAGCTTCTGGGCTTCGTTCTCCGTTTGCTTGATCGTATCCTCTGGTAGATCCTCAGCTTTGACCGCCTTCTTGGCAGCGTCGATAGCGTCACGACGTGCGTTGCGGATGCTGATCTTAGCCTCCTCGCTCTCAGCCTTAGACTGCTTGACTAGCTCCTTGCGGCGCTCCTCCGTGAGTGGGGGCATAGCGATGCGGATCATCTCGCCATTGTTGGTCGGTGTGATGCCTAGGTTAGAGTCGAGGATACCCTTCTCGATATCCTTGATGAGCTTCTTGTCCCACGGTGTGATAGCGAGCGTGCGCGCATCGGGTACAGTCACAGTGGCAACCTGATTGAGAGGCATCGGTGCCCCGTAAGCCTCGACGGTTATGTCGTCCAGAAGGACAGGATTCGCCTTACCCGCACGTATGCGGTCTAGCTTGTCCTGGAGGAATTCGACAGCTTTGAGCATAGACTGCTCAGCAGGTTTAGTAAATTGGCTTGTACTCATATTTCGTTGTGATTGGTTTCTAGGTTATTGATTAGGAAACGATTGATCCGATCTCCTCGCCACGCATCACACGAGCCAGGTTGCCCGTCGTGTCCATGTCAAAGACGATGATCGGCAGGTGGTTCTCCTGACAAAGCGTCATAGCGGTCAGGTCCATAATCCTGAGCCCACGGTCGTACACCTCTTGGTAGGTGAGCCGAGAGAGCTTCGTCGCTGAGGGGTCGCGCTCTGGATCGGCTGTGTAGATGCCGTCGACGCGGGTCCCCTTGAGCATAATGTCAGCTTGTAGCTCTATGCCACGCAGAGCTGAGGCAGAGTCGGTGGTGAAAAACGGATTGCCCGTACCGCCAGCGATGAAGACGATATGCCCCTGCGCTAGCAGTTGGCGAGCCGTGAGCGCATCGTAGTAGCGAGCGTAGGGCTCCATCGGCGTACTGGTCATGACGACCGCACGAGGCGTGCCTTGTATGGCGGGGCACTGCGCATTGATCGCAGCGCTGATGGCGAGCGCATTGATGACCGTGGCGAGCATGCCCATACGGTCGCCCGACACACGGTCCAGCCCCTCGGCAGAGCCTGCCATCCCTCGGAATATGTTGCCACCGCCCACGACGATCGCCACCTCGACGCCCATATCGCTGATCTCGATGATCTGCGAGGCGTAGTCGTGTAGCCGTGTCGTGTCGATGCCTTGCTTAGAGCCCGCCGCGAGCGACTCGCCGCTGAGCTTGAGTAGTACTCGTTTGTAGTGAGCCATAATGGTCTTATCTCATTGTATCCTCTACAAAGATAGGGAAAAAGAGCTTAGCGGTGAAGCCGCGCTGGGGAAATCTCCTGAAGAGATTGAAATTCGCCACGGAGGAGTCGGAAAATTCTTCGGAACTTTGATTTCATACTTCCGAAGTTTCATTTCATTCTTCCGAACTTTTATTTCGGCCCTCCGTGGGGAATTTTCGTTTCCTCGTGAGCTATTGAACACTTCCTCCTTGGAAGATGGTACAAAGCAAGAGGCTCCACCGCTGAATGAGCGATGGAGCCTCTCTTGGTGATGTGGCAGGGCTACTTCATCTGGTAGAAGGAGACGGGATTGCCCTCTATTTCAAAGACGGGGCCGTCGGAGACAGCGCCTGTCTTAGGATCGTAGGAGTAGAATCCGCTACGCTCCTTGCCTGCCGAGCCGATCATGATCCGATCGTTGTACCACCCGAGGGCCAATGCGTGAGGATTGGACGCTGGGATACCCTCAATCTGCTGGATGGTACGCTGCTCTAGGTCGATGACCGTAGGAATACAGTAGAGAGCCGTGTAGGGGTTCTTGCTCGTGGGGTCGAGCGCATAGATGCCCATGATGGCGACCGCCTTAGAGCCAGAGACGTAGCGCATCGATCCGATGTAGTTGGCGGGGAGCTTGGTCGTCTGGGGTAGGACGCCCTTGACCTCGATGTTGATCTCCGAGAGATTCATAGACCATGAGGGGTCGATCTCGGTCTCACCCTTTTTGATGCGAACGATACCTCCAGGGAACTCAGGGTTGAAGCCAAAGCTCCCCATGCAGAGTATGTACAGATCGCCCTTGTCATCGAGGAAGATCGAGTTAGCCACGATCGGACGGGTAGCGACAGAGAGCCCCGAGGTGGAGGAGGAAATCTTCTTCTCCACCTTGTCCGTTGCGATGTCTATGAGCGCCAGCTCGACCTCCTTGTGTAGTGGCATCCACTTGGAGTCCAACTGGCAGAGCCCTACGTAGAGCTTGCCGTCGCGTACTGCCATAGCACCAGGCATCACATTGGTATCAGCGTGCTTGTACTGGTTGAGGTCTATCACGGCCGTCTTGGTCATCGTCTTGGGGTTAAACGCCCAGACCTGTCCGATGTTTTGGAAGCTGATGTAAGCCTTCTCAGGAGAGACCTCGACCACATTGCAGGCACCAGCTCCTCCTGGGAGCTCCATAGCGCCACGCTTGGTGAACTGCAACTCCTTGCTTACGGTGTAGTAGACGAGCTCAGTCTTGCCCATACCCATATAGTCGGGTAGGACGTAGAGATGATCTCCGCAGTAGATAGGCTCCGTGCCGAACCCGACCGGCACGCCACGGCTGTTATCGTACTTCTTCGCCTCGATAGCGCCGATAGCCTGCAGGTAACCATTGCCTGAGGCACCGTCCGCATTCATTATTGAGGTGGAGAAGAGAATCCGCTCGCTACCCGTCTGGGGTGTCGGCTTAGGCTCCTTGTCACAGCTGGTGAGCGCTAGCCCTAGTAGGAGGGTAGCGATAAGGGTGAGCCTGTTGGTTAGTTTGTTGAATCTGTTCATAGTGAAATCTGTTATTTGAATTGGTGAATATGTAGTTGTCATCTGAAGAGGTATCGCAGCTTTACCGAGAAGTTAATACCTGGTAACGGACGGTTTAGCTCCGACATCTGACGCTGGTTGGTCAGGTTCTTGACTTTGAAGGTGATCGTCCACTGATTATTGCGCAGGCTCTGCTCTAGTCCTAAGTCTAGGCGCAGAGCAGTCGGTATCTTGCGCTCTTGGTACTGGCTCACCTCGAAGTCGTAGTAGTACTGATGCACATAGGAGGCATCGAGCATCAGACGGCTGTTGTAGCCCTCCCCGCCGAAGAGGTTCTCCTTGTGTAGCTCCAAGCCCGCATTGGCTAGGAAGTAGGGGATGTTTGGCATACGCTTGAGGTAAGTCGGGTTAGCGACATTCGTCGAGGGGATCAGTCGGCGCGTGTCTCTGAGGTCTTGGTAGGTTGCATTGCCATAGAGGTAGAGCCAGGGGAGGGCATCCCACTTCACCTCGCCCTCTACGCCCCACGTGCGGATGCTTCCGAAGTTCTGATAGCAACTCATGGAGGGGATAATCCCTGGCATGAAGCGGATCATATCGGTGACGTAAGAGCCGAAAGCATTGACCTCAGCCTCGATCAACTGCCCCGACGTGGGCGAGAAGTTGCGATAGACTAAGCCAACGTTGCCCCCACGGCTATGCTCGGGGCGCAGGTCGGTCGAGGCGCTGATCGAGTAGCCATTGCCTAGTAGCTCCTCACTCGTAGGTATGCGCACCTCGTCCGCATAGGAAGCCTTGATCAGGAAGTCTGGCGTGAAGCGGTAGCGGATAGCTTCGCTCCAGCCGAAGAAGTGTCGGTTAGTCTCCACATCCTTGAGGTCGCCCATACTGATGGTTCCGATGACCTTAGAGCGAGAGCGGTAGTTGTAGTACTTTGCAGTGACCGCATTCTGGAGCCGATCATCAAGGAGCGTGAGGTCGTAGGAAGCTCCCGCCGTGAGGCTGTTCATACGGCTCTTGAAGTTCGCCTTATAGCCCAAAGCTCGATCCATAAGCGTGTCCGTAGGATTGCGATAAGCGTAGGTGTGGCACAGGTTGAGGTTGAAAGCTTGATGGCGGTCTAGCGTATAGTTTAGGTTGACCTTGTCCACCAAGTTGATCGTTCGATTGACCCCATCGGTAGGTATGCTCGATAGCTCGCCCCCATAAGAGGAGCCCGCGGGGTACTCCTTGCCATCCCAATCGTAGCGATGCGCAGCCTTGTCGGTCAGTCCATTCTGCCCGAAGACCACCCCGACCGATGCGTCTAGATCTAGCCCTGGAAGGAAGAAGTCTGCACGCTTGAAGGTACTCTCCACAGCCAATCCCTTGGAGAGGGTAAAAGCTTCTCGTACGTCCCACTCGAAGCCCTGTATTTCTCTGTGAATGTAGGTCCCAGCGCACTCTAGCTTGATCTCGTCAAACCACCACTTCGTCGCCTTGAGGCTACCGCCTAGGATCGCTTTCCGAAACTGATCGTGGTCGCGCCTCACGATCCGATCCTTGTAGTGTGGCAACTCCATCTTGTAGTTGTTGTCCGAGTAGGCGAGCGTACCGCCTACGCCAAACTGCACGCCTGCATCCTCCAGGGTACGCTTGAAGACTGTCGAGAGCATGTGCGAATTGTACGACCCTACCTCATACGAAGCGTCAAAGTACTTCGGCGGGTACTCCTTGAGCACCACATTCACCGCTCCGCCCATAGCTGAGCCGCCAAACTTGTAGGGTACGATCCCCTTGTAGACCTCCACCCGCTCGATCATATCGGTCGGGATGTCATTGATCGAGATGAAGTCGCTCATCTCGCCAAAGGGTGTCTCGTCAATGTAGATGCCCATTCGCTTGCCCTCTAGTCCACGTAGCGATATGCGCGAGGCACTCCCTAGTCCGCCCGTATTGCGCAGCGTCACACCCGTAGTGCGAGACAGCACCTCGTCTATCGAGGAGGCGGTACCTTGTAGCTGTCGCATCGAGATGACCGAGATAGGCATAGCGGACTCACGCAGAGCGCGCTCCTGACGCTTGGCAACGACGACGACACTGCCTAGCGTCGTCTCGTCGACCTCTAGTCTCACGCTGATCGGCTTGCCATCTTGCCGTGGTGATGTGATGCGCTTGCTCTTGTAGCCCACATAGCTCACGACGAGTCTCTTGACCCGCTGCTTGGAGGTGAGCTCCCAGTGTCCCTCGGCATCGGTGACGGCTCCAGCACCTTTTGGCTCGGCATAGACATTGGCACCGATGAGGGGTTCGCCCGTAGCGTCATCTAGTACGTTGCCACGGTAGTGGTACTCCTGAGCTACTGCTGCGCTGAGGGAGAGTAGCGTGATTAGTAATAGTAGTCTGTATCGTCTCATTGATTAGTTAGTTGATTTGCTTATTGGGAAGAGAGGGGAAACTGAACGTCTTTCGCTAAGTGTTCAAAAAAAGGGTCTAGTGAACTGTTTCACTAGCCCCCTAAGAGTGCTCGCCAACCGCCGAAGCTAAACTTCTCGTGGCACTGACAGAACCGTGCCAGCTCCTCTGGACTGGTGTCGGACCGCTGTAGTATAGTTTTGATGGTTGCCGTGATAAAGGCTGAGTAAATATCGATGAAGGAAGGATCGACCTCGGCTTTCCAGTCGGGATGCAGCTCCCGATACCGCTCGAAGTAGCGGATGGTCGCCTCGTTGCTCAGCTGATTGAGCCGATCCTCGTAGTGATCCAGATAGGAGCCTGCACTGGCGAAGAAGACCAGTCGCAGAGCCTCCGCATGATCGATGATGTACTGGTAGAAGGGTGACTTCGAGTAGCCCCTCCGCTTACGCTCCTCGGGGTCCAGCATATCCATCTCCATATCTTGATCCTCAGGCGGTAAGGCGTAAAGTGCCTCTAGCCCTCTGATCGCAGGCTCTACGAGCGAGCGAAAGAGTGCCTCCTTGTCCTCATAATAGTAGTATATACTGCCCAGCGAGGCGTAAGCCTCCTTGGCCACCATACGCATCGAGGTGCCTATGTAGCCATGCCGAGAGAAGAGCCGCAAGGCACCCTCCTCGATACGCTGCTGTATATCTGGTGTCGGACTATTCATAGTTCGTTTGCTTACCTATCTTTGATTACTGAGCAGATGAGCATAGCGTGGTACTGATGTACGGAGATACGCTCCCCAAAGAGGTCCCGAAGAATTGCCACCGCCTCCGGGGCTGTGTAGTGTGGCGGGCAGTAGTACCCCTTGCGCTCCAATATATGGCGAGCTATCCAGTCGCCCACGCGGTGCTCCCCACGCACGTAAAAGCATCCACACAGTCTCCCTCCAGGCTTTAGCACACGGTGCATCTCACGGAGGGCTCGCTCCTTGTCGGGAAAGGCCTGCAAACCACTCATCGTGAGCAGATAGTCAAACTCCCCATCGGCAAAGGGCATCGCCCCCACATCACCCTGCACGAGCGATACATTGGTCACCCCCTCCACCTCAAAGCGGTGGGCAGCCATCTCGAGCATCTTCTCGGAGTAGTCCAGCGCAGTGATCTGAGCCTTGGCAAGTTGCTTATACTTGTCGCAGGTGAAGACCGCAGTCCCCACTGGCACATCTAGTAGCCGCCCCGCAAAGTCATCGGGGATCATGGCCAAGACCTCTGCCGCCATCTGTAGCTGATTCACCTGCCAGAGACCATTCATAAAGAGATGCCCCCACCAGGAGCGTCCCGTCATGAGCGCATCGTAGCGGTGCATCTGCTTGGTATATGCGTTATGCTGAGCCTTAGCCATCAGTTTCTGCGAGGTGTACAGCTTGTATGGATCTATTACACCGCAAAGTTATACCTCTTTACGAAGGAAACGCCCCCGCAAACCTACCCAGTAGTAGGTACCACTCACGAACCCACGAGCCAGACAGCGACCCTCCCCGTTGGGACGAATCACTTCTGCCGTTGGAAAAGAAGATTCCCAGGTGGAAAATGAAAATCCTCCACGTGGAGGCGAAATGAAACTTCGGAGGAATCAAATGAAACTTCGGAAGAATTTGTTCGTACCTCTTTGGATAATCCACAATCTCCACCGAGGCATCTTTCGAATTCCTTGATAGAGGCGTAGATGAAGTCACTCTGTATAATGTGTCGCCTCATGGGGAGATCTGGAAAATTCGTATATTTGCGGGCAGTTAGGTACACTTTTTCCTTGAAAATCAAGCGGATTTTCCGAAAATGGTGCTGTAACCAGCTGATAGTCAGTGCGTCTTAAAATTGGCTCTCGCAGAGCATCTTCCATTAGAACAAGGATTAAGAC
>NZ_KI535306.1:189062-202701 GCF_000482365.1 Porphyromonas uenonis DSM 23387 = JCM 13868 | reverse complement strand
GAAGAAGACATGTCCTCGCAGAGCATCTTCCATTAGAACAAGGATGTCGAGGAGAGAGGTTTGGGCGTAAAACAATAGGGGAGACTGTTGCAACGGTTTCCTCTCGTTGTTACACGTCTTGCTTTGACATAACGGACGCTCGACCGAGCGTCCCTACAGGGTGCAGTTACGCTTTGATAGGAGGGATACCATTCCACTAGACACGTCCGAGCGTTCGTACATCATTGTTATTCGTCTCGCTTTGACACAACGGACGCCCTCCGGCTAGACACTCCCGAGCGTCCCTACATATCGCTACACGTCTCGCTTTAGCGGGGATACAAATTGCGACCCATCACGGGGAACACGAATCGTTACGCGTATCCTTTTTTATTATCTTTGCGGAGAAACACATTTATAACTCTTTGGGAGCTTATAAGGAAGCATAGAGGGGACATAAAGGTGTAGACCAAGACTTAGCAATAGATATGGGCGAACTGAGAACGTTGCAGGTGCAATTTGACACGTCGATCGCAAGATGGGAGCTACCTCTATTTCGTGGCGCCATTGTTAGCTTGCTCTCTCGAGACAATACGATGTATCACAATCATGAGGCTGGCGGGCTACGCTATGCTTACCCGTTGATACAGTATAGACGGATCGATGGCAAGGCGGCACTGGTCTGTGTGGGCGATGGCGTGGATGCGGTCGGAGACCTGCTTCGTGCGGAGAGCCTGGAGACGATGATCGGCCAGCGTCACGTGACGCTGGCGATAGAGCATATTGGTGCGGATAGACATGAGGTGGAGATGAGTGACCTGCCAGTGATCTATCAGCTGAGCGACTGGCTACCGCTGAATGAAAAGAACTATAAGCTGTTTGAGCGTGAGAGAGGTCTGGCGTCTCGTATACTGAAGCTGCAGCAGATCCTCACGGGCAATATACTCTCGATGCTCAAGGGGGTGGGCATCTTCGTCCCCTCGATGCTAGAGACAGAGATCCTCTCGACGACTCCTATGCGGTCTGTGAAGTATAAGGGGGTGCCACTGATGACGCTCGACATACAGTTTGCCACCAACGTATCGCTGCCCGATCAGATAGGATTGGGCCGGCACGCTAGTGTAGGCTTTGGGACATTGACAAGAATCAGAAACTAAATAAAGGACTTACTCATGGGATACTTATATGGCGCCTCTGTGCAAGGAATCCAAAACTTTATCTTTCAGACGAATGAACTGAAAGATATCGTGGGAGCCAGTGAGCTTGTGGCGCAGATCTGCACGCAGATCTTTCGCGAGACGGTCGGAGCGCCCTTCCGTGATGAGGCGCTGATCATCGGTGCTGCGGGAAATGTGCGCTACTACTTTGACGATCTAGATACCTGCGCTCAGACGGTGCGCTACTTCCCTCGCCGTGTGATGATCGAGGCGCCTGGCATCACGATCAGTCAGGCTGTCGTAGAGATGACGGGAGACTTCCCTGATAGGATCAATGAGCTGGAGGAGAAGCTCAGGAGCCAGCGTAACCAGCCCCAACCTAGTCTGACGCTCGGTGCGCTAGGTATGAAGCGATCCAACAAGACGGGGCTGCCCCTAGTCGCCTCTGAGGGGTCGGGCAAATGTGTCGACATGACGACAGCTGCTAAGAGACGCTATATTCACGCTCTATCGCTTGCTAAGAAAAGCTTTTATGGCACAGATAGTGATAAGGAGGTTGATCCTGATCAATACCCTTACGACATCGCAAAGCTGACGGATAGGAATGACTGGATCGCTATCGTCCATGCAGATGGCAATAGCTTGGGTCAGATCGTACAGCGTATCGGAGGAGACATGGCGCAGTATCAGCGCTTCTCCCAGCTACTAGACGAGGCTACCGAGCGTGCTGCCAATGCAGCCTTTGAGAAGCTAGGAGTGCGAGAAGGCGACGCCTATCCACTGCGTCCCGTCGTACTAGGAGGTGATGATATGACGGTGATCATACGTGGTAGTCTGGCTATAGCGTATGCGCAGGAGTTCATTCGTCAGTTTGAGTATCATACGGGGCAGGGAGAGCTAGGGCAGATCGTGCATGGTGCCACGGGGCTGTCCTGTCTGACGGCTTGTGCTGGGATTGCTTTTATCAAGTCTTCTTACCCCTTTCACTATGGCTATAAGCTAGCGGAGGATCTCTGCAGCGCAGCTAAGCATGATGCCAAGCGTCAAGTAGATGCTGGGGGTAGTATCCCCTCGTGCCTGATGTTTCACAAGGTGGAGGATAGCTACGTAGAGAGCTATGCGGACATCGTTGAGCGTGTGTTAATGCCCACCGATGCTCTCTCCTTTGCATTCGGGCCATACTACTTAGCGGAGCGCGCTGGCTACTTCACCATAGATGAGTTGCTGTCGTACTGTGATAAACTTCAGAAGATAGACGATGAGGGTGTCAAGTCTGGGCTACGCCAGTGGCTCACGCACATGCATCGGAGTGTAGACTTCGCTAGTCAGCATCTGGGTCGTATGAAGAGTGTGTATAGTGGAGCTAGTAGTAAGCTGGTCACAGAGCTCTGCGAAACGAAATGTAGACAACGAGAAGAAACTGAAGATAAAGATAAGACTACGGAGGTGACTATATATCCAACCTTCGATGTGCTCTCGCTGTATAGCATTATGAATGTGGTGACAAAAGATTAGAAACGGAAGCGATGAAGTATCAAGTAGAATTCTTCTCTAACTGGCACTGTGGCTCTGGTCAGTCGGCTGGAGCTGATGCTGACGAGCTGGTCGTAAAGGACCCGGATGGGCTCCCCTTTATCCCAGGCAAGACGATCAAGGGGTTACTGCGTGAGGCGGTGGCTAGTGTGCTACACTTCGGGGGTGGTGACGATATGACACTCGTTGACGAACTCTTCGGAAGTGAGAACCAGCAAGGCAAGCTATACTTTACCAATGCCTCTCTGAGTGAAGCCCTGACACAGCGTATCAAAAGCTCTGAAGAGCCTAGTGTGCTATCCTCTATGCTATACCAGACCTTGTCCTCTACAGCGATAGGAGATGATGGCCTAGCTAAGGATCACAGTCTGCGACGTATCCAGACGACTATACCGTGTACGCTATATGGCGAGATCAGAGGCTTGGAGTCTGAGGAGCAAGAGGCGCTGATGGAAGACGCCTTGCTGTTTGTCAAGCGACTAGGCTTAGGTAGAAATAGAGGCTACGGCCGTTGCAAACTTTCTAGAGTAGAGTAATGATGGAGGTATTGAAGTTTAAGTGTGAGCTGCTGTCTGATATCGTACTCAACGATACGCCAGCTACCGAAGGTAAGGCGCAGACGCTACCCTTTATCCCTGGGAGCAACTTTCTAGGCGTGGTAGCTAGCAAGCTATATAATAAGGAGGATGAGCGTAGCTTCTTGATATTTCATAGTGGGCATGTGCGGTTTGGAGATGCTAACCCCTCTCTAGAAAAGCGTCGTAGCGTAAAGGTCCCCGCTGCCATCTATCATCCCAAGCTAGGCAGTATAGAGCGGGAGAGCTATGTAAACTATCTTATCCCTGATCCAAGCAGTGCAGAGATGAGAGCGAAGCAACTGAAGCAGGAGCGCAAAGAGTTTTATGTATTTGGAAAGGAGCAGGCCTATGAGGTTAAGGTGGATAAGAACTTCTTCATCAAGTCTGCCTATGACTCAGCGAGACGTCGTGCTCAGGACGAGCAGATGTTTGGTCTAGAGGCACTGCAGCGAGGCGTGACGCTATACTTCTCAGTCGAGATAGATGAGGAGGCGCAAGCTTACCGTGAGGAGATCATCCGTGCACTGGTCGGGCAGCGACATATCGGACGCTCGAGGACGGCTCAGTTTGGACTCGTGGAGATCTCTCCGTATGACTTCGAGGAGCCGACGAGTACGGATGAGGCTGTCGAGCTAGGAACGGCTGGTCGGTGCGTAGCTGTCTATGCGGACTCTAGACTGATCTTCCTAGATGACAACGGCTATCCGAGCTTTCACCCTACGGCTCAGGATCTAGGGATAGAGGAGGGGCAGATCCTGTGGAATAAGTGTCAGGTACTCACCTTCCAGTATGCCCCGTGGAACTACAAGCTCCGCGCCTATGACTCTGACCGATGTGGCTTTGAGAAGGGGAGTGTCTTTATCGTTCAGACGAATGCGCAGGAGCTGCATGAAAGGTACATCGGGAGCTACTGCAACGAGGGCTTCGGGCGAGTCCTCTACAACCCCGCCTTCCTCCAGGCAGACCCTGCTACGGGACGCTCTAGCTATCGCTTTATGAAATCTTCTACGAGTCAAAAAGACAGTGCTACTCCAGCTCCTGAAGCCTTACCGGCACTCACTGGGGCTGACCAGTTGCTGTGGAACTATCTAGGGAGTAGAGTCTCTCGACAGAGCGAACAAAACAAGGTCTGGAATGTGGTAAATAGCTTCGTCAAGGAGCATGGAGGACGCTTCAAGAGAGATGAAGCCTTTGCCTCTCAGTGGGGCTCTATCCGCAACTTGGCTATGGTCGCAAATACTCCTGACAATTTGATTGGGGCTATCGAAGGCTATCTCAATCATGGCGTAGCAAAGGATAAGTGGGAGAAGAATGGGCGCAAGAAGGTACTAGACGAGTTCCTAAAGAAACATCAAAACAGTGGCTATCTGCAAGAGCTCGTGATCAACCTAGCCTCTATGATGGGCAAGCACTGCTCAAACAACAAATAACCCCTCTCTGAGAAGATATGGCACAAACATTTTATCCAATCCGATACACAGCACGGATCATCATCGAGACCACTAGCCCGCTATCCATAGGGTGTGGAGATAAAAACATAATGACTGATGCGCCAGTCCTGCGAGATGTCAATGGCTACCCATTTATCCCAGGAACTTCGCTCTCAGGGGTGATACGTCACTCGCTAGAGTCTCAAGAGCTAGGCAACACCCTCATGGGTTGGCAAGACCCGCGGGGTGGGGAGGGCTCTCGTCTCATCATCAGCGATGCTAAGATCCTCAACAGCAGTGGAGAGGTGGTCGATGGCTTGGCTCTCCGGGATACAGATGATCCTGTACTTCAAGCTTATCGGGTGCTACCGATCCGACAGCATGTACGTATAGGGCCGCGAGGCAGTGCGGAGCAAAGAGGCAAGTTTGACGAGGAGGTGGTCTTCCGAGGCACACGCTTCTGCTTTGACATAGAGCTTATTGCCGTGGAGGATCGAGAGGAGGCAGACTTTCTTAAGATTATTGACACGATCGGCTCTGATGCTTTCCGACTAGGAGGTGGTAGTCGCAAGGGCTTCGGAAGTATTCAGGTGATTTCGGCTCTCTATCGCAAGCTAGACCTGAGCCAGAAGAGCGATCTAAGACTCTATCTAGACAACTCCTCTAGTCTGCGAGACGGGCGAGAGGGCTTCGCATCTTATACGCTAAAGCCTGTCGAGGGTGAGGCTACGCTTCACTATCAGGTTTCATTGCAGCCTGTAGACTTCCTCATGTTTGGCTCTGGTCTTGGAGATGATGAAGCGGACAAGGGCTACGTCTCTGAGCAGCAGATCGTATGGAGTCAGGAGGGAGTAGGCTCTATCCGAGAGCGTACAGCGTCGATTCTCATTCCGAGCTCTTCGGTCAAGGGGGCTCTATCTCATCGCACCGCTTACCACTATAATAAGCAGTGTGGCATCTTTGCCGACAGGCTGGAAGAGTGCGACCTAGAGAAGGAACATACGGGTCAAAACAACAAAGCTGTGCGTCTCCTCTTCGGAGGCGAGGGAGATAGTCAAGGTCGCAACAAGCGACGTGGCTGTGTGCTCTTTACCGATCTCTTTATGGAGCGTCTGGATAGTACAGAGGATCACGTCTTCAATCATGTCAAGATCGACCGCTTTACAGGAGGTAGCGTCGGAGGAGCACTCTTCTCTGAGAAGGCGGTCTATACCAACGCTCAGAAGATCGAGCTAGACATCTTCGTCGACAAACAAGCTCTAGAGCAAGAGGAGCCTGAGCAGGTCAGCGAGGCTATCACCGCTTTCGAGAGTGCTCTGAGAGATCTCTGTAGCGGGATGCTTCCCTTAGGGGGCAACGTAAACAAGGGGTATGGACGATTCACTGGTTCAATCAAAAGAAATGGCGAGACATTATGAGAGTAGAGATTCGAGATATTAATACCGAGTTGCGCTATGAGGGCTACCTCTGGCTGAGTAATGCTGATGCACCCATAGAGTATAGCGACAGCCCTCTGGATATGACGCTCTTTGAGGGGGCTAACCCATTCATCAGAGAGGGCTACCTATATAGTCAGGAGGGCAAGCTCTCCCTAACTATCAAGCACGTTGATGGACATTACCTAATCAATCAGTATGAAGTCCCGGAGGGGGATCTCAAAGACCCAGAGGTGGAGCAGCTTCGCTTCGTGACTCATCGGATGTCTCAGCGCTATCTCAAGTTCCTTCGTTACTGGAGGGAAGATAAGTCTCCTGCTTGCTTAGACCTCCCCGTGAAGGTCTTCGACCGCATCGTATTTGTTGGATTTGAAAAGTAATACGCTATGTCAGTACACGCACCATTTAACTTCATACCTCTGTCCGACCAGGTATACATTCCCTCGTGGGCAGACCAGATCTCACACGATGTGCCGTTTTCTGATGGCGTAAGTGGCAAGATCCAGCTTATGATCACGGCTGAGAGCGATATCTTCGTTCGCAATGGACAGAGCAAGGATGCTGAGGATAACAGCTTTAGCCAAGTGTCAGACCGCTACTTCATCCCAGCTACCTCTATCAAGGGGGAGGTACGCAATCTTATGGAGATCATGAGCTTCGGTAAGATGAACCTCGACACTCGTGCCAAGTTTGCACAGAGAGAGTGGAATAACACAGACCTCTACACAATAAAGAATCCAAATGTGCAGAGGGCTATCCATTGTGGTTACCTGCGTAAGGAGGGTGATGCCTACGAGATCGTAGACCATGGTAGACCGCTTCGCATTAGTCATAAAGCTATAGATGATTGGTTTGAAGTAGATCTGTTAACGAGCCACTTTAGTCGTAATTCGCATTTCGATATCAATAAGACGAAAGAAGTGGATGGTCAGACATTTGACCCTAAGACAGCAGCCTTTAAGTATCATCTCTTTAAGGATGAGGATCTCGAAAATCTCTCCTTCACTGAAGTCCGAACCAACACCTTCACCTATGTGACCTGTGCAGATGATGGGAAGTTTACTGGCGACATAGTCTTCACTGGGTCTCCAGACCAATGGCAGGAGGAGCGTGGTATGAACGCTGGCAAGTATTACGAGTTTGTCTTCCCGTCACAGGGGACGAGGTGCTATAGCCTGTCAGAGGAGGAGTTTGAGCATTACGAATTCATCTACAAGGATTCTGACGACTGGAACTACTGGAAGTCTCACCTCACAGACACAGACAAGGGCGTGCCCGTCTTCTTTCGTACAGAGGACAACCAGATCAAAGACTTCGGACTAGCTCTGCTCTATAAGTTGCCCTACGACAAGACGCCTTATGACTTACTTCCTCAGGCTCATAAGGAGGAGTTAACGCACGACCTTGCCGAGTGCATCTTCGGCTACACCGGCAGGACGGACAGCTTGAGAGGGCGTGTACAGTTTTCCAATGCTTTCTCTACAAACGCTAAGCCCAGCGAGGAGGTTACGCTAGTCTTGGGGACTCCGAAGGCCTCTTACTATCCAATGTATATCGAGCAAGAGGGGGATAATGCTCGCACGAATCAATACAAAACGTACAACGATGGCCGTCTTGCAGGCTGGAAGCGTTACCACGTCAGGAATGGTGTGTGGCAGAAGAACCTAGGCAATGAGAATCTTGACTCAACGCTCACCCCTGTTTGCAGTGGTGCGACCTTTACGGGTGATATCGTCTTTCACAACTTGCGTCCTATCGAGCTGGGTGCGCTACTCTCGGCACTAACATTTCATGGCAAGCCCGATCTCTACTACCACCAGTTAGGTCAAGCCAAGCCCTACGGCTATGGACGCTGTCGCTACTCAGCGATACTGGAGGGTGAGGGGCTTGAAGAGATGAACTACTATATGGGTCACTTCGAGTATGAGCTGAGTGATAAGCTCGGCACACCTTGGCATCAGTCACCTCAGATTCAAGAACTCTTTGCGCTTGCGGGTAGTGCGGTATCTAACGAGACAGAAGAGTACAAGTATATGCGCTTGTCTACGGATCCTAGAGTTAATGAGTTCCAGGATGCCAAAGGTGGACAAAATGGAAGAGGCGATAAGTACTACTTACCCCGCTTTAGCAAGCTATCCCCAAGACATGCCTCAGGTCCTGACTCTCTATCGGAGGGTATTAAAGAGCAGATCAAAGCTCAACAGCTAGAGACCCTAAAGGCCGAGTACAATCAACGCCTAGCAGAGCTTGATACCCTATCCCTAGAGGAGGCCATACGGCAAGCAGAGCAGGTATTGACTCGTTTGAGCGAGAAGATGGAGAGCCACATGGATGGCGATATATACGCTCTCTATAAAGGCTTCAGAGAGAAGTTTGAGGCTAAGAAGACTGCGCTTGAAGAGACGCAGCGTCAGCAAATGCAAGAAAAAGCTCAAGCAGTGGAGAGCGTAGCCCGCTATGAAGCAGGCTTGAAGGGTAAGCTAAGTGCTACGAAATCTCTAAATGCCAATCTAACCGACATCAAGAAATGGCTGAAGGCTATTCAGGAGCAAGAGAAGCGCAATGAACTCAACGAGGAGGAAATTAAGCTCATCGCTCAAGTCTTCCAAGAGTCCTACGACACGGCTAATGCCAAGGGCAAAAAGAGTTGGAAGAACGGGAGTGCTTATCGTACAGTAGCGAAGGAGCTGGAAGAGACTTTGGCAGATGAAATCTTTGGGCTTCTAAGTATTAAGTAGCTATGAGCAAGACCATCGTATCGATCCTGAGCGATCATCTACTGCCCAACTTCCTTTTCATCAAGGAGATGGAGGGGCAGTACAGCGATCTGCTCTTCGTGAGTACCCCACAGATGGAGGCGCAAGAGAAGGCGATGCACCTCGAGGTCGCCCTAGGTCGTAAGAAGGATAGTGTGAGGCGCATTGTCGTTGCCAACGATAATTATAAGGATATCCTAGACACCCTGCGTGCGGAGCAGCTCTCGGATAGCGTGGAGTATATCGTCAACATAACGGGTGGCACCAAGACTATGTCGCTCGCTGTGCATGAGTACTTTTGCAAGTTCAACGCCAGCTTCATCTATGTCCCAATAGGCAAAAACAGCTACTACGACTTCTCTACGGATCAGACCCATTCGCTGGATTATAGGGTCAGTCTCAATGAGTACTTCACACTCTACGGCTTAGCGTATGACTATGACAATGGCTTAATCTGTGGAGCACAGAGACCATTCAAGCTCTTCGACGAACAGAAGATGTGCAACTTCTACCTCACCGAGGAGCTTAGATACGCTCAGAAAGCCCCACTACCTGAGCTACGTCGCTACCTCGGAGGAGAGTGGTTTGAGGAGTATGTCTATCTACGTATCAAGCGAGACTTCGAGCTGAGAGACGAGGATATAGCTAAGTCGGTCAAGATCTGCCGTCTCTCCTCTACATCCAATGATAATGAGCTAGACGTGGTCTTCGTCAAGGACAACGCCCTTTACGTCATCGAGTGCAAGGTCTCCATGACAGGCTACGGCAAGGTGCCCAAGTCTGTGGTCGACGAGTACCTCTACAAGCTCGCAGCCATCAGCAAGGACTTCGGGCTGCGAGTCAACTCCTACATCTTTACGCTACACCAGATGTGGCGCTTCTCAAAGGCTACTCAAGAAAACATGAGCAAGCGTATGCGCATCTTAGGCATACGTGATATTATCGATGGCCCTAAACTAACACAACCACTAAAACTGTAAGACCAAATGTCACACCGCAAAGTATTCATCTCCATACTAGGAACGAGTAATTATGGCCCATGTAAATATACACAGGGAGACTTTACCTCCTCTGAGACGCACTTTATACAGGAGGCGACGCTGGAGTTTCTCAATGTAAAGGAAACGTGGACGGCACAAGACATCGCTTACATTTTCCTCACACCTACTGCTAGGACTTCCAATTGGCAGGAAAGGCCAGTCTATAAGGGTGGAGAGGAAAAAGGCTACATAGGATTGGGACCCATACTAAACGAGATGCAGCTCCCTTGCCCTATTAAGACCGTTGACATCACTGAGGATGGCGACGAGCAGGGACTATGGAGCGTATTTCAAACCATCTACGACGAGCTTCAGGAAGGTGATGAGTTATACATAGACATCACCCACAGCTTCCGCTACCTCCCTATGCTACTGCTCGTACTGTGCAACTATGCGAAGTTCTTAAAGCAGACGAAGGTCGTCCACATCTCATACGGAAACTATGAAGCAAAGGCACCCGTCAAGCCACTTGTTGACTTGATGCCACTTGTTGAGGTGCAAGACTGGACCTTTGCAGCCTCCGACTTTCTGCGAAATGGCCGTACCGCTAGCTTCACGGCATTGGTTAAAGAAAGGATTCAGCCAATACTCAAAGCAACAAAAGGACAAGACGAAGATGCAAGAGCTTTACGTCTATTTCTAAACAGACTAGAGCCTCTCTCTCAGAGCTTGACTTCCGTCAGAGGTAAGGCAATCATTGATGGGGGGATATTTAGGGACCTAAATGACTCAGCTCAAAATCTGAAAAACACTCTCATCCCTGCGATGGCTCCATTGATTGACAAGATCAAAGACTCCTTCTCAGACTTTGCCCCGACGCCCAATATAGAGAACGGCTTTGTTGCTGCTCAGTGGTGCTACGACAAGCAGCTCTACCAGCAGAGTATCACAATCCTACAGGAGACTCTTAAGGGGTATACAGCAGAACAGGCAGGCTATCCATGCGATGAGCAACGATATCAAGACTTGGCGGCGGCTGCTTACAATATAACTGTCAAAAAACGACCTGAAAGAGAATGGAAGCTAGGCGAAAACAATGACGACCAAGAAGACTTCAACAGAAGAAAAGTCATTGTCAAGAGGATGCTCTCCTTGCCTCTAGTTCAGGAACTCTGTGGGCTCTATGATGAGATTAGTCAACTTAGAAACGACTTCAACCATGCGGGCATTCGCCCCAATCCGATGAGCGATATTCCAACGCAAATAGAAAGGAAGATGGTTCGTCTCTTCGAAGCTCTTAAGGATGACAAACTTACTTCAGCACCGCCACTCTTCCTAAATCTGTCTAATCACTCGTCAGACAAGTGGGGCGAGGCTCAGCTTGATGCCGCAAAAGCGTATGGCAAGGTGGTGGATATGCCCTTCCCCGAGATAGATCCAGGAGCGACTACAGAGGAGATTTATATACTCGCTGAGGAGTATGCAGAGGAGATCACCAGTAGGTATCCCGATCGTGACTTGACCGTCCACATTATGGGAGAGATGACCTTCTGCTTTCGCCTTGTCACCCTGCTACACGCACGAGGCGTCCGCTGTGTCGCATCGACTACGCAGCGCAAGACGAGCGAGCTAGAAGGTGGCAAGAAGGAGTCTATCTTTGAGTTTCAGGAGTTCCGAGAGTATTAAAGCAGAGCGTGTGACACGAGTCTGCAAGCATGCGCAGTGCTAGTAGACCTTGATGCGCACAGACCATTATCACGACTATGAGCGAGACCAACTTAGTCCTGACTGCTGATCAGAGCAAAGCCTTGGCTCAGATCCAGAGCTTCGTAGAGCAGGAGGCTAGCAGAGTACTCATACTCTCGGGCTTTGCCGGTACAGGCAAGACCACCCTCATGCGAGAGCTCGTCGACTGGCTTTTCGAGAGTGAGAGACGCTTTGTGATGCTTGCCTCCACGGGACGAGCTGCCAAGGTGCTGAGTGACAAGGTGGGAGCCAATCGCAAAGCGACATCGGCTCCAGACGCAGAGACGGAAGATACGGTTGATGTAACGCGATTTGCTCAGACCATACACCACTACATCTACAAGTTTATGGGATTCAATAGAGACATCAATAAGATGCTCAAAGAGATTGAGGCCAATGACAATGTAGACAATACGGGACAGCTGCTACTGCAGTTTGGTAAGCAAGACGCTAAGACGGAGGAACCCTCTATGCTCTATATCGTAGACGAAGCCTCTATGGTGTCTGACCTCAAGGAGCAAAACCCTAGACAAGCGATCTTTGGATCAGGTAGGCTACTCAAAGACCTCCTTGATATCAATCCTCAGGGCAAGTTTATCTTCGTAGGCGATCAGTGTCAGCTCCCCCCTGTAGGTCAGAGCGACTCGCCTGCGCTCTCGCAGAGCTACCTCTATGACAACTTTGGCATAGTCGCAGAGGAGGTGAGGTTGACTGAGATAGTGCGTCAAGCGAAGGGCAATGATATCATACTAGCCGCTGATAGAGTTCGTAAGCTATATGAGGATCCCCCAGCTGTAAGGTGGGGTAAGCTACCACTACGCAACTATAAGGACATAGAGCTCGTCGATAGTAGTAAGACTCTTTTGGATAGCTACATAGCAGACGTGCGTAGGGCAGGCTACACAGCTGCGACACTCCTCTGCACGACCAATAGACTCTGCAATCAGCACGCTAAGATGATTCGCCCAGCGTTAGGCTTTACTGCTACAACGCTGATGGAAGGCGAGCTACTCCTCGTCACACAAAACAACTTACCTTCCAATCTGCGCAACGGAGATCTCGTGCGAGTCGTCGCCTTAGACCAGAGAGAGCGACGAGCTGGACTCACCTTCCTCCGCGTAGAAGTCATGGAGATAGCTTCGCGACAGCTCTTCTCACTACTACTCATCGAGGATATACTCTATTCAGGCTATAGTAATCTAGACCAAAGCGCACAGAAAAGGCTCTTCATCGACTTTCACATTAGGATGCGGGAGCGGGGTATCAAGCAGGAGAGCCAGGAGTATGAGGAGCAGATGTTTAGAGATCCTTATCTCAATGCACTCCGAGCAGTCTATGGATACGCTTTAACCTGTCACAAGGCGCAGGGTGGGGAGTGGCCTCACGTGTATGTCTCTATACCGCGCAACTTCACCCTCGAAGCCAAAGCAGCCGCCTACCAGTGGCTCTACACAGCGATGACACGAGCCAGCGAGCGGCTCTACCTCGTAGATGAATTCTATATAGAGGGTTATAACAGAGTCTCTCTAGACAACCCCAACATCGTAGCTATACTATAAATGGCCTTACAGTAGGGTTGCACGGATCGTGTTTAGCGAGAGGGTGCCCGTCCCTGTCAAAGCGAGACGAGTAACGATAATGTAGGGACGCACGGTCTGTGCGTCCGTCCCCGTTAAAACCACGACGCTGTAACCTTTGATACAACGGACGCCCTCCCGCTAGACACTCCCGTGCGTCCCTACAAAGGGTTACACGTATCGTGTTGTGTCCGTCATATATACGAGTTTCAAAAACAGTTCCCCTCTTGGAACTCTTTAGTTCCAGCGGAGGAACTAATCGGGCAGCAGATAGATATAGACATCATCACCCATCAGCGTAACACGCTCTTCTTTTAATCATCCCCCCATATAGGAGTGGCTACCTTTTTGGAGCCTGTTGACTTTGCCAACAGGCTCTTCTTTTTGTATGACGGGCATATCATACCCCCCTGGGTGATCATTCGGGGAAACTTAATCCTTGTTCTAATGGAAGATGCTCTGCGAGG
>NZ_KI535306.1:90044-188346 GCF_000482365.1 Porphyromonas uenonis DSM 23387 = JCM 13868 | reverse complement strand
TGTCAGTTGATTACAGGGCTGTTTTTGGAAAATCCGCTTGATTTTCGAGGAAAATGTGTACCTGATCGCCAGCAAATGTACGAAATTTCTAGATGTCTCCATAGGGTGACACATTATACAGAGTGACTTTATTTACGGCACTATCGAGGAAATCGAACGATCCCTCCGTGGAGATCGTGGATTAGCCAGCGAGGAACGAAAAAAAACTTCGGAAGTTTGATTTGCTTCTTCCGAAGTTTCATTTCATTCTTCCGAACTTTGATTTCGGCCCTCCGTGGGGAAATTTCGCTGCCTCGTGAGGTATTGGGAAATTCTTCCCTGAGAATTGGCATGGACAGGTGACAAAGCGTCAGGACTTGTCGCTTTGCTTTCGAATTGTAACCTTGTATGGGGGCGGAGATTAGAGCTCGCGGAGGAGATGCTTGACGGCGGCGAGGGGGTGGTGGAAGAGCATACGAGGACCGGCCCAGCGCATCACCGTCTGAATGCGGGCTTTCATGTCGGGTCGGTAGCAGTGTATGGGGCATTTGCGGCAGGTGGGCTTCGCTGCGCCGTAGTGGCAGCGGTCTAGTCGCCGTGTGGCGTATTCGAGTAGCTCGCGACAACTGTCGCAGAGCGTTTCATTTCCCTCTTTCTTCCTGCAGTAGAGCTGGATCATTTGCCGAATGACCTGCTGCTCCTCTGCGATGCGTCCCTGGCCCATACTACTTGCCGATGCAGAAGTGGGAGAAGATGTAGCCGAGCACTTCGTCGGAGGTGATGGAGGCGCCTGTGACGAGACCGATCTCTTCGATAGCCTCACGGAGATAGGGGGTGATGAGGTCGCTGGTCAAGCCGTTGTGGAGTCCCTCGGAGACCAACTCTAAGGCAAGACTTGCCTTGGTGAGCGCCTCGTAGTGGCGCAGGTTGTAGAGCATCACAGTCTCCTCCTCTCCGTGCAGGGTGTGAGTGTGGGTGACCATAAGCTCTTCGAGGGCTTCGATGCCCTCAGCGGCTCGTGCTGAGATGGCTAGCGGAGGGGTAGTGTGCCGCTTGTCTGTGATGCGCTGTAGCTGGTCGGAGCAGTGGCTGAGCCAGTCCGTGACCTCGCTCTCGGTGAGTAGATCCCGCTTGTTGAGCAGGAGCATGAGGGTACTGTCGGGGGAGGTGCGTGGTAGGAGTTCACCGAGTTGTGTCTCTAGCTCGTCCCACGTGGGTAGGGGCGGGGCGATGACCCAAAGGATGAGCCGTGCCGAGGAGATCTGCTGGTAGCTACGCTCGATGCCTAGTTGCTCCACGAGGTCGGTCGTCTGGCGCAGGCCAGCGGTGTCAATGAGTCGGAAGAGTGTACCACGGATGGTTAGTCGCCCCTCGACGGTGTCGCGGGTGGTGCCAGGGATGTCGCTGACGATGGCTCGCTCGTGTTGGAGAAGGGCGTTGAGGAGGCTGCTCTTGCCTACGTTGGGTGCGCCGATGATAGCGGTCGGGATGCCTTGCTGGAGCTCTTGCCCGGTGCTGAAGCTTTGCGTGAGCAGGCGAAGCTGGTGCTGTATGGTGGCTAACGTTTCAGCTAAAGTGGTGCGATCGGCAAAGGCGACATCCTCTTCGCTAAAGTCTAGCTCCAGCTCGAGGAGACCGGCAAAGCGTAGGAGCGTCGCCCGCAGTTCGTTGAGCAGATGACTGAGCCTGCCGGTATGCTGCTGCATAGCCATCTTGTGCTGTGTGGCAGTGGTCGCAGCGATGAGGTCGGCGACCGCCTCTGCCTCGGCGAGGTCGAGCTTGCCATGCGCTAAGGCACGACGGGTAAATTCGCCTGGATCGGCCATACGGCACCCCTCTTGCTGAGTGACCCACTCTAGTATAGAGCGTACGATGAAGGGAGAGGCGTGGCAGGAGAGCTCGACGACCTCCTCGCCAGTGTAGGAGTGTGGCGCGGCAAAGTAGGTGGCTACGACGAGGTCTATGAGTTGTCCGTCAATTCGCAGTCCAGTGGTCGTGGCTTCACGAGGCGCGAGCCTTTTGCCAAGAAGCGTCTCAGCAATCTGCGGGGCTAAGCTTCCCGAGATACGTATGACGGCTAGCCCCCCGCCTAGTGCGGTGGCAGGCGCGCAGATCGTTTCGCTCAGATCATGTATCATGAGGGCAGGGCGGCTAGTAGCTGAGCCACGGTGGCCCCCGTCGTGGGGATGGTGAGTTCGGGCGCTATGTAGCTGAGTGGCTGCACGACGAAGGCTCGCTCACACATACGAGGATGCGGGATGGTGAGCTCAGGCGTGGTCACGACACGCTGGTCGTAGAGCAGGATGTCTAGGTCTATGACTCGGTCGGAGTAGATCCCGTCGTGCGACTTGTGCAGTCGCCCCATCTTCCGCTCGATCTCCTGAAGCTGTGCCAAAAGCTCTGCTGGCGTGGCTGTCGTGTGAGCAGCCACAACGCTATTGAGGAAGAGATGCTCCGAAGCGAATCCCACGGGGCGAGTCTCCACAAAGGGTGCGATACTGTAGATCTGGAGCCCACGAAGGCGCATTCGCCTGATCGCCTCTAGCAACTGATGACGAGGCTCGTCGAGGTTGCTACCGAGGGCTATGTAAGCAGTAGGCATAGGAGCGACAGTGAGAGAGGCTTAGCAGGATCCTTTAGTCCATAATGAGGAGCGCATCCCCGTAGCAACCGAAGCGGTACTTCTCCTTGACCGCCACATTCATCGCATTCATCACATTCTTCTCTCCGCCCATGGTGGCGGCGCACATGAGGTTGATACTCTTTGGTGCATTGAAGTTGGTCAGCATAGCGGTCGGCAGGTGAATGTGATAAGGCGGGTAGATGAATTCATTGGTCCAGCCACTGAACTCCTTGAGGTAGCCGTCCGTGCTGACGCCCGTCTCGAGGGCTCGCATGACGGTAGCCCCGACGGCAACGATCTGCGCATTGTCGTCGCGCGCTTGGTTGACGATGTCGCAGCACTCGAGGGGGATGTACATCTCTTCGTTCTCCACCTTATACTTGCTGATCGCCTCCACCTCGATCTCCTGATAGCTGGAGAGGTTGTGGTGTAGCGTGAGGAAAGCAAGGTTGCAGCCCTGCAGACGAAGCTTGTGCAGGATGATGTCGCTAAAGTGCAGGCTTGCCGCAGGAGCGCAGACGGCGCCGATGTGCTTCGCAAAGACACTCTGGTAACGCTCTAGATCACTTGGCTCAGCGGGGCGCTTGATCTCCGCGGGTAGTGGAGCTTCGCCTAGACTGTACAGATCCTTGAGGAAGTCCTCGTGAGAGCCGTCGTAGAGGAAGCGTAGGATACGTCCTCGCGAGATGGTATTGTCGATAACCTCAGCGACCAGCACGGGAGCTCCGCCCTCCTCGCCGAACTCGAGCTTGTTGCCGATGCGGATCTTGCGGGCTGGATCTACGAGGACATCCCATAGACGCAGGGAGTCGTTGAGCTCACGCAGGAGGAAGACCTCGATCTTCGCTTGATTCTTCTCTTTCAGTCCATAGAGCCTTGCGGGGAAAACCTTCGTATCGTTGAAGACAAAGGTGTCTTTTTCGCCAAAGTAGTCGAGGATGTCCACAAAGTTCTTATGCTCGATGGAGCCATCGGTGCGGTGCAGCACCATCATCCGAGACTGATCTCTGAAGGTGGTCGGATACTGAGCAATGAGCTCCTCGGGGAGCTTGTAGTCAAAGTGTGAAAGCTTCGCTTTATGTCGCATATTGGATTCTGTTTCTAATGGGATAGAGGGAATATAGTAGTCAGGAGAGCTCCTCCTCGTCGGGCGTTAGGGCGAGTAGCTCGTCCAGTTGGTCGAGGCTAAAGCAGTTCGCCTGAGAAATCTCGCCAGAGCGTGTCCGCACCAGCTGAGTGAGATAAGCTCCCGAGTCGAGAGCCGTGCCGAGGTCGCGTGCTAGCGAACGAATGTAGGTGCCTCTGCTACAGACGATGCGTAGCTGTAGGGTGGGGGGCGTGAAGCTGACCAGCTCCAGCTCGTGGATGGTGACGTGCTTGTGTGCTAGCTCTACCTCCTGTCCCTGACGGGCTAGGTCGTAGGCGCGTATACCGCCCACCTTGACCGCTGAGAAGCTCGGAGGTCGCTGGTCTATCTCTCCCGTGAACTGGCGCAGGGTGCTCCGCACCATCTCCTCCGTGATATGTTCGTAGGGATAAGTCGCGTCAATCTCGTGCTCGCTGTCGAAGGAGGGCGTCGTGGCTCCGAGCTGAAGCGTGGCGCAGTACTCTTTGTCATGATCCATCAGCTGCTCGATGAGCTTCGTGGCACGCCCCGTACAGAGCACCAGTACGCCCGTCGCCTGCGGATCAAGCGTCCCAGCGTGGCCTACCTTGATGCGCTTGATGCCCGTCACCTGACGCACCATGATGCGCAACTTATTGACCACGTCAAAGGAGGTCCACCCCAACGGCTTGTCCAGTGGTATGATCGCTCCCGTACGTAACATGAGGGGGCGATGAGCCTGTAGGTCGGCAGGAGTGTATAGCTTGGAGGAGACTTCCTGATTCATCTTATTAGTGCATCGCTAGAGGCACCCCACAGAGCAGTAGGATGAGTACCAGTAGACCGACCACGATACGGTAGTAGCCGAAGAGCTTGAAGCCGTAGCGGGTTACATAGTTGATAAAGAACTTGATCGCTAGCAGAGCCACTACGAAAGCTACCACATTGCCCACGAGGAGTGCCATCCAGTTTTCCTGAAGTATCTGACTAGAGACGGGATCGGAGAGAAGTTTGTACCCCTTGAGCAGAGTGGCACCGAGCATCGTCGGCACCGCTAGGAAGAAGGAGAACTCGGTCGCTGCGCGTCTTGTGAGTCGCTGTTGCAGTCCCCCCACGATTGTCGCCATAGAGCGTGACACGCCTGGGATCATAGCGATGGTCTGAAAGCAACCTATGACGAAAGCGTTGCGGTACGATGGGCGCTCTGCCGTCTGACTCTGAGCTGGCCAGATGCGATCGATGAAGAGCATGAAGATACCGCCTAGGAAGAGCGTCGTGGCGACCACATAGACATTGTCTAGGAGCTGGTCTATCTGCTCCTCCAGTAGTAGCCCGATGACCGCTGCGGGGATCAGTCCCACGAGGAGCTTGATGTAAAAGGAGAAGTGTCCTACCCACTGCCACCGCTGCGGTAGCTGTCGTGCGCCCTCCTCAATTCGAAAGGTGAAGAAGCGCTTGTAGTACAGCACCACGACCGAGAGGATCGCGCCAAACTGGATCATCACCGTAAAGGCGCGTAGGAAAGGCGTACTCTCCATACCAAGCGCCCCCTGCGTAAGGATCATGTGTCCCGTAGAACTGACGGGGAGAAACTCCGTCAAGCCCTCTACGATGGCTAGAATAATGGATTCAAGTATCGTCATCTTAAGCGTTGCGGCACAAGGGGTTTACTTGCTTTGTGGCTTAGTGTTGCTATCCTTGCCGTTGCTTTTGTTGGGATCTTTGGGCTTAGCCATGATCGCATAGATGATTAGGAGGAAGCCGACCAACGTGACGATAGGCGCCACCACGATACGACGTGTGCTAAAGATCTCAGCCGTAAACTCTGTGCTGTCTGCGCTACCTCCGCCTGACATCAAGAGGAGCCCCAGTATGATGATCCCCACGGAGACCGCTAGGAGGATATAATTCTTCTTGCCAAATACCATAATTGATAAGTTGTGATGGATAAGATAATGACTAAGCCATGACGATCCGTCCGCCATCCATACGAATGTATCGGCTCGTCGAGATAGAGGCGGTGATCCACGAAAGTAGGATGCCGAGGCAGATGATTCCTCCGAGGATGATCGCCACCTCGCTGTAGCTGAGGTAGCTCTGGAGGAGTAGCGGGTTGCGCTGTGTCATATAGCAGAGCAAGCCTATAATCATACAAGTCGCTAGCAAACCACCCCACAGCCCGTTGAATATACTGTAAGTGGTAAAGGGCTTACGGATCAAGCTTGGCTTAGCTCCCAATAGGGTCATAGAGCGGATCAGGAAGCGCCGACTGTAGATCATAATGTGGGTCATACTATTGACCTGTATGATAGCGATGATCAGCAGAATCAGCGAGACGATCAGTAGGATCGTCGAGAGATGCTGCATATTCTCATCGATCATCTGGAGCATATCTCCACGGTAACTCATCATCTGCACGTTGCCCCACGATGCGAAGTCGCTCTCTATCTGCGCCATGCTATCGGCCACAGCGTACTGTGACTTGAGATGCACCTCTAGCGAGGGTTGTAAGGGGTTAAAGCCAAGGACCGCGACGGGGTCTTCGCCGATCTCCTCCTCTAGTTGTCGTGCCGCCTCGTCAGGCGTTATGTAGTTGACATCCTTGATGTAAGGTGCTTGCTGCACTTGCTGCATCAGTTCGATGCTATCCTGAGCAGTCGTCTCTGGGTCTAGCAGGACGGTGAAGGTCATCTCCTCACGCACCGACTGCTCTAGGTGACACTTGCCCACCTCGAGGAGAGCTATAGATCCCAGCAGGAAGAGAGGTAAGGCGATACATACGATCGCAATAATCCTAGACGAGGGGAGTAGCGATCGGCGCCGTGAACGAGGGGTGTGATGCGACATAGGCAAGCGTAAATCTTAACTGTAAAATGTACGAGCTGTGGTATATACAGATAAAAACAGGTCAATTAGCGATGCGTCCCCTCCCTAGTCTATATTCAGAGACCATACAAAGGGCATCATACATCTTTGTGCAAAGGTACTCAAATATCCGAAGCGGAGCTACAGGCCCGTATATTCCACCAGCAAAAGCAATCTGAGCAGAACGTATTCCCCAGGGGTGACGCATTATAAAAATGCGCTCGTCTCATTTCCTACCTAGGAATTGCTCAAATTCCTCCGTAGATATTTTTGATTTGCTAGGTAGGAATTGGGGGAATTCCTAGGTAGCTATTTGGCAAATTCCTAGGTAGGAATTCCGTTCTTCGGGAGAAAGGAGTAATCAGAGAGGTCTCGTAGACACTGTGTAGCGATAATCGAAATGACTATTTCCTAGTTATCGTCATGTGCCACTTCTAGACGGCTGATTATAATGCGTCAGTCCTGACGTATTCCCGCCAACAGTTATAATAGTAACGATAAAGTTGTATCTTTGCATATTATATGATAGGTTGAGTGATATGACGAAAAACACAATGGGTACGAAGCTACCCCGCAAATTAGAGCTAAAGATGCAGGAGGTAGGCGAGCAAATCAAGTTGGCTCGCCTGAGGCGTAACCTCTCCATCGCACAGGTCGCTGAGCGAGCTACATGCTCGACACTGACCGTCTCACGCATAGAGCGAGGCACGCCCTCCGTCTCTATTGGAATTTACCTGCGGGTGCTCTACGCCTTGCAACTCGAAGATGACATCCTCTACATCGCTCGAGAGGATGAGCTAGGGCGCCGCCTCCAGGATCTGTCGCTCGTTGCTCGTCGTCGAGCCTCTAAGAAAGAATAATCTATGCAGAAGCTACTGGTATACGCTGATTTTGACTGGCTGAAGGAGCCTGCGCTAATAGGAGAGCTGAGCTACGAATCTCTGCGTGGAGGGGATAGTTATGGCTTCAGCTTTGATGAAGAGTGGCTACGTAAGGCAGGCGAACTCCTCCTGAGTGCAGATCTTAATAACTACCCAGGAGTCCAATATACAGCGGCAGGTTGTGATATCTTCGGGTGTTTCTCCGATGCTTTGCCCGATAGGTGGGGGCGAACATTGCTCAATCGTCGAGAGCAACTCTTAGCCCAAGAGGAAGGACGTCCTCTGCGCCGACTCTCTTCATTTGACTACCTATTAGGAATTGATGATTACTCTCGGATGGGAGGCTTTCGATTCAAAGAGCGTGCAGATGCCGACTTTATCAATAGTACACCAACGCTAAGGGTTCCCCCCCTGGCAAACATTCGAGATCTGGAGTTTGCAGCCAGACAAATAGAGCAAAGCGAGCAGCAGAACGAACTTCCTGACAAAAAATGGATTGCACAGCTGATTCAGCCTGGCTCATCTCTGGGAGGAGCACGCCCCAAGGCAAGTGTGATAGATACGGATGGATCATTGTGTGTCGCAAAGTTTCCCTCCCGCCAAGATGACTATGATGCAGAGCTGTGGGAACATCTGTGCCATTTGCTAGCGAAAAGGGCTGGCATATCGGTGGCTGAGACGAGGACCCTACAGACCTCTGATAGTCGTCATACGCTTATCTCTCAGCGTTTTGACAGGACGAAGAGCGGGAAGCGTATCCACTTTGCATCCGCCATGACACTCCTCGGACTGCATGATGGTGACAATGCCACAAATGGCCACGGCTACTTGGATATCGTAGACTTTATCATTCGTTACGGTGCCGATGTCGACAACAATCTGCGAGAGTTGTACCGTCGTGTCGCTTTCAATATCTGTATCGGTAATAGTGATGATCACTTCCGAAATCACGGTTTCTTACTTACCCCAAAAGGCTGGACGCTATCTCCCGCCTATGATCTAAATCCGACACTCAGCAGGCACCAAAGCTTGCTGATCACGTCTACGTCTAACGAGGCAGACCTTTCGCTCCTAGGTGATGCCTCAGAGGAATATATGCTCAGTAGACCGGTCGCCGACAGCATCATATCGGAGGTATGTGAAGCTCTGAAAGACTGGCAGGCATTGGCCACTCAGCTGGAAGTCCCCAAGAGAGAAATAGCGAGCTTCGCTGATCGCTGGGCTCCCTTGGGGTAGACGCTCGGCGAGCTGTCTGGTCAAGAGCGTCTCGATATAACTAATTTACTTTCAGCTCAAAGCGACGAAGACTCCTTCGTCGTTTCCACACTTGGCCGTATTTCGTTTCCATGTTTGGCCGTATTTCGTTTCCTCTTTTGGCGCAAGAGGAGGGGGATCGCATCTTTTAGGGTATTGCATCTGTCAAAATAAGTACATATCTTTGCGTATCAAGAGTGAGGGGCACTTAAAGAGAGGCTGACTTCTCACTAAATTGACGTTTGAGATGTCACTACCCATATATACTGCTGAAGTCTCTCCACGAGATAAGTATGTTACTCTTCATAGTAGCATATACGGTAGTGTCTGCCTAGGTCAAGTCGCTGTGGCGAGCCTCGCCCAGTCTGCTCGACCCACTCGTATCGCAATAAATACTAAGCATAAAACAGAATAGAACTATGAGCCAGTACTTCATCGTCCTCTCCGGACAGAAAAGGGGACCCTACACGCTAGACGAGTTGGCGTCACGAGAGTTGACACCTGAGACTATGATCTGGACAGAGGGTATGGGAGAACCTTGTCCTGCGAGTGAGTTTGAAGAGCTACGACCACTTTTAGGGCAGCAGTCTCCCCAGACACAACAGTACCAGCAACCGCCCCAAGGAACGCAAGAACAGCCCAACCAGCAGGCTCCTAACTACAATGGTGCGCCTCAGGGTCAACAGTACCAGCAGGCTCCTAACTACAATGGCGCGCCTCAGGGTCGACAGTACCAGCAGACACCTAACTACAATGGTGCTCCTCAGGGTCAACAGTACCAGCAGACACCTAACTATAATGGAGCTCCTCAGGGTCAACAGTATCAGCAGACACCTAACTACAACGGTGCTCCTCAGGGGCAACAGTACCAGCAGGCTCCTCAATACAGATCGGACGGGTCAACGGCGAATCCATTTACGACCATTCCACCATCACAAGAGATAGAGGGTGTCCTGCCTCCTAACTATCTTGTATGGAGTATCATCCTGATATTCTTATGCTTGCCAGGAGGTATAGGTGCGACGATCTATTCATCTCGCGTTGGATCATGCTACAACAGAGGTGACTACAGGGGCGCTTGGGAGGCTAGTCGTACGGCTCAAGCCTGGGTCAAGTGGTCTTCGATAATATTCTTGATTTTCCTAGGATTGAACTTCCTTGGTGGCTTTTTCTCCGTATGGTAAACTCTAGGGAGAATCCAATGAGATTCGTATGACTAGAGACACAATGTTAGTAATTTATAGATATCTATGAGACAGTACTATATCGTCCACAACGGACAGGATGTAGGTCCTTATACGCTTGAGGAGTTGTCCTCTCGTGGGGTTACACCCCAAACGTTAATACGTGTCGAAGGCGTGGTCAATGCTTGTCCTGCTCAAGCACTGGATGAGCTACGTCCCCTCTTTGGACCGCAAGTGTCAGGTCCCAGTCCCTATGCGGGAGCTCCATCTTACAGTCCATCTAACGGCACACCTTATGGTACACCTTACGGCCCCGCGTATGGCGCCGGCGCCCCGATGGGTAGCCCTATGCAACCACAAAACCGTCCCAAGATGCCACCCGACAATCTTGTGTGGGGTGTCCTCTGCGCCATTCTTTTCTTCCCGCTAGGTATTATACCTCTTATTTACTCCATACAGGTCTCCTCACTCTATGACAGAGGAGACTACGAGGGTTCTGAGCGGGCAAGTCGTAAGTCCCTCCAGTGGGCTAAGGGTTTGGCCATTGCGGCTGCAGTGTGCATCGGCATTACTATAGCCATATTCATTATCGCAGCTATTGTAGCCGCATCAGCTGTTTCGGCAGCTGTTTCGGCAACTGTATAGGCGGTATCTTGGCTAGTCGATAAGGTTTTGTGTCTTACAACTGAAAGGACTGAACCATAACTGGTCGGAAAAGTAGACCTCACCTTAGATATCCACGGGAGAAGTTAATTTCACCCGTGGATATTTTGTTCTTCACGGAAGCGTTTTCAGACTTTTGAAAGGAAGGACGGCGAGTGGGTTAGGGGAGCTGTTGCAGGGGGAGGGCGATGCGGAAGGTGGTGCCGACTTGTAGCTCGGAGCGCTTGACGTAGATGCGCCCGCGGAAGTAGTGACGTATGATGCGACGTGCGAGCGACAAGCCGAGCCCCCAGCCACGCTCCTTGGTCGTGAAGCCTGGCTTGAAGATCATCCGCTGCGTGGCTCGTGTCATACCACGGCCCGTGTCGGTGATCTCGAGATAGGCGTTCTTGCCGTGTGCCTCTGTGGTGATGGTGATCGTACCCTTGCCGTCCATGGCGTCGACACCGTTCTTGACGATATTCTCTACGACCCAGCTCATGAGGTCGGGCGTGATGAGACAGTAGAGCTCTTCAGCTGCTGGCTCGAAGACGATCTCTACCTGTCTGGAGATGCGTCGCGCGAGGTATTGCACAGAGGTGGCGATCAGTCCGTTGAGCTCTATGGGCGAGAGCTCGGGTAGGCTGCCGACCTTTTGGAAGCGGTGTGCGATCAGCTCGAGGCGATTGACATCTTGGCCTATGCTCTCGATGATTTCGGGAGGTAGGTCATAGCTCTTGAGCAGTTCGGTCCACGCCATGAGCGAAGAGATAGGCGTGCCGAGCTGGTGGGCGGTCTCCTTGCTGAGTCCGACCCATATGCGGTCTTGCTCCCAGTGCAGTAGGCTGCGAATGGTGAGGACGAGGATGATGATGTAGAGGATGAAGATGCCCGTCTGCAGATAGGGGAAACGTAGCAATCGCCTTAGGTTACTGCTGTCGCTGTAGTAAAGGTATTGGCGCCCAGCGGTGCCTAGGTCTATCTCAATGGGTGCATAGCCAGAGCGAAAAGCCGTGAGTCGCCTCGCCAGATAGGTCGAGTCACGAGCGACCGCCACGGAGTCAATGTTTTTGTATCCCAAGATATTCCCGAGGCTGTCTGTGAGGATGAGCGGTATGGTCGTGTTTGACTCTAGGATTTGGAGAGCTAAGGCATTGAGCTGCTCGTCGCTTTGGCTGGCTATGCACTCGGTCGCCTCCGCCCAGGTCTGCATCTTGAGCCGCTCCTCGTCGGCCATGCGTCTCACGAGTGGCTCCGAGAGAACGAGCGGTAGGAGTGCCACGACGAGCGCCAGCACGACAAGTAGTATATTGGTAGGCAGGGTGCCGAGTAATCTCCTAGAAGATGACATGTGGGTGAGGATTAGAATGGCGTGCGCTTGATCCCAAAGGGTACTTTCGGCGCAAAGCTGTATCTTTGTAACGGTTATCTCACGCTTTTATTATCGTTCACGCACTTATGACCTCTACACAACACACGCGCCAGCGCATCGTCCAAATGGCCCACACGCTCTTTGTGCAGCAAGGAGTCGAGGAGACGACCATGGTCGCCATTGCTGAGGCTGTGGGGTGCAGTCGGCGTACGGTCTACACCTATTATAAGGACAAGCAGACGCTACTCATGGCGGTCATAGAGCGGGAGATTAGTCTGATGAGTCAGTCGCTGAGTGAAGTGCTGGCTCGTCCTGCCGATGCGATTACTAAGCTGATGGTGCTGCTGGACAATCATCTGCAGCTGATTCAGAAGACGGTGCAGAGACAGGGCGAGCACAATGCGAGCTTCTTTAGCGACACTTTCAACGTTGAGCGCCTTCGCCTCAAGTATGACCAGAGCGAGTACGACATGCTCAAGCGGATCCTGCAGGAGGGGTACGATCGTGGAGAGCTAGTGGTCCCAGATATCAACTCGACAGCCTACCTACTCCTCAAGAGCTTCAAGAGTCTGGAGGCCCCTTACATCAATCGCTACCACCATGAGTACGGCAAGGAGGACTACCTCCGCATCATCGCTGCGATGAAGCAGCTGCTCAGACAGGGACTAACCAATCATGCAAATACAAAACCTATAACTCAATAGAATCTATGAAACTACTTCAGGACAAAGTGGCTCTGATCACCGGAGCAGCACGTGGTATCGGCAAAGCGATCGCCACGAAGTATGCAGAGGCTGGATGCCATGTAGCTATCAGCGACCTCAAGGTGGCCGACGAAGCAAAGGATTACTACGCTCAGCTAGCCAAGGAGTGCGGTGTCACGATACGCACCTACGAGAGCAATGCTGCAGACTTTGAGGCAGCGCATCAGCTCATTGATCAGATCGTTGCTGACTTTGGCAAGCTAGACGTCCTAGTCAATAATGCGGGCATCACCCGTGACGGTCTGCTCCTGCGTATGAGCGAGCAGCAGTGGGATGCGGTGATCAATGTCAACTTAAAGTCCGCCTTCAATATGACCCATGCCGTGGCTCCCGTCATGATGAAGCAGCGTCAGGGTAGCATCATCAATATGGCGAGCGTCGTCGGTGTTTCGGGCAATGCGGGGCAGGTGAACTACTCGGCCTCTAAGGCTGGTATGATCGCACTGGCTAAGAGCGTTGCCAAGGAGCTCGGCTCACGTGGTATCCGTGCCAACAGCATCGCTCCAGGCTTCATCGAGAGCGATATGACGGCTGTCCTCAGCGAGGAGGTACGCAAGGAGTGGGCTAAGCAGATCCCGCTACGTCGTGGTGGCAAGCCTGAGGATGTGGCCAATGTGGCTCTCTTCCTCGCGAGCGACCTCTCCTCCTACATGACAGGACAGGTGCTCTCCTGCTGTGGCGGTATGAATATGTAATGCCTTAGTAAGCAGACCGATGCCTGACCTACAGATCCTCTACGAGGACAATCATCTCCTCATCGTCAATAAGCCGGCGGGGATGCTCGTACAGGGTGATAGCACGGGCGATACACCGCTCTCGGAGCTTGTCGAGCGCTATCTCATCGATAAGTACGACAAGCCTGGGCGGGCATTCGTTGGGGTCACGCATCGTATCGATAGACCGACGTCGGGGGCCGTGCTTTTTGCCAAGACTTCGAAGGCTCTGGCACGGCTCAACGCTATGTTTCAGCGACGAGAGATCCACAAAGTCTACCACGCTGTGGTCTGTGGGGCATTTCCTCAGAAAGCGGGCGAGGCCAAGGATCTGCTCTATCGCAATCGTAAGCAAAACAAGAGCTACGTCGTGACGGAGCCTCACGCTGAGGCTAAGCGCGCCTGGCTCACCTACGAGCGTCTTGCCGTGGGCGACCGTTACAGTCTGCTGGCCGTGACGCTCCATACGGGACGGCATCACCAGATACGTACGCAGCTCAGTCACATGGGCTACCCGATCAAGGGGGACCTCAAGTATGGCGCTCCACGGAGCAACAAAGACGGCGGGATCTCGCTCCATGCGCGTATATTAAGCTTCGAGCACCCCGTCACGCACGAGCAAATAGAGGTCGTCGCCCCGTACCCTGAGGACGATGCTATCTGGTCTTTGCTGAGCCATACGAAGTAACCTAGCAAGCCGACGAAACAAAAGGAGAGCTTCACCTAGCGTGAGGATCTCCTTTTGAGACTGTTGCATAAAGGCGAACCGCTGTGTTGCTTTCGGGATTCGGCTTCGGTTACATACGGAGGTATGCTCCCTTCAGACCTCACCCTCAGCGCCTTGCGCTTCATCCTTTCTGCAAAGTCAGGACAATCTTGCTAGCAAGATTGTGAGACTGTTGACTTTTGCAACAGTCTCCTTTTGCATTTGTGGGTGTGGAAAGTTTGATCGCTTGTATCGTACTGACGTGCTAGTAGTTACGAGTTCCAAAACTTGTTCCCCTCTTGGAACTTTTTAGTTCCAAGGGAGGAACTTTTCAGTTCCAAGGGAGGAACTCTTTAGTTCCAGAGGAGGAACTCTTCGGTTCCAGCGGAGGAACCGTTTATCGGATGGCGATGATGGGAGGTTTGTTAGGCTACGGCTGTAGCTTGTCTAGTAGCTCCTGGTAGTAGCTCCAGTCGGAGTCTTGGACTACTTCAAACTGTAGTGGCAAGAGGGGCAGCTCCGCCAGCACCTCCTCGAGACGATCGAAGAAGGGATCGTACGTGCGGCTTACATAGAGCCACACTTTGCGTCCTGGCTCTAGGATAGAAGCTGCGAGGATCGCCATCTTGTCCCGCTCCATAGCTGTCTGGAGCAGTTCGTCCACCGCCTCTATCTGCGCACTGTCCGTATCTGAGGGCTCTATGCCTTCGCCGTCAAAGGGATAAGCGATCTCGATCACAAAGCGGTACTTGCCCGTAGCGCGAAACTCCTCCAGCTCATCACGCACATGCAGGTGAGCCGTTTGGCCAGCTTCGCTCTCGGCCAAGCCGTTGAACCAATTGTCCGTCAGTCGCATAGTGGGTTACTTCTTGCCAATGGTTACACCACCGCAGGGAAGTTGGTAGGCGTGCGCAATGATGTCGGTACAACAGGGCGCACCAAAGGCTCCCGTATTGAGGCAGAGGTGGTAGTTGGTCGACTCGCCCCACTCCCTATTGGTCATCTGCTTATAGTTCTTGCGGCGGGCTCGGTCGGACTGCTCAATGCGCTTGCGCGCTTCGTCCTCAGTCTCCTCGTCGCCTCGCTGTAGGAGTGTCTTGACACGCGCCTCGACATCGGCATAAAGGAATACGTTGAGCACGTCGTCTCGGTCTCGTAGGATGTAGTCGGCACTGCGCCCAATGATGACGCAAGGGTTTTCCTCGGCTATCTTGAGGATGAAGTCGTTGAGATAGCGGGTCACCGAGGGTGTCTCGACGAGTCCCGTCATGGGTACGGAGAAGAGCGCTCCGTGCGACATCGGCATGAAGTCCAGCCCCGACGTTGAGGCGTACTCGCTCTGCTCCTCGACATAGTCGGCTGCGTAGCCACTCTCTTCGGCGATCATGCGGATGAGCTCCTTGTCGTAATAGGTCAAGCCGAGTTGCTCCGAGAGCTGACGCCCTATGGTGCGAGCTCCACAGCCATACTGTCTACTGATCGTAATGATGCGATAAGCCATATACTAATGGGAAATAGGTCTCTACAAATGGTGGGTGCGCTTAGCGCTACGAAGGAATATCTGAACCGTCAAAGGCAAAGGGCAAGAGGAGCCGACAGTCGCTGATAACGATAGCTTCGTCAAGTCCGCAGAGGATTACTTCAAAGGGTTTGCCCTGTCGCTTTGCCGTCTCCATCATCACCTGTCGGCACACGCCACAAGGGGAGATTGCCTCGACACGCTTGCCCTCCGTCTCGGCGACGATCATGAGTCGCTCCACGACAGCTCCTGGGTGGTGCGCTCCGATGGCGTAGAGGGCCGTTCGCTCGGCACAGAGCGTGGGCGAGAAGGAGGCATTCTCCTGATTGCATCCCAGCACGATCTCGCCATCCTCCAGTAGTGCTGCAGCACCTACATGAAAGTGACTGTACGGGGCATATGACCGGCGGGTAGCCTCTACGGCAGCCTCCTCAAGACGTCCGTAAACCTCTGGCCACTCCGAGCGGGGCAGCCGCGTGTAGGGGATTAGTAACTCCTTATCGCTCATAGTGCTAACTATTTAGATGTCTGAATAAACTAGAGGACAAGCTCAACTAGATGACTAGCCGAACTTGTCCTCTCCTTAGTTCTTGCAAAGATTCATTAGATCGTTGCCAAGCTCTCACAGGTCACACCGCTGGCGATACGACCGATAAGACCTGCTAAGACTTTGCCTGGTCCTAGCTCCACGAAGTGCGTAGCGCCATCGGCGACCATCGCCTCGACACTCTTCGTCCAGCGTACGGGAGCCGTGAGCTGAGCGATCAGATTGGCCTTGATCTCCTCCACATCAGTATGAGGACGAGCATCTACATTCTGATAGATCGGGCAGATAGGTGTGGCAAAGGTCGTTGCCTCGATAGCACGCTGCAGACGCTCCTTGGCGGGCTGCATAAGCGGTGAGTGAAAGGCTCCGCCCACCTTGAGTGGTAGCGCACGCTTAGCCCCCGCAGCCTTGAGCTGCTCGCAAGCCTCAGCGATACCCTCCATAGTGCCAGAGATGACTACCTGGCCCGAGCAGTTATAGTTCGCAGGAACCACCACCTGATCAGAGATGCCACGGCAGATCTCCTCGATCTTTTCGTCAGGCAGTCCGATGATCGCAGCCATCGTCGAGGGGTGTGCCTCGCAAGCGGCCTGCATAGCCAGCGCACGCTCCGAGACAAGTCGCAGTGCATCGGCAAAAGGCAAGGCGCGACTAGCAACCAGCGCCGAGAACTCGCCCAGCGAGTGTCCCGCAACCATGTCTGGTGCGAAGGCATCTCCGAGCGCCACCGTCATAGCCACAGAGTGGAGGAAGACAGCGGGCTGCGTTACCTTCGTCTGCTTGAGGTCCTCTTCGGTACCCTCAAACATGGTCTTGGTTAGGTCAAAGCCTAGCACTTCATCTGCCTCCGCAAAGAGCTTGCGTACCGCTTCGCTCTTCGTATAGATCTCTTGACCCATACCGACGAACTGTGCGCCCTGACCTGGGAATACAAAAGCTTTTTTCATATGTTCTTATCGATTAGATTAGTTCCAGAGCACGGACGAGCATGCGATAGCTACGCTCCACAGAGGGGATGCTCACACGCTCATCTGGTGAGTGTGGGTGCTGGATCTCAGGACCGAAGGAGATCATATCCATATCGGGCATGACACCCTGTATGATACCGCACTCGAGGCCTGCGTGCATCACCTTGACAGCGGGGTCCTTGCCGTAGACCTCCTTGGCAGCCTGACACATTACCTGCATAATGTGAGACTCAGCATTGGGCTGCCAGCCTGTGTAGGGCGCGTCAAACTCAACGCGAGCGTCCATCAGTAGGAAGCAGCTCTCGATGCTAGAAGCAACCCACATCTTGCGTGAGTCACTCGAGGAGCGGACGAGGAAGCGAACGGAGATATGTCCTTCGCCAGCTTGTACCTGAGCTAGGTTTGACGAAGCCTCTACTGTGTCGGGGAACTCCGAGAGCATCGAGATGACACCATTCTGACAAGCATTCAGCGCATGGATCAGCGCGTCCTGTATTTCGTCGGGCAGGATCGTCTTAGGACGGTCACAGCGCTCTAGAGAGACGGTGATGTGATTCTCGATCCCAGCGAACTCCTTATTAAATAGCTCCTCGTAGTCGGATACTAGCTCCCAGAGCGCCTCGGTGTCGTCCTCCTTGATAGATAGTAGAGCAACCGCTTCACGAGGTATCGCATTGCGCATGTTACCGCCGTCGATCTCAGCGACTAGAGCGCCGCACTGCGAGACAGCCTCCTTGAGGAGACGCGCCATGAGCTTGTTGGCATTGGCACGACCGAGGTGTATGTCCACACCGCTGTGTCCGCCCTTGAGTCCCTTGATCGTAAGGCGTACGCCTATCTCGTCTGCGTCAGGCTCGTGGTTGTCTTGGTACTCTAGAGAGACGTTGACATCGATACCACCAGCACAACCGACGAAGAGATCGCCCTCCACCTCGGAGTCTATATTAAGGAGTATGTCGCCCTTGCTAAAGCCTGGCTTAAGTCCGTTGGCACCGTCCATGCCGACCTCCTCATCAATGGTAAAGAGAGCCTCGAGGGGACCATGCTTGAGCGTATCATCAGCGAGGACCGCTAGAGAGAAGGCAACGCCCATACCGTTGTCCGCACCAAGTGTCGTGCCATCGGCCGTGATCCAGTCGCCTTCTTGCATCGTTTGGATAGGGTCGGTCTCGAAGTTGTGCACCTTGTCAGAGTTCTTCTGAGGCACCATGTCTAGGTGTCCCTGCAGGGTAGCTACGGGACGATTCTCTAGTCCTGGTGAGGCTGGCTTGCGGATCAATACGTTGCCCACCTCATCTACATGGGTCTCTAGTCCTAGTCGCTTGCCCTCGGCAACGACATACTCCCGTACAGCCTGACAGTGTCCTGTGGGGCGGGGTATCTGTGTGAGATCATAGAAATAGCCCCATAGTGTGGAGGGGGCGAGCTTTTGGTAGTCAGCTTTGTTCATCATAGCTTATTCTCTTTATTGTTTGATGCGTCTTCCAGTGGAGAGGCACGTTTTGTTGTGTAGCAACGTGGTACACGGTACCTTTGTTACTCTGAGGACAAAGGTAACAAAATAAGCGATACCGACAGGCTATACGGTCTGGTGCGCAAATAGGGCGTGCCCGCACCGCAGGCTGTCGCTCGTCTTTACGATTGCTTTTTGCCCGAGCGCTTCGTCGCTTGGTGTATCTGGTAAGCGTTGAGGAGGTTTTGCCAGATAGAGTAGGCGGCCATAGCGACGGAGGAGAGCGGGTTGAGGTAGCTCTGCGCTAGCCAGATGGCGATGGTCGAGTTCTTCTGTCCTAAGCTCTGCCCGAGCGTGATGCTCTCGCCGAGGACTCGCTTGCTGAGCCACTTGCCGAGGACAAACTGAACGATGCAGGCGATCAGACCCATCACACCGAGGAGGATCATCGTCGGAATCATCTCTCGTGGCTCCTCAGCGATGAAGTATACCGTATTGGCCATGATGAGCGAGAGACAAAGGAGCCAGACCCAGAAGCTCGCCGAGGGAATCTTCGTGAGCAGACGATAAGCGGGCTTGGCTCCATAGCGGACGGTCCAGGCGAGGAGTAGGGGCAGTGTGATGACCGGTAGCACACGGTAGAAGATTTGGACAAAGGTGGCTCCGTAGTCCATCGCACCACTGCCGAAAAAGCCCAGCAGAAGCGGTGCCAAGGCGATGACCCCCACGCTGGTCAGCAGGACATAGGTCGTGCCAAGGGCGACATTCCCTCCGAGGAAGCCGATGACCACGGGCGATGCGGAGGCTGCGGGACAGAAGAAGCAGATCATCAGTCCCTCAGCGAGGAGCGTGCTCTCGGAGATGCCCGAGTAGCGCACCAGCAGGTAGCCACCCACTGCTAGTACGATCTGTATGAACTGAAGGAGAAAGTGAATGGGGCGTATGCGCAAGTCTCTAGGCGTAAGCTTGAGAAAGCTAAAGAAGAGCATCAGCATCAGCATGTAGGGGATGGCGGGGCTCAGCGTGGAGAGCGGGCGATAGCCCACGATGCCGATCAGTATGGAGAGGGGGAGACCGTAATCTTTGAGTCGACGCATGAAGCGCCCTCGCAGGTCTGCTATATTATAGTGTCTAGTCATAGGGTAGTCGTGTGATTGGCTAAGACCGCCTCGACATTGCGGAGGAGGTCCTCGTAGGCGCATCGTCGCATTGAGGAGCCTATCGTTAGCGTTTCGTAGAGTTCGGGGGTAAAGTTTGCCAGCTGCTCATAGGTCAGCTGGGCAATGGCGGGGCGGATCATAAAGTCTGGTTCGTCGTGCGGTGCGCAGTGTGCATTGTGCGGGCAAACAGTCTGACAAACGTCACAGCCGAAGAACCTATTGCCTAGTCGCTCAGCGACACCCTCCGTCCAAGCGCCCCGATGCTCGATCGTCAGGTAGCTCAGACAACGATCCGCTCGGAAGGTGCCGTCAGCCTGCAAAGCGCCTCCAGGACAATGGTCGATACATCTTCGACAGCGACCGCAGTAGTTCCTATCTATCACCGTACCGTACTCCAAAGGCAGAGAGACAACGAGGAAGCCATAGATAAAGAATGTGCCCAGCTTAGGTATGATCATCATCTTCGAGCGACCCTGATAGGCGAGCCCGCTCTGCATGATCCAGTAGCGCTCCAGTAGCGGAGCCGTGTCGCAGCAGACACGCCCCGTGGCGCTCTGATCCACCTCTGACTGAATGAAAGCGAGGAGACGCTCCAGCTTCTTGCGTACCACCTTGTGGTAGTCGCGTCCGTAGGCGTAGTAAGCTACTTGGGGAGCCTCTAGCGGTTGCTTGACTGGTGGGTAATAGCTCTGCGCCACGACAATGATCGACTGAGCCTCGGGCAGCAACTTGCGAGGATCTGAGCGAACATCATCATAGCGCTGCAGGTAGTCTAGCCCAGCGTAAGCATCTCCCGTGACCGTCTGCTGATAAGCCTCCCACACATCAGGCGGGACGGCTCCTGCAGCTGCTAAGCCTACAGCGCTCAAATGTAGCTCATCGTGTGCATAGCGAACGATAAGCTCCGTCGGTGATAGCGATTGTTGGGTCATTTACCCCCAGAGGCATGCAGCGCCTCGGCACCCGCTTCAAGACGCTGGAGATGGCAGACGAGGAGCTTGCCTTCGTCGTCTCGTAGGTGCATACCATTGCCCAGACAGTACTTCCAGCTTTTACAATCGGCACAGGGCCCTGTCTTAGCCCACGAGCGATCACGGTAACTCTCGAAGCGCTCCTCCCACACCTGCCACAGGTCGTCGTGATGTATGTTGCCCTGCTTGTGGTCAAAGCGAATACTCGGGCAGGCGCTGATAGAGCCGTCGCACAGGATAGAGGCGACATTCACGCCAGCACGGCATTGGTAAAACTGCTTGCGCGTGCGCCCCTCGAAGGCGCCCAGATAGCCCTCACACCCATACTGCGCCTCGATTTCTCCAGCCTCATTCGTCTCGATGATAAACTGCATCATCTGGTAGTACTGACTGTCGGAGAGCTGGAGCTGCTTATTCTCCGCAGCGCGCCCCACGGGGAAGATGGAGAAGAGTCTCCACCGCTTCACACCCGCATCAATCAGTTGCTGGCGAAAGGCGGGGAGCGAGTCAAAGTTCATCGGATTGACACAAGTCACCACATCCCAGACCAAGTCCTCGGCCTGCGTGAGTAGCTGGATAGCCCGCCAAGCTCGTTCGTAGCTGAGTGGATGCCCTCGCAAAGCGTTGTGCGCCTCGGCAAAGCCATCTAGGCTCACCGTCGCTGTGTGTAGTCCAGCACGGCGCAAGCTCTCTAGGCGCTGCGTGTCGAGGAGCATCCCATTGGTCACGATGCCCCACGGGTAACCACGACGGTAGAGGGCTAGCCCCGCCTCCTCAATGTCTTGCCGCACGAGCGCCTCGCCACCCGTGAAGATGACCAGTAGCTTGTTGGGATCGACGTGAGGCGTCAGCCCGTCAATAATATGGATAAAGTCAGCGACCGACAGTTCATCGACACCGCTCTCCACGCGACAGTCGCTACCGCAGTGCCCGCAGTGCAGGTTGCAGCGTAGCGTACACTCCCAGAAGAGTGTCGTCATCGGGTGCCGACGCACATTATCCGCCTGCAGGACACGATGCAGGTCAAGGGCTATCCGCTGCTTGAATGCTGGACGTAGGAGCGTCTGCCCGATGGACTTATGCTTGCTTAGTTTCATTCGATGAGACCACAATCTCTAGTTCACTCTGGCTTCTCCGGCTCTATGATCTGCTTCGGCTCAAACATCGTCGTAGGCGTGCCATACATCACCATGCCCATACCGTCTGGTCTAGGGCTAGGCTTGGCGAGCGTTGTCGTGTCGGGCTGCTCCGACTTGCTACTCTCACTCGTCCTCTGTGTAGCACGTGTCTTACAGCTGGAGAACCCCAAGCAACCGATCAGCGCAAGCAGCGTGCCTGCGATTAGATTAGAAATGATATTTGAGAGCTTTCGCTTCATACACTATATATAGTAGAGTGAGGATAGAGGATCTACAGAGGTTACTTGCGCTCCACTTGGATCTCTATATCCTTCTTAACCTTGCCTTCGTTCCAGTTCCCAGAGCCTTTGCTGACGAAGTCGCTCTTCTTGACCTCTACGGTCACTTGTTTGTCTGTGACGACACCATTCTTCTCGCCATCGATGTCCTTCACCTCTAGGACCACCTGATGATCTCTGTGAAAGCCTGTGTAGCTCCCGTCTAGCTCAGCTTTGCCCTGAGCATCGGTGAGCTCCTTTTCGTCTCCACGGCCATCGGGTAGGTCTACCTGAAGCCCCTCGACAGGCTTGGCGTCTTGGTCCGTCACGCGCACCTTGAACTCATAATCGACTGTGGGCGTGCCATACTCTTCCATTCCGATGCTATCACAGCTGGCGAATCCCAGCCAGCCGAGTAGGAGGGAGGCTCCAGCGGATAGGAGCGAGCGTACGGATAGATAAACTCTTTTCATAGTGTGGTCGCTTTGATACTACGACAAATGTAATACAATTTATGGAAGGCGCACAGTAAACTTAGACCAGGTTACTTGCGCTCCACTTGGATCTCTATCTCTTTCTTAACCTTGCCTTCGTTCCAGTTCCCGGAGCCTTTGCTGACGAAGTCGCTCTTCTTGACCTCTACGGTCACTTGCTTGTCTGCGACGACGCCATTCTTCTCGCCATCGATGTCCTTCACCTCTAGGACCACCTGATGATCCCTGCGGGAGCCCATGTAGCTACCATCTAGCTCCGCATTGCCCTGAGCATCGGTGAGTTCCTTTTTGTCTCCATCGCTATGGGGCAGGTCTACCTGAAGACCCTCGACAGGCTTGGCGTCTTGGTCGGTGACGCGCACCTTAAACTCGTAATCGACTGTGGGCGTGCCATACTCAACCTTCCCAGAATCAGGAGTTTCCGAGCAACTAGAGAAGCCTAGCCAGCCAAGTAGGAGAGCGGCTCCAGCGGATAGGAGCGAGCGTACGGATAGATAAACTCTTTTCATATTGTGAGGCATTACTGATACAGCGGCAAATATAGCACAAAAAAAGGAATCTGCCAAAATGTCATTCGCTCAAAAAAGCGATCTCCACGGAGATAATCAGCAATCCCCACGGAGCAAACGACAAATTCTTCGGAAGAACGAAACAAAACTTCCGAAGAATGAAATGAAACTTCGGAAGAATGAAACCATAGCTCCGAAGAAATCTCGATTCTCTCCCATCTGGCTTTGCTTGCTCAAGCTCCCTTTTTGTGAGAAACTGAAAAAGGGCTGATCCCCATTAGAGAAATCAGCCCTTAATCGTGTTGTTTGAGATTATATTGGACAGTAGTGGATCCTAATCGTCTCCACTTTACTGTCTGGTCCTTTCAATCTCGTATCAGAGTACGACCTTCAGGGTAACTTGTCCTATAGCAAGGATGTAGTTCCCAGCATCTAGCGCACTCACGTCTAGGCGTAGTACCCCATCGTAGCCCGTTTTACCCTCTCGTACCAAGAGTCCATCTGCTGTGTATAGCTTGGCCAGAGTGTGGGGCTCAACACTTGAGAGCGTGAGCCACCCTTGAGATATTTGAGGTATGATCTGTCCAGGAGTTGTAACGATCTCTAGAGCGAGCGGGTTAGTACCTCCATTGGCTCCACCCTTGTAGTCGTTTACCTGCCAGTTCTTAGCCGTGGCGATGGCTATATCTTCAAGGTTATAACCATTGCGCTCGGAGGCTTTTGCGCTATTGATTGCATAGAGTTTGCCTTGAGTCTTGCCACTCCTATCGGATAGGGTGGTGAAGAGCTTCTTCATTGAAGATGCTGAGATGGCATTTTCGTAGCAGTAGAGAGCTTCTAGCTTTTTGTTCGCTGAGAGGTCAAGAGCGGTTAACTCGTTGTTTTCACAGGAGAGGGTTAGAAGCTCTTGTAGCGCAGATAGATCAAGCGTGTTAAGCTTGTTACCAACGCAGTATAAGGTCTCTAGCTTGACCTGCTTAGAGAGGTCTAAGGAGGTGACCTTATTATCGTTGCAAGCAAAGAAGACTAGCTCGGTGAGCTTGGAAAGATCTAGCGTGCTTACCTCATTGTCAGACAGCATAAGTACCTTGAGCTTGGTGTTGTTAGAGAGATCCAAGGTGGTGAATTTGTTGTTATTCAGAGATAGACTTGTGATATTAGGTAATTGAGATAGGTCTATCTCTTGTAGCTGGTTCTGATAGCAGTAAAGCTCCTTTAGGTTAGGCTGTGCTCCGAGGGTCATCTTGGAGATGAGGTTCTTGCTACAGTCGAGGAGCTCTAGACGATTGTTTGCCGAGCAGTCGATCTCAGTGAGCTTATTCTCCTGACATTTGATCTGATTGACAGCTCCATAGAGAGTCACAGAGGTAGTGCTCCTGGGGGCTGTCCAACCATTTTGCAGGATATCCTCTGTCAGCTCTTCGCCAAAGTCAAAGAGCTTGTTGTCGTTGAGGTCAAGCCATACAGAGTCTCTAGCCTCGCCCTCTGCAACCTTAATCTGTAAGTGCCACTCTCCTGTAGCTTCTTGAGCCTTTAGCGTGATGGCGGGTAGCTCGGTCGTGTAGCGAGTATTGTCGATTCCCTTGTACGGCTTAGAGGCATTGAAGTCTGTGACGGACCAGTGCTTGCTCTGTGCTAAGAGGACATCTGAGACAAGGATCTGATTCTTTTCCTTACCGTAGGTGGTGTTGACGAAGAATAGCTTACCTGGGTGGTCAGCTGTCTTGTCTACGAGCGAAGTGACAAGAAGGTGCGCCTCCTTGGCTTCAATACAATTGCCAAAGCAGTCAACACGCTCTAGCAGGGGAGCCTCATGAAGGTCTAGGCTCGTCAGAGCATTGCTGTTGAGATCTAGGGTCTTGAGCTGGGGCTTACGTCCGAGGGTTAGGTCAGTCAGTCCATTGCCATATGCCTCAAGCTTGATTAGCTCCTCGTTGTGTGAGAGATCTAACTGGGTCAAGCCCTTGTTGTAGTTTGACACGAAGGTGGTCAAGTGAGGTGCATGACTTAGGTCGATCTCAGTAATCTCCTGGAAGCTACACTCAAATCGAGTCAAATCTCCGTAGATGCGTAGCTTTTGGCTCCCGATCTCTTTGCGATAATTGGTGAATCGGAAGTCAAAGCCCTCATCTTCTCCTGGATCAAACGATCCGTTCCCGTTCAAATCAGCCCAGCAACTCTTCTGTGCCTCTTCGGAAGCATCAATGTTAAAGCTCCAAGATCCAGACTGGCGAGATGTAGAGAGCTCTATATACGGCTGGTCCGTCGTGTAGCGAGTACTAGGGTTATGACCATCAGAGGTTACGGTCACCTCGTCAATGATTACCCCAGTGCCCACCTCGTAGCTATAGCGAGCTGGATGGACAAAAGCGATCCGAATACTCTTGCCTGCGTAGGCAGTTAAGTCTATTTTTCGCTCAAAGGCAGGTGTCTTATCTTTACTAGATTCTATGGTTGGCTTATTGAATAGCGTTACTTTAAAATCTTCTGGAGCTATACCACTTTCAGATAGTAAAACCTTGTAACCATCAACGCGCTCTTCTTTCTCTACCGTGTAGAAGTAACCATCAAGATAGCTAAGCGTAGCCTTGGTTGCATCCTTAGGAATTACTATAGTGGGAGTGATCAACCAGTCCTCTGGCTTTAGATAAAAGCCGAATCCCTCTTCGTTCTCAAAGTCAAAGTGGGTCATGTAGTAGCTATAGCTGACCAAAGCGTCTGCAGTACCGCCTAGACCGCCTAGAGTCGATAGCATCTCGGCACTGATACGATCTTTTTGGTCCTTGGCGAGGGGTAGCCAGCAGTATCCGTCTTCGTCCTGATCATATACACGCCAGGTCGTCGGAACTTTGGAGTCGTCAAATCCAAACTTTGTGGGGAAGGTTGACACTTTCTCTTCGTCTCCGAGCACGGTGACGGAGATTTCTTTAGTTGCATCGCCATATTCGTTAGAGACCTTCACGCGCACTTTGTATATCCCTGGCTGAGACCATACAGGCCTAAAGGTATTAGCATCTGATGTTTCTGTAGTTCCGTCAGCAGACCACTGAATGGAGGTGAGGTTACCCCAGTATCGAGTGCGACTCTCAAAGTATCCAGTCTCACCAACAAAGAGTGTCTCAACCCCTCCTATTGACTCTACGATTGGGGCAGACTTGGTTCCTACTTGCTTATCTAGTAGCTCTCGAATGATGGCACTGTAGTTTTCCACAGGCTTCATGTCTTCGCTGAGCAGCATTTTTGTGACATCCAGGCACCAGCCTGATGGCTCTATCAAGTAAAACTTAGGAAGATAAGTCCACAAGAAGCCATAAGTAGGACTAAACCTACTTGTGTTTAGAATAGGATATGGGATAGTGCCTCCATCTGTCCAGTCAAATCCATTACCCCAGTATGAGGAACCCTGTATCTCCTCCAGTGTCGTGCTGTCTGTATTAACCCATATCACCTCTAGTTCCTTAGTACCCTCGGGACCATAGGTTGCATATAGATTTTTGAGCATCCCCTGCTTGTGGATCTCTTGTCCATTGACACTCCATATACCACACAGCTCTACGAGAACAGCCTTACCCTCACTGAGGTAGTCGGGTATGCTAACCTTCTTGTCGTAGATGTCACGAGTTATGTAGTGATGATTGAGATAGAAGTAGCCCGTACGCTCTAAAGGTAGCTTGGGCTCTGCTCCCCCTCTTGAGCTACACGTCAAGAGTAGGAGTAGGCTAAGGAAGATAGAACTGCTTAGCCGATAAAATGCTAGGTGATTTTTTGCCATAGTCATTTGTCGCTTTAAGGGTGAATAAAGATGAGGTCACCGTAATAACCTCTAGATATGCTACTCGCAAAGATAGGAAAAAAGCTACGATGTAAACAAATTTTACGATTAGGCTTTGCAGAACGTACATTCCACCCGCTAATGCAATTTCTCACGCATGGCTGACGCATAAAAATGAGCTCGTTTTATTTCCTACCTAGGAATTGCCCAAATTCCTCCGTAGATATTTCTGATTTGCTACCTAGGAAATGACCAAATTCTTCGGACTTATTTTTTGATTCTTCCGAAGTTTCATTTGATTCCTGTCGTTCCCTGAAATTGGTTGACTGTTTTTTTGCTGAAACTGATGTCGGTTGACATCGTTTTCGTCGTCAAACTAGAATGAGTTGTCTCGACTTTTCAAAGATACTGATTTTAGTTGACTCTGGTAGTTTGGGGTTGTTTCTCGTGGTATACCCCGGGCTTGTTTTTTTTCTTTTTCAAATCGGATAAACTCCCCGTCGGCAATGCAACTGACTAAGCCAAACGCCTGTAGCGGAGCGGAGGGCGTTTGGTGTGTCAGGTGCATTGCCGCTCTTTGTGTTCCGATTGAAAATGAAAAATCCAGTCTCTTCTCTCTTTGCTGAAATAAGTTCTATTTAGCTGGTTACTAGCTCCTTTGACTCTTCGTCTTTTTGAGCTTTCAGAATGGCTTCTTCACGATAGCTACGCCATCGTTTCTTCAGGGGACCCGTACATTCCCTAGCTTCTTGTGGGGTCATATAGTCGATGCTCATATGAGGGCGAATGGTGTTATAAGTCTCTATAGCTTTGCTGATTGCACGATTTGCCTCATCGATGCTACGGAACATTTTGCCCTTTAAGAATTCGTTCTTAATGGTGCTGTTTACCCGCTCTGACTGGGAGTTCTCTTTAGGGTCTCCTGACTCTGTCATGCTGATTTGTATTCCTCTTTTCTTGAGCATGTTAGTGTACTGCCGACTGGCATATTGGGTGCCTCTATCGGAGTGATGGATGAGGCGGCTTGCCTCCTCTTTGGGAAGTCGCTTGAGGGCTTGCTTTAGTGCTTTGCAGGGGTATTCTGAGATGAGACTTTCCCCTAGGCTATAGCCAACGATCTCCTTCGTGTAGTTATCCAAAATCAGGGATAAGAAGCAGAACTCAATGCTGTGATCTCCTCGCTCCAAGGGGATGTAGGTGATGTCGCTGCTCCACACTTGATTCGGACGGTCGGGGATAAGCTCCTGAACGAGGTTGGGATAGGTGAGCAGGTCGTGGGTGGAGTCCGTGGTGCGAGGAGCTTTGTAGCGCCTGGGTATGCGGACGTAGAGCTTGTGCTTGCGTATGTAGCTCACAAACTTGTCTCTACCAACGGGATAGCGGGTTCCCCACTCCCTGCAATACTGCTTCCACAGCGAGGTGCCTCCGATGCCTGGATTGCTTTTCCGTGCCTCCATAATATAGCTTGTCACTATAAACTCGAGCTCAGATTCTCTCAAGGGCGTGTCGGACTTGAGGTGCTTGTAATAGGCTTGTGAACTCTTATTTAGCACCTTGCAGACCGTCTTGGTTGGGTATTTATACTGATCTCGCATGGCTGTTACGACGAGTGCCCATTTTTTTTTTGCTCATCAATGCCGTACACCTCCAAGCAGGTCTTGAAGACATCTCGCTCTAAGCAGGCTTGGTCAAGAGCTTTTTCGAGCTCTAGGATACGTGCTTTCAGGGCGACATAGTCGTCCTTGCGGAGCTCCTCTGAGGAGGTCCCTTGTGGGGGTATTCTCTTTTTGTTCATAGCTTTAGCCACTTCAGGGTTTTCTTGCTCAAAGATACGAATCCAATTGCGAATCGTACATGAAGTCACCTGATACTGGTTTGCTAGAAGCTGGATCGAGTAGCCATTTACATAATAGCGCTTTAGTGCTTCAAGCCGTTCGGCGGTTGTGGCATGTCCCTTGGTTGGGCGACTTTTTGACCCCTTTGCGGGCATCGCCTTCGTGTCTTTTGTCTGTTTCATTGTACTCATAATTATCTTACTTACGAGTCAACTTTTTTCAGGGTAAGACATCCTCCGAAGAATTTTTTATTCCCTAGGTAGGAATTGGGGGAATTCCTAGGTAGCTATTTGGGAAATTCCTAGGTAGGAATTTCATTCTTCGGAAGGAAGGTGTAATCAGAGAGGTCTCGTAGCCACTCTGTAGCAATAATCAAACCGTGTATTTCCTAGCTATCGTCATATGCAACTTCTAGACGGCTGGTTATCATGCGTCAGCCTTGGCTTGTGATTCTCTTTACGAATAGTGGTACCTTTGCAGTTAGGAAGGGGAACATCACGATAGAGGTGTTGACGCTTCGCCCTCCTTAACCCTATGGGAGCAATCTTACGAAATATGATAACTCTATAATCTGATTACGGCTATGCGCTGGCTTCATAAAGTACTTGGCACCGTCTGTGCCCCGCTCTTCCTCTTATGGTTGATCTCGGGAGGAGTGATGATCTTTTGCTCCTTTCCCCGTCTCGGGGACAAGGACTTACCGCTACAGGATACCCTTGCGACCTCGGCGGCTCTACCGTCGGAAGCTACGCTACAGGCGAAGCTACAGCCTGGTGAAGAGCTGACGGCACTCTCGCTCACCACGCATTGTGGCGAGCCGGTGTGGAGTGTGGAGACGAGCGAGGGGGGGTATCTGTGGCATGCGGACTCGCTACTTACGACGGCTACGGATTCGGTGCCAGAGGCTTGGTATGAGCAGTATGCGTCGCGCTTTAGCTCTGCGCCTATCGTGGCGGTTGATACGATACGACACATAGACACCTGGACGCCTTACCCGAGGGTCAAGAAGGATCTGCCCCTCTACCGATACCGCTTTGACGATCCTGAGGGAACTTACCTTTATCTCTCTAGTCAAACGGGCGATGCGGTGCAGCTCTGCACTCGTTCCGAGCGTATTGGGGCATCGTGTGGTACGATTCCCCACATGTTTTACTACTGGTGGCTACGGCAAAACCGCACCGTCTGGCTTTGGGTCATCTCAATCTTCGCTTCGCTGGCTGTCATCGCTGCTTTTACAGGGCTATACCTTGGGATACGCCTTTACGTCCGTATGTGGAGACGGACGAAGCGTCTGCGCAGTCCCTACAAGCGTCAGAAGACTTTGCACTGGCACCTCGTCGGAGGCGTGATCTTTGGTCTGTCGCTAACGCTTTTCGCCCTCAGCGGGGTGATGTCGCTCTACGATCTGCCGTCGTGGATCGTGCCTCAGCATGAGACTGAGACGAAGCGCAAGGAGGCGCAGGTCGCAGAGGCTCCACAGCTGGGTCGCTCGGACATGTATGACTATCGCTTGCTACTTGACCTGGGCGGTGTGCAGCAGATCACTTGGCGTAGCTATGGCGGGCACCCTTACTATGAGGTGCAGCGCCACGGACAACTGGAGAGCTGGGATGCGCTAGGTGAGGCTCCACAGCCGTTGCATCTGACAGAGCAGGATATCAAAGCTAAGCTCACGCCTGTGCTGGGAACTGCCGACATGCAGATCGAGCTGATGGATCACTACGACAACTACTATGCTAGCTTAAATGATAAGTATGAGTTGCCGATCTATCGCATCTCAGCACAGGACAAGGAGTCGAGCCGTCTTTACATCAGTCCGACGACTGGAGAGACACGTTATTACAGTCTCAACGGACGGGTCAAGAAGTGGCTCTACCCCTTCTGTCACAACCTCCGTATCGGCTTCTTTGCGGAGCATCCGACGCTACGCATCATTTGCATGCTGGTGCTGGTACTGGGTGGTTTGGTCGTCTCGGTGAGTGGTGTAGTGCTCGGTTTTCGTTATCTTCGCAGAGTCATTCGTCGGGCGAAGTCTCGTCGCAGTAAATAAGCGGTGGGCGAAGTCCGTTCAACCATAACAAAGAGATACTATGAAGAAGATCTATATCGCCGGTATCGGTCCCGGCAGTCCAGAAGATATAACGCCCGCTGTGCATCAAGCCCTCAGAGAGGCTGATGTGGTGGTGGGGTATGCTTACTACTTTCAGTTTATCGAAGAGTACCTACACGAGGGCGCCGAGTGCATCGACACAGGTATGCGCCAAGAGCGTGAGCGAGCCAAGCTAGCTATCGAGCGAGCTGAGGCTGGACAAACGGTTTGTGTCATTAGCTCTGGCGATGCGGGCATTTACGGGATGGCGCCGCTTCTCTATGAGATGTGCGATGATCGGGGTAGTGATGTGGAGCTAGAGGTATTGCCTGGGATCTCCGCCTTTCAGAAGGCGGCTGCCCTCCTCGGGGCACCCATTGGCCATGACCTTTGCATCATCTCTCTGAGTGATCTGATGACTCCGTGGGCAATCATCGAGCGACGCGCTATCGCAGCCGCAGAGGCGGACTTCGTCACAGCAATCTACAATCCCAAGAGCATCAAGCGGTACTGGCAGCTGGAGCGTGTGCGGGAGCTATTCCTCAAGCATCGTTCACCCGACACCCCCGTAGGGCTGGTGCAACAGGCGGGGCGTCCCGACCAACGTGTCTGGACAACGACCCTACGAGAGCTAGATACGCAAGAGGTGGATATGTTTACGGTCCTCATCATTGGCAATAGTCAGAGCTTCCTCTCAAAGGGTAAGATTGTCACGCCACGAGGCTACTATCGTGACAAGGGTAGTGACGAAGAGAAGGTCGGGCAGCGTATCATGAGCGAGAGCTTTCGCACGATCCTCTCGTTACTCAAGCAGCCCGAGAGTTATCCGCTCGACCATCTCTGGGCGATGCTCCACGCGGTTCATACGACGGCTGACTTTGAGATGGAGGAGCTACTCTACAGCGACCCCAATGCGGTCTCTCGCATTTACCAAGGTTATGTCGATGGTAAGATACGAACCATCGTGACCGACGTGACGATGGTTGCCTCGGGCATCCGCAAAGGAGCCTTGAAGCGCTACGGTATTGAGGTTCTCTGCTACCTGCACGACCCTCGTGTGGCTGAGATGGCGGAGCGACTGGACATAACCCGTACACAGGCCGGCATACGGCTCGCTGTCGAGGAGCACCCCGATGCGCTCTACGCTTTTGGCAACGCACCGACGGCTCTCATGGAGCTGGCGCACCTCATTCGTCAGGGCAAGGCTCACCCCGCTGGAATTGTCGCAGCACCCGTCGGCTTCGTCCATGTGTGCGAGTCAAAGCACATGGTCAAGCCTTTCCACGACATCCCTAAGCTCATCATCGAGGGGCGCAAAGGGGGCAGCAATCTAGCGGCAACGCTGGTTAACGCAACCCTTAGCTATGGCGATGCCGAGACGCTCAAGCCTGGTCGTGACTTATGAAAATCATCCTCATAGGGCTTAGTGACGACCGAGAGCAGCGGTGGAACCCCGAGCTACTGGAGCGACTCGCTGGCGAGCGCACCTTCTCAGGAGGGGCTCGGCACCACGATATCGTCCGTGAGATCTTGCCGACGGAATATCACTGGATCGATATAACTCCGCCGATAGACGATGTGATCGAGCAGTACAAAGCGTACGACACGGTCGTCGTCTTCGCCTCGTGCGACCCCATCTTCAACGGTATCGGGCAACGCATCATGCAGCTTCTCCCCGAGGCGGAGATTGAGCTACATCCTTACTTTCACTCCCTCCAGCTCCTCGCCCATGCGGCACTGCAACCTTACCAAGATATGCACGTTGTGTCGCTCACGGGGAGACCGTGGCAAGCTTTTGACGCTGCGCTGATCTCGGGCGAACGAATGATTGGCATCTTGACCGATCGCAAGGAGCACACTCCTCAGCGCATCGCCCAGCGCATGCTCGACTACGGCTACGACAACTACCGAGCCATCGTTGGGGAGCATCTGGGCAATAGAGAGCGACAGCAGCTCTACCGTCTCTCTATTGCGGAAATGGCTGAGCGCACTTTTGCCTATCCCAACAACTTAATCCTCATTCAGACGAAGCCTTTGCCTCGTCCCTTTGGTATCCCCGATGCGGACTTCATTCCGCTGAATGGACGTGAGCGGATGATCACCAAGCGGGTGATACGTCTCGAGACGCTCTCGCAGCTAGACCTGCATCAGGCGCACGTCCTGTGGGACATCGGTTCCTGCACCGGCTCCGTCTCCATCGAGGCTCGCCTGCAGCAACCGAGCCTACAGGTGGTCGCCTTCGAGATACGTCCCGAGGGCGCCGAGCTTCTCGACGCCAATGCGCGTCGTCATCACACTCCGGGCATTACCTTCTGCGGGGGCGACTTTCTTCGTGCCGATCTTGATCCATTGCCTCAGCCCGACGCTATCTTCATTGGCGGGCATGGTGGACATTTGCAGGAGATCGTCGAGGAGGCGTGGCGTCGTCTCGCCCTAGGCGGGCGGATCGTCTTCAACTCCGTCTCGAGCGAGAGCGAGGAAGCCTTCAGACGAGCCATTGCAGCCGTCGGTGGTTCCATAGCCTCCACGACCCGTATGCAGATTGACGACTACAACCCGATAGCTGTCCTACAAGCGACCAAAAGCACACACTAGTATGTACTCACAAACACGCATAGCGATCCTCGCCATCTCTCCCGATGGCCAAGCAATCGCACTCAAAATAGCGAGCGAACTGCCCGACGTAAAGCTCTATACGACACATCAGGAGAAACCCAGCGAAGCATTCACCCTACTGCCCAACCTAGCCGAAGGAGCTAAGAGCCTCTTTGACGAGAGCGATGTCTTGCTCTTCGTCTCCGCCATGGGGATCTGCGTTCGCACCATTGCCCCACTGCTCAGAGATAAGCATCACGACCCAGCAGTTCTCTGCGTAGATACCACGGGGCGGTACGTCATCTCCGTCGCTTCGGGACACATCGGCGGCGCCAACGAGTGGACCGAGCGCATCGCACACGTACTAGGTGCCGAGCCGGTCATCACCACCCAGAGCGATCGTCAGGGCCTGTGGGCGTTAGACACCTTGGGCGCAGAGAGCGGGTGGAGTCGCGAGACCGCCGGCTGTACTATGAACGCAGCCATCACTACCTTTGTCAATAAGCGTCCCGTCGCCCTGCTTCTCGAGATGCGCTCCGAGGGTACCGCCTATCTAGAGCGCACCCATCCAGAGCATGTGGATCTCTACTACCGCTACGAGGAGATAGACCAAAGTCGCTACGACCTGCTTATCGCGGTGAGCTTTCGCCTGTTAGAGGGCTTGACCATCCCTTGTCTCTACTTCCGTCCACCGCTCCTGCACCTCGGTGTGGGTTGTCGCCATCAGGCAAATCCCGAGGGTGTCGTGGCGCATATCCTCTCAGACATTCGTGCCAAAGGCTTTGCACCCAGTGCCATCGCCACGATCAATAGCATCGAGCTCAAGCGTGGCGAGCCGATCCTCGACGAGCTCTCCCAGCACTTAGGCAAGCCTTGCCACTTCTACAGTAGCGACGAGCTAGCCACCATCGAGGTGCCCAATCCCTCGGAACGTGTCGCCACGGCCACTGGTTCGACGAGCGTCAGCGAAGCCTCCGCACTCGCAGCCAGTCAAGGTGGACTCCTTATTATAGAGAAGCAAAAGGGTTGTCTTACTCCGCAGAGCGACTTCACCTATAGCCTTGCGGTAGCTCCCGAAGGGTTGCCCCACGGGCATATAGAGATCGTTGGGGCGGGCCCGGGCGACCCAGAGCTAATCTCCGTGCGTGGCAAGCACTTCCTCGAGCGAGCCGACCTGATCCTCTATGCTGGTAGCTTAGTTCCCATTGAGCTAACCTACTATGCCAAGGAGGGTGCCACAGTGAAAAGCTCCGCCGATATGAATCTCGAGGAGCAGTTTGCCTTGATGAAGGAGTTTTACGACAAGCACGCCCTCATCGTGCGACTACATACGGGAGACCCCGCCATCTTTGGTGCCATACAAGAGCAGATGGCACTCTTTGACGAGGCCGGTATGAGTTATCATATCACGCCTGGTATCTCTTCCTTCCTAGCAGCCGCCGCAGAGCTCAGGTCTCAGTTTACCATCCCTGAGCGTGTGCAGACCATCATCCTAACCCGAGGCGGCGGTCGTACGCCAATGCCCGAGCGAGAGCAACTGCACAAGCTCGCAGCCTCGCAAAGCACGATGTGCATCTACCTCAGTGCCACCCTTGCCGAGGAGGTGCAGCGGGAGCTACTCGTTCACTATCCGCCCACGACGCCCGTGGCGGTCTGCTACAAGCTTACTTGGCCTGAGCAACGCATCTACCGTGGTCAACTCTCCGAGCTGGCGCAGATAGTTCGCGAGCATCACCTCACGCTCACCACGCTGATGGTCGTCGGTGACGCTATAGACAATCGTGCTGGGCTCTCCAAGCTCTACAATGACAACTTCAAGCACCTCTTCCGCCGATGAAAGCGCCACAGCCGATAGCAATCGTCTCCCTCGGCGCTGCCACGCCTGAGGATATCTCTATGCGTGCCTATGGCAAGCTCCAGAAGGCTGACGAGATCTATTGCCTAGGCGAAGCAGCTCACCGCATTGTCGCTGCACTGCCCGAAGGCTCCGCCCTCGCTCAGCGCTGTCAGATCCTAGAGATCCCGATGAGCAGCGACCGTACAGAGGCGATCCGCTACTACGAGCAGCTTGCCACCCGACTGATGGAGCAGCAGGGTAGGGGACTCGCTTGTAGCGTCGTCACCATCGGCGATGCCGGCACCTACGCCACGGTGCAGTATCTCGCAGACCTGCTCCGTCAGGCTCGTGCCGAGATAGAAGTCGTGCCAGGGATACCTTATTATATAGCCGCAGCGGCAGCCTTTGGTCAAGGTCTGGTGCGTCAAGACGAGTCGCTCCTCGTGCTGAGCAAGGTTTTCAGTAGCTCTCAGCTCCGTGAGGCACTTTCGATGGAAATTACTGTGGTAGTGATGAAGCTCTCGCGCTGTGCTGACATCGTTTGTGAGGTCATAGCCGAGGACAACTATGACTTCATCTATGCCGAGCATCTAGGCAATCCCGCTCTAGAGCTACTCACCAGTGACCGTGACACATTCCTCGCCCGTCAGCCCATCCCTTACTTCTCCCTCATCATCATACGTCCTAGCCGAAGGGTTCCCCACCTGTATGTGAAGATAGTGCAAGGGCAATAAGACCGACAAAGGAGCCTGCGCTCTGCTGCACGCCTTGTCGCCTGTAAGCCTCCCAATATGTAGTGCAAGTCTACTGGCCAGAAGATTCGTGGGTTGCTGGACAATACTTTTTTTTACTACCTTTGTGGTGTAAAAGCTACTCTAACCGAATCCGCTTTTCTTTTGGTTAGGTTGCCTGCCTCTGTTAGTTTATCCAGTTGGTTTATGAATAGATATCTGGCAATCGTTGCACAGCTCTTAGTCCTGCTGCTTCCCGCTACGTTGATGGCGCAGAGCGTGACCCCGGCCGACTCGCTCTCGGTTGTTAATCTTGACGAGGTGGTCGTGACGGGCACGGGAACAAACTACCTCCTCAAGAATGCGCCTGTGCAGACGGAGATCATCAATGCCAAGACGCTAGAGAGCTACGGATCGGCAACCCTCACGGAGATACTATCGGGGCTGATCCCGTCGATAGACTTTAGTCATAGCGATATGGGTACAGCTATGCAGATGGGCGGGCTGGGAGACCGTTATATCCTCATCCTCGTCGATGGTAAGAGGCTCATGAGCGACCTCGGGGGGCAAACGAATCTAGATATGGTTGACCCGACACGCATCGAGCGTATTGAGGTGGTGAAAGGAGCTTCCTCCGCGCTTTACGGTAGCGACGCCATAGCGGGTGTCATCAACATCATCACCAAGAAGAGCCGCGACAATCTATCCATAGACAATAGCACGCGTGTCGCCTCTTATGGAGTGATCAATCAGTCCAACGCTTTTCAGTATAGGGTGGGCGACTGGACGACGCTGACTGACTTTAATCTAAAGCACTCTGACGGTTGGCAAAACACAACCTACGAAAACCCCAACCGCTACGAAAAGCCTGTAACCAACTCGGTCAACAACACCTCAAATCCCTATCTAGACTGGCAGATAGGGCAACACCTCTACTGGCGACAGGGCAAGCCTCTCTCGGCTTATGTCGAGGGCAACTACTATCGCAAGGATATCCACCGCCCGACGGGTGTGCCCGACTACAAGACCTACGACTTCCGCTATCACAACACCTCCGCAGGTGCAGGTATGCGCTGGCAGACCCCACAGGGAGCTGTCCTGACGGCTCAGATGCAGTACTACAGGCACGCCTATTACTACGTCTACACAGGTGAAACTTGGGCTAAGGAGTTCCTGCCAGATGGCAAGGAGCTCAGCTTCCCCTACTTCCCTGGAAATGTAGGGTTGCAGAGCAATCAGCAGCGCATCACGACAGAGCTCAAGGGGGTCTTCGCACTTCCCTTCGATCAGCGACTTAGCGCTGGTTTAGACCTACACCACAACTGGCTCATAGCACCACGCCGACTGGACGAGAATCGGGTTAATGACTTTCAGGCGGGCTTCTACCTACAGGATGAGTGGACACCCACGAGGAACTTCAATCTCACCGCAGGAGCTAGGCTAACCTACCACCCAGCCTTTGGGGCGAAGTTTACCCCCAAGGTCTCTCTCCTCTACAAGCTAGGCCCTGTCAATCTGCGTGCTACCTACTCCGAAGGCTTTAAGACTCCTACGATCAAGGAGCTCCACTATCGATACGTTCGCCAGATGGCGATGGTCATACTCCACCTTGGCAATCCCAACCTCAAGGCGCAGACTAGTCGCTATGTCTCAGCTAGCGTAGAGTACCACAACCCGCTAGTCAACGTGAGTGCTACGGGCTATGCCAACTTCCTTGACAATATGATCACCCTCGTGACGATCCCAAGTCGAGAGGCTCCTGGTGATCTCATCGCATCCTACAGACCAGCTCGCGTGCGTCAGTACAAGAATATGGACAGCGCCAAGACTTATGGTGCTGATGTCACCGCCAAGTGGCGCATCTATAAGCAGTGGACGCTAACCACCAGCTATAGCTACCTTGACACAGAGGCACTCCTCTACGATGACGAGAAGCAAGAGATGCGCCAGGTCACAATCGATGGTATGGCACACCACCGTGCCACTGTGGGGCTGTCGTGGAGCGAAGCCTTCCTCCAGCAGCGCTACAAGCTAGCCGTAGGACTATACGGACGTATGCAGAGCACCCGTTACTATCAGGATGATGGCAATGGCAAGCCCTATCACCTATGGCGTCTCAACACGCAGCAGACGATCATACCCAATGAGAACTGGTCTCTCGACCTCAACATTGGCGTGGACAACCTGCTCAATTATTATGAGACCACACCACACGGTCTGCACTACGGTACCTCTACGCCAGGGCGCACACTCTACATGACCATGAGCGTACACTTCGGGCGAGCCAAGCAGATCACACCGACCAAGCGCTCCTCCCGTCGCTCGCGCTCTCAGGAGGATGAGGAGGATTAGAAAAATATTGTTCCCCACGCTTAGCGTACACTACACTTTATCAAGCCAACACACACACATATAAAATCACTTATAACCCTATCAACAATGAAGAAGCTATTAACAATCTTATCACTCTGCGCTCTAGGACTAACCCTCCTGACTTGCGTAGGTTGTACAGAGGACGACAACAACCTAGCTCTCTCAAATCACGACAAGAAGCTACAGGCTGTTACCAAGGAGGTGAAGGCAAAGAAGACCACAGACAAGGCTCTACTCCTCGTCTCTTTCGGTAGTACCTGGGATAAGCCTCAGCAGACCTTTAAGAAGGTACAGGAGGCCTTTAAGAAGAAGTTCCCCGACAGAGACCTCTACTTCGCTTTTACCTCTGAGATCTGCATGACACGTTGCGCTCAGAAGGGGTGGAACTACTACGCACCCAAGTTCTATCTAGAGGCTCTTGGAGTTGCTGGGTACAAGGACATCGCAGTACAGTCACTACACATCGTACCTGGTGAGGAGTTCCTACGTATCCAGAACTGCATTAAGGACTTCCGCAACGATGGTGATCACCCTGAGTTCGCCAAGACAACCGTCTACCTTGCTGGTCCACTACTAGAGAGCGATGATGACTGCAAGACCGTTGCTGCTGAGCTTCACAAGATCTATGGCAAGGCTGTTGCTGATAACAAGCTCGTTAGCTTCATGGGACACGGTAATCCTGAGAACATGAACTACGGACGCGGTAACTCTCGCTACCTCAAGATCGAGGAGGAGCTACAGAAGCTCAACAAAAACTACTTCGTCGCTACCGTCGACATGGAGGGCAACCTGGTAGAAAACTTGATCGCTCGCGCTAAGAAGGCTGGCAAGACCAAAGGCACGATGCTCCTACACCCGCTCATGTCTATCGCTGGTGACCATGCCAACAACGACCTCAAGGGTGGTGTCGATCCTCAGAATCCTGAGGAGGGAAGCTGGCGCTATGAGATGAACAAGGCTGGCTATAAGTGCACCCTAGATGACTGCACGATGAACGGACTAGCTGACTATCCCGCTATCGTCAACGTCTGGATAAGCCACATGGAGAAGGCGCTCGCTGGCAAGCCTCTCTACACTCCCGAAGAGGACGAGAAGTAATCTCAAGCACATCACTAAGTGACTGTGGAGGCTCTCCACATGCTCACGGTGGCATCATGTAATCAGTCCCCCATATACACTGTTCGTATATGGGGGACTGTGCTATTTAGAGAAACTTGCTACACACCCTCCGTATGACACCCACACCTCTTGAGACTGTTGCAAAAGTCAACAGTCTCACAATCTTGCTTGCAAGATTGTCCTGACTTTGCAGAAAGGATGAGGCGCAAGGCGCTGAGGGTAAGGTCTGAAGGGAGCATACCTCCGTATGTGACTGTTGCAAAAGTCAACAGTCTCACAATCTTGCTTGCAAGATTGTCCTGACTTTGCAGAAAGGATGAAGTGCAAGGCGCTGAGGGTGAGGTCTGAATGGAGCATACCTCCGTATGTGACCGAAGCCGAGTTCCGAAAGCAACACAGCGATTCGCCTTTATGCAACAGTCTCCTCTTGAAGAAGCCTCCGCACTGCTCGCACAGCTGGAGCAGCGTCGGGAGCCAGCCTATGCCGACTTTATGGCACTACGCACCAAAGTCTCCTCACGACCCGAGAGCGTCCTCGGCATTAGTATGAAGTGGCTCCGACAAGCCGTAAAGCAGCTCAGTCGCTTGCTCACACTCGACGAGGCCATCAAGCTACTTCACGAGAGAGCCCTCGCATGGTATGAGTACAAGATCATCTTCGGCGGGGTCATCGGTCGTTTAGCTACTCCTAATAAGGGGCTACCGCTCCTCTATCCCCTCTGCGATGGCTGGGCTGTGCCTGACTACTACAAGGAACTCCTCGCAAGCTGGTCGAGTAGGGGAGAGACAGAGCGCCAGATAGTCCTCCGCTCGATAGCTGAGCATGCTCACGACGCCAATCCCTACGCACGTCGGCTTACCATCGTTGCTTGGCTGGACCTCATACGTCACGGCTTAGCCACCCCTAGAGCTGCACTAGACCATGTCGTCCCATTGCAACACGACGATGCGTACTACGTCCAGATGGCTATAGCGTGGCTCCTTGCCGAGATGACGCTCACTGGCGAGCCCTCCCTCACGGAAGCCATCCGCACGGAGATCACCGACGCCACCGTGCTACGTATGTACCAGCAGAAGCTCCGCGACTCTCGTCGCATCTAATCTCTAACCTCTAATCGAATTCCTACCTAGGAATTTGCCCAATAAGTACCTAGAAATTTGCCCAATTCCTACCTAGGAAATAAAAAATACTTCGGAGGAATCAAATGAAACTTCGGAGGAATCAAATGAAACTTCGGAGGAATCAAAAAATAAGTCCGAAGAATTTGGCCATTTCCTAGGTAGCAATTTGCCAAATTCCTAGGTAGGAATGAAAATTAGAGGTGAGAGAGCGTGTTTAGGTGCCCGTACTTTTCCGAAGAAGATGTATCTTTGGGGGTCTAATCTTAGCGATATACATGTGAGCTTATGCAACGATTCACACGGTCTGCTCTACAGCGACTACTAATCCTCTCTACGATAGCCATCCTATGGTCCTCCTACACGCTCTCAGCACAGAGCATCACGGCAGCGCGGATCAATGAGGTGATGATAGATAATGTAGATAACTACATAGACAGCTACGGCAAGCGTAGCCCTTGGATCGAGATATACAACTCCTCAGCGGGGACAATCGACCTGGCGGGATGCTTCCTGACGAACGATCCGCAAGACCTTAAGAAGTATATGATCCCCAAGGGAGACATACTGACGATCATCAAGCCTCGGCAGAGTGTGGTCTTCTTTGCAGATGAGATGCCGCTACGGGGTACCTTTCACTTGAACTTCACCTTAACGCCAGAGTCGCCTCACTACCTGGCTCTAGTCAGTAGCGATGGCACCTCTATCATTGATGAGGTGGAGATACCAGCAGCAATCCCCGCTAATCACTCCTATGCACGTATTGATGATGGCGTGCGGACGATAGCTCCAGCGGAGGCGTGGCATATCACGCAGCACACGACGCCGGGGTCCAACAATGTGGTCAAGGACAAAAACGAAAAGATCAACCGCCTACAAGAGGCTGATCCAAATGGCTTTGTTATGACTATAACAGCTATGCTAGTTGTTTTCTCAGGTCTCCTGATTCTCTTCTTAGCTTATAAACTAGTCGGAATCGTGGCTATGCGTATTGAAGAACGTAAGGAGAGCCTTCACAATCGAGTACACAGAGAGCCTACGACGGTAGCCAGTACGACGGATGATCCGCTCGTGGCTGTCGCCATCTCACTCGCTCTGACCACAGAGTTGCAGCTGGGCGGTGGTGAGGCTCCTGGGCAACTAACTATACGACCTCGCACGCAGGCTTATGAGCCGTGGAGTGATAAGAGTCAGATGATGCGTCCTACGGTGGAGTGCAAGCGTCTGAAAGCGTGATACGAACCTAAGCGATTAACGAGATAGCCTTATGAATTTCTGGAACTTCCTTGTTGACAATATAGAGATCTTCTCTACCTACACCGGCTTTGCCAATGTGACGACGGGTCACGTGATCATGATCCTAGTCGGTGCCCTATTTATCTTCCTAGGCATACGCTTTAGGTTCGAACCTCTGCTCCTGATCCCGATAGGCTTTGGTATGCTAATCGGCAATATACCCTTTAAGGATGCGGGTCTGCAGATCGGCATTTACGAGGAGGGCTCTGTCCTCAACATCCTCTACCAAGGAGTGAGACAGGGGTGGTACCCGCCACTGATCTTCCTCGGTATCGGAGCGATGACAGACTTCTCGGCTCTGATCTCCAATCCTAAGCTGATGCTGATCGGTGCGGCTGCGCAGTTTGGTATCTTTGGCGCTTATATGATTGCTTTGCAGCTGGGCTTCGAGCCAAACGCTGCGGGTGCTATCGGTATCATTGGCGGTGCTGATGGCCCTACGGCTATCTTCCTCTCGTCCAAGCTGGCGCCCGACCTACTCGGTGCTATCGCTGTCTCGGCTTACTCCTATATGGCGCTGGTACCGATCATACAGCCGCCCTTCATGCGTCTGCTGACAACTAATAAAGAACGACGCATCAGGATGAAGGCTCCCCGCAAGGTGTCTCGTATAGAGCGTATCCTCTTCCCGATCTTTGGTCTGCTCCTGACGGGCTTTCTCGTTCCATCAGGCTTGCCTCTACTGGGGATGCTCTTCTTCGGCAATATCCTCAAGGAGAGTGGCGTCTGCGATCGTTTAGCTCGCACGGCTCGTGAGCCACTCATCGACGTAATCACCATCCTACTAGGTGTGACGGTGGGTGCCTCGACACAGGCGACGCACTTCCTCACGCTTGACTCGGTGAAGATCTTTATGCTCGGTGCCCTCTCCTTTATTATAGCCACCTGCTCGGGGGTACTTTTTGTCAAGGTGATGAATCTCTTCCTCAAGGAGGGTAACAAGATCAATCCGCTGATCGGCAATGCGGGCGTATCGGCAGTTCCTGACTCGGCTCGCATATCGCAGATCGAAGGCGTCAAGTACGACCGGACGAACTACCTGCTGATGCACGCGATGGGTCCGAACGTGGCTGGCGTCATCGGCTCGGCCGTAGCTGCGGGTGTCCTCCTCGGCTTCCTCTCGTAGAGCTCTATGAATAGCCCCGCTATCAGGACTCTAAGTCTCTAGTAGGTTATTTTGTATCTTTGCGGGCAAGGGTGTGCCAAGAGGTCTACTAGGGGCGTTGTGGTACGCTTTTTGAGAGGTGAACTAGAAAGAGATCATAGATGAATAAACATATTAGACGTCCCCTAGGGACTCCCTCACCTAACCCTCAGGGGTCGGATCCACGACGTGGCAAGCGTCGCTTTAATCCGATGTGGATCTACCTATCGGCTGTGCTCATACTGCTCATGCTCTTTTTCTTGCCGTCTGAGCAACCGACTAATAATAAGGAGGTGGGATGGACTGAGTTCCAGCAATTGCTCCGCAAGGAGGTCGCTACCAAGGTGGAGGTCAACCGCACCAAGGGAATTGCTATCGCTACGCTCGATCCCAAGAAAGTGGGTTTGGTCTACAGCGAGCAGGAGCTACAAAACCTGGAGCAGCGAGGCTTCCCCTTCCGTATGGTCCAGACGAAGTATCAAGTCAAGTGCGTACCCCCATCGGTGGATCGCTTTGACGAATTTGTCGAGAAGGAGGGTATCGCTGTAGAGGTTCAGTATAAGACGGAGAGTGCCAGCTTTTGGATAGTCCTTCTCAACTGGGCTCCGCTGATTCTGATACTTGTTTTCTGGATATGGATGTTTCGTCGTATGAACGCCGGCCCTGGCGGCAAAGGTGGTGGCCCTGGCGGGGTCTTCAACGTGGGCAAGTCCAAGGCTAAGCTCTATGACAAGAATGAGTCGCACGTCACCTTCGACGATGTGGCGGGACTACACGAAGCTAAGCAGGAGCTGCAGGAGATTGTTGAGTTCCTCAAGAATCCTGACAAGTACACCAAGCTAGGCGGTAAGATCCCCAAGGGAGCGCTCCTCGTAGGTCCTCCAGGGACTGGTAAGACGCTCTTTGCGAAGGCGGTCGCTGGCGAAGCGCACGTGCCGTTCTTCTCCATCTCGGGTTCGGACTTCGTGGAGATGTTCGTCGGTGTAGGTGCCTCTCGCGTTCGTGACCTCTTCAAGCAGGCGAAGGAGAAGTCGCCCTGTATCATCTTCATCGACGAGATCGACGCTGTGGGGCGTGCTCGTAGCAAGAACGCCGGCTTCAGCAGTAATGATGAGCGGGAGAACACGCTCAACCAGCTCCTCACCGAGATGGACGGCTTCGATGGCAATAGCGGCGTGATCATCCTCGCAGCGACGAACCGTGTGGACATCCTTGACAAGGCGCTCCTACGTGCTGGGCGCTTTGACCGCCAGATCTACGTAGACCTACCCGACCTGAACGATCGTAAGGAGATCTTCCTCGTACATATGAAGGGGCTCAAGCTAGGCGCAGACGTAGATGTGGATCAACTATCGCGACAGACACCAGGCTTCTCGGGAGCTGACATAGCAAACGTCTGCAACGAGGCTGCGCTCATAGCGGCTCGCCACGACAAGCAGGCGATCGAGAAGCAAGACTTCATGGATGCGGTGGATCGTATCATAGGTGGTCTGGAGAAGAAGAACAAGATTATCACTGAGGATGAGCGTCGTAGCATCGCCATTCACGAGGCGGGACACGCTACCATCAGCTGGATGACGGAGTATGGCAATCCCTTGGTCAAGGTCACCATCGTGCCTCGTGGCAAGGCGCTTGGCGCTGCTTGGTATATGCCTGAGGAGCGACAGATCACCCACACGCAGGTGCTCCTCGATGAGCTCTGCTCGCTACTGGGCGGTCGTGCGGCTGAGGAGCTTTTCCTCGATCGCATCTCGACGGGTGCCGCCAACGACCTAGAGCGTGTCACCAAGCTCGCCTACGCTATGATCACCTACTACGGTATGAGTGACAAGCTCCCCAACCTCAACTACGCCGACTCGCAGAGCGACGGCTATAACTTCCAAAAGCCTTACAGTGAGGAGACGGCGGTCATCATCGACCAGGAGGTTTCCAAGCTTATTGCCACACAGTATGCCCGTGCCAAGGAGATCCTGACACAGTATGCCGAGCAGCATCACCAGCTGGCGCAGCTACTCCTAGAGCGCGAGGTGATCTACACGGAAGATGTGGAGAGGATCCTCGGCAAGCGTCAGTGGATCTCACGCTCGGACGAGCTCGATGCGCTCAACGAAGCTGCGCGCGCCAAGCGACTCGCTAGTGCCACCCCTCCACCCTACATTAAAAAGGAGGATGACCACCCTACGCCCGCTCCCTCAGATGAGGAAAAAGATGAGGAGCCTACAGAAAGCGAATAGCCCTATCTAGACAGTCGGACAGAGATACTCACTACCCGAGCGTTTCTGCCCGACTTACTTATTAAGACCTACGCAACTCACGACAATTACTGAATACAACGCTACCATGTCGAACTTCACCACCCGCCTTGTCTCGGGAACTATATATGTAGCACTCATCGTGCTAGTCCTAGCCCTCCCCATAGTTTTGGGATTATGGGTATTGCTCTCCTTCTTTGCGGTGGCAGGGCTCATTGAGTTCAACCGACTCACGGAAGTCAACCGCCCCTACATCTTCCGCATCGTGCTAGACTGCGCAGCGGCCGTCTGGCTTCTCTACGCCACGGCGCAGTATGGCATGGCGATTAGCCAAGGCATAGGCATTTTTATCCCTTACATGCTCTACCTGCTCTATGTCGTCTGTCGCTCCACATTCCTCCCGCACCAGGCTATGCTCCCCAGTCTCGGCAACAGCCTCATAGGGCAGCTCTACATAGCGGTGCCTCTCGCGCTAGCCATCAGACTGACGCTTGTGGCCGATCCCTTCTCCTCCATGACGCAGTACAACGGGCTGCTCCTCCTCGCCATCTTCATCTTCATATGGGTCAATGACACGGGCGCATACCTCGTCGGCTCACGATGGGGCAAAAGAAGACTGGCTCCCAACATTTCACCGAAGAAGAGTGTCGAAGGCTCCATCGGGGGGCTCCTCCTCGTCCTCCTCTCAGCAGTCATCCTGCGCCTCCTTCTATTCCCAGAGCTAAGCTGGCTACACATCTTGCTCATCGCTGCAGTAGTCGCCATCTTCGGCACCATCGGCGACCTCTTTGAGAGTAGCCTCAAGCGTCAGGCAGGTGTCAAGGATTCGGGCAAGCTCATCCCGGGTCACGGTGGCATCCTCGATCGCATAGATAGCCTGCTCCTAGCGGTGCCTGCCGTCTACCTGCTCCTCGCCTTCCTCGATTTATACTAAAGCTGTGAAAGTGCCCCGACCACTACGCTCCATACTAGCCGATAGCGGTCTACTCCTCTCTGTCGGTGTCGGGGTACAGTTGATAGCCCTGCTCCTCCTACCCTGGATCAGCAGACTATACGCACCAGACACGCTAGGCGACCTAGCACTCATCCTCTCCATCGCCACGCTCCTGAGCATCGCTGTGGGAGGGCGCTACGAGCAGGCTATCGTCGTCTGCCAAGAGCCACTAGAGCGAAACCATTTGCTACGGCTCACCCTGTGGATTACAGCTCTAGCGACACTCCTCTTACTCGCCCTCGCCCCAGCCATTGATCCGTGGATCGGAACCACCCGCTACGCCTCCCTGCAGGGCAAGCTCTGGCTCATCCCGCCCGTCGTCTGCGCCTTGGGACTATGCGCCACGCTAAGTAATTACGCGCTAAGCCTAGGACACTTCAAGCGCATCGCCACCAGCAAGGCAGTGCAGGGACTAGGCAATAATGGTCTCAAAGTGGGCTTCGGACTCCTTGCCCCCTCCGTCTGGAGCTTGTGGTGCGCCCAAATAGCATCGACGCTGCTCTCGCTCATTCCACTCCTGCGACCACTCAAGTTTCGTAGGCAAGCGAAGACTTCGACCAGTCGTCTTCAGCTAAAGCTTGTGGCTCGAAAGTACAGAGTCTTCCCGCTCTTTAGCCTTCCTCAAGCAGTCATCACCACCCTCCTCGGTTCGCTGCTCATTCTGTTCCTACCACTAGGCTATACCACCGTAGAGGTGGGACTGGTCTCTATGGCAACGATGCTGGCACGTCGTCCCATACAGCTCATCGCAGATAGCATCAGTCAGGTCTACTTCAACCGCCTCTCGGTAGCACACCATGCGCAGGCTCCTTGGCGACCGCTCATCCGTCCGCTCCTCATGGTAACGCTCGTCGTAGGTCTCCCCACGCTCCTACTCCTCTGGTGGGCTATGCCCTATCTCGTCAGTTGGCTCTTAGCACCCGAGTACGCCGCCTGCACAGCGATCATACGCGCCATGCTGGTCTACCTGCTCGTCCTCTTCTTCACCTCCATCATCAACGTCATCCCTGACATCATCGGGCGACAAAGAGCACACCTACAGTTCCAACTGCTCAACCTCCTCCTGCAGGTTGCCCTCCTGGTGCTCCTCATCTACGTCTTGCGCGCTCCCTTCATCGAGGCCGTCTCCACTTATTACCTCGTCATCGCACTCTACCACGTAGTCTATGGAGGCTGGCTCCTCTACCTCGTACGCCAGCACGACCAGCGCCTCCTGCAGGCCTAGAGACCGCAAATCTCATCATAAGCTAGTTCAATATATTGACAAGTAGCGCCCCCCTCAGGTCGTTGCTCGTCCCTTCTTGTCCCCTTCTACAGAGCTCTTATTAGTTTCATATAGGTGAAACTGGAGTTTCATACGGAAGAAACTAGAGTTTCATACGGAAGAAACTGGAGTTTCATACGGGTGAAACTTTTGTTCCAGAGGGGTTGAAACTTTAGTTTCACCCTGTTGGAACCAATGTCTCAGGCGTTTTTAGGGGAATGTACACACAGCAAGTCTCACGAGTAGTCCTTTGCAAACACACAAACCGTCAGAACGCACGGATGCTGCGTCCTGACGGTTTGCGTCAGTAGGTATCGCTATTTGTATTAGAAGCTAGGCAGAGGGGTCTGCGACTAGACGTCTCTTCTACCCCTTGGTGGCGGCCTGGACGACGTTGAGCACGTAGTCACCCAGCTGCTCGTAGTAGCCTACGAGATCCATATAGCTTACGGACTCGGGGTAGTCGTACTTCTGCGTACGGACGTTGTCCATGTTTTGCGCTTTCAGCAAGGTGCGCAGGTCGTTGAGTTGCTTCTCCAGTGTATAGCTCTCACGAGCGTCACTCTCTGTGAGCTTGTCACGACGGAGTAGTTCGGTCATCTTGAGCGCTGTCTCGGTTGCGATGATATGGATCTGGAGGAGGTTGTTTCGCACGGTGTCTGTATAGTTCTTGCCCAACTGGTGGTATCGATTGATCTCACGCGCTATGCCCACTGCGGCATCAGCGACGCTCTCTATCTCGGTTGCCACACGGTAGTAGACGAGGATATCACTCTGCGAGTCCTTGCCCAGCTCGGTGTGGGAGATCTTGTTGAGGTAGTCCGCTATCTCGACCTCGACAGCATCAGAGATGTCCTCCTCTTGCTCGCACTTGTTGTAGAGCTTCTTGAGCTCGACGGGGCTTTCCGTCTTGAGCATACCCTCACAGTACGACATCATATGCGTAACTCGGCTGGCGTACTCGGCCAATTCCTGCTGTACCTGTAGTAGTCCGATCTCACCCGTCGGTAGGATACCAGCACGTATGTAGCGTAGGTGTGTCTGCTCTGTAGTCCCCTTCTTAGACTTCTTCATTGGGATGGCACGCTTGCAGATCTTTACGTAGACTGGTACGAACCAAATCATCACGAAGGCATTCAGCAAGTTGAAGGTAGTATGGAAGAGTGACAGTCCGATCGAGACCGTCGTGGCGAGACTCACGATCTGCGCCTGTATTGCTGCTAGCGAGGGATCGGCTAGGGGTTCTGCCGAGGCGATGGCGCTCATACTGGCGGGGTCGTAGATCTGGCTGAGCTGATTGGTGTACTCGTATAGGTCACGAGGATCTCCTACGCCCATATGGACGAGCCAGTTGGCGATCATATTGGTAAAGGGGTAGAAGAAGATCAAGACGAGTAGCACGCCGAAGACATTGAAGAGCAGGTGTGAGAGTGCCGCACGCTTTGCATTGATATTAGCACCGAGGGCTGCCAGATTGGCCGTGATGGTAGTACCGATGTTTTCGCCCAGGATCATCGCCGTAGCGATCTCGAAGGGGATCCAGCCCTTGGAGCACATGATGAGTGTGATCGCCACCGTGGCACTGGAGGACTGCACCACCAGCGTCATAATGGTACCTATTAAGAGGAAGAGCAGGATAGACCCAAAGCCCATATCGGTGTAGCCCTGCAGGAAGGCGAGCGCCTCGGGATGGCTCTGCAGGTCGGGCATAGAGTCTTTGAGAAACTGCAGGCCGAGGAAGAGGAGCGAGAAGCCGATGAGAAACTCTCCGAGCGAATTGAGCTGCTCCCGCTTCATATAGATAAGCGGTATAGAGACTGCAAAGAGCGGTATCGCAAACGTTGATATATCTATCTTAAAGCCAAAGAGCGTGATAACCCATGCTGTGACGGTCGTACCAATGTTGGCACCCATAATGACCGAAATGGCCTGTCCTAGCTGGAGAAGCCCGGCATTGACAAAGCTAACGACCATCAGTGTCGTAGCACTAGACGACTGAACCAAGGCTGTCACCAAGACACCTGTGAAGAGCCCTAAGACTCGCCAAGAGGTCATCGCTGAGAGGATCTGGCGCATCCTATCGCCCGCAGCCTTTTGGATGCCTTCGCTCATGATCTTCATACCAAAGAGGAAGAGTCCTAGCGATCCCAGCAGATAGATAAAGTCAAACAGAGTAAACGTCATGAGTATATCGTTGTTTGTATGTCATTTATCGAGCGAAAGCTCCCCGCGCCCAAGCTATTGCTCAGGCTGAAGGCACATAGTCACAGGTCGCTCCTATGTGACTGAGCCATCTCGTGTGACCGATTATAGTCTCTTGGTGACAGCTATTTTGTAACTTCGTACCGCAAAGGTAGCGATTTTAGACTGCCTAGCCTAACCCTTTGGATTAAATCTTCCCATTCTCATGGAAAATCTATCTATATACTGCACCAATCTCGATGAATACCTGAGCGTCCCCCCAGGGGCTACGCTCTATCAGATAGCACAGAGCTACCGCACGACGCTCGGCTTCGAGCCGGTCAATGCACGAGTCAACAATCTTACCGTGCCCCTCGACTGGAGGCTCCGCGAGTCCTGTCAGGTGGAGTTCGTCGGTCTCACCGAGGAGAGCGGTCGGCACACTTATCTGCGCTCTCTCTGTCTCCTCTTTGCCAAGGCTCTCCACGACGAGCTGCCCCACTACCATCTGAGCGTACGCCACTCTCTCTCGGGGGGCTACTTTAGCGTAGTCAAGTGCGGCGACAAGGGAATTACGGAGGAGCAACTAACCCTAGTCAAGCGACGCATCGATCATCTCATTGCGGCTGACCTGCCCTTCGAGCGTCGCACCGTGCCGGCTGAGGAGGCGGTGCAGATCTTTACTGCCATGGGAGAGATGGACAAGGTCGACCTCATCACCTCCAGCGGACAGCCATACGTCACTTACCACTATCTCGATGGCTATCCCGACAACTACTACGGCTCGCTACTCCTCTCCACAGGACAAGTACAGCTCTACGACCTCGTCCCATATCTCGGAGGCGTACTGATACGTGTACCCTCGATAGTCAAGCCTACAGAGCTAGCCCCCTTCGAGCCTCAGCAACCGATGCGTGAGGTCTTTGACAAGCAGTCTCGCTTGCTCAAGCTCCTTGACGTTAGCTATGTGGGCAGTCTAAACAAAGCGATCGCCTCGGGTCACTTCTCCGAGATCGTACAGGTTGCCGAGGCTGCACAGGAGAAAGAGATAGCCGCCATAGCCACTGAGATAGCCGAGGCGTACGAAAAGGGCGTACGCATCGTACTCGTGGCGGGACCCTCCTCATCGGGCAAGACCACCTTTACCAAGCGGCTTCGTCTGCAGCTCATGGCGAACTACCTTCGTCCCCATCAGCTCTCGCTCGATAACTATTTCGTCGCTCGTGAGTTCACCCCTCTAGATGACAAGGGCGAGTACGACTATGAGCACATTGAGGCACTAGACCTAGAGCTCTTTGCGAGTGATCTGCGTCGCCTCTTGGCAGGCGAACTGGTTGACATGCCGATCTTCGACTTTAACCAAGGCGCTAGAGTCTATCAGAAGGAGCTCCTACAGCTGGGTGAGGGTGACCTGCTCCTCATCGAGGGAATTCATGCGCTCAATCCAAGACTTATCCCCGAGGATCTACAGCCTCTGACCTACAATATCTATATCAGCGCCCTCACCGCCATCGGTCTGGATGCGCACAACCGTATCCCCAGCACCGACATTCGTCTGCTGAGGCGCATGGTGCGAGACCACAAGTATAGAGGTTACTCAGCCATCGACACCATCAGTCGCTGGCACAGTGTGCGGGCTGGTGAGGAGCGATGGATCTTCCCCTACCAGCAGAGAGCCAACGTCCTCTTCAACAGCGCCCTCATGTACGAGGTCGCCGTCCTCAAGACGCTTGCCGAGCGCATCCTTTACCAGGTCCCCGCTTGTGTTCAGGAGTACAGCGAGGCTCGCCGCCTGCTGCGCTTCCTAGAGCATGTGCGCCCCGCACCCTTTGACGAGGTGCCCTCGACCTCCCTCCTTCGTGAATTCGTCGGAGGTAGTTCATTTCACTATTGACCCCACAGCTATGAGCAAGAAAAAGAGCAAAGCCCCCTCCACGGGTGGCATCGTCTACAGCACCGATCCCGACTGGACGCCACAAGCCGAGAGCCTCGAGGTAGAGACCCTGCCTGCCGCTCAGCAGCGACTACGCATCGAGTACTCACGAGCCGGACGTGCGGGCAAGGAGGCACTCATCATCAGAGGCTTCGTCGGCTCTGACAGCGACCTTACAGATCTCGCACGCCAGCTCAAGCAGTCGCTCGGTTGTGGTGGCTCCACACGTGATGGCGAGATATTGATCCAGCAAAACAATAAGGAGAAGCTCATCAAGCTCCTCCAGTCCAAAGGGTACAAAGACACGAAGTAAAAAAACTACCTCGCTATGCCTATAGAGAAAACCTCTATCCTAGAGATGCAGCGCCTCACTACAGAGGAGTACCACACTGCTCCGAAGGTGCCTCTCACCATCCTCCTCGACAATGTACGTAGTATGCACAATGTCGGGTCCATCTTTCGTACGGCAGACGCCTTTCGCCTAGAGGAGCTCCTCCTCGTTGGCATCACAGGCTGTCCTCCTCACCCGCTCCTTCACAAGACTGCCATCGGTGCCGAGGAGGCGGTACCCTGGCGACACCTAGACTCCGCCATCGAGGCGCTAGAGCAGTACAGACAGGAAGGACGTACCATCCTAGCTCTCGAGCAGACCCACCAGAGCATCACCCTCGGCAGCCAGCCAGCGCTAGACGACCGTGGAGCCGTGCTGATCGTGGGCAATGAGGTGCACGGCGTCTCTGACGAGGTGATCCAGTACGCCGACTACTGCCTCGAGATCCCTCAGTACGGCACCAAGCACTCGCTCAATGTGAGCGTCGCCACTGGCATAGCCATCTACGACCTCTGCACCCCTTATCTCGAGAAGCCCCACAGCTTAACCTAGTCGCAAGAGCTATATCAATCTTTTTCTGTAGCTTTGCCGTATAGAAAATCAGATACACTAGCACTATGGAAGAAAACATGATCGCCTATATCGGCACCAACGCAGGGCTCATCTGGAATGCTCTCGACAAGCTCGGCAAGATGGACATCAAGCAGCTCAAGAAAGCGACCAAGATACGTACCGAGAAGGACATCTACGCAGCGCTCGGCTGGCTCGCCAAGGAGGAGAAGCTCATCTTCGTCTACGAAGACGGCACGCTGCTCGTCTCACTACGCTAATATCTGCCTAGATAGCTGACTAGTAGACTAGCCTAGATGCCGCAAATAGGGTAGCCCTACGAATCGTTATTCGTGAGATTGGCAAAATTGAGGTCATACGAACGCTTGCTAATTCAAAGATTATTCTTACCTTTGCAGACGCAAACCTCGCTGCGGTCGTGGCGGAATTGGTAGACGCGTTAGACTTAGGATCTAATGCCGCGAGGTGTGTGGGTTCGAGTCCCACCGACCGTACAACGATAGAGAGACCTATCTGACACCCCTCATGGGAGCAGATAGGTCTCTCTCTTTTTTATTGCTGGCTATATAGAGACTGTTGCATAAAGGCGAATCGCTGTGTTGCTTTCGGGCTTCGGCTTCGGTCACATACGGAAGTATGCTCTCTTCAGACCTCACCCTCAGCGCCTTGCGCTTCATCCTTTCTGCAAAGTCAGGACAATCTTGCAGGCAAGATTGTGAGACTGTTGACTTTTGCAACAGTCTCATATAAGACCGGGAGCTTCTCCTGTCTAGGAAACGGGGACTTTTGTGAAAATGAGGGAGCTGGACTATTCGTTGCGCAGCTGCTCACGGAGGAGCTGCTGGCGGCTTTTGCTGCGGGTCACCATGAAGACACCGAGCAGGATGAGGATAGCGGAGGCCACTTTGGCGAGTGTGAGTTGGTCTTGCCCCATCATGACGGCCAGTAGCGAGGCGATGACGGGGATGCCGTAGTTGTAGATGCTGACGACGGTGGGACGCAAGCCTCGCTGTGCGAAGAGCAACAAGAGGTAGGCGACGAAGGTGGCACCCACGACGACAAAGGCTAGCTGCCCGTAGAAGGTGGCGTCAAAGGTACTCCACTCAGTGCGCATCATGTCACGCAGGCCCATCGGTGCGGAGCCGAGTAGGGAGATGACGAAGAGCCACTTCATCAAGGTGACGGGGTGGTACTTCTGTATGAGGGTCTTGAAGGAGGTGAGGTAGATGGCGTAGGAGACGGTTGCCGTGGCGCAGATCAGGTCGCCGAGCGTAGAGCCTGCGGTGGAGGAGCCATTGGAGGATACGAGGAGCAGAGCGCCTGAGGCTCCGACGAAGACTCCGATCCCCTTGAGTCGTGTGATCGGCTCCTTGAGCACGACAGCCGCAAGAAGCATGGTGACGATAGGACCCAGCGTGGCGACGAGAGACTGATTGACGGGCGAGGTCATTGACATGCCAATGGCAAAGAGTCCCTGGTTGAAGAAGATTCCAGTCAGGGAGGCTAAGGCCATTTTGCCCCAGTCCTTGCGGTCGATGCGCTCTCGTGGCACCCAGATCGAAGCGATCCAAAAGAGTATCGTGGCGCCTAGGAAGCGACAGAACATGTGCGTATATGGAGTGAGCCCCCCACCAAGGAGTGCCTTGGTGAAGGGCCCATTGATTCCAAAGATAATGGTGACGCAGAGCATCACGAGATGTAGTCTCCAGCGAGATCTCATTGCTATAGTATGGAGCGTTCTTAGAAGATTAGCTTGCCACACTGGCTGCAGTGTGTAGGCTCTTTGCCTAGAAGACGATTACGTACGATGCCCTCGATGCGATCCTGTAGATCCTCTAGGGGCATGAGCGCGATGACATCTCCGACGAAGGCTACGCTCAGCATGACCCGTGCCTCGTGCTCGGGGATGCCTCGCTGCATCATATAGAAGAGCGCCTCCTCGTCTAGGTGTCCTGTAGCCATACCGTGCGAGCACTGGACATCGTCAGCGTAGATCTCTAGCTGGGGCTTGCTGTACATGCGAGCTTCAGAAGAGAGGAGCATATTGCGGTTGCTCTGGTAAGCTTCGGTCTGCTGTGCCGACTGAGCTACGAAGATGCGCCCCGAGAAGGCTCCCGTGGATTGCTCCTCGAGGAGGTTCTTGAAGAGCTGCGTACTATGACACTTTGGCTTGATATGCTCGACACGGGTGAAGGTGTCGACGTGCTGTGTGCCATTGGTCACAGCAACTCCGCCTAGTATCTGCTCGGCACGCTCCCCGAGGAAGCGCGTTCGGAAGCTATTGCGTGTGATCCCATTGTTGAGCGTATAGGCAGCGAGGGTCACTTGGCTCTCTGCCCCTTGGCGCAGGAAGTAGGTGCAGGTGCGATGCGTCTGGTGGCTGTTCTCCTCCATATCGAAGAGCTTGAGCTGAGCACCATCACCGACGTAGATCTCGGCAACTTGGTTGATGAGGAATTTGGTCCGGTCTATCGTATGGTCGCAGACGAGGATAGAAGCCTCAGCACGATCCCCGAGGATGATGAGCCAGCGACGAATGCAGAGGAGTGGCTCCTGAGCGTGGAGTAGCTGTACGAGCTGCACGGGCTGCTCGAGCTGCATGCCGTCGGGAACGTAGAGGACGAAGGCGTCCTGTACGAAGAGCGTGTTGAGCGCGATGGTGCCGTCGGTGTCAACCTCGGCTATCTGCCCATAGTAACGCTCTGCCAGGTCTGGGTACTCCTTGACAAACTCTTTGATGGAGCCGACGAAGACTCCTTCGGGGAGCTTACGCTTTTGGTTAGCGTAGTGGGTGTAGAGGTAGTTGCTGTTGAGAGCGCTCGCCTTGATGGTGAGCTCATTGACCGATAGGTCGCAACTATACTGTGGAAGCTGCTTATGCCCTGCGGGGGCTAGGTCTAGCTCCTGTAGATTGATTCCATAGTCGGGAGCGTAGAGTGACTCAATGTCTATACGCTGCCAATCCTCCATACCTCGCTGGGGCAAGGCGTACTCGCTCAGAGCCTCCAGTGCGAAGTCTCGCTGCGCTTGTAGCACGGGTAAACTGTGCTGATCAATGTAATCCTGCTGAGACTGGTAAAGGTCTAGGTACTGCAGGTGCGCTGTGGGTGGTTGCTTACGTGGACTCATTGCTTCTCCTCTTTAGCTACCTCTTCCTTGATCCAGTCGTACCCTTCGTCCTCTAGCCTGAGGGCTAGCTCGGGTCCGCCCGATGTGACGATCCGACCTTTGTATAGGATATGGACAAACTGCGGCTTAATGTAGTCCAGCAGTCGCTGGTAGTGGGTGATGACGACGCAAGCGCTGTCGGGACGCTGGAGCGTGTTGACTCCGTGAGCGACAGCTCGTAGAGCGTCAATGTCTAGTCCGCTGTCGGTCTCATCGAGTATCGAGAGCCGTGGCTCGAGGACTGCCATCTGAAAGATTTCATTGCGCTTCTTCTCACCGCCGGAGAAGCCCTCGTTGACCGAACGCTTGAGGAGACGATCGTCGAGACCGACCACCTCGCGCTTCTCTTTTAGCATCTTGAGGAATTCGCCTGCGGGCATTGGCTTTTCGCCCTGAGTCTTGCGACGCTCATTGAGAGCTGAGCGCATGAAGTTGACCATGCTCACGCCTGGTATCTCTACGGGATACTGGAAGCTGAGGAAGAGACCCGCGTGTGCTCGCTCTACTGCATCCATAGCCAGCAGGTCCTGACCAAGGTAGGTCACTTCGCCAGAAGTTACGGTAAAGGCGGGGTGCCCTACGAGGACGGACGAGAGGGTGCTCTTGCCACTTCCGTTGGGTCCCATGATAGCGTGTGTCTCACCCTCACGGATGGTGAGGTTGATCCCTTTGAGTATTTCCTTGTCGCCTATGTTGGCGTGGAGATTCTTTATGTCGAGTATTACGTTGCTCATAGTAGTGTGTAATCTGTATCTATATAATGTGTAGCGGGGATGTGCTAGCCGACACTCCCCTCGAGGGTTACGGATAGAAGCTTCTGCGCCTCAACGGCAAACTCCATCGGAAGCTTGCTCATCACCTCACGGGCGTAGCCATTGACGATCAGACCGACCGCCTCCTCGGTGGTGATGCCACGCTGGTTGCAGTAGAAGAGCTGATCCTCATTGATCTTCGAGGTAGTCGCCTCATGCTCCACGACCGCAGAGTCATTGCGTATGTCTGCGTAAGGATAGGTGTGCGCTCCGCAGTGGTCGCTCAGGAGAAGGCTGTCGCACTGTGAGTGGTTGCGCGCATTCTCCGCTGAGGCAGCAATGGAGACCAATCCACGGTAGCTGTTTTGGCTACTACCGGCCGAGATACCCTTAGAGACGATGGTGCTACGGGTATTGCGTCCGAGATGAATCATCTTCGTGCCGGTGTCCGCCTGCTGGTAGTTATTGGTCACGGCGACAGAGTAAAACTCTCCCACCGAGTCGTCACCACGCAGGATGCAGCTTGGATACTTCCACGTGATAGCTGAGCCGGTCTCAACCTGTGTCCAAGATATCTTACTGCGGTCGCCACGGCATAGACCACGCTTGGTGACGAAGTTGTAGATACCGCCTCGTCCGTCCTTGTCGCCTGGGTACCAGTTCTGGACGGTCGAGTACTTGACCTCAGCGTCGGTCTCAGCGATGATCTCAACGATCGCAGCGTGGAGCTGGTTCTCGTCACGCATCGGAGCCGTGCAGCCCTCCAGGTAACTCACGTAAGCGCCCTCATCTGCCACGATGAGCGTACGCTCGAACTGCCCCGTATTGGCCGCATTGATGCGGAAGTAGGTCGAGAGCTCCATAGGACAGCGCACGCCCTTGGGGATATAGACAAAAGACCCGTCACTAAAGACCGCCGAGTTCAGCGCTGCAAAGTAGTTGTCGTGCGACGAAACCACCTTGCCCAGGTACTTGCGGACAAGGTCTGGGTGCTCACGCACCGCTTCGTTGAAAGAGCAGAAGATGATGCCCAGCTCCTGAAGCTTCGTGCGGAAGGTGGTCTTCACCGAGACACTATCCATGACCGCATCGACCGCCATATTGCCCGAGAGCATCGCCCGCTCGTGGAGCGGTATGCCGAGCTTGTCAAAGGTCTTCTCGATCTCAGGATCTATCGTGCCGTCTCCTTCGTTCTTGTGACGAGGATCCGCATAGTATATAATGTCTTGGTAGTCTATCTCGGGGATTGAGAGATGCGCCCAGTCGGGACGCTCTAACGTAAGCCAGTGATGATACGCCTTGAGGCGGAACTCTAGGAGCCACTCGGGCTCCTCTTTCTTTGCCGAGATGAGGCGTACTACCTCCTCGTTGAGACCCTTGGGGATGGTCTCCGTATGGACGTCAGTCACGAAGCCATACTTGTAGTCCCCCTGGGTGATATCGTCGAGGATATCCTCCCCCGTCGGCGTCACCGCACGTACCTCTGGATCGGTAGCTGTGGGGACTGTTTGCTTAGGATTATGTTCGTTATTCACTTGATTGTTGCTTTAATTGTTTATCCTGCCAAGAGGTTAGGTCGCCTAGAGCAGCCCACGGGATCAAGCCTCGGACAGGGTCGTATAGTCTAGACTTGTCACGCTGATCTCGTCGAGGCTCAGCCGGCTCGCCCGCTTCTGTCGTGATGTCGGGTAGCTGTGCTAGCACTCCTCGTGGCAGTATGAAGTCGGTTAGATTAAAGATAAGGCTAAAGAATATGATGACGAAACACCCCGTGAAGAGTGCTCCCATAAGCTTGTTGACAACTGAAAGTGACGAATGTCTGATTGCTCTCACCGTAGGTCGTGCCAGGAAAGCTATGCCCCAACATGAGAGCGAGAAGGTCGCCACATAAGCACCCACTACCGCCACGCCGTGGGGTAGTCCGAAGGTGCGAGAGATCCAGAGCGCTACGGGTACGCCTATCCAGCGTACCAGCACATAGCCGACGGCAATGCCCAGCACGCCAATCAGTGCCGATACGACACCCCGCTTGAAGCCCTTGAAGAGTGCCCAAGCTGTACAGCCCAGGACCATATAGTCTATCCAATTGAGCGTATCACCTTCCATACTCCTCGTCCGCTACTTCTGTCTCTCTCCTAGTAATGTGATAAAGCGCTCTAGCGTCTCTCTCGTAGCACTCGGTGCGAAGCTCTTGAGCAGGTCGATAGCCTCTCGGAGTATCTGCTGGATCTGTCTCTCTGTGTAGTCAATGCCACCACGCTCACGAGCTATGCGGAGGAGGTAGTCTATTGAGTCCGCTTCGATAGGTTGCTGTAGATAAGAGATGATTTCGTCTCGCTCCGTGGAAGTCGCATGGTTGAGGACATAAAGCAGAGGGAGAGAGACCTTTCCCTCGATCAAGTCGTGACCCGTAGGCTTGCCCACGTCCTGGAGCTTGTCATAGTCAAAGAGATCGTCCTGCAGTTGGAAGGCACGCCCCATCAGTTGTCCGAGACGTGCACAGCGCTCCACCTGCTCCTCGGTAGCATCTACGCTCAGAGCTCCCAGCTTGGCACTCGCCTCAAAGAGCGCTCCCGTCTTGCGATCCACCACGGCGTAGTAGTCCTCCTCACGATAGGTGTGTGCCTTCGAGAGGGAGAGCTGCATCAGCTCACCAATAGAGAGGTTGCGCCCAGCCTGGGCAACGACACGTAACATCTCCGGATTGTGCTCCCGAGAGACTATCTCGAGGAAGGCGGTCGAGAGTACATAGTCTCCCATCAAGACCGCCTGATGATTGCTGTAGAGCGCATTGAGCGTAGGCTGTCCACGCCGTGTGTCCGACCAGTCGATGACATCATCGTGAATGAGCGAGGCAGTGTGAAGGAGCTCTATGACGAGCGCTGCGGAGAGCGTCTGCTCGTTGGTCTGTCCAGAGCAAAGCTGAGCGCATAGCCCCACGATGATCGGACGGACGTGCTTGCCCGAGGAGCGTTGCAGATGCTCTAGTGCGTGTGACAGCACCGACGCATCACTCTGTAGTGACCGCTCGAAGGCCTGCTCGAACTCCTTGATAAAGTCCGCTATCGGGACCAACAGCTGTGCCCGCTCCTCTTGCCTCATCATCGCTCGCGTCTTTATACTTCTAGGTTCTCCACCTCATGGAGCCACATACTGCTCACCGCATCGCTCGGCATGCGCCACTCCCCACGTGAGGAGAGCGATACGCTCAGCACCTTAGGCCCATCGGGCATCGCATTGCGCTTGAACTGCTGTGAGAAGAACCGCTTGAAGAAAACTCCCATCCAGTGCTTGATCTCTTGGGGCGTGTAAGCTCCCTCGAAAGCGACCTTGGCGAGGTAAAAAATCTTCTTCGGCTCAAAGCCATCGAGTAGGAAGTGATAGATGAAGAAGTCGTGTAGTTCGTACGGCCCCACGAGGTTCTGCGTCTGCTGCTCGTTGCCCGTCTTTGTATCTTTGATTGGCAGTAATTCAGGGCTAATAGGTGTAGCGACGATGTCTTGTAGCGTCGTGGCCAGTAGCGTGTCTTCAGCCTTGTGCGTAGCATACCACCCGACGATCAGTTGTATGCTCGTCTTCGTGATTCCACTATTGACCGCATACATAGACATATGATCCCCGTTGAAGGTGCACCACCCCAAGGCGATCTCAGAGAGGTCTCCCGTCCCGATCACTGGCGCGTGGTACATATTGGCGAGGTCCATCAATATCTGCGTGCGCTCACGTGCCTGCGCATTCTCAAAGGTCGCATCCTCCCGATTGCCCTTATAGTCGATGGCCGAGAGATGCTGCTCCGTCGCCTCCTTGATATCTATCTCACGGATCGTCACGCCCAGCGCTTGCATCATAGCATAGCCGTTGCGATAGGTGCGATCAGAGGTACCAAAGCCAGGCATCGTCACCGCAATGATCTGCTTGCGATCCAAGCCCAAAAGGTCAAAAGCCTCTGCCGTCACCAGTAGCGCCAGTGCCGAGTCCAGTCCGCCCGAGATGCCAATCACCGCATGCTCCGCACGCATATGCTTGAGGCGCTGTATCAGCCCGCACACCTGTATCTGAAACATCTCGTGACAACGCTCCTCGGGGTTCGCCCCCTCAGGCATAAAAGGATTGCGATCTATGACACGATCCATAGGCTGCGACTCCGCCTCAGAGCGTAGCGTGAAGGGGATGCTCACCAGCTCCTCCTCGTCGGTAAAGTGATTGACCGCACTCTTGAAGCTACTATTGATCAGACGCTCGCCATGGATACGAGACACATCAATGTCGCTCACGATCATACGCTCTTTGTATTCGAAGCGGCGCATCTCCTTGACGATCTTGCCCACCTCAGCGATAAACGCTTTACCCGTGTAGACCAGATCAGTCGAGCTCTCGCCATAGCCACTAGAGGCGTAGACGTATCCACAGATAGACTGCGACGTGGCGCCACTGATTAGCGAGCGCAGGTAGTCATGCTTGCCTGCATTCTCATTGCTCGCTGAGAGGTTGAAAATGATATGCGCACCATAAAGGCTCAGGCGTGTACCTGGGGTAAAGGGAGTCCACATATCCTCGCAGATCTCTATACCGATGCCCACCGGTCCACACTTGAAGATGATGTTGCGCCCGATAGGCACCGTGTGTGGTCCCATCTGCACCGTCTTATATTGTAGCGAATCACTGGGGGAGAACCAGCGCTTCTCCTGAAACTCTCGGTAGTTCGGCAGATAAGTCTTAGGGATCGCGCCTAGGATCTTACCATGCTGGAAGGCGACCGCCCCGTTGAAGAGCTTCTCCTCCACCTTCACCGGCATACCGACGATCACCATCACGTCAGTCTCGGCCGTCTCCTCGACCAACTGGCAGAGCGCCTTCTGCGCTTGATCCAGAAGGAACGACTGGTGAAAGAGGTCTCCACAAGTATATCCCGTGATCGAGAGCTCAGGGGTCGTAAGTATCTCTACGCCCAGCTCCTCCGCCTGAAAGATCATCTCCTTGATGCGGCTCGTATTGTAGTAGCAGTCAGCTACTCTGACGTAGGGCACAGCGGCCGCTACCTTGACATATCCATAGTTCATACCTTCGGCTATAGTCTCTTATAGTGCATTACGCCACAAAGATACAAAATCATTGTCGTCTATCCTCACGCACCACTTCGCCTAGACTCCGCAAATGCAAAATTGGCGATAGCCCAGGATACACGATTCGAGCGTCGCTATTAGTACTACAGCTGATTCTAATTACGTCTTCCTCCCGAAGAATAGAGTTTCTCCGGAGAAACTGAAATGAGCTCATTTTATAGTGTGTGATAAGCGTCAGTCCTGTGGGAATAGCCGGCCTCCGTTACATGTATTTTTTATACCTTTGCCCAATGCAATTGACTAACAAATTTACTAGCTTATGAATTACTCGCTACTCGGACGGTCACGAATGCTGACCATGACACTATGCTTATTGCTCTGTGGAGTGGTGCAGATCTTTGCACGCCCACTACGAGAGCAAGAAGCTCGACTGCTCGCAGAGCAGTTCTTCCAAAAGAACACGCAGACGCAGCAACTGCGCTCTGCTAGCCTAACCCTCGTGTCGGCTCCAGCCCGCACGACCAATGGTTATAAACTACAGTCGACGACTGAGCCAGCTCATTATTACTATGTATATAATAGGGGAGAGGCTGAGGGCTTTGTCATCATCGCTGGTGACGACCGCTTCGCACCTTATATAGGTTACGCCACGACGGGTACTTTCTCTGTTGAGCGGATGCCGGACAACCTAGCCGCTTTCCTCCAGACTTGCCAGCAGCGTATGGATGAGCTGGCTGGTCAGGTAGGTATGCAGACTCGCTTGGCACCGACGCTACCAATGGCTGGAGCGCCTGCAGAGGTGGAACCTCTACTAGGTGGTATCAAGTGGGATCAGGCTGAGCCATGGAACTCAAAGACTCCAACAGATGACAAGGGTAAGCACATGCCTGTGGGCTGTGTCGCTACCGCTTACGCTCAGGTGATGCGCTACTATAAGTGGCCTGACAAGGGCGCGGGTAAGGTAGAGTACAAGGAGCCTGGTGTCAGACGTCGTCATAAGGTAGACTTTAGCCAGACGACCTATGACTGGGCTAATATGCCTGAGTCTTTTGCAGATGTTAAGACCGCTACAGAGGCACAAAAGGAGGCTCTCGGTACGCTCTGCTATCATGCTGGTGTCGCTATCGAGACCGCTTACAATGCGCAAGCTAGTGGTAGCTTCGCTCCGAAGATTGTCACGGCGCTACGTAACAACTTTCGCTATGACAAGCAGGTGACCTTCAAGAGACGTGTCAACTACACACAAGCTGAGTGGGATAAGATGATCCGTGCTGAGCTCGCTGCACAGCGTCCTGTCGTATACTGTGGTACAGGTACAGGCGGTGGTCACGCTTTCGTCTGCGATGGTTACAACGTTGATGGCCTTTATCATATCAACTGGGGCTGGAAGGGGCTCGCTGATGGCTACTTCAACCTTAACTTCCTATCCCCCGACCAACTAGGTATCGGCGGTGGCTTCGGTGGAGGCTTTAGCATGGAGCAGGGTGCCGTCATAGGCATTAAGCCTGATCGTGATGGTACTTCTAAGGATACCGAGATCCCTCTCCTGACTACGCGTAAGTTCACTATGCACCTCCGCGCTGGTGGTTCAAAGATCCAGATGGCCGATGCCAACTACTCTGTATGGATGAGCGATGCTCCTGTCAAGAATGATGATGGCGAAGCTGAGTACACTTACTATGGTCTTACGACCTTTGGAGCTGTTAAGCTAGGTACGACCGATACGGTCTACATGGATGAGTTTGCTAAGACTAGGATTTTGGGCGGTCTCTATGACCTCTCCTCTGAGTTCCAGTTTGAGCTAGATATTACGAAGTACATCACTGCGGGTACGTGGGACTTCTTCCTAGTCTATCAGGTCACCCTACCTAATGGTAAGAAGGTGTGGAGACCTTGCGCCATGGATGTACGCGAGGGTAATAATGAGAACGGTAAGGGACGTCACACCTTTACTATCAAAAAGGTTGCACCTAATGGCTGGACAGCTAAAGAGGATCTAACACATCCATTCGCTCAGCTTGAGATGGTAGAGGGTAGTGCTCAGGCTACGCTCAACGCCTACGAGAAGAGCACCATCTCGCTCAAGCTCAAGAACACGGGCCGTGGGGAGTTCTTCAGACCACTCTACCTTGAGGTCAAGCCTGAGGGCGGTAAGTGGCGTCGTTACTCCGAGCTCTTGCCAGCTATACCCGTTGGTGAGACACAGGAGGTTACTTACAAGGCAGAGCGCTGTCCCTACGCCAAGGGTAAGGTCTCTCTCCGTGTCGCCTACCAGACGGAGGATATGGGTAAGATGCAGTACTTCGACCTACTCGATGCTACCGTCAATCCTTCAACCGCTATCAGACCAGCGTTCGTCATCGAGCCAGCCTCTAAGACTGAGCCTATGGAGGCTGAGAGAGGTACAGGTAAGTTCTCTCCAGTTCGCGTCAAGTATGTAGGCACCGTAGCTCCTAAGAACAAGGTGATGTACCGCTACATCCTAGAGTATGGACCAGAGCAGGTCTGGACAGATCTAATGCCTCTTGAGGTTAATGTCGGATACGAGCAGGAGTTCACGCCTGAGCTACCTGAGCTACTAAAGAAGATTGCTGTCTTGGGTGGCAATGAGTTCAAGCTAACGATGAGCTTCTTTGAGATTCCAGACGAAGGTCCTAAGGTGCGCCTGCCGATCCTAGAGAATCCTACTATTATGGTAACCTGCAAGAAGGGCTCTTTCCCAGTCACTAAGAATGTCGAGGGTCCTGGCAAGATCTCTTTCAAGGGTGCTGCTGATATCAATGCGGTGCTAGAGGGAACTCTGCTGACTGTCGTCGCTGAGCCTGAGGAGGGGCAAGCACTGCTCTCTCTCGAAGCTAATGGTCAGGACATCCTCGCTACAAAGAGCTTTAGAGTAACCTCTCCCACCGAGGTTAAGGCTGTCTTTGGCAAGCTCAAAACCTATAAGGTGACGCTCAAGAGCAATGATAATAAGTATGGCTCAATCAACCTCAAGGAGGCTCTTAACCCCGATGCTATACCTGAGGGTACTACGATACATATCGAGGTGCGCCCCAACGGTCAGTGCGAGCTTACAAAGCTTATGGCTAATGATGAAGATATCACGGAGACCAAGAGCTTTACGATCACGAAGGATACGGAGGTTGTAGCAACCTTTGTAGATCCTACAGGTGTCGAGAGTGTCGTAGCAGAGCAGCTACGTCTCTATCCTAACCCAGCACGTGACTACGTTCTCCTCGAGGGTATCCCTGCGGGAGCTACCGTAGCTATCTACACGCTGGAGGGTCAGCTGATCTATCAGGCAGAGGCTACTAGCAACACGCTACGCATCGAGCTTACGCAGCTACAGGAGGGTACCTATCTACTACAGGTAGGTCGTGAGACACAGCGTCTCATCATCCGTCGCTAACTCTATGCTACATAGGCTGTAGCTAACCCTACAGCGCAACACAGGAGGAGGCTCTGCAACCAATCGGCTACAGAGTCTCCTCTTATTATAGTATACGGGTAGCGATGTGTAGGAATGCTTGACTAGAATCTACTGAGGGGAGACTGTTGCAAAAGTCAACAGTCTCAACGGAGCAATTATAATGCGTCAGCCCTGATTGAGACACCAGGGCTGACGCATTATATATAGTTATTGCTGTCCAGTGAAAGCTTTTTTAGGGGGCATCAAGTAGATCGTTCTGCAGAAATGAGCTAACTATCAGTACCACTTGGGTGAAACTAAAGTTCCATACGGTGTGAAACAAAAGTTTCCTAGGTATGAAACTGGAGTTTCCTAGGTATGAGACTAAAGTTTCCTAGGTATGAAACTGGAGTTTCCTAGGTATGAGACTAAAGTTTCCTAGGTATGAAACTAAAGTTCCCTACGAAGAAAGCTGTAGATTGGTCGAAGTCGAGTAGTCGGATAGCAATAATATATAATGAACTCATCCAAGTCTCGCTTGTCGCTAATGTGTAGCTTCTAACGGAGCAATTATAATGCGTCAGCCCTGATTGAGATATTTCGTTTGCTTGTCATGTGGCGGTTTTTTTGTAACTTGCCCCCGATTTCGAAGACTGGCCGTCAGTTGCCAGTCTTGAGCAAGCTATACGGATTTGGAAATCACGTAGATAGAGTTTAGATAGTACTAACCAATAACATTATATGATAAAGAAACTACTGATTACAGCAGGACTAATTGTGGCAGCGAGTGGATTCTCGCTTCAAGTATCAGCCCAGACAGCCGATCTCTCCAGCTATGGCGATGGGGGAGTGAAGGAACCCTCCTTTATGGTCAAGAAGGATCGACAGCTGATGTCGCAAGGTCTCAAGAGAGACACGCGTCCTATCTTCAAGACCAAGGAAGAGTTCAACGTACGCTATGTAGACAAGGACAAGAAGACCGTCGAGATCGCACCAGCTCAAGATGTCAAAGAGCGTAAGCCTGGCATCTATGGCGAGAAAGTTGTGGTCCCTGAGATCCTCAACGTCAAGGATGGTACGAATCTAATCCCCTGCACTGTTGTTGCTGTAGGAGAAGCTGCGTTTGCATTCAACAACGTCAGCTCGATCAAGCTCCCTACGACTTGTAAGGAGCTTAAGGATAGAGCTTTCTCCATGACTGATATGGTGGAGGCCGACATCCCAGATCATATTGAAAAGATGGGAGACAATGTTTTCCTACTCTGTAGTAGTTTGACTAAGATCCGCATTGGTAAGGGACTCAAGCAGATGGGGGAGGATCCATTCCTTGGCTGTACGAAAATCGGCTCTATCGAAGTCAATGCAGAGAATCCTATCCTCTCCGAAAAGGATGGCGTCCTATACAATAAGGCTCAGACGATACTCTATCTCTGTCCTATGCAACGTAAAAGTACTACTACAGTAACGCTACCCAACACGGTGAAGGAGATAGCAGATAATGCATTCTATGACTGTTCCTATCTAAAGAAAATCGTTCTCAACGAGGGCTTGGAGAAGATAGGTGAGGACGCCTTTTACGGTTGTGAGGCGCTTGAGGAGATGACCATCCCAGCATCTGTCAAGGAGATCGCTCCTGGAGCATTCTACCAGCTTAAGAAGTATGAAGCCTTTAAGCTCGCTGAGGGTAACACCGTCTTTGAGGTTAAGTCTGATGGCGTCAATGAGGGTAAGCTCCTTATCAACAAGGTCAAGAACTCTCTCCACACATGTCTCTTCAAGGGAACAACCGCTGTTACCATCCCCGAGGGCATCAAGATCATAGAGCCTTACGCTTTCTTGGGTTGTAGCTGGACTGCGTCCATCAAGTTCCCAGAGTCCGTTGATAGTGTAGGACGCGCAGCTTTCTCTGAGATCTACTCTCTCAAAGAGATCGCGATCCCTGAGAAGGTCCGTGTGATACCTCCTTACTGCATCAGTGACTGTAAGAAGCTTACGAAGATAACTCTTGGTAAGAACGTCACTTTGGTTGAGAACCTAGCATTCTCTGGCAATGAGGCTATGGAGAAGGTTGGTGGTACGCTACAGATACTTGCTGTCACACCTCCAGTAGTAGGCAAGGACAGTGAGGGTAAAGCCTACGAAATGGGCAAAAACTTCTATAAGAAAGTTGTCCTAGAGGTTCCCACAGAGGCTAGAGAGGCTTATCAGAAAGATAGAAACTGGAAGAAGTTCCGCAGGATCTATCCAGTAGGCAATGAGCTAGTCCAGCCAGTGTCGCCTCTACAGATCAGCGTAGCTGGTGGTGTCCTCTCTATCGTAGCTCCTGAGGTAGCTCCTATCGCTATCTACACACTCGATGGTCAGGTCGTCTATACGACCTCTGCTCAGGAGGCCCAGCTCGCACTGCCTGCTGGTCTCTATATGGTTACCTATGGTACGCAAGCTACTAAGGTGCTTGTTGACTAAGCGCATAGCACTGTAGAGACGCTCGGACTCCCTGACATAGATGTCACTGCACAGGACGGGTGCCTCTACAGAGCTACTTCCCCTAGACAAAACTAACTAACTATATAAGGATTATGAAATCAAAACTACTCCTTCTCCTCACGCTACTAGGCGTGTTGGGGCTGATGGCACCACGAGCGTTGGCTCAGGCGCCCAAACCTGCTACTGGTACAATCACCATTACCACGGCGCTCAAAGTCGGTGATAGAATGAACCTCATCGTTGAGGGCCCTGATGGATCTAGCAAGTCCATCGAGATAAAAGGTGCTAAGGCTGTTCCCGTAGAGGGCAAGATAGCTTATGAGATTACGAGTAAGCCTATCACCGTCACAGGAGATATCCGCTCCTTCGAGATTACGATGTCTCAGGTTAAGAGCCTTAAGTTTGAGAATTGTGTCAACCTCAAGACTCTAATCTGCGGTACCAACCTTCTTGACTACCTTGACCTGTCTGGACTGTCAGCTCTAGAGTATCTAAACTGTACCTCATCAAACATCAATACGATCAAGCTTGATGGTTGTACTAGTCTAAAGGAGATTAGGGCTGATGCCAACAAGCTTAAGAGTATCAACCTAGCTGCTGCTCCTAAACTAGAGACCGTCTCCCTACCGATCAATGCTCTAACAGAGATCAATCTAGATGGGGTCTCATGTAAGGATCTAGATCTATCTAGCAATAACCTCGCATCACTAGACCTCTCTAAGACCACTGGTATTGAGGGCCTCAGTGTCTCTACGAACCCACTTACATCTATCAATCTAAAGGGGTGTACTAGTCTAGAGACCCTAAGTGCTAAGAATACAAAGATCGGTGAGATTGATCTTTCTGATCTGACTGAGTTGTCAAATGTTGATCTGCACGCAGGCAAACTTTCTAAGATTACCTTCAAAGGTAATAGTGAGCTAACGGACCTAGACCTGAGTGAGAATCAACTGACGGCAATTGATCTTAAGGAATGTCCTAAGATTGCCTACCTCAGTCTAAACCACAACGCACTCCCAGAGATGCACCTCGATGGTTTGGATAACCTCAAAAACATCAATCTAAGAAAGAACAAGCTTACGAACTTCTCCATAAAGGATTGTCCTGAGCTCAACACGGTCGTCCTTAGTGACAACCTGCTTACATCTATAGATCTAACTGGTGGTAAGGCTAGTCTGAGAACTGTTTATGTGGATGGTAACCAACTGACAACGCTAGATCTAACTGGGTTTGCTAATCTTGCTACACTCAGTGCTAATAAGAATCAGATTACTGGGGTTAAGCTAGATGGTTGTAAGGAGCTCTCTTATGTGGATCTCTCAGAAAACAAGCTTACCGCACTCACATTCCCTGGGCTACCCAACCTTTCTGAGATTTATATCCAGAGCAACAGCATCCAGGGTGATGCTATGATGAATCTCATCAAGTCTCTTCCCAAGAAGAGCGCTGGAAGTCTAGGTACTTTTGCTGGTAGTCTTTATGCTCTTCGGACACGTAGTGGCAATGAGCAAAATCGTTGTCTCAAGGCAGATGTCAAAGCAGCTCATGACTTGGGCTGGGGCATATATGATAAGCGCCCAACCAAGGACGAGAAGACTGGTAAGATTGAGGAGCGCTGGGTAGCCTATGATGGAGCCGCATTCTGCAAGATTACGACCAAGACTGTCGGCGAGGGTGGCTCTATCAAGATCAATGGTCAGACAAGCCTAGACAATGTCTACACAGATACTAAGGTTACGATTACTTCTGATCATAAGGATGGCTATGCTCTTAAGTCTCTTGTTCTAGTCTTTAAGGGAGACTCTGTCAACATTTTTAACGAGCGCTACTTCTACGCTCCCGATGTTGATGCTGAGGTGGTAGCTACCTTTACCAACGATATCTGCAAGGTAGTCCTGAAGAAGCTCGGTAAGGGTGTCCTCAAGCTCAATGGTGACGGTCTTGATACGAGAGGTTTACCTCGTGGTATGAAGATCGAGGTCGTCGCAGGTGCTGAAGATGAGTTTGCCGACTGGCAGCTTGGTGCTCTTACGATGAGAAAGCTTAAGACTGGAGGTAAGCCTATCAACATTATGGGCGATAAGAGCTTTATCCTAGAAGAGGATACAGAGGTCTTTGCTGAGTATCAGAAAACAGGCGAGAATCCTGTTGATACAGCCGTATGGGATGGCGAGAAGTGGCTCGGTGTCATCATGCCTACCGTACCAAGCTCTGAGGAGGCTCAGCTCTATCCTAACCCCGCTACAGACTTTGTCACCATCGCTGGTGCACAGCCTGCTACGACGGTCAATATCTACACGCTCTCAGGTTCACTCGTAGCTAGCTACGCTACTAGCCGTGAGGGTTATGCAGAGCTTACTGTAGCTGATCTACCCGAGGGTACATACGTTGTCCTGATCGGCAATGATCCTCGCAAGCTGATCATACGTCGTTGATGACAAGGACGACTCTATAATATAAGATACAGTGTGGATGCACAGTATGTTGCTCCACACTGTATCTTGTGTTTGGGTCGTAACTAGACTCTATACTTAATCTAATCAAACAAAGCACAGTTTACACCGCTTTATGAATCATTCGTTTATATCCAAACTACTAGCTGTGGGTGTCGTAGCCCTCTCTTGGGTTGGAGGGCTTGTGGCACAGCAGTCCTTTGGAGGAGTTCCAGCTGGCTTTACCGCTTCGACAGCTGAGTTGCGCTCAGCGGGGAGCACGCCAGTGGTTCGTGTCCTCCCAGAGTTCAACGTCCAGGACTTCCGTACGGCACGGGCGTGGAACAAGGGGCAGGTACAGTTCAAGCCTCTCACGATCGGTCGTGTCGTAAAGACCTCTATTGACTTCGCACGTCAGGCTCAGGCTATCGAGTTGGAGTATGGCAAGGAGATCTATCGTCTACGTGTCTCTTCTCCAGGAGCCAAGGCTATGACGCTCCTCTATGATGACTTCTTCATCCCCAACGATGGAGGTCGTCTCTATATCTACACTCCTGATCGTTCCACACTCTTAGGTGCATATACCCATGAGACTCATCCCAAGCATGGAGGCTTTGCCAATGAGCCTCTGAATGGTGATGAGGTCATTATGGAGTATGAGCCAGGACGCACAGGAGCCATGCCTACGCTACTCGTCTCTGGCATCGGCTATATCTACAACGCCAAGGTGGACAATAACACCAACAAGCTTCGCATCTTCTTCCCTGGTGAGGATGAGAGTGGAGATCCTATTCCTCAGATCGGTATCAACTGTCCTGAAGGTGCTGAGTGGCAAGCTGAGAAGACGGGTGTTTGCCAGCTCATTATGTATGATGAAGAGGGCATCGGTCTCTGTTCAGGCAACTTGATGAACAATACCAACCAGGACTTCCGTCCCCTTATCCTATCCGCTGCACACTGTATCTCTCTGACCACACGACAGGAGGTAGCGCAAAAGTATCTAGACAAGTGGACCTTTGTCTTCCACTATGAAAAACCTACTTGTAGTAACGGCTCTCTAGCACTCAATCGTGGTAAGTCTATCGTCGGTTGTGATGTCCGCACGTTCCTTCCCTTCTTGGGTATGAGTGATGGTCTGCTCCTTGAGGCACATACACAGGTCCCTGAGAACTATCGTGTCTACTACAATGGTTGGGATCGTTGGTCTATGGTACCCAAGACTCCAGTTGTAGGTATACACCACCCGATGGGAGATGCTAAGAAGATCTCTATCGCAGCTGGTCCTGTCAGAATAGGTCAGTGGGACACTGGTGATGGCGAGGCTGGAGCGAAAAATGCTCACTTCGTCTTCCACTATACGCAGGGAGCTACCGAGGGTGGTTCTTCTGGCTCATCACTCTTTAGCGCTGACCACCTAGTCGTCGGTACGCTCACGGGTGGTCGTACAGAGGGCGAGGACTTCTATGGACGTCTTAAGTTCCACTGGGATCACTTTCAGAAGGGTGACTCAATCGACCGTATGGACATCTACCTAGATCCTAAGGATGGTGGTCAGGCTAAGCAGCTAGAGGGTACGTGGCGTAATGGTCTCAAGCCCCTACAGTCTGTGTCTAACCTCAAGGTAGAGGTGACCAATACGGAGGCTCAGCTATCCTGGGCCGCTATTGACAAGAACACGATCCCCGCTAAGTGGAAGGTCTCTTATCGCATCTATCGCAACGGAACCTTTGTCAAGGAGGTTACCGACAATAAGTTTACAGAGTCTCGTGAGGTTGCTCTCGGAGACAAGTCTCGTGAGGGCTCAGTCGTCTACGGTGTACAGGTCCGCTATGACTATGGTGGTGAGACCCTACCAGATGATGGACGTAATGAGGGCAAGGCCTACACCTATGGTGAGTCCGATCTCCTCGAGCAGGGCGCTTACTGGGGTAATGCTGTACACACTATGACTGCTACTCCTAAGGCTAGTAGCAATGGTGTCTTGGTCGCTTGGAGTGAGCCTGCTAACCTTCAGGAGGTCTCTCTCTTTGGTTATCCCGATCCTGACAAGATGGAGTTCATCCCCTACAAGCATCCTAAGGCTGAGCTGAGGGGACGCTACTCTACGCCGAACCGCTACAATCTGACGGTACGTATCGCTAGTGATCGCTTCGTCGGAGAGGCTAGCCCAACACTCTATGCCGTGCGTCTCATACCCGATACGCTCATCAACCTCCCCGAGCCTGAGAAAGCTCAGCGCTACACGATCATCTTGCGCAATGGTATTGCTCGCAATGATATGCTCGGTGGTATGGCTGGTGTCTCTTATGAGCAGTCATTCAACGTGCCAGAAGACTGGAAGCCCGGCGAGTGGGTTACGGTGCTTCTAGACAAGCCCTTCAAGATCGATCCTATGAGCGATCTCTTCATCGGCTATGGTATCCCCAACGAGGACAACGCTGCTGGTGTCGTCTGTGTCAAGAACACCAACGATGCCGTACGTCCTTACCTAGATGGCTTCCTGCTCTCTGGTCAGATGATGGTCCCTGTACCTGAGACCAAGTTCAGGGGCTCTACACCTCCTGAGGAGTATCACGCTATGCGTTTCGTCTTCGCTCCCTCTGATCGTGTTGAGAAGCTCGATAAGTTCGACTGCTTTGCCAAGGGTAAGGTCCCCGTACCATTCCCCAAGGTCAAGAGCTATAAGCTCCTCAAGAATGGTAAGGTCATCGCTGAGGGTCTCACGGGTAATGACTACCAAGATCCTAAGGGTAGTACGACCGACACCTACACGGTAGAGGTCGTCTATGAGAATGGTGGTGCTTACGCTCCTGTAGGTGTCAGCGAGGTAGAGCGTGCGCTCGAGCCTGTCGCTTATCCTACGCAGCTCGACGCTACGGCTCAGCTATATGTGGACAATAGTGCTGAGGTGCTGACGCTTCGCATCCTGACCGTAGACGGTACTAACGTGATGCAGATCGATCAGCCAGGACGCGTCGTAGATCTCTCTACGCTACCTGCTGGTCAGTATGTCGTCGTAATGCAGACGGCTACAGGTACATTCACACAGTACATCACCAAGTAAAGTCACTTCACGAGACCAGGGCCTCATAGCTCATACGGTCTCATCAGGGGGCTGCGTGACCAAACAAACTAAGGCGCGCACCCTATAATCTACAGCTAGGAGCGTGGTAAGGAGATAGATCCTTATCACGCTCCTGTTTGTTTTGAGCAGGCATTATGGAGTAAACGACCGCTTGCGGTCGGGCTGGAGCAGTAAGCTTCACTTAGTCCGACCCACAAGGGGTCGATCTTCTACCACGTTCGCCTATCCATCGGTCGTTCGGGGCATAGCCCCGAACGACCGATGGATACGATGCGTCGGACCTCTGACGAGGTCCTTTTCCGCTGTGAAGCTGTTAGAGGAGTTAGAGGTTAGGGAGACGTCACCCTATAGGGGCGCAGTGGGAGGACGGGTGCCTCCGATCGGATACTGGCTCGTTATAATAATTTAGACCTGAATACATATCGATACGGCGCTATGTCGGGGAAAAGTGATTTCCACGTGGATATTTCGAAATATCCAGGTGGAGAATTTTTATTTTCCACGTGGGGAAGAAAAAATTCTTCGGAGGAATCAAATGAAACTTCGGAGGAAATGAATGACGCCCACGTGGAAAATAAAAAATATCCACGTGGAGATTTGAGATTTCCCACGTGGATATTCGAGAAAGGAGGGTACCGGACGAACTTCCCTGTAAAGATATGTAAGTAGAGATTAGAGGTTAGAGGTTAGAGGTTAGGGGGGGATACATTATATATAATGAGCTCATCAACCTCCCTATGGAGGAAATCGTAAATCCCTCGGTAGAGATTTCTGATTATCCAGTGAGGCGTAGGAAAATTCTTCGGACTTATGATTTCATTCTTCCGAAGTTTCATTTGATTCCTCCGAAGTTTTATTTCGCCCCTCCGTGGAGAATTTTCGTTTGCTCCTTGGATATTCCCGATTTCCTCGGGAGACGTGTAACGGCTGTAGGGTCGCACGGTCGTGCGTCCGTTGTATCAAAGGCTACAGCATCCGTTGCGTCAAATGTTACAGCGTCGTTGTTTTAACGGGAACGGACGCACGACCGTGCGTCCCTACATTTCGCTACACGTCTCGTGTGTCCCTACAGCGGGTTCGTCTCAGGGGGGCTAGCTGATACAGCCAGCTTCACGCTGTGATTTCGTACCTTTGTAGTATCTATCAATTCACAAGAGCGATGTCCCAGAGACTTAGATTTCCCCTTTCATCTACACTACGTCAGTCTGTACTGCTGTTGCTGACGCTTTTCCTCCTTAGCCAGTGCGGTACACGCCACTCTACGACGCGGAGACCGCGTATCGAGCTGCCTGACTGTACTATAAGTGAAGTAGCTTATCCTGCGCCACAACGTCCCAAAGCGGAGATGCGCGCTGTGTGGCTCACAACGATCTGGGGTCTGGATTGGCCCAAGATGACGGCCGACACGCATGCTGGTATGGTGCGACAGCAGGAGTCGCTCGACAAGATGCTTGATGACTGTGTGCGTGCGGGGATCAATACGGTCTTCCTACAGGTACGTATGCGTGGCGATCTGCTCTATCCGAGTACTCTCGAGCCTCTCTCCACGACGATCAGCAAGACGGGTGTGCTACCCGAGGGCTATGACCCGCTTCAGTATGCCATCGATGCGTGTCACCACCGTGGTCTGAGCGTGCATGCCTGGATGGTCTCCTATCCGCTAGGAACGAATGATCATGTGCGGGCGCTGGCTAAGCAGGGTAAGGGTTTCTACGCAGCGCACCCTGAGATGTGTCTCCGACAGGGCAACGCATGGTTTATGGATCCTGCTCGGCCTGCTGTGCGTACGCATATGGCCCAGCTGGTGCGTGACCTAGTGACTCGCTATGATGTGGATGGCGTGCACCTAGACTATATCCGCTATCCTGATGGCCCCAGTAAGTTTAATGACCTCAAGAGCTATCAGCGTATGAACCCCAAGCGGCTACCTCGTATGGCCTGGCGCGAGGAAAATGTGACGGCGATGATCGATACGCTCCACCGTACGCTACAAGAGGTAGCTCCTGAGGTGGCGCTCTCTACAGCTTGCATTGGCAAGTATCAGCAACTGCCTAAGCCTGCTCCTGGAGGTTACTTTTGCAAGGACGATGTGTCGCAAGATCCGCTCGTATGGTTTCAGCGCGGTATCGTGGACTTCATCGTGCCGATGATCTACTACAAGGATGGGCACTTCAACTACTACATAGCGGATTGGGCTAAGCGCATCGCACCCCACGGACCGATCGTGGCGGGGCTTGGCGTCTACCGCCTTTATGACAACTCGCGCTGGAAGCTACAAGACATTTACAATCAGCTTGACACGCTGGCGCAGTACAATCTCTCAGGGGTGAGCTACTACCGTGCTGAGCAATTCCTACAGATGTACAACCAGCTACCTGCCGAGCGACAGGATCAGCTCCTCCTGCCTACGTTGCGTCCCGCCTTTGGCGCAGCACCTCGTATTCCCTTTGGCCGAGCAAAGGTTGAGGAGATCGTAGATGACGGAGAGCAACTGACCATCACGTGGGGCTATAACCTCAAGGAGCCGACGGGGCACACTTTCAATCTATACTACCGTCTCTACGGCTCGCATCTGGACTGTCCTCTCGTACTGCTGGGGCAAAACCTCGCAGGACGCTCGGCGGTCATCTCTCGAGACTTCCTGCCGAAAGATGTCTTGGTCGAGTTCTTTGTAGAGCCCGCCACCTTTAGTGGACATACGGGCCAGCTCTCAGCGGGGGCGCTTTACTACAACTCGGATGAGCTAAAGTAAACTATGTGGGGGCTCTACCTGCATATCCCGTTTTGCCCTACACGGTGCGTCTATTGTGACTTCTACTCGCAGAGCGACTTGTCGCTACAGAGCTCCTTTGTGGAGTCGCTCTGCCGTGAGCTAGAGATATACCACGACCGAGCTGTGTGGGCTACGGCTCCTCGCACCATTTACCTCGGCGGGGGGACACCTAGTAGTCTCCCGCTCCCACTTCTAGAGCGACTGATGTGGCAAATCCGCTCGCTCTGGCGACTGGATAAAAGGATCGAGATAACCATCGAGGCGAATCCCGAGGATGTGTCCCCTGAATGGGCCAATGGGGTGGTGCAGCTAGGCTTCAACCGCATCAGCCTGGGGGTGCAAAGCTGGAGCGATGAGACGCTGCGCTTCTTACATCGTCGACACTCTGCGGCACAAGCCGAGCGGGCTGTCAACTATATACGACAGGCGGGCATTAACAATGTGAGCATCGATCTGATCTTCGCACTGCCCGAGGGGTATGAGCGGGACTGGGCCGAAAGCTTGGCGCATGCGTTGGCACTGCCCGTGACGCATCTCTCAGCCTATGGCTTGACCTACGAGCGTGGCACACGCTTGGATCGTATGCGGGAGCGCGGAGAGGTGATCCCCTCAAGCGAAGAGACCTACGTGGCGCAGTACTATGCGCTGGTCGCAGCCTGTCAAAAGGCAGGCTTTACGCATTATGAATTGTCCAACTGGGCGCTTCCAGGCTTTGCTTCTCAGCACAACAGCGCCTACTGGGCTGGCACCCCTTATCTGGGGCTAGGACCTAGCGCTCATAGCTACATCTCGGGGCATCGCTGGTGGAATGTCTCCGACATACACCTATATATAGAGCGTCTGCAAGAGGATAAGCTCCCCATAGCCGATGAGGAGTGGCTCTCACTGACCGAGCTATACGAAGAGTGTGTCATGCTGGGGCTGCGCACCAGCCGTGGCATAGACCTTCGTCGGGCGGAGCTACAAGCGGAACCAATTATGGACCGCGCCACACCGTGGCTCGATCAGGAATTGCTCACCCTCACAGACGACGACCATCTGCGTCTGACGCACGACGGACTGATCTGGTGCGACCGCATCTGCGCCGCACTCTGCTAGCTCCCCGCCAGAGGACCTATATCTGTTGAGACTGTTGCATAAAGGCGAATCGCTGTGTTGCTTTCGAGCTTCGGCTTCGGTCACATACGGAGGTATGCTCCCTTCAGACCTCACCCTCAGCGCCTTGCGCTTCATCCTTTCTGCAAAGTCAGGACAATCTTGCAAGCAAGATTGTGAGACTGTTGACTTTTGCAACAGTCACATACGGAGGTATGCTCCCTTCAGACCTCACCCTCAGCGCCTTGCGCTTCATCCTTTCTGCAAAGTCAGGACAATCTTGCAAGCAAGATTGTGAGACTGTTGACTGTTGCAACAGTCTCATGTTGTCAATTTCGGGGTTACTCGTCTCGCATCTTGTAGCCTAGCTTCTCCTTGTACTGCTGCATGAGTGCTTTGTACTGCGGGTTGTCTCGTAGGGCGGCGAGGTCGTCGTCCTGCTCGATGAATGAAAAGCTGTTGTAACCCTTTTCGAGGGCGATGCGTAGGTTGTCCAGCGCTTGCTCCGTCTTGCCCATTCGACCATAGACCCCTGAGATGCTGTAGTAGAGGTCGGCATCGTCTGGGTCCTCCTCAATACACTTAGCGATGGCCGCGATGGCCTGCTCCTGCTCGCCTAGAGACTGGTAAGCGTAAGCCATAGTTATGTCTGTCGCATCGTGCTCCTGTAGGATATCTATCACCTTGCGATAGTCGGCCGTGGCGGTGTCCTTGCGTCCCAATGCTGTGTAGCGATCTGCTCGCTTGAGGTAAGCCCATAAGAATGTGTCGCTTAGCTCGATCGCCTTGGAGTAGTCATCGATGGCCCCCTGAAGGTCCTGGAGCTTACTCTTGATCTGAGCACGCTGATAGTAGCCATCAAGGTCGTCAGGTACAAGGGAGACATATTTATTCGACTCTGCGAGAGCTCTTCGGAAATTGCCATCCTCAAAGAGCATCTGAGCCTTGCTGTAAATGTAGGTGTGGTCCGTAGGGTCTAGCGAGATAGCTTCGTCGATATACTTGAGTGCCGAGCTGTAGTCGCCTATCATCTGATAGGCAGTCGCTATGTGGCTGGCTACGAAATCGGTCAGTTCTTGTCTCTCTGTGACTTGCAGGTAGTACTCCAGTGCACCTTTGTCATCTCCGATGTTTTGATGAGCCATGCCGATAAGGAAGAGGTACTCTCCCGTTTTGCTCACGGACTCTAAAGCCTTGAGCTTAGCTTCGAGGGTAGGCATTGCCTGAGCTGCGATGATATTGAGGAGGGTATAGGTGTCTTCGTTTGCAAGGCTGTTTGCAATGGTATAGATAATGTCATCCATCGCCTCATTGTAGTGCTCTAGTTTGATGTAGACATTAGCTCTCAGATAGTAAAGAAAGCCTTCGTCTGGGGCAACCTTGATAGCTTCGTTCAAGTTCTGTATGGCATCCTCCTGCCTCTCTTGTTGCATCGCAATCACAGCCAATCCAATATAGCCTATTGGGTTCTTAGGATCGAGCGAAGCGATCTTACGCATATCCACCTCTGCGAGGTCGTACTGCCCCATAGCGGCATAGAGATTACCACGCTTTAAGTATAGATTAGGCGTGTCGGGAGCATCCTTGATAGCAGAGTGCAGGTCCATAAGTGCCTTGACACCATCCTCAAGGTCTGTATAGATGTCCGAGCGTAGGCTGTAGACCATAGCTCTACGTGCGGGCTTCGCCTGTAGGAGGGTGATCGCCTTGGTTGCAGCCTCTAGCGCTTGCTCGGACTTGCCCTGCATACGGTAAATGGTGGCGACGTAAGCCCAAGCGACACCATTGTTAGGCTCGCTCTGGAGTGCCTTCTGGACGTTCTCGAGGAACGCTGCCTGATCCTCAGGTTCAGACATGATGATCCCTAGGGTATCCTGGAGGTCGGGTGAGAATGTGTCAAAGGTTCGCTCCAAGGTGGGCAAGTCTTGTGCAGAGAGAGCTGTCGTGTCCTGCACCTGAGCGGACAGCGTAGTGGCTAAGCAGAGGAGGCTTAGCAGTAGAGCCATGATTCGCTTCATCGTATTGAGAGAGTTGTTATTTGTTGCTACAAATGTAGCTATTTCTTTCGAGAGGATAAGCTTTGGTAGGCTAGGATAACTCCAGTTCTTTATTGAGGAAGGCAACGATAGCCTTGCGGTTGTGGAGGAGCGTGTAGTGCGTGTCCGCAGCATGTTGAGACTGTTGCATAAAGGCGAATCGCTGCATTGCTCTCGGGATTCGGCTTCGGTCACATACGGATGTATGCTCCCTTCAGACCTCACCCTCAGCGCCTTGCGCTTCATCCTTTCTGCAAAGTCAGGGCAATCTTGCAAGCAAGATTGTGAGACTGTTGACTTTTGCAACAGTCTCATGGTTACCAGAGGACATAAGAAAGCCACGTGGATAGACTTGTGACTCTCCACGTGGCTATGCGATTGTGTCTGGGGTGCTTATTATTGGGGCTTCTTATAGCCTAGCTTCTCCTTGTACTGCTGTATGAGGGCTTTGTACTGTGGATTGTCTCGTAGGGCGGCGAGGTCTGTGTCGTCCTCAATGTAGATGAGGTCTTTGTATCCCTTTTCGAGGGCGATGCGTAGGTTGTCCAGCGCTTGCTGCGTCTTACCCATTCGACCATAGACCCCTGAGATGCTGTAGTAGAGCTCGGCATTGTCGGGGGCCCCCTCGATACACTTAGCGATGGTCGCTAGGGCTTGCTCCTGCTCGCCTAGAGACTGGTAAGCATACGCCATGGACATGTCTGTCGCATCGTGCTCCTGTAGGATCTCGATTACCTTGCGATAGTCGGCTGTGGCGGCATCCTTGCGTCCCAGAGCTGTGTAGCGGTCAGCTCGCTTGATGTAAGCCCATAAGTAGGTGTCGCTTAGCTCGATGACCTTGGAGTAGTCATCGATGGCGTCCTGGAGGTCCTGGGACTTACTCTTGATCTGAGCACGCTGATAGTAACCATCAGCGTCATCAGGTACGAGGGAGACATATTTATTCGACTCTGCGAGGGCTCTTCGTAGATTGCCATCCTCTGAGAGTATCTGCGCTTTGGTATAAATGTAGGTGTAGTCTGTAGGGTCTAGCGAGATAGCCTCATCGATATACTTGAGGGCAGAGCTGTAGTCACCTAGCCCCTGATAGGCAGTCGCTATAGAGTTGGCTACGACATCGTCTAGCTCTTGTCGCTCTGTGACTTGCTGGTAGTACTCCAGCGCACCCTTGTTGTCTCCGATGTTTTGATGTGCCAAACCTATGAGGAAGAGGTAATCTCCCGTTTTGTTCACGGACTCTACAGCCTTGAGCTTAGCTTCGAGAGTAGGCATCGCCTGATCTGCGATGACATTGAGTAGGGAATAGGTGTCTTGGTCTGCGAGGCTATTTGCAATGGTATAGATAATGTCATCCATCGCCTCATCGTAGTGCTCTAGCTTGATGTTGCTAGCAGCTCTCAGATAGTAGAGAAGGCCTTCGTCTGGGGCAATCTTGATAGCTTCATTTAGGTTCTGTATGGCATCCTCATACTTCTCTTGTAGTATCGCAAGCGTAGCCAATCCAGTATAGCCAGTTGCGTCTTTAGGAGCTAGCGAAATAAACTTACGCAGGTCCACCTCTGCGAGTTCGTACTGCTCCATATTCATATAGAGACCACCGCGCTTTAAGTATAGAGCAGGCGTGTCGGGAGCATCCTTGATAGCAGAGTGTAGGTCCATAAGCGCCTTGACACCATCCTCAAGGTCTGTATAGATATCAGAGCGGAGGCTGTAAACCATAGCTCTACGTGCGGGCTTCGCCCGTAGGAGGGTGATTGCCTTGGTGGCCGCCTCTAGCGCTTGCTCGGGCTTGCCCTGCATACGGTAGATGGTGGCGACGTAAGCCCAAGCGACACCATTGTTTGGCTCGCTCTGGAGGGCCTTCTGGACGTTCTCAAGGAATGCTGTCTGATTCTCAGGGCTAGGCATGATAGTCTCTAGGGCATCCTGGAGGTCGGGTGAGAATGTGTCAAACGTTCGCTCCAAGGTGGGCAAGTCTTGCGTAGAGAGGTCTATCGTGTCCTGCACCTGAGCGGACAGTGTAGTGGCTAAGCAGAGGAGGCTTAGCAGTAGAGCCATGATTCGCTTCATCGTATGATATAAGTTGCTGGTTTGTTGCTACAAATTTAGCTATTTCTCCCAAAAGAATAGCCTGCTGCTCTCCCTAAAAGCATCACAAGATGAGATAGATGGCAACGGCAACGGGGAGATGACCCTCGATGGTGTAGCGGACTCGGGAGTCGTAGTCGTACCGCTTGTCGCCGCTGTAGATGCGAGGACCGTCCCACGTGGCGATGACTCGTGAGTCGTAGTCGTATCGCTTGTCGCCACTGTAGACGCGGGTGCCGTCCCAGGTGGCGATGACTCGTGAATTGTAGTCGTATCGCTTGTCCCCGCTGTAAAGGCGAGTGCCGTCCCAGGTGGCGATGACCTGTGAGTCGTAGTCGTAGCGCTTATCTCCGCTATAGATATAGGTCTGAGCTGAGAGGGTGAGGAGGCTGCTGAGGAGTAGGGTGAGGAGTAAGAGGGTTCGTCTCATATTATTGTGAAGTTAGTAATGTCTGAGCTCGTCTTTGTTAAAGCGGAAGACTGAGATCTGTATCGCCTCATCTTCCTCGCTGAGTATAAACCACGGGTTGTGCAGTGGGTTGGGATTGCGCACAAGGTGCTTCTCACGAGCGGGGGTATTGCCCTCGAGGCACATGATCGCCACCTTGCCAGATCTGCTCCGTGCCACATCGACTATCATAACGGCATGACCATACTTGCGCCCTGTGCGTGCTGGGTAGACGAGCACATCGCCTGGCATTACATCTTGGATAGCACGGGGCTTGGTCTCCTGGTATAGAGAGAAGGTACTGCAAGCGCCATAGACGCCCCGCATATAACGCTCGAAGGCACTACGAGACGCTCCGCCAGAGTAGCGCATCGTCTTGCCATGGACATTGCGAAAGCTAATCTCTCGGTAACGCCCCTTCTGCCAAAGGTACTCAGCCCGCAGACGCATAGTCACATCGGCACACTGCTCATCGTTGCTGAGGATATCCTGGTCGATCACCGCTGAGGAGAGAAACTGCAAGCGTGCATCGCCCCCCGTGTATAGCTGCACTCTAGCACCGCGCGGCTTCAAGGGTAGGGCGCGTAGATAAGCCGTGTAGCTCCCTGCGGGCGCCTCCACACGGCTGTAGCCTGCGGGTGTAGCTATGTCGCCAATAGTCTGAGCGCCCCACGGATTGCTTGTGCGCATAGAGCGCCATAGCCAGAGTCCGCACAGGATCATCACCAGAGCCGTAGCCCCGATGACCAGCAGCGTCACTTTCTTTCGTCTAGTCATAAGGAGAGTCCCTAGTCGTTTCGCTTCCTTTACATTTGCAGTACAAATGTACGTCTTCTACAGAAATAAAAAAAGTGAACGTACGCACTCTCTACTTGAATCTGCGAACGGGGCTGACGCATAAAAATGAGCGTGTTGCAGTTTATCCCGAGGAATTGCCAAAGGGCTAGGTGGATATTTTTGAGTTGTTACCGAGGAAATGTCTGATTTCCTCGAAGGGGGAGGAAAGAACTGCTGATGGTAGTGTCCGATGACGTTGATGTCGTCGCAGATAACGAGAGACTGTTGCAAAAGTCAACAGTCTCAACGAGAGAGGAGCCATCCGCCTAGGCGGATAGCTCCTCTCTTGAGTTGGGGGTGACGCTCTGCTACGTCACTGCCGTTGTGTTACTTTACTAGAGCGACGAACTCGGGTGTCTGGCTGAAGGCAGCGAACTCGAGGTCTCGCTGAGCACGCAGTGCGTAGCTGCGATCCTGAGCGATAGCTGAGCGGAGGTTGCTGACGAGCGCCTGCAGATCGTTGGTACGAGCTGCGACGACAGCCTTGAGGTATGCGGTCTCGCCATTGGGCTGTGCGACAGCAGCGAGAGTGCGTGTAGCATCTGCGTACTGACCCTGCATGATCTGAGCGATGGCTAGCGCGTTCGATGGCGTATTGCCAAAGGAGCGGATAGCGTCTGCATACTTACCCTCGTGCATCTGTAGGAATCCGATGCCCTGACCAGCCTCGGGCGCCTCTACGGCACTACCCATGAGGCGCTGAGCCTCTGCTAGGTCGCCACGGTCGAGAGCGAGGAGCGCTTCGTTCATATTAGAAGCAGCGTTGGGCTGGATCTTCTGAGCCTTTGCAAAGTAGTTAGCAGCCTGCTCGTAGTTGCCCTGAGCTAGGTAAAGTGTACCGATATTGTTGTAAGCACGGTAGTCCTTTGGATAGAGCTGTACAGCCTGCTGGTAAGCATTCATCTGATCCTTAGCATTGTCATAGAGCGTAGCGGTGTAGAGGATCTCCTCGATGGTGAGGCGACCTGGGCGCTGTGCCATAAACATCTTGAGCTCGTCATCGCTCTTGCCGATGATGCGTACATTGGCATTGAGACGTGAGCGACGTAGCTCGGGAAGGATCTCGTCGGCTAGCTGTGTGAAGACGTGTGAGAGGTTGCGTATCTCACGCTCACGATCCTCTGGATCGGGATACATAGAGAGGACGCGCAGGACTAGCTCCTTATCCTGTATGTTGCTAGCCTCAAGAAGCTTCTGGAATCCGTCCCAGTCCTCAGCGGTGTAGTGTGCGTTGACCTCGATCTTCTTCTTGCCCAGCTGGCGCGCTACAACACGAGAGGTGTTTTGCTCACGCTGTGCCGAGAGACGCTCATTGAAGTCCTGAGCACCATCGGGAGAGGCGTAGGCTTGGATCTCAATGTCTACCTCTTGGTTGGGTACCTGATAAGCGTTGTCGACGACATCTTTCCACTCCTTGACCTCACGCTTATTGAGCTCAGCCGCACGAACCTCAGCACGGTTGATGAGGAACTTGAGGTCGGCCGTGTACTGCTCCTTGATGACTCTCTGGAATGCGTCACGAGCCAGCGCTGGCGTGATATCGCTAATGCTAGCTAGGCCTGCAGTCATGATGGTACCACGAGCTACTTTGACAGCGGGGAGGTTGACCTTCTTGCCCTTGACTGTAGCGGTAAAGGTGAGGTAGAGGTCACTCTGCTCCATACCAGGCTTGTACTCAAAGGCAAAGGGTACGATGACGCTACCACCACGCTCGTAAGAGATGGACTGGTAGTTGTCTCGTACATTCTCTCCCTGTATGGAGACAGTCTGCCCCGTCACGCTGGTGCCGTTGTAGCGTAGCTCGGGGGTAATATTGACGATAGCACGCTTGTGGCACCACTTAGCAGGGATCGTCAGACGAACCTGTCCAGGGATCTGCGTCCCCACGAGTGTCAAGGGGTTGGGATCTACCTGAGCTGCAGAGCCATTGAGAGGCTTGAGTCTGCAAGCACACGAAGAGACCAAGACCGCAAGCAGTAAGGCGGTGGTGATCTTTAGTAAGTTTCTATAAGTCATAGTTTGATCTATATATAAAGGTAATTAATTCGTTTGTGAGTTTGTGGGGGCTTTCTTGCCTTTTCCCAAAGATCTGATGCGCCATACGATGGAGCCGATGAGCGCTAGAAGGATCAGGGCTAGTGCCGTAAAAGCAATGCTCTCGGTCACGGTTATGGAGCGTGGCTCAAAGGTGAGCGCGAGCTGGTAGTTGCCTGCAGGCAGTGAGACGGCTCGTAGCACGTAGTTAGCCCGTGCGATCGGTATCTCCTTGCCATCGATGGTGGCGTGCCAGCCGTGCGGGTAGTAGATATCTGAGAGGATGGCTATGCCAGGAGCCTCTGCCGATACGTTGTAGACCACCTGTCGTGGGGTGTACTTGGTGACGGTGATGCTACGCTGAGCGGTGCTGTCGGGTAGCATAAGAGGCTGCGGTAGCTCTTCGCCAAAGCGGAGATCGACGACACCGACATGACGCAGGTCTGCCGTGGTGAGAGCCTCCATCTCTTCATTGGCATTAGCGACCCAGCGAAGGCTGTCGACAAACCAAGCTGCTCCGAAGGCATCTGGATTGGTCACCGCCATAGGAGTGCGGGTCTCTGGGTTGGGGACGATGAAGTACTTCGTATTGAGCATATCGTAGACCTGCTTATTGCCCGTAGAGAGCTGGTAAGTGATCAGGTCTTGATAGCGTTGTAGCTTGGCCGCGTGATAACCGCCCACGCTGTGGTGCCAGCGAGAGGTGGTGGCATCGTTGAAGCTATTGACCGTCTGGTTGAAGACACGATAGCCGAGGCTTTTGTCCTGAAGGATCGTACGGTCAGCCTCCGTCATAGGAGCTGCTTGCTGCTGTACCAGTTGTGGGGCGATGAAGTCGTCATCGGCTAGGTAACGCTTGTCCACCTGCCATAGGTCTATGAGCGTCAGCCCGACGAGGATGCAGCAGAGCCACTGAGCTTTGAGATGGCCTTTGGCAAAGAGCCATAGGGGCACGATACTTAAGACGATGAAGAGCAAGCTGCGCCATATGTCTGCTCGGAAGATACCCATACGCATCGTCTCTAGCTGATTCTGTAGCGTTAAGTAGCGAGGATCTTGTGGGGCTAGCTCGGCAAACATGCTCTTCTCCTGCTGGGATAGGAAGCCAAAGAAGAGATCTGGCAGGAGAGCGAAGAGAAGTAAGAGTAGAACTGGTACTCCGCCTGCTATCCAGACGCTCTTGCTACGTAGGAGCTGAGGCTCCTTGATGAGCTGCACGAGAGCCAGTACGGCTAGTGTCGGGATCGTAAGCTCTGCGATGACAAGGATCGAGGAGACCGCCCGGAACTTGTCGTACATCGGCATCCAGTTGATGAAGAGATCCGTCAACGGCATGAAGTTTTTGCCCCACGCGAGCAGTATCGAGAGGATCGTAGCGATGAGCAGTCCCCACTTGATCGGTCCCTTGACGACGACACATCCGATGATGAAGAGGATACAGACGAAGGCGCCCACATAGACGGGACCCGAGGTAAAGGGTTGGTCACCCCAGTACGCATTCATCTGTCCCAGCATCTGCTGGTACTCGTAGGGAGCCTTGGCGAGTTGCTTGGCGTGTCCCTTAGCTAGAGGTTCGGTCGCACCGCCCTTTGTATTGGGTACGAGGAGCGTCCAGGTCTCACCGATGCCGTAGCTCCACTGGGTGATGTACTCTTTGGAGAGTCCCTTACTATTGACCTCAGCTTCCGCTTGTTCGGGAGCATGTGGCGGAGCGATCGTTAGCTCACTGCCACCTCGCATCGTTTCCTGAGCGTATTGGTAAGTGTGGTAGAGGTTTGTCCCATTGACTGCGATGGCGAGGAGACCTGCGAGGATGAGCACGCCCGTGGACTTGAGGAAGTCTACAACCTGCCGCTCTCTAATCGCCTGCACCAAGAAGGTGATGACCAGGACGCCCATGAGGAGCGCGAAGTAGTAGGTCATCTGCACGTGGTTTGCCAAGAGCTGCAGCGCCATAAAGAAGGCAAAGAGCGCGCCTCCCCAGAGGCGCTCGCCACGGTAGCACCAGACGAGTCCAGCGATCGTGGGGGGCACGAAGCAGAGTGCGGTCAGCTTCCAAATGTGCCCCGCATGAATGAGGATGATGAAGTAGCTTGACAAGGCCCACATCACTGCTCCTAGTACGGAGGGCAGGGGATCGACCTTGAGCGAGCGCATGAAGATGTAGAAGCCCACAAGTAGCGCAAAGATTAGCCACGGATAGCTGCCCAATATGCTCAGCGGCTTGCGGAGCGTCAGCACATCTTGCAAGTATTGCAACGGCTTGGTCGAGGGGTAGGAGGGACTGATCTGATACATCGGCATCCCGCCAAAGAGCGAGTTCGTCCAGTAGGAGGTTTCGTCACTAGCCTGCACGTCGGAGCCATTGCCCGAGACGCCCGCCACGTCCGCCTGAAAGAGCGTCCGCCCCTCAAAGTGCGCTGGCGTAAAGTAACCAAGCGCTACAATCAGGAAGAAACCAAAGATGAGCAGTATGCGCTGCCAAGGAATCTGTTTCATAAGATAACTCAGAGATAGAGTTTGAGGATTAAGCTTTGCACCGCTTGAAGCGCTGGCTGAGGTAGCCGATGCCATAGCCCGATAGCTGGACAAAAGAGGCTACGACAGCTCGCCAAGCGACCGCCATCGAGTGCGTGCGACAGAATGCGTCTGCAAAGATAGTCACAATAAAGAGTACATGGTAGAGCCAGAACCACGGGCACCACAGAGCCAGCAGTGTGACCAGTAGCGTCGTCACGACAAAGAGCGTGGGGAGTAAGTAGGTCAAGCGCATCGACCCTGGGTGTCTTCGTGAGAGCTCCACACGAGCCGTGCCTGAGTGCCACACCTGTCGGTAAAACTTTCGCAAGTCCACGCGGCGCTTGTGATAGAGCACCGCCTCGGGAAGGAGAGCGACCCGGCTGCCCGCCTCGTAGAGACGCATGCTAAAGTCGATATCCTCGCCATAGCGCATCGTCTCGTCGAAGCCTCCCAGAGATTCAAAGAGAGACTTGCGACAGCCCAGATTGAAGGTGCGAGGGTAGAACCGCTTCGTCAGTCGCTTGCTCCCGCCTCGTATGCCGCCCGTCGTGAGAGGCGAGGTCATCGCATAGTTGATCGCCCGCTGCCACATGCCGAAGGATCCATCCTGTAGCGACGGAGCCGCATCGGGTCCGCCCCATGCATCGCACTCGTCCGCAGCGATCGCCTGAGATACATTGTATAGGTAGTCAGGCGGGAGTACCACGTCCGAGTCGAGGATGATGACCCAGTCGCCCGTGGCGTGGCGCACCCCTATGTTGCGCGCCTTGGATGGACCCCCGTTGGGCACCACCTCATAGTGTATGCTCATCTGGTCACGATAGCGATCTACAACTGCGGCGCAAGGCACCGAGCTCCCATCCTCCACGATAACGACTTCGTAGGACGGGGGCGTCTGCTGCTGAGCGAGCGAGTGTAGTAGCTCCTCGACCTCGTCAGGACGGTTGTAGACAGGAATAATGAGCGAAAGCATTAGGGGCTAGTCTAGGTCAAAGCGTCTTACAGTACCTTCCACTCGGCACCGCCCTTGGTATCTTGTATCTCAAATCCCAGAGCGGTCAGTTTGTCTCGTATCAGGTCACTCGTCTCCCAGTCCTTGCTAGCCTTAGCCTTGGAGCGAATGTCTAGAAGTAGATCCACCGCTCCTGCGAAAGCCTCTTGCTGGCTACCACTCAGGTCGGAAGCCTCCGTAGCCGACTGCATACCGAGTATGTCGTGTAGGTAGAGGTCGTAGGCCTTGCGTAGCTCCTCCAGCTGCTCGCTCGCGATCTGCTCATGTCCGTCGTGGATCGAGTTAATGAGACGAGCCGCATCAAAGAGCGCAGCAATCACCATCGGCGTGTTGATATCGTCATCCATCGCCTCCTTGCAACGCTCCGCCAGATCAATCTTCTCAATCGTTGAGGTAGCCGAAGGCTTGAGCGACTGAAGCTTAGCGTCAGCGTCCATGAGGCGTTGGTACCCCTTCTCGGCAGCTTGCAGAGCGCTATTGCTAAAGTCCACTGTGCCACGGTAGTGCGCACTCAGGACAAAGAAGCGAATGGTCATCGGCGCGTAAGCTTGCTCGAGTGCTGGGTGATTGCCCGTGAAGAACTCCTCCAGGGTGATGAAGTTGCCCGCACTCTTCGCCATCTTCTTGCCATCCACCGTGATCATATTGTTGTGCATCCAGTACTTGACCATCGGCTCTCCTTGCGAAGCGACCGCCTGTGCGATCTCGCACTCGTGATGCGGGAAGGTCAAGTCCAGTCCACCGCCATGGATGTCGAAGTGAGCGCCTAGGTACTTACGTCCCATAGCGGTACACTCGCAGTGCCACCCGGGGAAACCCTCACTCCAAGGCGAAGGCCACCGCATGATGTGGCTAGGCTGCGCCTTCTTCCAAAGAGCGAAGTCCAGCGGGTTGTGCTTCTCGTCCTGCCCGTCCAGATCGCGTGTGTTGGATATCATGTCCTCCACATTGCGTCCGCTCAGGATGCCGTAAGGGTGGTCAGCATGGTACTTGAGTACGTCAAAGTAGACGCTCCCGTGGCTCACATAGGCGTAGCCCGCATCGAGGATCTGCTGTACCAACTGGATCTGCTCGATGATATGCCCCGAGGCAAGTGGCTCGATAGAAGGCGGCAGCACATTGAGCAGGCGCAGACTATCGTGGTAGCGGGTGAGGTAGTAGTAAGCCACCTCCATCGGCTCAAGCTGCTCGAGCTTAGCCTTCTTAGCTATCTTGTCCTCGCCATCATCTGCATCATGCTCTAGGTGCCCCACGTCGGTCACATTGCGTACGTAGCGCACCTTGTAGCCGAGGTGCTTGAGGTAGCGGAAGAGTATGTCAAACGTAATCGCCGAGCGAGCGTGCCCTAGATGCGGATCCCCGTAAACGGTCGGTCCGCAAACGTAGAGCCCCACATGTGGCGGGGCAATTGGCTCAAAGGGCACTTTAGCCCTCTCCAGCGTGTTGTAGATGTATAGTTGGCTCATAGGTCTTTTTATAGTCCAAAGGTCATAGCACGGTGTACATACACCAAAGCTTTCGCAAAGATAAGGATTTTAGAGATACCGTGTCTCGGACGTAGGGCTTAACTTTCAAAAGCTGTTGCCCACAGTCTGAACGTAGGTGAGGTGGTAGGGTGCAGTCGTGATGCTACGAAGGAGGTGGCCCGTGAGAAGGGTAGGGTGGTCGTCCCCCTCGTCGGCATAGACGGTGTAGCGGGCGAAGGATTCGCTCTCCACGCCACAAGAGCGAGAAGCTTCGGGCAGAGAGACGATATAGTTGGTCGCTAGGTGGCGCTTGACCTGTAGCGGGTAAGCTTTGTAGGCTGCTTCCTTGAGCCCCCACACGGTGTAGAGCCATTCGTCCGCTTCGCTTGTCGTAAGATGACGATAGTAAGCCAGCTCGGTCGGAGACATGAATCTCGGAGCGACTTGTGGCAACTTATCACTAGCCACCTGAATATCGACGCCTACACCGTGTGGCCCCTCACTGAGGACGAGAGCCACGTAGCTCCCGCTGTGGGATATGGAGATACGGTAGTCGTGGTCAGGCGAGACAAGGCGGGGGGCGCCAGAGGGGAGGTGCGTCAGTCGCCAGACCGACTCCCTAGGAGCGATCTCGTCAAGTAGCTGCTGCGTTAGTGAGCGGTAGGTAGATAGGCTAGGCGCGATGCTGGGTGGTAGCTCAGCAATGTAGAGTGTGTCCCCCAGCGGGAGGGGTAGCTGTGAGTAGTTCACGACTGAGACTCTGTCTGACTATCGGTCTGTGTGTCAGTCTGCTCCTTAGGATGCAGGCGCATCTTGAGCTGCATGATACGGTGGCGCTCCATGCGCGTCACGATGAAGTCGATGTCCGAGATAGTTACCTGCTGACCCACCTGAGGGATCTCCTGTAGTACCTCTAGGAATAAACCTCCGACCGTATCAACCTCCTCGTAGTGTGGAGCAAAGTACTCTGGCTCTACATCTAGTAGCTTGCAGAGATCGATTAGCGACATACCACCATCGATCAGATAAACTCCCTCGGCGAGTCGTACATAGGGTGGATCCTCGTCATCGTACTCATCGACGATCTCTCCGACGATCTCCTCGAGGATGTCCTCCAGCGTGATCAGTCCCGAGGTCCCGCCGAACTCATCAATCACGATCGCCATATGGATACGCTCCTGCTGTAGCTCTTCCAGTAGGGTGTCGATCTTCTTATTCTCAGGTACGAAGTAAGCTTGTCGGATGATCTTTTGCCAGGGGAAGGTGTCCTCCTCGTGCATGTGAGGGAGTAGATCCTTCACATAGAGCACTCCTCGGATCGTATCCTGCGACCCATCGTAGACCGGCAGTCGAGAGTAACCCGTGTCGACCGCGAAGCTCAGCGTCTGATGATAAGCCCAGTGGTAGTTGATACCGACCATATCGACGCGTGGCACCATGATCTCATCGGCCGTCTTGTGGTAAAACTTGACAATCTCATGGATCATCTCCGTCTCCTTATTGTCTCCGTTTGCCGTCAGCGCCACAGCCTCCGAGAGATCGTCTACAGAGAGTTCAGGCCCCCGTTTAGCCTTAGAGCCGAGGAGCTTAGAGGTTTTGATCAAGCCCTTGGAGCACCAAGCGATTCCCTTGTAGAGACCGGACACGGCTGGAGCCGTCATCCGTATGAAGGAGAGCGGGTGTCGCTGAGCATAGATCTTTGGGATAATCTCGCCAAAGAGTAAGAGTAGAAAGGTGATGAGGATCGTCTGGATGATAAAGCCTGCAACAAGATTTGCCGAGAAGTCCCAATGCTCCCCCACAAACCACGCACAGAGGATCGTGATCCCCACGTTGACCGCATTATTGCCGATCAGGATGGTCGCCAGTAGTTGCTCCGAGTGCGATAGGAGTTGGAGTAGTCGTGGGTCGTTGGGGTGCTCCTGCTCTTTGATCTGCTGCACCTCTTTCGGAGTAAGAGAGAAGAAGGCCACCTCATTGCTCGACATGAAGGCGGAGCAAAGCAGTAGGAAGAGGATGATCAGAAGCGGTATAGCGTCTATCCAAACGATAGGATTGCTGTACACGATTCCTCCGAAAAGGCTTAATAAGAAGGCATCACCCATTGTTACTACGGTTGTGACTTATGCTGTTGCCACCCTAGCTGGTTGCGTCACTAAGGTCAGACGGCGATACTGATTGCTCGGTAGCAGGACGAGGCGAGCTGCTCTCCTGGCCACGGCTCTGCTTAGGACGATCCACAAAGGTGACCTTGTCCGCCCATATCTCCGTACGTGCCTGCGCTTTCCCCTGTCGATCTGTATAGCTGTTGTAGCGTATCTCGCCTTCCACGAGGAGGTGCGACCCCTTGCGCACCCAGCGCTCGACAAACTGTGCCAGCGTACCGAAGATCACCACCGTGTGCCACTCCGTACGATCTGGTATCTGCGTACCATCACGCTTCGTATAGCCTGGCACAGAGGTCGCTAAGCGTAGCGACGCCTGACAGGTGCCCCGACGCGAATAGTGTACGCTGGGGTCTGCACCTACGAAGCCTATCAGGATCGCCTTGTTGTAGTACATAGAGCTGGTGAGTAAGTTACTAGGGGTGACCTTATATACGAACGAAAGGGACTTGTCTTACGTATGGGCAAGGCAAGCCCTCGACAGATAGCCAAGGGGCTGGATACAAGGCCAGAGCCAGTGCTCCAGAGGGCACTTGGGTAGGATTACTCTTTGATAGTTGTGATGCGCTTATTGAGGAAGATGTGTAGGAGGAATCCAGCAATCATCACGATACAACCGATCAGATTGAACATATTCCCCCCCTTGTCCATCAGAGCGGGGACGATGAGTATGAGCGCCCCGACGAGGACTACCAGACTACCTATAGGGTTGAAACCTTTCATATACTTATGATTACTATCTAAGGTGATACTTGACAAAGGAGGGTGGGCATGTATCCACTCATAGGGACAACGCACCCTCGTGCCACAAAGGTAATACAAAATCAAGAGATAGCGCACGTCGAGACTTTCGCTTAATTCTGCAAATCGGGCTATCCGATCTGCGGAATCGTTCATTCCACCCGCTAATGCAATTCCTCTCGAAGAGGGTTGCCATATAGAGACTGTTGCAAAAGTCAACAGTCTCACAATCTTGCTTGCAAGATTGTCTAGACTTTGCAGAAAGGATGAAGCGCAAGGCGCTGAGGGTGAGGTCTGAAGGGAGCATACCTCCGTATGTGACCGAAGCCGAATCCCTAAAGCAACACAGCGATTCGCCTTTATGCAACAGTCTCATATAGGTCGGTGGACGTCCCGAGAGCCTGACACAATGAGTGCTGGAGATCGTGGAAAATGAAGGATTTTTTAGCGTGTTCGTGTGAAAAGCGTGGAGCCGTGTATTTCTATTTTGTACCTTTGCGACTGGATTATCTCAATCATTCTAGTATAGACATGAAGAAACTCTTACTTATATCCAACTCGGCATCTCAGGGCCAGCCTTATCTAGGCTATGCTGCTGAGGAGATTGGTCGCTTCCTAGGTCCAGTGGCTCAGGATGTACTCTTCGTCCCTTATGCTGCTATCACCTATAGCTGGGATGAGTATGTAGCTAAGGTCAATAATGCGCTGGGTGGCGTTGGTGTCAATGTCACGGGTCTGCACACTTACGATAAACCGCTACAGGCCATTGCCTCTGCTCAGGCTATTATGGTGGGCGGTGGCAATACATGGGCACTCCTCAAGCAGCTACAAGATATGGGCGCTATGAAGCTGATCCGTGAGCGCGTCCTCGAGGATGGCATCCCCTATGTAGGCTGGAGCGCTGGGTCGAACCTCGCCTGCCCGACGATCATGACGACAAACGATATGCCTATCTGCAATCCTGATACGACGCAGGCACTGGGGCTTATCTCCTTCCAGATCAATCCACACTACCTCGATGCGCATCCTGAGGGTCATGGTGGCGAGACGCGTGAGCAGCGTATCCGTGAGTTTGTCAAGTACAATCCTAACTGCGACGTACTCGGTCTGCGAGAGGGTAGCATGCTCCATATCACGGGTGACAAGATCACGCTGTGGGGGGAGCGTACGGCTAGGCTCTTTAACTATCCGACCTTCTACGACAATCCACTAGAGATAGAGCCTGGAGTCCTCGCATACAGCGAGAAAAAGTAACTTACGTAACCTAAGGTATGAAGGATATCCCAAGCTTTACCATAGATCACGAGCGCCTCAAGCGTGGTGTCTATGTCTCTCGTCGTGACCTCGTGGGTGATCAGGTGGTGACCACCTTTGACATACGTATGAAGGCACCGAATCGTGAGCCTGTGCTTGACCTGAGTGCTCTGCATACGATAGAGCATCTCGTGGCGACCTATCTGCGCAATGATCCCGAGTGGGGGAGTCGTATTATCTACTGGGGACCGATGGGCTGCTTGACGGGCAACTACCTTATTATAGTAGGAGACCTCAATCCGCTAGATATAGCAGACCTGCTCCGTCGTGCCTTTGACTTTGTGGCACACTACGAGGGCGCTGTGCCTGGCGTGGCTCCTCGTGACTGTGGCAACTACAAGCTACACAACCTAGAGCTGGCGCGTGAGGAATCTAGACGCTACCTAGAGGAGGTGCTAGAGCATCTGGACGATACGAACACGCACTATCCTCAATAGCAGAAGCGGGGGCACGCTCTTCTCATAGAGTGGTCCCTCTCTACACACATTTAACAACGAACGATCGAATGAAACCTACACTAGTCATCATGGCTGCTGGTATGGGCAGTCGCTATGGCGGACTTAAGCAGCTAGACAAGCTGGGACCTGCGGGAGAAAGTATTATGGATTACTCCGTCTTTGATGCGATCCGAGCAGGCTTTGGCAAGGTGATCTTTGTCATTCGCCACGCCTTTGCGGAGCAATTCAAAGAGCAGGTGCTACAGAAGTATCAGAAAGCTATCGACACGGCTGTCGTCTACCAAGAGATAGACTCACTGCCCGCGGGCTTTACGGCTCCTGCCGAGCGCACCAAGCCGTGGGGTACTAACCATGCGCTGATGATGGCGGCACCTGAGATTGACGGCCCCTTTGCAGTGATCAATGCAGACGACTTTTACGGTCGTGAGGCCTTTCAGACGATGAGTGACTACCTCTCTCAGCTACCCTCAGACAGCCGAGGCGCCTACTGTATGGTCGCTTACGATATAGAGAGCACGCTCACCGCTGAGGGGAGCGTGAGCCGTGGCGTATGCAAGGCATCGCCCGAGGGCTACCTCATGCACATCACCGAGCACAAGAACATCCACGAGAATGAGAGCCACGAGATAGTCAGCATGCATGACGGCAAGAAGCTCTCCATAGCACGTGGCACGCTTGTATCGATGAATCTTTGGGGCTTTACGCCTGACTACTTAGAGTACTCTGAGAGACTCTTTGCAGACTTCCTCAAGGAGCATGGCAACGAGCCTACGTCTGAGTTTTTTATTCCGACAGTCGTTGACACGCTGATCCGTCAGGGACTGGCTCAGGTGCAGGTCTTAAGTACCGATGCCCGCTGGTTTGGCGCGACTTATGCCTCTGACCGTGAGATGGTCATAGAGCATCTAGCCAAGCTGACTGAGGCGGGAGAGTATCCCTCTCCACTCCTCTAAAGTAGACTCTCTCTCAACCTATGAATCATTTTGAAATCGAACAATCAAATATGAACAATCGCAAACTACTAGTTGCTGCTCTATGCGCAGTATCTATCTCGTTCTCTGCTTGCAATAAGAAGCAGGGTGCGCAGACCAACGAAGAGATCGTCCCAGCTATCAACCTAGCTGATCTGGACACGCTCGTGCGTCCACAGGATGACTTCTACCACTATGCCAATGGTGGCTGGATCAAGGCTAATCCGCTCAAGCCAGCTTATAGTCGCTTCGGAACTTTTGATGTCCTTAGTGATCGCTCACTAGAGCAGGTTCATGGCATCGTCGATGAGCTAGCTAAGGGTAGCTACGAGGCAGGTACCAATGAGTATCGTGTCTCTGTACTATATAAGCAGGCTATCGACAGTGTCAAGCGCAACGAGCTGGGCGCTCAGCCGATCCTTGACGAGCTAAAGTCTATCGAGGCAATTGACTCTAAGGAGGCGCTCGTAGACTTCGCCGCTCAGCAGGACAACAAGGGTGATGATACCTTCTTTGGCACCTACGTCATGGCGGATGCTGAGAATAGCGACATGAATATCTTCAACCTCAATCAGACCAGTCTGGCTCTGGGCAACAAAGAGTACTACACAGACCCAAAGAATGGCGAGATCATCAAGGCTTACAACCAGTACATCGAGCGTATTGCTCAGCTAGCTGGCTACTCTGCCGAGGAGGCGCAGCGCATTGCGAAAAACAATATCGCCGTCAGCAACGTACTCGCTGACATGTGCTACTCGCAGACGGAGCTACGTGATGTGACTCGTAACTTCAACAAGGTTCAGGTCAAGAAGTTTGTCGCCGATAACCCTGGTTTCGACTGGGCTCGCTACATCGAGGGCCGCAAGCTTCAGAGTCTAGAGTCTTGGAATGGCGGTCAGCTAGACTTCTTCAAGAAATTTAGCAAGTGGTTCCCCACGGCAGACCTACAGGCACTCAAGGATTATCTTCTAGCACAGACTATTGATAGCTACGCAGGCTATCTCTCGGACGACTTTGTACAGGCTAGCTTCGACTTCTACTCCACCACACTCTCTGGTACCAAGGAGATGCACCCACGCTGGCGTCGTGCGGTCAACCTACTTAACGGCACCCTCGGCGAGGCTCTCGGTGAGATCTACGTCAAGAAGTACTTCCCCGCAGAGGCTAAGGAGCGTATGAAGACGATGATTAGCAATCTCCAGTCTGCGCTCAAGGATCGCATCTCTCAGCTCGAGTGGATGTCTGAAGATACGAAGCAGAAGGCTATCGAGAAGCTCTCTAACTTCACGGTCAAGATTGGCTACCCTGACAAGTGGAAGGACTACTCTAAGCTCAACATCTCTGAGGACAAGAGCTTTGTGGAGAACATTCGCAGTGCCCACCAGTTTGAGCATGACTTCAATATGTCTGAGCTGGGTCAGCCTGTCGATCGCTCTCGCTGGCTCATGAATCCTCAGGAGGTCAACGCTTACTATATGCCTTCGACGAATGAGATTTGCTTCCCTGCTGGTATCCTACAGCCTCCGTTCTTCAACATCAATGCTGATGATGCTGTCAACTATGGTGCTATCGGTGTGGTCATCGGTCATGAGATGACGCACGGATTTGACGATCAGGGTAGTGAGTATGATGCTGCCGGCAACATGAACAACTGGTGGACTGAGGCTGACAAGAAGAACTTCAAGACTTCTACGGAGCGCCTCGCACAGCAGTATAGCAAGATCAAGGTCAATGACCACCTCAATGCTGATGGTCATCTGACGCTCGGTGAGAATATTGCTGACCAGGGTGGTCTCCTAGTCTCTTACCTAGCACTCCAGAAGCAGCTCGAGGGCAAGAAGGTTGACAAGATCGACGGCTTCACGCCTGCACAGCGATTCTTCATCGGTTACGCTCGTGTATGGGGACAAAACATCACCCCCGAGGAGGAGGTCCGTCTGACCAAGATCGATCCACACAGCTTGGGTATCAACCGTGTCAATCAGGCACTGAAGAATATTGATGCCTTCTATGAGGCGTTCAACGTTCAACCTGGAGACCCCATGTACATTGCTCCCGAGGAGCGTGTCTTGGTTTGGTAATATAGACCCTACATCAACTTGTAGCGGCGCTCTCGTAGAGACTAACTAGACTCTATGGGAGCGCCGCTTCCTTTTTATCTGAAAATGACTACCTCTCTGTTTGTACGCTTGCGCTGGCCAATGATACTCTTCCTACTACTCGGAGGTATGCTCCACTTAGTAGCACAGCAGAGGCTGACCTTCGTATCATACAATGTGGAGAACCTCTTTGACACCATCCCCAGCACCCGCTGGGATGATCGTGAGTACCTCCCCACGGCTCGCAAAGGGTGGACGGCACCACGCATGAAGCTCAAGTGTCGTCAGCTAGCTGAGGTGATCTCTCATGTGACTGCATGGGACATCCCCGCTCTCATAGCCCTACAAGAGGTCGAGAGCGTGGAGGCACTGGAGCAACTAGCGCATCACACGCTCCTGCGCAGTGCCAACTACAAGACTATCTGTGCTACAGGCTCCGACCGTCGTGGATCTCACGTGGCTCTGCTCTATGATGCAGACCGCTTTGCCCTAGAGCAGACCGAGGAGTGGCCTCTACGGATCACGCCCGACAGCGTCTACCCGACACGCAATCTACTTGTCGTCTCGGGTCGCCTTCCCTCCGCCGCACGTCTCTCGCTCATCGTATGCCACCTGCCATCACGCAGAGGAGGCGCTACGGCAGAGGAGGCGCGTGCCACGCTGATCAAGATGCTCCGCATGCGTACCGACAGCCTGCTAATGGCTGATCCAGAGCAAAGCATCCTCGTCATGGGCGACTTCAACGCTACCCCTGAGGACGGCTTGACAGACAGTTGGGCTTTGCCCTACGCAGCGTATCGATCTCAGGCAGACTCGCTAGCTATGGTAGATCTCACGCCACCATTCACCGATGAGCAACTAAAGACGATGCCCCCAGGGAGCTACTACTATCGAGGTTACTGGGAGCGCATCGATCGTCTCTTCGTCTCTCGCTCGCTACTCACCGAGAGCCGCTATCCGCACATAGAGCTAGAGACAGTACGCATAGCGCTGCCCCCTCAGCAGTATATGCACGAGACGCCAGCACCGTGGGGGCGTCCTCGACGAACGTACGGTGGGGACAGTTACCTCGGTGGCCCCAGTGACCACCTCCCGCTCGTCGGCACGCTCCTCTACTGACGCCCTACGTCCTCTCTAGCATGCACGCAATTTAGGTCAGAAGGGAGGACTGATGCATTACAGCCAGCCGTCTAGGAGCTGCACATGTCGATAACTAGAGATACACGGTTCGAGTATCGATGCCGAGTGGATACGGATCCCCTCTGCTTACACCTTCCTCCCGAAGAATGGAATTCCTACCTAGGAATTT
>NZ_KI535306.1:81129-88624 GCF_000482365.1 Porphyromonas uenonis DSM 23387 = JCM 13868 | reverse complement strand
TAGCGCTGGCTGGTGGTGGCGATGCTCTCGCCAGTGGCTAGGAGGTCGTCGATGACTCTCCACTTGAAATCTAGGGGATATCCCTTTCGTCCTCGGTTACTTTTTTCTGGTTTCATTGCTGTTGGGGTTGGCTCCCCAACTGTGTACTATTTCAGGAGAGGACAACCCGCTGTAGGGACGCACGGGAGTGTCTAGCGAGAGGGCGTCCGTTGTAGTACGGCAAGACGTGTAACGACTGATATGGATGCCATGACGTGTAACGATTTGTAGGGACGCACGGTCGTGCGTCCGTCCCCGTTAAAGCCATGACGCTGTAACCTTTGAAACAACGGACGCACGACCGTGCGTCCCTACAAAGGGTTATACGTATCATTGTTACACGTCACGGGTTATACGTATCATTTGTTCGTCCATTTGTTTACACGGATCATCGCTGCACGTTGGGATTGTTACACCTCCCAGCTGGGTCCTATGGTTGCTGTATCTAAGTTATTGCTACTTTTGTGTCGAACTTCAAGCACGTATCCTATTATGCACACCTCTTGCCACAATGATCGAAAATCCCCCCGCGCAACTTTTCACGATTACAAAGCTGGCATCTACTTCATAACTATCTGCACTAAGGATAAGCAACATTACTTCGGCAAAGTACAAGATGGTGTCATGCATTTCAGTCCGATAGGGGAGTTTTGCCAGCAACAGTGGGAAAAGGTCCCCGAGCATTACCCCTATGCCACTGTTCCGCTATTCGTCGTCATGCCGAACCATATCCATGCTATCGTGTCAATCAATCAAGAGACGGAGCCTGCAATTCAAATGACGGCTCGAAAAACTTTAGCAATTGTTGTGGGAGGTGTCAAGGGTGCTGTCTCATCTTTTGCACAGGAGCATAAGATAGAGTTTGGGTGGCGGCCAAGGTACTATGATCGCATTATTAGGAATCGTAGAGAGGGAAACAACATTGCGAAGTACATCGAAAACAATGTGGTACGCTGGGATAGCGACGAGTACTCGGTATGATAGGCTACTTTGACATCTTCGTCTTGCTCGGTGAAGGTGTGCTTGTAGTAGCCTTTGCGGCTGACTTCTAGCAGCTGACAAAGGTAGGTTATGGAGAGCTTTTGATCTCTCACTTTGGCGTATTCAAGCTGTCTCACGGCTGCAAATCGGTCTTTTTTTTTAGATCAATGTGGTAGCGATTCAGGACCTCTTCGAGTAGTGTCTTGTTGACTAAGGCTTTGCTCTCAGCCTGGAAGAGGGCTGCTTTGAGGCGAGCGTTTTCGCGCTTGAGTTCTGCGTAATCTGGATCTACGGCTTTGTTCTTGTTTGTCTTGCTCATAGTGCTACTGTTGCTTTGGTTGGGTAACTCTACATCAAAGGTACGCAACCAATTTCGAATGGTGCGTGTGGTGATGCCGTAGCGCTGGCTGGTGGTGGCGATGCTCTCGCCAGTGGCTAGGAGGTCGTCAATGACTCTCCACTTGAAATCTAGGGGATATCCCTTTCGTCCTCGTTTACTTTTTTCTGGTTTCATTGCTGTTGGGGTTGGCTCCCCAACTGTGTACTATTTCAGGAGAGGACAGTTTTATCATGCGTCTCTTTGTGCACAATGCGTTCGGTGCATAGAGGCTCTGCTCTTTATTTTGTAACTTTGTGGAGCTAAAGACTGCACATCAATATAAACTTATCATACACCTCTATGGAACTACTTCAAAAGAACGTACAGCGCGCTAAGGCAAACAAGCAGCGCATCGTACTCCCCGAGGGTCTCGAGCCTCGCACCCTCCAAGCTGCTGATCGCATCATCGCTGACGGCATCGCTCACATCATCCTCCTAGGCAACCCTGCTGAGATACAGGCTAAGGCTGCTGAGCTAGGGCTCAAGCACATTGACCAGGCTGAGATCATCGATCCGCAAAATCACGCACGCCGTGAGGCTTATCGTGACCTCCTAATGGAGTTGCGCAAGGCTAAGGGCATGACCCGTGAGCAGGCTGACGAGCTAGTGGTTAATCCGCTTTACCTCGCCTGCCTGATGATCAAGTCTGGCGACGCTGACGGTGAGGTAGCTGGTGCACACAACACAACGGGCAACGTGCTCCGTCCTGCACTCCAGCTCATCAAGACACGCCCAGGACTCAAGGTAGTCAGTGGCGCATTCCTCATCTTCTCTCCGCTCAAGGAGTATGGCGAGAACGGCTTCTTCATCTTTGCAGACTGCGCCGTCACGCCCAATCCTGACAGCAACGAGCTTGCTCAGATCGCTATCGCTTCTGCCGATACGGCTCGTAGCATTGGCGACATGGAGCCACGCATTGCCCTCCTGAGCTACTCTACAAAGGGCTCTGCCAAGAGCGAGATGATCGACAAGGTTACGGAGGCTTACAAGATCGCTAAGGAGATGGCTCCTGACCTACTCATCGACGGTGAGCTACAGGCTGACGCTGCTATCGTAAGCAAGATCGCTGAGCTCAAGGCTCCCGAGAGCCCCGTAGCTGGTAAGGCAAACGTCCTCGTCTTCCCGAACCTAGAGGTGGGCAACGTCGCCTACAAGCTCGTCGAGCGTCTCGGTCGTGCTACCGCTGTCGGTCCTATCCTACAGGGTATGGCTGCTCCAGTCAATGACCTCAGCCGTGGCTGCTCCGTAGACGATGTCTACAATGTGATCACGATCACTTGCAACCAGGCTATCGCAGCTAAGAAGTAATTCATCACCCCCTTCCCTTTACTAAAGATAAATTATGATCGTACTAGTCCTTAACTGTGGCAGCTCGTCTGTCAAGTATTCACTATATGATATGCCCGAGGCTCGTATCCTAGCTTCAGGCGGTATTGAGAAGCTCGGCCTGCCCGACTCTTTCATCAAGTTTAAGACGGCCGACGGCAAGAAGGTACAGATAGACCGTCCGCTACCCGAGCACACGGTGGCTGTCGAGTTTATCCTCGAGATCCTGACGAAGTCTGAGTACGCTGTCCTAGACAGTGTCGACCAGATCGAGGCTGTGGGTCACCGTCTCGTACATGGTGGTGAGGCAATCAATAAGAGCGTCCTCATCAATGACGAGGTGATCGAGCAGGTAAAGCGTGTCTCTGACCTCGCTCCTCTGCACAACCCACCCTCACTGAAGGGTATCGATGCTATCACGAAGCTCCTTCCGAAGGTGCAGCAGGTAGCTGTCTTTGATACGGCCTTCCACCAGACGATGCCCGCATATACCTATATGTATGCGCTACCTTACGAGTACTATGAGAAGTACGGGGTACGTCGTTACGGCTTCCACGGCACGAGCCACCGCTACATCAGCCATCGTGCTTGTGAGATCCTTGGGAAGGACTTTGACAAGACACGCATCATCACCTGCCATATCGGCAATGGTGCTTCGATCGCCGCTGTATGCAATGGCAAGGTCCTCGACACCTCTATGGGCTTGACCCCTACAGATGGTCTGATGATGGGCACTCGCTGCGGAAGCATCGACCCAGGTATCGTACCCTTTATCATGGAGCATGAAAAGATGACCCCGAGCGACTTCTCGACGATGGTCAATAAGAAGAGCGGTGTACTCGGCATCAGCGGTGTCTCCTCCGATATGCGTGACGTAGAGCAGGCATCCGAGGCTGGCAACGAGCGCGCTAAGCTCGCACTCGAGATGTATCGCTACCGTATCAAGAAGTACATCGGAGCCTACGCAGCAGCTATGGGCGGTGTCGATGTCATCGTCTTCACGGGCGGTGTCGGCGAGAACGACCAGACGACTCGTGAGTCAGTAGTCTCTGGACTAGAGTTCATGGGCGTCGAGTTTGACTCAGCAGTCAATCGCTCTAGCCGTGGCGAGGAGAAGGTACTCTCGAAGCCCTCTAGCCGTGTGACTGTCATCTGCGTCCCCACCGACGAGGAGCTGATGATAGCACGCGACACGATGGATCTCGTCAAGTAAAGCGAGCCTACCAGCTCGTCACAAGACGACAAAAATAAAGGTAGGGGCGGACATCCACAGATGTTCGTCCCTACCTTATCATATAACCTAAACTTCGCAAACCATCGGGATGCGACCCGTCGGTCTGCGCATTCACCAACAACTAAGTCTAGTAGCGGAGGTAAACTGAGAGGAGGCGTAGGGACGAAGACTTGCGTGCCGACCAGCTACGCACTCCCCTCAGAACTTCAAACAGCTATTTCGTTGGCTCTTGGCTTTTAGCTGTTGGCCATTGGCTAGAGACACTAGTACTCCGATAGCTCTGATAGCTCCGATAGCTCCGATGACTCCAGCCAACAGCTAACAGCTAATAGCCAAAAGCTATCTCCGTACGTGCATGACCTTACGGCCACCTATGATGTAGACACCCGTGGGTAGCTCCTCGAGTGGCTCAGAGCGTAGCACGCCATTCATATCGTAAATAGCGCCATCCGCTGGTAGCTGCTCCGGCGTGACGAAGTCAATCGCCGTGCCGCCCGTAGGCGTGATGACCACCTCATCGGTGATGACGTTGCCCGAGGCATCGCAGACGGCGTGCTTGCTGGCATTCCAGACAGCCCCTGCGGGTTTCGTGATCTCACACCCCTCGAGGATTAAGCTTGTGAAGTCGCAGATGGAGCCCTGGGTGCCCTTTGCCGTGACGGAAGCATTTCTGATTGTAAGAGACTCTCCAGACTTGCCACCCCTGCCTATGATTCCATAAACGCCTTCGGCATAGACTGTACAACCCTCAATAAGTAGAGCAGCCCCAGTAAAGATACCACAGTCTTCTGAAGACTTTAGAGTGAGCTGTCCATTCCCTTTTATAATGACATTCTCAACGAACGCCATTGCGCTCCGATTATTAGAAGTGATGGAAACCTTCCCCTTGACGACACAAGTCAGCTCATCTGTTGAATATATACTGTAACGTTGTTCTCCTCCATCGATGGAGGCATCCTCGAGGGTGAGCGTCTTGGTGGTGGGGTCGTAGCTGACTTTGCCCTTGACGCCAGGGATGGCGGTGAGGTCGGAGCAGTTCGCCAAGGTGACCTCCACGCCTGCGATCTTCAAATTGTACGACATCGGGGAGATAACCACCCTGTCGATGATGACGTTGCCCGAGGCATCGCAGACGGCGTGCTCGCTGGCATTCCAGACAGCCCCTGCGGGTTTCATGATCGAACAGCCATCGAGGGTGAAGCTTGTGAAGTCGCAGATGGAACCCTCGGCGCCCTTTGCCTTGACGGTAGCATTTCTGATTGTAAGAGACCCTCCAGAAGACATGCCACCCTTGCCTGCGATTCCCCATTTGCCTTCGGTATCGACTGTACAATCCTCAATAAGTAGAGCAGCCAGAGTATAGATACCACAGTCTTTTGAAGAATTTAGAGTGAGCTGTCCATTCCCTTTTATAATGGCATTCTTATCAAACGTCATTGCGGTCCAATTATCAGAAATGATGGAGACCGCCCCCTTGACGACACAAGTCAGCGGATCTTTTGACCCTATACCTTGACTTTGTCCTCCATCGATGGAGGCATCCTCGAGGGTGAGCGTCTTGGTGGTAGGGTCGTAGCTGACTTTGCCCGTGACGCCAGGGATGACCGAGAGGTCGGAGCAGTTCGCCGAGGTGACTCGCTCACCAGCTATCTTGAGTTCGTATACAGATGCGATGACCACCTCGTCGGTGATGACGTTGCCAAAGGCATCGCAGACGGCCTGCTTGCTGGCATTCCAGACAGCCCCTGCGGGCTTCGTGATCTCGCACCCCTCGAGGGTGAAGTTTGCGAAGTCGCGGATGGAGCCCTCGGTGCTACCCTTTGCCGTGACGGAAGCATTTCTGATTGTAAGAGACCCTCCAGACGAGCCATCGTCGCCTGCGATTCCCCATTTGCCTTCGGCATAGACTGTACAACCCTCAATAAGTAGATCAGCCACAGTATAGATACCATTGCTTTTTGAAGACTTTAGAGTGAGCTGTCCATTCCCTTTTATAATGACATCCCCATAGAGCTCCATTGCGCACGAATTACTATTAGAAGTGATGGAGACCTTCCCCTTGACGACACAAGTCAGCTCTTCTCTTGACTGTATACCTTGAAGTTGTGCTCTTCCCTCGATGGAGGCATCCTCGAGGGTGAGCGTCTTGGTGGTGGGGTCGTAGCTGACATTGCCATAGACGCCAGGGATGAAGGTGAGGTCGGAGCAGTTCGCCGAGGTGACCCTCACGCCGTCTATCCAGAGATCGTACTCCTTTACAGGTGGTGTGATGACCACTTCGTCGGTGATGACGTTGCCCGAGGCATCGCAAACGGCGTGCTCGCTGTCATTCCAGACAGCCCCTGCGGGTTTCGTGATCTTGCACCCCTCGAGGGTGAAGTTTGTGAAGCCATAGATAGAACCTTCGGCCCCCTTTGCCGTGACGAAGGCATTATTGATTATGAGCGACTCGTTCAGGTAGGCATCACGAGCGCAGAATCCCTGTTTACCACTAGCAACGACAGAGCAGTCTTCAATGGTTAGTTCTCCCATCACACCAATACCCGCCCCGTCATTAGAGCTAGCTGTGAGCTTTCCCCCTCCAAAGATAGTTGCCTCGTTGTAGAAGAAGAGGGCATCACCTTTATCGCTAGTGACGTTTACATCGCCCTTCACAACACAATTTATGTATGCGGATGAGCTAATGCCATCCTTGTCACCGCCGTTGATAGTTGCATTATTGAGCGTAAGCGTCTTGGTGTCGGGGTCGTAGGTCACCTCGCCTGTGACGCCAGGAATGTTAGAGAGATCAGAGCAGTTGGCGGAAGTGACCTCCACACCTGCTATAGAGAAGTTGTACTTCGTCTGTGCTGAGGCTGACGAGCCGGCGAGCGCTAAGAGCATCGTGACGAGTGTCACGATGAGTGATTGATGTAGTAGTTTCTGTTTCATTACTGTAATAGTTTTTGAAGTGAATGTATATTGGGGGCAATCGTTGCCCTCATTGTTTGCTACAAAAGTAGGCATAACAAGTGCTAAATCTCTTATCAAATGCGGACAGAAACTTGTCAAAATCGGACATCTTTCAGTGTGGTGACTTATCAAAATTGGATATTAGAGGGTGGCAACTCTCTATGAACTAGGTGTTTATAGATGACAAGTCAAAAAAGGAGTGATAAGCCCCCGAAAAAGCTGTTTTGAGTTTTTTGGGGGGCGGTGTGATGACTCGGGCTTCTTGGGTGATTGGAAATTCCTACCTAGGAATTTGCCAAATAGCTACCTAGGAATTTGCCCAATTCCTACCTAGGAAATGAAAAATTCTTCGGAGGAATCAAATGAAACTTCGGAGGAATCAAATGATACTTCGGAGGAATCAAAAAATAAGTCCGAAGAATTTGTCCATTTCCTAGGTAGCAAATCAAAAATATCTACGGAGGAATTTGTCCATTTCCTAGGGGGGGGTGTCCTCTTCCTGAAAAAAGTACACAGTTGGGGAGGTGTTACTGAGATGGTACTCGGGTTATTTTTGTTAGTCCTGGGAGTGTACTCATCTGTTA
>NZ_KI535306.1:4397-79609 GCF_000482365.1 Porphyromonas uenonis DSM 23387 = JCM 13868 | reverse complement strand
TAGCGCTGGCTGGTGGTGGCGATGCTCTCGCCAGTGGCTAGGAGGTCGTCGATGACTCTCCACTTGAAATCTAGGGGATATCCCTTTCGTCCTCGTTTACTTTTTTCTTGTTTCATAGTTGTTGGGGTTGGCTCTCCCAACTGTGTACTATTTCAGGAGAGACATAATTTACACCTCTCAGCATGTCTTAGGAGGAAATACTGACATGTAGGTATTGCTAGACATGTCTATCAAACGATACCTTTGCAGAGTCATTTTGACTAACGATAAAAGCAATCCAACTGTTTATGAAGAAACTATCACTACTGACACTCCTGGTGATGCTCCTATGCGTCGCTTGCCACAAGCCTGCGCCACAACCTGGCCATACACCAGACGATCCAGTCACTCCGCCTGCTGACCCCAAGAAAGAGTGGATGGTCAAGCGAATGACCATCGATGCGACCGACTATACCAAGTGGGTCTACCTAAACTTTACTACAGGTGAGCTGGTCGAGGTGACTGACCCTGCCAATGACCTCTCGTGGGATCTCGGACTGCACCGCTACGACTTCAAGACCAATGGTGGGGAGTCGGGCAAAGGCAAGGGCGCTGCCGTGCGTATTAGCAAGCAGAAGACCCTAACCGCAGATATACCTACTCCTGATGATAGCAAGTGGACATTTGATAGTGAGGGGTTACTCCTGATGCAGTTTGAAGATGATGGTCTTGGCTCCCATAGGACTAAGTATGAGATGCAGCAGGCCAACTTCCTCCTCTCCTCTGAGTGCGACGGATATGGGGGCTATACCAACAGGGGCGTCATCTGGCAGGAGGGTATGCCACCTCAGGTCTATTGGGACAACGCTATCTACCTCGTTCGCTCAGCCTCTGGTGAGATAGCTCGTCTACGCGTCTTAGACTATCAGGACAACAAGAAGCACCGTGGCTACATCACCATCGAGTATGCCATACAGGTAGATAAGAAGTAGCAAGCTGATGAAATGCATGCTATACAAACATCAAAACGAGATCAATCAATGAATCAACAATTACTACGGCTCCTAAAGCTCTTTGGCGTAGCCCTATCCTTGTGGCTATTCACCCTCCCAGTGGGTGCGCAGGAGATGACTTTTATGGAGAGACCCTTTGACCCCGCTACAGATCAGGCGCAGCTACTTCCGGCAGACCAGAAGGGCTCCGTATCCTGGACTGCTGCGACTAAAACGCTCACGCTACGGGATGTCCAGATCAATACCATCTCGAGGATACTCACAGGCTGGATGCCTGGCGAGATAACCATACAGGTAGAGGGGACCAACCAGATCGTATGCACGGGCTCTGATGATGCCATCACGATGCGTTCGTCTGTCCGCATTACTGGCCCAGGCTCTCTCAGCATTACCTCTGAGCAGGCTTACGCCTATGCTTGTCGATCTGGGGCTAGCCTGACCATCGCCGACGGGGTATCCGTTACAGCCGTCGGGCTCAAAGGCGGACTCGTGGGAGACTTCCTCTCTTCTCACCTTTTGATAGACAAAGCTTATGTTACCGCCTCAACGCTCCGCGACAAGGGGATGGTATCTATCGGCTACTTCAAGGAGCTAACCCTCGAGAGGTGTGCTATCACCTCCCCAGATGGAGCTAAGGTCGCAGAGCTCAACGAGGTAATGTCCATCACCCTCGACGGCAAGAAGGAGTATGCGGGCAAAGTAATCATCGCTCCTCAGCAGAGCTATCACAAGGTAACCATAGCTCAGGCCGAGCATGGTCGTGTCGTAGCTCCCGAGGGTGTAGACCTGACGCACCTCCTGGCGGGTAGCGCAGTGACCTTTACTGCTGAACCTGAGGATGGGTATGCTCTGACCAAGCTTATGGCTGGTACAGAAGACATAACAAACACCCGCACACTCATCGTCAAGGCTGATGTCACCGTCACGCCAACCTTTAGCCCTGTCAAGAGCTATCGTATCTCACTTCAGAAGCCTGAGCACGGCACCCTTACAGTAAAGGAGCAAGAGTATGACCTCACAAAGGTCCCCGAGGGGGCTATCCTACACTTCATCTGCACCCCCGATAAGGGCTACGAGCTAGAGCATCTTATGGCTGGCGACAAAGATATTACGGCTGAGAAGTATATCTCCGTAGCGAGTGATGTAGAGATCAGTGCCTCCTACAAGCTTATCCCAGTGGACACCTACAAGGTGACAATCGTTAAGCTGGGCAAGGGCAAGGTAGAGGCCGACTGCTCCGACCTCAATGCTGTGCCAGACGGCACCAAAGTACAGCTCACCTGCACTCCCGATGAGGGCTATGAGCTTAAGGCCCTTAGAGCTAACAATGAGGACATCCTACAGGACCGATACTTCTTCGTAGAGGGTGAGGACGTCCGTGTTGAGGCGACCTTCGCTAGCGTGGGCAATAATAATGCAGTCAGTAATCCGACTGGAGAGACTTGCTACACCATAAAGGTTTCTTCAGATCACCTGACCATCACTGGAGCATCCGCTGGCACTCCGATCATATTGCACGGCCTGCTCGGCGAGATTATCTTCACGACCGTGGCTACAGCAGCTGGCACGGAGCAGATAGACCTCACCACCACTCCCTCTGGTCTCTACCTCCTTACGATCGGTGAGACGACACTCAAACTATCCCTTTAGACAAAGACTACAACATCACTTCTCAATATGAAAGCACTACACAAGATCCTATACCTCCTCTACGTACTGGCAGGCAGCACCATACTCTTATCCGCTCAGATGCTGGAAAACAATCTGAAGAATCTCAGCGACTTCTACCATGTGCCTGATCAAGCCACCTTCCGTCTCTCCGCAGTGACTGGAGTCTTTGACAATCAGAGCATCGAGTTCCAATACAATGACCACAACGACATCGCTCGTTGTAGCTACGTCGAGATCGACACGACAAGTGGACAGCGTAGCGTGGGGCTCTATCTGAACTATCTATACAATGACAAGCACCAGTGCATCGAGAAGGTGGAGTATGGAGAGCGTAAGAGCTTTGATGACCTAGTCGTCGCTAGGCGCTACTGCTATACATACAACGACCAGGGGCAGATGACCCTCTTCGTACGCTGGAACAATCTCAACACCGTCCCCGAGGACACCACCCTCGTGGAGGACTACAAACTCAATATAGAATACAATGCCGAGGGACTTCCGAGCAAAGCTACGATCCACTTCCTCGACCCTAAAGCCTTTGAGTGGTACGAGGGCTTTACCACTACGCTCGAATACAATAAGAGAGGACAGCTCTACAAGCGCACAGCGGTAAATACAGACGGGAGCCCCTTCGAGTCTGAGGAGATAACCTTTGACGCAGATGGAAAGTACATGCTAGGGCTCTCCTATCTCAAGGCGGGGAGTGAGCTCGTTGAGACGGCTTTTGACTATGACGACAAGGGCAATCTAGCAGCCCTAGGTAGTGGCGGGTTTATCTATCAGTTTACATTTAAGACGGGGCAACTGGCCGCTAAGACTTACTATCCTCTCCCCACGTTGGCAGACCTTTTCATCTATGGGTTTAAGAACTACAATCTAGAGGCTCTCTCCTATCCGTTACTGTACAATGGCTCCAAAGATGCCGTGGCGACCGATGTGACCAATGGCGGAACATTCGTCTATGAGTCCAATAAGCCTCTCGGACTAGAGCCCCTAGCTACACCCTCTCAGAGTCATCTGCTCTGTGACGATATGAGCTGGACGATTATTAATGCGACGACCGCCGTAGCTCTCTATGACTTACAGGGGCAATGCCTGCAGGTCGTAGAGCCCGTAGCGGGCGTGGCTACCATCAGCACGGCGACGCTACCCGCTGGCTCCTACCTAATCAAGGCTGGTAGCCAGACCTTCAAGGTGGTACGCTAAGAGCTTGCCAAGACCGTTTGTCTTAGACAAAAAGAAAGCTTCCCGTGTGCAAGAGAACTTGTGCACGGGAAGCTCTTTGTTCTTTTAGGGGGAGGGGACTAGAAGGCGGTCCAGCCTTGTAGCCAGTTGCCCTTGCTAGCAGGGAAGGCCCCGACCTGAGCTCCTGTGAAGTCGGCTGGCGTACCGAAAGGAGCCTTCATGCCGAAGGTAGCTGCGGAGTCTTTGTTGATCACCTCGATGATGCCTGTGGCGGGCTTAGCGGAGCCGTTCTTGATCTCAAAGGCAGCGTCAAAGCCGTGGAAGGAGCTGCCCTCGATCTTGCTATGCTCCATCTTGTCGGCATCGGAGTCAAGGACGAAGCCCTTAGGATAACCAGTGAGGATGCAGTCCTTGAGCGTGATCTGACCACCACGACGTACACGAGCTGCGTACTTGTAAGCGTCGCCCTGGAAGTTGTTGTGGACGTTGGCTACACGGGTAGATGCACCGATGATAGAGACGTTGGTCAGTGTGGGGTGCGTCTTAGGGATCAGTGAGAAGGTCTCGTCCTGAGCCTTAGCATTGTTGTCTAGCTCGATACCGTTGCTGTCGGACTTACCCTTGCTGTCGGAGTGTGTCGAGGCGGGGTTGGCAATAGCGACACCGTAAGTGATGCTACCGGTGAAGCCGTTGTCAAAGTCAAAGTTGTCATCGTCGCAAGCGTAAGAGACGAGGTGGGTAGCATTGACGCAACCACCGAAGAACTCGAAGCTGTCGTCTAGACCCCAGCTGACCTGGATATGGTCTAGTGTGGTGCCACGACCTACGCCGCCGCAGGTGAGACCGTTGATCTCGTTGCTGTCGCCTAGGATGAAGCCAGCGTACTCGATGCGTACGTAGCGCAGTACACCACTATTGTCCTCATCGTTGTCGCCACCGTAGCGATACTCCTCGACACCTTGGTTGAGGCCTTCGATGAACTGGGCGTCGGTCGGGGTATTGACCTTAGCTTTACCCAGTATGATGACGCCACCGAAATCTCCAGGAGCGGGACGGCCAGCGTTGTTGTCGACAGCCTTGGAGGAGGTGAAGACGATAGGCTTCTGGGCGGTACCCTCGGCCATGATCTTAGCGCCGCGAGTTATGACGAGTACGCCAGTAGCTCCTGAAGCTGTGGGCTCCTCGATGATCGTGGTCCCAGCGTCGATGGTGAGTGTCTCATTAGCCGGAACGGTAACGATGCCTTTTAGCGCGTAGACCTTGTTGGCGGTCCAGTGATTGTTCTTGCCATTGATGCGTCCCTCGACGACTACGAGCTCTTTGCCACCGATGGTGCGACCAGTGACTTTGTTCTTGTCGCCACCATGATTAGGCTCATTGCCAGTTTCGTCGCAGGAGGTAAGTAGTGCGAGGCTCATGAGGGTAGCCATCACGAGGCTCAGTAAACGGATTGTCTTGTTCATGATATTATGATAGATAATTGATGTGTTAGTATCTCTGATTCTTTAGAAAGTCCAGCTAATGGAGGCGCTCAGTGAGAGGCCATCGCGGTACTGGTAGACGACGTTGTCGTGCCCTGGGTCGTAATCGCTAGAGGTGCCGTGTCGCATGGTGTCTAGGATCTGATTATTGCTAGCAGCACGCTCGAAGTCGTCCACATGGTTGGTGTAGATGATGTGCTTAGCGTTGAGTAGGTTAGAGCCATTGACCTTGATGGTCACGCCCTGCTTGGGGAAGGTATAGGAGAGCTGTGCGTCGAGCTGACTGAAGGGAGCCTCGTACTCCTGCTCGTAGGCTTGGTTCGTATTGAGGACGAGCTTGCGTCCGGAGCGGTTCATCGTGAGATTGGCTCCAAAGGTGTCGCTCTCGTAGGAGAGACCCACATTGTACATATAGGGTACCTGACTGTACATCGGTCGGCGCTGCGTGACGGGTACCCAGTGGAGGATGCCACGCTCATCGGCACGTGAGACCATACCGGTGACTATGCTCTGGGTGAAGGTCGCATTGGCGTTGAGGTAGAGATGCTCGAGCCAGGAGCCTAGGGGGATGAAGCCGAAGTTCTTGCGAAGCTCTAGCTCGATGCCGTAGCTGTGCGCCTTGTCGCTATTCATCAGCATGTAGAAGCGGGCGAAGGAAGCAGTCTTCTGAGCGATGCGCTCGATAGGTTTGTCTAGGTAACGGTAGAAGCCACCGATGGAGATAACCTCGCCAGCGCCGGGGTACCACTCGACACGCAGGTCGGCACCGTCTACGGTCGTCGAGATGACGCTCTGGTTAAAGATCTCCCCGCCGAGGAAGGGGTCGTAGAAGCGGTAAGCTGTACGCTCCATAAACTGCGGACGTACCGTGTTACGGCTGTAGCTCAGTCGTACGTTGAGGTCTTTGATCGGTGTGATCGTGAGATTGATCGACGGCATGATAGCCACGGGCTTCTCTTTGCGATCCTGCTCGACAATGTTTAGCTCACCCATCGACATCGAGGGGTTGCTCAGCTCTTGGTAAAGGTAGTGCTCGACACGCAGACCCCAGACGAGGCGCAGTAGCTCGCTGTAGCGGTCGTCCAGCATAGCGTAGAGGGCGTTCTGGATAACCCGCCCGTGGTACATACGTCCGTCACCCTGGAGTCGCTTGAGGTCCCAGGCGAAGCCCCCGTCGCGCATGTTCTCCTCCTTGATCAGGTCGGCGATTGTGCTCGTGGTGAAGTCAAAGCCGCGTGTGTTGAAGAGGTGCATCGAAAGCTCCCAAAACTCAAAGCGATTCTCCTTGAAGGCGCCGTCGTACCCCGCCTTGAACTTGTGCGTCCAGTCATTGCCAAAAAGATGAAAGGGTAGCTCTACATTGACCTGCCCGTTGAAGTCTCGCTCATGGTTGAGGTACCACGCACGGGTCAGCGGGAAGAGCGTCCCCGACTGCACGCCCACTTGATTGTAGAAGTGACGCGCTCCAGTCTCGTCCAGCTGGCTCACCTGCTGTGTGAAGGCAGCATCCTTCTGATTGCGCTGTACGTAGGTATGTGCCAGTGCCCAGTCAAGACGAAGGGACTCGCCCAGCTGATGCTTGCCGCTGAGCTTGTTTTGCAAAAGGTCTTGGAAGGTAGGGTAGTTGACCTGCTGTCGGTAAGGATTGCTCTCGGGATTGGGATCTTCGTCGCTCAGACCAGTGAGCTCTGAGAGGTCGTTGTCATACTTATGGGTGTAGGTGTTGCGCAGGCTGAGGCGATTAGTGCCTCGCTGCCAACCGATGTTGAGGACTCCGGCGAGGGTCGTATTGTACTTGTAGTTGGCCCCGCTATTGCGTATGCCAGTATCGACAAAGCTCTCCTGCACCTTATTATATTGCTTGGCATTCATCCACTCGCCACGCTCTATATGGTCGATGATGGTCTGCTGCTGCGTGTTGCGATAGGTGAGCGAGGCGATCAGTCCGAGCCGATGGTTGCCGCTCTTGTTGAGGTCCCAGCTCTTGCCGAGAGAGACTTGATAGTTTTGCGAGAGCGGAGTCTTGCCCTCGTGGATGGTAAAGTTGTCGATGGTCAGTCGCTTGCTCTGCTCGAAGAGCTCGGGAACGGGGTTGTACGGGTCGAAAGGTATCTCGTGCAGTCCCTTAGGGAGGGCGCGCCGACCATCGTCATAGCCGAGCCAGTCCCACTTTCCTCTGATGCGGTACTTCTGCGTCTGGAAGGTGCTGAGCGAGTTGTAACTGGTGCCGGCGCTGATGGAGATAAAGTCTTTCGTCGGTATGTCTCTCGTGGTGATCTGGATCAGGCCGCCCGAGAAGTTGCCACTAACATCTGGCGTAGCCGTCTTGAGGACCGTCACATTGTCTATGAGCGAGGTAGGGATTAGGTCAAAGCCGAACGCCTTGGCGTTGCTCTCCGTACTGGGTAGCGGGATGCCATCGAGCGAAGCTTCGTTCCAGCGCTCGCCCATACCCCGCACGGCGACATACTTATTGCTCATTGTGGTGACGCCCGTGACACGCTTGAGAGCCTCGCCGAGGTTCTTGTCGGCCGTCTTACCGATCATCTCGCTTGATACGACCGTGGAGAGCTGAGGCATACTTTGCTGTATCTTCATCGCTCCCGCCGTATTGCTCGTTTTGTAGGAGCCGACCACGACCACCGTGCCTAGTACATTGTCCGCAATGGCGAGGTCCACCGAGAGGTTCGTCTCCTTGCCAGCGGTAATGTGTACCTCCTTGATCTGCTTGGTAGCGTAGCCCACGTAAGCGATCTCTACGGTATAGGTGCCGGGGTTCAGACGTAGGGAGTAGTTGCCATCGAAGTCGGTGACCTGTCCGCCACCTGTCTCGATGATGCGCACGGTAGCTCCGATGAGCCCCTCGCCGTGCTCGTCAACGACGCGTCCCGTGAGGATGCCTAGTCGTAGATCCGCCTCGCTGTGAGGAATAGGCTGTCCGTGTGGCTGAGCCATCAGCGTAGTGCCAGCGGTGAAGAGTGTCAAAAGGGCGAGGATATAGGGAAGCGCCTTGTGTAGCATACGAAATGTGTCCTGTTTCAAATCTTACGCTGCAAAGGTAGCGTGGCAATGTTATCATACGGTTACTCGTTTGTTTCGTTTCGCTGACAAGGGGAGATGTGGCGCAGGCTGTTCTTAGGGAGAAGGGTGCTACTCGACAAACGGTTCCTCCGTTGGAACTCGAAAGTTCCTCCGTTGGAACCGAAAAGTTCCTCCGTTGGAACTAAAAAGTTCCAAGAGGGGAACTCTTATTGGAACTCGTATCTACTACGAAGAGAGCACGATACGATCGAACAGAAAACGAAAAGAAGGAACGCACGCTCGGTGCATTCCTTCTGACCTATATATTATATGTGTCTGGGCTAGCTGGCGTAGATGGCGTCTAGTCGCTGGCGTAGCGTGTCAATGTCGACGTCTACGTCGATGACCCCGTTTTGCGCTAGAGAAATCTTGCCACGCTCCTCGCTGATGACGATGACGAGACAGTCCGTGGCTTGCGAGAGTCCTAGCGCACTGCGGTGACGCAGGCCTAAGTCTTTCGAGAGATTGGGGTCGTTGGAGACGGGGAGGATACAGCCGGCGGCTCGTATGTCGCTGTCGACGATAATCATGGCACCATCGTGGAGGGGACTGTTTTTGAAGAATATGTTTTCGATCAGGCGGGCATTGACATCTGCCTTAAAGACCTCTCCCGTGTGGAGGTAGGCGGTGAGCTCCTGCTTGGCTTGGATAGCAATGAGGGCGCCCACCTTCTTGCGCGCCATATTCATACAGGCTAGGACGAGCGCTGCGACACAGCGCTGATCCTCTTGGGCAGTCTGATCGTCACCCTTGAAGACTTTTCGCAAGAAGCGCCATCTATTGGTACTCCCCAGCGTGATCAGGAAGCGTCTTATCTCCTCCTGAAAGATGATCACCAGGATGAGCATACCCGTGCCGACCAGTTCGTCAAGGATACCTCCCAAGAGGATCATGCCGGCCCACTTGGAGACGATGACCCATACGAGGATAAAGGTGAAGATACCTAAGATCAGCGCTCTCGAGGCGGTCGCTCTCAGTGTCCGATAGACATAGTAGAAGAGGAGTGCCGAGAGAATAATGTCAAAGAGGTCGACAAGCGTAAAGGATAACCAGTCTAGCGTCACAGTCCTAAGTCTCTAAGCGTGATAGTTAATGGATTTCTAGCGGTCTCTGCCAGTGGGTGTAGCTACTCGCTCCTGTAGCGTCGGGGAGGTGCTTGCGGATCATGTCGGTCACCTTGATCGCCTCGACAGCGAGACGCACGTCGTGGGTGCGAATGATCTGTGCGATGCCCTCCATCAGAGCGTAAGTGTGTAGCACATTGGTCGCATCGCCTGAGTGCATGGCGTCTGCTCCGATGACTGTCTGCACCATGCGCTTGCGGGAGAAGCCGACCAGCACGGGCTCGGCAAACTCTTGTAGCGCCTCTCGCTGATGCGTGAGCAGGCGGTAGTGGTCGTCCATGCTTTTGCTAAAGCCATAGCCTGGGTCGAGGATTACATCTTTCACACCACAAGCGTGAAGTTGCTCGAGACGCTTTCGGAAGTAGTCCGCCACGCACACCTCGACCGAGGGCTTGTAGTCGACCACTTGGTGCATCCCCTCGACATTGTGCTCTAGGTGCATCAATATGTAGGCGACACCCAGCTCCCCTACGGTGCTGTACATCTGCGCATCGGCCTGACCGCCCGATATGTCGTTGATGATCTCCACGCCATACTCCTCGACGCACGCTTTCGCCACGTCAGCACGGTAAGTATCCACCGAGATAGGCAGGTCGGGCGCTTCGGCACGGATGATCTCCAGCGCGTGGCGCAGTCGGCGTAGCTCTTCCTCGCCATCGACCAGTTCGCCTCCAGGACGTGTCGAGCAGGCGCCAATGTCGATGATCAGTCCGCCCTCCTGAATGATCTCGTGGGTGCGCTCAGCAATCGCCTCAGCGGTCTGCTTGCGACTGCCCGCATAGAAGGAGTCGGGCGTCACATTGAGGATGCCCATCACGACAGGCTCCGACAGGTCGAAGGCGCGTCCCCCTAGATTGAGTATGTAAGACATAAGCGTGTGAGGTCTTGTGGTAGTGATCGCTCCCCGTCACCTACTGAGGAGTAGGGGCGAGGAGCGGTTGCTTTTATCGATTAAAGTTTAGCTTGGCGCATATCCTTTGACTCTGCCAGGGCTTTGTGGAAGGCGAAAGCCTTTTCCAGACAAACAGGTGTCTGACCCTCTGAAGCCTGAGCTAGATAAGCGCGTAGTAGCGGACGGTAGTCGGGATGGGCGCAGTTCTCTATGATGCGCTCCGCACGCTGTCGTGGAGAGAGCCCTCGGAGGTCGGCGATACCGTACTCGGTGATGAGTACCTTGACCGAGTGCTCGGTGTGATCCACGTGGCTCACCATCGGCACGATAGCGCTGATGGCACCGCCCTTAGCGGTCGAGGGCGTGGTGAAGATAGAGATGTAGCCATTGCGGGTGAAGTCGCCCGAGCCACCGATACCGTTCATCATCTTGGTGCCGAGGACGTGCGTTGAGTTGATGTTGCCATAGATGTCCGCCTCTAGAGCGGTATTCATGGTGATGACCCCAAGGCGGCGCACGATGCCTGGGTTGTTGGAGTACTCTTGAGGGCGGAGCAGTAGCTTGTCCTGGAAGAAGTCCCAGTTCTGATAAATGTCTAGGATAACATCGCGACTGACCGAGAGCGAGCAGCCCGAAGCAAACTTGACGCGTCCCTCCTTCATCAGCCCAATGACCGCATCCTGGATCACCTCTGTGTAGACTTCAAAAGGTGGAATCTTAGGGCTCTTGCCTACGGAGGCGAGAACCGCATTAGCAATGTTGCCGACGCCACTCTGTAGCGGGAGGAACTCACGAGGAATGCGTCCCGTGCGGATCTCCTCCTCGAGGAACTTCGTGACATTGTCCCCAATCGCCTGCGTCACCTCGTCGAGCGGTGCAAAGCCTCCGTCATCGTTTGGCTCGCTCGTCTTGACGACCGCTACAACCTTCTTCGGGTCGAGCTGTAGGTAAGGCTTGCCGACACGGTCAGAGGGCTTGTAGATAGGTAGCTCACGACGTGCGGGTGGGTCGAGAGGCTCAGCGATGTCGTGGAGCCCACGTATCTTGGCGGGGTGACGATCATTGAGCTCGACGATGATTCGGTCTGCAAGACGGCAGATGGTGGGGAGGATGCCGACGCCCGTAGTCGGAACCAGCTGGCCATCTTCCGTTAGCTCGGCAGCCTCGACGATAGCCACGTCAATCTTACCAAAGAAGCCAGCACGCAGTTCCTGCGCTAGCTGCGAGAGGTGCAGGTCGCAGTAAGCCACCTCACCGCTATTGATCTCGGCGCGTAGGTCTTTGTTGGACTGATAGGGAGTCCTAAACTTGATCGCGTGAGCACGTGCCAGGGCTCCATCGAGGCGGTCGCCTGTCGATGCTCCCGTGAAGACGCTTATGCGAAACGGTCTTCCCGCCGCATGCTCCTCCTCGGCGTAATGAGCGATGGCTTGTGGCACCACCTTGGGGCAACCAGCTGGTGTAAAGCCACTAAAGCCTACCTGATCGCCATCGTGAACTAATCTCGCTGCCTCTTCGGCAGTCATGATTGGATAAGACATACTATATATTAGGTTAAGTGTTTGTGCTATAAAAGACCGCCACCGACTCACTGCGATAGCGTTTCTCAAAGGTACAAAAAAGGAATCATCTTACACCCCATATAGATCAAGAAAGCCCCTAGCGTGATCTTTCGATCATCTAGGGGCTTGAGTCTTATCGCTTAGCGGGTTGGGCGCTTAGGCCTCCTCCTGCTCGATAGCTAGTTGTCCACGGTAGTAACCACACTCAGGACAGATGGTGTGGTATACGTGCCATGACCCACAGTTGCTGCACTTAGCTAGTGTGGGGGTTGCTGCTTTGTCGTGCGTTCTACGCTTGGCAGTGCGCATATTGGACTGCCGTCTTTTGGGATGTGCCATTGTTTATCTAGTTTATTATTTATCCTTCTCTTGTTGTAGTGAGTCACGCAGCGCACTGAGCGCAGCCCAGCGACCATCCGTCTCCTCCTCGGTGGTAGTGTCGAGATCGTCTAGGATGGCCTGCATATCCTTGGCGCACGCACCCTCGGGGTGCATACGGCTGATCGGGAGCGACAATACGATCATGTCGTAGATCAGATCAGCGCAGTCTAGCGAGGGACTGTTGTATGGCACGATGATCTCCTCATCGCTCACCTCCTCGTACTGGTCGCCTAGCTTGACTACTAGATGCTGGGATATGTCGATGCGCATCTCTAGGGGAGCCAGGCATCGATCACAATGCGTCTGCACAGAGCCCGCGAGGGTCAGTAGCAGGTCGTAGGTCTCTCCCACGCGATCTACGCGGATGGTGCATACTACGGGACCTCCGCTGAGGTCAAACGTAGGACGTGACTCGAGAAAAGCTGACTCCACTACAAAGTCCTCGGTCGAGACGCCTTGGGGCAATCCCTTCAAATGTATCGTGTATCGACCTCCGTGAGACATGTGTGCGACTAGCTTCTCTACTAATAAAAATAAAGACGCTCTAGAGACGCTCCGTGAGTGTATACCTAAGTATATACCTGAGCGTACTCTAAGGCTATGGGCGCAAAGGTACAGAAAAATCAGCAGATGGCAAGCGCCCCTAATGGCGCTGCGTGAATCTCTTTTTTACGTACCTTTGTCGGGCAGTGTGCGTAGGCCCTTGTGGCGTGTAGCGCGCAGAGCTGCTGCCCAGATGGTGGAATCGGTAGACACGAGGGACTTAAACTCCCTTGGCCAATTGCGGTCGTGCGGGTTCAAGTCCCGCTCTGGGTACGACTGCTCGGGAGGGGCAGGTAGTGTGGCGACGGAACGGTGTCGCCGTTTTTCACTATCTTTGTAGGGAACGAAAGTAAATCACACTATGGCTGCCAAAGACAAGAAAGTACTCTACATCTCTCAGGAGATATATCCCTACCTGCCTGAGAGTGACCTCGCACATGTCGCTCGTTACCTCCCAGAGCATATACAGAATGCGGGACATGACGTACGTGTCTTCATGCCACGCTACGGCCTAGTCAATGAGCGTCGCAACCAGCTTCACGAGGTGATCCGTCTGTCGGGTATCAACGTCATCGTTGACGACTACGACCACCCGCTCGTCATCAAGGTCGCCTCGATCCCCTCTACACGCATACAGGTCTACTTCATCGATAATGCTGATCTCTTCGGGCGCAAGAGCCTCTTCGGCCCGCCCTCCGAGGGAGCGCCAAGTGACAATGCGGATCGCAGTATCTTCTTCATCCGAGGCGTCCTGGAGGCGATCAAAAGCTTGCACTGGATCCCCGATGTGATCCATTGTCTGGGGTGGTTCTCCGCTTTGGCACCCGTTTACCTGAAGACGGCTTACAAGGACGATCCCTACTTCGAGCGTGCTAAGGTGCTCTTCTCGGTCGATGGCAACGAGGAGGAGGGCGAGATTGGCGAAGACTTGATCAAGAAGCTTGAGTTTGACAAGATCACGGGCGATATGCTGGACCCGCTGCAGGGAGAGGTGACGCCAGATGCGCTACGTCGTATGGCGATTCACTATTCAGATGGTGTGATCCTCGGTCAGGAGTCGGTCTCTCCCGAGCTCATCGAGTACCTTCACTCGGAGCCAGACCACAAGGTGCTGGAGTACCCTGGGCCAGCGGTAGATCACGCTGAGGCTTATGTAGACTTCTACCGAAGCTTTACGGAGTAAGAGCTCCTCTTTCCAACATATAAACGAAGCCCCTAGCGATCGATACACGATCTCTAGGGGTTTTCTTATAAGTCTTGTTGTTCGCCAATGGAGGGGGGTAGGCTCATCGCGCCGTAGCTCTGCAGTAGCGTACGCCCTACGGGGCATAGCCAGCAGCGACGAGGCTCGCAGTAGCTCCCGTAGAGTTGCAGGAGGGCTTGCGAGTCGTAGGCACTGCGGGGACGTAGCCCTTCATTGACAAAGCGCTTCACGACACTGTTGCGCTCAGCGGGTAAGTCATGCGCACTCATCAACGAGTCCTTCGCTAGGGATAGCCCGAGGAGGTCGCGCTCCTGTGTGAGGTAGTACTGGAGCGGTATGACCACATTGATCGCAATGCTCTCGACCGTCGCTCGTCCTATGGTGCCGAGCTGAGCATCCGTCTCGCTGCCCCAGTGGTAGTGTCGCTGCCAGTAGTCGGTCGGGGTGACGGTGAGCAACTGCTCTAGATGAGCCAGAGACGATGTGCGGAGGAGCTCTCCTGGCAGATTGTCGCTACGATAGTAGAGCGCTGCGAGGTAGGCGAGCCGACGATGCGGGAAGGCACTCGGACGGAGCCGCAACATGCGTATCGTGCCAGGCGATAGGGGAGAGAGGTGGTACTTGTGCGATAGGAAGGTAAACTCCTCCTTTAGTTGCTCTCGGTACTGATCTATCTCGGGAGATATTGGCGCGCTCTCCAGTAGTCCGCCCACACCGAGGAGCAGCGCTTCAAGGGCTAGTGGAGAAGTCTTGTGCTTGAGTAGGATCGAAGGAGGGAGTTGGCGAGCTATTTGCTCGAAAGCATCATTATTCACTTTGCCCCCCAGGTAACGCATCAGGAAAAGGTGCGTCACCGCAGCCAGGTCGCCTTTGAAAAAGCTCATCGCCGTCTCGATCTGCTGACACTTCTTGTCCAGTCGCTCACGAGTCAGCTGCGCAAACCAGTCGGCCTGCACACGCTCGGGTAGCTGGCTGCAAGCCTCCCCGCAGCGAGGAATCTGCGGCGCCTCCGTGAGTTGCTGCGCTATGGCTAGCAGATCAGGATTGATCTGCATACGGCAGGTGATAGGTGGCGTGCCAGCTTGTAGAGAGATGGGGCCATCGTCCTGCAGCACGATATGTAGGAGCACATTATTGTAGGCAGGGTCCAGCTGGTGCCCATGGCGCAGCCAGTCTGTCGCCTGGCAATGGATCTCCCCATTGCCCGCCCAGGTCAGAGACCCTATGCGTAGCTTGAGATTGCTAAAGTCGGGCCCGCCATTCGTGTTATACCGCCCAGGGTCAATGACGATCGGTGTGACCCCCTCAGGAATACAGGGGTGTGGCTCGAAGGTGAGCGACTCGTAGAGTCTGTTGCCCCAGATCTGGTGTAGCCACATCTCCTGCATAGTTCGTGCGAATAGGTCAGATGTAGTCCTGTCCAGACTCTATCTCCACGTCGGTCACATAGTTCTTGATACTCTGCTCCGCTTCCCGCTTGCAGATGAGTAGCACGTTGCCATGCTTAGCGATGATACAGTCATCGACCCCCTGCACGACCGCCAGCAAGTCGGGATCGTCGATGTAGAGGATATTATTCATCGACTCGTAGAATCGGGTCTTCTGGTGGTTCGTCACATTGCCCGTCTGATCTTTCGAACTCTGGTCGTAGAGCGCTCCCCAGGTACCTAGGTCAGCCCAGCCAAAGGTCGCGGGGGTGACAAGCACGTTGTCCGCTTTTTCCAAAACCCCGTAGTCGATCGATATACTAGGGCAGTAAGGATAGATCTCCTCGATCGCCGCCCGCTCACGGTCGGTGCCGAAGTCACTGGCCCGCTCGGTAAAGAGTCTGCTCACCTCAGGCATATACTTGGCAAAAGCATCTAGGATCGTCTTGACGCTCCAGACGAACATACCGCTATTCCAGAGAAACTCGCCACAGGAGACAAATATCTCGGCCATCTCACGGTTAGGCTTTTCGGTAAAGACCTTCACCTTGTGGTACTGTCCGTCGAGCGCCCTTTCGCTAGAGTCCACCTGTATGTAGCCATAGCCCGTCTCAGGAGCTGTAGGCTTGATACCCAGCGTCAGGAGGTAGGGGTGGAGGGCAGCGAAGCGGAGCGACTGGCTGACCGTCTGGACGAAGTTGTCCTCGTTCATGATGATATGATCCGACGCCGCCACGACGATCGACGCCTTCGGGTCTCGCTGCTGGATATGATAGCAAGCGTAGGCGATACATGGAGCCGTGTTACGTCGCAGAGGCTCCGTGAGGATCTGGTCACGCGTGAGCCCTGGGAGCTGCTCGAGGGTCAGGTCGACATAGTCCGCATGCGTGACGATGTATATATGGTCCTCAGGGACGATACGCAGGAACCGCCTGTAGGTGTCCTGTAGCAGCGAACTGCCAGTCCCGAAGAAGTCTAGGAATTGCTTGGGTCGTGACTGCCGTGAGATAGGCCAGAAGCGACTTCCCACCCCGCCACTCATGATGACACAATAGTAATGCTCCATGTAAATCTGCGATGAGTTAGTTTGTTGCTACAAAGCTACTAATAAAATAGCTGTGGAGCAAAGGACTACTCGTGAGATTTGCGAAATTGTGAGAGGAGAGGATGGTTTGCTTTTTAAAGAAAGATTGCTTAACTTCGCCTTTGTAAAGAAAAGAAGTCTGCAACTCTTCACGAGTCTGCACCTGTTTGGCAAGGTTACAGTAGCTATAACCGGCTAAAAGACAGAGAAGTGTAGGTCCGCCCTCAGCCTTCCGTTCACAACATACACACGGCACTATAAACAAATACACTAATACAGCTTATGAAAAGACTATTACCTATTTTACTGTGTCTCTTGGCACTCGCCGTGCCGAGACTTTATGGTCAGGATCACACCGTGACCTTCTCAGCCCAGCCGGCTGAGGGAGGGACGGTGGAGGCCTCCTACTTTATATCCTATGAAGACCCTGCAGTCCCTCTAGGATCTGGTGAGAAGGTGAAGGACAAAGAGTACGTCAACTTCACGGCCACCCCTAACGAAGGCTACGAGGTCGAGAAGTGGGAGTTCAACGGCACGCCAGACGATAAGGCAGCTGGTAAGAACGAGTGCTCCAAGACTATAGACGCAGACATGACCGTCGTGGTCTACTTCAAGAAGACAGCTGGTCAGGCAGCGACGCACACCGTCACAGTCTCCGCTGAACCTGCCAGCAAAAAGAACTATGTGGCGATCAAGGACTATGACACCTATGACCTGATTGCTTCTGGCTCTGCAGTAGCAGACGGAAAGGCGATCAATGTCTATGCCTACTGTGACAAGAATAAGTACAAGTTTGACTACTGGGAGGTGAACGGTGTACGAAGCGAAGAGTTTACCTCTGACAAAATCAAAAACTACGTCGTCACAAAGGATGTCACCTTCAAGGCTTACTTCAAGGAGCTCGCGATGCTCCCAGTCACTTTCTCCGCAAATGGTCCTGGTACCGTGACCGCAAAGAATACTTATATTGGGATACTTAACACCGGAGATAAGGTCCCCGAGGGCTTTTATGTGAACTTCGTTGCAAAGCCAGGTGAAAACGCTGAGATACAGGACTGGACCATCAACGGCGTTAACACCAAGGCTGGAAAGACAAAAGTTTCCTATCAGATGGATCCTACTAAGCCAAACACCATCGTGGCTAACTTCGTATCGACTGCAACTACCAAGGAGTATGTCGTGACCTTTGTCGCTGATCCTGTGGAGGGTGGCAGAAGCCGCGGGGTATGGATGCCGTGACGTGTAACGATATGTAGGGACGCACGGTCGTGCGTCCGTTGTAGTACAGCAAGATGCCATAATGACGTGTAACGATCGGTATGGATGCCGTGACGTGTAACGATATGTAGGGACGCACGGTCGTGCGTCCGTTGTAGTACAGCAAGACGTGTAATCGGGACACTGTAACCATTAACGGGTACGGACGCACGACCGTGCGTCCCTACAAAGGGTTACACGTATCATCGTTACACGTCACGGGTTACACGTATCGCTTTGACACAACGGACGCACGGTCGTGCGTCCGTCGTAGAACGACATAACGTGTAACCCAGTAACCTTAAACGGGAACGGACGCACGACCGTGCGTCCCTACAAAGGGTTACACGTCCCGTGCGTCCGTTGTATCAAAGCTAGACGAGTAACTCAGTAACCTTTAACGGGGACGGACGCTCGACCGAGCGTCCCTACAAATCGTTACTCGTCTCGTCGTCTAGCCCTTGAGTAGCTTGTGGGCGGCGCGGCCCTCGATGCGTGGGGGCTTGGTGTAGTGCTCCTCGTAGGTTACGTACTGTGGCTCACTACCTGGAGCTATAGTGGTGAAGATCTGTGCGATGACGCCTTGCTCCTCGGGGCTGAGGGCTACGTAGCCGTGGCGTATGCGCTTCATCTCGCTGTAGCCGAACTGCCTATTGAGCTGCGTCTGTATCTGTCGCCACTGGGCTAGGGTCAGATCGTCGTAGCTCCATACGAGTCCACGGGCATAGCGTCTGAGCTTGTGCTCGTAGTAGTTGGGGCAGTGATCGTATCCGCCTGCCCGCTCGATGAGCTGGGGATTGGTGATGGTGAGCAAGCCATTGCCGTGCTCGACCTCCACGAGTGCATTGCGCCAGAGGGTACAGTGCTCGCGTCTGGTGCATTGTGGTGTGTAACAACTGTTGTGTTCCATAAGTTTGTAGTGTTTAGTAAATCAGTTTTATCTGTGTTCTCAGGGTTAGTTTTAGGGTTATTAGGATAGTCAGAGGCTACACCTATATATGGTCTAGGTGGGTGTAGCGGATGAGGACTTCGCGGGTCCTGCCGTCGTCGAAGTGGATGGTGAGCTTACCGCCCATGGCGCTCTCGATGCGCTCTATCTTGCCGTCGCCATGACGTGGATGGCGCACGCGGTCACCGACGTGGTAGCTGTCGAGGCTCTCGAGGGCGTTGACGGGGGAACTCTTCGCGAGCATCTGCTGGGGTGTTGGCTGTTGGCTATTGGCTGTTGGCTGTTGGCTGTTGGCCGTTGGCTGTTGGCTGTTGGCCGTCGGCCGTTGGCTGTTAGCTGTTGACCATTGGCTGGAGGCTGTTAGCCTTTGGCTGGTCCCGATGGGGGCTGCCTCCTCGTGGAGGGTGTAGTGCGCTCGTGGTAACTCAGCGATGAAGCGGCTGGGGATCATGAGCTCGGTCTTACCGTTGCGTGTTCGTATGCTGGTATAGCTGAGGGTGCAGAGCTTTTGGGCTCGTGTGATGCCGACGTAGAGGAGTCGGCGCTCCTCTTCGATCATCTCGGCGGTGTCGAGGCTACGTGAGGAGGGGAGGAGGTTTTCCTCTACGCCAGCGATGTAGACGTAGGGGAACTCTAGTCCCTTGGCGGCATGGATGGTCATGAGCTGTAGCCGATCCTGTAGGGCGACTCCGCTCTGCTGCTCGACATTGTCCTGGTCTTGGTTGGTCAGGAGGGGGATCTGCTGGGCAAAGGCGCTGAGCAGTCCGGTGCCTAGTGGTTCCTCGGCAAAGAGGTTGAGCGGGTCCTGTCGGTAGCGAGCCTCAAACTCGGAGGCACTGCTGACAAACTCCTTGAGGTTGTCGAGCTTGGCCTGGCTCTCGACGGTGTCTTCGCGTGTGAGCTCAGCGACGATGCCGCTCTCACGTAGTATGTGAGCGATCCACTCCTCGAGCTTGGCGTACTGCTGATAAGCGGTGGCGAGCGAGTCGATGAGATTGACGAAGGAGGCTATCTTGTTGCGTACGCCTCGGCTGAGACCGACGGGGTCGGCACTGTCGATGGCGGCGCAGAGCGCATCGTAGAGTGATAGCTGCGGGCTTTGCTGCTGCGCATAGAGAGCGACCTTCTCGAGGGTTTTGTCGCCAATGCCTTTGCGTGGATAGGCGATGGCTCGGCGGAGCGCCAGCTCGTTGTGCGGGTTGATGATGAGCTGGAGGTAAGCTATAGCGTCTTTGATCTCGGCACGAGCGTAGAAGGCCATGCCTCCGTAGATGACGTAGGGGATGCCCTCCGAGAGAAGGACCTCTTCGAACTTACGGCTCTGTGCGTTCGTACGGTAGAGGATGGTCTGATCAGAGAGCGGTATCTCCTCCTCATCGTGTCGCTGCGTGATGATGTCGATGAGTCGTGTCGCCTCTTCGTCGGACGAGGTGTAGTGGTAGAGCTGTAGCTTCTCGCCCTCGCCGAGGTCGGTGTAGACCTCCTTGGGGATGCGCTGCTGGTTGTGCTCGATGAGGGCATTGGCACTGCTCACGATATGGCCTGTGGAGCGGTAGTTTTGCTCTAGCTTAAAGAGCTTGGCACCGGTGAAAGCTTGCTTGAAGCTCAGGATATTGGCAATGCGCGCCCCTCGGAAGGAGTAGATGCTCTGGGCATCGTCGCCCACGGCAAAGATGCGGTTGTGGTCGGCGACGAGGTGGCGGGCTAGCTCAAACTGCGAGGTGTTTGTATCCTGATACTCATCGATGAGGAGGAAGTCTATGCCACTTTTGATCTCTTGGTGCGCCTCGGGGAAGTCGCGTATGAGGACGTTGAGGAGGAAGAGCAGGTCGTCGAAGTCCATCGAGTTGCTCTCCTTGCAGCGCTGGGTGTAGAGGCTGTAGAGCTTGTAGAGCTCACCCTCATGATTCATCGTGTCGTACTTGCGTATCTCCTGATTGGCGGCGTAGGCTTGCGGGGAGATGAGCATATTCTTCGCATCGGATATGCGCTTGAGGACACGCGTCGGGGTGTAGCTCTTGTCGCTGAGGTCTAGCTCCTTGATGCAGTTGCGTATGAGCGCCTTGGTGTCACTGGTATCGTAGATGGAGTAGTCCTGGCTGTAGCCAAGCAGTGGGGCGTAGCGTCGTAGGATACGTCCACAGATGGAGTGAAAGGTGCCCATGCGTAGCCTATAAGCGATGCCCTCGCCAAGCATTTCGCTGACACGTGAGCGCATCTCGCCGGCCGCTTTGTTGGTAAAGGTGAGTGCGTAGAGCCGCTGGGGGTTCCACCCCTGGTCTACGAGGTGAGCCAGCTTGTAGGTGATGACGCGGGTCTTGCCCGAGCCCGCCCCAGCGATGACTAGGGCGGGCCCTTCGTTATAGACGACGGCAGCTCGCTGTGCTTCGTTGAGTGCAGTGAGGTCTACCATATTACTCGTGCTCTTCTTCCTGAAGGATCGAGTCTAGCGTCTCGAGCAAGCGGATGCGTCGCTTGGGATCGGCGATGGCGTCACGTAGCGTCTGGAGGAGCTGGTAGGGGAGCGTCTCGTCGTCGCATACGGGTTCATTGCTCGGAGTGCTCGGCAGCTGAGGCTCGTAGGTACGGATGGTCGGATCTTCGGGCAGGAAGGTGACCAAACCCTCGAGACGCTCGGGGAGACGCTCGGGGAGGTCGGTCATCGGGAAGAACTGCTTGGCATCCTCTATAAAAAGGTAGGTCGGCCCCAGCAGATAGGGGTCGATGTGCTGCGTGATCGAGGAGAACTGCAGGGGCGTGAAGAGCGACAGGTGCGGTACGGAGATGTAGAGATGCTTGATGGCCAGGCGCTTGAGCGCAATGGAGATGGGGTCGGTCCACTTGCTGAGCTTTTCGCCACAAGCGACAAAGACCAGGCTGTAGGCTCCTGAGATGCTTGTATTTTGCCTATTGACCTCTGAGGAGAGCGCCACGGTGACGCCCTCGGTGACACCTCTCTGGTCGAGCATTGTGTTCCAAAGGCTTTGCTCCTCCTCACTGCGCACCACGATCAGCATGCGCCCAGCGTCATGGACCGAGATGAAGCGCATCAGCGCTATGATAGGCTCTATGATGGTCTCGCTATGAGGCGCTGGTATGATGCCGTAGCTCTGATAGAGGAGCTTGTAGAGCGTCTGGCACATCTCTGGGCTAGCGATAGACTGCGCATAGGGTTGTGGTAGCTCGCCATCGGGGAGCGTGCGTGCGACTAGCTCGCGCCAGTTGTGCAGACGGAGATAGCTACGGATCATTTCGTAGACATCGTCGTAGCACTGGAAGGTGCTGGAGAGCTCCTTGGCCTCTTCTGTTATTTGGTCTATGAGGTGGTAATGCTTCGGGGGGAGGAGTGTGCCCTCGAAGTAACGTGCCTGCCAGTCGGCATAGAGCTCCTCTTTGCCCTTGCCTATGCTGCACTCGATGGTGCGTCCGCCCTTGTAGCTGATGAAGATAGAGGTACGGTCGGGCTGGAAGGGTGTGGTGCCCCAGGGATAGCCGGGCACCTCCTCCGAGAGGTAGTTGATGACCGCCTCGACATGCTTGCAGGTGCCTAGTCCGCTGGTGCGAAAGTCTAGACAAGCGCAGTAGTTGCGGTCGCTCCGTACGCCACGGAAGGCAACACGATAATGGTTAGCTCCGCTCTGCACCATGTAGTCGCCCCAGATGCGGTTGTTGTCTAGATGAGAGACGGTAAACTCGTTTTGCTCGGCAAACTGCTTGCGAAGGGCTATCTGCCACGCCTCGACGCTCATGCCTTCGGGGCAATAGCGGTTGGAGAGTTTCTTGGGATCTGTCTGTTCCATAATCCAGTAGATAAATAGGTGTCTATGAGTGAGAGGCTGAGGAAGCCTGCTCGTCTGATTCTGTCGTTGGGGTGCGCTGCATCTCCTCCTTGAGATACTGCGCTGTGTAGCTCTGCTTGTCGAGACACTGAGCCATCTCTAGAGGCGAGCCAGCGAAGATGACCTCGCCGCCGTTGCGTCCGCCCTCGAGTCCCATATCAATAAGGTAGTCGGCACTCTTGATCACATCCAGGTTGTGCTCGATGATGAGTACCGTATTGCCACGGTCTACTAGCTCGTTGACCAGCTTGAGCAGGACGCGTATGTCCTCAAAGTGTAGACCTGTGGTCGGCTCATCGAGGACGTAAAGGGTGCGTCCCGTGTCTCGCTTCGAGAGCTCGGTCGCTAGCTTGACACGCTGGCTCTCTCCGCCCGAGAGGGTTGTGGAGGGTTGACCCAGCTTGACATAGCCTAGCCCGACGCGCTGCAGCGTAGCGAGCTTGCGATAGAGGGCGGGGATATGCTCGAAGAACTCGACCGCCTGGTTGAAAGTCATGTCTAGCACCTCGGCAATGCTCTTGCCCTTGTATCGTACCTCGAGGGTCTCACGGTTGTACCGCTTGCCACGGCACACGTCACACGGGATGGTCACATCGGGAAGAAAGTTCATAGAGATGGTTTTGTAGCCATTTCCCTTGCACTCTTCGCAGCGTCCGCCTTTGACATTAAAGGAAAATCGCCCTGGCTTGTACCCTCGAGCACGGCTCTCGGGAACCTGGACAAAGAGATTGCGGATCTCGCTAAAGAGTCCCGTGTAGGTCGCAGGATTGCTCCTCGGCGTGCGACCTAGTGGCGACTGGTCCACGAAAGCTATCTTGTCTATCAGCTCCAAGCCCTCGACAGAGGAGTAGGGGAGTGGCGCCTGCTTGCTACGATAGAGATGCTGCGAGATGATCGGCACGAGCGTGCCGTTGATGAGCGAAGACTTACCGCTTCCCGATACACCAGTGACGCAGACGAAGAGACCTAGCGGGATAGAGACATCTACGTTCTTAAGGTTATTGCCTGTGCAGCCCTTGAGGTGTAGCCATGCGTCATCGGTAGGCTGTCGGTAGCTAGCAGGTAGGGGGATGGCTAGTCTATTGGTCAGATAGTCGCAGGTGAGCGTATGCGTGTCGCCAATAGCAGAGGGAGGACCCTGATAGGTTACATGCCCGCCGAGACGCCCCGCTCCTGGTCCCATATCGATCAGGTAGTCGGCTGCAAGCATCATATCACGATCGTGCTCTACGACGAGGACCGTGTTTTGCGCATCACGAAGCTTCTTGAGCGCATCGATGAGCATACGGTTATCCCGCTGGTGCAGACCAATGCCTGGCTCATCTAGTATATAGAGTACCTCGACCAGGCCCGTGCCTATCTGCGTGGCTAGTCGTATGCGCTGTGACTCGCCACCACTGAGCGAAGCGGAGGGACGAGCGAGCGTCAAGTAGTAAAGCCCCACATCAAGCAGGAAGGTGAGTCGGAGGAGTATCTCTTTGATGACTTCGTGCGCCACCTTCTGTTGGTTTTTCGTCAGTTGCCCTTCGATCTCACGCAGTCGCCCCTCTAGACGGTCTAGGTCTAGCTCTGTCAGGTCGGCGATGGTGTAGCCTGCTAGCTTGTAGCTGAGAGCTATCGGGTTGAGTCGTCGTCCGTTGCACTCGGGACAAGTTTGCTCAGTCAGGAACTCTTCCGCCCAGCTACGCATGGAGGCGGTAGCGTCGTCATCCTCTGCTAGATTTCGCACATACTGGGAGACACCCTCGAAGGCGAAGTGCGCCTCGCCCTCATCGTCGGAGTCGTCCGAGTCAATGCCAAAGAAGATCTGATCAACAGCCTCTGCAGGAATCTTCTCAAAGGGGGTGTCTATCGTACAACCATGCTCCGTCAAGATCTCCTCAATAGAGGTAAAGAGCAGGCTGCGCTTCTTGTAGCGTCCGATAGGCACGATGGCGCCATCACGTATGGAGATCTTAGGGTCGGCCACGACCTTGTCTATGTCTAGTACGCCCACACGGCCCAAGCCTTTGCAACGCTTGCAGTAGCCACGAGGCGAATTGAACGAAAAGTCGGCTGGCGAAGCATCCGGATAGGCGATACCGCTCTCGGGATCCATCAGTCGCTTGCTCAGATGCTGTATCTCTGTGCTATCGCGTCGCATCACGTCGATGACACCCTCTCCGAGCTTCATCGCTATGCTTACCGCCTCGGTGATGCGCTGCTTATTGCTCTCTCGTACGGAGCACTTGTCCACCACGACACTGACATAGTGTATGGAGAAACGGTTGAGTCGCATCCCAGGCGTCAGCTCGCACACCTCACCATCAATGTAAGCGTGCAGGAAGCCCCGACGTCTCATTTGCTCAAAGAGCTCGCGGTAGTGACCCTTACGATCGACCACGATGGGAGCTAGTATGTAGATCCCCTCATTGGCATACTGCTCCATGATATGCTCCACGACCTGCTCCTCGGTGTAGCGCACCATCTCCTTGCCTGTGAGGTAGGAGTAAGGGGTGCCGACACGTGCATAGAGGATACGGAGGTAGTCGTAGATCTCGGTCACGGTGCCGACGGTAGAGCGGGGATTGGTCGAGGCGCTCTTCTGCTCGATAGCTACGACAGGACTGAGTCCTACGATCTCATCGACATCCGGTCGTCCGCCACCGCCCCCGATGAAGCTACGAGCATAGGAGGAGAAAGTGTCTAGATAGCGTCTCTGTCCCTCTGCTAGTAAGGTGTCGAAAGCAAGTGACGACTTGCCACTCCCCGAGAGTCCCGTCACGACGGCCAACTTGTGACGAGGTAGTGAGACATCTATATTCTTGAGGTTGTGCACACGAGCGCCATGCACCTCGATGGCGCCCATCGCCCATAGCTCTTGCTCAGAAGCAGAGGCGTGTGTGTCGCTATCACTGGGAGTGTCTGTATGTGGAACTGTCCGTTTATTCTGATCCATTTATCTAGGAGTGCCGTTCTTAGCCTACAAATATAAGGATTAATTACGACAAAGAGCACAGCAAGGTCGTCCCCTGAATAGGATTGATGCATTATAAAAGCTGAGAGCCTCCTAGAAATACTAATTTGCTCGCTAGGCTTTGCTTTTAAGCCAGCAAAAAGCTGTACTTTTGTCCCAGTAGAAGCTGTCCAGCCCCTGGGCGGGGTGCAACAGCTCCTAACACGCTTACAAATCAATGTATATGGATCGGATCACAACATCACAGCCTGCTATCGTTGATGCGACTGTCCTGCACAACGAGCAGGTAGCGCCACGCTATCACCTACTTACCCTAAGACTAGAGGTCTCCTCGGGCGATACCTCGTGGCTACAAGGTGTAGCGCCTGGGCAGTTTGTACAGGTAGACTGTCGCCCTGCGGAAATACTCTTGCGGCGCCCCATATCCATATACAAGTGGTCTAGAGAGGATCTATGTCTAACGCTCTTGGTGCAGCGCGTAGGGCGTGGTAGCAACTATATATGCGACCTAAAAGAGGGGGACAAGGTGAATATTGTCGGACCTCTAGGAACTCCCTTTGCCACAGACCCCACGATAGCTGGCGAGCGCCCGCTCCTAATCGCTGGTGGGGTGGGGATGGCACCCATCATCATGCTCGCTCGTCATCTGCAGCAACTATCGGGAGTGAGACCGCACCTGATCATAGGCGCTCGCACCGCTTCCTTACTGATACTGCGTGATGAGATAGCGCAGATCGGCTGCTCCTACAGCTACACGACTGATGACGGATCATATGGCACGCGGGGGGCCGTCCTAGCGGCTCCTGAGCTAGAGCTAGACAAGTACTCTATGGTCTACACCTGCGGTCCTCGCCCTATGATGCGTGCTATCCACAACTGGGCAAAAGCGCACAACGTGCCAGGGCAGGCTTCTCTCGAAAATCTCATGGCTTGTGGCGTGGGAGCATGCCTATGCTGTGTGGAAAACATTGCAAACCAGGGGAACACGTGTGTCTGTACGGAAGGCCCTGTCTTTAACTTTGATCAACTATTATGGTAAGCACATCGGTCAATATAGGGGGAGGCATTACCCTGAAGAATCCTATCCTAACTGCTTCTGGTACTTTCGGATATGGGCTGGAGTTTGATCCATTTCAAGATCTTAATGAGCTGGGTGGATTTATAGTCAAGGGGACTACGCTACACCCACGACAAGGCAATCCCTATCCACGTATGGCAGAGACGACGGCAGGCATGCTCAACTGTGTGGGGCTGCAGAATAGGGGAGTGGACTATCTCGTAGAGCATATCCTCCCTCAGCTAAGTCACTACGATACAGAGGTTCTCGTCAATGTGAGTGGCTCTACGATAGATGACTATGTGGCTTGCGCTGAGCGACTAAACGATCACCCAAAGGTGCGCGCCATAGAGCTAAACATTAGCTGTCCTAATGTCAAAGAAGGCGGTATGTCCTTTGGCGTCCACTGCGAGAGCGCCTACGAAGTGGTCTCAGCGGTGCGGAAAGTTTACAAAGGGCACCTGATGGTCAAGCTCTCGCCCAATGTCACTGACATTACAGCGATAGCTCGCGCTGCCGAAGAGGCTGGTGCAGACAGTCTCTCTCTGATCAATACGCTCCTCGGGATGGCGATCGATGTCAAGACTCGCAAACCGAAGCTATCCACAATCACTGGAGGTCTGAGCGGCCCAGCTGTCAAGCCTATAGCCGTCCGTATGGTATGGCAGGTGGCGCAAGCTGTATCGATCCCAGTCGTAGGACTCGGTGGCATAGTCTCTGTGGAGGATGTGGTTGAGTTCTTACTAGCTGGCGCCACAGCCGTACAAGTCGGCACCTACAACTTTGTAGAGCCAGATATTGCCTCCAAGCTTGCTCACGGACTCTCTAGCTATCTAGAGGAGAATCATATATCAGACGTCAATGAGCTGATCGGAGCTTTGTCTTGCTAATTCTCGCTAATCTCGGACAGCCTTACGAGATTCTTGCTGAAATTTAGTGAGCTGGTAGGAGCTTTGTCTTGCTAATTCTCGCTAATCTCGGACAAGCCTTACGGAATTCTCGCTGAAATTCTCGCCAATCTCGGACAGCTTTACGAGATTCTCGCTGAAATTTAGTGAGCTGATAGGAGCTGTGCTTGCTAATTCTCGCCAATCTCGGACAGCTTTACGAGATTCTCGCTGAAATTTAGTGAGCTGATAGGAGCTGTGCTTGCTAATTCTCGCCAATCTCGGACAGCTTTACGAGATTCTCGCTGAAATTTAGTGAGCTGATAGGAGCTGTGCTTGCTAATTCTCGCTAATCTCGGACAGTTTTACGGGATTCTCGCTGAAATTCTCGCCAATTTCGGATAGCTTTACGGGATTCTCGCCGAAATTAGAATGGGATTTATGTTTAGTTAAGAAAATCGATACTGGGGGGGGTAAGTTTGTGGAATTCCCCCCCTTTTTGCTTAACTTCGCACCGGAAGCGAGAAAACTACTCACTTACGCATCACGCATCGTAATTAAAAACATAACTCTATGGAACTACAAACCTCAATGAGCATTCTGAACAAAGAAAAAGCTAACCAACGAAAGCAGAAGAGCTTTGCAATGCCTAGACTTATCTCACTAGTGCTGTGCATGAGCGTACTGCTACTGGGAGCATGTCGTAAATCACCTAAAGCTCCCGAGCAGACAGCTACGGAGGGCAACCTGAGAATACAGCTGAATAACCTAGGAGTGGATCTGAGAGGTGCTAGTGATGACCCCATATCTGTGGTAGAGAAGCTAGATTTATACTTTTTCTCCAGTGAGTCTGAGCCTGCAGAGCGCACAGTGGTGGCTCACCGAGTCTTTAGCAAAAATGAGCTAGAGACTAATGGCCCCCTATCGATGTCACTTCCCGTTTCTTCCTACTATCTAGTCGCAGTACTCAATGGTACGCATGCGGTTCAAAACACGTTTGGGCAGGGTGCGTCTTGGAGCAAACTCAAGTCTGTTTATAAATGTGAGGAGCAATGCAATGTCTCTCATGATAAAGTTACTTCTGTCGTGTGGAGCAATGATCAGGGTCCCATAAAAATTGAGAAGAGCGCTTTTGACAAAGGAGCATCTCCTGTACAAGTGCCACTCACACGCACGCTCGCTCGCTTGAGGATGTTTGGAAATCCTAAAGTGCCTCAGTATATGTCGATTGACTTGACTAATGGAGGAACATTCACAATAGGCAGTCGAGCTCTTAAAATCTTCCTGATGCGTGAGCTAGCACCACTCATCGGTACCCCAGAGAATGTTATGGAGATGCCTGGAGATGGGTCCAGCTATGCTAATCGATATGCCTATTCTCTTGGTTATGATAAGATCGCCAGCAGTGATCCAAATGAGCATAAGACACTCCTTCAGGCTTACAGGCTCGTTAACGAGTCTAAAACGATTTGCAATCTAGAGTCTAGCAAGCTAATTCCTAAGACAATAGATGAGTGTGATCTAACGAAGCCAACGTACTACGTAATGGAGACGACCGTCGACCCTAATCACTATTCTTATTACTTCCTCCCTTCTGTACTAGTGGGCTACAAAATTTATCCTATGAGCTTAAGCACACTTGAAGGCTTTAAGGCAGACGAGGGATGGGTTAGCTTCAATGGACGCTACTATCGTGGTCGAGACTTTACTGCTTATCTGAAAGCGATCTACGAGCGCAACAAAGCTACGAAGGATCAGAAGCCTACTGTAACCATACCCACAGGCTATCCCAAAGACTTACAGGTTGTATGCGAAGACTATGTCAAGACTTCTGGTGATAAGATGTTCGTACCAGCTGTTGGATATAAAGGGGAGCTCTATCCAATAGACTTCAAGGGCTTGCGCTACTACCTGCGGAGCTACAACTACTATTATCTGCCCATCGAGCACGCCTCAGGTCAGGAGGGTTATGGGCGCTACGGCATTGTCCGAAACAACGACTACCGCATTGAGATCAAGAGTATTTCAGACTTTGGCTCTCCTGTCTTGATGCAGGTTGTGGATCACCCTGAGGAGTATACGCCTAAGAGAGCAATCACCGCTACACTGACTCTCACACCACTTACAGATCGCGAAAGTACAGCCGATCTGTAACCTCTCTCCTTGCACCTTATATAATATGTAGGAGGTGTAACACGGCTAATAAGACGACCACGAAGGAACATCTAGAATCCCTCGTGGTCGTCTTTTGTTTACTCCTAAGTTACCAGACTATTGTGGCGTGTCGGCCCTTTTTAGACGGAGAGAATCGATTTCTTTCGTATATTTGCTGACGTATTATTTCCCTTCTTTAATGAGAGTTGTAGCTCTCTAGGAGCTTTTTGTTGGGCTACCATATTCACTTAGCATCGCCATATGATTTTATCTACTGAGACCTTTCTGATTATTGGATCCGTTGTAATCTTTGTTGCTATCCTACTTGGTAAGGTAGGTGCGCGCTTTGGGGTACCTGCACTGCTTCTCTTCTTGCTGACAGGTATGCTCTTTGGGGTTGATGGCATCGGCATCCAGTTTAGCAATATGAGGGGGGTGCAGTCCATTGGAATCGTGGCGCTATCGATCATTCTCTTTTCGGGTGGTATGGGTACCAAGCTCTCGCAGATACGCCCCGTGCTAGGCGAAGGTATTGCCTTGAGTACTATCGGAGTCTTGCTTACGACACTCTTCACGGGATTGCTCATCTTTGGCGTGACGCACTACCTCTTTGCTTCGCTCACCTTCTCGCTACCTATCGCCATCTTGCTGGCTGCCACGATGTCCAGTACCGACTCGGCCTCGGTCTTTGCCATCCTACGTTCGCAACGTGTGCATCTCAAGGAAAATCTCAAACCTCTCCTAGAGCTAGAGAGCGGTAGTAACGACCCGATGGCTTACATGATTACTGTCGCGCTGATCGGCTTCGTCATGGGAGGAGAAACATCCCTATGGGGTGTGGCTGGGAGCCTCGTACTACAGTTTTTCTTTGGAATCATAGGCGGCTTCCTCTTTGGGTGGCTATGCGTCAAGATGCTCAATAATCTGAACATTCAGAACGAAGTTCTCTATCCCATCGCTTTGCTCTGCTTTGTCATGATCACCTACGTGAGCACGTGGTATATCGGAGGCAACGGTTACCTAGCCGTCTACATCGCTGGTATCTATCTAGGGAATAGCAAAATAACAGCCCGAAAGTCGGTGTACGGCTTCTTCGATGGTATCACCTGGCTCGTACAGATTATACTCTTTATCATGCTAGGACTATTGGTCAATCCGAGCGACATGCTCCCCGTATTGATCCCAACGCTACTCATTGCTGTGCTAATGATGTTTGTAGCCCGTCCGCTAGCTTGTTTTGTGACGCTGCTGCCATTCCGTAACCTATCCTTCAAAGCTCGTCTCTTCACCTCCTGGGTCGGTCTGCGTGGAGCCGCTCCGATACTCTTTGCCACCTACCCCGTACTGGCCGAGGTGCCTCAGTCTAATCACATATTTACTATAGTCTTTGTCATCACGCTGGTATCGCTCATCTGTCAGGGTATGACGATCACGCCTGTCGCTCGTGCGCTACACCTAGCGGAGCCCGCTCCTCCCGAAGGTTACTTCATGGGAGTTGAGATCCCTGAGGAGACTAATACAAATATGGAGGAGCGTGTAGTCGTAGAGGAGATGCTGACCAAAGGACATCTACTCAAGGACCTTGCGCTCAATCCCGAAGAGCTGGTTATCCTCGTACGTCGCAACGACCGCTATATAGTGCCAAAGGGAGGACTACACCTGCATCCTGATGATATCCTGCTCATCGTCTCTGAGCGCCGTGAGGCTGAGACTACCAAAGCAGAACTTCCAACTACAGACCTCTTCACTCGCTTACGCAAGACGCTCGGACAGGTTGCTAGTCGCAAGGCTAAGTAAAGGCTCTAGTGGCTTTCGTATGGTAACTGAGCTCAAAGGTCTTAGAAGCGAAGAGGTGAGCGGTAAATGGGGCTGCTTCGTCTAGCTACGCTTAGATAACTCTCTACCAAGCCTGCTCCCCGTGACGAGCAAGTATTTTCGCTCCTAGAGACTAGAGTGCGGCTCCTAGTTCGTCTCCTATATATGCAAGCTGATATTAGAATTAGAACCAAGAGGCTCAATCGCTGAATTTAGAAGGTTGAGCCCTTCTGCTATGCTGTCGCAATCCGCTAGAAATCATCGGAGGAGACTGTTGCATAAAGGCGAATCGCAGTGTTGCTCTCGGGATTCGGCTTCGGTCACATACGGAGGTATGCTCCCTTCAGGCCTCACCCTCAGCGCCTTGCGCTTCATTCTTTCTGCAAAGTCAGGACAATCTTGCTTGCAAGATTGTGAGACTGTTGACTTTTGCAACAGTCTCCGGAGACAAAAGCTAGTTAAGCTTCAGGACTGACGCATTATAACCAGCCGTCTAGGAAGGAGCAGCATATGACGATAACTAGGGATGCTCGGTCCGACTATCGCTACAGAGTGGCTACGGAACCTTTCTGATTACACCTTCCTCCCGAAGAATTGAATTTCTACCTAGGGATTTGCCCAATAGCTACTTAGGAAATCAAAAATTCCTCGGAGGAATCAAATGAAACTTCGGAAGAATCAAATCATAAGTCCGAAGAATTTGCCCATTTCCTAGGTAGGAAATCAGAAATATCCACCGAGCTATTTGAAAATTCTTCGGGAGCATCTGAAACCAGCTCATTTTTTATGTGTCAGCCCTGAGCTAAGCTTAAAGCTTCGGCGTAAAATCAGAGCCTCTCGTTAGGGCGTCGTTTTGCTAGCCCCCAATCCTTATTACTAATTTATCGTCTCTTGTGACGCTCTCGACATTGATCTCGACTAGTTACTAGGAGTCGGCATTGACAAAGCAAAAAACAGAAGCCAAAAGACGATACAAGTCGATCACAATTAAACAAGGCATGAGGCTACAAATGAATCATGTCGAAGCGCAATACAACTCAACCGCATCACAACTGTATTGACAGAAACTTAGCATCATAATAACCTCGGTGGTTATCACAGTTGAACAATGGAAGATTTACTTGTGATATCTAGCGTTTCACGATATTATAACCGTCTGAGAATTATATTCTATTGATTAGTTATGAGACACTTACAGCATATTTGATAAGCAGTAGGCTGCTAATATCTGATTGTGTATTGATAGGTAGCAGCTCTCCCCTACTCTATTCTGCTAGAAAGCAGCTGTAACTGCCTATTGGCCAGTTTATAGGTTTCGATATGTGGAGATGAGATATAAGTGGAAAACCGTACGCTATCCAGCGAATCCACTCCAAATAGCACCTCTCTATCACAGGATGACTTGTTATTTCAATTGTATTTGCTACATTTGTATGGCAATACATTTCTGTCGGCTGTAGCACCTAGTGTTACAAATGAATATGTGATAAAGAGAGAGACTATGTTGATCGAATCAGAGGGAATTATAGAGCGTGTACGCTACATGATGGAGTCTATGGAGCTAAACGCTACAGCTTTTGCGACAGAGGCGGGTATCACGCCATCTGTCATCAGTCATATGCTCAACGGGCGCAATCGTCCCACCATAGAGACGCTGAATAATATCATCGCCGCCTATCCATCGTGGAGCTATGAGTGGCTACTCTTTGGCAAGGGAGCCGCTAAGCGCGAAGAGGCGAAGGGCGCCACGACCTCTTTAGAGGGCACGCTCTTTGGCAGTTATGAGGGAGGCAGCTCTGCGTCTCTTCAGCCAGCACAGCCTGTGCAGCGGGAGCTCGCGTCTGAGCATACTTCACAGAGTCAAGGAGCGCCCTTTCCATTTACCAGAGAGGAGGTTGAGCAGATACGTCAGATGCTTCACCAGCCAGATGCTCCAGAGCGTGAAGTTCACGAGATACGCATTTTTTATAGTGACGGGAGCTACGAGATATTCGTTCCTCAGAGCACTAAGAAGTAAAAGCTGCCTCGTACAGTCAAAAGCAAAGGCTGCCTACTTGATCAAAAGCAGACAGCCTAAACGGTTGTATCTAAAAAAGGAAGCACTACTCCCCTTTCTCGGCTAAAAGAAGCTAAGCCCGCCCCCCTTTAGCGAAATACTTTGTCGTAGTGGAAGGTGAGCGTCAGGGAGAGCATATGGCTCAGACGGCTCTGCGTAGCGGTGCGATGGTTCCACCAGAGGGCACCCTCGAAGCGCAAGTCTCCGAAGCCCGAGAGAGGCACGTCTAGTGCTGGATAAACGCCCAGTCGCCATTGATCGTCTGCTGTACGAGCTGACGAAAGGAGCGGTCCTCCGTATGGCGCATAGTAGTTGTGTCCGTAGGTAGCATCAGCCGCTAGGCGAAGGAGCTTATGTCGCCAAGCCAAGCGACCATAGAGACCATATCCAAGAGGTGGCTCAGGCTTGCCGTCACGTAGCGAGGAGCCCAAAAAGTGCAACGCACCTTCGACCGTCCCCTGCGAGGCATATCTATATTGTGTGGTCACCCCAGCAGCTCCCGCCAGATAGGTGTGTAGCGTGTCTGGTGGTGACATCTGCTGTATCTCGCCTGCCCGATGATGAGCCGTGGCTTGACAAGTAAACTGCACGCACCAAGGCTCCTTGTCGTAAAGCCTGTAAGCAGTCGCCAGCAGTGCTGCAAAAGCCTCTTGATGAGTCTCGCCAGGGAAGATAAACCCTTGCCAGTCCACAAGCGCCTCTAGGTCAAAGCGTGGATAGCTTAGCTGGATCATCGCACCCTGCGCAGGATCCCGTGTGAAGCTGTACTCAGGGTCGTAGAGCGGAGAGACGAGCGAGAGCGTCCCGCCTTGATCGACGGTAGACGAGGCGACACCTCGTAGCGCTATCGTCTTAGCCCCGAGGAGCGTCCCCATCGAGACGTTGATATGGTCGTTCGGCTTGTATTGTAAGGAGAGGATAGGACGCAGATGCACGCCACTTCCCTGCTCCTCAGGCTTGGCCCCCCAGTGTGGCAAGTGGTCGTACCAGCCTCCTCGTGGGTAGCGCTGTGCACCTAGTAAAGTGAGGCTGTAAACCCCACCAACGAGTCGCACCTTGCGATGCTCCAGCGCCACTGTGGGGCTCAGCTGCCATCCAGGGAGCGTATAGCCGAGCTGATAGTCAGAGTGGTACTCATTATTGCGAAAGAAAGTCACTGCGTCTACCCCTACGCGCAGATGCACCGAGTCCACGCCCAGCTCCGCAACGTTGCTAGCGCAGAGTACGGAGATCGGGGCTAGCAGTAGTAGGATCGCCCCCAGTAGCTGTCGCGCCTTCATTACTTTTGACGGACGAAGTGGTAGAGCTGTGCGCTCGCTCTCATCGGCGTAAAGAGAGAGCGTATGTGGTAAGAGAATCCCACGCCAAAAGCTTTGAGCCAAGTGACCCAGTTCATGCGCCCACCCTGCTTGTAGCTTTCGCTCAGCAGTGCAATGTAGTAAACATCTAGTCGCTGCGGGCGAATCTTCTTTAGGGAGAAGTGGTGCGCCTCCACCGTCTGCCGCATCGAGTGTGGTGTAAAGTGCCACAGATGTCGCGGCACATCGTAGGCGGCCCATAGCTCTCGGTAATAGCTAGCGTCAAAGCTCTGCGCATTAGGCACAGCGATGCAAAGCGTTCCCCCAGGCTTGAGAAGTTTATCGTAAATTTCCAGCTGATCGGCCAAATCTGGCAAATGCTCCAAACTATGCCACAGACAGATCAGGTCTAGCTGACCAGATAGATCGGTGTGCGCCACAAGCTCTTGTGTCGTGGCAAAGAGTTGCTCGCTGGGAATCTTCTGAGCGCACAGCTCTCGTGCCGCTTTGCTCTGCTCCACGACATAAGCCTTGCACCCTCGCTCCTGCATAGCATTGGCAAAAGCTCCGACACCCGCTCCGACCTCCAGCATCATCTGCGGAGATGTCGCACAGAGCTTGCGAGCGGTCCGTACACGCCGTCCTATGCGGTAACGCTTTACTGCACGATAGATGCGGGCCATATCGCCCCGCCCCTCAGTCTGATGGCTCAGATAGTCAGAGCTGTCGTAGTAGTGTCCTAGCTCCTCTGCAGGAGGCGGCGTCAAGGTCTGTAGCAGTCCGCACTGGTTGCAGCGCCCTATCGCATACCGCTCATGCGAGACCAGATGATCCTCACACTCCCACAGCTCGGTGTAGCTGCTGTTGTGGCAATGCGGGCAAGTTTGCTTAGAGAGACTACATGCGATCATAGCGAAGACAGGACTTATTGGTTGACACCCTTCTTTGCTTCCTGCCATAGCGTCTCCATCTCCTCTAGCGAGAGGTCGGTGATGCTTTTGCCATGCTCCTTAGCGGTCCGCTCAATGTACTCAAAGCGCTCGATAAACTTACGATTCGTGCGCTCCAATGCATTGTCTGGGTTAACCCCATAGAGACGAGCCGCATTGACAATGCTAAAGAGCAAGTCCCCTACCTCAGCTTCTAGATCATCGGCACTCCCCGAAGTCATCTCCTGCTCAACCTCCTGAAGCTCTTCGCGCACCTTTGCCCAGACCTCCTCACGCTCCTGCCAGTCGAAGCCGACGGCACGCGCCTTGTCCTGTATGCGGTACGCCTTGATCAGTGCTGGCAGAGCCGACGGCACGCCCGAGAGGACCGACTTATTGCCGTCCTTCTCCTTTTGCTTCACCTGCTCCCATAGCTGCACCACCTGACCCGCATCCTCGACCTGCTCAGTCGCATAGATATGCGGGTGGCGAAAGATGAGCTTGTTGCACAGCTTGTTGCACACATCCACAATGTCAAAGTCCCCCTGCTCATCTCCTATGCGAGCATAGAAGAGGACATGCAGGAGCACATCGCCCAGCTCCTTGCACACCGCATTCGTATCACCTTGCTGTAGTGCATCGCTCAGCTCGTAGACCTCCTCGATCGTGTTAGCCCGTAGCGACTCATTCGTCTGCTTGCGATCCCAGGGGCAGTGGGTACGCAGATTGTCGAGGACATCCAGTAGACGGGAGAAAGCCTCCAGCCGTTCATCTTTGCTGTGTATCATAGCTTGTCAGTTATTACAGTGCAAAGGTACCACTTTGAGGTCAAAGCACCTCGCAACCAGCCGTGCGACGAATCAATCCTACAACTTTCCAAAAACTTCCCAGCGTTGGAACCGAAGAGTTCCTCCCTTGGAACTGAAAAGTTCCAGCGTTGGAACTAAAGAGTTCCTCCCTTGGAACTAAAAAGTTCCAAAAGGAGAACTACTTTTGGAACTCGTATATGATACGAATAGAGTGTGTTACAAGAGGTGTGTACAGCCAAGGCTAGCTTAGCTTAGGGGAGCGGCGTGATGTGCTTGATGCGGAAGGAGGGCGAGTGGAGCTCGGTAAAGTGGAGCAGTAGTCTGCGCAGGGTCTCGTACTCTGCGGGCGCGAAGCTATTCGGCGTAAAGCGCTCTAGATCATATCGTAGGAGTCTCGGCAAGGCGCTCTGTAGCTCTGGCGTTAGCGGCACGGAGTAGTCGGTTCGGAGCGGGAGTATCGTCCACTGCTCTAGGTCTAGCCAGTGTGTCTTGTAGCTTTCTGAGTCCAGGCTTCGCATCTCTAGCCCCTCGGGGAGGTACCCTTTGGCACGCAGTATGGAGACGAGCAGGGCTAGGTCAAAGCCTTGTAGCTCTTCAAGGCTCTCGATGCGGTCTAACTGGTCTAGGGCTTGCACTACTATGTTATACAGCTGCAGATCCTCTGGCTCTTGGGCGAGTAGCTCTCTGAGGAGCTGTGCGAGGTAGAGGAAGTAACCGCTAGCGGCTGGACGCTGAGCTAAGGGGAGTGCACCACGGACGAGCTGTACTTGACGAATGAGCTTGACGGGCTGACTGGCGGGTGAAGGGGTCGTAAGCTGCAGGCCTCGTAGCGGTTGGAAGAGGTTGGTTGTTGCTCTGCTCCTGCTACCGATAGGCACGGAGAAGGCTGCAGCCCCCCACAGGTCGGTGTAGAGCGTAGCTATGAGTGAGCGGTCTGAGTACGGGATGACACGCAGCACGACCCCCTCTACCGTGGTAATCATAGGCGTGAATTGGTACTCGGTGTGAGCAGGGGCAGTAGCTCCCGCAGGTCTCTGATCTCAAGCACTGAGTGGTGCTGCTGGTCATATTCGGGCATCGGGACTTGCCATAGGTTGTACCAGACGGAGTCGATGCCACTATTGAGTGCACAGATGATGTCGCTCGGCCAACTGTCCCCGATGACAAGGGCTTCCTGACGACTACACCCTACTGCTTTCAAAGCGTAGTCTAGGAAGGCTGGCGCAGGCTTAGGCACTCCGACATGGTCTACCAAGACCACCTTGTCAATGTAGGGCGCCAAGCCGGAGCCGTTGATCTTGCCGTACTGCGTCTCTTCAAATCCATTGCTCACGATGACGATCGTGTAGCTACGATGTAGCTCTGCGAGCACCTCGAGGGCATGTGGGATAAGTCCCGTCTGTTGCTGCACATAGCCGATGAAGCGCTGATTGAGCTCCCTGACTTGCTGATCGCTCCACGAGACCTGCCCCCGGAGTGGATAGCGCAGACGGTCTAGGAGTAGCTGCTCCTTGCTGATATACCCCTTGCGATAGTCGTCCCAGAGCTGCTCCTGATGGGGGAAGTAGACGGCGAAGTAGTCCTCAAAGGTAGCGTAATAGGCTCCCCACCCTTCCTCATCGTAGAGTCTGTGTAGGCTCGCCTTATTATTGTCGAAGGTGGCCCAGAGCGTGTCATCGAGGTCGAAGAGTAGTGCTTTGTACTTCATTGATTTTGCAGGCAAGAGATCTGTCTTATAAAACTTCAAAGGGGAGGTGTCTTAAGCACCTCCCCTTTTGCTAAATGTAGTGTGTCGAGAGACTGATTAGTAGATCTGTACGACTAGTATCTTAGAGAGACTCCAGAACTCCTTAGGATTGGTGATCTCAAGCGTGAGCATCTTGTCCTCGCCCTTGACGAATCGGTAGCTAGACTTCGGGTGCTTGGTCTTGAGCTCAGCCTTCTTAGCGTAGACAGGTATCGAGGTAACTCGACGCAGGTCTATCTGCGTGAAGTAGTCTGACTGGTAACCCTCGGTGACTACCTCGCCATTGCGGATTATGTTCATATCCTTGAGGTCGCGAGAGGTACCGATACAGTAGCGGACCGTGTTGAGCGCAGCATCCTGACGCTCTAGCTCAGCTTGCTGGGCAGCAGAGGTCTTGCTTAGATTCTCCACATTGCTGTGCAGGTCTGTGACCATAGAGTCGAGGACACCGATAGCGTAGTTCTTGCGCTTGAGCTCCTCAGTGAGATCTAGGATCTCAGCGTTCTTAGCGTTGAGCTGCTCTTGTAGCGTGCCGATGGTGCGCTGTAGGGAGGTGTTTTTGTTACCAGACTGAGCGAGCTTCTTGTTTAGGAGCGCTATAGTCTGACGGTTTGACTCTAGCTTCTCATTGATCAGGCGCAGATTGTCCTCGATCTTAGCGCGCTGAGATTGTGGTAGCTCGTCATTGGCATTGAGCGAGATCATACCCTCTAGTTGCTGTATCTGAGCGAAGTTTTGGATCACCATATTGATTAGTGAATCCTGCTCAGCAACTTGCGTGCGGAGAGACTGCAGTTCGGTGAGCTCGTTTTGGCGCTCTTGGTCTTCTTGGCTGTTCTTGTTACAAGCCGTGAGCATCAGTAGTGATAGTACCAATGCTGAGAAAGTGAGAGATAGTGACTGTTTCATAATTGTGTAGTTGTATCTTCTGATGTGTGTTTATTGTTCTTCTTGGAAGGCTTAGTAGGCGTAGCACCAGCGATGACTATGACAAACTCCCCGCGGGGGGCTGTCTCGGCAAAGTGGTCGCTCAGCTCTTGGAGGGTGCCACGTCGCACCTCTTCGTGTAGCTTCGACAACTCACGGCAAGTAGCGGCCTGTCGCTCAGCGCCGAAGTATGTAATCAGGTCAGAGAGCGTACGGCAGACTCGGTATGGCGACTCATATATGATGATGGTGCGGGTCTCCGTGGCTAGTGCGGTGAGGAGTGTCTGTCGCCCTTTCTTGACTGGGAGAAAGCCCTCGTAGCAAAAGCGTGACGTGTCTAGTCCACTAGTTACTAAGGCTGGGACGAAGGCGGTAGCTCCAGGCAGGCAGGTGACCGTCACGCCAGCGTCGATGCAAGCTCGTATGAGCATAGCGCCTGGGTCGTTGATCCCCGGCGTACCAGCATCGCTAATGAGTGCCACGGAGGTACCCTCGGCAATGCGCTGCGCTAAGCGCTCGGAGGTCTTGTATTCGTTGAACTTATGGTGGCTCTCCATAGGCTTCGCTATCTCGTAGTGCCGCAGCAATACGGAGGAGGTGCGAGTGTCCTCAGCTAGGATCAGATCAGCCTCACGTAGAGCCTCTAGTCCACGTAGGGTGATATCTCCAAGATTGCCTATAGGGGTCGGGACGACCGTCAGTTGAGCCATTGTAGTTAGACTGAACTCTTGACTGGCAAGAGATATTTACGGTGCAAACTTACGAAAAACTAGTGGAATCAAGCATTACCTCCTAAATCTAAACTAGAGAAAAGGTTGTCTACAAGGTCTTTACGAGAGTATGGACTTATTCAGTTTTACCCTATTCTTGGAGTGTGACTCCGTAGATCTCCCCTGCGGCAGCAACAAACGAAGGCATATCGCCTTGCCGTAGCTGTACCGTGAGGTGGTACTGGGAGGTGTAGTCCTGAGCGACAATCTCGGCGCCGTGGTTCTTGACCAAGAGCATGACAGGTCCCATCAGATCCATCTGAAAGCTGAGCGTCACGCCACTATATAGGATGACCTCTCGGACTGTTGCCTTGTCTAGGACTAACTCGGTCGTGGAGCGATAGGCATCGATCAGTCCACTGGTGCCGAGCTTGACGCCACCGAAGTAGCGGACGACAGCCACAGCTACGTTGGTTAGGTCACGAGAGATCAAGCGCCCTAGGATAGGCTTGCCCGCTGTGCCTGAGGGCTCGCCATCATCGTTGGAGCGAGTCTCGTACGCTTCGTCGCCATAGATCGAGTAAGCCCAGCAGACATGCGTCGCACTGTAATGCTCCTTGCGAAGCTCCGAGATACGCTCCAAAGCTTCCTCAGCACTAGAGACTGGATAGCAGTAGCCGATGAAGCGACTACGCTGTATGTTTTGCTCGGCAATGGCTGGCGACTGGATGGTATGGTAAAAGTCTTTCATCGCTAAGACCTCCTCGTATTAGTTGAAGTTGGGTTGCTGCGAATAGTCGCTCTCCAGTATGTTGACGTCCCCACTCTTGTGGTACTGCACGCCATCAGCTCCTTCGGCCGTGATGACATAGTAGTAGACCCCGCTCGGCACAGGTTTGCCTCGGCAAGTGCCGTCCCAGCCACCATTGGGGTCGCTCCAGCTGTAGATGAGTCCGCCCCAAGCGTCGTAGATGCGAGCTTCGAAGGATACGAGCGACTGATGAACCACTTGAAAGAGGTCATTGACGCCAGGACTGCTAAAGGGGGTAAAGACGTTGGGCACCTCAAGTCTAGAGCTTTGCACCGTCACCACGACTGGCTGAGAGGTGGCTGTGCAACTAGCCGTGCGATCGCTCGCCGTGCCGTAGAGTGTGTAGGTACCCATCTTGTCAAAGGTGTATTGAGCTTGTCGTCCGTTAAACTGCATTACGACAGGAGCGTCCTTAGAGATGGTAGCTCCCTCGGCAATGATGATTTGGTAAAGCACTGCCGCTGGCTCATTAGCGACCAAGTCTATCTCCACTGTAGCGGGAGCGGAGAGACTAGAGGGGAGCTGCCCCGCATTGCTTGCGGTCGAGTCGGCAGCCTGCGACTGACCAGAGCTGACCAGCCGATAGCGAGCGTGTAGCTCGACACGATGAGCTTGTAGCACGGGGCTCTCTATGGGCAAGCCGTACTGCTCTGTCACACCTTTGGTAAAGCGGTCCCCAATGATGGCAAAAGAGGTGTCGCTCAGCGGAGCTATCAAGTGCCACGCCCCACCATTGGTCTCGGGGAGTAGCTCCTCCTTTTGCTCTGCGGTGAAGGCATGTGTCTCCTCTTTGTAGACGAGGTCTTGGTAGCGCACGACTAGCCCACGATCCGCCTGCATGGAGGCGCCTTGTAGCGTGCGGTAGGATATGGGCGGTAGCGGTCGAGAGAGGGTGAGTGTCACCTGCTGGCAAGGCTCCGCAGCGTCATAGTCTGCGGTCAGAGCGAGGTCTCGTAGAGAGACACGGCTGTAATCAAAGATCCAATAGTAGACTCGTGTCATCATGATCTGACTAGGCTGAGCGGTGAAGTAACCGCACTCCAGCTGAGCATTTGGCACGGTGACGGTCGTCCCTGCGTACTGAGCCGTAGCCACAGGCTGCGCCTCCTGTATCGATGTGGTGTAGCTGTAGAGCTTCTCTCCCGCAGCTATGGGAAAGGTCAAAGAGACCGCACCGCTCCCCTCTCCGGAAGCTGGATGATAAGCCAAGAGTCGCACCTGCTGCCCTGTGGGCGTGTAGGGCTGGCTCAGCTTGCCCGGACTAGCTGAGACGCTCTGCGCCGAGAGTGTCACGGCAGAGCTTATGAGTATGAGGAGTGATAGGATCAGGCTTCTAGTCTTCATATGGCGTGCTACTATAGATCATGTATTCAAGGGACCAGCTAGCTACTTGCGTCCACAGATTGTCTTGTAGTCGCAGTACTTACAGACGTCCAGTACTTTCGTTTGGTCAAACTTCAAGGCTACCAGTTTGTTTAGGTAGTGTATGACAAGCTCTTTGAGTTCGTCCAGAGCTACAGTTTCCGCAAAGCTTATCGCCCCTTCATCTGCTGGGATAGCGGGAGCTAGCGAATAGAGTGTAGGCTGTATCTCGCTAATCCCCTCCTCCGCTTGCTGCGCATAGAGCATCGCATAGAGACAGGACTGTAGTATGTAGCCTCCCAGCTTACAGTTGCTCGCCATATCACGCCAACCATCAAGTGTTCCTGTTTCTAGCCTCTCCACTGTCTTAGGCTTTTTGATAGCTCCTGTTTTGTAGTCCACGATGCGATAGTCTTTTCCATCGATTATATCCACTCGGTCGGGTTGACCCGTGAGGTGTATCGTATGATTCTGACCATTATCATCCGTCCACTCGAAGAGGAGGTTTGTCATCTTCGTCTCGCTAGCTAGCAGTTGGAGCGAATGACCAGCTTGGAGCAAGCGCTTGTCTATCTCTATAGCCTTGCTAATGTACCGTTCTAGGTCTGTTAGGAGGATTTCGTCGGGGGCACTCTTGTCAGAGACGATCTTTTTATAGAGCTCTTGTAGCTTGGCGCGGCTCACCGTGTGCTCCAGGTCTGAGACGTTGCTCGTCTTTTTCAGCCCTTTATAAAACCACTCCAGATAAGCGTGCACCATGGAGCCAAGCTCGATCTGCGTCACGACACCCGGCTCTTGGCGTGGCTCGCCGATACCTTTTATCTTCTTGAGGTAAAACTGGTAAGCGCAATTGTAGTAGGTGATCAAGTCGGAGGGAGAGAAAGTTTTCTCGCCCGAAGCTATCTGCGTCATGTAGAGATGCACCTCCTCGTCATTGTCGGCGACAGTGTGCTCCTGCTCATTCCTAGCATCTAGCGAGTCAGCATAAGTGGACTCATCTAGCGACAAGTTCGTCAGGTAGCGTATCTGGTCCACATAGCGCGAAGGCTCCATCGAGGAGATACTCTTAGGACGTGTGTCCTGGAGTAGATAAACCCGCTTAGCCCCCTGTATGAGGCGGTAGAAGTGGTAGGTATTGGTATCGTCCTCCGTACGGTAAGTGGTCATACCGAAGGCGCTCCGTAGCATATCGGGGATGAGCGTCGTGATATGGCTTGACTTAGGCAGGTCGCCTTCCTGCACGTTGAGCATGATCACATAGTCAAAGGTGAGCGTACGTGTCTCCAAGAAGCCCATCACCTGCAAGCCCTCCAGCGGAGCTCCCTCAAAGGGGATACTCCCCACAGCCATCAGTTGCTCCAAGAGATAAGCAACAGGCTTCGGGGCGTTTAGTAAATGATGCATGCCCTCGTTCGGCTGTAGCAGATTAGACACCTGCGTGACGTAGCGGACGATTTGGTCTAGAGCTTCCGATAGGATTACTTGATCTATCGACTCGTCATCCTCTGTCTCTGGTGTCAACCCTTTGAGCAGCTCTAGCAGCTGACCTATACGATCGAGTAGTCCTACCCCCGTGAGACTGGGCGTGAGCAGATCTAGTAGACGCTGTCGCACCGCTTCATCTGCATCTCCGGCAACCTCCTCTATGATCGTGCGAAGCTCTGACGCTGTGATGGCGTAGTGGTGCAGAGCGATCCGATCCATCAGCGCAGTCGTAAGGTCGCCAAAGAGCTTTCGTGTCAAGGGGGCTGTCAGCCAAAGCTTCAAGCGCGAACAGGTAAGCTTGACACGCTCCACCCTTGTCTCCGACGAGGATACGAGACCATATATATTAAGGTATCGGCGTATCCACGTCGCCACAGAGGTGTACTGGAGAGGATAGCCCATCGTCACGTTGAGCGAGGTGCAGGCAGGCTGCTTGAGCGAGTTCATCAGCGGGATGAGCGTCTTCTCATCGTTGAGCACGATAGCTATGCGTAGCTCCTCGAGCGCTGTGTCATCTTCCTGAGTGATCTCAGCGATGAGATCGTTGACCACTTGTGGCTGTTGAATGGTTGAGTTGAGCGAGAGCAGGTGTACCTCTGGCGCATACTTACGGGTGAAGTCTTCGTCTAGAACGACTCCTCCGAGGAGCTTGGCGTTTTGATCTATCGTACTGTAGAGATGCTCATTAAAGTCCCCATGAGCGTCTATCGAGACCCTCTGCCAGTAGAGCTGCACCTGTAGCGCATCGGCATCAGCGCTTTGGAGTTTCTTGATGATTGCCCGCTCTGCGGGTGTCAGGTTGTACAGTCCGACGAAGTTGACGAGACTAACTGCCGAACCGCTGTAACGCCGTAGCGCTCTGAGCAGATCATCACTTGTAAAGGTATCCTCCGCCACAATCCTATAAGCGCCTGCTCGGTAAGCGACCTTAAGATCGGCTAAACGCACATTAAATAGCTGGTAAATGTCTCGCCATACCGTGGCAAAGTGGCGATACCCTCCCTGTGGACTATCCAAGTCCTGGTCTGAGAGTCCGCGCCAAAACTCTTTGATAGCCTTTCGCTCCTCTTCGTCTAGATAGGTGTAGCTGTCTAGGTCATTTAGATTCTCTAGGTTGATCAAGAGCATCCTCACATCTGCCAAGGCTAGATCTATATCCTGGAAGTCTCGCAGCATGCGCTCCGTCTGGCTCAGGGAGAGCATCTGATCTGTCTCCACCTGCCCCAGCTTCTGATCGGCTAAGTATGTCGCATAGACCTCATAGAGTATCGAGATGAGAGCCGTATTGTCTAGGATAACCCGCCTAGACATCTCTGTGATCCACTCATCAATGGTGACGATACGAGGCAAAATCGTCGCAGGCTTATCCTGTAGCTGTGCCACCAGCTCACGCTGTAGGAAGGTCGCTGCACGCTTCGTCGGCACCACCACCAACTGATTCCTCAGCGGGACCTCACTAGAGCGCATTCGACTGACGACCTGCGAGAGAAAGCTGTCATTAGAAGCCATAGATACCCAAGACTAAAATGTTATTGCAAATATGTAGCCCCACCGATGGCCAGAGAGAGCCACTAGCCCAGCGCAAGTAGCCCAGTAAGAGTGCCAGGAAGAAGATCTGCAGCATCCCCATAGGGTTGAGGTGCATCACGGCAAAAAGTAGTGCGGGCAGGAGGATGACGGCCCATCGGGGAAAGCGCCTCAGCATCATCCACCCCATGAGCGCCCCTCGAAAGAAGAGCTCCTCGGCAATTGGTGTCAGCACCCCTACGGTGAGAAAGAGCACCCATAAGTTCGCACCCTCTATGAGCGTAGACTGCGCCTCCTGAGATGCCTTACCCCAATTGCGTAGCCAAGCGCCACCCCACGCCTCTGGCCAGACGGAGACAAGCGCTTCGTTGCCCCACGAGAGGAGCAAGTAGATGCCTACCGCGAGGATTGCGTAGAGGAGGAAGCGAGTCAACTTCACCCCCTTCAAATATTCCTTCAGCGATTCGAATGGGAGGGCTAGCAGTTCGCTAGGTTCCTGCGGAGCGGGCTGATGGTACAGCCATCGGTAGCCCCACAGGTAGGTCCATGTGGACAGGAGCGCTCCCCCGCCGAAAGCTACAATACCGACCAACGTGATCGGTAGCAGCGGATAGGCTAGCACAAAGAGGATTAAGGTGAAGAGGAGCAGTAAGACCAGCATCAGAGCACTCTAAAGTAATAGCCCAGCCCCACCGTGACGCCCAGCTCGCCCGCACGGCCATAGTCGTCGCGCACCGTCGTAGCAAAGAGGTCGCTCAGACCATAGTAGAAGTGTCCGCTCAGCGTGATTCTATGCCTCTTAGCTATGTCTAGGCTCAAGACGGGTCCGCCCTTGAGTCCCCACGAGAACTTGCTAAAGAGCGGATAGACATGCCGTCTCTTCACGACAGCTCTCGTCTCCTCGCTCGGCGTGGGGCTGCTCACGTCTCGTATGATGTAGCCCACGTTTGGTCCCACCTCAAGCCCCAGTTGAAAGTTGCCAAAGGGGTAGTAAAGGTGTGCCATCAGCGCCAAGTCAATGAAGTCCATATCTCTCGCAAAGCTGTAGGCGATCGGCTTGGTGTAGACCTCTCGCCAGCCACGCTGCTCGTAGGAGAGGCGCATCGTCATGCCCGTATAGTTCTGATTGGTCAGTAGCACCGCCACATAACCCATCGCCCCTAGGTGAGGAAGCATCTCCACACGTGGCACTAGGTCTAGCATTGAGCCACTCACACCTCCTCCGCCACCTATACGCACCTCCAGAGGCTTCAGTTGCGAGCGCTGAGCCTGCAGAGGTATGACTGAGGTGAGGAGCAAGAGGAGCAGTCCGCTCCACCATTTCTTAGGACTTCGCATAGTGCTTACTTACTCTGCTAGGGGGATCTGCTGACGTTGCTCCCCACGTGGACTATAAGTGATGAAGAAGAGGTTCAAGTTCGTATACCCCCCTCTCCCAGAGCTACGCCCTGTAATGGCTGGTGCAAAGAGGAAGCCCGACTGCAAACCATCCTTTGGTAGCTGATGCTGGAACTGCTGGAAGCCCCGACCATAGGACGATAGAGCTGCTATAAAGTAGCGCACCACGTCATATCCCAGTAGCGCATAGCTCGGGTAGCCCTCCTCTATATCACGTCCGTACCAATGCTTGTACGCCTCCCTGACGCGCTGGCTCTCGGGAAGATCCTTGTCCCAGTAAAAGGTGGAGAAGATCGTGGCTTGCACCTCTCGCAGGCGCTCATCTATCTCCCTGCCATAGGTCTGCCACTGCGGATATCCGAAGAGCTGATAGTCACTCGTCGAGAGCTGCGCATCACGCATTGCGTTTAGTACAGCCACAAGGTCCGCCTTCTTGCTAGAGTTGAGTAGGACCACGCACTTCTTACCGCTCTGACGAGGCCACTGTCCGATGGTTATCTCTCGCAGAGAGCGGCTCTGCGTGGAGATGCCAGCCTCACGACAGGCACTCTCGATCGCTTTAAACTTGTCCGCCTGATCACCCTCGCCACAGCGCACGAGTAGCACTTCGTACCCCGCATAGCGACGAGCAAAGGCTTGCTGCAATCGCTCCGTGACACGATACTGTGCAGGATTGAGCTGGAAGAAGTGGTCGTACAACTGCCCCTTGCCACTCTGCCATACGAAAGGCGATAGATAGACCGCCTGCTGAGCCTTAGCGTGCTGAGCCAGTAGCTCCACGCTCTGCTCCGAGTCTCCGCCGATGATTAGGTCGTATTGCTGACCCTCTTTGGTCTTGAGGAGTTGCTCCAGGGCTGAGCGATTGACAGCCGCATCGACTTGCAGATCAATGTTTACGCCCTGGCGCTGCAACCGCTCGATAGCGAGGAGCGCCCCCTCGTAAAAGTGTAGATAGCGACTAGGCTGTCCACTCTCTCGTAGGGGTAGTATCAGAGCCACTCGAACCTGCTCTATTTGCGTACCGCTTAGCGGGCTGGGCTCCTGCTTAAGCTTAGCCCCAGAGGCCACGACGAGTCGCTCCCCTACTGCGATCTGCGTATTCTGCTTCTGCGGATTGAGCTCGAGGAGCTGACCCATTGTCAAGCCGTACTTACGGCTAATGCCGAAGAGCGTCTCGCCAGATTGCACCACGTGAATGCCAGGCTCCGCTGGCGTGACCACAGGCGCCTCAACATAGATCGTGTCGGGCTTGCGCTGGGGGATTAGGAGTGTCTGCCCCTCACGGATGCCCCACTGACTGCCTTCGTTAAGCCGGTAGATCTCCTCCTCAGAGACTCCGTAGCGCTTGGAGATTGAGTAGACCGTCTCCAACTTCTTGACCACATGCCGTAGAGGCGCCTGTGCCATGAGCGTTGTCGTGACTAGGAGCAGGCTCACGCAGAGCAAGAGAAGGCGCTGTAATATCTGTTTCATCGGTTTATCTCTCTTTTTACTTAGACAAAGGTAGCATAAATAGCACTCTTGGTCAACCGTTTTCCCCAAGAGATTTTAGTTTCATACGGAGGAAACTTTAGTTTCATACGGAAGAAACTCCAGTTTCATACGGAAGAAACTCTAGTTTCACCTGGATGAAACTTTTGTGCCAAGGGGGCTGAAACTCCAGTTTCACCTGATGGAACTTACATCTTCTAGCCCTAAGGCAACAAAAAGTCCCCGTAGCAGGACTACGAGGACTCACAGATGTTCGTTTGACGAGGGGGCTATCGGGGGAGCTGCTCAGTGGCTAAAGCGGTCGCCACGTCGTGGTAGTGCAGCAGAGCATCGAGCGTCGGGGTGGCATCATAGGGGACGGCCGTCATGATGGGCTCAATGAGTCGCGCTATCTCGGTGAAGCCAATACGCTCATCGAGGAAGGCGCGCACAGCGACCTCGTTGGCAGCATTGAGCAAGCAGGGGATATTGCCGCCCTGTCTGAAGGCTTCGAAGGCGAGACCCAAGCAGGGGAAGTGGGCTGCGTCTGGCTCCTCAAAGTGAAGCGTGGTGCCGACAAAGGGCTGACGCGCTATGGGCAGTGGCTCACGCACGCCACCATGGAGTGCTAGACTGATCGGGAGACGCATGTCGGGGACGGCTAGCTGCGCCTTGACCGAGCCATCGGCAAACTGCACCATCGAGTGCACGACGCTCTCAGGGTGTATCAAGATAGAGATCTGATCTGCTGGGACGGCAAAGAGGTGGCACGCCTCCATCATCTCAAAGCCTTTGTTCATCATCGTCGCCGAGTCGATCGTCACCTTAGCACCCATCGACCAGCGTGGGTGATGTAGCGCATCAGCTACGGAGACCTGGCTTAGCTCGTCGAGAGGCATCTGCCAGAAGGGTCCTCCACTTGCCGTGAGCCAGATACGCTCCAGAGGGGTCCCTTCGCCCATCAAGCATTGGTAGATGGCTGAGTGCTCGGAGTCCACGGGGAGGATGCGCACACCGTGCTCCTGTGCAGAGCTCATGATGAGTTGACCAGCCACTACGAGGGTCTCCTTATTGGCCAAAGCGATCTCATGCCCGCTCTCGATAGCGAGGAGTGTGGGGCGCAAGCCCGCAAAGCCGACGAGGGCGGAGAGCATGACGTCGTAGTCGCTATGCTGCGCCAGTTCGCAGAGCCCCTCAGCGCCAACGAGCACGGTGCAGGTTAGCCTTTTGAGGAGTGCAGTGTGCTCTGTGGCGGCTTTTTCGTCAGCTACGACCACGACGGCCGGATGGTATTTCTCCGCCTGCTCTACGAGGAGAGGCACGTTGCGATGAGTGGTGAGGGCATAGACGGTGAGTAGCTCGGGGTGAAAGGAGATGACCTCCAGTGCCTGGGTGCCGATACTGCCTGTCGAGCCAAAGAGTGCGATGCGTCGCATAGTGTGTAGTCTACTTGTGAGAAAGGTGTGAGCTTACAGGTCTAGGAGCCCTTGGGGTATGTGGAGCTGGATGGTTTTGCTCTCAGGATCTATCGTCTCAACGAGTTCCTCGTGGATGGGAATCAAGCGCTGGGTGCCGTCGGCGCTTTCGATGGTGAGGAGGATGTTTTCCGTTTGATCATTGATCTCTAGGATCGTTCCAACAGGTTCTCCCTCGGGGGTGACCACTCGGAAGCCGATGAAGTGATCCCAGCTATAAGCGACCTCGCTCTCTGCCAGGAGCTCTGTGGAAACGAAGAGTCGCCATCCAGTCATCTTCTCAGCGATGGAGCGATCAGCGACATGCGCCAGGGTGAGCAGGTAGCTGTCTCCCTTGCTGCGATAGCTCAGGAGCTGGTACGGGACGGGCAAAGCGTCAATCTCAGCAAAGAGGTAAAAGGCTTCGCTGCTAGGGTCGCTGCAGAGTGTCTCTAGCTCGATGGTCAGGTAAGCGGTCAGCTCACCACGCACGCCGTGTGGCTTGCCTAAGTGGCCAATGGGCGTGAGCTCTGGTACGGTAAAGGTGATAGCGCTACTCATCGCGTCTCTCGATGTGAGCGCCTAGAGCGTTGAGCCGCTCGTGTAGATGCTGGTAGCCACGATCGATCTGCTCGGCATTGTTGACCACGCTGGTGCCATCGGCGCTCATGGCCGCTATCAAGAGAGCGATACCAGCGCGTATATCTGGCGAAGCCATCACGGCAGGACGCAGACGGGTCTGGTGGTCTTTGCCGACGACCACTGCGCGGTGTGGGTCGCAAAGGATGATCTGTGCGCCCATATCGATGAGCTTGTCCACAAAGAAGAGACGGCTCTCAAACATCTTCTGATGAATGAGGACTGTGCCCTTGGCCTGTGTCGCTACAACGAGGAAGACGCTCAGCAAGTCTGGTGTCAGTCCTGGCCACGGAGCATCGGCGATAGTGAGGATAGAGCCATCCATAAAGGTCTCTATCTCGTAGCTCTCTCTGGCGGGTATAATGAGGTCATCGCCTCGCTCTATGATCTCAATGCCGAGTTTGCGAAACATCTGCGGGATGAGTCCTAGGTCGGGGAGACCGACGTTCTTGAGCGTTAGCTCGCTCTGCGTCATGGCTGCGATACCGATGAAGCTGCCCACCTCGATCATATCGGGCAGGATACGATGCGTCGTGCCGTGTAGTCGCTCGACACCCTCGATGGTGAGCAGGTTAGAGCCGATGCCAGAGATGTGGGCTCCCATAGAGACGAGCATACGACAGAGCTGCTGTATGTACGGTTCGCAGGCAGCGTTATATATAGTCGTCTTGCCCTCTGCTAGGACTGCCGACATGATCACATTGGCGGTACCTGTCACGGATGCCTCCTCGAGGTGCATATAAGCTCCCCGCAGGTGTGGTACCTCTATGCGAAAGGCTCTACGCTCCTGATCATACTCGCACTCCGCCCCCAGGGTGGCAATGCCGATCAGGTGGGTGTCTAGTCGACGACGTCCTATCTGATCACCGCCGGGCTTGGGAAAGACGGCGTGTCTACAACGACCGACGAGAGGACCGACGAGAAGCACGGAGCCTCGCAATATCTTGCTCTCATGGAGGAACTGCGGAGAGTCGACGAAGTCTAGATCTATCTCCTGAGCTCTGAAGCGATAGCTGTCGTGGCTGAGTCGTGTCACCTCGACACCGAGGAGCTCTACGAGTTTGATGAGGTTGTTGACATCGAGGATGTCTGGTACATTCTCTAGGATGACCTCTTCGCTGGTTAGTAAGGTGGCGGCGATAACTTGGAGCGCTTCGTTTTTAGCTCCTTGTATGGTTACTTCGCCTTGGAGTCTGTGACCTCCCTCGATGATGTAAGATGCCATAAGCTAGTGTCGTAAGAGTAAGAAGTGAGATGTTTATCTGTATCTGCTAACGTCTAGAACGGTTGGGACGACCGCCACGGCGACTTCCTCCTCTGGAGTTGTTGCCTCCTCGTGCTGGACGCCTGTACTGTCGTCTAGAACGGTTGCCTCCCCGTCCCTGAGGTGTGTGCCGTGTGGTAGCGTCTAGCTGGTGCTCCTCTTCGGTCAGCACGAGCTTACCGCCAGAGAGTTCGTAAAGGTCCTTAAAGATGGTGTAGTCATCGACGGCACGCTTATTCCACAAGATATAAGCTTGCTTCATACGGTTGGCAATGGAGAGTGCCAAAGCCTCGCGCTCGTCGCCTTCGGGCATCTCGCACGCTTTCTTGATCAGCTCCTGAATGAGGTGCCCATAGTGGCGATAGATGATGTCGTCCTCAGGATAGGACAAAGGCTCGGGCGCACCACGGAGCGCTTCCTCGTGAATGGGCTCTACGGGGTAGTCAATGTCTAGCGCGAAGTGCGCCATGACGGCCAGGTGATCCCAGAGGACTTTGTGATCCTCCGACTTCTTAGCCTGCTCGGGCTGGATGATCGCCATCGCCTTGACAATAGCGTGTGCGCACCTAGTCCGCTCGTCGCGGTCCTCAATGGTCAAGCAGTGGTCTACCATGTGCTGGATATGATGTCCATACTCAGGGAGAGGGATGGCCTCGTGGTAGCTCTTCTTGTGGGTTGTTTGTATCGTATCTGTCATTGTTGTAATCTGTCGTAAGTTCATTTGTTGAGTCGCTGGCGCATCGCTTTCGTCTCGCTCTCGAAGCCTGGCTTAGCGAGGAGGGCAAACATATTGCGCTTGTAGTCCTCCACGCCTGGCTGGTCAAAGGGGTTGATCCCCATCATATAGCCACTGATGGCGACCGCATACTCCATCGTATAGATGAAGGCGCCAATCGTCCTAGCGTCAATCTGAGGTAACTGCAACTGCAAAACTGGCACACCGCCATCTTCGTGCGCTAAGAGCGTGCCTAGATGCGCCTGCTCATTGACATGGTGCATCGTCTCGCCCGCTAGGTAGTTGAGACCGTCTAGGTTTTGCTCATCTGTTGGGATGGTGATCGTGTCTCTCGGCGTGTCGACGACGATCATCGTCTCGAGGATGTTGTGGGGACCTTGTTGTATCCACTGCCCCATCGAGTGCAGATCGGTCGTGTAGGTCAGAGAGAGCGGGAGTAGTCCCTTGCCTTCCTTGCCTTCGCTCTCGCCAAAGAGCTGCATCCACCACTGCCCCATGGCACTCAGCCGTGGCTCGAAGGCGACTAGCACTTCGCTCACAGCTCGCTCCCGATAGGCGGCTTGTCTTGTCACGGCATACTGCACGGCTGGGGTCTCTAACGGATGCTCCGTACTACTATACATGAGCGCCGTGTCGCTGGCACCCTGGAGCAAAGCCTCAATGTCAAAGCCTGCCAAAGCAATCGGCAACAGCCCCACAGGAGTCAGCACGGAGAAGCGACCGCCTACGTTATCTGGTATGACGAAGGTGTCGTATCCCTGCTCGTCTGCTAGGCGACGCAGAGCGCCTCGCTTCTTGTCGGTAATGGCAACGATACGTCGCTTAGCCACCTCCTGACCATCACGAGCCACTAAGTACTGACTCAGCATGCGGAAGGCGATAGCTGGCTCGGTTGTCGTACCACTCTTAGAGATATTGACAATACCAAAAGGCTTGTCCACGACCAGATCCATCAGATCGTGCAGATAGTCACTGCTGATATTGTTTCCTGCAAAGAGTACTTGCGGATGCCCTAGCTCTGGCTGACGATGCGTGGAGAAGTGGTCTCCGAGTGCCTCCATGACAGCCTTGCCACCTAGGTAACTGCCCCCGATGCCTATACATATTATATATAGGCACTCCTGGCGAAGCCTATCGGCTACCATCTGTATCTGCTTGCAGAGGTCACGCTCGAGCGTCTCCTCGGGGAGTGTGAGCCAGCCTAGGAAGTCGTTACCAGCTCCCGAGCCTGTGTGTAACGTCTGAATCGCTGCGAGCGCATCTTGCTCCGCCTGGCGGATGGTCTCTGCCGATAGATGAGCCTGCGCATGTGTTGTATCGATCTGAATGAGCGATGCGGCTGTCTTCATGGTTGTATCGTGTGTTAGGTTAAAAGGTTTCGTCCGTTAGCGGAACTTGAGCGAAAGTCGCTCGATGGTTTCCTTGGCCGACTGCTTATTATAGAGTATCTCGTAGACAGCATCCATGATCGGCATATTGACTCGGTAGCGTGTCGTGTTAAGTTCGCGCACGCACTTAGCACCGTAGTAGCCCTCCGCCACCATCTCCATCTCTACCTGCGCTGCCTTGACACTGTATCCCTTGCCGATCATCGTACCGAAGGTTCGGTTGCGACTATAGTTGGAGTAAGCAGTCACGAGCAGATCGCCTAGATAGACCGAGTTGGTGATGACACGATGGTTGAGCAGGTGTACCGTATTGACAAAGCTATTCATCTCAGCAATCGCATTGCTGATGAGGACGCTCTGGAAGTTGTCTCCGTAGTTGAGTCCGTTGCAGATACCCGCAGCGATGGCGTAGATGTTCTTTAGTACCGAGGCAAACTCGATGCCGACCACATCGTCCGACGTGGTGCAGGTAATGTAGTCACACGAGAGCGTATCAGCCATCAGATGCGCCAGCTCATCGCTGTAAGACCCTGTGGTCAAGTAACTACGACGCTCCTGCGCCACCTCCTCAGCGTGACAGGGGCCACTCACCACGCCGATCTGCTCTTTCGGCAAGGAGAACTCCTGGATGAGGAACTCTGAGACCAAAAGGTTTTCGTCAGGCACGATTCCCTTGACCGCATTGATGACCAGCTTGCCACGCATGCTACTACGCTTCACCTTCTTGAGGTAGTGCTTGATGTAGGGCGAAGGGGTCACCAAGATGATGGTGTCACTATTGCGAAAGAAAGGGTTGATCGAGCCCTCTGTGTAGAAGGTTATCCGATCCGTATCAAAGGCAGCACTAGAGAGGTAGTCGGGGTTATGCCCCGTAGCCTTAAAGCGCTGCACCTGATCATCTCGACGCACATACCAATTTATCTCAGGCGTAGACTCTAGAGAGATCTTAGCCAGTGCAGTAGCCCAGCTACCACTACCTAGTATGCCTATGCGACCAATATCCATATTGACTGTACCGTATACACGCCATGCCCTCTAGCAAGAGAGAGCTATGCGTGAACTATGATTATTTCGTAGACTCCTCGCCCACCCACTGGGATATTTCTTCCAGTGCGGGGATCTGCAAGCCTAGCTTATACTTCTTATTGATATCCATCATCTGCTGCATCACCTTGCCGGGAGCTTTGCCCGCGAGGTCTGCGACAGTGAGGTACCCAGCCTTCTGCAAGAGTGGCACCCAAGTTTTGTCTATGCCAACGGCTTCATAAGCCTCCTCTTTGTCACGCTTAGGCTGTATCTCTGGACGCATCTGTGGAAAGAGCAATACCTCCTGGATACTCTCCTGACCAGTCAGAAGCATCACCAGACGATCCATACCGATACCCATACCAGACGTGGGGGGCATGCCAAACTCTAGCGCACGTAGGAAGTCGTGATCGATATACATAGCCTCATCGTCTCCACGCTCGCTCAGACGTAGCTGATCCTCAAAGCGGTGACGCTGATCTATCGGATCATTAAGCTCTGAGTAAGCATTGGCCAGTTCCTTACCATTGACAAATAGCTCGAAGCGCTCCGTCAGATCGCTTCTATCGCGGTGCTCCTTAGTAAGCGGAGACATCGCCTTCGGATAGTCTATGATGAAGGTCGGCTGTATCAAGTGTGGCTCAGCAACGGCGCCAAAGAGTTCGTCGATCAGCTTGCCGACACCCATCGTTTCGTCGATCTCCACACCCTTAGCTTGGCACACCTTGCGAAGCTCAGCCTCGTCCATGCCATCGATATTGACCCCGCCATACTCTTGGATAGCGTCGATCATCGTGAGGCGACGATAGGGAGGCTTAAACTCGATCGTGTGCTCCCCTACCTGAATGGTCGTAGAGCCTAGCACCTCCTGACAGATATGCTCGATCATCTGCTCCGTCATCTGCATCATCCAGCGGTAGTCCTTGTAGGCGACATAGATCTCCATGCAGGTAAACTCAGGATTGTGCGTTCGGTCCATACCCTCATTGCGGAAGTTACGACTAAACTCGTAAACCCCCTCGAAGCCACCCACGATCAGCCTCTTTAGGTAAAGCTCATTGGCGATGCGCAGGTAGAGTGGTATGTCAAGCGCATTGTGATGTGTCACGAAAGGACGAGCCGCTGCGCCACCCGGGATAGACTGCAGCACAGGCGTATCTACCTCTAGGTAGCCTCGTGAATTGAAGAAGTTGCGCATCGACTGGAAGATCTTCGTACGCTTGATGAAGATGCCCTTCACCTCCTCATTGACTATCAGATCCACATAGCGACGGCGGTAGCGTAGCTCAGGATCGGTAAAGCCGTCGAAGACCTGATCGTCCTTAGCCTTGACGATGGGGAGCGGACGTAGCGCCTTGCTCAGCAAGGTTAGCTCCTCGGCATGCACCGAGATCTCACCCGTTTGGGTGCGGAAGACAAAGCCCTTGACACCAACAATGTCGCCAATGTCGAGGAGCTTCTTAAAGAGCTTGTTGTATAGATCCTTATCCTCTCCAGGGCAGAGGTCATCACGAGTCACATAAACCTGTATACGCCCCGAGGCGTCTTGAAGTTCCATGAAGGAAGCCTTGCCCATGATGCGTCGACTCATGACACGACCAGCGATGCTTACCTCCATGCGAGGCGCCTCATCTTGATATTGGTCCTGTATCTCCTGAGCATGTGCCGTCACGACATACTCGGCTGCTGGATAAGGGTTGATGCCCATCTGACGGATCTCGTCTAGGCTGTTGCGACGTGCTATCTCCTGATCACTAAGTTCTAGTAAGTGTAAGTCCATAACTATAGTTAAGTATAAAAACGCTTCCACCCGCTGAGCATACAGTCTAGGTGGTAAAAGCCTACCTCCTCCCATCGAATCAGCTAGGGAGACAAGATCGGCTCAAGCCAGCTTACGGGGTATCTATGATACACCCTCTGCAAAAGTACTCATTTTAAGCCTCACTACCAAAAGCCGATCTGACGCATGGTAACCACGCCAGTCTGCTAGGAGCTGCACATGACGATAACTAGGAAATGCGCTTTTCGATTATCTCTACACAGTGGCTACAGAGCCCCTCTGATTACACCTTCCTCCTGAAGAATGGAATTCCTACCTAGGAATTTGCCAAATAGCTACCTAGGAATTGGTCAAATTTCTAGGTAGGAAATGAAACGACCACATTTTTTATCATGCGTAGCCCTAGCGAAAGAGCCGAAGCATTTGGTTTGTTCAAAAATTGTTGTACCTTTGTAGCCGTAATCACGAAGGTAATGGTTCGTTGGCCGAGTGGTTAGGCAACGGTCTGCAAAACCGTGTACGGCGGTTCAAATCCGCCACGAACCTCCATGATGAAAAGTTTTCCGTTTCATAGCTCCTCCATGAGTATGCTTCATACTTGTGGAGGAACTTTTTTTATCCTCATCCACGCTCGCTAGCAAGAGCTGAGGATCAGTAGCTTACGGGCTTGCTCTCCTAAGGTCGTGGCGAGTAGGTAGTAGGTATCGCTCTCGTCAGTCCGGAGTGTCTTCTTGAGCTCCTGAGCGGTCAGCGGGAAGTGTCTGGACATAATGGTAAGCGCTGGGTAGCGCTGGCGCAGGGAGTGTAGGCTCTTGCCCCTGAGGGTTGACTTGCTATAGTCTATCTCCTCGATCAGCCGATAGCTCTTGTACAGAGGGCTCGTGGATGCCTGTGAAGAGGTGTATATGTGGCTGTTAGGCCCGAGCAAGGAGAGCGACTGCTCCTGAGCAATCAGGTGGTAGGCTCCGCTTTTCATCAGGAGCGGCTGAGGAATATGGATATACTCCTCTACGCTAGTCGCATAGGGCGTGCGGACCGAGGACAAAGCTTCGTAGGGAAAGCTCCACCGACTGACTTCTCCCAAGCGATCTACGAGAGCCAGATGAAGCGCTACATCGGTCTCTCGTGAAGCCATTGAGATGGAGACCAGTAGCTCCTTGACCTCATCTTGCACTTGTACGATATGAAGCGCAGAAATCTGTGGCAGCTGCTCCAATATCCAGCGAATGTCTAGCATGGGAGAGAGCTTGAGTAGCAGACGCCCCGCATAGCCCAACTCTTGTAGCCGAGCTATGATCTGAAGAGGTGCTGGACTATACTCGTCCATGCTAATGAGTCGCTTGTTTCGATCATCCATATCGCGTCGTGCTGGATCAGCATAGACGAGCGTTACACCCTCTAGTGTAGAGGCATCCATCTCCGCCAGGGCATCGCCGCAGCGCACCGTCGCATTGTCTTGCTGCAGGAGCTTATGCACATTGTAAGTCAAGGCTTGCGCCATGACAGGATCTATCTCATAAATCAAGCTACGCTCTGCGACTGTAGCCATAGCAAGCGCATCAATCCCCATCCCACCAGTCATATCTAGGACACGATCATGCTCCGTGACAAACTGCTGCTTGTATCGTGCCGTAAGCTCACTGCTAGACTGCTCGAAGTTGACCCTGTGCGGGACATACCCCCCACCCTGGAGGAAGTATGGCACCTTGCGTTGCATCTTCGGCAGGAGAGAGACCTGTAGAGCGATCTGGCGCTTTAGCTCAGGCTCCAACTCACTCCGCTCGAAGAGAATCCTATCGGGCGATCTGTCTGCCCAAAGCCTACTCAGCGCCACTACTTGCTCTATATCTTGCTGTGATAACATACTGACCTCGTTGTCTACAGCGCAAAGATAGTAGATAAGTAGATATCTGCAAAGCTCCCCCACCCCGCCTCTCTGCGCTGAGTCCCATGCTAGAAGCGGGACGGTCAGGACGCACCTCTAGGGTGCTCAACAGTTTCCTCCCTATGAAAATGGACTATCATCAATATGGAACTAAAAAAGGAGACCCACCAGCTGGTGGATCTCCCTCTTGTCGTACTATGGAGCGATGGACTAGACGAAGCAGGAGCTGGAGTCTAGTGATGCCATCGCTGTGATATTGACGATGTCCTTGACGTCTGCATCGTGGTCGGCGAAGTAGATCGGCTTAGCTAGTCCGATCTGGATAGGACCGATCACGTCCTCTGCTATGTCTAGGTGCTTGAGGAGCTGGTAGCATGCATTCGCAGCCGAGAGACGGGGGAAGATGAGTACATTGGCAGGCTCTCCCTTGATGCGATTGTTGGGGAACTCCTCGTCGCGTCGCTGATAGTTGAGCGCGGTCTGTAGTTGCATCTCACCGTCCACCACGATGTGTGGGTAGTCTCTGTGCAGTATCTCGACCGCCTTGCGTGCCTCCACAGAGGACTCGGCATCGGTACTTCCAAAGTCTGAGAAGCTAACCATAGCAATGACAGGCTTGATACCAAAGCAACGCACCTTTTCGGCAGCCAGTAGCGCAATGTCTACCAGCGTCTCAGCCTTGAGGTTCTGATTGATCAGCGTATCAGCGAGGAAGAGGGGTCCACTCTTCATCATCACGAGGTGCATTGTGGCAAAGTGCTGGTGCCCTGGCGCTATACCGACCGTATCGCGAGCCACATTGGAGAGATATCCATAGTTGGAGTAAATGCCTGTGATCAAGCTGTCGGCATCGCCACACTGTACCATCATCATGCCGAAGTAGTTCGGACCAAACATCTTGTCCTTAGCCTCGCTCAGGAGACCACCCTTGCGCCAGTTTTGCTCCGTATAGTGCTTGGCATACTCCTCACGCTTAGCCTTCCACCGCTCGTCATGCTGATTAATAATCTGGATGGTGGAGAGGTCGAGGTCATGCTCTTTGGCAATCTGCTCGATCACCTCGGGGTCACCCAGCACGATCGGGTGTGCGATACCGAGCTGAGCCACTTCGGCAGCAGCGCGCAGTACGAGTGGATTCTCGCCTGCAGCGTAGACCATACGCTTCGGAGACTTCTGCGCAGCCTCGTGGATACGGCGTAGCAGGTGACTCATACCTCCCGTACGCATGATGAGCGACTGCTCGTAAGCATCCCAGTCGGTGATCTCACGGCGCGCTACACCTGTGCGGATTGCAGCTTGAGCCACGGCCATCGAGACCCTTGTGATGAGGCGTGGATCTACAGGCTTAGGGATAAAGTAGTCAGGACCGAAGTGGAGCGGCATATGCCCGTAAGCACTTGATACCTCATCGGGGACCGGCTCCTGCGCTAGATCTGCGATAGCCATCGTGGCAGCCATCTTCATCTCCTCGTTGATTGCCGTGGCGCGCACATCGAGCGCCCCACGGAAGATGTAGGGGAAGCCGATCACATTATTGATCTGGTTGGGATAATCTGACCGCCCCGTAGCGATAAGCACATCAGGACGTGCAGCCTTTGCATCCTCATATCTAATTTCGGGCTCTGGGTTGGCCAGGGCGAAGACAATTGGATTGGGAGCCATCTTTTGCACCATCTCAGGGGTCAGCACGCCAGGCTGCGAAAGCCCAAGGAAAAGGTCAGCCCCCTGGATCGCATCGGCTAGCGTATAGATGCCCTCACGACTGGTCGCGAAGAACGCTTTGCGCTCATCTAGATTGGGGCGGTCGGTGCGGATGACCCCTTTGGAGTCAACCATCACAATGTTCTCCCGCTTAGCTCCCAGAGCGATGTAGAGCTTGGTACAGGACTGCGCTGAAGCTCCTGCGCCACTGACTACGATCTGCGCCTCCTCGATCTTTTTGCCCGCTATCTTGAGGGCATTGAGCATGCCCGCTGCGGAGATGATGGCGGTGCCGTGCTGGTCGTCGTGCATGACGGGTATGTCAAGCGTAGCCTTCAGCTCCTCCTCGATCTCAAAGCACTCGGGCGCCTTGATGTCCTCGAGATTGATACCGCCGAAGGTAGGCGCTAGCGAGCGTACGATCTCGACAAACTTCTTGGGGTCCTTCTCGTCGACCTCTAGGTCAAAGACGTCGATGCCTGCATAGATCTTGAAGAGGAGCCCCTTGCCCTCCATGACGGGTTTGCCCGCCATAGCACCGATATTGCCCAGTCCTAGGACAGCGGTACCGTTAGAGATGACGGCGACGAGATTACCCTTGGCCGTGTAGTCGTAAGCAAGCTCAGGATTGGCCTCTATATCCTTGCAGGGTACCGCCACGCCAGGGCTGTAGGCGAGCGTCAGATCCTGCTGTGTATTGTGCGACTTAGTGGGTCGCACCTCTATCTTACCAGGCTGAGGGAGCGCATGATAGGCTCTCGCAGCCGCTTCTAGTTTTTTGTCCATTATGCTATCTTATAGTATGATACATAGTTCCTCGCGGCAAGGATCTCCCTCACCTAGCGAAGTGCATGTGCAAAGCTACGACTTTTGCACCACTTCGTGACGCATCAAGCTCTGCGGGAAAAAGAAATTCAGCGTTTTGACATACACATACAACCAAAAAAGTGTCGCAACCCGTATGGGTCACGACACTTACTTGATTCTGCTCCGTTGCTCTAGTCTTATGCCCAGAATAATCTGTAGCTCCTCTATGCAACAGCTAAGAGCGGAAGCGGGGAAAATGAACTTACGCCCACAACTTCCTATGTCTCACTCTCTTTATATACTCTCTAAAACCCCTGTAGCCAAGACGGATATTTTTGAGAGTCCGTACAGAGTACACTTACTTTGTGTTATCCGAGTTCAAAAGTACCATTTCTCTGAACAATCACCAAATTCTTGGTTTCATCACCCTTCGGAGAGTAGTATGGCTACACTGCAAGTGCACGGTGCAAGTCCCCTATATATAGAGGGATCTTGCACCGTGCACTTGCAGTACCTTACCTCCTCTCACGAACAGATGCCTATAATGGTAATACTTTACCCAACAATAGTAATATGATATTCGTCTAAACGTCTAAACATTGGGAACTTTGCAGCGCAGCAAGTTGCTGTGGTAAACCATAAAAAGTAGCCTAATGAAAGAAACAGCTAAGCTGTACATAGTCAATCCGTCTCTTGAGGATATCATTCGCAGTTCGAATAACCTCAAGTCTCAAGCTTTCATAGCTGAGATGGATGTCTCCAACTTTAGAAAATCAATGACTCTTAGTGGCGGTCAGCAATTAAGGACCTTCCTCAAAAATCGCTCAAGCAGCTAAGAAAGATGTCATTTTTCTGATGATTGATGCAGATGTTGTAGAGGACATAACGGAACCTTTGAGCCTGCAAAACGATGTACACTATACACTGACTCAAGAACAGTTCTTCAAAGTGTTGGACAGCATCTATGGAAGCGAAAGACAATCCATTCTTAATGCTCTAGTGAGAGAAGTCGTGAACTACATGATGGGACCCAACCTTGATCTCTCCAAGTTTATCTCTCAAGTTGAAGACTACCTTAAGTGTCTTAAAGCAGGATTACAAGACGAATCATATGGATTACAATCAGACACAATTGGAAATACTTCAAGAGATTCAGTCTCTTAGATCTGCAATAGATAAGGTATCGGGCTTTATTGCGGAACTCAAAAGTGACTATGAAGTCCTTGAAGAGAAAATAGAGCTTAACTCTTCTGATGTAATGAGAATCCTTGGTGTTTCAAGAGCTTCATTAGCTCGCTGGCGAGAGGCGAATGCAGTTCCTTTTCGTTACGTATCAGCTAATCATGTTGTCATAGTCTTTGAAAGGATTATGGGTTACATCTTACGTCCTCGAGACTTCTTCTGCTTGTTCTCGTCCTGCTTCTGCTTTTGTTCAGCAGTGGGTGCTGTTTGCCCCTTTTTCAGTGGCTCTTTCACCTGCTTGGTAGCTTCGTTGGTCTTGCCGTGTTTATTCACAGCTACCTGCGTCTTGTGTTCTTCCGCCACGGCTTCGACCTTTCCCGCCCCTTGCTTCTTGTCAGGGTTCCATTTGTAGAAGCGTGGGCGGTTTTGCTCTTTGTCCATACGGACATAGGCATTGAAGGGTTGCCCCTCTTTATCGATCATGTTTTTGAGGTAAAGTGTGCGACCGTTGTCTAAGGCTTCTCGTTGCTTCTCTGACAGCTCTAGACCACAAAGCTTGCGAGGTGCCTTGCCTTGTTGACGATCTTGTTGCTGTTCCTGACGCTCTTTGAGACTCTTGTTGTCTCCAAAGATGAACTCAATGCCTTTCTTCTCTGCATTGACCTGAAGCGTAGCATCAAAGGATTTGCCACTCTTAGCGGTCATTCCTTCTACTTTCACCGCTTTGCCCTCCACTAGATCTTTGTATTGCTGATCAGAGAGCGTGACGCCTTTGATTTCTTGAGGAATGCTTACACGGTCGGCACGCAAGGCGATGATCTCGTTGGTCTGTGGGTCGATGGAGACGTAGGCTGCAAAAGGCTCTCCGCTCTTGGGTGTTACTTCGATGGTCTTGCCAAGGTTGCCTGTCGTGAGCAGTTGCTCTTTTTCCTCGGGCGAGAACTTGTAGCCCATATAGGGATAGTCGAGCTGTGGCTCTTTACGCATAGCGTGTATGGCTAACCCGATATTGCCCTCATTATCTGTGCGGAAGGCAAGGCGAGCCTCTGTGTAGATAGTTGTGTCTCCAATAGGGATGGCTATGGTTACGAGGCTGCTCTTTTGCCAATTGAGCATCTTCTCTAGCTCCCCACTCTGCTCTAACCGCTCTCGGGAGAGTCCGAGACTGTCAAGCATCTTCCAGTCTACCTTGTCTGCATCAATGGCTGTACTCTTTTTCTGCTGTGGCAGATAGTCTTCAAAGGGTACACCGACCTCTGCCAACTGCTGTCTGCTTTCAGGAGTATCTCGGCTTTGAAGCAGAGTACGCAGGTTATCCACACCTTGCTCCACATTGCTCGCCAACACCTTGTATAGCCCGAAATGGGAGGGGTTGTTGAACTGCTTGAGAAAGTTGGTCATGAAGTTCTTCAGCAGTCCATCCTTGCTGTTGAACTTCAAAAAGGCAGCCTGATTAGCTTCAAGAGGCTCAGTTGTTTTGAGCTTGCCCTTATCATCAATACCCGAAACCACGGAGAGTTTCCCCGCTTCTTGCTCGTTCTTTACCTCGGTGCGATCCTCTAAGACCAACACGTAGTTGTCATTGCTATTTGCTTCCATAATTCACTCTGTTTGATTTGAATAATACCTTTCAGACAGCAAATATATAAGCTAAAATGACCTCTTCTAAGTCTCAGGGAATTATAAGGAAAGGAAGTGTTGAAAAAGAAAATTCGTCCAAGATTTGGTAGTTTGATTTTTTATGTCTACCTTAGCACTCAGAAGGAACATTATTACAGTAGTACTAAGCGATGATAAGGGCAAGCTCGAAAAGACAAAGAGTCAAAGGAGCTAGTAACCAGCTAAATAGAACTTATTTCAGCAAAGAGAGAAGAGACTGGATTTTTCATTTTCAATCGGAACACAAAGAGCGGCAATACCCCTGACACACCAAACGCCCTCCGCTCCGCTACAGGCGTTTGGCTTAGTCTGTTGCATTGCCGACGGGGAGTTTATCCGATTTGAAAAAGAAAAAACAAGCCCGGGGTATACCACGACAAACTACCCCAAACTACCAGAGTCAACTAAAATCAGTATCTTTGAAAAGTCAAGACAACTCATTCTAGTATGACGACGAAAACGATGTCAACCGAAATCAGTTTCAGCAAAAAATAAGTCAACCATTTTCAGGGAACGACATGTGCATAAAAAGAATTACTACGCAAAAAATATAATACTCCCCAAAAACTAGACAGCTCAAAAAGTGCTACATTTGAGAGTTGAGATGGAACTAATTGTCATTTTCTAACGAAAAAAGAAAAAGAAGTTTATGGGACGCAGAAGTAAATACAGTTCAAGCTTTAAGGCACAAGTGGCATTGGCTGGTTTGAGGGGCGAGGAGACGATACAGAGCTTAGCGAAGCGATACGAAGTCAGCCCAAGTAAGATTACAGAGTGGATGCGAGAGCTAGAGGAAAAAGCTGCGCAAGCCTTTGAAAAGCCCTCTGACAATGCTAGAGACCTTAAGCAGATAGAGCGTGAGAATAAGCGACTATTACAGAAGGTAGGACAGCTAACGATTGACTGCGATTTTTTTGCGACTGCCTGCGAGGATGCCGGACTCAAAGTGAGATAATAGAGATGGAGCGTCAGCGCCCCGCAGGCTTAAGCCGAAATCGTTTCTGTAAGTATATGAAACTTAACCGTTCCAGCTTGTACTATCAACCAAAGGGAGAAAGTGAGGAGAACCTAGAGATGATGCGTATTATTGATAAGTACCATACTGAGCATCCGACCTCTGGAGTTGTGCATATGTGTGATATGCTAAGACTGAGAGGTTACTCCGTTAATGAGAAGCGTGTAAGGAGACTTATGCGTAAGATGGACATACTAGTGATCTACCCACAGAGGAGCCTTAGTAAGGGCACTATGCCGAGCTATGTACATCCGTACTTGCTTAGAGGGCTTAAGGTAGAGCGCCCCAACCAGGTATGGTCGACAGATATTTCCTATATCCCTATGGAGAAGGGGTTTATGTACCTCTATGCAGTTATAGATGTTTATAGTCGTTTTGTGGTGGGGTGGAAGCTCTCCAATACGCTTTCAGCTAATAACTGCATTGACCTTATGAAGGAGAGTATAGAGCAATATGGATGCCCCGAGATTATCAACTCGGACCAAGGCGTACAGTATACGAGCAAGAAGTGGGTAGAGCTATTAGAGGAAAAGGGAATAAGGATAAGTATGGATGGGAAAGGTCGTTGCAAAGACAATATTTGGATAGAGCGCTTTTGGAGAAGTATCAAGCAAGAGTATATCTATCTTAATCCAGCCGATACAGTTTTAGAACTACGGCAAGGAATAGGGAAGTGGATAAAGTTCTATAACTATGAGCGCCCCCACCAGAGTATCACCAAGCTACTCCCTGCCATGGAATATGGAATAGTAGTAGCTGCATAACAATAACCATTAACTATGTAAAGAGAAAGAAAATGAGTACGTTTGTAACAGTGAAAGAAAAAAACACTAGCCCGTTGTCGAAAAATGGGGAGTACTATATTTCCGTAAAGTTATGTACCTTTGTCGGCAAATAAAGATATTCTCGTCAAACAAATATAAATAATATAAACATGGAAAAAAACAGAAAAAAACAAATCGTAGTTTTGAGTATAGCTTTAGTTTGCATTTTCATCTTGGTATTTTCATTGTTCCATAAATCAGCGACAAAAGATAGCGCAAATCCTCCTTTAACAAATGTTTTGACTGATAGCATTTCTCAAATTGTCTCAGCTTGTCCTGGCGAAATTGGTGTGGCGGTTATTGTTAATAACAGAGATACGGTTAAGGTCAATAATAAGAGTGTTTATCCTATGATGAGTGTGTTTAAGGTTCATCAGGCATTAGCTCTTTGTAATGACTTTGACAATAAAGGAATTTCACTTGATACCTTAGTAAATATAAATAGGGATAAACTTGACCCAAAGACTTGGAGTCCTATGCTGAAAGATTATTCAGGGCCAGTCATATCATTGACAGTGAGAGATTTGCTGCGTTATACTCTTACTCAGAGTGACAACAATGCAAGCAACCTTATGTTTAAGGATATGGTTAATGTCGCTCAAACAGATAGTTTTATAGCCACACTCATTCCTCGTTCAAGTTTTCAGATAGCTTATACGGAAGAGGAAATGTCGGCTGACCATAACAAGGCTTACTCTAACTATACATCTCCTCTTGGTGCTGCAATGTTGATGAATCGTTTGTTTACTGAAGGTCTTATCGATGATGAGAAACAAAGTTTCATTAAGAATACGTTAAAAGAATGCAAAACAGGTGTAGATAGGATAGCAGCTCCACTTCTTGATAAAGAAGGGGTTGTTATAGCGCATAAGACAGGTTCAGGTTATGTTAATGAAAATGGTGTTCTTGCAGCTCACAATGATGTTGCCTATATATGTCTGCCTAATAATATCAGTTATACCTTAGCGGTATTTGTTAAGGATTTCAAGGGAAATGAATCACAAGCGTCACAATATGTTGCGCATATATCAGCTGTAGTATATTCTTTATTAATGCAAACTTCAGTAAAATCTTAAACTGCACTTGCTTTGATAATTAATGATAAACAATCTAAAAGCACTCTAATCGTTATCGGAGTGCTTTTAGATTACTAATCAAATTGCTTCTATTATAATTTGAATCCTCTACTTTTTCTTTCTTCCTGTTGCGGCACTCTTGCTCCATATCTAAGCCTGTGCCATTGCTCCCTGAACCAGTCGGCAATCGGCTTCCTGTTTATTGTCAGGTTCAGCCTGCTTTCATCGTCAGGGTCATTTTCCACCCTTAAAATATCATCCTTTATATCAAAGTTCCGCCTGTGTTGCTCGGAATAGATTTTACCGCTACATTTCAGGGCTTCTTTTTTGACTATAAGACTTTCAGTCATTTCTTTAGAGAATCCCAGCATGGCACAAAACTTTTCCATGCGCAGCATTTCCCTGAACATCGGAAACCACCTGAAAGCCTTGTCTATGATTCTGGCGAGCCGTGACAGTTCTTTTTCTTTCATGTCAAGTTCCTGCCTGTGCATTTCTCTGAGATTGTGGATTTGCGTATCATGCTGTTTCTGCATCTGCTGTACTTGGCTCTGCAATTTTTCAATATTGGTGTTCCGTTTTGAAACCTCGTCTTGCAGTTTTTCGTTGGCACGTTCCAGTTCTTTCAGTTTTCCACTCCCGAAAAGAGAAGCAACTCCACTAGTTATGGCTGTCGCTGCCGTGGTGGCTGTCTTCTTTAACTTGTCAGTGCGTATTTCTGATTTCACCTGTTTCAGTTCCTGCTCGGCAAGATTTATCTGTTCTTCTTTGTGCCGTTTGGCTGCATCCATGCGTTGCAGTTCAGCTTTCTGCTTCTCAATGATAAAGTCGTTCCGTTCCAGATGCTCCTTACCAGTGACAGCCTTTGACTGCCCGCGTTCCATCAGCAGGATGTCGGATGCAAGGGTCTGCATCTGCATCATGTCATCGTCATTGAGCTTTCGGCTCTTTCCTGTTTCGTGGTTCATCCAGTCGAAAACGATATGGGCATGATAGTTCGGCTTGAACCATCTGTCCCCGACTTTGAAGCTTTCCCTGTCTTCCGCTTCCGGCTGACCGTTCAGCCAATGCCCTTCATCCTTGTGCAGGAAGATTTGCAGCGGTGTGATTCCCCAGCGTCTTTGACACTCCTCACCGAATTTACGCACGTCTGCCAGTGTGGTGTCCGACCTGACAAGCAGCACTCCTTCACGTATGGGGGAGCATCCCGCAATCTTGACTATTTTACCGTTCTTGCCTTTGCGTTCACGCTCCTTTTCCTGCATGGCACGTCCGGTCTTTTCCTTTACCATCTGTCTGATATTGTCATAATGCATCCGCAAATCCGGACTGCCGAAGTCGGGATTTATCCACTGCTCATTATCGGTGGAGAGTTCTGGAACCACATAGGTTCTGGACTCTCCGATGTGGCGCATGTATTCGGCAGTCCTCCTGTTGTGAGCCTCACTCGATGCGATATTGCAGGGCTTGATATGTATGCTTGATTTTGTTGCCATAGATACTTGTTTTTTGGGTTTGTACTTTATTGTTTGCTTTTCCGCTGTCCGTAAACGCATGGGGTTCTTAGGGGTGCAACCCATAAGCGGAGATTGCAAAGAGAGGGTCACTCTTTGCTCTGGGTTCTCAGGGGAGAAACGCCCTGAGTGGGTCATTAGGGTAAAACCCTAATCCCCTCGGGAGAGCCCACAACTACGTAAGCGGAGCGTGTAGTTATAGTGGGCTATATCAATGGCAAGCCATTGTCTGCAAACTCCAGCCTACGGCTTCCGCTCTCCTCCGTCAGGGAGGTTTTTCATCATCGTTGCCGATTGGAGATGCACCGACCAGCACAAGGTCTAAATCGTCTATCAGTTTTTGCAGGACGGGATTCTTCTCTATCATCCGCTGGAGGATTCTCTCAGCCTCGACCAAGTGGTTGGCTGTACTCATCACCTTGCCCTCCCGTATCTGAAAGATAATCCAATCGGCTATGTCGATATGGGCTTCTTTTTGTTTCGGGGTGGCATTCCTTTCGATGATGTCCGAAACCACCACCTTACAAAAGTACATGCTCTCGGCTCGCTGTTTCCACTCGGCATAAGCATCGGCATCGGGAAAGAGAAGCACGGTTCGCCCTGACAGTACACGGAGTTTCTCTTCTCTCATCTGACTCTTACCACCCGTAGCCAGCCATACATAATCGGGGAAGATAGCAGAACCGATAACGGCACTCTTCTCGGATTCCACCAAGACCACCACCTTGTCGGGATGCGTTTTCAACAAGTGTTCCCCGAAAAGGCATTGGGATAGTTGCCAATCCTCTGCCAACACACGCTGCTTTTTCAATATGCTGTGTATCCAGTTCACTGCCGATGTCTGTCCTCCCTTGATACGGTGTCCGTCTTCGGGATTGTACTGCATCACCTTTCCCGTGCGTACCTTGCCCGTCCTGTCTATCTGCCAAAAGATAACAGAGCCGTCACGGGTAGCCCCCAAACGGTATTCCTCCAACAACCGCTTCAACACCTCTTTCGCCTTGTCGCCATAGTAGGAAGTAAGGAGTGTGAAGAGGAAACGGAAGAAATTGCTACGCTCGCTTTGCGACTTCTCCACATAGTGAGGGGGAATATAGCCGATGGCTGTCGGCTTACTTTGCTGCTTCACTTTCTTCTGCTCTGCTCTTTGCCTGTCAAAAGAGAAATCATTGGTAGTTCTGTGTTCAGGATGCTCTTGAAAATACTCTTTCGGAGTGTAGTGATACCCACAACCGCTTTCGTGGTTACATCTGCCGACCGATGGATGCAACGGCACATTATTTTCGTCCACGTAATAGACGAAAGAATGCCTGTCTCCGCATTTGGGGCAGGTATGCCGTGTTGCCGTTCCTTTATACTTCTGTAATGAATAATTGCCCATAGCTTAGTCCGTTTTTGATGGTTGATTGTCGGCTGTCCCATCCTGTCCCATTGTCCCACACTCTAAGGGTTGGGACAGTGGGACACTTGGGACACCTGCGTTTTTACTCTCTTTGCTGCGCTGGATGATACGGTTTACGGTGGACTTGCCACAATTCACCTGTGAGGCTATCTCCCTGACGGACTTGCCCGATTGGGAGAGTTGCAGAATTTGGCAATCCCTTTGGCTTGATTCATTGTCGCCCAATTTTTTCAAGTGTTCCTTTTCCGTGGAATAGCCCCTGAACACGAACTGCAAGAAAGCATCCACCTTGTCAATCTCGTAAACGATTACATTATCCGCATCATGAGAGAACGTGCCATAGCGCACTTTAAGCTGCTTCACATAGCGAAGCCCTCCGTCTTGGGCACTTTTTCCAATGGTGAACACGCTGTCAAAGAAATTGTAGAGCCGTTTGCTTCCGGCAAGGTCGTTGGATGTGATGGGACAATCCAAAGAGCGTTTGGGCGTATGTGCCAGGACAAGGATAGAGAGCGCATATCTCTTTTTGAGATTGTTCAGCTGAATCATCAGCCGTCCTGCGGCATCGCCTTTCTCCATGGCGCAACACAGGTAGGTAAGATTGTCAATGATGAAAATCTTGCAGTCGGTCTGCACAGCCATCTGTTCAATGCCGCCTATGATAGCTTCCTCAAAGTTGGCATCCAAAAGCTGGTTGCAGTCAATAGACACCCGATAGATTTTGTCGGGAAAGGTGTAGAGCTCTCCATGCTCGTTGGTATAGCGGAGCTGGAACTGCTTTTCGGACAGTTCAAAGTCCAGATACAGCACATTGTCGGTTCGGGCGATGCGGTCGGCTATCTGCACGGCAAGGATGGACTTGCCCACGTTGGAATCGGCAAACAAGCAGGAGAGTTCCCCCTCGTACCAAAAGCTGTCCCACAGCGCACGGGGCGTAGGCAATAACGATGCTTCAAGAATGGTTTGGTTTGCCGTCTTGATATTCATCATGCCTACACTGTCGGGCATACCGTTATGCGCTTGGGATGCTTTTGTGAGGTCGCCACGTATCAGGTTGATATAGTTCTTATCCTCTTCCATATCATTCACCAGTTACGTGGGTTGGGCTTGCGACGGTGGGAAGAGGATAAGGACTTGTTCAGTTCCTCGTCTGACAACGGTATGGGATTCTTTCGGGCGGTTTCCAGCCACTTGTCCAGTTCGTCACGGTAAAGGCAATAGCGTTTGCCGGGCTTGGTGGCAGGGATTGTCCCTTCTGACAGTTTCATGTAGAGCGTACCCTTAGGGATACCTAAATACTCTGCTGCCTCGTCCACAGACATGGGCACGTGGGTGTCCACCGTTTTGGCATTGTTCACGCTGCGCTGCTCGGCGAGCAGGCTTTTCAGGCTCATCACTTCGTCTCGAAGCTGAGCGACAACCTCGGGGAGGTCGTTGAAGGTAAGAATTGATTTTTCCATTCGCGTACTCGTCTCTTTTGTAAGACTTGGCGCAAAGGACTGAAATGATATATCCGTGAATATCTCCACGACACGTCATTGCAAAATAATTCCCGAATAATTAAGCCCAGCCATAAATGACGGGTAAAATTACTCGGGAAACGATGTAAAACAGGCGGTTATGAGTTACCGGATGGTTGTCGTTGGTGTCGTGATTATCCTAATTCCGCACATAATCCTCGGGATAGTGGAAATCAAGTTTGCCGTTTTCGGGTTCATCAATGGGAATTTCCGTCTTTAACGGCTCTACCTTGAAATTCTTGATGGTTGATAAGTCTGTATCAGCAAACGATTTCGGGAAAAGGGCTTTGATGAACTTGGCACGGTTATCCCCATTGTAGTATCTCTTGTACAGGAAACGCTCAGAGATATTCCATACGAAGTGACGGAGTGGAATGTTGTTGATGTCTTTGGTAAACGGTCTTTGTATGGGCTTCGGGGTATAAGTGTTAAGATTCATCCATTTGTCCACCTCAGTACAGATGTGGTTCACGGTTTCTTGGTCGGCAATGCGAGGCAGGTAATAATGGCAATACTCCATGACCATGCGGATGCGCTCTTCCTTTTCCCGTTGCTCTCTGCTTGCGTAATTGGCACGGTTCTTTTCGTGAAGATCCGGGGCGATAGTAAGCTCTATCGGTTGTGTTTGGATAAGTGTCTCTTCTTTTGTCGGGGATGATTCGGGTACAGGCTCAGGGACTGATGTAGGTCCAGGCACAGATGTGGCTTCTTCAAGTGTATTTTGTGACAGTTCTTCCTGCACCTCTATGGCTTCGGCAATCGTTTCTTTCTTGCCGAACTTGATTTTGTAGATTTCGTATGTATCAAAGATAAGTGTCTGAAAGGAGAGATAGAGCAACCATCCCAACAGGTTACAGCATACGAATACTATCCACCTGACAAAGTTGTCTTGGTTGAAGCTGTCCGCTATTACCAGCGTGGCAATGGAAGATATTAGGACGATGGCGAAGCCGACAAAGCCCAAGATGATGTATTTGTCCTTGATTGATGATTCCATATTTCGTTGAGAGATTGAATGTTCCTGTATTATTTTGTGCAAAGTTAATGCTATTTTTCCCAATTACTGCCCGTTATTTGCGGTTAGAACGGTCTTTTTCAATGTATTTCACGAAATGTCATCATATCATACTCTGTTTCATACTCTGAGGGGCTTATAAATGGTGGCATCAAGCCAAAAACATAGAGGGGCGATTATAGCCTTGTAGCCATAACCGCCCCTCTGAATACCTGTCAATGTGAGACATTTATGCCTCCTTGCGCTTCAAGGTTATCTTGTCCACCACCTGACACATCTGCTGCGCTGCTATCTTGGAATAGATTTGTGTGGTGGTAATGTTCTTATGTCCGAGATAGGCTTGGATGACAGCCATGTCCGTTCCCATTTCCACGTGCAGGCTTCCGAAGCTGTGGCGGGTACAGTGAAAGGTGATTTTCTTGGTTATCCCTGCTGCCGTGAGCCACCGTTGGAGTGGTCCTTGCAGCATCTTGTCCTTGAAATCCTCAAAGATAAGTCCCTCGCCCCGTTCTCCCAGCAGTCCATAGGCTTCATCACTGATGGGGTTATGCACTATTTCTTTGGTTTTCTGCATACGGGTGGTAACGAACATCCTGCCGTTGGTGTATGGTTGTATCTGCTGCCACGTGAGCTGTCTGATGTCGCTCTTTCTCAGTCCCGTAAGACAGGCGAAAAGAAAAGCTTTTTTCAAGACCTCCTCCTCACAGGGTGTTTCGGCAAGCCGTATCAGTTCCTCTTGGCTCAAATGCTCCCTGATGGTGGGAATGCACTCGATGCGGTCTAAGAAGCCGTTTGGGTTCTCCTTTATCTTCCTGTCACGGTAGGCGGTGTGCAGCACGGCACGGAAAGTTGACCAATAGCCTGCTGCGGAGTTGATGTGCAGCTTTTGGTTGGTGTGGATGGATTGGGGTGCATCAAGCAGGTATTCCATGAACTTGCGGCACAAATCCACATCCACCTCCTCAAAGGTGCATTTGCCGTTCACGAACCGCTGGAAATGCTTGTATACGTGCTGCCACTTGATATTCTTGCGGTCAGCCAGTCCTTTGAAATAGGCAAGGAAATCGCCCTTCATCTTGGTCTTGTCAAAAAAGCCGTTGTTTTCATTGAAAATGGCTTCGTAGCGCTGGTTGCGCAGGATGACCGCTTTCTTCATCATGCGTGCGTTGAAGTCCCGTTCCTGCTGGTTTGCAGGTTTGGCGAAGATGTAAATTCCTAAGGCTTCACGTGTAATCACTCTCATGGTGACATTGTCACGGTAGCCGGGATAGTAGTCAAGGCATAGTGAATACTGTGTCCCGTTCTTAATCTTGCGCTTACGCAAGGTAACTGTTTTGCATTTACTCATAATAATTATGTTTTAATTGGTTGTATACATTTTGGAGTTGTATCCATGTTTCCGATGGCAAAGGAACAACGTGAAATATCCGTGAATACCTCCACGATACATCATTTTGAAATAATTTTCGATAATCCCGATTTTTCACGGTTATTTGTTCCTTTCAGCCATGACACGCTCCACATCTGAGCGCAAAAGCAGGTTTTTCACACCCACCTTTATCTTTTCGATGTGCTTCACCTTGACGATATGGCAGATGTTGGCTGACGAAAGACCATAGATTTGCTGCACCTGCTCAACGGTATAGTAGCGTTCATCGTTCACAAGGTCAGTTCTGCGGAGTTCGTTCAAATGTGATTTGGAGTAATAGGTACGCCCGTACTCTCTTTTAGTGGGTATCTTATGGCGATAGGTGTAGGCACGGAGTGCGGTCGGCTTCATGCCGAACAGTTCCTCCACCTCCTCGGTCAGTAGCCAGTCGGTAATTTCGCTAATATCAACTGCCACACCGAAAAACTCGTCAATATGCTTCTTGCTGTAATAGTTCTTTCCTGCGATACGGCAGATGGGGATATGGTTACGCTTGGCGGAAGTGTAAAGCCATGACTGCTTTACCTTAAAAAGGGACATCACCTCCTCGCCCGAATAGAAGTCCAACACTTCTTCGCTTTCCTTTTCCCTTTTTTCTCTTTTGGCAGGTAAGGAAGATGAAGATGATTTCCTTGGTGTGGAGGTGTTGCCGGGCAGGATGCGGTGATAGGGATTGCCCTCCAACATCTGCTCGATGTCGGCTCTGCGGATGAATGCCATGCGGTTGCTGATGCGTGAGGCTTTCAGCTTGCCGATGGCTACAAGTTTGTAAATGTACTGTCGGGAACAGCCCATGAGGATGGCTGCTTTGGAAAAGGTGAGATACTCCTGATGCTGTATCTCCATCAAGGGTTGGGCGACTTTGAAGAGGTTGTTCTTCTGCATCACTCTGGCTCGTTTGGCTTCTGCCTGACAAGCCTCACTGCAATATCTTTGCATACCGCTTCGGGTTACAAAGGACTTGCCGCAAAAACTGCATTTTCTGGTTGCTTTCATACCGTTTTATCGTTTAATGGTTCATTTCTTCAATCCTATATCTCTGAAATGGTAAACGGATGTGAACGGAAGTCAACCATTGTCGCTTTTCTACACAGTGTGACTGTTTCCGCATATCGGGGCGGTTATTGTCGCTTGTCGTAAACGGTTGTAAACCCTTGTCAACTGTCTGCACGGTGTGACAAAAAACAAGCCCCGCAAATTCTCCACGTCAGAAATACGTCTCAAAAATATGTGGAAATTTGGGAAGCGACAAATGGCAACCGAAAAGTGTTAAATTTTAGAATATGCTGGTAATTAAAGATTTACACTCGGATATTTCTGATTAGTTTTGGTTGTTCTATGGTTATAAATACAGTGTTGAGAATTTATTACTCTTTAATCAACTTAGATAATTCTGGATCATTCTTAATTCGATCAATTTCAACATTTACAAGGGAAAAGATTTCTTGCTTTACCTTTCGATAATTGGCTTCAATGGTCTCTTTAAGATTATCGGAGCCATCTTCATTTTTGAATTCCACTATCACTGGGATGGGCTGGTAAGCTTTCGTTTCAGCTGAGACCTTGGCAACATCCACAACGATTTCTGCGTGGAATATTTTCTGATCGATGCGTTCATCGAAATTGTCAGAGACAGCCCCAACGAACATACCTTGTGTAAGGTTACTAATCTTACTTGCAGGAATCAGGCTATCCATCTGCGTAGATATAGATGTGGACTTGTCGTTTCGATTGATGGTCATGGACTGCCGTTGCTGAAGCACTTTGCCAAAACGCTCGGAAAGCGTCTTAGCCGTTTCTCCCACGACCTGTCCGCTAAAGACATT
>NZ_KI535306.1:0-2602 GCF_000482365.1 Porphyromonas uenonis DSM 23387 = JCM 13868 | reverse complement strand
GAGTACCGAGAGCGTCAAGCCCCAAGTGTGGAATGCTTCATAGCAAAACCAGTAGCAGTTAATGAGGAGGAATAGAACAGAGATACCTCTCATAAAGTCCATAATCTTGCCCAATGCTCTCAAATCATCTTCTTGTGCCATAGTTATCTGTTGTTTAATCGTTGTCTAATCACTGTTTCGTCAAAGTTAAATGCGTAGGCTTCGCTGCTTTCCCTTTTCACCGAACTGTATCTTCACAGAGAAAACAGTAGATACCTACGTGACCATTTTCTATTTTCCACGGAGGGGCGATCTATTTCCTCGGAAGTTTCATTCCATTCTTCCGAAGTTTGATTTCATTCTTCCGAACTATCACTCCGTCCTTCCGTGGAGATTTCTTCTTTTCTCCGTCTCTATTTCCGATTCCCTCCGTGAAGAGTGCGATGCCCTCCTCCTTATCATGCCCTGCCTTGACTTACCTCTTCCTTCGTCTGAGATGAACCTTGCTCTGCCTGCGAAGTTTCCGTTGCCAAGCCGCCTCTTTCCAATCATCGTTGCTACTACCGAGCGGGAGTTCACCGACGATGTCATCTACTAGCTCATCGACAAGGTTGTCTCCATCGTTCGCATCTAACTGTAACGGTTGAATAGTTGGAACTTCTTCTTTCAATTGAGAGGAATAAGTGCCATACAATGTTTCATCCATAAATGGATTGTAGGTCGGATTGGAAAGGTAGGCATTAAATGTATTGGCCGAATACCCCTTGCCTAGTCGGGAGCCATTGAGTGCAATGCCATTCGCATCGTCTATGAACGTAATACCGTAGATACGCCCGCTCTCATTCTTTCGGATAACCATTCGCAAGCCTTGCTCCTCCAATCGATGTCGCAGTGCTTCCTCTGTTTGGGGAGAAGTACGCATTACTTGTAGGACTTTCTCCCTTACGGCTGGTATCAGTGGCTTGATAGCTTGCTTAGATTGTTGCATCCTATTCTGCACGGCTGTATAGCCCACACCACGACCTATCTCCGAGGCATAGATGGGTGTACTGACCTTATCGCCTTTATCATCAGTCGGTACATAGACCAGTCCATCGTACTTCTTCCCTCGAAACTCTGTTTTGACTTCTTCCACGGCAAGATTATAGCGACGAAGCACGGCATTCAGTTCGCCTAAGGAGCAGAACTTGTAATGCTTCAAGACTTGGCGGACAACGCTTGCGACCTGTTGCTTGATGGTTCCTTTACCAATATCCACCTTGGGCGTTTCTGTTACGGTTTTCTCGCTAACCTTTGAACTTGGAATGAGGTTGTGTTTTCGCTCCAAGTCATCGGTAATCTTCTTACTTCTCCTGCCCTCGAACTTGTCATTGATCTTTCTACCATAACCATCTACTCTTAGCGATACGATGTGTATATGCTCACGGGCGATATCATTGTGCTTGAACACAATGTAGGGTTGCTTGCCATAGCCCAGAGCCTCCATATACTCCTTAGCTATCTGCGAGAGCGTTTCATCGGACAGCTTCTCGTCTGGATGGGGATTGAGCGAGCAATGGAAGACCGTTTTCTTTGTTCTACACTTTTCGGGTATCAATGCTTGCATATCTGCAAGTACCTCCGACATGGTATATTCGCCCGCTCTGTTTTGGTACAAGCCATGTGCCAGCAGGAGTGTCGCTTCCTTCTTATTCACCTTCTTGAAGTTGTAGCCGAGTGCACCTCCGAGGTTCTCCGTTGCTGAAATCTTGGCAATCATTGCTTGCGGTAATCAATGGTCAGAGAGATAGCCTGCTCCTGCAAAGTAATGATCTTAGCTGATAGTTGCTCCAGTTTCTCAAGCAGTATCTGAGCTGTCTTCACGCTATGATAGCTGTTGATGGCTCGTACAGCTTGATTATACAGCACGCCTATCTTATGTATCTGGGCAGTTAACTCGGAGAGCTTACGATAGTACTCCACGGCAGACTTATCTACCGTTATCACCTTGAAATGCTCTCCCAATATCCTTGCCCGCACGAAGTCGGACTTCGTTTCCGCCCCTGATTTATGGAACAAGTCAATCGCTCGTTGCTGGTCTTTTGGGTTGGGAAGACGGGTATCCCATCTGTCCCATCGTTCTATCTTTCCATTCATTGTTTTTATCCTTATCTAATTACGACTTTGGAGTAATTCTCTCCCCTTCGGGGCAAGGGTCTTTGTCGGCAGAAACGGAGTTTGTCGGACAAAGACACACCTTGCCAATATCAAGAAGTGATACGTTGAAGTATCCACCCCTCGGGGGTGTCTACTTCGGGGAGAAAAGCTCCACGACTTCTATCTGCCTGCAAAGTTACAGCGACCTTGTAACTAATTCACTATAAACGACATTCCTGTGATTTCACTCCTTTTCCTCATACTTCACTAGAGGTTGAGACTTAGGTTAAGAGCTAGTTATTTTGCAACCAAACTCAGTCATGAGCTAAGTCAATTTTGAGTTGAGTCAAGACCTAACTCTTGAGCTAAGTCAATTTTGAGTTGAGTCAAAACCTAGCTCTTGAACTGAGTCAATTTTGAGTTAAGTCAAGACCTAACTCTTGAGCTAAGTCAATTTTGAGTTGAGTCAAAACCTAGCTCTTGAACT